>NZ_JAYFQD010000013.1:0-610411 GCF_034927365.1 Proteiniphilum sp. | reverse complement strand
CTGGAAAAATAATGGGGATTATTCTTCTAAGTTAATGATTTCCAGCGGATTGAGCAAATATCCGGCACGTTTATTTCATTGATTTTAAATACTTTAACTATATAAACTCGCGAACAGTTTCAACTACTGATTCGCATTATTAAAAAAAGAGGACCATTCTGTAACCATTCAGATCGAATAAAGGTCTAAATAAAATATTCACTATTGAGCCAAGACGAAATTTAATTATATGATTCAAATTCGGCAAATACATAAGTCTTATCATACAGAAGCGGTTTCACTTCATGTCCTGAAAGGAATCGATCTGGAGATAGAGGGTGGAGAATACGTTTCCATCATGGGTGCATCAGGTTCGGGGAAATCTACTCTTTTGAATATCCTGGGAATCCTCGACACATACGATTCAGGCGAATATTTTCTGAATGGAACACTCATCAGGAACCTGAGCGAAAAGCAGGCAGCGCTCTATCGTAACGAGATGATTGGCTTTGTTTTCCAGTCTTTCAACCTCATTAACTTCAAGAACGCTTTGGAGAATGTGGCTCTCCCACTCTATTACAAGAAGGTAAGCCGCAAAAAACGGAATATCATCGCGCTGGAGCATCTCGACAGGATGGGCTTAAAAGATTGGGCGCACCATATGCCCAACGAAATGTCAGGGGGACAGAAACAACGGGTAGCCATTGCGCGGGCCCTGATCTCGAACCCCAAGATTATCCTGGCCGACGAGCCAACCGGTGCCCTCGACAGTAAGACTACCATCGAAGTGATGGAGGTGCTGACCAACCTCAATCGGGAAGGGATTACCACTATCATTGTCACACATGAACCGTCGGTCGCCGATACAACCAACCGTATCATCCACCTGAAAGACGGCATGATCGAATACGAAACACGTAAAAATAATGGTGTACATATCACTACCCACTCTCAAAAACTAGAAATGGTATGACAGACCTGCTTCAGGAAATAGTATCCACACTGAAAAAGAATAAGATGCGTACTACCCTGACCGGGCTCTCGGTATCGTGGGGTATCTTTATTCTTATCGTCCTGTTGGGAGCGGGTAACGGATTGAGAAACGGGGTGATGCAGAACTTCAGCTCCCGTTCCATCAATCGCATCAGCCTATGGCCGGGTACCACCTCCATGCCACACAAAGGATTGAAGTCGGAGCGTAACCTCTATTTCACGGAGAGTGAACTGGAGCTGATCAAGGAGGAAGTAAAGGAAAGCCGCCTTATCACCCCCAGATTTAATACTTCGCAGACCATCTCATACGGGAATGAATACGGTTCTTACCAGGTAAGAGGCGTCATGCCCAACTACTTCGATATTGAAAAACTGGTTATCGCACCGGAAGAGGGACGGTTCATCAATCAACTCGACATCAACGAGTTGAATAAAGTAATCGTGCTGGATAAGAAGATCGCCGACCTCCTTTTCAAGGAGGAGTCGCCACTGGGCAAACATGTGAAAGTGGGACAACTGATGCTCAAGGTGGTAGGAGTTAACTCCAAAAAAGAACAGTGGGGCGGATCGAGTGCTTATATCCCCTTTTCCACGGCACAAGCCATCTTCAATCCCAATGGTAAATTTTACCAGATTACTTTCACTGTCGACGGACTGGTGACGGAAGAAGAAAACGACCGGTTCAACGAGTCGCTCAGAGCATTAATGGGGCGCAGGCTAAATTTTAATCCCGAAGATCAGCAGGCACTCTGGTTATACAATGCGCAGGCCGATTACGTGGAGACGATGAAAATATTTGGTGGCATTACTCTTCTGGTCACCATCATCGGGATCCTCACATTAATTGCAGGGATTGTGGGAGTAAGCAATATCATGCTGGTATCGGTCAAGGAGCGTACACGGGAGATCGGGATCCGGAAAGCTATCGGCGCCACGCCGGCATCCATCCTGAAATCCATCATCCTGGAGTCGATCTTCATCACCACCGTCTTCGGGTATATAGGACTGGTGATGGGTATCGGGCTGACCGAGACAGTCAATTTCTTTATGGAGCAGGCAGCGAGTGCACAGGCCGTATCCGACGAACCGCAGATGTCGATATTCGCCAATCCCACAGTAGAAGTGACATACGCACTGTTCGCCACACTCATCCTGATTATCTCCGGTGTAATTGCCGGCTACATGCCTGCCCGTAAAGCGGTAAAAGTGAAACCGATCGAAGCGATGAGGCAGGAATAATAATATGCCAATAATTCAATAAATTAGTATTATGTTCGATTTAGACAGGTGGCAGGAAATATGGATCACTATCACGCACAACAAATCACGAAGTGCGTTGACCGCCTTCGGTGTTTTTTGGGGAATGCTGATGCTGGTACTGATGGTAGGAGCCGGAAACGCTCTCGAAAAAGGGATAATTTCCCAGGTCGAAGGGTTTGCCACCAACTCCTGCTTCTTCGAGGCGGAACGTACAACTGTCCCCTTCAAAGGATTCAGAAAAGGGAGACGATGGAATATGACCAACAGCGATATCCCCGTAATCAAAGAGAAAGTACACGAAATGCAATATATCTCTCCGATGCTGTTCAGCGGTAGTGTCGACAAGAACGTTGTCAGGGGAGAAAAAAATGGCTCATATCGGGTAAAGGGTTGTTATCCAGAATACGACTTGATTGAAAAAAGTAAAATGATTTACGGGCGCTATATCAACGATATCGATATCGCCGAAAAGAGAAAAGTGTGTGTCATCGGAGAGCGTATCTATGAAGTGCTTTTCCAAAAAGGGGAAGACCCTACCGGCAAACAGGTTCGTGTGAACGGTATCTATTTCCAGGTGGTAGGCGTAGCACGTAGCAGCACCTCCGGGGTGAGTATCGGAGGTAATACGGCCGAAAGCGTCGTACTACCGTTCTCCACCATGCAACAAGCGTTCAACCAAGGCAATATTGTTCATTTCCTGGCAGCCACAGCCAAAGAGGGCGTACCGGTAAAAGTGATACAAAACCAGATCATGGAAATATTGAAACAGCAGCATCAAATTTCACCTGACGATAAAGATGCGGTGTTCTCCATGAACATCGAAGAGCAATTCAAGATGTTCAGGAACCTGGGGCTCGGTATTGCGGCGCTGATATGGATCGTAGGGCTAGGCACACTTCTGGCGGGTGCCATCGGAGTGAGTAATATCATGCTGGTCACCGTACGCGAACGCACCAAAGAGATCGGCATCCGTCGGGCACTGGGTGCTACTCCACTGAATATCATCGGACAGATCCTGAGCGAAAGTGTGGTACTTACGGTACTGGCCGGAATAATGGGTATCGTGCTGGGGGTGGGTATCTTGTCGTTGGCAGGCATCGCACTTAGCCAGAGTGACCAATTCTTCAAGGATCCGCAAGTATCGTTCGGCATGGCTGTCGGTTCCCTCCTTATCCTTATCGTAATCGGAACCATGGCGGGATACATACCCGCACAACGGGCCATGATGATCAAACCGGTGGAGGCAATCAGTGAGGAGTAATCAATGTGCCAATGTGCCAATATGCCAATGTGCCAATGTGCCAATTGAAACGTAATGGAGAGTCCGATGTGTCGGGGATGTGCCAATGTGATTAATGTATTAATATAATAATTTATAAATCGTCTTGAATTATGGTTCTTGACTTTAAAAGTACTGGTTCTGAAAATCTTGGCTCGAATAGTCTTGGTTCTAATAGTCTAAAAAAAATAATATGAAGAAAGTATTGAGAATTGTAGGATTGTCGTTGTTAGGAATTCTGGTAATATCCACCTTTGTATTTCTCTGGAAGAAATCGCGTCCTAAAGTTGTGACATACAAGATTGAAATGGCGGCGAAAGGTGATATTGAAAAGAGGACGGTGGCTACGGGAAAAGTGGAGCCGCGAAATGAAATCCTGATCAAACCGCAGATGTCGGGTATCATTGCCGAGGTTTACAAAGAGGCAGGGGAGACCGTGAAGGCAGGAGACATCATCGCCAGGATACAGGTAGTACCCGACATGGTGAACGAAAGCAGTGCCGAGTCGCGCGTGGAAAGAGCACGATTGGCTGCCGACCAAAGCCGGATCAATTATGAACGGGACAAGAAACTCTTCGAAAGTGAAGTGATCTCCAGGGAGGAGTTCGAGAAGATAGAACTGCAGTATAAGAACGATCAGGAGGAACTGCGTGCCGCCAACGACAACCTGAGCCTGGTACGCACCGGGATCACCAAGAGTTCTGCCAAGACCAGTAACACTCTGGTACGTTCTACGGTGAGCGGTACCATCCTCGACGTACCGGTGAAAGCCGGTAATTCGGTGATCCAGTCCAATAATTTTAATGACGGCACCACAGTCGCATCAGTTGCTGATCTGGGTGATATGCTTTTTGTGGGAAAGATCGACGAGACAGAAGTAGGGAAGCTCTCGGTGCAAATGCCCATGGAAATCACTATCGGCGCCATCCAGGACCTGAAGATACCCGCGTCGCTGGAGTACGTCTCCCCCAAAGGGGTTGAAGAGAGCGGAGCCATCCTCTTTGAGATGAAAGCCGCCTTGCAACTGCCATCCGACCTGTTTATACGGGCGGGATACAGCGCCAATGCAGATATTATACTGGATCAGCGTAAAGAAGTGGTGACCATCCCCGAGAGTTCGGTTGAATTCAGTGGCGACTCGGCTTTCGTGTATGTGATGAAGAACGAGAAACCGCAGGAGTTCGAACGTAAGCATGTGAAAATAGGTCTTTCGGACGGGATCCGTATTGAAGTGACCGAAGGGTTGAATGAGAATGACAAGATCCGCGGTACGGAAATCATTGAAGAAAAGAAAAAATAGCCATTATGTATATCAGAACTATTATCCTTGCCCTGTTCATCAGTTGCTCGCTCCTTCCGGCAGCAGCACAGCAAAAATATACATTGGAGCAATGTATCAACATCGCCCTGGAGAACAACCGCAATATCAAACAGCAGGAATTTGGCAGGCAGCAACGGGAGATCGCTTACAGTCAGGCGCGTGCCGACCTGTTGCCCAATCTCAACGCGTCGGTGGGGCAGAACTTCGTCTTCGGTCGCTCTATAGGACTTGATAACGTCTATCAGAATACCAATTCCTCCCAAACCAGTTTCGGCATCGGTACAGATATCACCCTTTTCGACGGATTGAGGATGAAGCACAATATCGATGCCCGCAAAGCCGATATGGAAGCGTCGGAAGCCGACCTGGAAAAGATGCATGACGATATCGTCATGAGTGTATCCACGGCGTTCCTGCAGGCTCTCCTTAACCGGGAACTGTTGCAGATCTCCGAGAAGCAGATCGAAACGACCAAGGCCAACCTCCAACGGCGCAACGAATTGGCAAAAAGCGGCAAGATGGCACCAGGCGAACTCTATGAATTAGAGGCACAATTAGCCAAAGAGGAATTGAACCGTGTACAGGCAGAGAACAACCTCAAGTTGGCGCTGCTCGACCTGGCCCAGATCATGGAATTTGAAGAGTTCGGCCATTTCGATATCACTGCACCGCCTGCCGAAGTACTGATCGGTGAAGCTGCACTTATTCAGTCGGCAGCGGTATATGAGAGCGCATTGCAAAACCGTCCTGAGATACGGGGTATGCGTTATCGCATGGAAAGCAGTGAAAAGGAGTTGCTGATGGCAAAAGCACAATACTATCCTACTCTCTCATTCGGGATTAATATAGGTACCGGCTATTATAGGATGAGCGGCAGGGATAACACCTCTTTCAATTCGCAGTTGCGCAATAATATGAGCAACTCTCTCGGATTCAACCTGCGTATCCCGATCTTCAACAGGTTCCAGGTCAGGAACAATATCCATAGTGCCCAGCTCGCCATTGCCAACACACAGATAGAGATGGACAAAACCAAAGTCGAATTGCGAAAACGTATCGAGCAGGCCTTTTACAATGCCACCGGTGCAAAAAGCCGCTGGGATGCCGCAAAGAAATCAATTGAAGCCAGCCGCGAAGCCTATCGTTTCGCGGAAGAGAAATACGAGAGCGGACGTGCTAACTCCTATGAACTGTTCCTTGCCAAGAACAACCTAACTCAGGCACTGGGAGAGGATGCACAAGCCAAATACGAATATGCATTCCGCCTCAAGATACTAGAACTATTGAGGGATTGATTTCAAAGAGTCAAGAACCAAGACTTTTAGAGCCAAGAACCAGGATGCAAGACTCTATTAATTGACAATGGACAATGGATAATTGACAATGAATTGCAAATCGACGTAGTCAATTAACAATCGGCGTAAGTCAAATCTTAACTTCTTGACTTCAGACTTCTAAGTTCTAAGTTCCAACTTCAAACATAAAACAATATGAAAACTTCAACAACACTTACAGTAATTGCGGCGCTCTTTATCGTTAGCAGTTCCGCTTACGCACAGTCGCGGCGTGCAACGGATCAATTTGAAGTGACCGAATTTACAGCGATCGAATCATCAGTAGTTGCCAACATTCATATCCGGCAGTCTCCTACTGTCAACGTCACGGCTGAAGGGAGTGAAAAGATGCTTAACATCCTCGATGTGCGGATGGACGGTGACAAATTGATCCTTACGATGGACGATAAGAAGAAAAAGAATCTAAAGAGTTCCGATAAGCTTCTTATTTCCATCTCCACTCCCATCCTTGCCAGGCTCGATTTCGACGGAGTAGGAAATATCGAAATCGACGGAACGTTCACCACTCCCGAACTCACCATCGAGTCGGAGGGTGTGGGCAATCTCAGGGCGGATAACCTCGATGTCAAATCCATTTACATCTCTTCCCAGGGAGTGGGCAACACCACTCTTGGCGGCAAAGCCGACAAGGTAGAGATAAAGTCGGAAGGGGTAGGAAATGTGAATACCTCAAAACTCAGTGCACGTAGTACTGTCGTCAGGTCAGAGGGAATCGGTAACGTAAGTTGCCATGCGTCGGAATACCTCAAAATACGTTCCGAAGGTATCGGCAATGTTACCTACTATGGTAACCCCACAGACAAGGAACTCTCCAAAGAGGGATTAGGAAGGATAAAGGCAGGGAATTAACCCCCTGACTAGTCAATAAAACTCTACTTCTATTTTTAATTAAAAAATACCAAGAGCGGGAGCTTGTGAAAGTCCCCGCTTTTATTTTTTCCTTTTACCTGTTTTATTTCTATAATTCACTATTTTTGCTGAATAATAGAAACAAAACATGAAAACCAGATTACTTATAATTATCATGCTTGTTTTTTTCCAAATGGGTTGTAATAAGCAAATCAAGGATAACTTTCTATCTCAAAGACAATTCCTTTCAGGAGAACTTATAAATGTTGATTGCCTGATTGGTAAACCATACAGGTTAATTTTACATGATACGCTACTATTTGTTTGTGATCCATACGAGTCGAATACACTCACGGTTTTAAACCTATTAAATAACCAATGCGATGACAGGATATTACAGATAGGAAATGGACCGGGTGAAGTTTCCGGTCCGCTAAAGCTATCCTTATCCGCAACACGTAACAAATTATATGTATTCCAGATACAATCCGGCATCCTTAGTACTTATAATATTTCAGGCAGGGATTTGACTCTGGTTGAATCTGTTCGTATCGAAGAACGTCCCGCCAATGTTGTCATAACAGAGGAAGCGTTAGTCGGCATCGGCCTCTTCGATGAAGGACGCTATCATATTTATGACAGGCAAGGTATTTTAATCAACCATGCAGGAGCCTATCCTTCAGGAGAAATGGATAATAATGCCCATGCCCGCTTCTTCTTATATCAGGGAGATCTATGCTCACAGCCTGAAGGGACTCATTTTGCCCTGGGAAGCAGTTACTCCGATAATCTGGAATTCTATAAGATAAAGGAAGGACAAACCGAACTATTGAAAAAATATGGTACAGGAGACAAAGTTCAAGCCAGGTTCGATAATACCATTCAACTCGACGACAACTGTGTATTGGGCTACAAAAGTTCCTACGCCACCGATAAATATTGTTATATGCTCTATTCCGGGAAAACTTATGCTGAAAATAACCGCCGGGTATCATGGGGAGAAAATATATTCGTATTCGAGTGGAATGGGAATTTTGTAAAATCTTTCCGGTTAAGCCGGGAAGTGCTTACATTTGCAGTGGACGAAACCAATGGAATTATTTACGGCATCGTGCTACAGGAAGGAGAAGCTGCCATTATGAAATTCAAGATTTAAAAAGCAGATGAGAATGAAACAATATATATTGATTTTAGCCTTGGTGTTGGGAGGTTCCATTCCTGCAAACCTTCTTGCCTACAGCAACGACCAGGATTCAACCATTATTTCCGGCAAAACAAATTCCGGCAAAACGGATCAACCTACTAAAAGGTCGAATGTAACTCTCTTGAACGCATCAGGCGATAATCTGACAGACAACATAAAAAAAGTTTTCATTGATAGCATCCAGGTAGGAATCAACCATACAGACTCGATAAAACCGAAGAATATTAAAAATATTTCAACAAAACAACTCGAAAATGGAGATATATGGTTGTATATCGAAACAAATAATCCCAAAGCGAAGAATACCGACAAGAAAAAAAATCAAAAAAAATAATATGAGATATCTTCAATTAATATTAAACCGGTAATGAACATGAAAAAGATATTTTTGCCTATATTCTTAATTGTTTCTTTATTGATCATCATCTCTTGTGTTGAAAAACAGGAAGAAAAAGGTGGAATAAAAGTTGGTCTGGACGATAAACAGAAAGTCTCTCTTTTTGATATTTTTTCTAAAATAGAGATTATACCACTGGAGACTAATGACTTATCCTTAATAAAGACTATCAGTAAAATAATTATCAGTAATGATACCTTATATATTAGACAATGGAATGTCACAAATTTTTGTTTTTAATGAAGCAGGAAACTTTATTTATAAAATTGATAACAAAGGACCCGGATCCGGAGAATATACTGCCACCTCCGACATTGGAATTTTTAATGATAATTTATTCGTACTTTCTTCTATTGATAATAAATTGTACAAATTTTCAACTAGGAATTTCAAATTCCTTTGTAGCCTTCGACTCCAATATAAACACCTATAAAAGAGGCTACTTTACAGACAAAAAAGAATTACTGACGGATAAGCAACTTCTTGATTTCTATGAAAATTCAGGGATGGATTTTCTCAGAAAAGCCAACGAACTTTTTTATATCAGTAGTGTCGTAACCTATAATGATACGATATGGATTCATACACGGAGTTATGGTAAAAATTATCTCACGAAATATTATAACGGAAATATGATTTCTACCGGATTTTCCTATGGTTCAATAATCTCTACCTTCTTTTCAGGAGAAAGTGATGATAGCATTCTTTTATATGCAAACGCAGAACAAATATCCGAATGCAAGGATGTTATATTTGATAAATATAGAAATAAGATAAATTATCCTTCCGATGATAATCCATACATTATAGAATTTTTCTGAGAAAAATCAGCATTCAAACAAAAATATGAATAGGTTAGTGGCATATCACTGCTGAAGAATGTGTTGAACATAGTTAGGTTTTCAAATTCTTTGAAAAACGATTCTGATCTGCAATAAATTTCAGTAACTTTATGGTTTGATTTTACAAAAAGTATTACCAATTTACTGCCCTATGAAAACAACAAAGATTGCGTTTTTTATTATTATCCTTGGTGCATTTGTCTGTTGTAACGAAAATAAAAGCAAAGACAGCTATTATTTCAAAGGAGATATTCAATATTTCGATGACGATAGTATGGCAGTAAAAAATGTCAAAAGTAAATCTGTTTCATTGGATGGGACCTACACAGGAATGGTATCAGCATATGATTCGCTGTTAATTTGTTGGTATTTTGATTTTCCAAATCATTTTTTCACCGTATTCAATGTGGATACGGGGGATGAAATCGGTTCCTTTGTCGAAAAAGGGCAAGGCCCCCAAGAGGTGGAATCCGTGAATACCATATTTCAACATTTTAAGAAGGGGAATGATATCACGACAATGCTCTACGCCTCTAATGAAGGTAAATTGTTTTTCTGGAATATAAGCCAATCTGTCAGAAAAGGGGAGACAGTATATGATACAATTGTTTCGTATGACAATGACCGTATCTTCTTCCCTTTTTATCAATCCGAAGATATGTTGTTGGCCTATAAACCATCCGATAATTTGAATAAAGAAGAAGCTACTACTCCATTTTATGAAAAACGAACTATTTATTCTAACAAGTTGTTGCACCATTATCCTATTTATAAACAAAAGTCAGTGATAAACAGTCAAGCGAGATCGTTGGACCTCTTTTTTTATACGTGGGACGCTATCAAACCCGATGGCTCTAAAATTGTCCAGGCCATGATGCATCTTCCACAAATAAATATTATGGATACCAATACAGGCGATGTTGTGGGTTACCGTATGAGAAACGGCCCTGATTTTTCTCTTCTGGAAACAGATATGAAGAAAATGAATAGATATTATACTTGCGTACATGCAGACGATGATTATATTTATGCTACCTATTGGGGAAAAGAAGCCTGGAATGATCGTTTTGGCATTGAAGTTCCGTCTTTTAACACTATCCATGTATTCGACTGGGATGGAAACCCGATTTATAAACTCATAACCGATCAATCCTTTTATCGTGTATGGTCGGATCCTGTAAGGAAACGGCTGTATACGATAAACATGAACACCGATGAGGTCTATTATTTAGGTTTAAATGAATTAGAATAGGGAATATTTTCATGGATTTTTCTTTGGGGAAGCAGAGAGAATCCCAATGTATATCCGGTTATCAACACCATCCATGTATTCGACTGGGAGGGCAGGTGGCTATATGAGGTAACGACCGATCAACCTATCCATGAAATGTGGATTGACAACATACGGAATAGACTCTATACCACCAATATGGGAACAGATGAAGTATTTTATTTAGACCTAAATGAATTAGAACGATAATTCTTTTGAAAATTAGTAAACTATAAAATAAATTCCAGTAACTTCATGACTGGAAATCTTAATCGAACTCAAACTAATCAATAAAAATTCAAAAATGAATAAAAGAATTCTATTACTACTTCTTACTTCTGTGCTTCTGGTAACGATAAGCAGCGGAATGGGAAACGTGAGGGAACTGAAACAGCAGACAAATCAATCAATATCGGTAAGTTTAGTATATCAGATCAAGCCTTGGATGATTCCAGGATTTTTAAAGAATGCCTTATCGTATCATTGAGAACCAACGACAACTCTCTTATACGAACTATCGACCGTATCTATAAATCACAAGACCAAATATTTATCCTAGACAGATCGTCAGACAAGATATTCATTTTTGATACCTATGGAAAGTATCAGAATAATATCCACAAAATAGGTCAAGGTCCCCGGGAATATATATCATTAATGGACTTTTATCTCGATGATGCACTTGCCGATGAGAAACTCTCGACGAGAAAACCGAGCGAGTGACGAAGTTTCTTGATCATAATCGCAAATTATTATATTTTTGACCTAAAAAATTATTATGGCTGTAAAGCGTGACTTGGAAAATGTAATTTTGGCAAAACTAATTCCGGTAATTATTCTGTCAATCTTGATGACAGGATGCGGCGAAAGAAACAAACAATCTACCGATACTCTTATCACAGTAGATGTAACGGCCCACTATCCTGAAAAGGAACTGATACTACAGGAGTTTCTGGATGTGGAATATGTCCCGCTGGAAACAAATGATGAATTCATTACCCAAGGTCATGTGTTGGCAATAGGTAACCAATACATATTGGTAAAAAACTCGATCAACGATGGGGATATTTTTATTTTTGACAGAAAAACCGGTAAAGGTTTGAGAAAGATAAACCGAAAGGGACAGGGAGGCGAGGAATATAATTTTATCAGCGGAATTGCACTGGATGAAGATAACAGTGAAATATTTGTCAATTCAACCGGCAAAAAGATCTTAGTGTATGATTTGTCCGGCAACTTCAAGAGAAGTCTTGCCTATCCGAAAGATGCCAGTTATTCGGATATATTCAATTATGACAATGATAATCTGATTTGCTACAATGCCTCGGGGATCTATCGCAGGAAGGGAGAAGACCGGGACGGTCAATCTTATCACCTGGTTATATCCAAACAGGATGGGAGTATTACCCGAAACATACACGTACCTTTTGAAATCTTTAAATCACCCATGATGAGGGAAGGAGACGCGATAATTGCGACCCGTATCTCTCCGATAGTACCCTATCACGATAATTGGCTGCTTGTGGAGATATCATCCGACACCGTGCACAACTGGCTGTCCGAAGAGAATACATTAACCCCGTTTCTTGTAAAAACTCCCACTACAGATCCTGAAATATTTCTCACTATGGGAACGATAACCGATCGTTATTGTTTCATGAAAACCACAAAAATGGAAGTCGACCTTTCAAAAGGACGGGGATTCCCATCCACTGATCTAATGTACGACAAACAGGAAAATACAATATTCAATGCTACCGTACTCAACGGAGATTATTTGAAAAAACAGGAACTGAATATGACTTCATTCCCGATAAATGATAAAATTGCGGCTTTTCAAACTTTAGCAGCCAGTGAGATTGTAGATGCATATGAGAATGAAGAATTAAAGGGCAAACTGAAAGAAATTGCCGCGAATTTGGACGAGGAAGACAATCCGGTGATTATGCTTATGAAATATAAAAAGTAATCCAGCCTGTTGTCCACAACTTATATTGTCCGCCTATACATCCATATGGAAAATTATAAAAACTTAATAAACAAACTATTGACTTAAAAAATAAAACAGTTCTTGTCCACCTTTTTTTTATCTTCAGATCACACTTCTCCTTATCTTTGCACCCACATACAACACCATTTAAAACAAAAGGATATGAAACGTATTTTATTTTTTTATCTCCCGGGAATATTTATTCTCGCCATTTCATTTCTCATCTCTTGTGGCAAAAATACAAGACAGGCTGTGTTCGACCATTTGGATGTAGTAGCCCAAAAAGTGATTGTCAGTAACTCCGAACTGATCTCCTGTGATCTGACCAAATTGAAAGACACTGTAGATATACCGTTAAGTCTTTTTATCGATGATCTTCAAATGATCCGATTTGATAACCGGGACGAAGCGCTCGTGGGATTCACGGCTATCAATATCACCAACGAACATATACTGGTAAGGAATACTCGTCAGAACCCTTTTAAATTATTCAATAAAAAGGGGGAATTTATCACTACTATCGGAAGTTACGGACAGGGTCCCAACGAATACACCGACGTGTATGACCAATGGCTGGATGAAGAAACGGGGCAAATCTTCATTTTACCATGGACCACAAAAAAAATACTGCGCTTCGACCTGCAAAACAACGCATTGGAACCTATTCCCCTCAGATACAGGGTCCCCAAGGCACAGATCTCCGTGAACGCCAAAGACTCCACCGTGTCGGTATTCACACTCCCCTTCACCGGTATTCCCGCAGTAGCATGGACACAGGATTTCCATGGGAACTTGATTGATTCTATACCTTCGGGGCATCTCGCCGTGCCCATCACTTTCAACAACGAGGTGTACTCCACTCAAAATTGTGATGCATTCGATTGCTTTATCTTTATTTTTGAGGGAGACCGCAACGATACACTTTATCACTATAATATCGCAAAGAACAGGCTCGATCCGAAATTCACACTCGATTTCAAGGATAAGCCATGGCAGATTCACTCCTATGAAGAACTACCTCGTCATTTTTTGGGACAAATAACCGTTGAAAAGAAACTGTCAGAGAGCATGTCCATCACCGAAGATCCTTCCAATTATATCGTGGACAAAAGAACGCTAAAGGGAGGGTTTTATAGGCTTTATAATGATTTTCTGGGAAATATACCCATGAAATGGGCAGCTTTCTACCGTGGTTATTACTTTTGGAACGTCGATCCGGGTGACCTGGCCGACCTATTGGCAAAACATCTGAAAGAAAGTGCAGGACTTTCCGAAAAAGAACGTACGAAATTGACGGATTTACTCAATTCTATCGATGAGAATGACAACAACTACCTCTTTTATGGAAAACTGAAACAATGAAATTCCATCGTATAAAACAGAAATCAAACAAAATTTTAACAAATTAGTTATTATTCTGTCAATATTTTCTTCTGAAAATTTTAAGGCACAGATACAAGTAGTTATATTTGTGCATAAAATTTACACCAATGAAACGACATCTCCTCTATATCATTGCATTGCTCAGCCTGTTATCCACAGCCTGCCGGCATAAGCATTATACAGAAGTGTTGACTGATGCAGCCCGCTTGTCCGACACCATCCCATCCGAAGCATTGATCAAATTGCAGGAAATAAAGAATGTAAAGAAGATGAGTGATGCAGACCAGGCAGCCTATAACTTGATTTTTGTAAAAAGTATGATCCGTTCCGGAAATAAACTCACATCAGACTCGGTCATCCATATTACAACACAATACTACCTCGAGCAAAATGATTCTGCCAACCTCTCTCAAAGCCTTCGCCATAATGCAATATATCACTACCAGAATGATGTGCATGACTCTGCGATTTACTATCTCAATAAAGCGATCGCAGCCATCCCTGCAGGAAAGGATACAGGTAAGAAAGCCGGTTATAAACGCAATATCGGCTCTTCCTACCTTCAACTAAAAGATACACAGGCCGCAGTAGATTCACAAAAAGAGGGATTGGAATATGCACTTGCCGCAAACGACTCCCTGTCTGTCATCTACTCGCTGTTAAACCTCGCGGATGCTTATAAGCATAATAAGGAGATGGAGCAATCATTCAGCACATATAACGAAGCACTCGAGTGGATAAGGGAAAGAGGGGATCGTGATATGGAAGCCGATATCCTTCATATTGTTTCGGGTGTCTACGAATCGGAGAACCGGATAAAGGAAGCATTGTATTACAAGAATAAAGCCCAGGAAGTAAAACGCAACCGGAAAGATATCCCTGCTATTAACCTCCAACGAGCCGTCTTATTCAGCAAACTGAATATGTCTGATTCGGCGCGTCACTATGCACAATTATCCATCAAGGGGGACGATTCATATGTGGCCGAGCTGGCTTACAGCTTTTTAAGTATTTGGGAAACAAAAATGGGACATTATACCGATGCACTAAACCTGTCAAAAAGCAGTGAAGGACTGTTCAATTTTTTTTACACTGGTATCTATGCGGGAGATATGCAACAAAAATACGAGAAAGAAAAATTAAAAAATGAAAATAACCAATTAAAGATCAAGCAGAAAGAACATTTGTTTTATTTAGTGGTCAGCGGATTCCTCCTTCTTCTCTTGTTAATACTGCTCTATATTATCCGTGTAAACAGTAAACGCAAAAATGAAAAGATTGCACACGAAAACAGAATGTTCCGCCTACAACAGGAAAATATGCTGTTGAAGCAACGACAGGAGATAAGCGCCCTGAGGGAGAAAGAAGCAATACTACGGGAATCCCTGTTCAAGAGGATCAATTTCTTCCATAAACTTCCCTCGTTAAACCGGGAAGAAAACAGTCCGCACGACGCACAAGGAAAAATAAAAATCACCGGTGAAGACTGGAAAGAACTGGAGAACAGTATACAGGAGACCTATCCTGATTTCTTACAGAAATTGAGGGAAGAGGTCCCTACCCTGTCGGATGACGATCTGCGCTTTTGCTGCCTACTGAAAATCAATGTCAATATGCAAGACCTGTCGGATATCTACTGTGTTTCAAAGGCTGCCATCACCAAACGGAAGTACCGGTTGAAAACTGAGAAATTCAGGATAGAAGATAGCAACCTGAATCTGGATACTGTTTTACAACAAATAAATTGATTAACGTATTCTGATTTGTCCACCTACATCGCTTTACAGAAAATATTAAGACATTAATATAAAACCACTTAAATACATCCCATAATCATTTTTTGTCCACCTCAAAATTCATCCATATACAACTTAATACCCTATCTTTGTCACCATGTACCATCATTAAAAATAGTTGAACATGAAATGCAAATTATTTATTTACACCGTAGGGATTTTTTTCTTTTCTTTCTCCCTCTTCTCTTATGGGAGTGACAAGAAACGTGGTAACCTCGACCACCTGAATGTAGTGGCTAAAAAAACAGTTATCGGTAATTCCGAACTGATTTCCTGTGATCTGACAAAACTGAAGGACACTGTCGATATACCGTTAAGCTTACTGGTGGAAGATCTTCAGATGATACGGCTTGATAAACGCGACGAAGCACTCGTGGGTGTCTCTTCTGTGATAGTCACCGATAATTATGTGTTATTCAGAAATAACAAACAGAATCCATATAAACTGTTCAATAAAAAAGGAAAATTCCTCAGAACCATTGGAGCTTACGGACAAGGGCCTAACGAATACCTGAACGTGTATGACGACTGGCTGGATGAAAAAACCGGGCAGATATTTATTTTACCCTGGCAAAGTGATAAAATCTTACGTTTCGACCTGCAAGGGAAAGCATTGGAGCCTATACCTCTGAAATATAGAGTTCCTAAAGGGAAATTTTTCGTGAATACCGCCAATTCAACGGTGTCGGTATTCCTGCTCCCTTTTGCCGGTATTCCTGCTGTAGCCTGGACTCAAGACTTCAAAGGCAATATGACCGGCTCTATTCCTGCCGGACATCTTTCTGTAAAGCCCGATTTCAGTAACGAGGTAGCTTCTAACAAAAACACAGATGGTTTTGATTGTTCCCTGTTCACCTTTTTCGAACAACGCCCCGACAGTATCTATCACTATAATACAAAGGATAACAAACTCGATCCGAAGTTTACACTCGATTTCAACAATAAACCCTGGAAAATCCATTGGTATGAGGAACTGCCTCTCCATTTCATAGGTAATGTGACCGTAGAGAAGAAACTGGACCAATATACTTCGACCACTGAATATCCCGCAAAGTTCATAGTGGATAAAAAAACATTAAAAGGTGGTTTTTACAAATTATACAATGACTTTATGGGGGATATACCCATCAGTTGGGCCGCATTCGGTAACGGATATTACACCTGGAGCATTGAACCGGGAGACCTGATCGACCTCTTGACAAAGCAACTGGAGCAGAACAAGAAACTCACGGAAAAGGACCGTAAAAAATTGACAGATTTACTGAACTCCATTGATGAGAACGATAACAATTACCTGTTCTACGGAAAGCTTAAAAAATGAAATTACTACACGGTCATAGCTGTATAAAAAAAGCACTTTTCAAACAAACGTGAGGGTAATCATATGAATAAAAAGATCCTTCATATATTATTTTTGATTTCCTTATCCATAATGATGTTATCCTTATCATCTTTCAGGATTAAGGAGAACAGGCTACCACATGTCTATGACGTAGATATAAAAGAAACAGCGATATATGAAAAAAATGGCAATTTAAGCCGGAATATCAAAGCGAAGGAAAGGCAATGGCGTTCAGGTAGAGACCATCATTGAGAATAAAATCGTAAAGAATATGAATGAAGAGGATAACCCTCTACTGGTAATAGTGACGTTCAAATAATAATTAAAACAACCCAATAACAGTTTGGAGGAGAGCCAATCACAAACAATATGTAAAATTTTATTTTTTAAGATTAAAATCTTATGAAATAATTTCCTACTTACGATTTATTCATAAATTTGCACAATATAAAAACGAATCTATATATGAAACCTAAAATCTCACGCTACGCGATAGGATTTATGATAGCCTTTCTTACCGCATGCACACCGGGGAAAAAGGATCAACCGGAAGAAACAGTCCAACAACTTCTTCCTGACAGGACGGCCGAAGTGACCGTCATGACACTTATTGCCGTCGACTTTGAGCACGAACTGGTCAGTAACGGAAGGATATCGGCTCAAAATGTGGCAGAACTCAAGTTCCTTACCTCGGAAGTGATCTCTGAGATATTCGTCAAAAACGGCTCCCGTGTAGAGAAAGGACAACGCATTGCCATGCTCGACACCTATTCCCTCTCCAACACCGTGAAACAGGCAAAGGATGCTCTCGACAGAAGCAGGCTGGAATACCAGGATGTATTGATCGGTCAGGGTTACATGCTTGACAACCCGGACGCCGTTCCGCCTGAAGTGAATGAGCTTGCCATGGTGAAAAGCGGTTACAGCACAGCACAAACAAATTACAATATGGCTGTGTATAATCTGGAGCGCGCCACACTCACTGCTCCCATAAGCGGAGTAATCGCGAACCTGTTCTCAAAACCCAACACCCTCTCCTCTCCTTCTAATATCTTTTGTAATATCATTGATACCCGTAGCCTTGAGGTTACTTTCACCGTACTTGAAAATGAACTGGGACTGATCCGTACCGGAGACAAGATAAAAGTGTTCCCATTCTCCATTTCAGACATGGTGATGGAAGGCCGTGTTTCCGAGATCAATCCCTGGGTAGACAAGAACGGAATGGTTCAGGTGAAAGCTTCGGTAGCATATAACGAACGAATGGTCGAAGGAATGAACGTGAGGGTCAGCATCTTCCGTTCTCTGGGCAAACAGTGGGTGGTGCCTAAAAGTGCTGTCGTACTGCGCACCGGGAAACAGGTGGTCTTTGCCCTGGAAAATGGAAAAGCAATATGGCACTATGTGAACACGGGATTGGAAAATGCCACCTCATATACTATCACCGGGGAAACCTTGAAAGAAGGTGATATCATCATCACCAGTGGCAATATCAATCTGGCGCACGAATCTCCTGTGAATGTAATAGAGAGGGACGGAGTGGAAAGGATTGACAATTCTTCCAATGACGACGAAAACGGAGATTAATGTGCCAATATGCCAATAAAACAATAAGATTGATGGAGATTGAAAAATCCTAAATCTAAAAGTCCTAGTTCTAAAAGTCTTGGCTCTAATAGTCTTGATTCTAAAAGTCTTGATTAAAAGTCTATCAAAATGATCAAAGCTATACTGCAACGTCCCATATCGGTATTAATGCTGTTCCTGGCATGTGTGATCCTGGGGATAATCACCTACAACACGCTGCCCGTATCGTTGCTGCCCGATATTGCCATCCCCGAGATTACAGTGCAGGTCTCGGACGATAACACCTCGGCACGTGAACTGGAAAATACGGTGGTAAAACCGGTGCGGCGGCAACTGATGCAAGTGGGAAAACTAAGGGATATCCAAAGCGAGACACGTGACGGATCGGCGATTATCCGTCTGAAATTCGATTACGGTACCGATACCGACCTGGCATTTATCGAAGTGAATGAGAAGATCGATGCAGCCATGAACAACCTGCCCCGTGAGTCACGTCGTCCAAGAGTCATCAAGGCCAGCGCGACCGACCTGCCGGTGTTCTACCTGAACCTCACATTGAAAAGTGATATACCCTACTCCACTACCAACGAACAGCAATTCCTCGAACTCTCTGAATTTGCCGACAACGTAGTGAAACGGCGTATCGAGCAACTCACTGAAGTAGCCATGGCCGATATGACGGGACTGATGTATAAACATCTCCAGATCGTGCCTGATCCCGCCCTGCTCGAATCGGCATCGATCACCCTGAGCGATATAGAGAATGTACTTTCTGCCAATAATATTGAACCGGGAAGTATGATCGTACGCGATGGTTATTATGAATACAACATCAAGTTCTCGTCCCTATTACGTACACCCGAAGACGTAAGAAATATCTTTATCGAGAAAAATGGACGGCTTTTTCAACTGAAAGATTTAGCCATGATTGATGTCGTACGGCAGCCGGAATCGGGGATGTCGCTCATCAACGGGAAAAGGGCTGTCACCTTAGGCGTTATCAAGCAGGCGGACGAAACCATGAAGAACCTCCGCAAATCGCTGGATGAAACAATGGAAAATCTCCAACGGAGTTATCCGGATGTGGAATTTACCATAAACCGCAACCAAACCGAATTGCTCGACTACACCATCTCGAACCTGCAAGAGAATCTCATTCTCGGATTCATATTGGTCTTCCTCGTCGCCCTACTATTCCTCGGCGACGGCAAATCGCCACTGATCATCGGTATCAGTATGACCACCGCGTTGATCACTACCTTTATCTTTTTCTTTCTCTTCCGGCAATCGATGAACATCATTACCCTGTCGGGGCTCATCCTTGCCTTGGGTAACATGATAGACAGCTCCATCGTGGTGACCGATATCATTACCCAATACCGAAAACAGGGATATGGGCTGGATGATGCCTGCGAGAAGGGAACCAAAGAGGTGATTATGCCAATCTTCAGTTCCACGCTCACCACCATCTCCGTTTTCGCACCGCTCATCTTCATGAGTGGAATTGCCGGTGCGCTCTTCACGGCAGAGGCTTTTGCCGTCACTATCGGCATGCTGGTATCCTACCTGACCGGAATTATCCTGTTGCCGGTACTCTACAAGATCGCTTACGGCGAACGATTTGCCAATAAGAATATTGACGGTTTCTTTGCCGTGGCACAGAGAAAGATCGATGCTGTAATCTTTCCCGCTTACGACAAGGGTATCCACTATGTTTTTAATCACAAGATATTTTTCATTCTGCTGCTGTTCATTGCCGTCCCCCTCTGTGCCGTCCTTTTCAGGGCGATGCCCAAGACAAGCATGCCCAATATAAGTTATGTGGAAAGTATCGTCACCGTGGAGTGGAATGAGAATATTCATGTGGATGAGAATGCACACCGGATAGCGGAACTGCTCCAGACAACAGAAGGCGAGGCACTGGAAAACGCGGCTTATGTGGGACAACGACAGTACTTACTGGACAAGGACAACGATTTAACAGCTACCGAAGCCCAGTTATACCTAAAAGCCGATAAACCCTCCCGCATTGCATCCCTCGAGACCCGGATAGCGGAATGGGTACGACACAATTATCCGAATGCAGTGGTGACCTTCTCTCCACCGGAAAATATATTCGAGAAGATATTCGACACCGGCGATGCCGAAGTTGTAGTGCAACTCTATCCAAAAAATCGGGAAGAGATACCTGATCCGGCGGCGATCCGTCAAATGGAGACAATCCTGGCAACTTCCACGGGGGAGAAGGCTGAGAACGTCCCCTTCGAACAACAGTTCGTAATCACTCCCGATAAGGAAAAACTTCTCCTTTACGGCGTTTCACAACAGGAGGTGTCCAAGACATTAAAAACAGCCTTCAGGGACAACCAGGTGGCGATATTACGCTCTTTCCAGCAATACCTCCCCATCTCCATTGCAGGCAAACAACAATCCATCCAGGATGTCCTTCAAAAGACACTCGTGTATGGATATCCGGTATCCGATCGCTCACAGGCTATCCGCATACCACTGGCCGCATTGGTCGATCTGAGTCCCAGTGAGGATATCAAGACCATCATTGCCGGAAAGAATGGTGAATATATCCCGATTTACTATTACCACACCGGTCAACCTGAAAAACTGATGGAAAAGGTCAGCGAAACCGTCAAACAGGATAATAGCTGGGATATAACATTCTCTGGTAATTTCTTTTCCAATCGGCAAATGCTGAAGGAATTGATAATCATATTGCTGATTTCTATCCTGTTGATGTATTTCATCCTGGCATCCCAGTTCGAGAATTTCCTCCAGCCCTTGATCGTGTTGATGGAAATACCTATCGACATAGCCTTCACATTGGTTGTGCTTTGGCTCACCGGACATACGCTGAATCTGATGAGTGCCATCGGGATCGTAGTGACAATCGGGGTGATACTCACCGACTCCATCCTGAAGATCGACCTGATCAACGAGTTACGGAAAGGAGGAATGCCGCTCATGGAAGCCATTCATACGGGAGGGGTGAGACGATTGAGAGCGATCATCATGACAGCACTCACATCCCTCTTCTCAATGATCCCTATCCTGTTCACATTCGACATGGGATCGGAATTGCAGAAGCCACTCGCCATCGCCATGATCAGCGCAATGAGCATCGGAACGGTTGTCAGTATTTTCCTGATACCGTTGCTGTATTGGACAATTTACCGGAAGAAGGATGGGTTGATCAATAATGTGCCAATGTGACCAATATGCCAATGTGACAATACAAATAAAGAAAATGGATAGTTAAATTTAACGATTAAACAATTAAACGATAGACAATGAAACATTCCATTCTGATATATATTATGCTGTGTGGTGGAATCTTTGTTTCGCACAATGGGCTTGCCCAGCAGAAGCGGATAGAGTTGGATCTGTTGAAGACGGTGGAACTGGCGAACGACAGTTCGCTGTCGGCGTTTCGTGCGAAGAACAGGTATATGGCCAGTTACTGGGAATACCGGTCGTTCAAGGCCGACCGGCTACCATCCCTCTCGCTCTACCTGACGCCTGTCAGTTATAACAGGGACTATACGCGCCGGTACGACTCCGAACAGAACATCGATATTTACCGCCGGCAACAATCGCTCTATAGCTATGGAAACCTGGCGGCTCAACAAAACCTGGATATCACCGGCGGTACCTTTTTCATCGACTCGGAGATGGGGTATATCCGTAATATGGGGGATCGGACCTACAGCCAGTTCTCCAGCGTCCCCATGCGTATCGGCTACCGGCAGAACCTTATCGGATATAATCCTTTTAAATGGGAGAAGAAAATCGCTCCTGTGAGATTCGAGAAAGCCCAAAAAGAACTGATCCATCAACTGGAACAAACTGCTGAAATGGCTTCCGTCTATTTCTTCGACTTGGCCATGGCGCAAGCCGAATATGAACTGGCAGTAGAAAACCTCGCCAGTTCCGATACCTTATACCGTATCGGTGAGGAACGGCATAAGATAGCGTCGATCGGACAAGCCGACCTGCTCACACTGCGTCTGGACAAGGTGAATGCGCAGAACAGCCTCAAGAACGCAGAGATAGGCCTCAAAAGAAGCATGTTCGCCCTGGCAGCATACCTCAACCTCGACAAGGAGACACACATTACCTTAAAGCTGCCCAGCTATCCCGGAGATGTGGTCATCACGGAAGAGGAAGCACTGAGGCTGGCCAAGGAGAACAATCCGCAATACCTCGATTCGAAACAGCAGGTGCTCCAATCGGAACAGAGCGTGGAAAGGGCAAAGATTGAGTCGTGGTTCAATGCCGGGCTATCAGCAAGTGTGGGTTTCAACCAGGTGGCGGAGTCTTTCAGGGATGCGTACCGGAACCCATTGCAGCAGGACATTATCTCCCTTTCTTTATCCATCCCGTTGGTGGATTGGGGTGTGAGGAAAGGCCGTTATAACATGGCCAAAAGCAATCTCAACATCACCAAACTCACTGCCCAGGAGAATGAAATCCGGTTGGAAGAGGATGTGATCATGACCATTGGCGACTTCACCATACAACAACATCTTATCCGCAGCGCCGAAGAGGCGATGGAACTGGCCAAGCTGGCATACGAGCAGACCCGTGAACGGTTTATCATCGGGAAAGCCGATATCAACAGCCTTACCCTTTCCACCAACCGGCGCCAATCGGCACAACGAAACTATATCTCCGCGCTGAAGAATTACTGGCAGAGTTATTTCAAGATACGGAAACTCACCTTGTATGACTTCGAGAAACGTACACCCATCACGGATACATTCGACTGGAGTATGACCGGCAAATAAAGGATTTTCACTTTGACTGAGAATAAATACATATCATCCTTCACTATTATCGTGGCGTTTGTCTGCCTGGCAATCGTGGGAGTATCACTTATCCCTTTACTGCCGGTGAAGTTGTCACCCTCCCGAACCCTGCCTAGCATCACCGTACGATTCAATATGCCACAGAACTCTGCCCGGGTGGTGGAGATGGAGGCCACCTCACGGCTGGAGTCGATGCTCGCCCGCATCAAAGGGATCAGGAATATGTATTCCACATCAGGGAACGGCTGGGGAAGCATTACCCTCGAACTGGACAAGCATACGTCTATCGATGTGGCACGCTTTGAGGTATCGACCATCATCCGCCAGACATGGCCGGAACTACCACATGAAGTAACCTATCCCTATATCTCCGTAAACCGACCTGATGAAGAGGCAGCACGTCCGTTCATGACCTACACCATCAATTCTGCCGCAACGCCCATCGTCATCCAGCGATATACCGAAAATGTGATCAAAGCTGCTTTGAGCGAGATCAAAGGATTGTACAAGATTGAGGTAACCGGGGCCAGCCCCATGGAGTGGCATCTCGAATACGATTACCTTCAGTTGGAGTCTACCGGTGTCACCGTCAATAATATTCTACAGGCTATATCCCAATATTACTCTACCAATTTTCTAGGGATGGCCGAAAACCGGATCCAGGGGAACGCCCCGTCGTGGATCCGAATCACCCTGGCGTCCACCGCCGAAGAAGACCTGTTTGATCCTGCCGCCATCCTCGTGGCAAACAAGGATGGAGCCCTTATCCGGCTGGACCAGCTTGTAAGGGTCAATCATACCGAAAGGGAACCGATGGGTTATTACCGGATCAACGGCCTGAACTCGATATACCTCTCCCTCACGGCGGAAGAATCGGCCAACCAGTTACGCCTAAACGAACAGGTAAAAGAAAAGATGAAGGAGGTAGAAGCACTGCTCCCTTCGGGCTACGAGATCCATGCCAGCTACGATGCCACCGACCGTATCCATACTGAACTGAACAAGATCTATTTCCGCAGTGGACTGACAGTACTTATCCTTACCCTTTTCGTGCTACTGATAACCCGTAATGGGCGCTACCTCTTCCTGATCACCACCAGCCTTTTCGTCGACCTGGCTATTGCAGTCATCTTCTACTATCTTTTCAAATTAGAGATACAACTCTTTTCACTGGCAGGCATCACTATTTCGTTGAGCCTGATCATTGACAATGCCATCATCATGACGGATCATATCATGCACAAAGGCAACCACAAGGCTGCCATGCCTATCCTGACCGCCACCATTACCACTGTCGGCGCATTGTCGATGATCTTCATGCTGGACGAGCGGATACGGTTGAACCTGCAGGATTTCGCCGCGGTGGTAATGATCAACCTGATGGTATCGCTGTTTGTCGCTTTGTTATTCGTACCGGCCCTGGTGGAACGGATAGGGGTCAGGAAGCGGACTCGCAAGAAAAGAAAAAAGAAAATTCTCCCATCATTACTTCATTTCTCCCGAGAACGAATGATTATACGGTTCACCCAGATCTATGGAAAGATAATCCTGCTCTTATCGCGCAGGAAATGGATATCTTTCGTCTGTATCGTCCTGATATTCGGCCTTCCTGTTTTCCTTATCCCGGAGAAGATTGAAAAAGAGACTCCTTTCGCATTAAAGTACAATGAGATAGTCGGTCATCAGACTTACAAGGAGAAAATTAAACCGATCATCAACAAGGCGTTGGGAGGGACGATGCGCCTGTTCGTGGAGAAAGTCTACCAGGGCAGTTACTTCACCCGCAATGAGGAAATAGTGCTCACCATCACCGCTTCAATGCCCAACGGGACTACCCTTTCACAGATGAATGACATGATTGTCAAGATGGAGCGTTATCTGAGTAGTTTTTCCGAAATACGACAATTCCAGACCAGCATCCCGAATCCACGGCGTGCCTCAATCAATGTTTTTTTCAAGAAGGAGGCCGAACATAGTGGTTTCCCCTATCAATTGAGAAACGACGTAGTTACCAAGGCTTTGCAACTAGGCGGCGGAAGTTGGGCGGTATATGGGCTACCGGATCATGGATTCAACAACGAAGTGAGAGAATTTGCAGGGCAATACAGGGTTAAACTCTATGGCTATAACTACGATGAGTTGTGGGCCTGGACCGATACTCTGAAACAGCGGCTGCTTACGACCTCTCGTCGTATTAAGGAAGTGACCGTCAATTCCAATTTCTCATGGTATAAGGATGATTATCAGGAGTTCTCATTCGATTTAAAGAAAGAACAGCTTGCTGCCCAACGCATTATACCCGGCGAGTTATTCTCGTCCCTACAACCGGTTTTCGGAAGGAATATGTGGGCCGCATCCGTAGTGATGGACGGTGAAAACGAAAATATTATCCTCTCCGGCAAACAGGCAAAGGAATATGATATCTGGGCTCTACAAAACCTTGGCAGGCATGTGGGCGACCGTTTCTATAAGTTGAAAGAAGTGGCCGACATTGCCAAAAGTCAGTCACCCATGGAAGTGGGAAAAGAAAACCAACAATACCGGTTAATATTGCAATACGATTACATCGGGTCGGGCACACAAGGCAAAAAAATCCTGGAGAGGGAGCTCGCGAATTTCAATAAAAAACTTCCCATGGGATACACAGCGGAAAGTGAGAATGTCTCCTGGGGTTGGGGTAAAAAAGATAACAAGCAATACCGGTTAATAGGACTGCTGATCATCATTATTTTCTTCACCACATCCATCCTGTTCAACTCGCTGAAACAGCCTTTGGCGGTTATCTTTATCATTCCTGTATCTTTTATCGGCATCTTCCTCACCTTCTACCTGTTCAAGTTGAATTTCGACCAGGGCGGCTTTGCCTCTTTCATCCTACTGGCTGGTATCACAATCAATGCGGCCATCTATATCCTCAACGAATACAACCTGATAAGAAAACGAAAGCCCGGCCTCTCTCCCCTACGCACTTACCTGAAAGCGTGGAATGCGAAGATCGTCCCGATCTTTCTGACTGTGATCTCTACCATACTTGGTTTCATACCGTTTATGGTCGGCACGCAGAAGGAATCCTTCTGGTTTCCGCTGGCAGCAGGAACCATTGGCGGACTGATGATGTCTTTCATTGGGATATTCATCTTCCTGCCGCTTATGACGGTGAAGCGGGAAAAACATACCGCGATAGAAGAAAGCAACCTGCAAGCGGAGGTTATCGTTGATGATTCAGAAAATAATGGAATGTGATTCCCCTTCTTCCAACTGGACATGTTTCAGTTTCTTTGTCCTGCCATCCGATAGTGAGAATTTGTCCAGTGAGAGGGTGCCTTTTATTACCTCGAGCCTTACATCTGATCCCTTCACCTCACAGAGACCCCAGGCGTAGCCATTGCTCCAGAAATATGTGCCAGGACGGGAGGTGATGGACATTGTCTTGTCTATTCCAGAATAGTGAAACTCGCTTAGAGCCACAATGGAGGCCCAACTAGCCATTGAACGGGCATAATGATGTCCACATTCGGGTTCACTGAACGGGTTGCGTTTGGCACCGTTGTGACGGCTACGGATAGCTTCAATACACTTCAAAGCCTCCCTTTCCATCCCTTCATAGATCATCCCCACGGCAGCACTGTACTCAAAACCGGTCATCACCTCCGCAAAATAGGGGAAAGGGACCTCCAACCTCCCGTTTGGCCAGGAGGCCATCAGGAGGCCCGACTCATCCCCCATCACATAAGAGCGCATATTATTGAAATGGCGGCTGAAATCTTCCATATAATTGTATTTCACAATGCTCTGCAACGTTGTTTGGATATGGGCTTTGTCGCCAAGATATCCCAACCCGCAGATATGTGCCATATACTGTCCGACCAACTGATCGACAAGACATCCCTTACCCAATTGAAATGCGGGAACAGGAGTATTGGGATCATTCATATCCAGAAACTCAAAAGTCTGCGGATCTGTAATTTTATGCTCGTAGTATTCTCCATTAAACAGATTCTCATTCATCCAGGCACTTCCTTTTTCGAAAAGATCACGGCATTTCCCGACGAAAGCTTTATCCTTCATCGCCAACGCCATCTCTTCGGCAGCACGCAATGCGCCCATGTACCAGAAGCCCATCTGGGGATTAGGACCAAAATAATCCACATCCATGGTGTTATGCTGGCGCCCTTCCATCACTCCATCCTGATTACCATCCCATCCTTTTTCTGTCCAAGCATATGAAAGTACCTTCTTTACCTGCTCCCAGTTAGTGGCCAGGAATTGGTGATCTCCCGAAAGTTGCCACTCCCGGTAGATTTTCATGATGCAGCCCATCTGTCCGTCCGCTGCGGCGGAATTGCCCTTATTGGCTTCCGATAGGGGTAATGCCGCCCGAAAATTCATCAATCCATTCTCCTTCGTGGCATAATTAAACTCCACATCCCGCATCGTCTTTGCCAGATTCCCAAAAAGGAAAGGTGTCGCCACTTCATAATTCCACACATGGGTACAGGAACCGGCACAGGAACCAAAACGGTCCATCACACCCTCCCACCCCATCAGATGTCCGCTAGGCAACCTGAATACCGTTTGTGAACGCAGTGTGGCCAGATTAAATAACGCAGCCTCTTTGACAACTTCCGGGTACGTGGATTGTAATAATGCATTTACAAACGAGAGTGTCTCTTTTTCCAAAGCGGGTATTTGAGGAACGATCTTCTCCGCGGCATCCCAGGCATCGGCATACAACCGGCTATAATAATTCCCGACAACGGTATTCGACCATGCCTTACGATTGGGAAAATTCCAGGTAAGGAAAAAGGTGAAGGTTTCTTTGCCATGGGGAGGAATTGTTTTCTTAACCGCCAGGGAACCCATCGGATCATGATCTTCTAGTCTATCACGCTCTGTGAGGATACCATCTTCACTGAAGTCATCCCAAAAGTTGAGTATCCCGTTATTCCAACTATCCCATTTCGACGAAATACGGAAAGTGACCCCATCGGAGGCTTGGGTTACCAACGCCATTGTCCCCCATGCCGGATCTTCCCGGTCTACACTATCCGAATAGAAATAGATTCCCTTCAGTCCTTGCGATTCCCGGAATTTATTTTGATTATTCTTGGCTCCTGTGGGTATATAATCTCCTTTCCAGTCTGTCCTGAACTGACTTCCATCCTTTCCTATGAAATTACGGACAGAACCGCAAACGGCAACTTCCATCGATTGATCGGTACTATTTTCCACCTCATAGGAGAGGATGGCTACCGGAAGACCGCTTGCGTCGGCATCTGTGGGAATTAAAGGGTTAAATCCTTTGATTGTCACCTTTACAGGTATTGATTTGTCCGAAAGATGAACCTGTCCAAAAGGATAGGCAGCATCAAAAGAAGCCTCCTCAAAACGGGGTAACCCATGGTGATTGACCGGACGTCCCTCATAATGAAGATATTCATGGGAATATAACGGACCGCTTAAAAGGGCTGTGGAAGATTCTCCTTCCTTCGGTTCGACATAGATAGCAAAAAATGGAGCATTATTGCCGGTAGTCACCGTGCTGTATTTTTTCCCGGGGATATTCATGATCTCCCAGTCCCGGAGTTCTCCACGGCCACCCAGCGAAACAGTACCGGTACCAATCCCCCCTAATGGCAACGCTATCTGAAAAAGGTGATCCATATCGTAGCTTTTTAAAACCGGCCACTCCTGTGGTTTCCACTCCTGCGGAAATGCCATAGCACAACACATTAGGAGGCATAGAACTGTAATGTTGATTATCTTCAATTCCTTTCCCATTTTAATTAAGATTTAGTATGGCAAAACTATCATTTTTCTCACAGATACCACTATAATCAATGATTTATTTACACGTTCATTTACAAAGTTATCCTGCACTTTTTATATCCTTTGATTGTCAGAAAGAATTTATATACGAATCGGTAGAATTTATAAAAGAGAAAAAAATTCAACCTATTATTAAGATAAAATTTTAATTGATGTTATATTTGTACTTCATTCTAATTCTGAATAGATAAACAAATTACTTACAAAAAGCATATAACATGAAGTTATTTTCTCTCTTTATTCTTGCAACAATATTGTCGTGTGTTACATCCATCCATCTGAAAGCACAGGATAAGACTCCTGATTGGGAAAACCCGGAAATTTTCGCGGTAAATACGGAAAAGACAAGGGCTACTGCCATCCCTTATGCCGACGAGCAGAGTGCTATCGCGGATGAATACGGACGTTCGCCCTACTATCAGTGTCTTAACGGCATCTGGAAGTTTCACTGGGTACCGAAGGTAAATGAAGTACCGGCCGGTTTTTTCAATGAAAACTATGACGACAGTTCCTGGGATAAAATGCCTGTTCCGGGGAACTGGGAGTTCAACGGCTTCGGTATTCCTTACTACGTGAATATCGGTTACGGCTTCCCTGTCAACCCTCCCCGTATCGACCGGAATGACTCTCCGGTAGGGGCTTACCGACAGACATTTGATATTCCCGAAACATGGGACGAAAGAAGGGTATTCCTCCATTTTGAAGGGGGTACCAATTTCATGTATGTTTATGTGAATGGGAAGCAGGTCGGTATCAACAAAAACACCAAAAGCCCGGCCGAATTCGATATTACCCCTTATATCCGTCCGGGTAAGAACCTGTTGGCATGCCAGGTACATAAATTCAGCGACGGCTCCTATCTCGAAGATCAGGACATGTGGCGACTGGGAGGTATCAATCGCAGTGTCTACTTATATAGCACAGCTGATACCCGCATACAGGATTTTTTCACTCATCCCGATCTGGATAAGAACTACAGGCATGGGGAATTCAGTATGGAAGTAGCATTAAAAAACTATAGCGGTCAGGCACAAAAGCGCAAGCTGGAGGTTTCCATCCTGGATAAAAACGGGAAAAGCGTTTTCCGCCAGGCAAAGAATACAACAATAGGTGCTTCCTCATCTGAAGAGATTACCGTTACGGGTAAAGTATCCAACCCGTCTAAATGGACGGCGGAAACTCCGAACCTCTATACGCTCCTCCTAACCCTCAAGGATAAACGGGGTAACCTCATCGAATCGACCTCCTCCAGGATCGGATTTCGGAAAGTGGAGATCAAAGATGGCCAATTGCTGGTGAACGGGCAGAAAGTGTACCTGAAAGGTGTCAATCTGCACGAATTCAACACCCACAAAGGGCAGGTGGTCGACAAGGAGATCATGATGCGCAATCTGCAATTAATGAAAGAATTGAATATCAACGCTGTCCGGACATCCCATTATCCGCAACAACCTCTATGGTATAAACTGTGTGACGAATATGGCATGTACCTTGTGGACGAAGCCAATCTGGAATCACACGGGCTGGGTTATGGTCCCGACAACGTCTCCAACTTCCCGGAATGGCACGGGCAACACATGGATCGTATGTACCGCTTAGTGGAAAGGGACAAGAATCATCCGTCGGTCATCATCTGGTCATTGGGGAACGAAGCCAGCAACGGAAAAGCATTCTTCGACATGTACGACTGGGCCAAGCAACGCGATCCGAGTCGCCCGGTGCAGTATGAACAAGCCGGACGTAACAGAAATACCGATATCATCTGTCCCATGTATCCTTCGTGGGAAAGCATGAAACACGATGCAGCACAAGACCTCGGCCGCCCTTATATCATGTGCGAATATGCACATGCCATGGGCAACAGCATGGGTAATTTCCCTGAATACTGGGAACTGATGCGTAGCAGCAAAAACATGCAGGGTGGATTTATCTGGGAATGGTACAATCACGGATACGCTACCAAGGACGAGCAGGGCCGTTCTTACTGGGCATACGGAGGAGACCTGGGGGGATACAATAAGATGAACGATGAAAACTTCTGTATGGACGGGCTTATTACACCCGATCAACAATATATGCCGCATACCCATATCGTGAAGAAGGTGTACCAAAATATCCTTTTTGAAGCCAAAGAGCTGAGTAAAGGAGTGGTGACAGTGATCAACGACTTCAAGTTCATCAACCTGACCAACGACGCATTCGGTTATAGATGGGTGTTGCTTAAAAACGGGGAAAAGATAGCAGAAGGTGATTTCTCGGTAGAGGTACCCGCCAACAGTAGTAAGGATGTACAATTGCAGCTACCTTCGATACAACCTGAAAACGGTATCGAATATTTCCTGCATCTGTTTGCCTATGACAAGAAAGGAAACGAATTTATTGATCCCGGATTTGAAGTAGCCAAAGAAGAATTCACGTTCGAGAGCAATCACTATTTCGCACAAATAGAACGAAGTGGCACGTTGAAAGTACAGAAAGATGAGAACATCACCGTCACTTCGGGCAACAAGGAGTATGTCTTCTCGATAAAAGACGGAAGAACACTGATCAGTGCAAAAGTAGACGGAAAAAATATCTTCAAGGAACTGCCCCGCCTGAATTTCTGGAGGGCCCCCGTCGATAATGATTTCGGATCGTGGGAGCAGTATGCACTTCGTTTGTGGGAAGCAGCAGGCCATAATGTGATTTACCACTATCTCAAGATAGAACCACATGAGGGAGATGTCTCTTTCATGTACCGTGCAAAACTCAGGGGTATTGAAGCCTTCGTGGATATCACATACACGGTCAATAAAGATGGAAGCCTCACTACCGATTATCATTATCAGGGACAGGGCGACGATCTTCCGGAGATGATGCGTTTTGGCGTGCTGATCGTCCTGCCAGAAGAATATAACCGGTTCCAGTGGTACGGACGCGGGCCGTGGGAGAATTATATCGACCGCAATACGGATACATTCATGGGAATCTGGGGAGGCTTCGTGGAAGATCAGACATATCCCTACTATCGCCCGCAGGAGACCGGCAACAAGACCGATGTGCGTTGGCTTACGCTTCAAAACGAGGCGGGCAAAGGTATAAAGGTGGACGGAGCACAACCGCTCTCGGTAAGCGCCACCCGCTTCCGGCCGGAAGATCTCGATCCGGGAATGACCAAGAAGCAGCAACACTGGTCGGATGTGCGTCCCCGCAAGGAGACTGTCCTCTGCGTGGATCTGTTTCAGCGCGGTGTAGGAGGCCTCAACTCATGGGGAGCCAGACCACTGAACGAATATAGATTCTCTGATAAAGAATACAGATATAGCTTTACCATCAGCACTGATAATTTGTAAAATATTTAACCCTGTGAACAAGATCTTTGTAGGAATAAAAATAATATCGGAGAACGGATGAAATATATTTTCATCTGTTCTCCGATATCGTTTTGATAATTAACTTTTTTCAGATCACCCCAAAATGTCTCAGGGCTTTAAAGACACCGTCATTATCGACTGAATCGGTGACATAATCGGCGGCTTGCTTGACTTCATCATTGGCATTTCCCATAGCTATACCGATACCGGCATGCTGAAGCATCTCGATATCGTTGCCTCCATCGCCGAATGCCATGGTTTCATCGATTGAGAATCCATAATAATTACAGAACTGGTCGATGCCGACACCCTTGTCCACACCTTTGGCGATGACATCGGTAAAAGTGGGATACCACCGCATGGAGGAACTGTTGGGTAAGTGACTCATGATTTCTTTTTCTTCCGGATCTTTGAAGAAAGCAGTCAACTGGAACAGCTCCTTATCCCGGTAATAATCCAAACCATTCTCCGGGACCATTTCTTCCTGTTTCAGCAACTGCATCAGGTACTTCATCTCCTCATCGATATAATTCAGTGAAAGCCTGTTTTCTTCGACAAAAAGACAAGGGAACTCCCTCACTTGCTGCAGATAATCGATAAAATTATTGACATCCGTCTGATCGATACTCTTTTTAAATATCAACTTATCCCTACCTTCCAGACAATAACAGCCGTTCATCGTAATATATCCGTCGAATTCAATATCCTCCAGATTATTGATGACTGAAAAATGCCTGCCGGTAGCGATAAATACTTTAATTCCCTTGTTCCTGATCATCTCGATCGCTTTCCGGGTGGAATCGGGTATCCGATGTGTATTGAAACTGACCAATGTACCGTCAATATCAAAAAATATTGCTTTCACCATAAAATGCTTATAACCTAAATTTTGCACAAAGGTATACAATATTCCCCAGCAGACCTAATATATGGAAAACAGCCTACCGGGGAACAGTCTAACAGTCTTGGCTCTAATAGTCTTGATTCTAATAGTCTTACCTCTATCTATTCCACTCCGGTGTCTGCTTACCCAAGAGATGTTTCACGAAAAAGTCGCGCCGCTTTCTTTCTCCATATTTTTCGCCCATGGTATGCCGGGCACCGGGAAGCATCACGAATTCGAACTCCTTATCATGTTTGATCAACTCATTGACCAGTTGCAAGGTGCTGGACGGATCCACATTATTGTCCATTTCACCGAGCAGCAGCAGCAGTTTCCCTTTCAGGAGATGCGCATTCACCACATTCGAATTCTCTTCATAATGTTTACCGATAGGATACCCCATCCACTGCTCGTTCCACCATATCTTGTCCATCCGGTTATCGTAGCAGCCGCAAGAGGCGACCCCTACTTTGTAAAAATCGGGATAGGACAGAAGTCCCGACATGGTATTCTGTCCACCAGCCGACATCCCGTAAATACCCATCCGTTCGATATCTATTTCCGGGTATTTTTCTGCAGTACTCCTTAACCATGCAATCCTATCAGGGAATCCGGCATCGTTGAGGTTCTTCCAGCAGACATCGTGAAACGCTTTGGATCGGTTAGCCGTTCCCATCCCGTCAATCATCACCGTGATAAAGCCCATTTCGGACAAGGCGCTGGTCCTTTGTTCCACGGCAAAAGATTTCGGCACATGCGAGTCGTGCGGTCCGGCATATATATATTCGATTACCGGATATTTTTTAGCCGGATCGAAATTGGACGGGCGGATAATCACTCCCCAGATGTCGGTTTTTCCGTCCCGTCCCTTGGCAGAGAAAACTTCCGGCATCCGCCAACCGGCATCAACCACTTTTGAAATATCCGGCTGTATTTCGGGTTTATAGACGATTTTCCCTTTATCCTCCACAGAACGGACTACCATGGTGGGTGCCAGATCCACTCTTGAATAGAGATCAAATATATACTTATAATCTTTGGTAAAAGTAACATTGTGCTGGGCATTCTCGGGAGTAAGCGCTGTTATCTTCCCGTTATTCATATCCAATGTATAATATTTCTCCAGATAGGGATCTTCATTCTCATCCATACCACACCCTTTAAAGATAAGCCGCCTGTTCTTCTCATCCACATTTTCCACACTTTTCACAACCCACTCTCCTTTGGTAAGTTGCTTCTTCACTTTTCCAGTCAGCACATCATACAGGTAGAGATGCCGCCATCCATCACGTTCCGAGATCCACAATAGTTCGGGACTGTCTTTAAACCAATACTGGTAAAGGTTGTAATAATAAATAAAGGTGGGACTCTCCTCCTTTATCACCGGACGCAGTGCTTCGGATTGAATATCTCCAGCATAAATGATAAATTGCTGATGGCCTCTCTTATTAAAATCGAAGGTGAAGAAATCACTTCCCTTATCCCACTTTATATTGTTCAGATCGTATTGCGAGTCGACTTCAGGCACATCAAAAGGAATCACTTTCTCTTCCTCCAGAAGGAAAGCTACGGGACGCCTTACCGGCAATGCGTCTCCCGGTTTCAGATAATCGAGGGTTTCAATTTTAGGTTGCAACTGATCCTGCGGGGAAGAGGAGATCAATGTCAATTGGCGATCCGCTCCGGGACGGTATTTGCAGCATACGATCTTTCTGGAGTCGGGCGACCAGTAGATATTCGACGAATAGTACTCATAGGGTGAGCCGTCGTCGCTTAATTTCCTACTTTTTCCCGTCTCCCGATCCCTCACCCAGAGATTCCCTTCGGAGATATAAGCTTCTTTTTTTCTATCGGGAGAGGCAACCCTTTCCTTCGAGTCTTCCTTGAAGAGCGTGCTCCAATAGGTATCCCTCCTCCAGCTTTGTTCCTTCGCCATTGCCACGTTGTAATCACCCAAAGCAGCATAATAATCGGTCGTACCGATACGGAAAAAGATGGAGTCTTGCCGGTTATTAAACCTGAACTGCTGGAAAGGAAGATTATAAGGATCAGTTTCCTTATTCAATACTTTCGAAAGGGATACGGCAAGTCGTTCCTGGTCGAATGCGCTCTTCTGCGTTTTCTGTTGTATATCGATCAGGTAGAACTCTCTTCCTTTTGGGGTTTGTGAGAGATAGACAAAAGCATGCGCATCGTTGATCGCCCTCACGTTGGTACTATTGTAATAGTACTTTGAGCCGAATCGCTCATGAAAAGTATCCGCCAGCCGATATAGACTGTCCGTACTTTGTGCCGAGACAGAAAGCACAAAGATCTGGAAGAAAAAAAGATAGGTGTACAAAGGTTTCATATCATTGAATATTTATAGGAATATTAGTAATTCGATTTCATTTCTCTTTTTTAAATTGCCTGTTTCATATGATGTGAATAATCCGGATCATTATTTCTCCCAATTATACAGATTCTCTGTTTTATGACGACTGATTCTTTGGTTTGTGGTGGGAAAGTATTCGGATAATATCCCGTACAATCCGGGATCATATGATTTCAGTTCTTCCCGCGTATTCACTTTATTGTGTTTCCCGTCCCCTCCGTCGTTATCTATTTCCGCGTTGACATTAAACCAACACTGCACACCTTCGGCCCAATATTCCCAGATATTGGTGGCAGTATATGTATTGATCCATCGTCCATTTTTGAGAGCGGTATCCAATAACGCTTCCAGACGACCGTTAAATTCAGGAACTACCGGTGAAATACCTACATTGTGTATAGTATGTGCAAATTCATGAATGAGAATATCTTCTGCATGATATTTATCTATCTGATACGCCAAAATATTCTCCTCGGCACAGGTAGTCAATGGTAACTCGAGTGTTCCTCCCAATCCCCGTGCACGAACATCCCAGTTCAGGGAAGTATCATTGGCCAAATAAGCATGTTCAGGTATGTCCGTGGTGCCTTCATACCTTGCCATGATTCCGATCCGGGTATCCCGGCTTGTCATCGACTCGAGCACCTTGTCTGGCAACATATCGGTGAGTGCTTTCATGGTGATATATACTGAATAAAAGCAGGAATCAGGAACCCTCCACGAACTGATTACATGAATTCCGTTTACATTCATATATTTTTTGTAAAAAGGATCCAGGTTCAGGGTAACCGGCGGTATAGTTATTTCCGGAGTATCTACCAGTTGGATCAGGTCGTTTGTCCCACTTACCCCTATTACTCCTTGAGATCGTGTCGATTTTTGATTTGCTGAATTCCGACAACCCAAAATGAGTAAAAACAGAAAAATAATTCCCAGTGTTTGTTTCATATGATTATAATATTTTGTTGCTGCATCAACCACCTACCATTGCATTCAATCCGTTTTCCGTAAAAAGGGTATGGATGCGTGAAACACTCTCTTTTGACGGCTCTGCCATACCCTCTTCGTTATAACTCCTTCCTAATTTTTCATATTTCTTTGAGGCGATATTATGATAGGGAAGCAATCCTACCACAGTAGGTTTTCGTCGTAACCCGTTCAAAAAAGAGATTGTATTGATTATGTTTTTATCATCAGTATTCACTCCCTCCACCAGTGGGATTCGAATATGATACTCCTTGTCGTGATCGGAAATCAACCTGAGATTTTTCAGGATAAGCATATTATCCGCACCGATCCACTTACGATGAATCTGTGGATCCATCACCTTCAGATCATAGAGGAAAAGATCTGTATAAGGCAATATATCTTCTACTACAGATGATTTCACACTGCCAGAAGTATCGACTGCACGGTGGATACCTTCCTCTCCACACCGGATCAGCAGGGGTTTCAACGCTTCGGGGTACATCAGGGGTTCACCGCCGGAGAAGGTCACTCCCCCACCCGACGCATCCATCATATTGGTTTCCTTCAATACGGCAGTCATCACCTCCTCTTCGGAATAGTTCCGACCGCTCATCTCTATCGCTTTGGTAGGACATACTTCGGCACATTTCCCGCAGAGGATACACTTTTCGAAATCGGTAACTACACCATCCGTTTTTGTTAGCGTCAATGCATTCTCAGGACATACCGCCACACACGATCCACATTCGATACACTTGCTTTTATTATATAGCTTTTCGGTTTTAAAAGAGATACTTTCAGGATTATGACACCAGCGACAAGAAAGCGGACAGCCTTTGAAAAAGACAGTAACACGCACTCCCGGGCCATCATTGATTGAGTACCGTTTTATGTCGAAGAGAAATGGCATTGACTTCCGGTTTAAAACGATTCGTTTTCGGTTCGTTCGATGATCTCCTGTTTAAGGGTTTCGTGCATATCATTGAAATAATCGCTGTAACCCGCCATCCGTACCAACAGATCCTTGTATTCCTCGGGGTTGTCGCGGGCAGCGATCAGGGTAGCTGTATCCACAATATTGAACTGCACATGATGACCTCCCTGTGCAAAATAACTCCGGATAAGGTTTCCTAGTTTTGCCACATCTTCATCGCGCCGGAGGAGGCTGGGCAGGAAGCGAAGATTTAAAAGCGTACCGCCCGATTTCACCTGATCCAGTTTGCCCAATGAACGAATCACTGCAGAAGGGCCATGCGTATCACATCCGTGCGAAGGCGATGTACCATCGGAAATGGCTTTTCCGGTCAACCGTCCGTTGGGCATAGCACCCATCACGTTGCCAAAATAGTTGTGGCAGGTGGTAGATAACATATTCAGATGATATTTCCCCCCCTGTTTCCCGTTGGGTCGACCATCGATCAGGTCGAACATATCGTCATATACCTTCACCGCAATCTCATCAGCGTAATCATCGTCGTTCCCAAAGAATGGCGTATGGTTGATAATCCTCTGCCGCAATAACTCTTCTCCTTCGAAATTGACAGAGACAGCGTACAGCAATTGGTCCATTCGGATATCTTTCACTTCGAATACATGTTTCTTCAGGACTGAAAGAGAATCAGTTACCGTTCCCAGACCGGTACATTGAATATAAGTGGTATTGTAGCGTGGACCGCCGTTGTAATAATCCTTCCCTTTTTTAATACAATCATCCATCAGTACCGACAAGAATGTAGCCGGAAAATAACGGGCATACATCCGGTCTATATAATGATTGACCCTTATTTTCAGGTCGATAATATATTTCAGCTGGGTATAAAAGGCTTGGTACAATTCTTCATAGAATCTGAAATTCCTAGGATCTCCCGTCTCGATTCCCACCTTTTTTCCGGTTACCGGATTGATACCGTTGAATAGGGTAATTTCCAATATCTTGGGTACATTGAGATAGCCCGTCAGCAGGTAAGCCTCTTTCCCGAACGCACCTACTTCGATACATCCGCTGCATCCTCCTTCTCTGGCATCTCTCAGTGATTTTCCAGAACGCAACATCTCCTGGATATAGACATCGGGATTGAATACCGACGGATAACCGTGCCCCTGACGGATCACCTTGATGGCGGCATGTAGGAAACGATTCGGCGTTACCGAAGCGATATGCACCGAATTACCCGGTTGGAGGATATGCAACTCCTCGATCACTTCGAGCATCAGGTAGGAAACATCGTTCACTCCATCCGAACCGTCGGGTTTCACACCACCTATATTGATATTGGTGAAATCGTTGTAGGTACCGCTTTCATTGGCGGTAATGCCCACTTTGGGAGGTGCCGGCTGGTTGTTCACCTTGATCCAGAAGCAGCAGAGCAGTTCTTTTGCTTCCTCACGGGTCAGTGTACCTTTTTCAATATCATTTTTATAGAATGGCGCCAGGTGCTGGTCGAAATGACCGGGGTTGAACGCATCCCAACCGTTCAGTTCGGTAATTACACCCAGGTGAATAAACCAGTACATCTGGATCGCTTCCCAGAAGTTACGGGGTGCATGCGCCGGCACCCACCGGCAGACTTCGGCAATACGTTTTAACTCTTCAATGCGTTGAGCATCTTTCTCATTTTGCACCAATTCCTCCGCTTTCTCAGCATGACGCTCCGCCAAGCGGATGATCGCGTCGCAGGATATAGCCATACCACGTAACTGGCCTTCCTTATCAAGTGCTTCCGGATCGTTGCAATAATCGAGCTTGGCAATTTCTTCCTCGATTTCCCTTTTGAAATCAAGCATTCCTTTTTGATAGATTTTACCATCCATGCATGTATGACCAGGCGCGCGCTGCTCCATGAATTCGGTAAAGAGGCCGGCTTCGTAAGCCGCTTTCCATTCATCGGGAACATGGTCGAATATGCGGTCACGCTGTGAGCGACCTCTCCAATAGGGTATTACCTCCCGACGATAAGTATCGATATTCTCCTCACTGATCACATAACGTTGCTGTTCACGCGTATTCAGTACGGTCAAATCTTCCACCGAGTGGCATGTCAACTCGGGAAAAGTATAAACCGCCTTGGGTTTTTCGCCCCGTTCGCCAACAATGAGTTCATTCGTTCCGATATAGATACTCTTCTTCCCGCAGATCTCCAGAAAGTTTATCCCACGCATCACAGGGATAGCATATTTACCGTCGTTTTCCCTATAGAATGCGGTTTGTATCAGGGCACGTTCGATGGAAAGGGATGCCGGGGTAGAGATGCTCTCTTCACGGAGAGCACGTATCCGATCGTTCATTCCCGGTTTTGAGGAATTATTATTGTAGAAATTACCCTCCTGGTTTGATTTCCGTTCAGGGATACTGTTTTTTATTTTAAGCTCTTCAAACATATTCGTAATTTTTTAAGGATATAAGCAGAAAAGAGGAATTACCCCAAAATCAGAGTAATAAAAAACGAATAGAAGAGAGCACATCAACACATCCAACAGGAAAACAGTCGTTTCCCATTGTTATGATAGAGTGTGACTATGTGTTGACGTTGGTACATTAGCATATTGGCATATTAACCAAGCCAAGCTTTTTCCCGTTCGGTTTCCACTTCCTCAATGGTTTTAGCCAGTGGCTTTCCGAGCACCCGGTTACCGGTTTCGGTAATCAGGATATCTTCTTCATTACGAATACCTCCGAAATCCCGATATTTATTGACCTGGTCGAAATTAATAAAATCACTGTTTATTTTATTGCTTTGCCAGTGATCGATCAATTCCGGAATGAAATAAATTCCCGGTTCGATGGTCAAGACAAAGCCCGGTTGCAATTCACGTCCCAGACGGAGTGATTTCAGTCCAAACTGAGTACTTTTAGCTACGCCTCCATAACCCACAATCTGTTCGCCCAGATTTTCCATATCGTGCACATCCAACCCCATGAGGTGTCCGGTACCACATGGAAAGAAAAGAGCATGCGCGCCATTGGCGACAGCCTCTTTTGTTTCACCTTTGGTCAATCCCAAAGCTTTGAGGCCGTCGAAGAGGACCTCACCAACCTGCAGATGAACATCCCTGAAATTGACTCCCGGCTTTGCCAGTTCAATCGCTTTATAATGCGCATCGAGGGTGATACGATATATCTCTTTCTGCCGCTCGCTAAATTTGCGGGATACGGGGAAGGTACTGCTCATATCGCCGGCATATCCCAGTGGCGTTTCGTATCCTGCATCCAGAAGAAACAGGTCTCCTTCCTTAAGTATGTTACCGTGATAATGGTTATGCAGGAATTGTCCGTTGATAGTGCCAATAATCGGGAAAGAGAGGTTTCCTCCGGCCGCGATGGCCACTTCATTTACTTTCGCGGTGACCTGAGCCTCAGTCATACCCGCACAGGCATAATGCATAGCCGCGAAATGCATATCGGCTGTCACATCAATAGCCCTTTCTATTTCTTCGATCTCCTCTTCCGATTTGATATTACGTTGATCAGCAATAGCCACGATCAGTTCTCTGCTTGCCTTTGCAGTTGTTTCCGCTACCGAATAGCCAAGGAAATCATTTAATTTGAGAAAATGCTCTCCACGATAGGGCGGCAGATATTTCACCGACTGCCTGTCGAATCCTGCGATCTTCTTCCTGAATGCAGTCAAATCGTCCGTATACCTGATGCCGGCCTTTTCGGCCAACTCACTGATCTTAGGTTGTGAGCCGGTCCATACAATTAAATCGATAGTAGGATCATCACCAAAGATATACTCCTTATCCTCATCGATATCAATCAACGCGATCAGATCGGGTTTGCTGACTCCGAAGTAATAGAGGAATGTGCTATCCTGACGGTAGAAATAAGTATTATCGGCATAATTGATACCACTCTCATCATTACCAAGAAAAAGCAGTTTTCCTGTCTGGAACTTCTTCTTCAATATCTCTCTTCTTTCAACATAAATCTTTTCTGCAAACATCATATGGCTATTGCTTTATTAGTACACTGCCAATATACTATTTTATTTTAGCTTGATAATCCATTTCCTGTAATAAGGATTATTGATTCTTTAATAATTCCCTCGCTTTTTCGATAATAGTATCCAGGTTCTTGGTCCTGTCTTCTTCCTGCATATCCACATATATATCAGGCTCGACACCGAACTCGATATGTTCTTTCTCCGCGTTGAACATAGGAGATGCGGAAAAACGAACCGACCAACCATTGGGTAACTCGGAGGTAAACGGCAATCCGCTGCCTCCCCCTGTTTTATCTCCCATGATAGTTACATTGGGTGCATATTTCATAATGCTGACAAATTCATTAGTAGCACTATAACATCCTCTGTTGGTAAGAACAACCACCGGTTTCTGATATCGTATCCTATCGGAACTCTCCACATATTTTGGATAGAGAGAAGAAAAATCGTTATGTCCGGGTCCCACTTTATGTGATATATAGCCAATTAGTTGCCGTTCGTTGAAAAAACGGCTTGTAAGCTTTTCTACATTGGTAAGACTACCACCTCCATTACTTCTCACATCAAAGATAAGTCCCTTGCAAAGGGCCATTCTATTCAATACCACGTCAATATTTCCGGGTCCCACATCATTGGAAAAACTCCCGTAATAAATGTATCCGATATTATCTTCCAATATCTTATACCTCATTCCGGAAGCGATACGGTAGTCTTTTCCAAGATAATGCTTCTGCACAGAGAGATCAAAATTTACCGGATAATCCTCCTGCCATTCCCAGTAGCGGGTCATATCATGAGCAGCAGATAGATTTACATGGCCATCCTTCAATTCCGCAAGCATCTCCCCCATGAGTTTAAAGAGACCATCATTATCCATATCGGATGTGATCCGTGCACTATATTCATTGTATACAGCATTCCAATCGATATCCTTATATTCGAAGAAACAGTAATTCCGGTCCAGAATAGTCCATAATGCTTCGAAATTACCCTTCGGATGGTTATCAAACTGCATGCCCATATCAGTGCAACCGAGCCAGAGAATACATTGCAATAATAGAAGTACAGTATATTTTTTCATTATCTTCTTTGGTATATTAGAAGAAATACATTAACCTGAAATTATCCGCAAGAAATCTTATCGACCCTTCTCTGATGCCTTCCTCCTTCAAATGGAGTATTCAGGAACGTCACCAGTATTTCATAGATTTCCTCTTCACTCAGCAACCGGCCTGGCAGTGCGAGTACGTTTGCATCGTTATGTGCGCGGGCAAGCAAAGCCACTTCCGAATTCCAGCACAAAGCAGCACGAACACCCTGATGCTTATTCAGAGCGATACTAATCCCAATTCCTGTTCCACAGATAGCCACACCCGGGTAGCATTCGTCGTTTTCGACGGCCAATGCCAAGAGATGGGCAAAATCGGGATAATCACTGCTCTCCTCTGAATAGGCACCAAAATCCTTGTAAGGAATCCCTCTTTCTTCCAGTATTTTGATGATAAAACGCTTAGCCTTATAGCCCGCATGGTCGGATGCCAGACCTATCGGTTTTTCTGAATTATTGAATAAAGACATGTTGATTGTTTTAAGCAGGGACGACCGCCGGCTATAACTGCCGACAGTCATCCTTTCTTTATATTATAACAGTTTTTTTACCTGTTCATACACATTATTACCGGTATAGCCCAGTTTTTCGTCGAGCACTTTATAGGGAGCTGAAAATCCAAATGATCTCATTCCCCAGACTGAGCCATCGGCTCCGACCAACCCTTCCAGTGTCACGGGAAGGCCTGCGGTAAGACCAAACTTCTTCTTTCCCTTGGGCAACACCGCTTCCTGATAGTCGGATGATTGGGCCCTGAACAATCCTTCCGACGGAACGGAAACTATACGTACCTTCACCCCGTCCGCCCTCAACAGTTCGGCACCTTCAACCAAAGTAGCCACTTCCGATCCGGAAGCAAGTAATATCACATCATAACCAGCTTCATCCTGCACGATATAAGCTCCCTTTTCAGCATTCAGTGCTTCACTGAAACGCGATTCGGAAGCAGGAATATCTTTGATATCCTGACGGGAGAGGATCAGTCCTGTAGGAGTTCCATCGTTTTCCATTGCCATTTTCCAGGCAACAGTGGTTTCATTGGCATCGGCAGGGCGAAGCACCAGCATCGAGTTCTTACCATGATGGTTTTGCAATTTCTCCATCAGCCGTATTTGTGCCTCATGTTCTATAGGTTGATGGGTAGGTCCGTCTTCCCCTACGCGGAAGGCATCGTGTGTCCATATAAAGATGACCGGCGTTCCCATAAGTGCCGCGACTCTAATAGACGGCTTCATATAATCGGAGAAAACGAAGAATGTACCACAGGCAGGAATAACCCCTCCGTGTAAACTCATCCCAATGCTAAGGCAAGACATGGTAAATTCTGAAACCCCGGCCTGCAGGAAAGCACCTGTGAAATCATCCTTGGCAAGTGCTTTCGTATATTTCAAGAAGCCATCAGTCTTATCCGAATTAGAAAGATCGGCAGATGCTACGATCATATTCTCCACTTGTTTGGCCAATTCACCCAACACAGTTGCCGAAGCGGCACGGGTGGCGCAATTCGGTTTTTGCTGAATGGCCGACCAGTCGATAGAAGGCAGTTCACGGGAGAACCATTTGCGTTTCTTTTCCGCCAACTCGGGATTATTTTTGATCCATTCTTCCTGTTTGGCTCTTTTTGCAGATACAATCTCTTTCAGTTCTTCTCTGCGTTTTGCATACAAGCTTTCCACTTCGGAAAAAATCACGAACGGGTTTTCGGGATCACCGCCCAAATTCCTGATAGTCTGCCCGAAATCGGCACCTGCAGCGCTTAATGGTTGTCCGTGTGTAGATACCTGACATTCAAATGAGGTACAATCAGCAGCCAATGCACCACGTCCCATCACGGTATTTCCTATGATCAGCGTTGGCTTATTCTTTTCCGCTTTCGCTTCCGTCAATGCACTCCGAATTTCTTGCACATTATTACCATCGATAGTGATTACTTTCCAGTTCCACGCTTCGTATTTTTTCGCTACATCTTCACTGGTAACCGCATCAGTAGTGGTGGAAAGCTGTATATTATTAGAATCATAAAACATGATCAGGTTGTCCAGTCCCAAGTGACCGGCAATACGCCCCACCCCCTGCGATATTTCTTCCTGGACGCCCCCGTCGGAGATAAAACTATAGATAGTATGATCTACGATATCTCCCAACCTTGCCTTCAAGAACTTGGCAGCGATAGCTGCTCCGGCTGCGTAAGCATGACCTTGACCCAATGGGCCGGAAGTATTTTCCACGCCCCGTGCGATGTCACGCTCGGGATGTCCCGGTGTGGGGCTACCCCACTGGCGGAACTCTTTTAGTTCATTCAGAGAATATTTTCCACTGAGACAAAGCACAGAATACAACATTGGCGACATGTGTCCCGGATCGAGAAAAAAACGGTCTCTCGAATCCCATGTAGGATCCTCAGGATCGTACTCTATAAATTCGGAAAAGAGCACATTGATAAAATCGGCTCCCCCCATTGCTCCGCCGGGATGCCCTGATTTTGCCCGCTCTACCATAGATGCCGAAAGAATTCTGATGTTATCGGCTGCTTTGTTCATTAAGGTGTTATCGTTCATAAAATATCGGTAAATATAAAGTCTTAATATACAATTTGTACCCAATTTAATGTTGACAGGGTTACTATTCACAAAGGTAACTCTTTTTTTAAATTGGGCACTGAAATAATTGATATGAATAAGACATTTTTTGGTATATTCCTGCGGATTTTAGCGATAGAATAGTCATCTTCACAAGTAATATTGTTACTTTTACACTCTGGCTCGATTGATTTTCAGTTGATGTTCGATTGTAATTCGGTTAATGGTCAGTTGTTACTATCGAATAACATGAACGAAGTGAATGAATAACTACTGAATAACGGCAAAGCCGAACAACAAATGAATTTGAATAACGGCGAAGCCGAATAACGAGAGGGGAGCGAACGAATAACGCGAAGCGAATATGTTAAGTAAAAACAAAATAAAATATATCCGGTCGTTAAACGAGAAGAAATTCCGTAATGAGCACAACACGTTTGTCGCCGAAGGGACAAAACTGGTTCTCGACCTGTTGGGTTGCTGTCGTTGTCAACTGATCGCGGCGCTCCCCTCTTTATTGTCGACCCATTCGGAATTAAAAGCAGAAGAGGTAATCACAGCCGACGAAAGTGAATTGAAAAAGGCTACTTTTCTGAAAACGGCACCCCAAATTATCGCTGTTTTTTATCGCTCAAAACCGGAGATTAAGGAGATCGATCCTGATAACCAATTATGTCTCGTTCTGGACGGCATCCAGGACCCGGGTAATATGGGTTCCATCGTACGTATCGCCGACTGGTTCGGCATTGAACATATCATTTGCTCGCAGGACACTGCGGATATTTTTAATCCCAAAACCGTACAAGCTACCATGGGAGCCATTGCCCGTGTAAAAGTCTATTATACCGATCTTGTCGACTTCCTCCAGCAACAATCAGATCAGCCCATCTTCGGCACTTTTCTGGAAGGGAAAGATATCTACTCAGCGTCGCTTTCCGACCATGGTTTTATTGTGATGGGAAGCGAAGGACGGGGGATCAGCTCCGAAATGGAAAAGAGGATCAACAAAAAACTCTTTATTCCTAATTTTCCCGTTGGAGGAGCGACCTCCGAATCATTGAATGTTGCGGCAGCTACGGCAATCACCTGTGCAGAATTCCGACGTAGGATCAGATAATTTATTCAAAAAAAATCACGTATGTAAAATACGTGATCACCTAAAACAAATCTAAAAAGGATAAAAAAACTCACTTTCAGCGAGATTTGGGTGGAGAACGGGGCTCGAACCCGCGACCTTCGGAACCACAATCCGACGCTCTAACCAGCTGAGCTACATCCACCGTGTCTTAAATCGAGTGCAAAGGTACATCTTTTTTCTATATTCACATACAAATCGACAAAATTTTCTTTTGATATATCTTTGCTGCATAAAAAAAATAGTATATTTACACAATTGTTTCTAATCAAAAAACAAATAGACTGTGTCAAAAAAAGTCAAACTGTCCGTGTTGGGAATATCTTTCAGCCAGGTGCAAGCAGGAGCCTATGCACTCATATTCGCTGAAGAAGACGGCATACGCCGGCTACCAATTGTTATAGGTACACCTGAAGCACAATCCATTGCCATCGTCATGGAAGGGATTATCCCTCCCAGGCCGCTATCTCATGACCTGATATGTTCTATCTGGAAAGAGATGGGGATTGAATTGCTGGAGGTACTTATTCACAAGTTTGAAGACGGTGCCTTCTTCTCGGAATTGTTACTGATGCAAAATAGCAAAGAGTACCGTATTGATTCCCGCACTTCCGATGCAGTAGCATTAGCCATCCGCACCCACTCCCCTATTTTCACTACAGAGGAGATCATGCAGCAAATGGCGATCGTGTTCGATGAACAGGCTCCCGAAGGATCAACGGAATTGACAGGTAGCGAATCGGCACAGGAAGACGAAGAGTTGTCTGACTTGCGATTGGATACTCTGAAGAATCGTCTTAACGATGCAGTGAAGGAAGAAAATTACGAGTTAGCAACCCGCTTACGTGATGAAATAAACCAGAGGGAGAATAAATCCTGAAGTTGCTTATGGCTGATACACTTTTCTATGCTCCCGAGATCCGGCAGAACTCTCTCCTTCCCGAGAAGGAATCACAACACTGTGTTAAAGTACTCCGTATGCGGGAAGGAGAAGAATTGACCGTTACTGACGGGAAAGGATTTTTCTATGAATGCGTACTGCTTCAGGCGAATCCCAAACAGTGCATTGTAAGTATCCAAAACAGCATAGAGAAAAACAAAGGGTGGAACTTTAATCTCAAGATTGCTTTCGCTCCTACTAAACAGATGGAGCGCAACGAGTGGTTCATCGAAAAAGCCGTGGAAATCGGTATCGATAGGTTGACTCCACTCCTCAGCCATTATTCCGAACGCAAAGAGATCAAGAATGAACGGTTGGAGAAAATAGCTATTGCGGCAATGAAGCAATCACAGCAAGCCTACCTACCTGAAATTGAAGAATTAACCCGTTTTGAAAAATTTATCTCACAGCCTTTCAACGGTGATAAATATATAGCTCACTGCTATGACTTTCCCAAGGAAACGTTGGCACAACATTACAAAAAGGGAGAGAATGCCCTTATCCTCATCGGGCCCGAAGGAGATTTCAGCCCGGCTGAGGTAGAAAAGGCAATCGTAGCCGGTTTTATACCGGTCACGTTGGGAAAGTCCCGTTTACGGACGGAAACAGCCTGCTTTGTTGCAATAGAAACTGTGCACGTGATAAATCATTTATAAAACATCACATAAGATTACTATCACGAGATTACTATCACGCTTAACCAAACAGATTACTCGGTAGTTTCTATAGTAATCTCTTTTTCCAATCGAATTATTTTACCTGAACTGGTAACACCTTCACCCACTACCTGATAAGTGGTTGTTGCATCGGCAGAATAAAATTCGACCTGAGCTTCTCCCTCCTTTGAAAACTGCACATTCGGTTTCCAGTAGATAGTAGTACGGAGATCTGCCACTGATGATTTCTTCTGCTCTGCTGTTTCATACGTAGGAGAGTAGAATTCAGCTGGGGGTTGATAACCAAGAGGTTTTATCCTGTCCATGTTCAGTGATTTGACATTTTTTTGCACGAAACCACGTTTAGTCGTTATAACTACAGCACCCGATGTCATAGGGTGATAACCTAACATACCGATATCACTCTTAATGACAAACAGGTTATCAATATCACTGATATCAATCATTTCAATCTGGAAATTATCGTAATTCACATCATCAATTATAAATAATACAGGCAGATCAGACTGGGTGGTAGTCACTGTGCCATCTCCCCTAATTATCAGACTAGGATTAGTAAGCAAGAGTGTACGAAAACTACTCATCTTCCTTTTTTCAATATCCTCCGCAGTAACCAATCCCGTCGAATAAAGAGGTGAATAAAGCATCGATTCTTTGTAACTTTCTTTACGTTCTGCCGTTACAGTCACCTCATCCAACATGATTGAACGAATGCCATGTTTCTGGCTATATTCTTCATTGGCTTTTTCCATATAGTTTTCCAAATTAGCTGCCATCAAAGCACGGATGGGGATAGTAGAGAAAGTATAATCCGGAAAAGTTTCCACATCCAAATTGATCATGTTTCGCTTCCCACCCTTCTTGCTCAACGATTGCACAGTGATCTCGGTATTTTCAGGATATTCCACTTTAAACAAAAACCGTCCTTTATTGTCAGCAGTTGTTGTTTCCCCACTATATATCGTATCCAACATTGCATACAGGCTAATCTCCCCTTCCTTCAAACTCCCAAATATAGCGTCTGATTTTCCGCTTATCTCCTGAAATTCTTCAGGAGTAAACTGCGTGGGAACGGTTATATTTCCTTTCAGCACTTCCGGAATATTATACCTTCTCCATCCCTGCGTCAACATTAATGCTTCGAGACCATTCATGTCCGCTATATCGTATCCATCAAAATATGCAGCAGGTGACTCGATAAAGCCTTTCAATTCGGAAGAGAGCAGAAGAGTAGAGAGCAAACTATTTGCAGTATCCGGTTGAACAACATTTTTATCAGTCACGGAAATTGCGATATTATCAGAAAAAGTAATGGTATCGGAATCTGCCAATCTCAGATTTAATTTGATGAGTTGTCTTCTCTTAAAAGCGGGTGCCGATAATTCAGCATTCACATCAGCAAAATTACTCTTATTGAGATTAAACATCAACCGTTCGCTTAAAATTTCATTATTACTATTTAGCAGAAGAACACTTATAATGCCGGTCGGAAAATTTTCGGATGAAAATGAGTAGACTTTTGATGGATCGTCCCAAGGCTGATGGAAATAAACAATCCCTTTGTTGTGAATGAGAAGAGATATAGGATCATTTGGAGCAGCACTACCCCTCTGCATTGAAACCAGTGTCTGATTTTGATCGGTCAATATAACCGAAACAGTTCTTGAGCGAATATCGGCGACAGGAAGATCTATCCGTTTTATCTCACTATTTTTTGTCCTACAGAGAGCATAATAGGTCTCATCAGCCACAGGAGTAAAATCAAAAAATCCCATGCCGAATTTCATCGAACTAAAATTGAGGATCGCTTCATCTTTTGACGTAAATAGTGTTCCATAGATCTCTTCACTTAATCCGGAAGAATTAATGGTTTTAAAACCGACACGACACACTTGATCGGGAACAAGATAACCTCCTTCGGGGTGGAATGAGACATCAAATTCATTTGCATCATATGGGATCGAATAAAATTTGTTATATTTTCTTCCGCTATTCACAATTCCCAATAACAAATTCCGATTGTTTCTTTTTTTGGTTAAATTAAACTCCCATTTAAAATTATTATTTTTATCGGGGGAAAGAGTCCTAGCGGTTTCATCTGAAAGTTGAATGGTCACAATTTCAGGTGCAATTGTATCTCGGTTTACGGGATTCAGAAATTTAAAATTTACATTTACCTTGTTCCCATTTACAATAAAGCTGGGGACGGGTTCAATTTGCAAAGAGTAAGGATCCAGGACCTGAATTGTTTTTTTAAAGAAAGCTTCATTTCCCTGATTTCTCATGTATCGGGTGTATGCTCTTATCGTATAGCTCCCTTCGGCAAGTTCTTCATCCAAATCGAGATAACCAGAATAAACACCGATACTGTCAGGTCTGATTTTAATCCGCTTAATTAACTTATCAACAGGATTGAAGAGTTCAATATATATATACCGGCTTAAAAAAACCGGCATATTGGAGGATGCCTCAACCAGATGACTTCTCAACCAGACGCGCTCACCGGACAGATAAGTCGATTTATCTGTCTGCACATATAATTTTTCATGAGGGAACGCTGTCAGTTGCTCTACGAATCGGCTGACTACTTCATTGGAACTCTGAGCAAATATGCCCCCGCTAATAATTAGAAAAAGAAAAAAGAACATTAACTTTTGCATGATAAAAGAATTTTATTTTTTGTTTAAATATCTTATTTGATCCTTCACCTACTTAAACAGGAAATGCAAGTGAAGCCTGAATATAATAACACAAAGACAAATATAGATTATTTTCCGAAAATGATAACAGGAAAAAAGAACCAAAATCAAATTTCATCCATCATCCGGTTCTGATTTTGTCTTATTTAACTAAGGTTCCTGTATAGTAATCTCTTTCTCCAAACGAATCATTCTACCTGAACTGGCAACACCTTCACCAACGACCTGATAAGTGGTAGGTCTGTCTGCAGAGTAAAATTCTATTACAACTTCCCCCTCCTTGGAAAACTGCACATTAGGCTTCCAGTAGATAGTAGTACGTAAATCCGATGCAGACGATTCTCTCTTCTGTGCTGTTTCGTATGTAGGAGAATAAAATTCAGCAGGTTGCTGATAGCCGAGAGGTTTTATCCTGTCTATATTCAAGGATTTGACATTTCTTTGTACGAAACCACGTTTTGTGGTTATAACAACCGCACCATCGGTGTTGGGTGCATAAGTCATCACATTGGTCTTAAGGACAAACAGATTATCGATATCAGCTATGTCAAGCCAGTCAATCTGGAAATTTTCGTAATTGAGATCATCAATAATAAATAACACAGGCAGATCAGACCGGGTAGTAGTCACTATATCACCACTTCTTACAATTAGACCGGGAGTGGTGTACAGCAATGAACGGAAACTACTTATTTTTCGTTTTTCAATATCTTCTGCAGTAACCAATCCCGATGCATAGATAGGAGAATAGAATCTTGATTCTTTGTATGTTTCTATACGAGGCGCCGTTACAACCACCTCTTCCAACATGATTGAACGGATACCGTGTTTCTGGCTATATTCCTCATCGGCTTTTTGTATATATTTGCCTAGATCAACTGTCTCGACGGCATGCACGGGAATAGTAGAAAATGTGTCATCCGGAAAAGTTTCCATATCGAGATTGATCATGTTTCGCTTCCCACCCTTCTTGCTCAACGATTGCACAGTGATTTCGGTATTTTCAGGATATTCCACTTTAAACAAAAACCGTCCTTTGTCATCTGCAGTCGTTGTTTCCCCACTATATAGCGTATCCAGCATTGCATACAGGCTAATCTCTCCTTCCTTCAAACTCCCAAATACAGCGTCTGATTTTCCGCTTATCTCCTGAAATTCTTCAGGGGCAAACTGACTGGGAACAGTTATATTTCCTTTCAGCACTTCCGGAATATTATACCTTCTCCATCCCTGCGTCAACATTAATGCTTCGAGACCATTCATGTCCGCTATATCGTATCCATCAAAATATGCAGCAGGCGACTCGATAAAGCCTTTCAATTCGGAAGAGAGCAAAAGAGTAGAGAGCAAACTGTTTACCGTGTCTGGCTGAACAATACTCTTGTCGGTCACGGAAATTGCGATGTTATCTGCAAAAGCAATGGTGTCGGAATCTGCCAGTCGAAGATTTAATTTGATCAACTCTCTCCGTTTATACGATGGAGCCGATAATTCCGCATCTAAACCGGCAAAACTATTCTTATTGTGATTAAAGAACAACCGTTCGCTGAGAATTTCATTCTTTCCATTCAGCAGAAGAATACTGATAATGCCGGTCGGAAAAATGTCGGGAGAGAAAACGTAGGCCTTTGACGGATCTTCCCAAGGTTGATGGAAGTAAACCATCCCTTTATTGTGAACGAGGACAGATACAGGATCATTCGGAGCAGCATTGCCTCTCAGCATTGAGACTAACATCCGGTTTTGATCAGTAAAAGCAACCGAAACCGTTCTTGAGCGGATATCGGAAACCGGGAGATCTACCCGTTTTGTTTCACTTTTCTTTGTCCTACAAAAAGCATAATACGTCTCATTTTCGACAGGTGTGAAATCAAAAAATCCCATACCGCATTTCATCGAACTAAAATTGGCAATCGCCTCGTCTTTTGAATTAAATAGAGTCCCAACAATCTCTTCACTTAATCCGGAGGAATTAATCGCTTTAAAACCTACCCGACAAACCTGGTCTGGAATAAGGTAACCTCCCTCCGGATGGAACGAGACATCAAATTCATTGGCATCATAAGGAACCGGATAAAAACTGTTATATTTTCTCCCGTTATTCACTATGCTTAACAGCAAGTTACGACTACTTCTTTTCTTTGTTAAACTAAAATCCCATTTAAAGTTATTATTTCTGTCCGGGGATATTCTTCTCGCGGTTTCGTCTGAAAGTTGGATGGTCACTATTTCAGGAGCAATAGTATCTCCATTTGCGGTATTCACAAACTTGAAATTTACATTCACCTTGTTTCCGTTTACAACAAAAGTTGGGATGGATTCAATCTGCAAGGAATAGGGATCCAATACTTGGATTGTTTTTTTAAAGAAAGCCTCGTTTCCCTGATTTCTCATGTACCGGGTATATGCTCTCAAGGTGTAACTCCCTTCGGGAAGTTCCTCATCCAAATCGAAATGTCCCGAATAGACACCGAGGCTGTCAGGCCTGATTTTGATTCTCTTCATCATCCGGTCAAATGGATTGAAAAGTTCAATATATATATACCGGCTTAAAAAAACCGGCATATTGGAGGTTGCCTCCACTACATGGCTCCTGAACCAAATACGTTCACCCGACAAATAAGCTGCTTTATCGGTCTGTATATATATTTTTTCATGGGGAAACGTTGTCAGTTGTTCCATAAACCGGCTGGCTACTTCATCGGGATTCTGGGCAAATATGCTCCCGTTAATAATCAGAAAGAAAAAAAAGAACATCAACTTTTGCATGATAAAAGAAATTTAATTTTTACCTAACTAATTTTCTCGAACGATTTGTTTACATATTTTGTCTGACTCACCGATTTAACCAAGAAATGTAGGTGAAGCCCGAAGACCAAGGGACAAATATAGAGTATTTTCCGAAAACGATAAAAGATTTTTATCGATTTTGCTCAATATATTTTCATATTGCCAAATAAGACTATATGTCATCCTTCTTTATAAACTTCTTTCTTTGCAGAACAGTGAGATAATGATATTTTTTGTATTTTTGTCTTAATGATATGTTCCATACACCAGACAAGAAAAATAAAAAATCGTATGAAAAAGATTCTTTTCATTATATCTCTTCTTCTTTTGCTTTTTGCAATAAGTTGCAATGTGAGCAGTACAAAAAAAGAGTTACCTAGGATAGCCATTGCTGGCATTGCCATTGAGTCGAGTACCTTTTCTCCGGCAGTAACGCACGAAGAGGCTTTCAGAGCACGCACCGGTGAAGATATTTTCTCCTATTATCCCTTTATGTCTCCCGACTCCGGAATCATAGACCGGGCCGTATGGCTTCCTACCCTACGTGGTCACGCCATGCCGGGAGGTATTGTCACCCGTGAAGCGTACGAATCGTTGGTGACAAAAACATTGGATATGTTGAAAGAGACATTGCCCTTGGATGCAGTATTTTTCGATATCCATGGAGCGATGAGCGTACAGGGACTGGATGATCCCGAGGGTGATTTTCTGATGCGTATTCGTGATGTAGTGGGTACTGATGTATTAATTTCCACATCAATGGATCCACATGGAAGTGTAACACATCGCCTGGCACAGAATACCGACCTGATAACCTGCTATCGCCTCTCTCCCCACGAGGATGCCATCGAGACAAAGAAAAGAGCTGTCACCAACCTGCTTGACAGATTGGAAAACGGAAAAGGAAAACCGGCCTATAAAGCATGGATCCGTGTACCCATCCTACTGCCGGGCGAACAAACGAGCACCCGTATCGAACCGGGAAAAACCCTTACCGGACAGATACCCGGCCTACTCAATGGAGACAAGGTGTTGGATGCTTCTGTCTGGCTCTCCTATCCCTGGGCAGATGCACCACGCAACGGTGGAGTTGTAATGGCATACGGAGACGACAAAGAAGCTGTAGGTAAAGTAGCCGAAAAACTGGCGAACTATTTCTGGAGTGTAAGGAAAGAGTTTGACTTTGTAGCACCCACCACTTATCTGAATGATGCTTTGGCGCAAGCGATCGCAAGTGATAAAAAACCATTCATCATCAGCGATATGGGAGATAATCCCACTGCAGGTGGTGCCGGAGATGTCACATGGACATTGCATGAACTCTTTAAGCGCCCCGAATTCCGTACTCCCGGAGGCAAAACATTGATCTATGCTTCCATCCCCGGTGCGGATCTTGTAAAACAAGCTATCGAAGCAGGTGTCGGTGAACAGGTAGACGGCTTTGCCGGTGCAGAAGTTGATAACCGCTATGCCCCTCCTATCCGTCTGAAAGGTGAGGTAACCGCTATCAAAGAGAATGATACCAATTCAGAAATCGTAGTCAAAAGCGGCAATATCTATACCATTGTAACGGAAAAGAGAAACGCTTATCACTACGAAAAGAACTTCACTGATCTGGGATTGAATCCAAGGGAAGCAGATATCCTGGTGGTGAAAATGGGATACCTGGTACCCGAGTTATATGATATGCGTGCCGACTGGGTTATGGCACTCACTCCAGGTGGTGTGGACCAAGACCTGGTGAGATTACCCTACGAGCGGGTTCAACGTCCTATCTATCCACTCGATCCCGACATGGCTGATCCTGATCTGAGTGCAGTTTTCATTCCATCGTCAGATGAAATAAAACGATAAAACGGTATCTGTCCGATATTTAAAGAAGTCGCAGAAGCAGTTTAAAAATGATATTGCAGTATTAATCGAGTGAAACAATGACCAAGAAAGAGCGCTATAAAAAAGTAATCGACTGGTTTATCGAAAATTCGGAATCAGCAGAGACAGAGTTACATTATCAGAACGACTATCAATTATTGGTAGCGGTAATCCTATCCGCACAATGTACCGATAAGCGGGTGAATATGGTTACACCCGCCCTGTTTGAAGTATATCCCACCCCGGAAGTGATGGCTGTATCAACACCAGAAGCAGTCTTCGAATATATCAAGTCCTGTTCCTACCCTAATAACAAAGCAAAGAATCTGGTAGGGATGGCAAAAAAGCTACTTTCCGATTTTGGAGGTATAGTCCCTAACGATATCGACTCTTTACTCACAATCCCGGGTGTTGGTCGCAAGACTGCCAATGTGATGCTTGCCGTGGCGTTCGATAAACCCGCTATGCCTGTGGATACACATGTCTTCAGGGTAGCAAACCGTATAGGGTTAACCCACAACTCTAAAACACCGCTTGAAACGGAAAGAGAGCTTGTAAAATACATTCCGTCAGAATTACTTTCTAAAGCACACCACTGGCTCATCCTGCATGGACGGTATATCTGTGTGGCACGGAAACCCAAATGTGAGATATGTGGACTCCGGCCATGGTGCAGGTATTACGAGAAAAACATTCAAAAAAAAATTTTATCATGAGAAAAAAAATTAGCACGGTTTCCGTCGTTTTATTCCTGTTGCTGTCAGGACATAGTTTGTATGCACAAAAAAAATTATCTGTAGGAATACAGGGCGGATTAGGAGGTGCTACCGCATATCATAGCTACAAGGGTGAAGATGAAAATATCTCTGATCTGGAGTTGGGAATCCCCAAAATATATCCAGTGTTTTCACACATGTATAATCTTTATTTATTTTATAGGATAAATGAAGATTTCGGTATCGCCTTTGAGCCGGGAATGATTCGAAAAGGATATGGATATAAAAATATTACAGAAGATAGAGACGTAGTTTTTAGCAGAAAACGAATGGATTACATGCAACTCCCCTTATTGGCAGAGTTCCATGTAGAGGAATCGATTGTACTTACTGTAGGTCCGGAATTTGGTTACCTGTGGAACGCCAAATTGAGCACGAGTGTTAATTCAGGTCCAAACGGAATAACGGAATTACCCAAAAGGAATCGATTCGACTTCGGGATACAGATTGGAGGATATTACACATTGAAGAAATACCTTGATGTGGGAATTAAAGTAGGCAGTTCTTTAACAAAAGCTGATAAATTTTATTTGATAAACGATTATGGAGAAGTGGTATCGGACGTATCCAAAAGATACGTGTATGTCAATTCTTTTATCAGAGTAAAGTTATAACTCTTTTCGTTTTTAGGCAAAGAATCCTCATTTCATTAAAAAATCGGGCTATGATCAAATCACAGCCCGATTTTTCATCTTATTTATAAACTATTACTGTTTTACAGTAAACTTATAGATACAACGGCTGGAATATTTCTCACCCGGTTTGAGATAGGAAGATGGCCAGTCCGGTTTGTTGGGAGAGTCAGGATATTTCTGTGTTTCCAGACAGATCGCATTACGTTTGCCATAAACTGCTCCATACTTACCAGTCACGGTACCGTCAAGGAAATTCCCTGCATATACCTGTACCCCCGGTTCAATGGTATACACTTCCAATTGAATACCGGTAGCCGGTGAATATACTGTAGCAGCCACCTGAGAAATATCACCCTTGGTATTGAGAACCCAGTTGTGATCATATCCACCACCGTTCATCAACGGAGCAAAGTCGCTGTCGATACGATCCCCTATGGCAGTTGGCGTCCTGAAATCCATCGGCGTACCTTCCACCTTATCGATTTTCCCTGTAGTCATAAATGTATTATCTATCGGGGTGTATTCGTCCGCATTGATCATCAGCAGATGGTTGAGGATGGTGTTGTTTGCATCGCCGGAGAGATTGAAATAAGAGTGATTGGTGAGGTTGACAACTGTCTCCTTATCAGTTTCAGCTTCATATTGCAGGTCGATAGCATTATCGTTGGTCAATGTCATTGTCACCTTTACCTTCAGATTACCGGGGAATCCGGCTTCTCCGTCTACCGAGAGGTAGCTAAGTACAACCGACTGTTCATTCGGCTGGGTAGCATCAAAAACTTTCGTATCGAAGCCTTCCGGTCCACCATGCAAAGTATGTCCGAAATTGTTTCGTGGCAGTTCATATTCCACTCCCTCTACAGTAATTTTTCCGTGTGCAATACGGTTACCATAGCGTCCTATGGTAGCTCCAAAATTGTTATTAACATTGACATAGTCATCAATATTATCAAAGCCGAGCACCACATCCTTCATGTTACCCTCTTTGTCGGGTACCATCACAGATACAATTCGTCCACCATAATTGGTTACGGTCACTTCCACGCCATTCGCATTTTTCAGCACATAAAGATCCACCGGTTTACCGTTAATCTCTTTCTGAAAATTACTTTTCTTTAATCCTGAGAGTGTTGTTTCCTCTACAGGAGCCTCTTTTTGCTTGTTGGCACATCCGGCCATGGCGATAATTGCCAACAGCAGGACCAATCGATTAAGTCTCTTCATTTTTTTTCTTTTTGGGTTTATATTTAATCTATTCCTTTCGGTGATTATCATCTTTTTACAAAATTACATGAATTTCTCCACATAAAATAACCTACTTCGATAAAAATTTCTCTGTCCTCCCGGGAGAAAGCAATTCCCATAACGAGGCAACAGTCCATCCGGGAGCAAAGATATCGTTATAAAATCCTTTTCCATTTCTGCCGTAATCCCAATTGGTATGCTGTACTACTTCGGGATAATATCCCGTTTTCGCTATGCCGCACATATGATTTTCAAAGGGTAGCAACTGGCGCATCGATGAAGAGATGACTGTCACAAAATCACTAAAGCGAGATTCATCATATCTTTTTGACAACCAATTTAATACAGATCCAAATTCAAAGATAAAAACATCAATATGATTATTCTCCACCGAAACATTACCCCATCCTCTGGTTTTCAAACCGATATCGCCTATCATCTGTCCCTGTGCAAAAGGAACATCCCACATATAATACCATGAAAGAGCAAAATACGAAGCCTTGAGACATAAATCTGAATAATGTTGCTGTTCCTTGCCTTTTGAAATCAACGAGAGGTAGTACATCGCCGTGGCAGCATAGAGAGAGGCTTCCTTATCTTCACAATTAGCGTCCAGGGTAGACGAGAAATAGTCGGCTTTTGAAATAATTTCATTCTCCAGATAATCGGCTGTTCTTTTAGCGGCATTCAGGTATTTCTTGTCGTTAAAATACTTATAAGCCATTATCAACGGCACTGTTACCGAAGGGGTACTACCACCGCTTCCATCCTCAACCTTAAGATCATCATTAAATTTACGGGGAAAGCTTCCGTCCTCATTTTGTAAAAGTAAAATTTTATCCAATAGAGTCTTCATCTTCGCTTCCCACTCCGGATGTTTTCTGCCGTTATCCTTTTCGTATTGAAGAAAATGGAACATGGCATACAATCCTTCTGATTGACGACGAATACTATGGGTAAGTATATTGGTTTTTAACCTGTTATCATCGAAATTCACAAATTCACGGAAAAGCTCGTTGGGTGTAAATCCATGATTAAGATAACTGGCGAAGACTGAATAACTGTTCGATACCAATTCTGAACGATTATGCTGTTGTCCGTACTCCAACGCGTTGAAAGCATTCAGTAGCACTCTTCCTACAAACCCTATTTCTGCACGTCCAAGACTCTGACAAGTAGCGACTACCATTCCTTCTCCCGAATTGAATTTCAGGGGATGATCGGTCACAAAACTCTGGGTGAAGAAACCGGTAAGCGTTTCTTTCACGAAGTCATCGCTAAATGTAGTCTCTACAGGTTTGGGACGCCAGATATCATAACTGTATTCCCATAATTGACGAATAAGACCTGAGAAATCGGCAACTTTTCCCGACTGGACATACCAGCTTAATGTAATTGATTTTCCTTTTTCAAGAAATTGGAAGGCTTCCACCTGCGGTGCCAGCGTAAGTTTGCGTATATAGGTTTTCGGCGTTTCATAGTAAGGAAAACCGAAGGAGATATTAGCGTTGTTGTTCACATTCTCAAATCCGGTGTAACCAATCGACGTTTTACCGGAAAGGATTACTTCTCCTTCTTTGTGGGTGGTGAGTGCTTCATGCTTAAAATCGTCCTTACGCATAACTGAAAAATACTCCCCTGTCTTTTCATTAAAAACTGCAGTCATCGGTACACTTAACCGGTCTTCACGCACCGTCCAGCTATCGGATGTATGAAAAGAAGGGGCTTCTTTGGGTGAACGCAGATTGCGCCGATACCAAAAACCGGGCATATAAAACTGACAATCGTCATGGGAATAAGTGGTATTGATCTGCTGCTTGAAATTGAAGTAGATATCTTCTTTGGCCGTAATAACAACCTCTACCAGATAATCGACTGGAGTAACGGACGATACAGATTGATTTTCTATTTTCGCCGTGACTAAATGTGTACCCACCGTCCGTGTAATGACCACCGGCATATCCTTATCCGCTTTTAATTGAGTGGCCTTCTCTTCTTCCAACTCCCACAACGGATAGTTTACCGCGTCGTTTCCCGGTATTTTGATTGCTATTGTGCTTTTAAAATTGCCTTCAGCTATCTGGGCTATGATTTGTTGCACAGCCAACACACAGAAGAAAGCGATACAAAGTAAAGTGTTTTTTTGCATATGATTAGTTTATTATAATTAAAACCTTGGTGTCTTGGCTTCCAGGGAGGGACTTCCTCCTTCAATATAAGGCCATCCTTTTTCCCACTTCACCTGATCCATCACCAATACACGTCCCTTAGGATTATCCACCGACACGGCATGGTAGAAGATCCAATCCTGTCCCTTTTTGTCCTGCACAATCTCGGAATTGTGGCCGGTTCCTACAAATTTATCATTTTTATGTATCACCACCTCATGATAGTTCTCCATCATCGATCGTCCCTGCTTATCAAGATAAGGTCCAAAGAGTTTATCGGAGCGTCCTACCACTGTGGTATAGGTACTTCTCAACCCCTCGCAACAGGATCCTATAGAGGCAAACATATAATAATAACCTTTCCGTTTATGGATATAGACACCTTCATAGGCTGTGCCGGCAACCTGCCGTTTTTCAACACCCGGTTTGAGGGAGAGGCCATCGTCTGAGAGTTCAATGGCATAGATACCCCGAAAGCTTCCCCAGAACAGGTATTTCTTTCCTCCTTCTTCAATATAAAAGGGATCAATGGAGTTTTTAACATTTATTTCGTTACTTCGGAAAAGTTTTCCATGATCTGTAAAAGGTCCTTCGGGTCTGTCGGAAGTAGCTACCCCTATTCCGCATGTCCATTCCCCACCCCATACCGACATGGAATAGTACAACACATACTTCCCGTCGATGTAATTGATATCAGGCGCCCATAATCCTCCTTTAGGTTCGAAGGATGGGCGGGTTTCACGGGTAAATGCCGTCCCTGTCAGTTCCCAGTTGACCAAATCCTCAGAACGGTGAATGGGCATATTTCTGATATCCTCGGTAGCATATAGGTAAAAGTAGCCATCTTTTGCTCTTATAATAGTGGGATCCGGCAGACTATAATTAACAACGGGGTTATGGTAGTATTCTCCATTATTTACAGATTTGTCTATTCCCGTAGCATTGCTTTTGCAGGAAGAGAACAGAATGAGCAGGAGTAGCAGTCGAACTAATTGAATCATCATTTATATTTTTATAATTTTTCCTTTAATCATCCATATACCGATCTTGTCAGAATTAAAATTGGTGGAGGATAAGGCAGCCACAGTATTATTTCCTAAATCGCAAAGGGAATTCCATTTAGCCTCTTTCGACAAAGGTACATCAAATGGTTGAGAAGCATTCCTGAAATCAGAAGGAATATCACTCACCACAACCTCCATGGTGGATAATTCCCAATCGGAGGTTCTGTTTTCGGTTGTCTGGTACGACAGCACGAAGAGGCCTTTATCGGTAAGTATCTGGTAAGGCGCACCTGCGTAGATCTCATCATCTGGTGGATTTTTCAGCGCCGGATAACGACAAGGTGAATCTTCCAGGACCGGTTCTTTCCAGGCTTGTTGAACTGAACTCTTCACCAGATAAGGTTTAAATTGCTTTGACAGGTTATCTTCAATGGCCACATATATATGACTGCCATCATACACCGCTACCGGCATTCCATCTCTTTTGTTTTTCCGGAAACTGACAGTAGTATGTTCCCTCGACCAGGAAACGCCATTATCAACGGAGTAAATCACAGAGATCTCCTGTTCATCGGAATTGCGGTAAGGAAATTCATTAGCGAAATAGAGATGTAATGTATCATTGGGTAATATCAGAAAAGAAGGCTCCCAACAACCATCCCTGAAGTAGGTACCAGCCTGGTAAAGGATCGTTGGTTCACTCCATGTTACGCCATAATCAGTACTCTTTTTCGAGGCGATAGAAAAAGGGTAAATTCCTTCGGTACGAGGCCGCAGATTAGTGGAGAGAAGAATATCTCCGTTGTCGAGTTGTACTATTTCAGGATTAGCAATATTTACTTTTGTCTGTTCACCGGTTTTTTCATCGGTATAATCAAATTTTTCGTATGCCAGCACCGGATCTCTCCAGGTAGTACCTTCATCGAAACTTCGCTTCACCAGCACATCACCCCTCCGGTTCTCATATGCAACAATAAGAGAGTTATCATCCAACCTCCGCATACGAGGGTAAGCACCCTCATCTGCAATGCAGATGAGGGTGCCGTTCTCCCATTCAATAGAATAGTTTTTCTTACTCTGACAAGAGAGGAGAGTTAAGAATAGAAAAGGAAATAGGATTATTTGTTCAATATATTGCATATTTCCTGGTTCACCTTTCTCACTCTAGCCTCATCAACTTTCACCTGTTTCCTGTCGTATGTCATTAAGCCGTTTACTTCAACTTCCACGTCGGTAGTTTGGGTATAAACAGCTGCAGAGAATCCTTGACGGATCAGTTGTTTTAATTCTTCTGCATATTTAACATACTCATCAGTCACTTCTTTAGCACTGTTGAACTGTACATAACCCCAGTTCCGATCAGGAACCCAGAGATGTTCTTTGATAGCCCATCCAATTCCACCATATTCACCCAAAACAGTTGCCCGTTGAGCATCATAGAGATAGAGTTTTGGAGAAGGATATTGGTGTAAATCAAGTATATCACCTACCTGGTAATGGTTACCACCACTGGCGGGGTTCACTAAGCGGGAAGGATCATACGCCTTGGTCCATTCAGTAATTTCAACAGTTTTGAATTGGCCCCATGCTTCGTTGAAAGGTACCCAGGCCCCAACTGACGGATAGGAATAGAGATAATCGATGATTTCTTTCCATTCCCTACGGTAATTGGCTTCCGATTCGGCAGAACGTATTCTTTCCACTCCGTCGAAATAACGATGCATCTGCCATTCGGGACCTCTGTCTCCATTAGGCATATCCTGCCATACAATCATTCCATGACGATCGCAATGAGTATACCAGCGTGCAGGTTCTACCTTCACGTGCTTACGGATCATATTGAATCCAAGTTCTTTGGTTTTGATCACATCATATTCCAATGCTTCGTCGGTCGGTGCGGTATAAAGTCCGTCAGGCCACCATCCCTGATCGAGAGGTCCAAACTGGAAGAGATCCTTGTTGTTCAGTTGCAGGCGTACAATTCCCTTATCATCACGTTGGGTGGAATATTTACGCATAGCAGTATAGCTATTCACTTTATCTAATTGCTTGTTACCATCCCAAAGGGTTATCTCAAGATCATAAAGATTGGGACTGTCGGGCGACCAGAGTTTTACGTTCTCCGGCATAGTAATCTCTATCAGTTGGTTATTGATAGCCGATCCGGTAGCCACCACACTGGATCCATCTTTCACCTTCACTTCTACTTTAGAAGCAGCACAACAAACATTGGCTATGGTTTGTACTGTCAGTATATTCTTGTCAATATTGGGTGTAACCTTCACATTTTCAATATATTTTTCACCTACCGGTTCCAACCATACTGTTTGCCAGATTCCGGTCACGGGTGTGTACCAGATTCCTTCGGGTTTGTTCACCTGTTTACCACGCGGCTGATACCCCTGATCTGTAGGATCCCACACTTTCACTACCAAGGTATTGTTACCACTTACCAGTGCCGGAGTAATATCAAAAGAGAAAGGAGTATATCCACCCACATGTTGGCCTACTTTGACACCATTTACCCATACATCTGCTTTCCAGTCCACTGCACCAAAATGGAGAAGGATCTTATTATTTTTCCATTTAGCAGGCACAGTAAACTGACGTTGATACCATAATTCATTGTTGGTACCTACACTCTTTTGTACTCCCGAAAGACTCGATTCAATGGCAAAAGGCACCAAAATCTGACCATCAAAACTGGCCGGTTTTTGTTTTCCGACGGGTTGGATAGCATATTCCCATAACCCGTTCAGATTTTGCCATTCGCTACGTTCCATAATAGGCCGAGGATACTCGGGCAATACATTGTTCACATCAATTTCAGTTGCCCATTTGGTTTTAATCTTATCTCCGGCAGGCTGCCACTGGGCAAACAGAGAGCCGGTCGCCAAAAGAAAGAAGAATACAATTAGATTTGTTTTCATACGTTGTTTTTAATTGTTTAAAGGATTTATAGAGTTATAAATAAAAAGTTTCAAATTTACTCTTTTTTTACAGGGGATACAAAAATAGTCAACTCTTACCTGATAATACTGAAAATATTGGATCAAAAAGTATCATTTTCATCTCATTCCACATTTTGCACAAAATCTTTCGGCAATACGCCAAACTGTTGCTGAAAACATTTAGAAAAATAAGAAGGTGAATTGAAACCGACCATATAGCAGATCTCATTCACTTTATAGCTTTTCTCTCTGAGTAGTTGTGCAGCCTTCTTCAAACGTTCCACCCGGATATACTCGTTAGGTGTTAAATTCAGGAAGCCTTTTATTTTGCGATAGAAGCTGGCACGGCTCATATTAAACTGCTCCGCTATATCTTCAACAATAAAGTCGGAATTCTCCAAATTCTCATGAACAATGGTATGTAGTTTTCTGAGAAACTCTTCATCTGATTTATTCTGTACAATATTACCGGCACCAATAAAGGGATTTCCCAAAAAGCTCTCGCGCAGTTTTTCCCGACTCTCCAGTAAATTCGCGATCTGGACCATTAGTACCTCCAACGAAAACGGTTTATCGATATAAGCATCGGCCCCCATTTCAAATCCCTGTACTTTGGATTCTACATTCACTTTCGCAGTCAGCAGTATAATCGGGATATGACTGAATTCTATATCAGATTTAACCCGTTCGGTGAATTCCAACCCATCCATCTCAGGCATCATCACATCACTTACGATAAGATTCACTGTGGTTTGTTGAAGTACCTCCAGCGCCTGTACACCATTTTGTGCCGTTACCACATTATAGTGAGGTGACAGGAACTTTTCCTCAAAATTTAATAACTCCGGATCATCATCCACCAGCAGAAGTGTGGTAGAAGAAGTAGTTTTCACTGTCTTTTCTTTCTTCTTCTCTTCTCCTTTCTCCTCCTCTCCATTCAGTTCCACTAACTCCTCTCCGGGTTCACCTGCGGGCAAGGTGAGATGAAAACGGATATCCTCACCCACATCCCCTGTCTCCAATACCAGATCACCTTTATGCAATTCTGCCAATGACTTGGAGAGGGCTAAGCCGATACCGGTACCGGCTACTTTATGATCTTTCTGTCTATCGAGTTGTACAAACGGTTTAAAGATATCCTCCCTATGTTTCTCCGGAATAGCTTCTCCATCATTTATCGTGACAAAATGAAACAGTGAATTCTTCTCACCGGTCTCCGTGTAAGCCTGCACTTTGACATGGTTATCACAATATTTGACTGCGTTGGTAAGCAGATTACTGATAATCTTGAGGAATGCCTCTTTATCTACCTTGATAAGAATGTCTTTTTCGGGCAGATTAAGTTCAAAGTGTATTTGACGCTGTTTGGCCAAAGGCGTAAAACTGGTGAAAGTCTCACGGATTAAATCAGAAATATTCAACGCATTCAGGTTCAAAGAATAAGCATCCGATTCTGTCTTCCGAAAATCAAGCAACTGATTGGTCAGGTTAAGCAACCTTTCGGTATTCTTGCTCATGATCTGCAGATTCTCCCTTACATCGTCGGATACTTCGCCGGTCATGATCACATGGCTCAAAGGGGCTTTGATCAACGACAACGGTGTACGTATCTCATGTGCTACATGGGTAAAGAAATCAATCTTCGAGCGGTATAGCTCACGTTCTTTCTGTTGCTCAAAATCCTTCATTCTCTCCTGTTCCCGTAAACGGTTACGCAGATAGAAAAAGCGTGCAAAGAAGAATATCACCGTCACCAACAACAGGAAATAGAGAAAGTAAGCCCAACTGTTCAGCCAGAAAGGAGGTTTAATATATATCGAGAGTTCTTTTATGCTCTCGACCGGCTCTCCCTCTTCTCCGGCAAACCCCATGAGAAGTTCATAATTACCCGGTTTCAGGTTTGAATAGACAATGGTTTGTTGATCTGCCGCCTGTAACCATGTTTTATCGAGACCCTCCAGTTTATAGAAGACCCGGTCGGTGTGAGAACCTGAATAATTTAACACAGCATACCGCAGGCTCAGGGAGTTCTGACGATGAGGTAATGTTAACTTTTCCGTATATAAGATGCTCTGTTTTAAAGGAGATCCGTTATCGGAAGGAGTTATCGCCACATTATTGATGAAGAGATCAGTAAGCAGAATAGGAGACACCAACTGAGGTTCTTTAAAATTTGCAGGATTAAACCTGACAAAACCATCAAGCGATCCAAAATAGATATCCCCGTTGGATGTCTTGTAACTTGATTGATAATTAAATTGATTGGTTTTTAGACCATTAGCTACTTGATATTTTTTAAAAGTCTCTCTCTTCGGATCAAATTTAACAAGTCCCAAATTGGTAGACAACCAGAGATTTCCATCATCGTCATCCACAATCTGGTACACTACGTCATTCGATAAGCCATTCAAACTATTAAAAGCAGTAAATGTCTCAGATTCCCTGTCGAAAAGACAGAATCCTCCCCCCTGTGATGTGATCCACAACCTGCTTTGACGGTCTTCAAACACACTGGTTACTTTATTAAAAGGAAGACTCCGCTCATCAGAGGCATTATACCGAAAAACTTTCCAGTCGTTTTTAGCTGGGTCAAATCTGAAGAGGCCATTTATAAATGTACAGACCCATATAAAACCTTTACTATCTTCAAAAATACTCAATATAGAGCTCCCTTTCAGTTCTTCTATTTGTCTGAACTGATCTTTCGACTTATCATAGATATCTAATCCGGCCAACGTACCTATCCATAATAATCCCTGCTTGTCTTTACATAACGCAAAGGGGCTATTCTGACTGATCGTAGCTGGAATATCAGATTGCGTATAAGTTATCAAATCCTCTGTCTTTGTATTGTATCTGACCAATCCTTTTGAATAAGAACCAATCCAAAGGAAATCACCATCACTCAACAAAGCATGTACATTGGTATATAACGATTTTAGCGGTGGAGGTATTAACTCAAAGATACCAGTCTCAGGATCGAACAGATTAAGTCCTCCATCTTCGGTACCAATCCATATCTTATCCTTGGGAGCACTGCAAAATTCCCTGACCCGACGGCCCTTCATACCGTTACTGTTGGCAATAGGATAAAACAGATCGAAACTGCTGTACCGGTTCGCATAATAATTGACACCTCCGAAGTAGGTTCCGACCCATATACCATCATCCCGGTCCTTGTAAATAGAATAGATCGCATTATCGGAAATTGAATAGGGAATTGAAGGATTATTTCTTAAATTTACCACCTCTCCGGTTTCAGTATTATAGATATAAACCCCTGTCTCCGTACCGATCCAGAGGGTACTCTGATCAACTCTCTTTATACAACGGACAAAGATAGGTTCTCCATTGGCATCTTCACTCAACAACACACTGTGGGTCTTATTCACGGTATTAATACTGATCACACCTTTCTGCGAAGTAGCTACCAGCAGATTATTATAGCGGTCAGACACCACATTATGCACCTCACCTACATGGTATAAAAGCTCTTCATCATCCACCAGATTAAACGGTACCACCTCCCCTGTTTTCTTATCGATATGCAGAAACAGGGAGGAATAGGGGAAGACCCAAACACCTCTATTCATATCGGCACACAAACTGACAATTTTTATTCCATCTTCAACCACGGGTATCGCATAAAAAGTGAGCAGATCGTGAGAGAAACTATAATGATAGATTCCCTTACCTTCCACCGACATCCAGATATCGCCATCCTGGTCAGCAATCATCTCCGTAACCACGCCTTCCACCGAATCATTCTCTACAGTTGTCTTGTTGAAACGGGAGAATTTTTCCCGTAGCATATCATAGATATAAACCCCCTCTTCTGTGGCGACCCAGATATTTTCATTTTCATCCTGTAATATACGATGAAATACATTATCTCTCAGATCACTTTCGGGAGAAAATTTAAACACCTTAAAAGATGTACCATCGAACCTGTTCAAGCCGTCTTTGGTGCCAAACCACATAAATCCCCGGTTATCCTGAAAAATAGAACGTACCGTATTTTGGGATAAGCCGTTGTTGCTGTTATAATGCGTAAAAGAATAGTCGGGTGAACCGTACAAACGTTCACAAGCCAGCAAGAGCATTCCTTGCAATAAAACAAAAAGAGTAAGAAATTTTAATATTCTCATTTTCAGAAATCAGATAGTCTTCATTCTTGCATCAACGGAGAAGCCATCGAGTGAACCCCACAATAATTCGAGGGCTAAAGATAATAAAAAAAAGAAAAGAGCCTCTCTTAAACCGGTTATTTTAAACACTATTAACCAGTTAAGAGGCTCTTTTGGAAGCTTAATCAAAATGCTATTCAGCGACACCTATATGAAACACAGGAAATGCGGATATCCTCAAACGGGCAGCACCCATCGGGATCAGCGTAATATCCTCAGTCTTCTCTTCATAAGTTCGATTCTCTTTGATAGGTAATTCACCGGTCAATCCATACTGATCAATTTTCCACTGGATCAGTTTTTTTCCGCGGGCTTTGATCTCGATAGGAGCACTCTCCACGGTGAAAGGAAAATTATCGGAAGGCCATGACGTTCTTACCACTTCAAAATTCTCTTTCAGTGGCAACGAATCATCCATCACTAAGGCATAGTTCCAGTCGCTTTCGGGATAAATCTCATAGCTCGGCCATTTCGAAGGATCGGCATTCTTTTGCCATTTAGAATCCCCTATTGCAGTTTCAATACTACCTACTTCCTTGTATTTTTCCTTGATTTTCAGCGAGAAGGTCAACGGACCGTAATGTATGCTCCGGCTATCCTGATTGACATACCATACCGATTGAAACAGTTCCATCGGTACGTTAAAAGTAACCTCATCACCGTTTCTCCATTCCCTTTCAATCCGCACATATTTACCGTTTACCAACTCCTCACCGATCTTCTTTCCGTTGATAGAGATAGAGGCATTATGTGTCCATGAAGGAATCCGGAGGTAGAGAGGAAATGTCACTTTTCCGGAAGTTTTAATCCTGAAACGAATAGATTCCTCGAAGGGATAATTGGTCTCTTCAGTAACCTCTACTGTTTTACCATTGGCTACTTTCACCGTTGCCTGGCATGCACTGTAAATAGCGGCAGCGATACCATTATCGGGAGTAGCCATGATCAGATGCTCAATGAAGTAGGGCCATCCCTGTCCGTGATTATGTTGGCAACAGCGGCTGCTGAAAGGGTTCATCGCCAGAAAGGGGCCACGGTTATCAATCCCCGGATGATGATTTTTTGAGTCGCTGATGGTATGATTGGGTGATGTAATATACCTCAACGATTTGAAGTCGGGCATCACCGCTGCCGGATAGGAGTTAAAAGCAACCTCTTCACAATGCTCTGCCCAGAAAGGATCTCCGGTCATCTGTAATAAGATTTCATTGGATGCCATCTGTTCCACAAAACCGCAGGTCTCTGTTCCCTGCCTCGGGTCAATATATCCCATCCGTGCATTCTCATCGGCACCGAACATACCGCCCGGCACCTGGCCGAAAGTATTTCTGATCAGGTGATGAACATTATAGGTAGCCATCAGATCGGTAGAGTCTTTGGAAAGCATATAATAGGTAGCCGGCTCCCTGAAACTCTGCGCGATATTTACATTGTGCCAGTTGGGCAATGAGGAACGTTGTCTCCAGTTAGCAGTATTCCGATCTGTTTTTTCGGCCAGTTCCAGCAGGAACTTATCCCCGGTAATATTATACAACCAAAATATACTTAAGAGGTTATCACCTCCACGGCTGTTTTCCCAATAATCTTTCAGGAACAAATCCTCGGGTAACGCCAATTGCCAACGGTAGTAGTCGGTCATCAGGTCGATCACCCGCTTATCACCCGAATATTCGTAATAGGATTGAAGACACCAGATCATAATCATATTACCCCACAGGTCGGGTTTTCCGTTCCTTTCGATATAGGGGCCGAAATAACCATCCTCACGGCGGTTGTTAAAGACAGCTTCGAGCCACACCTTCACTTCGTTGATCATTTCCTTGTCATCCAGGATATAGGCCATATTGCCATATCCTTTCAACCAATAGGGCACCTCTTCCCAACCGTAATCGGTACCGGTGCCCAACCATGCATTATTCTCCTTGTCGAGCCAGGCGCTTATCTCACCCAGACGGCCGTTGAGCCCCTCTTTTTGCAATTCAAGAAAGCGTAATAGCCAACCATGAGGTTTTACATCACCCACTGGCAGTTTGATAAAATGACGGGGCAAGAGCGGTTCCCTGTTCTGTATATAGTTGGTATTCGCAGATTGGGTATTCGGCCTGTCGACAATAGTGATTTTTGTTTTATCGGCCGAAAATGCAGAATATGAAACTAATAGGAACAAACAGACTAAAAAACTGTTTCCAACTTTGAAATTTCGCATATCCTATTCAATTAATAACCTATTTATTAGGTAAATATATATTAAAGGGTTTATCCCTGTCTTTTACAACAAGTTCATTATTGATCACATCGAGTTCAGCAACCTGTATGGAGGAGCGACGGAGTTCATAGGGTATATTTCCGTTTTCATCATGAAAATCTTTGGTGTGAAACCTGCGGCCAGGGTGTGTGAAGTAAAAGATATAAGCCTTATCATCCACCACTACTACGTCTCCATGGGAACCACTGGGATAATCATCTTTCCGGTTACTGGGCGTATCCAGGATCCGTCCTGGTTGTTTTGTCCATTGCTGCAAATCATCCGACTTGTAGACTGCCATACCTCGCCATTCGTCAGTTACAAACCAATAGGAATCTTTAAACCGGAAAGCTTTGGCGCCTTCATGAGGCTCATCACTTACAGCCGGAGTGGCATCTCCTTCCCATCTGAAAAGATCCTTGCTATCGGCAAAGAGTGATTTGTTGTCCCATTTGTACCACATGCGCCAAACGCCATCGGCCTTCCGGATCAGGGTCGCATCGATCACATCCTCTTTCGGCAGTTTCACGGGGCCTTCACACTTCCAGTCCCACAAATTCCCGCTGGTATAATGCATCATGGTCGCTTTGCCACTCCAATGATTAGCCACGCCCCTGATATAAGCGACAAACAGGTGGTATACGCTGTTATGCAATACGATATCGGGCGCCCAAAAAGTATTCTTCCCCCTTTCAAATTCCAGATCAAGCGTACCTCTGTACCTCCATGTCTTGCCATTATCCTCTGAATAGGCAATGGCAATTTCATTACCATAACAATAGGCCACATCGGCAGTTTCTAGGTTTGCCCGACGCTGGGTATACAACATCCACCAGGCATTTTCAAAGGGGTTATACACCAGGCAGGGGTCGGCCGCTCCATCGGTCATAGGATCCCGATAGAGCGGTGCCGGCACCTGTGCCACTGCATGTAGGCTGATAAGCGCTACAAAGGAAAGAATGAATAACCTCATTCTATTTGTTCTTCTCCAATAGTTTTTCTTCCAGCATCTTCATAAAATATCCACCCACTACGGAGCGCGCCTTGAAATTCATCCTTTCCGCGGATACCGTATCATGCCAGTCGCTGATAGGTACACGAGAAGAAGTCTCATTGGCATATTTATAGAGAGGATCGATCAATGCTTCAAAATCGCTTCGCTCACCGGTGAGGGTAGCTGTCCAGACGATCCAGTCCGATTTGGTATAGGTGGCACGGTTATCCAACGGAAGGCCATATGTATTCTGTCTGGTGAAGTAATAATCCATCTCCTTGCGTGCGATTTGGGGATCGAACAAGTTAAAGCCCAATAATCTGTCCCATACCATATTATATTTCTGGCTCCAGGTATTGGCCTTGTCGAAGGTGAGCTTATAATGATCACCGTCGCGTGCCATCTTTTCCCATTCTACAGCCATTCCGGCAGCAATACTCATATATTTCTCCGCCACGTCGGATTTCCCTAACATCCCGGCCAGCTTGGCATAGGAAGCGATACCCATAATCGCTTTGATGGAGAGGTTTGCATTGTGTGCGAAATGTCCTGCGAAATCGTCGGTACAAAGCTGATTATCGGGATCCAATCCCTCTTCCACCAGGTAATCGGTCCAGACAGTCAATACATCCCAATGTTTGGCAGCGTAATCGGCATTGCCTTCCATCTGGGCGATGGCAGCTGCCAGGATCAGCATATTACCCGATTCTTCGATCGGCATATCACCACCGTAAGTTTGTCCGTTGGCAAGGGGATAAGTACCCACATCATGTGCAGCAAAGGGTTTAGTCCATTTACCGCTTTCGCTGTAATAGAAGATATGGTTCATCAGCCCTTTAGCCAAATCGGTGTTATAGATCAGGAATAAGGGAGAAGAGGGATAGGTGATATCCACCGTACCGATGGAACCGTTACTGTTATTCTCTTTCGAGAAGAAAAGGAGTGTTCCGTTCTCATCTTTCACCAGTTTATGGGCCGCGATAGCCTGGCGGTATGCCAATGAGGTGAGTTCAGCATATTTCTTGCCACCTGCTTTTTCGGCATCGGCCATCATGGTACGGTTAAAGTCGTCGCAACGCTGCATAATCGAGGCATAGTCGGTTTCCGCACTTTTGAATGCCTGAAAGATACCCACTTTTCCGTCGTTGGTCCAGTAACCTTTCAGGTTTTGCTTGAAATATTGGATGGAGTAGATATCATCGTATCCCAGCATCAGGAAGCCAGCTTTCTTTTCAGCAGCCACTGCTCCCAGATCACGGCTGTAGGCAAGAATAGTCATCTCTTTGGTCATGTTCGGCGAAAGCGTCTCCGGTAATTTCTCAGAGATACGGCCATCTTTCTGGAATGCTTCCTTGGTATCCCAATAGTTACCGAAGTTAAGGGCAGCACCATCGTTGCCTGTACCGGTCAGATAAAAATATCCCCAGTCGATACGAACGGCATCACCACTCTTTTGCAACATCGGCTGTTCGACGGTACCGGTTTTGAGGAATACTCTACCCTCTTTTTCGATCTTCTCGAAATCGACTGCCTGGCTGTCATCATGCACAGCCCACTGTGGGGTTGCTTCGAAATAAACCTGCACATCGTGCGATGCACCATCTTTCGATTTCACCTGATAAGTGATATAACTTACAGGGCGAGAGATTAGGGTCAGGTCGTCTAATAACAGCGGGGTGGTAAAGATTACATCCAGTTCCACCGGTCCGCAATCGAAAGTATAAACGGTTTGCGTAGGCAATACGCTTACCGATTTCTGTTGTGCAGTGCGACTGAAAGAAACCTTTTTTTCTTCTTTTTCATACAGTCCGAAATCCATATATCCACCACCTGTTCTGTTATGACAATGGGCAGTAATGATATTTTCCCCTTTCTTCAGGGTCGCTTTTACTTCATCTGAAAGTTCTTGTAGCACGTTGTATTTCCATGAATATCCGGTTCCGACAACCTGGATACCATTGATATATAATTCAAAAATATCATCGTGCGAATAGTTGAGATAGATGGTTTTGGTACTCAAATCCTCCTCCAGGTTGAATGCCCGTCTCACCCAGATATCTTTTGTTTGCCAGAGAGTGGAAAGGTGAGGCTCGTTGGGTGTACCGAAAGCTGATTTTCCGGTCTGCCAGCTTGCATCATTGAAAGCAAGATTCTTCCATGTATCGCCTACCGGTTGATCAAAAGTATATTTACCTTCCCATTTTTCCTCACGGACAGTATTCAGCACAGGTTTCAACGGCAGTTCCTCTCTTCCCATGAACCGGTATACTTCGCCGTCGACCCTCAAGGCTCCCAGCAACGGGAACTCCTTGTCGGTCCAATGGCGTGGCTGATCTTCATACAATTGATTGGTATAAGACCATGCATTAAAATAGGGATCGACCGTCACCAGCGGATAGGCTGGAGCCCGAAGCTCTGTTTTCAGATCGGTAGGAATTATCGTAATTGTCGCACTGTTCTGCTGACAAGCAGACAAAACAAAAGTGGAAAAAAAGAGAACTGCTAAGAAAAATTTGTTCATACGTTTTTGAAATTAAAAAATATAAAAAAACATAGGAGATCCCCTTTTGACAGAGATCTCCCATGTAACACTTTTACCATTCAATTGCCTGATCCTCGTCCGGAACTTGCGTATTGAAAGTACGTACAAGGGTCAAAGAACCTCTAACGATATAATTAATCTCTGATCCCGGTACAGATGTATAGTCCGTATATTCGTAATCGATATTGTTGATAATCACGTAACGACGTTTCAAATAAGGACGAATAGCATCCATCTCTTCGATAATACGATAGGAAGCTTCCTTATTGTTCTTAAACTCCATAGACGGATTTTCAGCCGAAAAGTTGACAACACCTCCGGTCTCTGCACCATTAAACTCTGCAAACACCTTGTAATTGGCACGGTCGGTACGGTCCTCATCAATATTACCGGCATAAAAGAATACCGTATTGTCGTCGACTACATATCCGGTAACCGTATTGGCTACAATAGAGCCACTTCCTTCGTCACCCTTCACAAAATTCAACAATGCAGTTCCCGAATAATTCCCTGAAAAATCATTAAAGGGATATATTCTCAGAATGGCTTTGTCATAATTTTTACGCGGGTGAGGCTTATAATCGGCAGAAGGATCATTCACCACCGTTAGGGGTAATACCCATTTTTTGGACATATCAATCCCCCGAAAGTCGAATTTGAGGTTCAGCAGCGTCACATCCTCTCCCGCCTTGAAATCTATTGTCCCGGGAAAATCCACAAACCCCAACTCCTTTTTGCCCATGTCATCATAAAACAGGTCAGTACGATGCTGGTAACGGGCGATATTCAAAGTTTGCAATGTATCGGGATCGTGCGCCACTTTCACTGTAAAATTCTGTTGGTTGGTGGTAGATCCGCTCACAATCATCGGGATTTGATAGTTTGATATACCTTCGGCTGAAGCACCATCTGCGCCCTTACGGCTGAATGGCACATATATCTCAGTCACCCCTTTATTATTCAATGGAGACCGGAAACCTATGTAATGGTCATACTGTTCCTCTTTCCATTCATCGTTACATGAAGTCCCCAGCAACACTACTGCCATAAGGACTATTAAAGTATATATCTTTTGCATATATTCTTCTGTATTATAAATATTAATCGTAAGAAGTCCATCCCGGCGCCTGGGTCAGGCGTTTATTGTGTTTCAACTCGTCATGCCTGATCGGCCAGAAATACAATTTTGGAGAGAATGTGGAAGCAAGATTAAAGATTGCTATCGGTTGATGGAATTCTTCTTTGTGATCTGCATTCATGATCACATTACAACCGTAAATCTGAAGCGCCTCTTCTACTGCCGCATCTTTCCAGCGACGAAGGTCGAAATAACGTTTTCCTTCACCCAGCAATTCAATCATCCGTTCACGTTTCAACGCTTTTCTCGATTCGTCTTTGCTGCCATAAGTAGAAGATGTATAGTCGGGCAGACCGGCACGAATACGTACAGGATGTACACCTCTCTTCATCTGTTCAATATCCCGGCTGATAGTATAGGTTTTCGACCCATCCCACGAAGCAATGCTGTAAGTACCATCAAGTTCATTCAGTGCTTCGGCGTAGAGCAGCAGGATATCGGCATACCGAATGGCCGGTTCTGATTTTGCCCGAATATTATTGGGTACATCTTCCGGATGGACAAATTTCATCACCCCAATACCGGTACGCAGGTGGAACGGTGAGTTCATAAAGCCGTTACCACCACCCCGGTAGTAGAATGTCTGACGATGATGTTCTTTTGCTTCAGGACGGTTCAGATAATGCCATACAGCGCCGTTAAATGCCACCGAAGCATAGAAACGGGGTTCACGATTTGCGTACTGCAAAGATACATTGGCTCTCAATGGAGCATAACGTCCGGCATCCACATCTTCCTGCGTGGTAAAACCTGCCATACGGTTTGAACCGTTACCACGGCCTATTTCCTTGTCTTTACCTGGCGCATCGGTACCATCATTCATATAATAGGCATCCACCATCTTCTGGGTTAGTCCATGGGTATTCCATCCTCCAAAGTCGCGTGGCATCTGGTGGTTAACCATTGATGCCACCTGCGAGGTATTATGCACCCTTGAGAAGATCAATTCAGGGTTACCCACCGGGTCTACCGTTCCATTAAACAGGTCGCGATAAGACTTGAAAGGATCGATATTCCTCCAACCGTTGGGCCAATCCTGATTTGAAAAAGTGGGGTCTGCGGGAGGTATAATGGTCGGGAGGTCATGCAGTCCATTGTTCGTGGTTGAAAAAGGAGCCGTATAAAGGTCATATACGCCCAATTCTATCACATCCCTTGCAGCAGCTGCTGCTTTCGCCCATTTTTCTTCACTATACTCCTGAGAAAGGAGACGGCGTCCTTGGTCATCCACCATTGCCTTTGCAAACTCATCATCGTTTCCGTTTGCTAACGGGCTGGCAGCGAAGATCAGCGCATAGGCACGGGTAGCCAATGCTGCTCCCTTGGTAGGACGGGCAATATTCTCATTGTCGTTGCGTGTAAGGTATTGTATCTCCTTCGCAGCCTGCACCATCTCATTGCTGATATGCTCGGCCACCTCTTCGTAGGAACTACGGGGAGTGGCAATATCATCATAGCTTTGAGTATAGTCTATTCCTTCATCCGGCATAATGGGTACAGGACCATATTTACGCAACAAAAGCCAATAAAAGTAGGCACGCACAAAACGGGCCTGCCCCTTATAGTCCATTCGTTCCTGCTCCGACATGGTTGGGTTCATATCGATATTGTGAATAAATACCGAAGCCTGGTAGATCCCCTTGTAACAGCGGGGCCAAACCTCATTGTATTCGTTTTCGCTGTATTCACCCAGGCGGAATTTGTTGTACGAGAGATCCCATGCATCTTTCGGGTCATATTTCACATCCCGGTCACCGAAATACATCGCATCGTCATAGACATGCGGGCTACCATCACCAGCTTTGGCGATAATATCTGCAGTTGCTCCATTAAGGAAGGAATAGGCGTACGCCAGCCATTGTTCGGTACGCTCCCTGTCCGTAAAGACCGTTTCAATCGTGGTACGATCCCTAAAATACCGATCTGAGTCCAGATAGTCGGAACAGGAGGGTACCAGACCTATCACAAACAGGGTCAGTAATAATATAGAAAATTTCTTTATCATAATGATTTTAATTTTATAAGTTAACACTTAGCCCCATTGTCACTGATCTTGTCAACGGATACTCCTCACCACGAGGCTGTGCCGATTCCGGATCCCACAGTTTGAACTTGGACCATGTAAGCAGGTTGGAACCGGCTATAAAGATACGAACATCACTGAAATGATACTTATTGGTAATCGCTTTCGGCAATGTATACCCAATATCCATATTCTTCAGACGAAGATAACGGCCATCTCTCAACCAGAATGTTGATTCTTGCTGGTTGTTATTGTTTCCACCGTAACTCAAACGGGGATAGGGAGCATTGGGATTCTCATTGGCTTTAATGCCGAGCTGGGCCGCAGTGCCTGCGTCTACCCAACGGTTTTCCAGCATACCTTTCATGATGTTACCCCAATCGTTTTCACTAAAGGCAAACACGGTTTTACCATAGATGGGGAAAGTGGATTTACCGGCCCCCTGAAAGTGGAAATTGAAATCGAATCCCTTCCAGGCAAGCGAAGCACCCAGGCCATAAATCAGATTCGGACGTGTAGTCGCACCGATGGCAACCTTGTCACCAACATCAACAACACCATCGCCATTTACATCCTTGTACTTGATATCCCCGGGTTGTACTACGCCGAATTGCTGTCTGGGGCTATTGCGGATATCATCATAATCCTTGAATAGACCTAAAGCGATCAAACCTTTCTGTTGGCCCACACGATATCCACGGTCATATTGATAAGGATAGACTTTGTTCTCTTCATCCCTTTCCAATACTTCATTCTTACTATAGGTCATATTACCTCTGAGCGTAATATTCACATCACCCAGTTTTTCCCTAAACTCGAAGTTTCCATCAAACCCTCTGGACGCTACAGCACCCACATTGGCTCGTGGGTTACTTTCCAAACCGGTAATCAAAGGGAGGTAATTACGTGTCATATAAATACCGGTACGTTCTTCCGTAAAATAGTCTACAGTAAGTGAGAAATTGTTATGGAACAACGACAGGTCGATTCCAAGGTCATCTTTCCGGGCTTCCTCCCAGGTGATATAAGGAGAAGCAACCTGCGTGTAGTGCATCCCGGTATAACGTCTGGCATAGCTGGCAGTACCCCAGTTATAACCGGTTTCTGTACCCTGAATAGTGTATAGATAGGGGAAACGTTCATTACCCATATTATCATTCCCTACTTTACCACGGGAGTAGCGTATTTTGAACATCTCCAGCCAATCCTGATTGTCTTTGATAAACGGTTCCTCTGCAACGTTCCATGCAGCAGAAAAAGCGGGGAAGAATCCGTACTGGTGTCCCACTGCGAAATTCTCTGAACCGGTATAACCGAAATTGAAATCGAAGAAATAACGGTATTTCCAGTTATAGGTAAAACGTCCTGCCAACCCCTGGTTACGACGGGCTACCCCATTCTTGAGGTCATCTCCCAAAGCAACGGTTTGGGTAAATGTATCCTGGGTGTATCTCAGGGTAATCCCTGTATTGTGCGCCTCTTTAAAACTACGATCCCAACTTAACAACAGGTCTAAGAATTCACGGCGATTTCCACCTGCTCCACTCATCTGGAACATATCACTTGAACTCGACACATGATCCCATACCAGTTGTCCATCAGGGTTACGGCTTAACGCCTTCCATTGCTCCGGCCAGCGGCGACGGAAGATATGGTTAGTGTTATTGGTATCATAGCCGAAACGTCCTACAAACCGCATTCCCTGCGTAATAAAATTGAGGTTCTGCTCCAAGGTTACGTTGGTCTGGAGATTATTGTCCCAGTGTTCATTGTAACCGGTCTGGGTAGCACTCACCCACGGGTTTGTTTTATTTCCTTCTCCCACTGCGGGTATACGTCCATTAGAGTAAAGGAGTGGTGTACTGATAGCATGGTAACCGAAAAGTTCTCCCCACACATCATTATCACCCAACCCCGGGCTGTTACGTTTTGCCAACGATCCGGATACACCTACCTTCAGCAAAGTAGTCTTGGTAATATCCATATCCACATTCATACGATAATTGGTACGTCTGTAATTGGCATTGGTATTATAGTCTTTCCTTAATGTCTCGTCGGTCTTATACATACCTTCATCTTCCACATAGCTGGCAGAAACGAAATAGCGTGCAGTAGATCCACCACCACTTAGGTTTATGTTGGCACGGTAACTCCATGCACCATCTTTCAGCAACGTATCCATCCAGTCAACATTGGGATAGAGATCGGGGTCTAACCCGAGACGGAGTATCTCCAACTCTTCCGGCTGATAGAGGACACCTAAATTACGTGTAACACGCGCTTCATTTGCCAAAGCGGCATAAGTTTCTCCATCTACAAATTGCGGTGTAATGGTACGGTTGTGATAAGAAGTTTCTACCTTGGCACTGATATTCACTTTACCGGCTTTACCATGTTTGGTGGTAATCAGAATTACACCATTGGCACCTTTAGACCCGTAGATAGCGGTAGCCGAAGCATCTTTCAAAACCGTAAACGATTCTATATCCTCTACGTTGATCTCGTTCAGGTTGTTTCGTTCGAAACCGTCCACAAGGATCAAAGCGCTGTTACTGGCCCCGAAAGTAGATATACCACGCACCCAGAATTCGGAAGTATTCTTACCCGGTTGTCCTGAAGTCTGCATGGCCATAATACCCGGCACATTTCCTGCCAGTACGTTAGAGAGGTTGGAAGAGGGATAACGTTTCAGTTCTTCTACCTTTACATTGGTCACAGCACCGGTAACGGTAATTTTCCGTTGGGCACCCAAGCCGGTAACGACTACTTCTTCCAATATGTTCGTCTTCGACTCTTCCATCGTGACATTGATCACAAGTTCATCCTTTACCAGGATCTCTACGCTCTCGTAACCGATATAACTAAAATGAAGCTTTTGATAACGCTCCATCCTGAGTTGGTAATTACCGTCTATATCGGTAACAGCTCCCAACCCTGGTTTATCTACTACAGCGATATTCACACCGATCATCGCTTCTCCCTGCGTATCGGTAACCTTTCCCTTTACGGTTACTAATTCCTGTGCCAACGCATTCAGTGAAAAAGACAGCAGCGCGACAAACAGGATTAAATATTTCTTCATATTGCTAATTGTGTTTATTCGTTAGATCCCTCTTCAGTCTCTTCTCCCGGCTCTGATCCTTCATCCTCCATAGAGATGGTACGGATCTTACGCCCTACCGTATCAAGGATATAGAAGATATTAGTCTCTTCGTCATACGCGATTCCGGTCGGATCGCGGAAACGGGCCACTTCACGCAGGTCTCCGTCTTCAGTACCCCATACGTTATTATCGGCCGCCTGGCCTGAACGTCCGCGTCCAGCAAAAGTACTCACAATACCCTCCGGTGTCATTTTGCGGATCGCATGATTCCTACAGTCAGTAAAGTAGAAGTCATATTCGTCAGCCCTTCCCTCGGCTACATAGTCGGGATTCTTCACAAATACACCCTGGTAGGGCCTGTTCAAACGGGCACTGGCACCGGCTCCGTCTACCCAATCGGGACTACGGACTTGTCCGGCAACCACATAGGCAGGAGCAAAGCGTTTCTCAGCCCAGTTATAATCGCTACGGAGGATATAATGCTGGTTGATAACAACAATATAAGCATAGTTCCCAGAGGGATGTATATGAATCTTAAATTCCCAACCGGTATCCTGAATCGTGAATAACTCTGTATAATTCCCGGATGCCAGATTCCCGCTCCAGGTTCCTCCATTATTGATCGTTTCGAAGTATTTGTTGAGATCCATACGGAAAACCTGTCCACGCTCATAACTATTGAAATACAATTCATTGTTATTCGAGGGGTGAAGAGTCGCACCATTACACTGCTTATAAGAAGCCACAAGTTGTGCATTACCCTGGTTATTGAAAGTGCCATCGGCGTTCCGTTTCATCAGATATACACTGGGGGCGTTTCCGGTTCCCCCTGCATCTGTATCCACCGACACCACCATATACTCACCGTCGTTGGTAAACTCAAGGCTACGTAAACGATGGCCGCCGAATCGAGAACGACTAAGCGGAGTAGATACTTCCCGATTCTCCAGGTCCAATAACTGAATATCTGCACCGTCGTATATCACGTAAAGATGATCCGGATTACGTGGATCGAATGACATACATCCGTCGTTCCGGAATCCGGCTGCTATCTCAAACGGGCCATCTTTCCAACCCTGGTTGTCATACTCGTTACGGTAACCTACCAGAGTACCCACCACCATTTTTTTCTGGTAGTTGAAAATCTTGTTGGCGGTGGTTGTTTTCATATTTGCACCACTCCCTACGGAAACTGTCACTATCCCGGAAAAAGCTCCCGAAGGAACCATGCAATAGAGACTATTGCCTTTCACGCTGATAAGGACAGCTTTCTTTCCTCCGATGGTCACGTTCACCAAAGAGGAGTCATTACCAAAATTATCACCATAGATGACCATTTTCTGATAAGCACCCCCCTCATCGGGCGTGAAATCGGAAACCAACACTGGCTTCGACGGGTCGTAAGCCGGTGAAGAAGAATCCGTCTCGGAATTGTCGTCTTTGCACGATATGCAAAGCACAATCAGCACCAGCATCATCGATAGGATATGCCAATGCCTACTTCTCATGTTGAATTCAATTTGCATAGATTCTGAATAATTAAATTATAATGATTAGTAAATATAGCTTGTTATATTAAGCTCGATTTTCATAAAACTACTTCTTACAAAATAGTAGGACTTTCACAATATATTAAAAAATAAGAAAAAGAGAGATAAGTAACCCCCTCATGTGTCCAAACATCAAATCTCCCATGCACAGATTAAAAACATTCACTTCCCTCCTTTAATTAAAGCACTTCAAATGGATTAATTCCACACCACAAAAGAATCAAATCGCGATCACAAAACATACAAAAATCATCTCAAAAAATACAACATATTGTTATTCTCGTCTCAAGGGCATCTTATTTATTGTATAAATTTCATAAAAATACAATTAAGACACTAATACACAAATGATTGAATATTTTATCTACTCCAGTGTTACCTTCCATTCTTTAGGAGCAAGAAAACCACCACGACCGGCACCATAATCCGGTAAAGGATGTGGAGGTTGAATAGTATCATATTTTTTCACAAAAGAGCGAAGCTCCTCTACTTTCTCCCGATAAATATCCTTCAGGTTGTTTTGTTCAAAAGGATCTGTATTGATTTTAAAAAGCATATCTGATTTTATTTTCATTGCGTTGTTATGCCCCTTCTCTATAAACTTCCATTCAGTTGAAACCACAGCGCCTAATCCCAGATAAAAGTTTCTTTCTATGAAGTTCCGTTCTCCTGACAATACGGGTAACATACTTATACCGTCAAATTCAATATCCGATCGTACTTCCAGTACATCCAGCAGTGTGGGCATTACATCCACAAAACCCGTCACCTGTTCAATGGTTCTGGGTCCACTCAATTTCGAGGGCCAGCTTAACAGTGCCGGGACACGTACACCTCCTTCAAATTCCAGAAATTTCCTTCCTCTCAACTCTCCACTGGAGCCATTATCTGTACCATTATCACTGAAAAAAAGGAAGATGGTATTATCAAATTCACCGGTATCTTTCAAAGTCCGGATGACTTCACCTATCCCCCTGTCCATCGCCGTGACCATTGCGGCAAATGTCTGTTCCTTATTATTTCCTCGTCCGGTTTTATCTCCCTGTCCAAAACGTGGTTTAGAAGAGTCAAATCCGTACCGTTCCATATCTTCATCTTTTGCCTGCAACGGCGTATGTGGAGCATTATAGGCCACATAGATAAAGAAAGGAGCCTCGTCCTTGGAATAATCTTTAATACATTGTACGGCATGGTCTGTGATAAGGTCGGTACTATAGCCTTTATCATAATTACTTTCCCAGTCATTATGCCAGTCCAGTTCCCCTTCCCTCTCATGCGAAAAGTAATCAATTGCACCATTTAAGTGACCGTAAAAATGAGTGAATCCCCGGTTGAGAGGCCAGTATCTCTTTCGGGAATGACCTAAATGCCATTTACCAATAATGGTACGGTGTTGATAACCGGCTTTCGCCAACTCCTCAGGCAGAAATATTTCTTCCGGTTCAATGCCGTAATCACGCCAAGGAGGAATTACCACATGCCGTATCCCCATTCTGTTCGGATATTTCCCAGTCATCAGCCCTGCACGGGTAGGTGTCGATACCGGTGCGACATAAAAGCGGTTCAACCTCATTGCGGTCTCTGCCAACTTATCCAGGTTAGGGGTTTGGATATGGCTACCATGATAGCCGACATCTCCCCAACCCAAATCATCAGCCAACACAATAACAATATTAGGAGGATCTCCGTCTTTGGATATATTTGCAAAACCTCCCACCGTTACAGCAGAAAGAAGCATGGTAGAAACGGGAATCCCCCATTGGCTATTTATCTGAACATTGAACGGCATACAACTCTTTATTAGTGATTATTTAAAATCATCAGTATCTCTCTGTTTTTATCAGTTTCTTTTTTCCTGAGCCCTTTCCAATTCCTGGACTTTCGACCAATCCGCTTCAACCATTGAATCCTTTGCCCACTGGTACCACATCTTTTTCATTTTATCCACCTTCTTGGGCATTTCTGCGGAGAGGTTGTGCATCTCTGTCCGGTCTTCCCTTATATTATATAATTCCCAATTTTCCGGCTTTTTATTATCCCAGGCCATCACCAACTTGTAGTCACCTAAACGCACAGCCCGGTTTCCTTCATGCTCCCAAAACACCGGTTTTTTGTGGACAGGCTTATCTTTCCCTTTCAACTGAGCCGTAAAACTCTTTCCTTGCACTGGATGGATTTTATTTCCCTTATATTCTTTCGGGTAACGGGTCTCTGCCAGATCGACGAAAGTAGCCATAATATCAGGAAGATAACCATATTGCCTGAGAATGGTTCCCTGATTCTTTTCAGGTATACCACGCGGCCACGAGACAATACAAGGTGTCGCTATTCCCCCTTCATGCACCCAATGCTTATACCTTCTTAAAGGTGTATTGGATGCGTTGGCCCATCCCTGTCCATAGGTCAGGAAATAACCCTCTTTGGTCTCCAATTGGGTAGTAGGACCGCCGCCCAGCATACCACCTTCGGCACAAGCCCCATTATCATTCAGGAATAAAATGATAGTATTCTCTACCAAATCACTTGATTGAAGGAATTGCATCAATCTGCCAATATTGGTATCCATCTGTTCCACCTGTGCGGCATAGATTGCCATGCGCAGGTCCATCTCCCTTTTCTTGGGTTCATCAAGGCTCTCCCAACTTCTCGAATCATCCGGTGGAAGCAAGATACCCGGTTCAATCAAACCCATATCGATTATCCTCTGATACCGTTCATTCCTCAACACACTCCACCCTTTCATGTAAGTTCCCTTGTACTTGTCTACGATCTCCTGTGGTGCTTGTAAGGGCCAATGCGGTGCATTATAGGCCAAGTAAAGGAAGAAAGGACGGTCGTTTTCTGTCTCCTTAGCTTCTCTGATAAAATCTATGGCATAATCAGTAAAAGCGTTTGTAGTATAATAATTGGGATCATCAATGGTGACCGCCTCATTATTGAGAGTAATCCCCCTCGGATATTTTGGTTCAAAAAAGTTAGTTGCTCCTGCCAATACTCCATAAAACCGGTCAAATCCCCGTTGAAGCGGCCACTGTTCTTCTTTATGCATACCAAGATGCCATTTTCCCGTCATCAAGGTGGTATATCCGGCCTCTTTCAGTACTTCGGCAATCGTCACACAGTTTTTATTCAGAAAACCTCGATAACCGGGGAGGTTGATATCGAATGCAACCGGATTCTCCGGATCATTGGTCATATGTCCGATACCTGTCTGATGAGGATGCAACCCTGTCATCAGGGATGCCCTGGTAGGACAACTCCGTCCGGAATTATAAAACTGGCTAAACCGTACTCCTTTCTCCGCCAGTGCATCAAGATTTGGAGTATTGATTTCTCCGCCATAACAACCAAGGTCGGAGTATCCCATATCATCCGACATGATCAGAATGATATTGGGCCTTTGTGCCACTACATTCATGGTAAAAGTAGTGGCGATGGTGACAGCCGATAATTTATTGGTCAGTTTCATGCTATATTTTTTGTTAATTTGAATTTAAAATATCTCCCCAATTTGACCCTGTGCATTATAGAACTGATGTTCGAGTGCTTTCATCTCTGTGAATTGACCCTCGTCGCCACATTCTTCCATCCATTGCTTCAGGATGCGATCTAATATTTCGATAATGGGGGCATTCCCCGGCAAACCTGCAATATTATTGATACAATATCTGCCATTCTCAATATCATAAAGTTCAATGGACGGCCTATGTTGATACCGACGGGTTATCCATGTAGCTGTCGAGTCGGTTTCTGCCACCTCTTTCCACCGTTTGAATAAATTTCCTTCGGTTTCGGTATTCTGAAACACCATATCCGGTGTAAGATTGACGATATTAGGAATTATATCCACATACTCCACAATGGCATTGGAGGTGGTACCGGATTGTATCATTCCGGGCCATTGGACAATACAGGCCGATCGCATCCCTGCATTATAAAGGGTCCATTTGGCAAAGGGCAGGCTATTTCCCTGTTCACTTAAAAAAACGACTGCCGATTGATCTTTTACACGCCTCCTGTCCAGAATAGAAAGTAACGTACCAAATTCGCCATCCATATAATTTATTTCAGCCGGATAATTACAGAATCTCTTCCTTGTCGCCAGAATATCGACATAGAAGGGAGGCAATTCAATCTTCTCAGGATCAAAAAACCGGGATTACCTTTATTCTATGGGGTATGAGGCTGTCGCGACATAACAAACAGGCAAAAGGGAATACCTTGCGACTGGCATTCACTGATAAATGTGTCTACAGCATCAAAATCGATCTCTTCACCCGGCAGCGTATTGACATATAAATCCCAGTCAAACACCGAGGAAGGTTCAAGATGGGATTTTCCGATCAGTGCCACTTTATACCCTGCCGGTCTTAAATGGTGGACAACACTCAATGTACCCTCTTTGGCCATGGTATGATTCGGGTATGCGCCTGTCTTTACCGGCCATAACCCGGTCATCAGGTTATGCCGGGTAAGAGAACTCATCGGGCATGCCTGATACGCCTTGGTAAACAGCATCCCTTCGCCGGCGAAGTGATCGATATTGGGAGTCCTGGAATCGGCACTACCATAACAACCGATGTCATAATAAGAACAGTCGTCAGCCATAAACAATACCAGATTGGGCTTTTGGGTCTGCTGTGCCGACAGCGAACAGATTAAAATCCCTGTCAATGCCGTAGTATATACCAATTTCCTTATCATAATACCTCCTTCCGCCACGCTTCAAGTTCTTTGGCAAGCTTCGCCGTAATATCGGGATATTGATCCGCCAGGTTATTCGTTTCTCCTATATCGTTTTTGAGGTTGTATAATTCGAACGTTCCGGAGTCATAGAATTCTATCAGTTTCCAGTCACCCGAACGGATCGCAGCGGCAGAACGGCCTCCCAGGAAATGGGGTCTCTCAAGCGGATAATGCCAATAGAGGGACCGTTTTGCCAATTTATTTGCTTTTCCGGTCCAAAGCGGCCAAAGGGAGATACCATCGGGTTGCTGAAACAGTTTTTTCTTTTTTATACCCAACATTTCACAGAAAGTAGGGAGATAATCATAGGTAACCACACTCTCATCTATCACCCTGCCTCCGGGGATCTTCGCCGGGAAGTAGACAATCTTCGCAACCCGGAGGCCACCTTCATATTGTGAACTCTTACCATCACGCAACGGAGCATTAGAAGTAATGGTGGCTTCTCCACCGTTATCGCTGGTAAAGACAATCAATGTATTGTCGAGCATCCCCTTTTCTTCCAGTTTCCGGAGGATCTCACCCACACCGTTATCTATTACCCGCAACTGAGCAGCGAGATGAGGATTGTTCCTTTTTGCCTTGTAACCGGCCGGCCATTTTTTATAGGGGTCATTATCAGGATTATTTTTGGATGGATCACTGGTCCCTGCTCCCGATTTACTCCTGAAATAATCCACATCTTCCGGTTTTCCGTGCAGATCAGTATGAACGGCATAGTGACTCAGATAAAGAAAAAAAGGTGTTTTATTGTCTTGCCTGTCAATAAACCGAACCGCCTCTTCATTCAATCGGTCCACCAGAAATTCTTTATTCCCGGCAAGTAATTTTTCAATATCCTTATTGAAATGATAAGGATGAAACCATGTTCCACTACCAATTTCCTCATTTTCGGACACAAGAACCTCATCAAACCCATGTCTGTCGGGGGATGATTCATAAGGGGCACCGACCCTGGCATAACCGGTCTGATGCCATTTCCCGATCAGTCCGGTATGATATCCCCTGCTTTTAAATACTTCCGCAATGGTAGTATAATCCTCATTCAGATGCTTGGGGTCGTCCGGACGAAGATAATCTATAATACCGGTACGCGGCGGATATAATCCGGTCATAAGAGCTGCACGGGTGGGCGAACTGACAGTTTGCGCGGCATAAGCATTGGTAAAGCGTACACCGTTTCTTGCCAGTTTATCGAGGTTGGGAGTTTCATTGAACGAGTTACCATAACAACCCAATTCGGCATACCCCAGATCATCCGCCAGAATAAAAATTACATTCGGCGTCTTCTTACCGGTTCCACCAGCGGCAAACAGCGTGGAACCAATACCGAGGGCCGTCAATGCCATCCTTATTTTACCAGTCACTGCCATCTTTTTTTGATTTTATTATCGTCTCTTTGCTTCGGGATGTCTTGAGAGGATTGCTTTTATCTTCTTGACTACTTTCGGTTCAGCAGCAGCGATATTCTTCGTTTCTAACGGATCATTCTTATAGTCGTACAACTCATAAACCACATCCTCCGGATTATTCCAGTTCTTCCATTCCACCAGGCGGTATTGTTCGGTGCGGATAGCTCTTCCGATATATCCGCCGTGGGGATAAGCGTGATAGGCATGATCCCTTATCCTCTTTTCCGGATTTTTCAGCACGGGTACTAAACTCAACCCATCGATAGGCTGTGGCGTTACCGGTTTCCCCAATCCCGCCAGTTCAGTCAATGTTGGATAGATATCCACCGTTTCTGTCAACTGGCCGGTAGAAGTTCCGGGCTTAGCCACTTCAGGAGCAACAATGATCAACGGAATATGGTTTGCCTCTTCATAGTTGGTATGTTTTGTCCAGTAACCATGGTCACCCAGATGCCACCCATGATCACCCCAAAACACGATAACCGTATTATCGAACATCTCTAACCGCTCCAGTTCATCGAGGATACGACCCAATTGCGCATCCATATAACTCATGGAGGCATAATATCCGTGTATCAGCTTGCGGGTCAATGAATCGGGAAAAACATATTGTCCTGCGGGAATGGGGTTAAATTGATCGATCTCACCTCCCCTTTTAATGGCCATACGCGGTGCGTTTTCCGGATCTTTCTCATATTCCGGCATCGGGACTTTCCCAGGGTCATACAAATCCCAATATTTTTTAGGGACGCTGAAGGGAAGGTGTGGACGAACAAATCCTACTGCCATAAAGAAAGGTTGGTCTGGTTTTTTCTTCAATTCCCTCAACCGGTCGATAACATATCTGGCTACCCGCCCATCGGCATAGGCCTCATCCACCACATCGGGAGCTTCCCAGGCGGCTCCACGGGGTAATTGTCCGATAGGCGGCAGATCCGGAATATGAAGACGGCTATTCTCAAAAAGGGCCTCTTCCCGTGTCAGCTTGCGTCCGGTACTTTCAGGCAACAGATATTCAATCAATTTATCGGGATGAGGGGGAATACTCCAGGAAGCTTTGTCGTTTGTATTGCCGTGACCCACATGAAACACTTTTCCGATGGCTTCAGCATGGTATCCAGCCTGCATAAAAAACTGCGGTAAGGTAACCGCATCGGGATATGCATCGCGAAGCTGTAAGCCGAAATCATAGAGACCGGAAGTAGTAGAACGCGCTCCCGTCAATAGATTATACCGGGAAGCCACACTTACGGCCTGATTGCAATAGGTCATATCAAACCGGACTCCCATTCCTGCCAACTTGTCGATATTGGGACTTACCGCCGCTTTATCGCCATAACATCCCAAATTGGGCTTCAAGTCATCCACAAGAATCATTAAAACATTCTTTGGTTTTTGCTCCGCTGATTGGGACCTTACCAAACCGGGCACAACACTTATTCCGCCAATGAGTAATAAATTCAGATAACGCATTTTATGCATGTTTTTATAAATCTTTAGACAAAGGAAACAGAACAAAACAATATCAAATTGAGGGTATTCCTTTTTTCCAGAAAACCTGTTTATTTGAGATATACCAACTCCGACCTTTATCTTTATTTCCCTGGAAGAAAAGGTATGTTTTACCATCCGGGGCTGTAAATATGTGGGGATGCCCCGACTCGCTCTCATTCCATTCTCCGGGTTTTCCATTGGGTAGAAATGGTTCATCGGATAGTCTTTTCCATTTCAATCCGTCGTCACTCACCGCTACCCCTACCTGCTGAGGCCAGTTATTATAAGCACCTGCATAGAACATATACATTTTATTATTCTGTATGGTAATGGAAGCACCCTCTATACATTCCCCTTCCCATGGCAATTGTGGAAACAGAATCGATGCATTTACCGGTTGTTTCCAATCCTCCCTGTTGAAATTGGTCTCTTTCGGAGCCACTGCCACTCCCAGCATCTGGGTCTTAAAATCGGGATCGCGTGTAGCAAAATAGAGGAAATATTGCCCCTTGAACTCACACACTTCTGCATCGATGGCGCGACCGCAATTCCAGTTACCCTCAGCACGGAGTATAGGATTTGTAGCATTACGTTCAAAATGAATCCCATCTGAAGAAAAAGCATGACAGATGGCATCATTCTCCCTGTTTCCATAGGTCTGATAAAAAAGGTGTACCTTTCCCTCCCTCACCAGTGCACCGGGAGCACATAATCCTTTTTTCTCGTACTCTGTATCCGGATCCGGCACAATCTCTCCTATTTTCTTCCATTCTATCAGATCCCTGCTTTCTGCAATCCCGATATTCCATCCGGAGTTTTCATCTCCTTTCTTCGGCGGAATGGAATAATACATTAGATAACGTCCGTCAAAAAAGACTACATGAGGATCTTTGGAAAATGGAATCCCTGTGCGCGACGTATCTCCAAACATCATTTGTCGTTTCTCCCTGAGCACCGGTATCTCATAATCAGGATCAATATACAATTGTTCTACATCATTCACCTTTTTGAACCCGACGGAACTGATAAACATATTCCTCGGATGGATAGCCAACTCGCTTTGGTGGGCATGGAAAACGATCTTCCAATCTCCTTTTTTATCTTTGAACATGGCACTATGTCCTACTCCAACCAGATCTTCCGGCTTTTGTAATAATGGATTATGGGGATATTTTGTCCATTCTCCCATGATATCGGTGGCAGTAGCACAACCAATACCATAGTATTGACTCTCATAGCTATTTGCCGAATATGTCATATAGTATACTCCTTTGTGCTTGACCACGAATGAGCCTTCATTTACCCGTGGCCACACCTGCTCCCACTCCTGCGATACATGAATACAGGGGTGGAGGGTTTCCTTCTTGATGGTCATTAAATCTTCCTCGAGCTTAGCTACCCAAATATTCAATCCATCATTGAAACGGTCGAAGAAGAGATAGGGGGTTCCATCATCATCGATAAACAGGGTGTTATCGATTGCTTTTTCACCCTCTAACATCGGTTTTTTCTCCTTCTGTACAAAAGGCCCCAAGGGTGAGTCGGAAGTAGCGACACAAATATGCTCTTCCGCGGAATAGTACATGAAAAACTTATTCTTCTCCTTAATGTAATATACTTCAGGCGCCCAAAACCATTTGTCTCCATAGGAATTGTCTTTGTGTAACGCCAGTCCCTCTACTCTGGTCCAATTCTTTAAATCACCGGAAGTCATCACCGCTATCCCATCCGCAGCTCCCGTTCCATAGGCATAGTAAGTATTGTTATGAAATAGAATAAACGGATCTGCCAGGGGAACCTTTTTTTCGATAATAGTTTTATCATCATTCGTCTTACTTGCGGGATTGGTTCTACAAGAAATCATCGCGATCAGGCATAGCATCACACAGAACAATAGATTTAAATTTGATTTCATCTCTTCTTTTCATTAATTCATATATCGCATATAGTCAATTCAAAATAACAATCTTTTAATTGATTGCACTGTAATTATCGTGTCAAAAAATACAAAAAACGTATCAGAAAGTTTTCATAACTGAAAAAAACTATTACAGAAAAAGTGAAAAAAAACGACCGGATATATCCCGGTCGTTCAATAATTATCTATCTTTCAGAACAACTATAATTCCTCTTCGATAGCTCTGATCTTTTTCTCCAATAAGACCAATTCAGATTTAATCTTCTCTACTTTTTGATTCATATCATCCAGTAAGTGATTTCCTTTTTTGGATGATATAGAAAGAAAACCGATATTGTTCTCATAGGTTTGTAATTCATTTTTTATTCTCTCATACTGACGAACCAACTTTTCACGCTCCCTGAGTAATTGTCCTTTTGAATTATCCGATCTTGCAATATCTGAAATCGTACTTTTATAGGCTTCCAGTTTCCGTTCTGCCTTACCCACGTTCAACCTGTCGAATTGGGCTTCAGTGGCATCGTAGAACTCTTTGTAAATACGATCTTTCATCTTATAGGGTACGTGTCCGATCTCATACCATTGGTCCATCAATTCATGTAATTTAACCAGAGCATCTTCCATTTCCAGTGCTGTATCCAGTTGTTTTATTTTCTCGATGACAACTTTTTTCTCGTCCAGATTCCTTTGCTCCTGTTCATATTGTGAAGAAGTATTCAATTTTTTCTGCTCAAAGAAGTAATCACAGGCCGAAATAAATCTTTTCCAGATACTGTCCACATATTTGTGCGGAACGACACCAACAGCCTTCCACTCTTTCTGGATATCAATCATCTCTCTTGTTGTATTCTTCCAATCGTGACTCTCTTTAATAGCTTCAGCCCGTTCACACAGGGTAATTTTTTTTCTTAGGTTCTCTTCCATCTCTCCTCGAAGAGATTTATAAAACTCATTTTTACTTCTGAAGAAGAAATCACAGGCAGCACGGTAACGTTTATAAATCTTTGTGTTCCATTTTCTAGGTACAAAACCGATCTGACGCCATTGAGACTGTATATCAAGCACCTCTTTCACTTTATTGTTCCACTCCTTGACAGATTTGATCTGACTATAATCGATAGCTTCGAGCTTTTCGCAAAGTGCGGTCTTCAATGCCAGATTTTCATTCTCTTTTTCTCTTAGCAGCTCAAAATGAACCTGGTATTTTTTATTGATCTGGGTTGACGCCTCTTTAAAACGATTCCATATCTCTTCCCTATCTTTTCTGGAAACAGGACCGACTTCTCTCCACTCCTGATGCAGATTTTGCAATTGATGGAAAGCCGACACCACATCGGGCTCATCGTTGAGCCTCTCCGCTGCTTCACATAGGTCGGTTTTTATCTCAAGATTCTTCTTGAAATCATATTCCCGGAACTCATTATTAATGCGTACCAGATCATAGAATTTTTCAACGTACCGCTGATACGATTTCCATAACTCATTCACCTTATCCTGCGGTACCAATTTGATCTCGTTCCACTCCTGTTGAAGTAATTTGAACTCCTGGTAAATCTTATTGAAATCTTCTTGCCCCTGTGTTTCGGTCAGGACTTTAATCTGTTCTATGATAGCCAGTTTTTTGGCTACATTTTTTTCTTTCTCAGCCTCTTCCCGGGCAAGAATAGTGGCACGCTTTTCCTTTATTTTTTGAAGTAATTCTTTTCCTTCGGCATAGATTTCTGATTCGTTTCCTACGAAATCAATCTCTTCTCCCCCTTTTGACAGGAATTCCTGTTTCTGTGATTCTGTTTCGTTTCGCAAAGAACGATAGAACAGGTTTTTATATTCATCCATATCCTTGCGTTTGGGATCTTCTAAGTTCAGCAACTCACGCAGGTTATGAACGATCTCTTCAATCGGAATCAAAGCAATGGATACATCATCCACAACTGAATCCTCATCCGAATCTTCTTCTTCCTCAGAACCTTCTACACCATTCCCATCATCCAGGTCATAGTCAATAGCAGATACTTCCTCTTCAACTCTAACAGTTTCCTCAACTGTATCTTCAGCTTTATCAACTACAGTCTCTTCAACGACTGCCTCTTTCTGAGATTTTTCTTCAACCGGTATATCCTCAGATATAACTTCTTCAATTGGGACCTCTTTCGAAGCTGTGTCCTCAGTTGCCACCTCTTCCGAAACTATCTCTTCCTCGAAAACACCTTCGGCGGTAACATTCTCCCCAACAACTTCTTTTACATCCTCCGACAACTCTTCCTTATTAACCTCTACAGAAGCAATATCCGCTGTTTCCGCCAAAATATCCTCATCCGCTTCCTCTGCAGCAGAGTTCTCAGCCTGAGGATATTCCACCGTCGAATCCTTTGCAGGAGATTCAGACTGTAGCATTCTATCGTCTTGTTCTTCGTTAACAGGTAATTTCTCGTTATCAAGATTGTTTTTCGTATTCATCAGTAATCCCTTCGTTTAGTGCGGTTCAAGAAACCGGCATGTTGCATTTCAATTTTATCCTTTTTAAAATAAGATAGCAGTTTTTATCATTCGTCTACCTCTTCAAAAGTAATACAAAATAACACAATATTTTTGTGATTTCATACGATTAGTTCATTTTTTTTATTCAAAATCAAGAATTAAGAAGCAAAAACCAAGAATCAAGACTTTTATACTTTAGATCAGGGATTCTCATTTGTATCCCAATCACCCATCCACCTATCCCCTTCTCCACCTATCCACATCAATCGTCACTTTTCCCGGAAAAAGATATTAATGGGGGTTCCCGAAAAATTCCAATTTTCACGCATTCTATTTTCAACAAACCGTTTGTATGGTTCTTTAACCCATTGCGGCAGATTACAGAAGAAAACAAATGAAGGCACCTGGGTATTGGCAAGCTGGGTTATATACTTGATTTTTATAAACTTACCTTTATTTGAAGGAGGGGGGGTCCGCTCAATAATCGGTAACATCACTTCATTCAGTTTGCTTGTAGGCACTTTTCGTTTTTTATTCTGATACACCTCCTTAGCAGTATCCATCACCTTAAGAATTCGCTGTTTTGTCAACGCCGAACCGAAGATTATCGGGAAATTGGTAAAGGGGGCCAAACGTTCACGGATGGTATTCTCGAATGTCTTGATCACAATATTGTCCTTCTCTTCCACTGTATCCCATTTATTGACGAAAACCACCAATCCCTTCCGGTTCTTTTGTATCAGAGAGAAAATATTCAGATCCTGGCTTTCGATGCCACGAGTTGCATCAAGCATCAGAATACATACATCGGCGTTTTCTATAACACGGATAGAACGGATCACAGAGAAATACTCCAAATCTTCCGTCACTTTCCCTTTCTTACGGATCCCAGCCGTATCAATCAGGTAAAAATCCATACCGAACTTATTATAACGCATATGGATCGAATCACGGGTAGTACCGGCAATTTCTGTCACAATACTCCTGTCTTCCCCGACTAGTGCATTGATAATAGAAGATTTCCCTGCATTAGGACGGCCTACCACAGCGAATTTAGGGATATCTTCCAGTTCTTCCTCTGTATTATCCTTCGAGAAGAGAGTCAGGATATGATCCAGCAGATCTCCGGTTCCCGACCCATTAATGGCTGAAATGCTGAATGGATCACCCAAACCCAGGGAATAAAATTCTGCGGACTGGTGCCCCAAATCAAAATTATCCGATTTATTAGACACGACCACCACAGGTTTACGGGTTCTACGCAACATATGGGCAACTCCTTCATCAAGATCGGTCAATCCATTCATCACGTCCACCACAAATAAGATTACATCGGCTTCTTCAATAGCTATACGCACCTGTTTATTGATCTCATCTTCCATCACATCATCGGAATTCACGACCCAACCACCGGTATCAACCAGTGAAAATTCCTGTCCACCCCAGGTTACTTTTCCATACTGACGGTCACGCGTGGTACCTGCAGCCTCTGTCACAATAGCCTGACGACTTTGTGTCAATCGATTAAAAAGGGTGGATTTCCCTACGTTAGGACGTCCAACTATTGCTACTAAATTTTGCATATCTTTTTTAGAATCAAGAGCCAAGAACCAAGACTAATTGGTAATTGGTAGTTAGTAATTATCCATATCCCGTCAAGCCGGGATCTTCACCACGTTTCGATTAACACTACCTATCCCGATTTATCGGGGTTAGTCCAGTTTATACCCAAACGTTTTCAGCATATTATCGCGGTTTCGCCAATCTTTTTCAACCTTCACATACAGTTGTAAAAAGACCTTTTTCTCAAAGAAGCGTTCGATATCTTTTCGTGCCATTGTTCCCAATCTCTTCAACGACTCGCCTTTATGACCAATTACGATCCCTTTCTGGGAATCACGTTCTACCATAACCACTGCCCTGATACGAATCAAATTGCTCTCTTCCTTAAACTCTTCCACAACCACCTCGATGGAATAAGGCACCTCTTTCTGATAAATCAGTAACGCCTTTTCCCGGATAATCTCGGTAACGAAGAATCGGGCGGGTTTATCGGTCAATGCATCTTTCTCAAAATAGGGAGGCGATTCAGGTAAAAGCTCCAGAATACGCTTCTGTACCACATCTACACTGAAATTATTCAATGCAGAGATGGGATATATCTCTGCTTGAGGTAATAACTCATGCCATAATTCCACCATTTTCTCTAATTCAGCCTGATTGGTCTGGTCTATTTTATTGATCAGCAGTAAGATTGGGAGATTCAATCGTTGCACTTTACTCAAGAATTCATCGTTTTTATCGATCTTCTCTACCACATCGGTCACATAGAGCAATACATCTGCATCATCAAGTGCAGACAGCGAAAAGTTCAACATTGACTCCTGCAACTTATAATTAGGACGTAATACTCCGGGTGTATCAGAATAAACCACCTGATAATCAGTGTTATTTACAATCCCAATAATACGGTGACGCGTAGTCTGTGATTTTGCTGTGATAATGGAAATCTTCTCCCCTACCAATCGGTTCATCAATGTGGATTTGCCTACATTGGGATTACCCACAATATTGACAAAACCGGAACGATGCGTATTATTCAACATAATTATAACTCTTAACAGGGCAAAGATAACATATTAATCCGGTACACTAAAAAAACGCATCGTTTCCAATGCGCTCATTTTATATCATCTATCGTTTTTAACTTTTAGTTTTTCACTTTTCACTAACTCCGTCGTATCCCCACTTCAAGTAAACACTGCCCCAGGAGAAACCAGCACCAAAAGCGACCAGAATGACGTTATCACCTTTCTTCAGCTTAGGTTCCCATTCCCACAAACAAAGAGGGATGGTGCCTGCACTTGTATTTCCATAATGCCCAATATTAATCATTACTTTTTCACGAGGTAGGCCCGTACGGTCTATTGTAGCGTCAATAATACGCATATTTGCCTGATGGGGAACTAACCAATCCACCTGATCAACTGACAGATTATTTCGCTCCATGATACTCAACGAAACTTCGGCCATACGCGATACTGCATGCTTAAAGACCACTTTCCCATCCTGATATAATGTATGCTCTGCATTCTCCACCGTATCATGGGTTGCAGGGAATTTACTGCCACCAGCTTTCAATTGCAAAGGCTGATACCCTACTCCATCCGAATGAAGTTCAGCATCTATGACACCGATTTTCTCTTCGGTAGGTTCTATCATTACCGCACCGACAGCATCACCGAATAGAGGACAAGTGGTACGGTCTTTATAATTAGTGATGGAGGACATCTTATCGCCCGCCAGCAAAATTATTTTTTTATATTTTCCTGTTTGGATGAGACCATTGCAAATCTCCAGCCCATAAACAAAACCTGAGCAGGCTACCTCCATATCAAAACAGAATGCATTCTTGATACCGTTATTCTCAGCCACGATAGAGGCTGCAGAAGGAAAAATATGGTCGGGAGTAGAGGTTGCAAAAATTACTGCATCCACATCTTGAGGTGCAGTATCCGTCTTCACCAGAAGTTCTTTAACAGCCGTTGTACCTAATACTGAAATACCCTGTTGTTCTCCTTTCAAGATCCGTCGTTCTTTTATCCCCACCCGAGTCATGATCCACTCATCGGACGTATCAACCATAGTGGACAATTCTTCGTTAGTAAGAATATAATCCGGCACTTTGGCAGTAATTCCAGTAATTACGGCGTTTAATTGTCTCATCGTCTTAGAAAAAATAATTATCGAAAAAAGACCCTGAAAAGCTATTGTGACGTTTCAGGGTCTACTATTTCTGTAAACTAAAGGCCAATTATGCCGTTACATCTTTTTCAATAGCCAATTTACCTCTGTAGTAACCACAATCGCCACATACGGTGTGATAAATGTGCCATGCTCCACAATTAGGGCAGATTGCCATTGTAGGCAATTTGGCATGATCGTGTGATCTTCTTTTTCCTTGTCTTGCAGAAGACTGTCTTCTTTTTGGATGTGCCATTTTTATATTTGGTTTTTAATTGTTTATATATTCAATTCTCTTCCAGATTCAATCCTTTAAGTGCATCCCAACGGGGATCGTTGTCCTGCGACTCATCATCAGAAAAATCATCATCAGGAATCTCTCCGTCATCATCATCGGTATCATCAGTACTGACTGCCCGATGTTTACGCAGTTTTGAGGAGACCACCCTGTTGCACTCTCCTGCGGGATGCACATGTTTAATGGGAATAGTCAGAGCTATGAATTCATACAGGAACCATGCTATATTGATCTCTCCTTCTTCTTCCGGAATGATTACTATCTCATCGCTCTCCTCCGAATACTCCTTACCAAACTTCACAATCAGCCGGTTCTGCGTATCAACATCCAAATTCATATCGTCCAGACAGCGCGTACAGGGTACCTGCACAATCCCTTTAAGATCGAAATTAAATTCGAAAGTGGATGACGTCTTCCGCACTTTGACTGTCACCTTCACGTTACCTTTCCGTACTTCGTCGCCATCAATAGCGTCGAAGAATTTCCTATCCAAGTCATACTCAAAGGTATGCACTCCCTCAGAAAGATTTTTCAGGGAAATTTTGTACAAACTGAATTTTGCCACGTTTTTTCCTCAAAATAAAGCGGTGCAAAGATAGTGATTTTTTCTTTACACCGCCTGTTTTCGTTTAATATATTTATTAATCACCCATTACCAAATTACTAATTACTAATTATCAAAGACTTGAATTCTGACTTTTAGTTTTTAACCGCATCTTTAATAATTTGTTGCATCTTCTCAAAGTTTTCCTCGAGGCTTTGCAACAGTTTAAACTGTGCCTGGGTTCGCACCAGATTATGTTCAGGATAGGCAATCTTATAATAAGTATCACCATCGATATAATCTGTAAAGAAACGTACCGTCTGCATATAGGTCAACAGTTTTGCACCGAAAGCAAGGTTTTCTATCTCCACATCGGTAAGGAATGAAGCTGCATTCTTCAGATAACCCTTTGCATATGCTTCGAAGATAGCCAGATCGACAGATACATTATCGAGATTCTTGTCATCCTCTGCTCCGGTATTGGCCCCGGTACGGATAAAATCACCAAAGTCGGAGAGGACATAGCCCGGCATCACAGTATCCAGATCCACTACACAGAGTACCTGATCGTCATTATCGAACAAAATATTATTCACTTTGGTATCACAGTGATTGATCCGTTTAAGCAATTTACCTTCACGGTGTAACTTTTCCGGCTTGCACATCTCTTCGGCACGATCCTCAATCTCCTTTACCAACCCGGCAACTTTATCGAATCGTCCGGCCTTGTTGGCCTTCACCGCCTCACGGAATGTCTCCAGGCGGGCTTCCATATTGTGAAAATTAGGTATGGTTTCGAACAGTGGTTCTCCCGGCAGATCTGCCAGCATTTTCTGGAAATCGCCGAAAGCCATTCCCGCACGATATGCCAGTTCAGGATTAATTTCATCGTAACTTTTGCTCTCTTTGATAAAATCCATCACCCTCCAATAATCACCTGTTGTGTCTTTATAGTAAAGTGCTCCTTCCTTTGTAGGGATCAATGTAAGCACACGACGATCAATGTCGGTGAGACCTTGTTCCCCTAACTTTTTACGGATGTGATCCGTCACCCTCTGAATGTTGTTTTGCAATTCAGGCACATTTTTGAATATATGGTGATTAATGCGTTGCAACACATATTCCTTATCACCCGACACCACTTTATACGAATCATTGATATGTCCTTTTCCAAGCGGTTTTATCTCCACATTAGCATCGTCTCCTATAAACTGAGAAACGATCTCTTTCAGTTTGTTCATCTCCTCCATTATATTTCCGTTTTAGTTTTATTGCAATTATCCATCTGTTGTGATGCACTCATTCTCATTCCAAATCCAATAATCCGAAGAACTGCGGAACATGGAAATTGGGCTTGGGAAGATCGATAGGATTCCAGCTTAAAAAGTGAGGTTCCGGGGTTTCATCGCCGCATTTATAGAAATTAGCCCTTAATCTTTGCCCTGAAAGTGATTCAAATGAGTCAAATCCCAAGGCTTTTTTGGGAATTTCAAGATACATAGTCCAGTCACTCACCTGCCGGTCTCCTTCATACCTGTGGCAAATGGTGCCAAACCTGAGGATCAAAGGCATTTCAGAGGTTTGCATCTCACCCTTCTCTCTACTTTCATGGCGCCTGGAGAGCAATACTCCCAATATATTGCATTCGAAATTGCAATATCCACTTTCCCCGTCCCGCTGCATAAAGAATTCCACACAACTATCCTCCCATACCGACCCGAAATCTCCGGTATTCACTGCACGGACAGCTTCCCCTATGACAGTATAATAGAGATATAACTTTTCCCCATCATGTGCTACACGCACAGTAACGGGCAGACTTTTAGGGAAATCGTCTTTCCAGTTTACCTGATCGATAGGTGCTGCCGCACCTGCCTCATGAAGTATTTTTATCTTATCAAAAACCGTTTCAAGTTGTGAAACATTCTGCTTTGGTACCCTTAGTGTTCTCATATTTATAAATTTTCCCAAAGATATTCTTTTTAGCGAAAACCGACAAAAAATTATTTTTAAAAGTGTATCACCCTTGATGTCATTCGCTCATATCCCTGAAGAACCAGTTTATCGGGAAACAACTCAATAATGCCGTAGGCATTTTGATCTTCGGTTTCTATCATACCCTCCGCCACAACTGAAGGCAATGACTCCACTTCACAAAAGGCGCCATCATGGTGATGCCCGGCGATAAGTGCTTTCACACAACTGAATTTAGAAGCCATCGATACAATATCCTGATCATTCAATGCTGTCAATCCCTTCACACAACCTAAAGGATGGTGTGAAAAGATCAATACCTTCTCATCGCTATCTTTCGATTTTTCGAGTAATTGTTGCAACCATTGTAATTGTTTGCTACTGACACCTCCATTATAATCCGCAGCATCTTGTCCTGTAGTTTTCCGCACATTGTTTTTCATTTCCTTCAGTTCTTTCTCCTTCCATGTATCTTTTACATTGGAGTAGGATGCGATTTCGTTTGTATTCAGCATTACAAACCGCCAACCGGCCTGTTGAAAAGAATAATATTCCGATGGCATATTCAACAATACATATAACTGCTCATTATCAATATTTTCATAGTCATGGTTACCAGTCAGATTATAGACAGTAGCATTCAGTTTATTCAAACGGGAAAGCACGGGATCCAGGTTACGAGGAGTATCCCTGTCTACCAAATCACCCAGATTGACCGTAAACTGTACTTTTTCGCTATTCAGTTGATCCACGCACTGATCCAGCTTTTGCAATGCCTCCCTGTAATATCTTTTTCCACGCTTATCACAATCACAGTATTGAATATCGGCAATAACACCGAATCTGATAACAGGTTTTTCTTCCAGGGCATTAGAAGTAACGATATCACTCACGATCTTCAAATAACCTTCCTCATTTGGATGTAAACCATCCAAAAACAATGATTCATCGATTTTCCCATCCTTTTGCAGCAAATGATGCCCCACGTCCATATAACTGTAGCCATGAAATAAAACCATTTTAGAAATGCGCTCATTAATAGTTTTTACATGGTTTTCGGCATCTCGTCTTGGAAACAATCCGATCACTTTTATTTTTGCTTTTGGTTGTCGAACGTTGATCTGCTTCAAAAGAAGCCGAAGGCCTTCTACAATTTCTTCATCAGAGTTTAATCCTAAATTGTTCGTTCCAATCATCAGCACAACCTCCTCCATATCATAACCGCTAAGCTCTCCATGATAAACCCGCCACAACACATTTTCAATTCTGTCCCAACCATATCCCAGGTTAAAGTATCCGGAAGGAACCATCTGGCTTTCCCAACTACGGCTGCCATTTTGATGTTCGGTACTGCCTCCCCAGTAGTGGGTTATGGAATTACCGATAATCACTTTTGAAGGAGCTTTCTGCTGAATATCCTGCAGTATATTTTCGTGTCTCTTTTTCCATTCATATATATAAGGCTCCCTCCGCTGACTGACAGGCTGAGTTGTCTTTAAGTTCCCGGCAGGCATACTGAGTATCTCCCTGATCATTTTTTCATAAGCATCGGCATAAGCCTGCATTCCCAGATCATTGGGATGAATATAGTCGACACATCCATCCACGGGAAAATTGATCATATCTCTGCGTAAGTAATAGATATTCTTCACTCCCATATCAATCAACGAATCATACGCCTGGGTTAAAGCGTTATTCATCCTCTCTCCCAACTCTCTGGAAGATTGATTCACCTCCTCATTCCTGTAACCGATATGATCGACCAACAGAATAGGAGTATTATGTTTTTCTCTTACCTTTCTTACTCCATAAATAGTTCTTTTGACTACTTCTTCCGATGGCAGGGAACCCATATTGGGTAGACAATCGTAGATATAAAGCGATGACTCTATTTCATCCATCAAATCAACTAACTCTTTTTCGAGAGGTCCGTTACCGGAAAAAGCGAGATTTATGACCGGATAATCAAGTTTCCTGGATAAGATATTGGTCCATCCCATTCCCGGCCGTGAAGCACAGCCACCTTGTGCGATAGATGTGCCGTACACAACTATAGGAGCCTCCTTTAACGTGGGAATAAATTCAAATTCCGCTGAAGCGGGAGTACCGATTTGCATCCATTTCACAGAATTATACAAAGGGAGATAAAGGCGGTATTCAAATCCTCGTTTGTGGTATTGGCTCTGGGCCAAACCTTCATAAATATAAGTGACGGTATCGCCAAAATTATATTTACCTGTAGCCAGACGCCATTTCCCGTCTGAGTCGATAGCATAGAGATCCACGCCCGACTTACCGGTGGCAGGCATATGAGGCATCGCTATACCCTCCGTCACCTGGTATCTGACTTCGATTTTTTCAGCATTGGAGTAAAAATGGACAGCTAATCCTGCAGAATTGTGTGATAAGTTCCAAACAGGTGTCCTCACCACCTCTTCCGCCCTGTTTGGCAATCGGTGGTATGTTTTCCCTATTTCGTTTGCCCATCCCTGATTCTGAACCACATTGAAATCTGCTTTCAGCGGGTCATGCCAACGGGTTTGGGAGAAAACAGGACTCGAAAATAAAATAATAAAAATAAAAAAAATACCTTTACTAACGCCAACCATCATGGTTATAATCTGCTTAAATTGCATAGAATAGCACTGTTTAATTATAAAAAATATTGCAAGGACAAGATGCAAAACTATCAAAGTCTTTTTATTCTTATATTGCGATAATACACTCCATCAAAATGATCCTGTAAAGCAATCCTACCTTTCGAAAATTTACCGAAATCGGAACCATTGTATTGGTCTGCTCCATTCCACTTACTATTGTTTACTAACTCTTTCCAAGCGACACTGTTCATATCGATCTGGGCGGTTATAATTCCATTCAGCCAGAAGGTTACTTTCCCGTCGTTTTTGAATATCCGCACCTCATTCCATTGACCGACCGGTCTGGGTTTAGATGAGTTCGAAGCATCAATCAGGTCATACATCGCGCCGGCCAAATGTTTCGGATCGCCTCTATCCGCACCTTCTATATTATCCAATACCTGCATTTCAACACCTGTACTGGAAGCCCATCCATATTCGGGACCCTCTTTCACACCAAAAAAGATACCACTATTACCTCCTTTTGATATTTTCCACTCCAACCGCAAATCAAAGTCCTCAAACTCTTCATCAGTAACCAAATCCCAACCTCTTTCACCGTCATCCGTTATTCTCAGCACCAATTCTCCATTTTCTACCCTCCATGCAGGCAGCACCTTTTCATTGTTAAAAGAATGCCATCCGTTCGTTGTCTGTCCATCAAAAAGTAATTGCCAACCCTCTGCACCAAAATAGACTTCGTCCCAATAATCTATCCCGATTACCCTCTTGTACGCTTCCCGTACTTTTCCATATTCGGGAGTATCCAAGGATCGATATAAGTACCAGATGGGCTTCTTCCCATGGGGATCACCTTCCGCATTATAATATTTCCTCAGTCCCAATTTCAGTCCTCCCTCTTCATAAGCATCCGCCCACAAATGATACTGGTAAGCAGTAACATTCTTCATCCTTTTCAGTTTCTCCCACGTATATGCCATACCTGCAGCCTGGTCTATCAGGGATTTCTCAGAGTAATCAGGAGAATTCAGTCCTTGTTCCGTAAATTGTATCTCCCTGGGGTTACCACGAAATAAAACGTGAGGTTGAGATACCCAGGCATCCAATACTTCCAGGTTTTTAGGAGTAAGATAAGGCGTTTTAAAATCCAATACAGCTTTATCATCTTCCCATGTACGCGGATTATTAATATCCTGCGGATAGGGATGCTGTGCAATGCCCCATTCAAAATCACCTTCTTGATGGGAGAATTCCACTAAAAGGTCAAGTAACTCTTTACCTTTATAACCGCGCATATCACTGGTGACAAACCAATCATGATCCAATGAAATCAGCACTTTGGCGTTCGGATCATATTGACGGGCAAGTGTATATACCAATCGCATCGACTTTTGGTACAGGTTCATATATGTTTCAATTCTCTTACTTCCCGCACTTGTCCAAAAGAAGCCGTTTTGTATCTCATTGTGTATGATCCAATGATGAATACGACCGTATTGAGGCGTGCTATAACGCTCTGTCAGAAAATTCATGGTTGCCGCGTAAGCCTCCACTGCTTCTTTATCAGTCATATTCGGCATAGCAAAAGCGCCACTCGTCAATGCCTCCGAATGGGCAACCCTTCGTGTCCAGGAATCTTTTTCTACGGCCCGGTTTACAGGTATCAAAAGGATTGCCGATACCATCCAGCCGTTTTCCTGTGCAATTTTCATATCCCTGTCGATACCTTTCAGTTCTCCTTCCATATCGACATACCATGTTTTTCCGGCATAATGATAGGGGGTACGACCGGGAGCATCTTCAAGAAATAAGATACGATCCAGAAGAATATTAAATGTAACCGAAGCGATACCCAGTTCTTTCATATCGGGATGGTCGAACGGACATCCTCCAATCCCTTTCAATGAACGAGGAATCATTTTTTCGAGTTGATCCCTGGGTTCAATTTCATCGGCATAATGTACAGCCGACAGCAGTTCATACCCGGAAGGACTCTTCTTCCGGACAATGGCCCATCCCGACAAGAACCGGTCATGCTGATCTTCAGCCATCCGGGCAACCCTATGTGAAAAAGATCCATTTTCAAGGGGGATGAAGGTTACCGGAGCAGATAACCGCGTTGCATCTTCCCACAGTGGGACCTCTGCCAATCCTATATTTCCCGTTATTGTTTCCCTCACTACTCCTTTGATCTCCATCTCTCCCAAGTAGTATGTGCCATGCACTGATAAGATCTCCGAAGAAAAATCCTTCTGCAGATATGAACGCAAACGGGTTGAGAATGCCTCATCCTCCTGTAAGCACCTTTCTCTATTGGCTATCAACTCCAACTCCTGCGCCGTGGGTTCCCTGAGTTCTATTTTCCGGATACGCAATGATTTTTCCCCAGAGTTACCAAACCGGATGCGGACAGATGTAAAAGGATCGGACGGAGATTTCCGAACAACTGACAAGTCATAACCATTGGAAGTCCACCCTTCTGTACGGGAGATATCATATCCTTCCACCAGATGGTCCCAATCCAGTTGACTACCTACAAAAATGACCATGGGTAACGATTCAGTGGTATTAAAACTTTCGAATGAAAGCATATACTGTTTACTGAAATCAACCGGTTCGGATGTATCAAAAAAGATATAAGGATCATTCCCTTTGGTGATAATGACCCACTCTCCCTTCTCTTCTTTAAATTCTACTTGATTGTAATCGGTGTTTCTGGGCCTTAAAGTAATCGCATTTTGAAGATTTCCGGCTTGCATAATATCGATATATCCTATTAACAAACATAGGATTATCAAGATATAAGTGATTATCTTTTTATACATGCGACAAAGGCTTTTCAGGAGAATTATGTATGATCAGCTAATACTTCTGAAGCAACTTCAAAAGCTTACCGTCTAACTTATGTCCGTACCAATCTTCGTAAGCTACGTCCTTCCTCCTTGAATCGATAAGGCCGAAAGTTCCCCGGAAATTCCATAATCCCCACCCTATACCGTGGGTAGTCAAAATATCCAACTGATCTTCAAACCATGCGAGAAAGACATCGTGCGGTGTTTCACTGTAGCATCCACATTCACCACAATGCACGCCGACCCCTTGTTTTACCAGATCGATCCAGGGACGGTAGAAATTTTCAAGCACTTCACGGTCGAACTTCTGACCGTCAATAGTACCCGGCCATACAGGCAACGGTGCATCATCAGGATTTTTCCATACCCATTCGGCACGATAATGGGATATATAATGTGGAAAATATCCTCTGCAACTCTGGCCTATGGGTAAATCGGTCAATTCCGGAATTACCAGCGATCCGCCGTGGTTTCCGTCAGCAACCACCAGCCTGTCGGGATTCTGCTTGTGGATAACATCCAGACAGCCAACAGCTACCTTACGGTAGATATCACCTGGAATCGCTTTGGAGGGAGAGAACTGATCGTTCATATCCTCCTTGAAACAGGGTTCATTGACCAGGTCGAAACTTAACAAGTTGGGGGAAACATTCCTGAAACGCTTTGCCCACATGCTCCAATGGTAATAAAAAGCCTGTTGAGCCTCTTCATCTTTCCATAAGTTGAAGGGTTCATGGAATCCGGCATTGATACAAAAACCGGGAGCCCGATGTAAATTAAGGCTTACGTGCAGATGGTACTTATTAGCAGCATACACAACCTGCTCGATAGCATCCAGCGCTTCTTCCCTGAAATCAATGGTCTGTTCGGGAGTAATATCTTTTCCTGAAGCAGGGTCATAATTCAGATAGCTGGGATAAGCGATGGGGATACGGACGAAGTCGAACCCCCAATCGGCCATCCACTTGAAATCCTGTTCCGTATCGGCAAACCGCCGGGGATTTGCGACGTATCGCTGCGGAGTAAAAAAATCAAGAATATTAAAACCACGCCAACGAGGCAGTTTATTCTTTATCGGCTCATATTGCGGGAGCCCGAAAATATCAGTATGGTTGCCCAGGCCAATCATACCGGCTCCGATTGCTGTCGTTTTCAAAAAATCACGTCGTTTCATCTGTCTACTTATTTAATTGCTACAATAATCGACCGGAGAAATTTTCATTCGATCTTGGCTGCCCATCCCCCGTTTCTCACCATTTTAACCGTTATCTTATCACCGGCCGCTACGGTTATTTCCTTTTTGCGATAATCCATCGCCTGCCGGCCGGCATTGATACCATCTTCAAAAGAGGTCATATGTAACGTTTTGTCTTTGGGAAGAAAATCGAGTGACAATTCAAAAGTCCGTTCCCTTTCCTTGCTGTTAGTCATTCCCCCAATAAACCAGGTATCACCTTTGCGTTTTGCTACGATGGCATATTCCCCAACAACCGCTTCAAGGACACGGGTCTCATCCCAGGTCGTCGGAACCTGGGTGATGAATTCAGCACATTCGTGGTTACGGTAATAAAGCGTAGGATTGTCAGCCAACATCTGAATACCACTTTCAAATATGACAAACAGTGCCATTTGATAGGCACGTGTACCGATGCTTGCGGAATTGGGACGATCGCCCGAACGGCCTCCATAGGTATCAGATTGCATACTGATCATCGCCCCCGGCGTATAATCCATAGGGCCTACCGCATTCCGCAGAAACGGCAAATAGATGCTGTTGTCGGGATAGCATCCGCCCATTTGCTCCATACCCCTGACTCCTTCATAGGATATCACATTCGGATATTTATATTCAAGGCCTGCCGGCTTGAACGAGCCATGGAAATCTACCAGCAGGTTATGCTTGGCCGCTTCTTTTGCTACCCGCTCATAATAATTCACCATCCATTGGTCACTTCGGTCCATGAAATCAATCTTTACGCCCTTCACACCCCACTCTTCAAAAGTTTTGAACAGCTCGAAATTATTCTCCACCGTCAACCATGTCAGCCATAAGAATACACCTACATTCTTCTCCTTTCCATAACGGATGATCTCATGGACATCAACGGTGGGATTGGGGGTATAAGGATCACGTGTCGATTTTGCCCATCCCTCATCCATTACAAGATACTCTACCCCATATTTAGCCGCAAAATCAATGAAATATTTATAGGTATCCATATTGAATCCTGCTATAAAATTCACATCCGGTCCATAAGGAGAGGCCCCGTTCCACCATTCCCAACTTGCCTGACCAGGTTTTATCCATGAAGGTTCGGATATCTCGTTTTTGGCAGCCAGCTTGTAGGTCATTGTATTCTCTAATATCTGTGTATCATCTTTGGTAATCACAAAATAACGCCACGGGTAATTCCTTTTCCCCGAGGTTTTTGCAATATAATCAGCCTCTTTCAATATCTTCAGACTACGATCGCCATCTTCCCCAAATTCAAGAGGAGCTTTTGGAAAAGTAGATATCATACCGTTTCCGGTAGTACCCTGTAAAAACATAGCCGGGTAATCGGACAAATCAGACTCCGAGATCAGTATCTTATACCCTTTTTCCGTATCCAACAAAAGAGGCAGTACACACATTTTGCGTTCCTGCGATGGAAAATCTTTTGTCCGGATATGGGTATAAGGTTCCTCATAAGCGGTTTTAAAGCCATGCTGCTGTTGCATATGGGCCAGATAATCGGTAGGAAAGTTAATCGCAAAGTCTTCACCCATCACAATCGTTTCATCTTTGTAATTCGTAATGAATCGATAGGCGACCCCATCATCAAACACACGAAACTCTACGCCATAATCTCCCTGGAAATTCAGTGTAAGCTGAGTATAGTGATTGTTAACCGAGGCATATTTCAAAGGTACTATGGGACTTAATGTTTCATTGATCAATAGCTGTTTCTGTTTTTTCAATTTAGGCTGTTCACCTAAAACACGATCGCTCAAAGAGAGCTGCATATGGCATTCTTCCAACAACAGATCATTATTGTAAAATACCGAGTAATAGATTTTATCGCCAATCCGGATAGATACTTTAATCTCCTTATTGGGAGATGTAAGTTCGATGGTTTTGCCATAAATATTGTTGGCTATAAAAAATAAAAAAATGAAGAGAGGTAGAATAATTTTTTTCATCTTGTATGACTTGCTTAATGTATATTCATTTATTTATCGGACTATTATATCCATAACCACCGGCAGATGATCAGAACTTCGTTCACCACACATCACAAAGTAGTTTTTCACTTTCCATGCGTCTTTGGATCTATATAAAATATAAGATATATCCGAGATTCTTTTCTATAAAAATTCTCCAAGCTAAATCAATAGAAACCATCTATTATAACCGGATTTTCATTACGGGGTATTGAAAAACAAATTAACCTCTTTTTTTCTTTTCATCCAAATTTTTAATTGAAAAACCGAAATTAAAAAATGCACTCGACAAAAACCGGGCACGAAAATTTATCCTTAGCAGTGGAATTGTACGAGTAGTGTTTATCGCTTCCCGGATCAATAATTTATATTGATTGAAATCCCTGCATACGTACTATGGAGAAATTACAAAACTGGCACTGGTTTTCAACCCTGAGACCGGGAACCGCTTCCAATGCCTCAAAGATATTCTGGGCGTTCTTGGTCCTCAACAATTGTGAAGTAACCACTTCGGTACGAATGGGCACATTCTTTACATAGTGAGGCGTCCGTGTTCCGGTAACCATCACCTGTTCTAGGTTAAACATATCCTCCTCCAATTCAAACCGGATTTCTTTCTCTTTTCCGGCATCTACCGATACTTCGATCTCCTGCGGTTTGTATCCCACATATTGGGCGACTATCGTTTGTTTTCCTTCAGGAATATTTTTCACCACAAATGTACCATCTGAGCGATAGGAGGTTCCCGGAGAGCGTTCCTTCACTGTTCTGTGCTTGCGAAAAAACATCGGATATACGTAACAGTACAAATAATAATAAAAATAAATGTGTAATCTTCATTCTATTATGTTATTTTGTATAAACCCTTTTTTTAAGGAACGCAAAATTACTATCAATTATAAATAATATCAATCCCCAATAGTGATAGTTTTTCAGTAAAAAATAATCATTTTTGGTCATTGTAATATCTAAAGGAATCATGTTACTTTGTAAAAAATTCAATAAGAGCAAAGGTAATAGAGTCAAGAACCAAGACTAAAAGTCTTGATTCTAAAAATCTTGGTTCTAAAAGTCTATACTTTACAATCCATACATTTTAATAAAAAACAAATCGTATGAAATCAATAGCTATTATTTACGGTTCAAGTACCGGTAATACGAAGTACGCAGCCCGACTAGTCGCTGAAAAGCTGGCCTCTTATTCACCCGTATTAAAAGACCTTGCCGATGTATCTCCTGAGGAATTATTGGAGCCCGGTGTACTTCTTCTGGGGGCTCCTACCTGGAGTATCGGAGAATTGCAGGATGATTGGGATTCTTTCTTCCCACAGATTAAGAAACTCGATCTGACAGGCAAAATTGTTGCTTTATTCGGAATGGGTGATGCGGAAGGGTATCCTGACACTTTTGTCGATGCACTCGGCATCCTTTATGATGAGTTTGCAAAGACTGGTTGTACTTTCGTCGGAGAAGTATCTACGGAGGGATATACGTTCGACGACTCTCAGGCACTACGCAATGGAGTTTTCGTCGGATTACCGTTAGATGAGGACAACGAAGGCAACAAAACTGACAGCCGGGTAGAGGCTTGGGTAAATTCCCTGAAACCACATCTTGACTGATTCCGGTATAATAAGTCATCAGTTTTAGCCGATGGTTGAAAGTATAAATTATTAATCATGTACAACACACTATCAATAAAAAACCCACGGATGGTGGGTTTTTTATTGATTAATTTTGGATACTCTAATCAGAAAATATATTTTAAACCAAATTGCATTTGCCAGCGAGATGCATTTGACAAATTATCCTTGAATGTTTCTTCAATCACCTGTTTAGTAGTACTTAACGGCATGGTAAATCCAGCCTCATAATTATTGGTTGCTGAAGGTGTTTGTGTGACTTTCAGGAATTGATATTGTTGATCCCCAAGCACTGTTGTTTGTTGTACACCCCAATTCCTGTTCAAAAGATTCAGGAAATTTTGTATATTAAAACTGAAACGCAAGGTATGAGGGCGTCCATTGGCGTGTATAACTTTGATATCATGATAGAGACTAAAATCCAATTGATTCGCAAAGGGAGCCTTGGCACCGTTACGTTCCGCAAACTCTCCCCTATGCTTACTCAAATAAGGATCCTGATTGATAAACTGATTTATTTGCTTCCGCACATCGTCAATACTTCTGTCATCAACTAAATTGCCATTTCTGTCACGTTCCAACACGATATTGATATCATTTGCATCTTTAGGAATATATATCAAATCGTTTTCTCCCCTTAAATCTCCGTTCACATCACCGTTATAAGTATAAGAATAACGGAAAGGACGATAGCGTTGATAAATCAAACCGATATTAGTAGCAGCATTTTTATCCCAGTTCATAGTATAGGAAGCTGACAGCAACAACCGTCCATCGAATGCGCCTGCACTATATCCTAGCTCTTCAGCATTCGGGTCGATGGCAGGACGATAACGCCATGCAGAAGTGGCTACTGATGATGTTCCATCCGTTACACTTTTTGCCGATCCAAAAGAATATGATCCATTCACATACAAGCCCTCAAGGACTCCATCATAAAAAGTTCTCTGCAACTGAAGGGTAGTATAGAATGAATAACCTTTATTCGTATTACGCAACATCACCACATTATTTCCAGCCTCTTTATTTCCGGGTTGATCACTATAATAACTTCTATTATACATAGGACGCAAATTCTGTGAACCTTCCTTCACGAACTTATCTGTTTCCATCAATCCGATATTATCATGATAAATAGCGTTTAAATCTTTAGAGTAAAGGAGTTCAACGGTAGCGATCCAGCCGTCGAGGAATTTATAGTCTGCGGCGACATTACTTTTCCACAAATTAGGATATTTAAAATCGGGTGCTGTGACAGCAAGGTCAGCCCTGGTAGCACTACCGGCTGCCGGTTTGTAGCTATCTAAATCACCGGTAAAACCCAGAGAAGCTTTTTCATCAGGTTTACCATAGTTAATATCTCCGAACAATACACCATTATTGGCAGCCTGATTGCTAATCCAGACATACGGAGGTGTTCCGGAAAACAATCCCGTTCCACCACGTAATTGTAATGATGAGTCATCCAACGGGTTGTAATTAAATCCTAAGCGAGGAGAAAATTGAGGCTTCGCAGAGGGGAGTTTGGATACATCTATCTTAATTCCATCGCGGTAGGTCTCAGCAGCTACCGCTTCATTCTCTGGCAGGTCTGTCACAAAGACAGGAATATCCATACGCAAACCCAATGTAACATTCAATTTGTCTGTTATCTTCCATTTGTCCTGTGCATAAAGTCCTATCTGGAATACATTTACTTCGGCGAAAGGAAATTGATCGCCAATTGCATACTTTTGTTGATAAGTTGTCGCAGCGCCTCCGGATGTAGTAGAGTTTGACAACCCGGTTACAGTAGAAGCGAAACCGTAAGTAGTAGGATCAAAAGTACGAATATCAAAACCTTTTATACTTCCGTTATTGCGTGATAAATAATCTCTCGTTGCTAGCACATTGAATTTGAAGTCGTCTACAGAAGCAAAGACCCATGAACCGGGATAATTCTGTGCAAAACCATTTCTGAAGGCCCTGTAATCGCTCTGTGTACCAAAGGTGAGTTGGTGATTATCCAGATTGATGATGAAATTATCCTGTATTTGCCAGATATCCGTATCTAACTGATTATTATATGAATTCGCTTCAGTTCCAAATGTTGTGTAAGCCTGTCCGCTCCCATTTAATATGTCTACCTGCGGGAAAAAGCCTCCATCCATATCACGGAAATCACGTAATCTCGAATAACCTATCTTGAGATAATTACTCATATTATCGTTAATAATGGTATTCAGATCGGCCATCAATATATTGAAGTTGTTATTTACTCTATAAAACGACGAAGTATAAGGAATCGCATATTCATTCGGACCACGTCCATTCAGCGGAGTTCCCGAAGTAGAAGGATTATTCGTATTGAATGATTTTAAATAGTAATACTTTAAACTCAACACATTCTTCACATTGATATTCCAGTCTACCCGTGCGGTAAGACGGTCGGCCTGAGTATTTCGTTTCGTTAAATCGAAACTGCCCGGGTTATAATTCAGATTCGTCTGAAGAAAATTCGACAGATCTTGTAGTACAATTGCATCTACTGCGGAGTTCGCTGTTGTGTAAGTAATCGGAGTTTCCTGACGATCAATTTCAGCATTGATATAATAGAACAATTTATTTTTGATAAATGCTCCTGAAAGACTAAACCCATATTGTTTGTTAGAAAACTCGGAAACATTTAAAACTTCATCCTTAATACGATACCCCATCATAGAAGGACTCTTTGTATATATGTATGCTGAGGCATGAAAATCATTCGCACCTGATTTGGTTACAGAATTGATACCTGCACCAGTAAATCCACCATTTCTGACGTCATAGGGAGCAATCATCACCTGTACCTGCTCCAAAGCTTCCAAAGAAATAGGTTCAGTCCCGGAAGCCCCAAGAGACGAACTTAATCCGAATGAATTATTAAAAGAAGCACCATCAACGGTAACATTATTGAAGCGATAAGATACTCCGCCAAAATTACTACCACTGCTCATCGGCGTTAGTCTTGTAAAATCTGTAAGCGAACGGTTTATCGTTGGCAGTTTGTCCATTTTTTCACGGGTAATGATCTCCTGAGCACCTGTCCTGTTCCCGGAAATAATAGGATTTCTTTCCCCTATAACAACAACTTCGTCCAATAATTGTGTATCCTCTTTCAAGGAGATATTCAAAACGAAATCCTCTCCTAAAGAAAGATTTATATTACTGAAAGTTTCCGTATGATACCCAATATAGGATACTACCAAAGTATAAGGTCCACCTATACGCATATTTGGCAAATTATATGTTCCGTCGGTTCTGGTACTCACTCCGTACACTGTTCCCGTAGGTCCATGTGTAGCTACAACGCTTGCTCCGATCACGACTCCGTCAACATCTGTGACACGTCCACTCATACTGGAAGTAGTCACCTGAGCCTGCATCACAGTTCCCATCATTAAAGTAAGAGTTACAGCTAAAAACTTCAATCTTTTTACCATAAATTCAATGTTTTAATTTTCAATCCTGTTTTAATTAAGCTAAATCTTTACAAAAATCTTGCGCAAAAGTACGATATATTTGTCTGAATTCTGTTACATTTTCGTTACTTTTCCCCTCTTTTTTAACACTATATATTATTGATAATTAAATAATTAAAATAACAATAATTAAACAGGAATGTAAAATAATAAATTGAAATAAAAGCACTTTTTCATCTTTCTTTCTAACAAAAAATAAGGCGGATGACTTTCAATTTTCATTTTCAGCCATCCGCCTTTATAGCGTATCAATATAATCTATACAAGGATTACATCATGCCGCCCATTCCTCCTCCACCCATAGGAGGCATTGGAGCCGGGTGGTCTTCTTTCTTATCGGTAATAACACATTCAGTTGTGAGGAACATACCGGCAATGGAAGCAGCATTTTCCAAAGCAACACGGGTTACTTTAGCCGGATCAATCACGCCTGTTTCATAGAGGTTTTCATAATGATCGTAGCGAGCATTGTAACCGAAATCGCCTTTGCCTTCACGTACTTTCTGTACTACTACGGCACCTTCTTTTCCTGCGTTTGAAACAATCTGACGAAGCGGTTCTTCGATAGCGCGTTTCACGATTTCGATACCGGTAGTTTCGTCTTCATTTTCTCCTTTCAAGCCTTCGAGCGCTTCGATAGCACGTACATAGGCTACTCCACCACCAGGAACAGTTCCTTCCTCTACGGCAGCACGAGTTGCTGAAAGGGCATCCTCTACACGGTCTTTCTTCTCTTTCATTTCCACTTCAGAGGGAGCACCCACGTAAAGTACTGCTACACCGCCTGCCAGTTTAGCCAAACGTTCCTGCAGTTTTTCACGATCGTAGTCGGATGTAGTTTTTTCAATTTGTGAACGGATTTGTCCGATACGATTGTTAATGGCTTCTTTTTCGCCTTCACCATTTACAATCGTAGTGGTATCTTTATCGATAGTCACTTTCTCTGCGCTACCCAACATGTCGAGAGTTGCATTTTCCAAAGTCAGGCCTTTCTCTTCCGAAATCACTACTCCACCAGTCAGGATGGCAATATCTTCCAGCATTTCTTTTCTGCGGTCTCCAAATCCGGGAGCTTTTACAGCAGCGACTTTCAACGATCCGCGCAAACGGTTTACCACTAAAGTAGTAAGTGCTTCGGAGTCGATATCTTCGGCGATAAGCAATAATGGTTTACCGGTTTGAATTCCTTTTTCCAGAATAGGAAGAAGTTCTTTGATAGCCGAGATCTTTTTGTCATGGATAAGAATCAACGGATTTTCAAAATCTACTTCCATCGCTTCTGTGTCAGTGACGAAATAGGGGGAGATATATCCACGGTCGAACTGCATACCTTCCACCACATCTACATACGTATCGGTACCTTTCGACTCTTCCACTGTAATCACACCTTCCTTGCTTACTTTCTGCATCGCTTCAGCGATCAGCTTACCGATGGTTTCATCACCGTTCGCAGAAATTTTAGCAACGTTTTCAATCTTCTTCAAGTCATTACCTACTTCTACAGCCTGAGTTCTGATGTTTTCGACCACAGTCGCCACAGCTTTATCGATACCACGTTTCAGATCCATAGGATTGGCACCGGCAGTCACATTTTTCAAACCTACACCAATAATAGATTGTGCTAAAACGGTAGCGGTAGTTGTTCCGTCACCGGCATCGTCATTGGTTTTAGAGGCTACTTCCCTCACCAGTTGTGCTCCCATATTTTGAAAAGCATCATCCAATTCGATCTCTTTAGCAACGGTTACACCGTCTTTGGTAATCTGGGGAGCGCCATATTTTTTATCAATAATTACATTCCTGCCTTTGGGACCTAATGTTACTTTAACGGCATCTGCCAATTCGTCCACGCCTTTCTTCAGAAGATCGCGGGCATCCATGTTAAATTTAATCTCTTTAGCCATTTTATTTCGTTTTTTATTTATTTGTTATTTGTTTTTAGTCAAACAGATTGAATGAAAGCGAGTAAAAGTGATCTGATTGAATCGACCTCCCACCTATCCAAGTCAATCTTTTAACCTGGTGTTTATTCGATGATTCCTAAAATGTCTGACTGACGCATGATGAGGTGTTGTACACCATCGATTTCAATTTCAGTGCCTGCATACTTACCATACAGCACTTTATCGCCTTGTTTAACGATCATTTCTTCGTCTTTTGTACCTTTTCCTACAGCGACCACTTCACCTTTCAGTGGTTTTTCCTTTGCCGTATCGGGGATAATAATTCCACTCACTGTTTTTTCTTCCGCAGCTGCCGGTTTTACCAGCACTCTATCTGCCAATGGTTTAATGTTCATACTACTAAAATTGATATTAATATAATTAATGTTATTGTTCTAATTGACATTACCTCAATGCGAATTCTGTGCCAAATTTACTTAAATACCTTTTCTGCCAAAAAAAGCAATCGATGAGGATGGAAACTGTCAAAATTCCTGCCAAAATTTCAGTCACTCTCTTTACATCAAATCTCAAGAATAGAAAAACCCTTCCTCTAAAGTTAAACTATTTCGAACGTTTCTTGTTACCTTTGCAACTTGATAGGTGGGAAAGTGAAGAACCAAGACTTCTAAACTTCGGACTTCTAAGTTCTAAATTCAAACAACAAATGAAAAAAATATTTCTGTTCTTATATATACTTATTACATTTGCTGTGCAGGGGCAATCCTATATGCGTATTGTATCATTAGCACCCTCATTTACACAAAGCATTTATTATCTGGAAGCGCAGGACAAGCTGGTAGGATGTACCAGCTATTGTGAAGCGGCTAAAAAAGATAACAAAGAGATCGTATCGTCAGTCATAAAAGCGAATATAGAAAAGATCATCAGCCTCAAACCCGACCTGGTACTGGCATCGGGGCTTACCGATCCCAAAGATACGGAATTGTTGAAAAAAATGGGAATAAGAGTAGAGACGATCCAATCCCCGAAATCTTTCAATGATATTTGTGAGCAGTTTCTTCAATTGGGTGAACTGATCGGCAAAACCGAAAAAGCGGCTATCATGGTAGAGGAAAGTAAACATACCATCGAAAAAATAGCGGAAAAGAACAAACATAAAAGAGGCCAGAAAATGTTCTTTCAAATCGGAGCTGATCCGTTATTCACCGTTATCTCAAATACATTTATGAATGACTATATGACGTTGATGGGGATCGAAAATATTGCCGGGAAGCTGACACAAGGTACTGTTACACGCGAATTTGTTATCGCAAACAATCCTGATTATATATTTATTGCTACCATGGGTATTGTGGGAGAAGAGGAATTGAAAACATGGAAGAGGTACACTGGATTGAAAGCCAGCAAAAAGAAACAAATTTTCATCATCGATTCGGAGATCGCCTGCCAACCGACTCCTATTACCTTTGTTGAAACAATGAAAGTGATGGATCAATTGATCAACCTGTAATTTCAAGGATGAAACGAAAAGAATGGGTTTGGGGTGTTTATGTACTGCTACTTATCGTAGCGTTACTGGGCTCCTTCATGCTATCGCTGGGAATGGGGGAAATTCCTATAAGGATCAGCGAGATCCCACGTATTCTTTCCGAAAAGGAGAGCATGGAGTACGGCGCACTGGCATTCATCCGTATCCCACGTACATTGCTCGGTTTGACCATTGGTGGCAGCCTTAGCCTGGCGGGAGCTATATTACAGGGTATTTACCGGAATCCGTTAGTAGAACCGTACACCCTCGGAATTTCCGGAGGCGCATCGCTGGGGATCACTTTTGCCATCGTATCAGGACTGTATCTGCTCAATATATTGTTTCTCCCATTCGCAGGATTTATCGGCGCTTTTGTTACCATATTCCTTGTATATACCCTTAGTCTCGGAAGAGGGGGACTCAGCGTCAACCGGATGCTGCTTATCGGCGTGATGATCAGCTTTATCTCTTCCTCATTGATGATGTTTCTCATGTCTATTACTTCCAGAGATAATCTCCACAGTATTGTTTTCTGGATGATGGGATCGCTCAACGAATCGGACAATACCCTGATCATCGTAATGATTGCTCTTTCCCTGTTCTGCCTGATCATATCCTACCTGTTTGCGATGCCTCTCAACGCATTACGACTTGGAGAAGATAAAGCCAGACATCTCGGGTTTAATGCCAACAGCGTGATCCGTATCCTTTTTATCCTCACATCACTACTTACCGGAGCTTGCATTGCCGTAGCAGGAGTGATCGGATTCGTGGGACTCGTCATTCCTCATATCGTACGCTTGTGGGTAGGAACAGATTATCGTATACTGCTAATCTCATCTTTCCTGAGCGGCGGTATTTTTCTGATCCTGTGTGATGTGGCGGCACGTACCATTATTTCACCTAATGAACTACCCATCGGAGTCATTACCGGTATCGTGGGTGGTATAGTATTCATCGTGCTGCTGGCCAATTTGAGACGTAAAGTGATTAGATGATGTAACGATGTGATGAAATTAGTTCTTTAGTTTTTCACTTTTAGTTTTCTGGTAATTGGTAATTTAAAAAAAATGAAAAGTTTCCTCGACATACAAAATCTCTCTTGCGGTTATGGCAGCGGTTTCCGAGTGCATGATATCAACTTGTCGCTCAGGGAAGAATCATTTGCCGGGATCATCGGACCAAACGGATCGGGGAAGACCACGCTCTTTAAGGGGATATCCGGAACGCTACCATTGAAAGAAGGACATATCCTGCTTGAGGGGATCGACCTGTCTAAGCTTACCTGGAAAGAGAAGGCACAAAAGATTGCGATCGTTTCCCAATTCTCCGAAATGGCGGAATTGTCGGTAGAAGAATATGTGCTGATGGGACGCCTCCCTTACCGTCAACAATTTCAGTTCTTCGACAAGAAAGAAGATATCGAAATAGCACACCATTATATGCATCTGACCAATACCTATCGTCTGCGCAACAAATCGATGACAGAATTAAGCGGCGGTGAACTACAAATGGCCAATATTGCCTGTGCCCTATCGCAGCATCCCCGCCTATTACTGCTCGACGAACCCACCTCTCACCTCGACATCACCCACCAAATGCAGTTTATGGACCTGATTCAGCGACTAAACGAAGAGATGAAGCTGAGCGTAATGATGATCCTTCATGATCTGTCGCTTGCCGCCGAGTATTGCAACTTCCTGATGATGATGAAAGATGGAACGACTTTCTGTCAGGGAACAACCGAAGAGGTGATCACATATGAACATATCGAGAGTGTTTATGATACGGTAGTGATCGTAAAAACCAATCCCGTATCGGGTAAGCCGGTAGTTTTTCCCGTATCGGGACAGCGGTTGCAAGATGCAAAGAGATAACCGTCTCACTTTTTAGTTTGAAACTTTTTGGTTTGAAACCATTTTGTTTCATTTTTTTTATACCTTTGAATAGATCATCACAACGTGACTTATCGCCTTTATAAATAACGAAAATAAAAGTAGCATGTCAAAGAAAAATAAAAGTAGCAGGAATCTATATCTGATCATTTTATTGGTTGCCGTAGTTGGATTAGCAATATACTTTCTACTAAGATCCGGATCTGAACCTGAAATATCAACACAACCGGAAGCGATGAATATCCCCTTCCGTAAGCAGGGTGAGCTAATCTTCACAAGTCACCAGAATGGCGACACACTGGCCGGTATCGAAATTGAAGTGGCCAATAACGACCAACTACGGGCAAGAGGATTAATGTACCGGCGCTCTCTACCGGAGAACGCGGGAATGTTATTTTTACAGCGTACAGAAGAGATGCAGAGTTTCTGGATGAAAAACACCTATATCCCGTTAGATATCATTTTTGTAGATGCCAATAAAGAAATCGTAACCATCCATATAAATACCACTCCGTTGAAAGAGTGGAATTACGCATCGACGAAACCGGCACTCTATGTAGTAGAGGTAAATACAGGCTTCGCAAACCGGCACGGAATAAGCATCGGCGACAAGATCGAATTTACTATCCCGAAGTAGACCTACCCCACTTCATCTCCTTGCCTTCGTCATCATATTTTTTCCGTTTGGCGGTGATTCGATCTATGGCAATGCTGTAGATATTTGTGTGTTTCATTCCCGATGTAGCGGCCATGTCAAACAGTGCCATCTTATCTGGGGTATATTTCAGACAGATCACCTCTAATGCGCGGTATTTTCCTTCATCACAGGTGACAGGTTCAATCCTACCATATACAATTGCCGAGGCAAATTCTGTGGTAAATACCTTACTCCCAATATCTCCGGCTTTCTCCTCGTTCGTGCGCATCTCCTCCATCTCTTCGTCAGAAAGCAGTTCCGGTACGTTTACATCGGTTACGAATGTTACACAAGCCAAAGGTTGCGATTGAAACAGATCCACTTTCGTACCGCTCCTTGCTGAATGGAAGTAGAGATATTCACCATCCCTGGCCACCGATAACGGAATAGCATAGGGATCACCATTGGTATCGGTAATTGAAAGTACGGCAAAAGGAGTACGGTCGATCACCTGTAATCCCCAATTACGATCCATTTCACGGTCTTTTCTTCTCATTGATTATAATTTTTTAGAAATTAGAAGTTAGAACTGGGAACTAAGAAGTCTGAAGTTTAGAAGCCTCTCCCACTCTCCTTGTCTCCCAAGATCTCCCTACCTGTCTACCTATTCACTTTTCAAATACTTCTCCAGCCACTGATCCTGTTCCCACAAGAGGTGCAGTATATTTTCCCGGGCAGCATAACCGTGGCTCTCCTTCGGCAGGATTACCAGGCGTACAGGCGCTCCGAAACTTTTCAACGCCTGGAAATAACGTTCACTCTGCATCGTATGTGTACCAGAGTTATTGTCGCTTTCCCCATGGATAAGGAGTAAAGGCGTTTTCATTTTATCGGCGTGCATAAAAGGCGACATAGTATTATAAGTATCGGAAGCAACCCAGTAGTTTCGCTCTTCTGCCTGAAAACCGAACGGTGTGAGCGTACGGTTGTATGCACCGCTACGGGCAATACCGGTAGCAAACAGGTCGGAATGGGTAAGCAGGTTCGCCGTCATAAAAGCGCCATAGGAATGACCTCCTACTGCAACCCTCCTACGGTCGATATATCCTAATGCATCCACGGCATCTATAGCCGCTTTGGCATTGGCCACAAGTTGCTCCACAAAAGTATCGTTAGGTTGTTCGTCTCCTTCCCCTACAATGGGAAAAGCAGCATCATCCAGGATCGCATAACCCCGGGTTACCCAGTAAATAGGGTTGCCATACGACAGGTAAGTGAACGAATTGGGATTGGCAGTAGTCTGTCCTGCACTACTTCGGTTCTTGTATTCGGTAGGATATGCCCACATGATCATCGGCAGCTTTTCCTTTTTCTCCCTGTCGTAATCGGCAGGCAGGTATAATGTACCAGTAAGTTCAACGCCATCAGGACGCTTATAACTGATTACTTCCTTGTAAACCTTCTCAATGCTTATGAATGGGTTTTCAAAGACTGTCAACGGTTCTGGTACCCGTTTATTTCTAATATTACGGATATAATAGTTGGGATATTCCGTCGGCGATTCGATTCGGGTAATCACTGTACCTTTTTTACTATCGATAAATGTGATCAACTCTTCTACCTTGTCAGTATAGGCAGATTGATATATTCGCTTCCTTTTCAATGTTTTCAAATCCAGTTCATCGATAAACGGAAACTGTCCATCTGCAGTGAAACCATCTCCAAAGAAATAGATCGAATTTCCGTCCATATGCAACGTATAAGTACCGAGGACATTCTTCGCAGTCTGCGGATAACCGGGATCATCGTACACATTCTGGTAATTACGGTCGACAAGGATTTGCGGGGACTGGCTGTTATCGGACGGATTAAAAAGATACATCTTCTGATTACGTGTATTCCACCAGCGGTCACGAAGAATAGCATATTTATCGTTTCCCCAGGTAATACCCGCATAACGGTTTATAGTTTTTACCAGCGAACGGGGTGTTCCAGAAAAAGGAGCATCCTGCTCGAATACCTCATCACGGAAATCAACTTTCACTTCCGGATCACCTTTATCAAGCGCTTCCACCCAATAGAGAGTCGACGGTTTGTCAGCACGCCAGTAGATACCACGCTTCCCTTCCTGGGTAGCCATAAATCCTATCGGAAGGTTATCGAGCAATGGCTGTTCGTCAAATTTAACTATAAAATTCCCATCAGCAGAATAGATTTCCGTCACATTCGGAAAGCTGTAATAGGGAACTATATATGAGAATGGACGTCGAAGAGTGGTCAGCAACAGATATTTTCCGTCGGGAGAGAATGACTGTCCGATATACATCCCAGCCCCTTTCCATTTCGTCTTCGATCCATCCAGTCCAATCCTATAAAGCTCAGAAGTCATCAAAGTCTCGAAGTTTGCCTCATCAACCGGATTTTTCAACAAATCCTGATAAGTACGGTTTTGTGAAATCTGTCCGTTACTGACTGAGACAATCGGCCCTTCCGGTAAAGACTTTTGGGTATCAATCAATTCCGGACAATTTTCAGGAAGAATTCTGATCAAAACGCCGGTACCATCATTGAACCAACTATAAGGAAATCCCGCATTGGCATTTACTACTGCATCCGTCATTTTTTTTGCCTGCAATGATTTCAGATCGGCAATCCACAGTTCCACTCCGTTGGCTACCGTATTGGTAAATGCAAGTTTAGTTTCATCGGGAGAGAAAGAGATATTGGCTATTAACGGATTGGTAGGTAATCCTTCTATCTGCAATACATCTTTATCTGTTGTTTTTTTATAACGAATATTATTTATATAGGTAACGGTGCTTGATATATTGACATCCGGATTAATACGCAGACCACCCAATCGCACTTCCGGTTGATTAAGATCTGAAAGCGTCTTGAAGGTATTCCTGTATAAAAAGAGCATCTGATCGCCTTTACTGTCCATATTGACCGAAGGAGCTCTCTCAATATCGACCAGTTCCAGAATCTCTGATGGCGGCACCTGATAGGTGATATTCTCCTGCGACTCAACAAGTAGGTTTGTCATAAGCAAAACAAATAAAAGGATATAAATTCTTCTCATTGTGAATATATTTTTTATTTACCATATTCTATGATTTATGAAAAACTGAAGCCGACGCCTGAGCAGTAGGCATCACAACCATATCATTAATGTTTACGTGAGGAGGACGGCTAGTAACAAACCAAATACATTCCGCGATATCGTCGGCCACTAAACACTCATACCCTTCATACACCTTATCTGCCCGGCACTTATTCCCATGAAAACGGACTATGGAAAACTCCGTTTCTACCGCACCGGGACAAATCTGGGTCACTTTTATATTATGAGGAAGCAGATCGAAGCGCATCCCTTTTGTCAATGCATCCACAGCATGTTTAGTGGCGCAATAGACATTTCCGTTGGGGTAGACCTCTTTTCCGGCAATGGATCCGATATTGATAATATGTCCACTTTTACGGGCAATCATTCCTTGCGAAATAACACGGGTAACATACAGCAATCCCTTTACATTGGTATCGATCATCCGGTTCCAGTCAATACTATCACCTTCCTGAACAGGCTCCAGACCTACAGCCAGGCCGGCATTATTGACCAATACATCTATACTTTCCCATTCGGATGACAAATTTACAAGAGCAGCATTCACCTCTTTTTCATTCCGTACATCAAAGCAAAGAGCCAATACACGTGAACCGGTCTCTTCCAGTTTCATCTTCAACAGATCTAACCGATCTTCTCTTCTTCCCGTAATGATTACATCGAAACCATTTCCTGCAAATTTCAAAGCAGCGGCCCCCCCAATCCCGGATGTGGCACCCGTAACTAACGCAATTTTTTTCATTTTCTCCATAATTATCGTCAAAATTAGTGCAAAAAAATACACGATCCATCTTTTAATAAACAAAAAAGCCTATTTTTACGTTATCAGAAAAGAAGTTCATATCACAAAAGCATCATCTATGGAAGAACATTTTATTACAGTGAAAACATTTGCATTCCCCGCAGATGTACCCATCGTTCAATCATTTATGGAGATGAAGGGAATTGATACCTATATGAAAAATCTCACACTTAACAGATTGACTTTTCCTTTTTTGGATATTGAGATGCAGGTGAGAAGTTCCGACTATGAAATCGCTAAAAAAGCGCTGATAGAGGGAGGATTTTCAAAACCGGAAGATTTCCTGTAATTCCCTTCTATTCTCACTTCCACGGTTCGGTGTCTGGAAGATCGGACCCGTTAATGAGATTGTTCGGATTGATTGGATACACAATACGATAACGATTCAATAGTATTTATTTTACATCATCTCCTATGTTAACAGAGAAAGAACAAGAGAAAAAAGAAATACGGCATAAATATATCCTGATCGGGTTTCTCATCCTGTTGGGATTGATCATTTTCAGACACACCCGTCCCTATATGAGTGGTTTCCTGGGTGCGGCCACCTTATATGTACTTGTGAACGGGCAACAGAAATTTCTCACGCAAAAACTCAATTTCAAAAAATCCCTTAGTGCACTACTCATCGTGCTGGAAGTACTTTTCTTCATCCTTCTCCCCCTCACCGGACTCACTTTCCTGGTAATCGATACCGTTTCAGGGATTTCGATCAATCCGGAAGCGATTCTACTACAGATCAACGAATTTGTCGACACATTAGAAGAAAGACTGGGATTCAATATATTCACTCCTGAAAATCTGGCCGCTCTACCGAGAGTAGGCTCCAATATCCTGCAGTTACTTGGGAACAGTGTCTATTCGTTTGTGATCAATGTCATTGTGATCCTCTTCGTATTGTATTACATGCTTTTCAACAATGATACGTTTGAAACAGCCATCCGGGAAGTCCTCCCGTTCAAGGAAGAAAATAAGCAGATTTTGGCGGAGGAAACCCGTATGATTATTCAGGCAAACGCCGTAGGAATCCCGCTTCTGGCAATTCTTCAGGGCTTTTTTGCTTATCTGGGATACCTCTATTTCGGTGTGGATAACGCGATTTTGTATGCCATTCTTACCGCTTTTGCCACTATTCTCCCCATTGTAGGCACCATGATCGTCTGGGTTCCGTTAGGTATCACCCTGCTGCTGGGAGGTGATTACGTGAACGGTGCCGCATTACTGGTCTATGGTATGTTTATTATTGGAGGTGTGGATAATGTAGCCCGTTTCCTGCTGCAAAAAAAACTGGCCGATATCCATCCGTTGATCACCGTCTTTGGAGTACTTATCGGGATTCCCATGTTCGGATTCTGGGGTGTTATCTTCGGCCCCCTGATCCTCTCCCTGTTCATCCTCTTCTTCAACATGTTCCGTCACGAATATGTACCCGGATCAAAAGCCGAACCACGTGTTACTACGCGTATCAAATCGAGAAAGATGAAAATTCCGATGGTTGATTCGGTCAAACCAAAAAAGAAAAAAGAAAAACGAACCGGACACTGATTGATGGGATGATTTACTGATTCGATAATATAATCGACAATCGGTTGATCATCGAATCAACCGTCCCACTTTCCCACTTTTCCACTTTTTTTGGCATTGTTTTTGTACTTATCCATCCAAAGGTCTTATAAATGAGCGATCATTTTTTTAGATGACCGTCAAAAAATTTTATTCGATTAGAAATAATAAATTATATTTGTAGTCGATACACAGCAAAAGAAGGGAATAAAAATATATGGATAGCAACTTTTCTCAACGGGTCAGGGACATCATGGCATATAGCCGTGAAGAAGCTGGAAGGCTCCAGAACAACTATATAGGGCCTGAACATCTTATGCTCGGCATCCTTCGTGATGGCGACGGCTTAGCTATTCAGGTACTCCAGGATTTCGATATCGACCTGCACGTGCTGAAAGATTATATCGATTCACATGTGCGAACCACTCAGGAACCCTATGAAGGAACCAATGAACTCGTTATCAATAAGAATACTGAAAAAGCATTAAAGATGAGTATTCTGGAAGCACGTCTTACCAAAAGCAGGGAGACCGATTCCGAGCATATTCTGTTAGCGCTGCTGAAAGAAAAAAATACATTGATCAATGATATCCTCACACAGTTTCAACTCGACTATTCAAGTACACTCCTTTATATAAAGAGTATTCTTGATAACCGGGCTGAAGATGGGGAAAGAGAATTACCCTCTGCAGGCGCCAACTTCACCGATGACGATGATGATGACGCGAACGAAAAATACCCGTTCAATCAGGGAGGAAGCCAAAGTTCTTCCTCACAACAGGCAAAGAGCAGCGGATCTGATACACCTGTACTGGATAATTTTGGAACAGATATCACCCGTGCAGCATTGGAGAACCGTCTCGATCCGGTCGTAGGTCGTGAAAAAGAGATCGAGCGTATTGCGCAGATACTCAGTCGTCGTAAGAAAAACAACCCGGTTCTCATTGGTGATCCCGGTGTGGGTAAATCAGCCATTGTGGATGGTCTTGCCTTGCGTATCACTCAGAAGAAAGTATCCCGTGCTCTATTCGACAAGCGGGTAATTGCCCTCGATATGGCATCGATTGTGGCTGGGACAAAATACCGTGGCCAGTTCGAAGAACGTATTAAGGCGATACTGAATGAATTGTCGAAAAACCCAAATATCATTCTCTTTATAGATGAGATTCATACTATCGTAGGGGCCGGTGGTGCTGCAGGATCACTAGATGCTGCCAATATGCTGAAACCGGCTCTGGCAAGAGGAGAGATACAATGTATCGGAGCCACCACGCTGGATGAATACAGAAAGAACATCGAGAAAGACGGTGCATTGGAACGCCGTTTCCAGAAAGTAATCGTGGATCCCACCACTCCCGAAGAGACACTGCAGATACTGCGTAATATCAAGGAGCGGTATGAGGAGCATCACAATGTACGGTATACCGATGAAGCGCTACAAGCGTGTGTGAAACTGACAGACCGGTATGTCTCCGATCGCACTTTCCCCGACAAGGCAATCGATGCGCTCGATGAAGCCGGAGCAAGGGTACATATCTCCAATATAGTGATTCCAAAGACCATCGAACAACTCGAAGATGAGTTGAAAGAGGTGGAACAGCAGAAGACCGATGCGGTAAAAGCACAGAAGTATGAACTGGCGGCCAGTTACCGCGACAAACAGCGTCAGTTACTATTGATGCTCGAAGCAGAGGAAGAACGTTGGCAGAAAGAGATTAAGGAAAAGCCGGAGATCGTAAATGAGGAAAAGATAGCCGAAGTGGTAGCCATGATCTCGGGTGTTCCGGTACAACGGATTGCACAGGCCGAAGGGCAGCGACTGTTGGAAATGCGCGATGAACTGAAAGGCAAAGTAATCGGTCAGGATGAAGCGGTAGACAAGATCGTCAAAGCCATCCAGCGGAATCGGGTGGGATTGAAAGATCCCAATAAACCCATCGGGACATTTATGTTTTTGGGACCTACAGGTGTGGGAAAAACCCATCTTGCCAAGAAATTGGCTGAGTTCTTGTTCGATTCTTCCGAAAATCTGATCCGTATCGATATGAGCGAATACATGGAGAAATTCAACGTATCGCGTCTGGTGGGAGCACCTCCGGGATATGTCGGATATGAAGAAGGTGGACAGCTTACGGAGAAAGTACGCCGTAGACCCTACTCTGTAGTACTGCTTGACGAAATCGAAAAGGCCCATCCTGACGTATTCAATATACTGCTGCAGATACTGGATGAGGGACATGTGACCGACAGCCTCGGGCGGAGGATCGATTTCAAGAACACGATCCTGATCATGACTTCTAACATCGGTACACGACAGTTGAAGGACTTCGGACGTGGTATAGGATTCAATGTCAATCAGAATATAACTGATGCCGAATATTCACGTAATATTATCCAAAAAGCGCTGAACAAAGCATTCGCACCCGAATTTCTGAACAGGGTGGACGATATCGTGATGTTCGACCAGTTGAGTAAAGAGTCGATCTACAAGATCATCGATCTCGAGTTGAAAGGTCTCTACAAACGTATCGGGGACCTGGGCTTCAATGTCACCTTGACCGAACCGGCCAAGGAATTCATTGCCAACAAAGGATACGATGTACAATTCGGCGCACGTCCGCTCAAACGGGCCATCCAAAAATATATCGAAGACGAAATGGCAGAGTTGATCATCCGTACCGGGATGAAAGAAGGTGATACCGTGCTGGTAGATTTCGACAGTGAAAACCAGAAAGTGATCATGAAGGTAGAGGAGAAAGAAAAAGAATCTACAAATCAGAAGTAATCAAATAATAAATGATCGTGACTTATAACACATGGCATGTATCGATTTAAGTTGGAAAAACTTTATGGAAAAAGGGGATGAATCCTCTTTTTCCATAATCTATAAAGCCATGTGGAGTTTGGGTTTCAGAAGGAAATGTGTAGGATACATTCCACAAACTGTACGTAGAGACAATTTGAATCACATAAAGAATATTACAGCATATATTTTCAAATCATTTAAACATCGTCTTATAGATTTGTCCAGAAAAAATATACGGGAGGAGACCCTCGAATCTGTTGCCGAATTTTTCACGGTACAGGTTATACAGTACCGGACAATATAATAGATAGTGAGAAAGCTGAGATCTTACAAAAAAAAGGACACTTCCACTCCTCAACGAACTGACAGCCAACCAACGTGAAGTAGTCTATCTAAAATATATGATTGAACTGGAGCATCAGGAAATAGGAAACGAGCAGGATAATCATTATAACACAACTACATGATTATTGCAAGTTCTATACACTTTAATAAAAAGAAAATAATCGTATGAAGATAGAAGTATGGACTGATATCATGTGTCCCTATTGTCATATAGGTAAGACACATTATGAGAAAGCGCTCCGACAGTTCAATCATGCCGATGAGGTGCAACTCGAATGGAAGGCATATCAGCTGAATGCTGATCTCCCCGACCAAGGTCGTGGTATCCCCGTCAGACAATATTTAACGGAAATAGCCGGTTTTCCGGAAGAGAATATGAACCGTATGTTTGAAGGGATAAAACGATTGGCTGACGATGCCGGTATTCCGTTCGCACTGAATGATGCAATTGCCGCTAATACACGAGATGCGCACCGATTGATTAAACTGGCGGCAAAAAAAAATCTGGACTCACTTGTCCTCAGTAAACTGTCAAAAGCTTATTTCGAAGAAGGCAAAGATTACAGCGATTGGAAACTGCTCATGAATATCGGGGTTGAGTGTGGTCTCGACGAAGAGGAAATACAACATATGCTCGAGAGTGATGACTATCAATACGAGATAAAACAAGATATGCAGGAAGCAGCCAATCTGGGATTCGATACTGTACCTACTTTCCTGATAGATAGACGTCAGGCGATTATAGGCTCCGAACCGGTTGATCTGTTTCTCAAAGTGCTCAATAAAGCATATAATGACTGGAAGACCCGGACAGATAATATGACATTTTCAGGGCCGGAAGTGACCAAAGGAAAATCATGTAATGCGGATGGAATATGTGAGATTTAAATTTTTTATCCTTGAAAGGATTATGTTATCTTTGTTTCATCGTGCATAATAAGTACAACAGTTTACTTTCCAGTTTTTTTAAAGAGGCTATCAATGGAATATTTGCGAATCGCACCCGACGATACTCAACGTTGGGATAATGTTTGGAAATTATATGAAGAAAGCTTTCCATTAGCGGAAAGAAGAAAAAAAGAAGATCATCTGCGTGCTTGTCAGGATGAGCGGTTCTTTCCTTTGTCTGTTTGGGATGGAACGGAGTTAATCGGACTAATGTTCTTTTGGGAATGGGATTCCTATCGCTATCTGGAATATCTGGCGGTAAGCCCGGAACTTAGAGGTAAAAATTTCGGTTCACAGATGCTCCGGCATCTGCGTGATTCAGCACATACCATTATCCTTGAAATAGATCCTCTTATTAACGAGTTATCAGTACGGCGGCTACAATTCTATGAACGGGCGGGCTATACCCTTACTCCCTACCGGTTTATGCATCTACCCTACCGCCTTGAAGCGAAATCGCAAGAGTTGCTTATATTAAGCTATCCCAATATGATCACAAAAGAGCAGCACAACGACTTTGTCCAGTTTGTGAATGAGGAAGTGATCCGGTATTGTGAACAGGGAGGGAACCATCCAGTTGTTCCAGAATAATTATCGGGTTATAAATAGAAGGGAGTCCTCTGTAAATTAGAAAATATCAAAGTGAATCCCTACTTACAAGGATTAAGTACCGTCTCCATAAGGAGAAGCAATTGATCCACCATCAGTTTCTCTCTTTTGGATCGGGGATGAATGGGATAAATAATTACCTGGATATTCTCCTTGTCCTCCATCTTCAGGTATCCTCCCAATCCCCATGAGATCATTCTCGCATCAGTCCTGAATTTGAGAACTCCTTCTTTTCTATCTGAATAAGAAATTATCCATTGCCGGTCGATCCGCTGTAACACCTCATCGAATGGATGATTTGTACGCCCCTTAAAATAGAATCGGGCTTCACTTTGACCGGAAAAAGAGGGCGGATCCGGATTAACCGACTCCATATAATCGAGTCTCTTCGCAAAGAAAAGAGTAATGACTCCCGGAGGAATCATCCCTACGATAAAAAACACCAATCCCACCTGCCAGAAAACCGGTCGAAAATCCCATAGCAAATATACTACGAAAATAACACCGACAAAGAATGTCAGGAAAATAGAGACCCAATAGAGATACAATCTAATTGTGAATTTCATATACTTAAAAAAATTAGGTACAAGAACCAAGAATCAAGACACAAGAATCATTCGTTGATATACTGATTCATCGGTTTGTAGATTTACTTATTTATTCTTTGTTATATTGATACTGCTTCCTAAAATTCGAGACAAGTTATCTCGATTTATCGGGATTGGCACATTAGCAAATTAGTTCAATGCAGCCCAGGGAATATCAGTTCTTCTGTAATATGGATCTCCTTAAACCCCATCTCTTTCAGAAGGGACCTGATAGCTATCTTCGCCTCGTCTGTAGCCTGTTTGTAGATCCCCTGGTCAACGGCATCACGGATCATCACATTCTTCTCCCGTGTAAGTGCTTCGTTGTAATCTGATATCTTAATGGGATTGAATGCATTCTCACTTTCATTATACACTTGTATCGTTTTTTCATCGATCACCGTATCCAGTATTCTGGGTTTGGGAATCGAAATATGCACGGTAGTATCGTTGTCCACTGTCACCTTTATCTGGTCGAAATCCACTCCCGCCTTGATATAGCCGCTATATTTCAGTAGAAAATATTTATCTGTCAACGGCACATTGATATTGAGAAACTTTCGGTAGTCCTTGTAACTGATCACCCCGGTATAGTTATACCTTACCAGAGCCAGTTCCTGCATATACGAAATTCGATTCATCACCGATGAACTGTCGTATCCTTTCAACGCCTCAGCTCTTTTGTTACCTGCCATTAACAAGATTGCCAAAATAACTGAGAGAACGAAGAAAAAGACCGTCAATATATTTATTCTTATATTTGTTCTCACTCCTTTAAGATCTGCTTAGTTACAACTTTTATATTTCATATAACTTCCTTTAAGACTCCAATCCATTCACACAAAAATAGTAATTTAAAAGAGAATACAAAGAATTTTCTTATCAGATATTTTTTTATTTATAGCTTTATTTATATATCTTTGATGACTGATCTATTACTGACGATCTTTATAAAGCAGAAATGCGCATTATAATTTATTTATACGATTGGTCCCATGTAAATTAGCCAAAGACTCAAAGAAGCCATAATTTACTGATGATCAACATATTTTGTATAACCAGAGATACATTTTAATAAAAGAGCTATGTTAAAAAAATCATTGAAGAACATATCAATTAAGGATATGTATTATAGTGGAGAACTATCTACCCGTGCAATCAATTGTTGCTTAATGGAAGATTTACCCACTCTTTACGATGTTGTTACCTATTTTGAAACGGGAGGTTCTTTCCTGAAATTGACACATGCAGGTCGTGTAACAGCGAATGAACTAGAGAAATTATGCCTGAAAACTCTTTCCCGGCTAAAAGATTCAAATGAAAAGATTGTGGAGATTAACGATAAAATAGAACAAAAAGAGTTGACCGAGGATGATTTTCACCGTTTGATCAGCAAAAAACTCATTTCATCGACCGAATTGTTAAACTTCTTATCGCCGGTACAAAAAAATATACTGGTGAAAAAATATGATGAACTCATTTCATCCTGTTCCAATCGTACAGCAAAGTGGTTAAGGGTTGTTGATTTTGATTATTTTGTGCATAACTATTTATTGGAACATGATAATCGCCTGAGGAATATCAGAAATCTAGGTAATAAATCATTTCCGGAGTTAGTCGAATTGAAAAAGAGACTGGAGAAAGAAATTTTCAACACGATGCATTTAACGGAGGAAATTTTTTCCAGAGAAAAGTTAATATTAGAAAAGGGAAAATGGATAGAAGACGATTTTGTATACCATTATTATACACAATACGGTCATATGCCCATGTTTTATATATTTGAACGGGAACTCAAATCAAACCCCAGTAGAGACATGGATATTTTCTTTCAATCTTATCCTATATTCGAGAATGATACACCACTATCAAGTACAGTGTTAGGAGTAAAGTACAAAATATCAAGCAGCAGAATCATTCAAATCAAAAATAAGATCTTTAAAGATTTCTTTTCGACGAGTAATCCCCTTATTAAAGAGATGAAAGAGAATTGGTTTTTTTATATGAAACTGATTAATGATAAAGATATCTTATGGCAAGATGATGATCGGATCAGTAGAATTATAGAACAAGAGAATATTCATTTTAACCGGGAATTTATCCTACAGATACTAGCAATAGTCAGCGAGAATACACATACATTACTGGGAGATTTTGAATCGGAAGAGAAAAACACAATATGGAAAAACAAGATATTGATACCAGGAGAAGTGGCACTTGCTTTCAATTTCAATAAATTCGTCACCGATATTGAGTATATAATATCCATCCGCCAAACAGAAATTCTATCCGACATCGAATCCTACATATTGCGCTCTCCTGCCTGGAAAAAATACAAGTCCGAAATTATGGAAGAGGTAATGAGGATTACAAGAGATATTCTGAAACACGAGTTTGGACTGTCAATAGTTTCAGGGAAAATTACAATTTCAACTCCTACATTTTCCATGCTTCCTCCTTCAGATGTATTATATGGAATATTGAAACAAAACGGTGAACCGATGCATATCGATAATATATTTATAGAATTCAAGAAAAAATTTCCAAAACATAAATATAACAATCCTGCCCAACTTCGCCCTCTTTTGTATCAGCACGATCTGATAACCCACAGAGGAAGGAAAAGTACCTACATGTTGAAAGAATGGGAACACATCAAATCAGGAACGATCAGGGATACGATCATAGAGTTTTTGGATAAACAGGAAAATCCACAGAGGATCGAAGCAATTTCGAATTACGTTTTACAATTCTTTCCGGAAACAAATATGAAAAGTATCCGCACAACATTATACAGTGATCATAAAAAGCGTTTTATAAGGAGTAAAGGAGGTTATTTCAGTTTGTACAATAAAACCTATAATGATGGAACGATCGAAACTGTAACAAAAAATATTTCTAACAACGAATTTAAACAAACACTTGCTAATTTGGAAAAATTCATATGGAAGAATTGGCACTTTCCGTTCCCTGACTCAACCAATCCTGATGAGATCTCATTATATACATGGTGGAGAACACAGAATCTAAATCTTGATCAACTGACAGAAAAGCAAAAAGAAGAGATAGAAGAGATAAGAAATCAATACAAGGGTATTGATACAGAAAGAGATGACTACGAATGGAACAATAAATATAACTCCCTTATCAATTTTGTAGCCAATCATAAAAGAATACCCTCCGATAATAGCAGAGGTATTGAAAAACTGTTGCGCAATTGGCATATAAAAATAACCAACGACATGGTAAATAAAAGGTTAAATGAATCCCAACTAAGAAAATATACTAAAATTAAAGAGATAGCGAAGCAATAATCACACGGTTCCCGATGGATTGTACACCACAACAGAAACACGAGAGTCGGCACTCCCATAATATAGAAACCATTTTTTTTGGAAATAGACCAATCCTTCAATGAAAACAGTTCCCGCTGGGTACTGGCCACTTTTTTCAAAATCCTCTTCCGGGAACAGGAATGGTTTATCCAATCGTTTGATCAACTTCGTAGGATCATTACTATCAAACAGTACCTGACCTGCGCAATAGGCATTGGATGCATAATTGGGATCACCCGCTGTAGCATTGTTTTTCCCGTTATACAACAAAATAATCCCATTTTCAGTCCAGATTGCGGGAGGACCACATTCGGTCAGATCACTATCGAAATACCCTTTTCTGGGCGTCATCAATTTCTTCAGTTCATTATTCTCATCCAACAGAGGAGTCCAGTTTACCAGATCATCGGATGTGGCTCCATAGATTGCGTGTTCTCCCCAATACATGAAGTATTCACCATTTATTTTTTTAATCACCAACCGGTTATCTTTGAGTGTAGTCACGATACTGGAGGCCTTCGACCAGATATTGAGAAACCGGCCTTCATATGCTTTTGCAAAAATAGGTCCATGCTTTTCCCAATGAATCAGATCCCTGGATGTGGCCACGCATAACCGCGCAACTTTCCTATCCCACGAGGTGTAGAAAATAGTGTACAGCCCATCTTCGGTAACAGCAACACGAGGATCCTCACATCCTCCAGGCCACTCATACTGTGCATTATTGTCGTTATCAGGAAAAAGAACCGGCTCTGATCTTCTTTTCATCGAAAATCCGTCGGTCGATTCCGCCAGGGCGATCCTTGATACACGTTTACCTATACCCGTAGCAGAATTGTCTTCCGCACGATATAAGACACATATTTTACCATCTTTGACAACCGCTGCCGGATTAAAAGCATCACTCTCTTCCCAGCGAACGTCACCTTTATTCATGGGACAATAAAAAACGGAATTAGAATCGGGTGAAATGACAGGATTCACAGAGGCTGGACGACTAAATTCCCCCAAGGGAAATGAAGGAACATAATTCTTTTCCGTGTTGCCACAGGAAATAGAAAGAGAGACAACCACCGTGGTTATAAACATTTTAATCATTTGATATCTCATGACAATTCTTTTAAATTTAAAAAATATGATAATGATATTATATAAGCTATTTTATTCACCAACAAAATAATGTAACCAAAATAGGGACACTAAGGTCAAGCACAAATCCGTGAAAAACAGAGATAACAGCAAATTCTTTCCCCGAAAATTTCAATATGACCGGTAAAGTAGTATCCATTGTCGTTGCACCTCCCACAGAAATCGGGGCCAGTTTACCGAAATATTTCACAAAAAGAGGAGCCAACAGCAAGGTCATTATTTCACGGGTTATATTTGAAACCAATGCAATAGTTCCCAATTCCGCACCTTTATATTCGGTTATAAAAATTGATGACAACGAATAATATCCGAAACCACTACCCACAGCCATGGAGTCAATAATCGACCGACCGGGAAGGAAAAGACTGATTATCGCACACCCCGATAGAGTACCGACAATCGTTGCCACCGGTAGCAAGTAAAACCTCGGATTTATTCGCCTAAAACGCTTCAGCATACTGGAATCGTTACCCAATCCCACCCCAACACAAAACATCAAGCAACATAACACATAAAAACTTATATCGCTCTCGATAGCTGAAGACGGAATAATCTTGAAGTAACCAAACAATACTCCCAAGACAAAAAAAGAGACAATAATAATACTATTCCTCATGAAGATTCTTTTTCTTATTACCAATATGCTTCCATAGCAATAATGCAGCTATAGCACTTCCCAATACTGCGGCCAGGGTAATAACTAAAGCTTCAATTCCTATATTGGCCAGGCTCGATATTATTTGGGAATTACTACCGACCTCCAATCCAAGTATAAATAACAGGATCCAAATCAACAATGTAATAATTTTCGAAATATTTCGGATTTCCTTTTTTCGCAATAGAAATCCGAAAACTCCTCCAAGCACCATAAAACCAATTGCTATGAACATATTGACAAAGAATAAATCATATAAAACAAAAGTAAATAAATAATCAGAGATGGCAAAACAGGGAGCACTACTTTCGTCTCAATACATATTACCTTAAAAAAATCACTCAAAATCTTTAACAACTAATCGTTTTATTTAAAGAAAGTCTTAACTTTGCCTCCAATCCTAATGTATTTGAAGTAGAAGTCAGATATCCTTTCTAGCAAAGTTAAGACGGATTGGTGAATACGAATAATATCTTTTATTGGAATCAAAAAAATTTTAATCTCATGAACAAAAAATGGATATTTTTTTTGCTGTTCAGCCTAATTACAATTACGTTGCATGCCCAAAAACTTTCTTTTAAGAAAGAGGGTACATTTAAGATCGTACAATTTACCGACATGCATTATGTGCACGGGGACCCGAAGGCAGACACCACCCTACTGCTTATTCCCAGAATATTGGATGCAGAAAAACCGGATTTGGTTGTATTTACAGGAGATATCGTCACCGGACCTGTACGGGAAGGATGGGATAAAATTACAGCCCCTGTGATCGAACGGAGAATACCTTTCGCCGTAACCTTGGGTAATCATGATCACGAACAAGGAGTGACCAGAGAAGAGATCGCAGATATTGTCACTAACTACCCTTTCAACATGAACAGGTTGTCGGAGGTAAGCCAAGGTAGAGTGATGGATAATGTAATTCCAGTATATAGCAACCAAAAACCATTAAAGGAAGCGGCCCTTATATATTGTTTTGACTCCGGGTCCTATCCAAGCATGGACAACGTGGGAACTTACGGCTGGATAACAACCAGCCAGATAGAATGGTATAGAGAACAAAGCCTCCATTATACCATCAGGAATAAATTCCAGCCATTACCCGCTTTGGCCTATTTTCATATTCCATTACCTGAATACCGATTGGCTTTTAACGATGAAAAAAATGTGCGCTATGGAGAAAGAAGGGAAAACGAATGTCCTCCCGACCTTAATACAGGTATGTTCTTTTCGATGCGAGAAATGGGAGATGTCATGGGTACATTCGTCGGACATGACCATGTGAACGATTATATAGTGGATTATTATGGTATTGCCTTGGCTTACGGTCATTTCAGCGGTTGGAAAACCACCTATACTTTTGAAATCAACGGTGCCCGCATAGTGGTACTCAAAGAAGGAAAGAGGGAATTCGACACATGGATGCACCAGTTGGATGGCAGGATCCGCGATAAAGTCACCTATCCGACAGACTTTACCCAACCGTCTAAATAGCTGCTCGCAAACCTTTTTTACGAAGTTAAAGAGTCCTTTATTAAATATTTTAATATCTTTACGCGATATTATTATCTTTTATCCGATATGAACAAACGGGAATTTATTAAATCAGCGGCCATTATTGCAGGTGCAACAGGGGTCACACCCTTATCCTCGGCTGTTATCCGTTCTGCTTCGGAGTCTCCGTCACACGAGAAATCCAAACAGCAGGATGTAAGGAGTGCACCTTTAAAGAAGAGTTTAGGGTTAGGAATGATCAATGAAGAGTTATCGCTAACCGATAAATTTAAACTTGTAAAAGATCTGGGGTATCACGGTGTGGAACTCAACACTCCGGCAGATTATCCGTTGGCGGAGATCCTTAAAGCAAAGGAGAAATCCGGAATTGAACTTCCCTCAGTTGTGAATAAAGATCATTGGGGATCACCTCTGTCCGATCCGGATCCACAAGTAAGGAAAAAATGTATTCAATCGGTAGCTACATCGCTCCGGGAGGTGAAAGAACTGGGAGGTGATACCGTACTGGTAGTTCCGGGTGTTGTCAATGAAAAGGTTTCTTATGAGCAGGCATATATCAATTCCCAGAATTCCATACGGGAACTGATACCCTACGCTGAGGAAACCGGAATGCAGATCGCTCTTGAAAATGTATGGAATAATTTCCTGATCAGCCCCATGGAAGCCAAAAGGTTTGTTGACGAAATCAATCATCCATTGGTAGGATGGTATTTCGATATCGGTAACGTGTTGCGTTACGGTTGGCCTGAACACTGGATCAAAACATTGAACAGGAGAATCATGAAACTCCATATCAAGGAGTTCAGCCGTGAACTGATGAATTCTAAGGGACTATGGGAAGGGTTTAATGTTGAACTGCTAAAGGGCGACAATAACTGGCCAGTAGTTATGAAAGCTGTACGTGAAGTCGGCCATACAGGCGGGTGGCTTACCGCAGAGGTCCCGGGCGGAAACAGAGATCATTTAAAGAAGATATCCATGCAAATGGATGAAATCATATCCTTTTACTAAAAAATATAATTCAATGCAATCAAACGATCCATTATTATCAAGAAGGAACTTCCTGAAAAGTTCGGCCACGATAGGCACTGTAGGTATGATGGGAGGTATCCCCCTTTTAAGTTCCTGTTCATCCCAGCAAAAAGGGAAAAAAGAAGAATTACGACTACCCAAGTTACTTGACCAGGCACCTGACGGACCAGTACTCAAGGCAGGGTTGATCGGATGTGGAGGACGTGGGACGGGAGCTGCAATCGATTTTTTGAATGCCGGCCCCAATTTGCAGATAGTGGCTCTGGGTGATGTTTTTCAGGACAAGATGGATGCATGCAGGGACCTTCTGAAAAAAGAGAAAAATGTGGAAATACCCGATGAAAAATGTTTTATAGGGTTCGATAGCTATGAAAAAGTGATTGATGCGGGAATCGATGTCGTATTGCTGTGTACCCCGCCACACTTCAGACCGGCACATGTAGAGGCCGCAGTAAACGCAAAGAAGCATATCTTTATGGAAAAACCGATCGCAGTAGATCCGGCAGGTGTACGCAAAGTAATGGCTTCGATGAAAAGAGCGGAATCCATGAAACTGAATGTTATAAGCGGAACGATCCGTCGTTCCCAGAAAGATTATATGGAAACACGGCGCAGGGTATTGAATGGCGAAATCGGAGAAATTACCGGTGCCAACATTATCCGGAACGGTGGTGCACTATGGTTTCGCAGTAGAAGACCGGAGTGGACCGACATGGAATATATGCTAAGGAATTGGGTGAACTTCTGCTGGTTGTCCGGTGATCACATTGCGGAACAATTCATCCACGAGATAGATGTAATGAACTGGTATCTCGGCGAATATCCAACATTAGCTACAGGATGGGGCGGACGTCAGAGACGGGTTACCGGTGATCAATACGACTTCTTCAGCATCGAATATCTCTATGAAAGCGGAATGAGAACCCACTGTGCTGCCAGACAAATCGACGGTTGTTCCAATGGGAAAGTGGAACAGATCAACTGTACACAGGGTTACGCCAATGCCGAAGGAAAATTATATGACCTGAAAGGTAACCTGATCTGGCAATATCCCCACCCTGAAGGGAACGATCCTCAATCGGAATGGCATGTAACCAACCCGTTCGTACAGGAACACATCAATTTAGTTACTGCTATAAGGAGCGGCAACACGATCAATGATGGGGAAGACCAGGCCAATTCCACGCTGGTGGCTATCATGGGTAGAATAGCAGCCTATACCGGGAAGGATGTCTCCAGGGAAGAAATTATGAATTCCGACCTCTATCTGGGACCGAAGACTTATGTGATGGGGAAAGTGGAAGGTATTCCTGAAACTATTCCTTTGGCCGGCGTTCCGAATAAAGAATAAAAAAATCCAAAAAAAATTATTCATATAAAATTATTGATAAAGAAAAAGGCTTGAAATCTAACAGTCTTGATTCTAAAAATCTTATTACAATGACCTCCAGAAGACAATTTTTAAAAACAATGGGAGGAGTTACATTACTCACCATTGTACCTCGAAATGTACTAGGAAAAGGTTTGATCGCACCAAGTGACGAACTGACCAAAGGTATCATCGGCGTGGGGGGAATGGGCCGTGGCCATATTCCCTATGACAAGACACGTGTGGTTGCCATGTGTGATGTGGATAAAACACATCTTGCACAGGCAGCCGCGATGGTAAAAGAAAAGATCAACCTCTATCACGATTTTCGGGATCTGATCCTCGACAAAGACGTGGATATTGTACATATCGCCACCCCACCCCACTGGCACGGTATTATGTCGGTGGAAGCAGCAAAAGCAGGAAAAGACATTTTCTGTGAAAAACCGATGACCCGCACTATAGGTGAAGGAAAACGGGTAAGGGAAGCGATAGCCCAACACGGAAACATTTTTCGTCTCAACACATGGTTCCGATTCCATGATCAATTCTACGGATTGGGAACACCCATGAAACCTCTCAAAAAACTGGTCGATAGCGGCTTACTGGGATGGCCATTGAAGGTGACAATCAGCAAACATACCGGTTTCGACTGGAAATTCTTCTGGGTTGGAAAAGAGCATCTGGAACCACAACAAATTCCTCAGGAACTCGATTATGATATGTGGCTCGGCCCAGCTCCCTATAAACCTTATAATGCACATCGCGTGCACGGTACTTTCCGCGGATATTGGGACTATGACGGCGGAGGCCTTGGAGACATGGGACAACACTATATCGATCCCGTACAATATATGCTGGGAAAAGATGATACCAGTCCTGTCAAAGTGGAAGTAGATGCGCCCCAACAGCATCCCGATGCAGTGGGTACCTGGAGGAGTATCACTTATACCTATGAAGATGGTTGTCAGATTATTCTTTGGGGCGGTGATTACGGAAAACCGGGAACTCCCTACATATCCGGACCGAATGGAAATGTTTACCAGAACTTCGTATGTGATATCCCCAATTGGCAAAAGAAACTGGCTGATTTCCCCGAACCTCAGATTCAAAATACAAATTATATCGAAAGTGTTCGTAACAGACAGAAATTCGCACTGAACGAGATCAACGGACACCGTTCCTGTACAATTGTCAATATGGGTATTGCCGCCCTTCAACTGAACAGAACGCTCGAATACGATCCTGTAAACGAACTCTTTGTGAACGATGAAGAGGCTAACCGCCTGATCAATCAACCTGTCCGTGCTCCGTGGACTATTTAAAGTGGAAAGGTGAAATAGTGAAAAAGTGGGAAGGTAAATACAAGAACCAGGAATCAAAAATTCTTAACTTCTTAACTTCCTATTTCCAAGTTCCAAGTTCCAATCTCAAACTTCCAATTCAAAAAATGAAACATATAAAATTAATTATACTTTGCCTTAGCTTGCTTATTGCAAGTGGTATACAGGCACAACTACCAGCGGGGAGAACAACCTCCACCATTATTGCCGATGCGCTGGCCCAACTGCCGGCGGATACCCCCCAGAAATATAACCAGACAATCGCCGATCTGGTTTCCACCGGAGAAGCTGGCTTACTCGATCTGATCGGGAGGATGAATCCTCCGGGGAAACAGAGCAACGAGACACTGGATTTCGCTATCAGCGGATGGACTCATTTCGCAGCCAAGGACAATGCGGCACGCAAGGTTGCTGCCGGCGCTTTCCAGAAAGCGCTTGGCAAGCCCTTGGATAAAGATGTGAAAGCATTCGTGATACGTCAGCTTCGTACCATCGGAACAGATGACAATGTGGATGGCTTGTCGGCTTTTCTCACAGATGACTATCTCTCCGCTCCTGCCGCACAGGCACTGGCTTCTATCGGAACCGAAAAAGCAGGTAATGCCTTATTGGCTGCACTCAAAGAGACAAATAGTGACGGCATCCGGTTGAATCTGATCAATGCCATCGGACAAACCGGTCTTACACAAGCAGAACCCACGCTGCTTGGTCTACTGAACGGCAACCCATCGGAAGCGATACAGAAAGTATTGCTGAATACTCTGGGAAACATAGGCACCCAAGAGTCACTCAAAGCATTAAGCAGCGCAGCAGAAAAAACAGGTTATGCTTATCAGAAAGATAATGCCACCGCTTCATACATCGCTCTACTGGGTAAATTGAACAATACTGCACCCAAATCGGTGAAGAAAGAGGCGGAGAAGCTGCTCGCTACAGCGGGGAAACAGAATAAACAAGATATTAAGATTGCCGCCGCAAAACTTTTACTGGCCCAACCTTCGGTCAAAAAAGAGGATATACTGAAAAGTGCTATCAAGGATGGAGATCTCACCTACCTCTCCGGCCTGCTCAATCTCTATCCGTTCGAAAATGACAAAAAATCAGCAGAACTGATACAAAAAGAGCTTGTTTCATCGAAGTCGCCACAAGTACAAACAGCACTCTCTTACTGGTCGGCCAATCATAATAAAAACGCATCTATACCGCAGATTGCGAAACTGATCAATTCATCCGATAAAATGGCACAAAAAGCGGGGGCACTCTCGTTGGCCAAGTTCGGTGGGGATGAGTCACTCATCGCATTGGCTTCTCTGCTGAAAAGCGATAACGAAGAGACTGTAGCACTGGGAAAAGAAGCGCTCTCCACTTTTAATGGAGATATCTCCTATACTCTCGCTTCCGCGTTTGACAAGATCGGCGATGCAGGTAAAAAAGCTGTCCTGGAACTCATCTCCAACCGTAAGATGGAAAGCCAGTATAACCTGGTATATAACCAGATGTTCATTGACAATGAAACAGTGAAGTCGGCTGCTGCCAATACCCTAAAGGATGTGGTGACTGACAAGAATCTGGCCGACCTGTTTACTTTGCTCGAAAGGTCGGATGCGGCACAAACACCTGCCATTCAACAGGCCATTAACGCAGCATTAAACTATTTACCGGCAGAACAACAACTTCCTCTGGTAACGGAAAAGATGAAAAGTTCTACCAAGAAACATCTTTATTACACTGCATTGGCAAACAGCGGCTCGCAAGGAGCCATGGAGCTCATTACCAAAGCCTACGCTTCTGCCAGAGGGGCTGAAAAAGATGCTGCTTTTGACGCACTCACCCATTGGAAATCGTTCCACGTGATCTACCCGATGCTCGATATTGCACGTAACAGTAAAGACAAAGGTGAATTGCAAAAGGTGACTGACGCATTGATTTCTGTTATCCGCAAATCCGGACAGACCGGAGCGATCCAGTATCTCTACCTCCGTGAAGCGATGCAATTCGCCCAAAACGACAAACAGAAAAACGATATTCTTCGGATGATCGGCAATACGGGGCAATACCAGGCATTACTTCTCGTTGCGCCTTATATGGATGAACCGGCGGTGAAAGAATCGGCTGCATTGGCCGCAATGAATATTGCTCTCAATAATCCTTCATTCGCCGGTAGTGAAACCACCAAAATCCTGAATAAAGTAAGCAAGACGCTTTCTAACCCCGATGCGGATTACCAACGACAATCCATCAACAAATTCCTGGCTGAGAATCCGAACGAAGGAGGATTTATTTCCATATTCAATGGTAAGAACCTGGATGGATGGAAAGGATTGGTGGAAAATCCTATTGCCCGGGCTAAAATGAGTAAGAAGGAACTGGCCGCTGCACAGGTCAAAGCAGACAAGGAAGCGGTAAATGACTGGAAAGTAGTGGATGGTACTATCTTCTTCGACGGGAAAGGATACAATAACCTCTGTACTGAAAAACTGTATGGTGATTTTGAAATGATGATCGACTGGAAACTCTATCCGGGTCCCGAACCTGATGCAGGTATCTACTTGCGTGGAACGCCACAAGTACAGATATGGGATACCGCCCGTACGAATGTAGGTGCGGAAGTGGGATCAGGAGGCCTCTACAACAACCAGAAAAACCCGAGCAAACCACTCAAGGTGGCAGACCAGAAGGTGGGTGAATGGAACACTTTCTTTATCCGGATGGTAGGTGAACGTGTATCGGTCTGGCTCAATGGCGAACTTGTAACCGATGAAGTGGTATTGGAGAACTTCTGGGACAGGAACCAGCCGATCTTCCCGGTAGAACAAATTGAATTACAGGCTCATGGTAGCGAGGTAGCCTATCGTGATATCTTCATCAGGGAGATTCCTGCCCCCGATCCCTTCAAGTTATCGGCTGAAGAAGAGAAGGAAGGATTCCGGATCCTCTTCGACGGGACAAACCTCGACCAATGGACAGGAAATAAAAAGGATTATGTGGTAGAAGGCGGTAATATCGTACTACACCCCAGCCAGGGATCAGGAGGTAACCTCTACACCGCCGACGAATTCGACAACTTTGTTTTCCGCTTCGAATTCATGCTCACACCCGGTGCCAATAACGGATTAGGTATCCGAACTCCCACAGAAGGAGATGCCGCTTATGGGGGTATGGAACTGCAGATACTCGATAACGAAGCACCTATTTACAAGAAGTTGGAAAAATACCAGTATCACGGGTCAGTCTATGGCGTGATCCCTGCAAAGAGAGGGTTTCTCAAGCCGACCGGAGAATGGAACTACCAGGAAGTGGTTGCCAACGGTGATCATATCAAGGTGATTCTTAACGGAACGACTATCCTTGATGGCAATATCCGTGAAGCCTCCAAAAACGGTACGATAGACAAAAAAGAACACCCCGGATTACTCAACAAAACCGGTCATATCGGTTTTCTGGGGCATGGTTCCAAAGTGCAGTTCAGGAATATCCGTATCAAGGAACTGAAATAAGGCATAGTTAACAGTAGTATAGTAAAAGCGCCATGCGGTTTATTCCGCATGGCGCTTTTGTTTTCCGGTATTACCGGTTTTATTCCGATATGACGGTTACGTTGTGAACAAATTCATTCATAACGATACCCTCTTTGGATTCTCTGCTACCTATGGGTGGATTGATCTTCACATCCTCCTGTGTGATTTTTCTTCCATTGATCGATACATTCTCAATTAACACGTTTTTGATTGCATGATCAGCATCATAACCCAAAAACTCAAAATCCTTATGGAGTTGATAACCTGAATTGTTGACGGTAATATTCCTGAATACTACATCTTCTATATGACCGCGCTCAGTGTCTGTGGTCCACACTGCCGAATTTATCCATAACGAAGCAAATTGAACGGATTCCTCTATACGGATATTTTCGAAGCGAACATTTTTTACCGTTGCCGCATCAGTGTGGTAAATACGTAGTGTCCACTCACGTCCGTGATCACCAATTATATCGCAGTCCTCAAATAAAACATCTTCCACATTCCGGGTCAGTTCTGCTCCAATACTCAATGCATGGGCAATTTCGTTATAAAGTACGCATTTCCGCACATGGATACGACGAGCCTCCTGGGTGACACCCCGCAAGGTTTTAACCACAATAAGATCGTCCCATGTGCGTAGAAAAGAATTTTCCACCAATACATCAATGCAGGCAGTGATGTCTATACCGTCGGAATTGGCGCGATGGCCAAATATTTTCACATTGTCTATATGTACATCATTACAATCGCGTAAAGCAACTGTCCATATACTTGAATTGCATAATATGACTCCTTCCAGTTTAAATCCATCTACAGTAACGTTCATCGTTTGGCGACCCTTTACGCGCGGTATCTGCCCCTGATCAAATATCCCCCTGCCCCGGAAAGTAATGTTTTTACCTCTCAACACAAAAGAGGGCTCTACCCTATCCTTTCCATCTTCAGGCAATATACCTCTCACAACGGCTCCTCCGGCAATATAAACGGTCTGATTGTCGCCAACAGGAACTGAAGTGATTTCATGAATACCCGGACCAAAATAAATCACATTCGGATCGTTTGGATCGGGAATGTCTGTTTCTTCCGGATTCACAAAGAGGTGTAACGAACGTATATGGTCGCCATTGATCTCTACTGTAACATGTTGGGGTGTGTCAACTTCAAAAGTGATCGTTTTACCTTTTATAGTCGGAATTATACCAAAAGAGGTGGGAAGTATCCGGGCTGTTGTAATCAAATCACTTACAGATATACTAACTCTTGCCGCCCCTTTTTTTAAATCAAAGGAGGCAAAACCGGCAATATCGTAAGCCGAATCTGCCAGAGAAATAATTCCCGCTTCATGACGTCCCTGTATGTCTTCGGTACATACTCTGGCATTATAAACAGGCACATTAATACCATTTACAGAGACAGTGAATTTTTCGTTTAACGCCTCCCCTTCAGGAGCACTGTAAACAATTACATCACTTTTAGAATATTTGCATGAAGTGATTACCATGCAAGTAGATAATAATAGAAAGAATATTTTTTTCATACGGAGGTATATACAAATAATAATTACACTGAATGCGCCGGGTGTTTTATTCCGTTCGACCCATTTTTAGTCTTTGAGGATGTTTTCAATATTGCTTTGACCAGATTATTATTTCCATCAGGCTATTAATTAAACTTTTCAAAGTATAGGATGAAATTGAAAATCCTGTCCTTGATGTCCCGTGCAGGTACTCGCTACAAGCGCTGTGGATGAGCTTAGTATGGCAGGAGACTGTACTATCCTGATAAACAGGAGTAGTAGGAGCAAAACCGCTCCTATGATCCGGGTTTCCCAATAGATGCTTATAAAAATCGCCACTGAAAGAGGGAGAACCGTTAGCATTGATATATCTATCGGGAACTATCGCTTTATTTCTATTATTGAGTGACTTATAAACTTCTTCGTGGATCTCTCTTATATCTCCGATCACACCTTTAAAATTGGCCGGATCTTTCTCATCGTAGCGTCGTATGATATTCAACACCGTCACCTCCTTGTTTGTAGGGAGTAATCCACGTTCAAATGCATCAAAGATGTCAAAATTCTCTCTTTTGATCCTGAGTGGTTCTGCATTTTGCACACAATACAATAACTCATTCAAAAGCCTTTCCTGATCATCAGGCTTCTTTATAAACATTTTTTCTTCCGTGTAATATCTTTTGAGGGTATCAAATTCAGAATCATCACCGGTCAAGATAAACCGGGGAAATCCGGATATTGTAGAATCCAAATATTTAAGTGCTGAAGTTATAAAAGACGCATCTTCTTTTGCCTGGTCATCCCGGAGAAGGCATTTTATATCTAACACAACTGCTGCATATTTATGGGCATAAGCAGGAAGCAATTGCTTTAATCCTTCGAGGCTGGTTTTTGCTGCCACAGTAATTTTTTTAGCGTATGCCTCATTGGTAAAGTTCCTGATGAATTCATTATCATCATCAACTAAAATAATACTATTCATACATGCTACTATTTGGCGTGGGTAATTCAATGGTCAATGAAAAACCTTTTTTATTATTTTCTTCTACGATTAGCTTTCCCTTATGTGCCGCGACAACCCGATTGATATAATTGCCCCCGATTCCTGAGCCTTTGCTCCTACTCCCTTTTTCAAATGCCGCCACAAAGTCTTTTTGAGTTAGTTCATAAGGTTTTCCATTGTTCGAATATTCAATGGAGACAACCTCTCTTCTTTTATTGTAACGCACAATAAATATTACTTTATTCGATTGGTTTTTATACTGATCGATAAATGCATGTTTCTCAGCATTGATCAGTAATTGATCCAACAATTCCTTAAAAGAGGTTTTATGTAAAAGGACTGAAACAGACTCTCCTCTTACCTCTATACCATATTCACCATTACGCTCTACAATCTTCTGCGCCCTGTATTCATTCAAAAAATCCAGTATATTTTCTTCCCTTAATTCCTCCGGTAGTAATTTAAAATTCATCACCTTATCCACATTGGTAAGAATGTCACTCAGATGTTGAGTTTCCTTGGAGAGGTTGTATATTAATTGATCAAGGGTATAATTCTCAGGAAAGGATATATGTCGTTCAATTTCAGGATCCACATTCAATTCTATCTTGTCATACTCTTTCAAATGACCTAATTCTTCTCGTTGTACAATTCTTTCTATACGTTTTGTAATCCCATTCAATCCGGAAAACGTAGGTCTTAGCTGATGCGTCAATGTCTTTATGACATCGGCTTCAACTTGTTTTGTTTCCTCTTTATAACCCAATGCTTTGATCCGTTCTTCTATCTTATTCCGTTCTTCAGCGATCAGGTTCGCTTTCTGGGTTTGCACAAACTCATGCTGGGCTTCCAGGCTCATATAGGGTATAACGGTCTCTTCAAGACCTGCAATACTGATGTAAGGCATCACAGCTCCCTGCTTGCGTTTCTCAATCTGCTCCTGAATAAAAGCAGAATGCAATTGATAATATAAATACTCTATACTTAACTCTATTCTATTATTTGGAATTAACGCATAGACATTATTATGAGGCAAAATTGCAGGGACCCTATCCGTAGGCTTGAAAAGGGTTGGTTTCAGGTTATCTCCAATACGAGCTACCAATATACATTCTTCAGAGATTACATTTCTCTCGTATCGGGATTGGTAAATAATACCCTCATTGCTTTGAGTGTTGAGATTGATATCCAGAATATCCTTTGATAATTTTTCAACTTTTATCAATGGAATATCTCCATTTTGCTGAATAACATACTTCTCAGGATTTACACCCGATTGAACATGTACTAAATCGGCCAGAAGTTTCGCTTTACCGTCCCTCAACATACTGTTGGCAAGCAGGAACTGGGCATCATACGATTCTGCCAGTAAATTTACATTGGGCCTTAAATCTTCGATGTGTACTATTTGTGCATTCTTTTCAAACGATTCTTTCCTGTTATATAAGTAAAGAATTTCCTCATTATCCAAAATCACATATTTTGGTGTCTGATCACTTATTCTTCCTACAATAAAATGAATACGACCTTTTAATTCCCCGGGTTTATCACAATTCAGTATGATCAAAGATGATTTGGCTCCGGTAAATGGCCTTAAAGTACCGGGGGGAAGACTGATAATGGTTTCGATCAAATCATTTTTGATGAGCAGTTCCCTGATTTCCTGCTCTTTCCCCTTTTTCACCAAAAAACCATCGGATACCGTCAATACAGCCTTACCTCCGGGTCTCAGTTTTGACAAAGCAAATAGTACCAACGCCCCAAAACTCTTACCCGATTTTGGCGCTGAAAGACCATACTGATCATAAAGCTTATAATATTCCACTGAGTTGGTAATACCATTGGCGGGCAAATCCCCGACTATATAGTCATATTTTTTATCCGTTTTTATCTGTTCAAAACAATCTTTCGCATCGATATGTATATTATCGCATCCATGCATCAATACATTCATACTGGCAAGTTGAGCTATTCGTCGATTAATTTCTGTGCCATAGCCTTGGATACGCTTACCTGTATTGAGCGATACTTCAACCAGTAAATCCCCTATTCCTGCTACAGGATCATACACTGATGACCCATCTTTTACTTTCAGTAATTCAACCATTAATTGCCGTAAGCTGTAGGATGTGTGGTTAAGAGACGACTTATTATCATCCAAAGTATTAAGAGTAATAAGGTGCTCGTATATAGCCCCAAATTCCTTGTCACTTAAATCATCCGTTTGAACCCGCTTTATGATAGACCATATCTCCTGGATTTTATTTTGATCCAGTTTTGATACTAATCTTGCACATTCTTCGAAAATTCCCTCCGGAGCAATCTTATATTCCTCTATAGATTTAAAGCCTTTAATCAGGAACTGTCCCTCATCCACCAATTTCTCGAATAGATCTGTTGATTTTTTTTCAAATTCTATCGGGTAACCACGACCGGTACGATGATTAATATCTACCAATCGTTTGTAATAAAAGAGAACAGCTATTATGAATTGGATATCAGCCTGTATAAAAATACCTTTGAGGCTTTGGGTCAAATACTCATAACTGTTCAATATATTGTTCCAGGTATGATTATTAACCAATACAATATACCCATTTATATTCTGAAAAAGTGACGGATAATCTTTAATACAGCTATAAATCTGGCCTAGATACAAAAATCCCCGGTCATTATGTGAATAATAATCATTCTTATTAATTGACACTGCAATATCCTTTGCTGTCATTCCGGAATTAGCTTCCTTCAAAACCTGTTTTATAGCCTCATGTAGTTTCATTGTTAACTATTTTCATTCATATAATTCATCGCTGTTTCTCAAGGATAATGACAAAATTAAGGATAATCCCACAAATAAAAAAATCCTGTTCACCTGAACAATGGACAAGAAAGCCATTCCCTGATTTTTATTTTTTCCTCCGGAACATATTTTTCATAACCGATAGTTTTTATTAGTTTTGTAAACTGAAGCATTGAAGGAGGGTTTTAGATCAAAGGTAATTAAATTAACCCTTTATTATGTTTTAAAACGAATTGAAAAACTTTCCAATCTGAATAGAATATGAAGATATTATTTTCCTCTATTTTGGCGGTAACATTGATGCTGCTTTTCACAGTAAACGTTCAAGCGCAGGAGAATCTCTCCTCCGGGCAGAAGAAAGAAATTATCTCTCCGGAGATACATGCCGACAATTCTGTTACGTTCCGGTTAACAGCACCAAACGCCAGTAGCGTATCTGTTACGGGGGATTTCCTGACCTCCGGGGAGAATGCCAGGATGACCAAAGATGCCGACGGAGTCTGGAGCTTTACAACGAAACCGTTTCCTTCCGAATTATACACTTATGCCTTCAGGGTGGACGGACTGGAAATGAACGATCCCAATAACGTGTACTACCGGCGTGATGTGGCCAGCACACTCAACGTTTTACTCATCGGAGGTGGACAGGCAGACCTCTACAAGGTAAACAGTGTTCCGCACGGTACAATAGCCAAGAGGTGGTATAAATCGCCGGATAACGACATGACCCGCAGGATCACAATCTATACACCACCCGGTTATGAAGAGAATAAAAAGTCCTATCCGGTCCTCTACCTGCTACATGGCATGGGTGGGGATGAAGAGGCATGGATGACCCTCGGACGCGCTTCCCAGATACTGGATAACCTGATTGCCCAAGGCAAAGCCGAGCCGATGATCATGGTGATGCCCAACGGGAATGTGGCGCAGGAAGCTGCCCCGGGTGAATCGAACCTGGGTTTTTACAAGCCGCAATTCCGGTTACCCCATACCATGGATGGAAAATATGAAGAGACTTTCCACGAAATTATCCGGTTTGTAGACTCCCAATACCGGACCATCCCTAAAAAGAAAGGAAGGGCAATTGCCGGCCTCTCCATGGGTGGATTTCATACCTTGCACATTTCCAGATATTACCCAAAAACATTCGATTACATGGGACTTTTCTCTGCCGCCATCATGCCCAATGAAGCTGTAAAGTCAAAAGTATATGATAACATAGACGGAACGCTATCCGCACAAAAAGCTAACGGCTATACCCTGTACTGGATTGCCATAGGTAAAGATGATTTTCTTTACCAGGCAAATATCGATTACAGGAAAAAACTCGACGGCATGAACTTCCCGTATGTATATAGGGAATCGGAAGGAGGACATACATGGAAAAACTGGAGGATCTATCTCTCAGAATTTCTACCAATGCTCTTTAAAAACAGATAATTATACGTCATTTATTTTTAAATGACGCTTCAGCAAACAATGAGTGATCCCTGCTTTTTTATTTTTTAAATAAAAAATAACTATCTCATTTTTTCGATTCAACAATTTAATTCATAGTTTTGTAGGAATTACGATATAAAACAACCAATTATGTCAACAACAGTCAAATTACACTCTCTGAACCTCAGTAACACGAAGACCTATCTCTTCGCAACGATCTTTATTGTCGGCAACCTGCTTTTACCGCAGTTGGCTCATCTTGTACCACAGGGAGGACTTATCTTCCTGCCTATCTACTTCTTTACACTGATCGCTGCTTATAAATATGGCATCCACGTGGGATTACTGACCGCCATCTTATCCCCGCTGGCCAATCACCTGCTCTTCGGCATGCCTCCCGCAGCTGTACTGCCGGCTATCATGATCAAATCCGTTATTCTGGCGATCGCTGCCGCAATGGCTGCGAAGTATTTCGGAAAAGTATCATTGATAGGCATCTTACTGGCTATTCTCGCTTATCAACTGATCGGAACCGGTATAGAATGGGCCATGACACAAAATTTTGTCATTGCCGTACAGGATTTCCGGCTCGGTGTCCCCGGGATGCTGGTACAACTCTTTGGCGGTTATCTCTTGCTCAAAGCAATAGCCAAAATATAAAATGATTGCCGGAAAATCATTTGAGGAAGTCATGCAACGGTTTCGTGAAATCACCTTTCATGAAACCTTTGACATGATCGTCGCTATTGCCAACGGAGGCATCATTCCGGCAGCCATCATCAACCAGCGGTTGAACATAGAGATACAACTCCTGAAGATCAATCTGCGTGACCAGTATCAGAAACCGAAGTACGAAACTCCAAAATTAATCTCCCCGGTCGATTTTGAATATAAAGGCAAATCGATCCTTTTGGTGGAAGATCGCATAAAAACCGGGGCTACCGTACAATATGCTATTGATCTCTTACAGGACGCCAGACAAATAAAAACTTTTGCTGTAAACGGGAAAGCCGATTATTCGCTTTACGACGAATCCTGCTTTAAATTTCCCTGGATAATATAACCGGGAGCACTCTCTTTCTACTGACACAATTATTATTTATAACAAGCAATGATCAGGGTAAGTATGTCTAAAATCACCCTCTTATTATACTGTATTATGCTGTCGGCACTCACGGTGGCAGCGGGGAACAACTACTACAGTAATGAACCCGATGAAAGGTTAAACGACACCGTTCGGCTGGACGAAGTCATTGTCACCGGCGCTATGTCCAAAATCAATCTGCGCAACCTGCCAATGAGCATATCCGTTATCTCTGAAAAACAGATTGAAGAAAGGATGCAACCCTCCCTCCTACCCTTACTTGCCGAAGAGGTACCGGGACTGTTCATCACCCAGAGAGGAGTAATGGGCTACGGGGTATCTAACGGATCAGCCGGTGGGATGTCTATCCGCGGGATTGGAGGTGCCCCTACTGCCGGTGTATTGGTATTGATTGACGGACATCCACAATATATGGGATTGATGGGGCATCCTTTAGCCGACAGTTACCAGTCGATGATGACGGAACGGGTAGAAGTAGTGCGGGGCCCCGCTTCGGTTCTCTATGGCTCGAATGCCATGGGAGGAGTGATCAATCTCATCACAAAAAAACAACAGCAGGATGGATCCTATGGCACGGCACAGGTAATGTACGGGAGTTACAACACGTTGAATGCAGAAGCATCCTCCGGATGGAAAAAGGATCGGTTGAATGTGGCCGGGAATATAGGCTACAACCGTTCCGACGGACACCGTGAAAACATGGAGTTTGAACAGTGGAACGGCTACGCTAAGGTGGGGTATGAAATTTCAGGCAACTGGAAAAGTTTTGCAGACTTTAATATCTCAAATACAGAGTCTTCTAACCCGGGGATGGTCGCTATCCCCATGATCGATAACGATGCCGACATCACCCGGGGAATGACCTCTCTTGCCCTCGAAAACGAATATGCAAACACATCAGGAGCGGTAAAGCTGTTTTATAACTTCGGTACACATCGGATTAACGATGGATACAGAGAGGGGGGACAACCTTTACCACAACGCTTTAACTCATCCGACCGGATGGCTGGAGTCTCTCTCTACCAATCCTATTCTTTAGTAAAAGGAAATAAAACAACGGCCGGATTCGACTTTCAACATTTCGGAGGTGAGGCTAAGAATAAATTTCCTGATGAAGCAGACAACAAACAGTTAGTAGATACCACCCTCTACGATATAGCGGGATATCTGAACATGCAGCAAACAATCCTGGATAACAAGCTGATACTTAACGCGGGTATCAGGTTAGATCATCATGAAATCAACGGATCTGAATGGATTCCGCAATTAGGCGCCAGTTTCACTCCTTCGAATGCTACCGTTCTGAAAGCAATCGTGAGCAAAGGATTTCGTAATCCCACCATCCGGGAAATGTATATGTTTCCGTCGCAAAATGCGAATCTGAAACCGGAACGGTTGATGAACTACGAGATATCGCTGCTTCAAATGCTTATGAACAACAGATTGAGTGTAGGAGTCAATCTCTTTTACATAAACGGTGACAACATGATACAGCAAGTTCAACCGAATGTCGGGCAATGGGATAATATTGGAGAAGTGGAGAACAAAGGGTTCGAGGTCAGCACTACTTATCAGGCAACACCCAGCCTACGCTTTTCTGCAAACTACAGTTATCTGGATATGACCTATAAAATACTCTATGCACCGGAGCACAAACTCCATGTGGGAGGAAATTATAACAGAGGACGCTGGAATCTCTCTTCCGGAGTACAATATATTGGAAACATGCACACCTCCCCGGCCGAATCTCTGCAGGAGAGTTTTGTTCTCTGGAATGCACGCGCCAGTTTCAAACTCACCGGCAACTTGGATATCTTTGCAAGAGGTGAAAATCTGCTTGGTCAGAAATATGAGATCAACGCCGGATACCCGATGCCGGGTACCACAATCTTCGGAGGAATAAGGGTACGGATTTAATGACAATAGAAATTCAAACAGGCTGGAAATAGACACCAGCCAATCTAAATAAAGCATGATTATGGATAGACGGAATTTCTTACGAGCAGTAGCTCTCACAGGAGCAGCACTGACCACAGTGAAAGAGACAGATGCGATGAGCGTACTCACCCAGTCGTTCGAAACCGCCAACGCCGCCAAAAAATATGATTTGGTAGCCGTAATGGGAGGCGAACCGGAAGCAATGTTCCGCAAAGCGATCGCCGAGATGGGAGGAATGAGCAACTTCATCAGCAAAGGTGATAAAATATGTCTAAAACCTAATATCGGATGGGATCAGCCAATAGAGATGGCAGCCAATACAAATCCTAAATTGGTGGAGGAAATTATTAAACAATGTTTCGATGCCGGTGCAGCAGAGGTGACAGTATTTGACCATACCTGTGACGACTGGCGGAAATCTTATGCCAATAGCGGTATTGAAGAGGCAGCCAAGAAAGCAGGTGCCAAAGTGATACCAGCTCATCAGGAGTCTTATTACAAAGAGGTATCCCTACCCAAAGGAAAAAGCCTGAAAGCAGCCAAGATCCATCAGGCGATCGTGGACTGCGACAAATGGATCAATGTCCCCATCCTGAAAAACCACGGAGGTGCCCAACTCACTATCTCCATGAAAAATTATATGGGGATTGTATGGGACAGGGGATACTTCCACGCCAACGATTTGCAACAATGCATTGCCGACGTATGTACATACTCCAAAAAACCTGTTTTAAACGTGGTGGATGCATACAGGCTGATGAAAACCAGCGGTCCCAGAGGAAAATCGCTCTCCGATGTGGTACTCTCCAAAGGGATCTTTATCTCCCAGGATATTGTCGCAGCCGATACCGCCGCCGCCAATTTCTTCAACCAGGCACGTGAAATGCCACTTGAAAATGTGACGCATATTGCCAAAGGAGAAGAATTAGGCATTGGCACCATGAAACTGGACAACCTGAATATCAGGAGACTGCGCATATAATCCACCTTTCCTTTGTATCATTATCACCGACAATCTTAACCGGCACCTTCCCTCGGATAGTATTGTCGGTGTTAAACTGTGCACATCATGTTGAAAAAAATTCGTATTACTCTCTCTCTGATCCTCTTTACACTGCTCACACTCTATTTCCTCGATTTCAGGGAGATTCTGCCCGCTCAGCTCAGTTTTCTGGCCGAAATACAATTGATCCCGGCTCTTCTGGCTCTCAATATTGTTATTCTGGTATCATTGGCGGGCCTAACCCTCCTCTTCGGAAGGGTGTACTGTTCTTCCATTTGTCCCATGGGGGTATATCAGGATATAGTGGCATGGTTTTCCAAGAGATTTCACAGAAAGAAAAAATACCGGTACAGTGAAGCCAAAAGCATTCTCCGCTGGAGTGTACTGGCAGGCACAGTGATATCATTCATTTTCGGTTTTACCTTTTTACTGGGTTTACTCGACCCGTACGGTGCATACGGAAGGATCGCCACCCATTTGTTCCGGCCTGCATATCTTGCCGGCAATAACCTTTTAGAAGCTATTTTTACCACTTTCAACAATTTCACTTTTTATAAGGTCAGCATCTATACACTCAGCCTTTTTTCTGTTATTACAGCCCTCCTCACCTTGTTGGTCATAGGTTATCTGGCATGGCGCAACGGCAGGACCTGGTGCAATACCATCTGTCCTGTAGGAACCACCCTCGGTTTGCTCAGTAAATACTCTCTGTTCAGGATCCGGTTCGTAGATGAAAAATGCAATATGTGCGGATTATGCGCCATGAAGTGTAAAGCTTCCTGCATCGATTCAAAAAGCAAGCAAATCGATCATAGCCGTTGTGTCACCTGCTTCAACTGCATAGAAAGTTGTAACCGCAACGCGATGAAATACACTTTGAAGCGGCCGAGCAGGAAAAAAGGAGCAGATGTAGCACCTGCTTACACCTATCTGAACGAAAAGAAACCGGTAGATGCGTCGAAACGCCGCTTCCTTTCCGCGTCATTAATTACGGGATTGGCCGCGGGAAAACTTATCGCGCAGGAGATAATCTCAGATGAGTTGCTCCCGAGGAAGGAGTTTAAACGACAACTCCCTGTCGCACCTCCTGGAACACCATCTTTCGATCATTTACGGGAAAAATGTATCTCATGCCATCTTTGTGTGAGTAAATGCCCGTCACACGTGATCAAGCCCGCTTTCCTGGAATATGGTTTAGGAGGAATGATGCAGCCCAAGCTTTACTTCGACCATGGATTCTGTAATTATGACTGTACCATCTGCGGAGAGGTATGTCCCACCGGAGCCATCCTCCCCCTCACTAAAGAGGTAAAGAACCACACCCAGATGGGACAAGTACAATTGATTATTGAAAACTGTATCGTTTACTACGACGAGACAAGTTGCGGGGCTTGCTCGGAACACTGCCCCACACAAGCTGTACGTATGGTTCCGTACAAGGGGCATCTTACCATTCCCGAAATAGAACCAAAAATATGCGTAGGTTGCGGCGGCTGTGAATATGTCTGTCCCGCCATTCCCTACAAAGCCATCTACGTGGAAGGACTGAGCACACAGAACACCATTGAAATTGAACACGATGAAGTGGAAGATATCGTAATAGACGACTTTGGATTCTGATTTTCAGTTCCTCCAGGAATAATACACACAACCAAGTAAGTGATTTAGGAGAAAGCAACTATAATCTTGAAACGGAAACCATCACACTGAATTACAGCTATATGTCAGCTGAAAAACGCTATGAAATACGGGAAAAACTGGTACGACTGAAAGAATAGTCTTCTGATAGTAAGCGGCTCCAGGAGTCATCAAAAAGATCTTGGAGCCACTTTTTTTGTATTAACTGCTCTTTTAATTCTTAAATCAAAAATAATTGATACTTTTGTAAACTAGCTTGGTGTTTCTTTGTTGTACCGTTCATATCAACATTTTGGTTTAGCGGATACAAAATGAAATCTTCACCGACGATGGAATGAATGTAGATGAATAGAGCAACTGCCATATTATTACTTCCAATCATGATGATTTTTGCGATACAACCTGTTATCGCAATACACTTCTGTGGTGGCAAGTTGAAGTCTTTCGATCTTTTCACGGTACATACTGCCACAGATATTAATTCTGCAGGCCTGATAAACCTTGGAGACAACCACTCCTGTTGTGATTTCTACAACACTCATGAAGCCGACAATCAAAATCATGGACGGTACATTGCCAGAAATAGTTGCTGTAATACGGAATTACTGGAGTTCACTACCGATGATTACCAAAATAAAGCAGAACAGCAGACTTCCCGTCCCTTATCCTTTTCTATTGAGAATGTAGGATCCGTTCTAACCGGAATAATTCAATTGCCGGATCCTGAAACCGATATTCGTACCCCTCTTACGGATTTTCCTCCGGGAGGACTTTTTATGAAAGATGTAAATCTGCTCACTTACATCTGTATTTACCGTATTTGATTTTACGAAACTGATCGTTCAGAATAACACGATCAGCCATATATGGATTGGTTGTACCAATAGGGATCAATTAATTGCATAATCATATCTGACAGTGTTCAATCACTGTGAGATATCATCATAAAATCAAATTCACTATGCTCAATAAAATCATTCGATATTTCCTCGAAAACAGAATTATAACGCTACTATTGCTAGTAGGGATCATTGCGTGGGGATTGTCCACCGCTCCTTTCAGTTGGGACGGAGGTATCCTGCCCCGCGATCCTGTACCTGTGGATGCAATCCCCGATATCGGCGATAATCAGCAGATCGTCGCCACCGAATGGATGGGACGCTCACCTAAAGATATTCAGGATCAGATCACCTATCCGCTGACTACTTCCCTGCTGGGTATTCCGGGTGTAAAAACCATCCGCAGTACATCCATGTTCGGCATGTCATTTATCTATATTATCTTCGATGAAGAGATAGAGTTTTACTGGAGCCGTTCACGTATCCTGGAAAAACTCAACTCTCTACCGCCCGGCACCTTACCCGAGGGGGTGCAACCCAGTCTCGGTCCCGATGCCACGGCGCTTGGACAGATTTTCTGGTACACGCTGGAAGGGCGCGACCCGAAGACGGGAAAACCTACAGGTGGATGGGATCCCGAGGAATTGCGTACCATACAGGATTTCTATGTACGATATTCCGTCTCTTCAGCCGAAGGTGTGTCGGAAGTCGCTTCCATCGGTGGATTTATAAAAGAGTACCAGGTAGAGATCAATCCTAATGCCATGCGCGCTTTTGGCGTTTCTATCATGGATATCATGGGAGCCGTACAAAAAAGTAATCTCGATATCGGTGCGGAAACCGTCGAAATCAATAAAGCTGAATACCTGGTACGCGGGCTTGGGTACATTAAAAACGTATCCGACCTCGAAGAGGCGGTAATTACCGTCCGCAACGGAGTTCCGGTAAAAATCAAAGAGGTAGCTTTTGTCAATATTGGCCCAGCCACCCGGCGTGGCGGGCTTGACAAGGAAGGCGTGGAAGCCGTAGGCGGCGTGGTGGTCGCCCGGTACGGTTCGAATCCGCTTGAGGTAATCGACAACGTGAAAAAGAAGATTGATGAAATAGAATCGGGATTGCCTCAAAAGGTCCTTGACGACGGTACGGTATCGAAAGTGACCGTCGTTCCCTTCTACGACCGGTCTGGATTGATACAGGAGACTATCGGCACGCTCGAGGACGACCTCACTCTGGAAATGATTATCAGTGTCATCGTCATCATCATTATCATTGTCAATCTTAGGGCATCGGTCGTGATATCCAGCCTACTCCCTATAGCGGTACTGGCTACTTTTATCGTAATGCGGCTATTACATATTGATGCCAATATCGTTGCTCTCTCAGGGATCGCCATTGCAGTGGGGGTAATGACCGATATCGGTGTTGTCTTTGTGGAGATTGTCATTCAGCACATGGAAAAACCCGAGAACAAGGGTATTACAAAAGGTAAGGCTTTTGTGCAACTGATACATCAGGCTGTGAGCGAGGTTTCCACACCTACCATCGTAGCCATGCTTACCACCATTGTCAGTTTTCTCCCTGTTTTCTTTCTGGAAGCGCAGGAAGGTAAACTCTTCAGACCACTTGCCTATACGAAAACCATTACACTCATATCGGCATTGATCCTGGGTATGACGGTCGTCCCCACCCTAACCTATTATTTCTTTTCGCTGAAGGTATCCTCCAGGAGGATAAGAAAGATACTGAATATCACACTCATCGTCGGCGGTATTTTACTGTTTATCTTCACAGGAATAGGTGCAGCAATCGTACTGCCTTTGTTCGGAATAAATAATTTATATGCCCATCGCTGGAAAAGTAAAAAGATCACCACTTACATTACGGCTGGGATTGCGATCCTCACAGCAACCGTTTTCCTGACCTCTGAATGGTTACCGATGGGTCCTCAAAAGGGTTTTATAATAAATTTCGTGATGGTGATTGTCTTTATCGGTTTGATCCTCGGATTCTTTACGCTACTGATCAATAATTACGAACGGTTGATACGGTGGTGTCTGGCCAATCGGTGGAAATTTATGGTAATCCCGATTTTTACACTCCTGTTCGGGCTCACTATCTGGCTGGGATTCGATTCGATATTCGGTTTTGTCGCAAAGGGATTCGAAACTGTGGGTTGGAAAAAATTCCGTCAGACCGCCTTCTGGCAGATGTCAATCAATAAATTTCCAGGTATAGGTGAAGAATTCATGCCAAGTCTCAACGAAGGTTCCTTTTTGCTTATGCCGACAAGTATGCCCCATACCGGTATTGAGCAAAACCTACAGTTTGTGGAAGCACTCGATAAGCGGATCAATAATATTCCCGAAGTGGAAATGACCGTCGGCAAGTGGGGTCGTGTAAACTCAGCACTCGATCCGGCCCCTACTCAAATGTTCGAAAATGTTATCAATTATCGCCCGGAATATATCCTCGACCAGGATGGCAGGCGTATGCGTTTCAAAACCAACGGTAAAGGACAATATCTGTTGAAAAGCGGATCAACCTACAATCCCGAAGAAGGTTTCCGACTGATTCCGGCAGACAGCCTGATTATCGACAGCAGGGGTGATTATTTCCGGCAATGGCGTCCGGAAATCAAATCGGCCGATGATATATGGCAGGAGATAGTAAACGTGTCGCACCTTCCCGGACTCACCTCGTCCCCCAAACTCCAACCCATCGAAGCCCGGTTGGTAATGCTGCAGACAGGTATGCGCGCACCAATGGGTCTGAAAGTATCAGGACCGAACCTCGAGGCAATTGAGGAAGGAGGAAAGTTGCTTGAAGCCGCATTGAAAGAGATTCCATCCGTTTTACCTTCTACCGTATTTTACGACCGGGCCGTCGGTGCTCCTTACGTGGAAATCGGCCTGAACCGGCAGAATATGGCACGGTACGGCATCACCGTAGCCGACTTGCAGGACGTTATCAGTGCGGCAGTGGGTGGAATGCCCCTAACAACAACTGTGGAAGGACGTGAACGGTTTCCCGTGAGGTTACGCTATCCGCGTGAATTACGGGAGAATCCTGAGGAATTGGGTAACCTGATTATCCCCACTGCTACCGGAGCACAAATTCCACTAAAGGAAGTAGCTGACATCGGATATACCCGGGGTGCCCAGATGATTCAAAGTGAAAATACCTTTCTGATAGGATATGTCATCTTCGATAAAATTGCGGGAAAGGCAGAAGTAGATGTGGTTAAAGAAGCAGACAGAATGCTGAAAGACAAAATAAGCTCGGGTGAACTTCAACTTCCGCAAGGTGTATCCTATACCTTTGCGGGTAATTATGAACAACAGCAGCGTGCAGCCGACCGTTTACTGATACTGATCCCGGTATGTCTAATCCTGATCCTGGTCATTCTCTACTTCCAGTTCAAGACCCTTACAGCATCATTTATCCATTTTTCGGGAGTATTTGTCGCTTTTGCCGGAGGATTTATCTTATTATGGTTGTATGGTGAATCCTGGTTCCTGAATTTCTCAATCGGTGATCTGAATATGCGCGATCTTTTCCAAATGCGCCCGGTCAATTTAAGTATCGCTGTGTGGGTAGGGTTTATCGCATTGTTCGGTATTTCTACGAGCGACGGTGTATTGATGGGGTCGTTTATTCACGATACCTTTCTTGAACGTAATCCGAAAACCAAAGAAGAGATCAGGGAAGCGGTCGTGTACGCAGGCCTACGGCGTGTCCGTCCGGCTGCCATGACCACCGCCGTCACGTTGATCGCCTTGCTGCCTATTCTTACTTCCACGGGAAGAGGATCCGACATCATGGTACCAATCGCCATACCCACTTTCGGAGGAATGTTGATTCAGTCCATGACAATATTCGTTGTGCCTGTGCTTCAATGTTGGTGGCGCGAATCGGCAATTAAAAAACAGGATAGTATTAAAGAGTAAAAATTAACGAGATATGTCCACTTTAAAAATATTTTTCATTGCACTGCTTTTTGTTTCGGTAACAACCGACATAGCATTCGCCCAGACTGATCCATTTACCGTAGACGCGGTCACACGGCAGACACCCGATTCACTTGCCCTCTATCTGGAAATAGCAGCTCGTAACAATCCGGCGGTAAAAGCTGATTTTCTTTCCTATAAGGCATCCCTGGAAAAGATACCACAGGCGGGTGCCTATCCCGATCCTGAACTCGAAATAGGTTTCTTTCTGCAACCGATGGAGATCATGGACGGGCGACAGATTGCCGATTTCACACTGATGCAGATGTTTCCCTGGTTCGGAACGCGCAAAGCAGCACGTACGGAAGCCGAACACATGGCTAATATGGCTTTTGCCCAGTTCAGGGAAACCAGGGATAATCTTTATCTGGAGGTATATACCCAGTGGTTTTTACTTTGTAGTCTGCAGCAACAATTACAAAATAACCGCGAAAACAGGGATTATCTAAAGCAATTGGAGACACTCGCCTTACGAAAGTTTTCCGCTTCCCCGGCAGGAAACACCAGTCCTGGGAGGCGTACGCAGACAACTACGTCAACAGGTTCCACCTCTGCGACTATGGGTAATACGGGGACAGCGGGAAATATGGGTCCCATGGGATCGTCCATGGGAGGGAACCTTTCACAGTCTACCTCTACTTCCGCATCGATGGGTTCCATGGCCTCCGGTACAAACATGCAAAGCATGAACGGTTCTTCCGGCATGTCGGATGTATTACGTATTCAACTGGAGATCGCTGAACTGGAGAACAGTATCGAGAGTATCTCATCTCAGATAGATGCTGAAGCAGCCGCCTTCAACGCTCTGCTGAACAGGCCTGCCAACAACAAGATACAACTGCCCGACTCAATCACTCCGATTCCTTTCTCTTTGGATATCGCTGCAACAACAGATCAGATTAGTCTGAGCAATCCAATGTTGGCAATGATCGATGAAGAAGGGGCGGCTTACAAGGCCAAAGCGGAAATGGATAAAAAGATGAGTTATCCGATGGTAGGGATAGGCCTCCAATATTCCCTAATTGGCAAACGGATGGATATGGGTCACGGAGGACTCCCGATAACAGAAATGAACGGGATGGATATGATCATGCCAATGGTTTCTATCAGCCTACCCATCTATCGCAACAAATATAAGGCACAACAGAAAGAGAGCAGTATCCGTTGGCAGGCTAACCGGCATCAATTAGCCAACACTCAGAACACCTTACAAACGGAACTCTACCGGATCAGGCATTCACTGGATGATGCATCAAGAAAGATCGCCTTATACGAGAAACAATCGCAACTTGCCCGTACCACTTATCATTTGCTGGTACAGGAGTTCGTCTCCGGAAAAAGTGATCTGACGGACGTCATACAAATACAACGTCAATTACTCGATTACCGTTTAAAAAAAGCAGAAGCTATCGCCGACTATAATACGATGGTAGCTTCAGTACAGAAGCTTATTTCATTCAAGAGTAAAGAATAAAGACGCACAATAAACTTTCTCTTTTAATTTTCACTTTTAATGTAAAAGAAATCATATGAACACCAAGATAAAGGAAACATTGAACAATAAATATGTCACATATGGATTAATTCTGCTGGCAGGATTATTTCTGGGTTGGTTGATTTTCCCGGGAGACTCGTCAACAGGCAAAGAAACATCAACAACAGAACACGACCATGATCATGGGGAAGAGATATGGACTTGTTCCATGCACCCTCAGATACGGATGGACAAACCGGGGAAATGTCCCCTTTGTGCCATGGATCTCATCCCTCTGAAAGCAACCGGATCGGGTGATGCCACCATCGATCCGGATGCCATTCAATTAAGCGAGGAAGCAGTGGCTCTGGCCAACATCCAAACAACGATCGTCAGTAGGCAAAATCCTGTAAAGGACATCCGTCTCTACGGAACTATCCAGGTGGACGAACGGCTCTCTCAGTCGCAAACATCCCACGTGGGCGGACGTATCGAGAAGCTGATGGTCAGCTTCACCGGAGAAAGTGTTCGGAAAGGACAAACCATTGCAACAATCTATTCACCGGAGTTGCTAAGTGCGCAGCAAGAGTTATTGGAAGCAGTAAAGATGAAAGAGTTCCAACCCGCATTGTTGGAAGCGGTAAGGGAGAAACTGTCTCTCTGGAAATTATCAGAGGAACAGATAGCCGCAATTGAACGATCGGGAGAGGTCTCCCCCTTGATCGACATAACAGCTAATACCGGAGGTATAGTGGTTTCTAAGAATGTGAATCAGGGAGACTATGTCAGCACCGGAACCATATTGTTCGATATTGCCGATCTCTCGCGAGTATGGGCAGTTTTCGATGCGTACGAATCCGATCTCCCTTTTCTGAAAATAGGCGATAAGCTGGAATATACTTTACAATCGCTCCCGGGAAAATCATTTTCGGGTAAGGTTTCTTTTATCAACCCGATACTTGATCCGAACACACGTACAGCCAAAGTCAGGGTTGAAACAGCAAATCCACGAATGGAACTAATGCCTGGCATGTATGCCGATGCATTTGTCAATGCACCGCTAAAACAGTATAATCACGAAATCGTTATTCCAAAATCGGCAGTATTATGGACCGGGAAGCGTTCAATCATATATGTAAAGCAACCCGGTACCGAAACACCGGGGTTTCTGCTTAGGGAAATAGAGCTCGGACCTTCATTGGGTGACAGCTATGTGGTTCTTTCAGGAATAGAAGATGGCGATGAGATCGTAACAAAAGGAGCGTTCACCATCGATGCAAGTGCCCAGCTTGCGGGAAAACGCAGCATGATGAACAATGAAACAGGCCATGCCATTACCGGACACGAAGGTCATTCCATGCAAGAAGGGAACAATCAGGCACATAAACAGGTACCTGATGGACATGAACATGGAACGATAACTGTACAAGGCCTTTGCGAAATGTGTAAAGACCGCATTGAGAAAACCGCAATGGGCGTGAAAGACGTGTCTTCTGCCTCGTGGGATGGTTCTACAAAACAATTACACCTTCATTTCAATCCAACGCAGACCAGCCTCGACAAAATATCCGAGGCGATTGCCAAAGTGGGACATGACACCGACCGGCACAAGGCAGACCAGAAAGTGTATGACGCTCTGCCCGGATGCTGTAAATACAGGAAGTAAGCAAAATATAACGAACAAAAACATCTCACTTTCGTTAAACAAAAGCAGAATCAGAATTCAATTCACCATAAAAAGAAAATAAAATGAAAAAGTATGTATTATCAGTAGTGGTTGTTGCAACCCTATCATTCGCAGCATGTAACTCAGGCTCCAAGAGCGAAACGGCAACATCACAAACCGAAGTGAAAGCATCAGCACAACAGGATCAGCATGCATCCCTTGCCGTGCAGGGACTTTGTGAAATGTGTAAAGAAAATATCGAGAAGGCCGCAAAAAGTGTTGACGGTGTATCCATGGCCGAATGGAATGCAGAGAAAAAGGAACTTCATCTGCATTTCGATGCACAGAAGACCAGTCTCGATGCTGTCAGCAAAGCCATCGCCAAGGTAGGATATGATACGGATAAGGATAAAGCAGATCAGGCTACTTATGATGCACTACCGGCATGTTGTAAATACAGGGGATAATTTGTAGGAAAATCAAGGTTTTCATAATCCTTACAAAGATTTCCCATATTTTCACCTGCTATTAGGAAAATTCACTAAATTTGCAAGACAGTTAAAACAAAAACAAATGAAACGAATTTTTCTATTACCGCTACTTCTCTCTCTGGGCCTCCTGTTACACGGAAAGCCGGCACTCCCTGAAATCCTAAGCGATGGAATGGTGTTGCAACAGAACAGCAAAGTGAATATATGGGGAAAAGGCGACCGTGGTAAAACAGTAGTAGTGAAACCCAGTTGGAGCGATACCGTTGTACGTGCCAAAGTCGACAACGATGGAAACTGGCTTGCCGTCATAGAGACCCCCGCAGCAAGTTTCACTCCGTGTTCTATTTCAGTTTCCGACGGTGAAGAAGTGGTACTCAAAGATATCCTGATTGGTGAAGTATGGCTGGCATCGGGACAAAGCAATATGGAAATGCCGCTTTACGGGTGGAATAACAATCCCATTCTAAGATCCAATGAAACTATCGCTCTTTCGGGACAATATCCCGCGATACGTTTTGTCACTATTCCCAGGACACAGTCATTTGAACCCCTTGAAAGTGTGGAAGGTCGCTGGCAGGTATGCAATCCGGAAAATTCTCCGGAATTCAGCGCCACAGCATTTTTCTTCGCACAGACACTTCAGGAAGCACTCAATGTACCGGTAGGCATGATTGTCTCCTCCTGGGGAGGATCAAGGGTAGAAGCATGGATTGACCGAGAGACCCTGGAGACATACTCCGATATAAATCTGAATGAAGAGGAAGTCAACAAATTACCCGCCCCCTCCCGCCCATTATTGATGTACAACGGTATGATCCATCCGATCAAGAATTATGTGGTAAACGGTTTTATCTGGTATCAGGGTGAATCAAATGTAGGAGCTCATCAGGTTTATGCCGAACGTCTCCACAATATGGTGAATCTCTGGCGCAAGCAGTGGAATAATACCGATTTGCCGTTTTACTCCGTGGAAATCGCACCTTTTATATATAGCGGTGCCGATAACACCGAGGCCGCTCTCCTGCGCGAGGCCCAGTTCAAATCGCAGAAGCTGATCCCCCACAGTGGAGTGGTCTCTACAAATGATCTGGTAGAACCTCATGAGTTACGCAATATCCATCCCCGGAACAAGACCGATATAGGAAAACGGCTTGCATTCTTGGCACTTAACAAGACCTATGGATTCAACAGGGTGGTAGCACACGGACCGGAATACAGTTCAATGGAGGTTAAAGAGGGGAAGATATTCATCTCTTTCGACCATGCACCGGATGGATTCAACCGCGGAGATGGTATTGAAGGCTTTGAAATCGCCGGTGAAGATGGCGTTTTCCTTCCTGCCGTGGCAAGAGAGAACTGGGGAAAGATAGAAGTATCCCGCGAAGGGCTTGATAAACCGATAGCCGTTCGTTACTGCTTCAAGAACTTCCAGATAGGCAACCTTACAGGTGCACACGAATTACCCGTAGTTCCCTTCAGAACCGACTCATTCGAGAAATAGGAAGTCATTCCTGTTTCCTGGAGTATTATGCAAAAATGGCATACAAATCAATCTGGATACCCGACCGATTGTGTCAATAAAACCTCCTGATTGGCAGGAAGATTGAGTAATTCTCTCAGCGTGCTCTTATCAAAAGAAGCACGTACAACGGCTCCTAATCCTTCGGAAGCACAATACAAGTAGACATTTTGTGCCACAAAACCGCAGTCGATATGTGCTGCTTCCCTATTTGATGCTTTTTCCAGATCGGAAACAAAAATCAAATTGAGAGCCGCATGTGCCACAAAATCCTGTGATCCGGCCTTGACACGGTAATCACCTTTTTTTACCTCTTTCAAAAGATGGTTGCGAGCATCATAGAAATAGACACCGTTCTTCGTCGTCACGTACAATTCCAATTCCTGACGGTTATTCGAAGTTGGCACAGTACGTTTGTCGTCACGGTTAAATCCATTGGCAGCCCATAACAGATCGGACAGTTGCTGAAGGGTTAATTCCTTATCCTGATAAGAACGGATAGACTGTCTCTCGTTTAGTGCCTGCATCAAAGGTTTCCCTCCTACCCTGTCGGGAGCTGGCAATTTGATATCTTGTGCAGATATCGAATAACTCACGGTAAAAAGAACTGACAAAATGATAAATCGATTCATAACAAATAATGTATTAAGACTAGATCACAAATTTAAACAAAAAATTCCAGTAAACAGCCGATAATGAGTAAATCAGGGATGAGAGAGTGATGACCCCCTGATAATTAAATTCGAAGGGAAGATCTTGATAGCATTACGATCATAAGGTTGATTATCACAAACAGAAAGTGCGAATTTACCAATCTCAATACCAATTTCAGTACAGGGACGACCAATCCCGGTGATGGTAGGTGTGGAATATTTACTTTCGGGATCCTCATCGAAACTCACCACAGCCATCTCCCCCGGAATGGATATATTGTATATTTTGGCAATGGAGGTAGCCTGTAAAGCGGATACAAAATTAGGCAGTATCAACGCATCGGGCCTTGGTCTCATATGGATGAAACGGGTAATCACCTCGTAAGTATCTTCCAATGTATGTTCACTGTATATCAGATAGTCAGGATTGAATGCGATATTGTTTTTATTCAACACATCCTTATATGCCTGTACCCTCTCTTTGTATATTGGGCAGTTATAATGCTTTGCTGCAAAAGCTATTCTTCGGTAGCCGGATGAAACGAGATGGTTTGTCAGCATAAAAGAGTCCATATAGTTATCTATCAGGAATTTTGGACTCGCATAATTATAGTTGACCCGGTTGAATAAAATAACCGGAATACCTTTCTTCTCCACATCCGATAAATGAGAAGAATCCTCCGTATCCATACTTTGAGAAATGATAAGGCACTTGATCTGATCCGGATTCAGCTTCGATACGATTTCCCTCTCTATCCGGGAGGAATTGAAGGAGCAGAAAATTGAAAACAGGTATTTATTTTTGATGGTATACTGAATAGTAGACAAGACTTTACTATAAAAAAAATTATCAATCTCGGGCACGATAACAGCTATAGTATGAGCGTTACTCACGGCCCTGATATCGGTATACCCCATCCCCACGGCTGCTGCCATTACTTTTGTTTTGGTTTCAGCACTAATCAGAGAGTTTCCGGCCAACGCACGCGATACAGTAGAAGGGGAGACCTTCAACTTTTCAGCAATATCATATATAGTTACTTTCTTCGACATATTCCTCTTTACTCTTCAAAGCACAATGCAGCCGCTCCGTAGATTGAAATATCGGGCTCGGTAGACTGCAATATCTGTATATGTTTCAATGTGTTCTTATAGATAAACGTTCTTACCGTTTTCATCATCGACTCCTGAAAGTAGTCATACGCCTCCGATAATCGTCCTCCGATGACTATTGCATCCGGATCCAAAGCATACATGACGGTCTTGATTGCATTGCCAAGGTCTACACCAAACATTTCATAGATGGCCAATGCGACCTTATCTTTCTTTTTTGCTCTCTTAAACAACACATCTTCCCTTATACCATATTTTTCTTCAAAATACCGGGTACTGCAATAATATTCATAATCGTGATCGCGGTATGGAATAGAACAGAACTCTCCTGCTCCGGCGTGCCGTCCGGAATAAAGCCTGCCATTGATAATAATCCCCACTCCCATCCCGGTACCGATAGTAATACCGGCAATATTATCGAAATCTTTGGCTACTCCAAAATATTTTTCGCCCAATGCAAAGCAATTGGCATCGTTATTCACAAAGACCGGAATATTAAATCTCTCCTCCAGGATATCCTTCAGGTGCACTTTATTCCAGGAAGGAATATTTGTCGGCTTGAATACTATCCCTTTCTTTACATTTACCAGACTGGGCATTCCCACACCGATTCCTGCTACCGTATCATTATGGACACTCTTTATGGTAGAAATAATTTCGCTGAGAATAAACTCCTCCGATTCATGATTATTGATCTCCCGATGTGTAATATCCGTAACTGTTCCGTTATCTATCCTCGCCACATGAAGATACTTTCCACCAAAAATTACGCCAATGACATTTTTTAATAGTTTCTCCTGATTGAATATCATTTTTTAATCCATAACCTTATCATTCAACAAATATGTTACAAATATACGCATTTTTATCGTCTATCCTGCCATTTACTTCTTACAAGTTGCCGGACTGTAACTCCCCATATTTTTAAGTCACTCTCTTTCCAATGACTTACCGGAGAAGCAGTATCTTTAACCATAGAACAAAGTTCATCCTTATCGGCGATAGACCACATCACATAACTCAACTGATGTTTGTCCATCATTTTCACCCATTGCCCCCACTCTTCCATATCAAACGATTCGGATCCCGAAGCCTGCGTGGCAGCACACTCCGATATAAAGACCGGAATACCTTTATTGAGGGCATATTCTACCCGGTCACGCAAAAACTGCTTATGCGATGCCGAATAAAAATGAACGGTATACATGATATTGTCATATCCCTTGATGGGATCATCGGCAGCCAGATGGACATCCTGAGACCAGTGAGGAGAACCTACCAGGATAATATTTTTCGGATCGATCGCACGAATGGTTTTTATGATCTCTTCAGAGTATGCTTTTACATCTTCCCACGAATCATATTCCGGCTCATTAAATATCTCATAGATAATATTGGGATAGTTTTTATATTTAGTGGCCACCGTTTTGAAAAAATCTTTGGCTTCTTCCGTCCGGATATTATGGCTGTGCCAATCGACAATCACATAAATGCCATCCGCTATCGCCGCATCGATCACCTTATAGAGAAGATGATAACCATTTTCAGGCTTATCGATGAAAGCGCCATCGGGTTCAACACCGATCGCAGCCCTTACAACGGTACAATTCCAGTCTGTAACCAACCACCGTACGGTTCCCTTGTTATAAAACCTCGGCCACCAATTATGCCATCCAAAACTCACACCGTGGAGGGCAGTCACTTTCCCGTGTTGATTCACCATCCGATTACCCTGTACCGATAGTTGACCGTTTAGTTCCACGAAACTTTTTTCTTCCTTTTGTTCATCTGCAGGTTCCTTCGCACAGCTTTGAAAAATTGTCAAAGCAAATCCTAAAACTATAAGGATAATTTTTCTGTTCATATTCTTCTGTTTAATCCTTTCTATTTTTTCAGATCAGGCATCTCATCGCGGGTAACTACCTCATCCATTGCCAATACCTTCTGCCAGTACGCAATATTGGCATGAGTGTGGGTCTGCTTGTCAAACTCGCTACCCGAAATATTTACCGTCCGGTTATAATCATACCAGGGCATCATCCAGGACCATTTCACACCGTTTTCCCATTGTTCGGCAAGATCGGCCGCATTACCAAATTCACTCAAAGCAATGATCTTATTCGGATAAGTTTCTTTCAGCCATTTATATTCTGATGCTAAAATAGCGCTGCTGGTTTTATCATACGCATCACGACCGATAATATCCACATATTTATCTCCCGGATACCAGTCGTGGTCATTGGTTTGCGATGTCCACACCCAGATAAGGTTATTCAACCCTTTCGCCTCGAACGTTTCAAACATCATTATCCACAGCTTTTTACAGGCGTCGGCACCTTTGGCGCCCCACCAGAACCATCTGCCGGAAGCTTCATGCAGCGGACGCCAGATGACCGGTATATTCTTCGTCTTCAGGAGAAGCAGATTATCGGCGATCTTCTCCAGATCGTCTTTTACAATCCGGTTCTCGAATGTACCGGGAACAGTTGCTTTCGACACATCGAAAGAGGTGTCTTTCGTATAGAAATGATATGCCGAACTTCCTTCCGAGGCCGGCACATTCCAGTGCCACATGGCGGCAACCAGACCGTTATTATTCCACCAATTCTCCACGACTTCGATGTTCTCATAATTGATCCAGCTTGCAGGAGATTCGTGCAGGTGAATATAATCGAAACTGTTTAAGGCCGGATATTTCCCTGTATGCCTGTATACCCACTCGGCTTCATTGATGTTCCAGGCTACATTTGCCATCGCTCCGGAAATAATTTTCTTTTCGAAATTTTCGTACAGGAAATCGTAGACCTTCCGCGCTTCGGACGAGGGATTAGTAATCACTAATGCCGGTTTAACAACAGTAGCCGTAGAGAAAGAGAGTGTTATTTCGGAATTCAACCCTCCCGAATCGCGACCTTCCAGTTTTCCGGCAGGTATAATCAGGTTGTACGTTTTACCAGGTTCCAGAGTGACCACTATTTTCAATTCCTTAAGCAAAGCCGAAGCATTTGCCACATCCCCGCCATTAAAGGTGATACCGTGAGGTTTAATCAACTTTATATTTTCTCCGAACGTAAGGATTATCGTCTTTTCCTGAAATGAAACGTTGGTAGCACCGTTTTCAGGAAATGTGGACAAGAATTTCAACGGATCCGCTTTTGGCAGATCCTCTCCTCCGTCATCACCACAATGGGTGAACAGAAAAATCAATGCCAATATCCCTAGAAAAGCAGCGTACGTAGGTTTCATTATGTAACGTATTATAGTTCAGGCTTGACACAAAAGGGTGTGTCAAGCCTGAACTGTGTAAACTTCATCACTTCTTTATAAGCGTTACCCGGGTAACTGTCATATCTGCACCACCCATAATAATGGCGGTAGACGACCAACCATCATCAACGGTCAGTACTCTATCCAAAATAGTTCCTGACAATACCACCTCATAGGTTGTTTCTCCGACAGGAACTGTAATGGAACCATACTGTGAAGAGAAATTCGGATCTTCGGGAAATTCCAGTTTCGCCCAATTAGCATCCTGCAAGGCAAAGGAAGGAGCGGCGCCAGGCGTAAAATAGAATTTCAGGATCGAACCTCCACGGGCATCTTCAAAATGAGCCTTATCGAAGCGCATAATATTGTCACCCCAATTGATAGCCTGCGAGCCTTTGAACAGTTCCGTTTCTTCCGGTTCGGTACCTACGATAATCGATATCTTCGACACCATCACTCCGGAACCGGTAAACATAAGTCCCCTGTTACTCCAACCATCACTTATCGTACGGATTCCATTAAGAATATCTGCCGTAAGCACGATCTCGTAGCTTGTTGAACCTTCAGGAACACTTATTGTTCCCCATTGCGCAGAGTAATTGGGATCGTCTATTACAAACTTATTCCAGGTGGCATCATTATACGCAATGGATGCCCCTCCTGCTGTGGCAGCCATATATATTTTCAACCTCGATCCTGCAGGAACACTTTCGAACACCGCTTTATCCAATGGTAATGGATCGCTCCAATTCAATGCAAAGATACCCTGATAAACGATCGTTTCAACTATGCCTGCACCTATCACTGGGATGGTATAAACCGCTTCACCATTCGACGATATAAGCTTCAGTTCGGTAGCTCCTTTCGCATCGTTTGGAATAACAATGTAAAGGTTGGGAGCATCCACAATATAATTGACCGTAACTCCGTTTATATGCACACCGGTGAGTTTAACCCCGTTTTCTACCTGGACGGTGAGCACTCCACCCGCATGGATTTCTGCTTTCGGACCGGGAGGAGTCGGGAGATAAGCAAATTCGGGCGCAGTAATCTGTAATTCATTGGTAATTACGGTTTCCCCATTGGCCATAGTCAATACAAGGGTGCCTGAAAGGGCGTTCAATGGAACCTTGACAGCCAACTCGTCCGCTTTAACGGGCGTTACCTCCACAACCAGCTTGTCCACAAAAGTTACTGACGTTACTAAATCGAGATTTTTCCCTTTCAGTACCACATCTTTGCCTGCAGGCGCCGGAGAGGGATCAAATTGATGGACTTCCGGTTTCTGAGTAGAAATATCCACTGCAACAGTTTTACCACTCGCCGTATGTAAGATCATTTCACCACTGATGGCTTTCTCCGGGAAAGCGACTTTAATCTGGGTCGCACTTTGAGAAGCCGGCACAACAGCACCATCCACACCGGGGAATCCAATATCGGTAACCAATTCCAGGTTGATTCCCTTGATGGTGATTTCATCACCTGCCCGCAGGTTTTCGGTAGGGGTCACTTCCAATCTGTCGGGGAAGGCAACCCCGATATTGGCTACCACTACATTCACCCCAGAAGCGGGAATCATGACAATGGCACCGTCGCTGATGTTATCAGGCAGTACAAAACGGAGTGTATTATCTATCACCGTGAACGAAACTTCCCTGCCGTTAGGCATAACGACCTTCATCACCAGGTCGAGGTCTTTTCCGGGAGATTCAATAGCATCGCCCGGTTTCTTACCGGTGAGATCCAATACCTTGTTTACAGAGGGTAATACCACTTGCAACGCTTCAGGCGACTGATATTCGAGAGGAATCTCCGCGTCATTGGATAAGACAATCACACCTGTTTGTGCTTCTGCCGGCAAAGCCAACTCTATCTTGGTACGTTGATGGGTGATAAAATCTTTACTCAACACTTCCACCTTATCAGTAAAAATCACTTTGGTGATCAGATTGAAATAATTCCCTTCGAGCGTCAGTTTCTGTCCCGCTTTAACAGGCTGCGGACTCATAGAACTGATTTCAATCGGTTCCGAAATCTCCAGCATCTTATCGAAAGAGAACTCTTTTCCGCCCGGGCCGACTAATTTTACAGATCCCGGAACCGTTTCCTGTGGAATAAGCACTTTTATCAGCTTATCGTTTACTACCTCTATATCGGTAATCTCTATACCATTGGGTAAAATCACTTTTGTGATTTTATCGAGATAGGTACCGACAAAAGTCAGTTTTTGCCCCCGAAGTGCCGGACTAGGTCCGAAAGCCTTTACTGTCGTTTCTTTGCTGTCGAGCGGATTTGTGTTCAGCATATCGTCCTGGCTACAAGACCAGAAAAGGATATTAAGACAACACATCACTGCAGCTACCTTCCAAATATTCAATATGTTATTCTTCATATTCATCATTGTGCTTTTTAATGTTACGGTATTACACGGATATTGTCGAGCAGAATAACCGGAGTACATTCAGCCGTACCTATCCAAGCATCATTTCCACGATTATGGATAGCTATTCCCAATGCTCCGAAATGAGTAGACAGGGGTATTACCGCACCTGCACCATTGTACTTAAATTCCGACAGGGGTATGGATATGGTTTCCCATCCTTCCGAGATATAGGAACCGGAGTCAAGCCACGGCACCCAAACACCACGCGGCATACCTCCACCACTTGCATTTCCGTCAGCCCACAGGTAATCTTCAAATTGACCTTGCCTGAAAAATGAGAAAATCATCGGGCCAGCACTCCAGGGTTCCAACACATTGACTTCAAACTTCAGCGTTGAAGTGGCAGGATCGCTCGGGAAAAGGTTTCCGGTAGGGACACCGTTATCTTCTCCCCAGATATTGATTATGACGCTGCCTCCAACCCATGCTCCATCAATACCAATCGTAGTGCCGTCAATCCGTACATAATTACCGGAAATGGAAAGTTCAGGATCATTTTGTATCTTCGACTGATCAGGACGGCCCCAACCTCCGACATATCCTTCCTCAAAACCGGTAATCAATCCCCTGTCGTCATGGAATATATCTTTAGATCTTCCACTATTACCGTAGAGTGTCTTCACTTCAACCGGTCCTTTGATTTCCTTGGCGGGTGATTTGAACACAATTTTATTCTTTTCGAAACTTACAATATCGGACGTAGGAACTTTATAATCACCGATAAATACGTTGATCAAGCTTGCATCCGTAGCCAGAAAATAATCACCATAAAGCACAACTTCACCGCCTTCAGGCACCTGTTCGCATTTGATACGCGAAAGTATGGGGGCGGGAATCTTTACTTCAAAATCATACGCAACGGTATCTTTCTTTGCCGTAACCAGATAAAGTTTATCGGTACGAATACTCGGAAGATCTTTCGGCACGTTTACAAAAAGCGTATTTTTAGTGATAAAGTTGACATTCAGCAACGACTTGACGTTGTTGAACCACACTTCCTGTACACTTGTCAGGTTTTCACCTATGATGACAATATTTTCTCCCATAAATGCACCGTCGAGCAGCTGTTCGGCATTTTCCTTCGCCTGATAACGGACATAATACACCGTGGGGGTTCCGTCGGTCATTTCATACTTACCTGACACCTCTCTATCACACGAGGCGAAAATTGAAGCTGTAAAAATCAGCAGCAATAATCTATTTATTTTGTTCTTCATATGATTACAAATTTATTACGTTACTCATATTTATACTGGCTGATGTCATAATCTATCGGGTCCTTCGCCAGATTCGGGTTCATCTGCAAGTCTGTCGACGGGAAAGGCATCGTAAACTTATCATGGGTAAAAGGTTTACCGTCGGGTTTCTCAGTATCTATACGCGGAGAGAGTTTTTCGGTCGTTTCATCTTTTTTGGGATAGCCACCTTCGCTTCCCCATGAATTCCATCCCTGATCCAGATAATAGCTACTTAATCCCGTATATGTCTTACGGTTTTGACCGTTCAGGTAAGCTAATGCTTCGTTAGGTTTATAATAATGCCAACGCACAATATCGTACCAGAAATCCCCTTCAAAAGCCAGCTCAAGACGGCGTTCCTTGAAAATATCTTCCCATGTGACGGATGATTTTTCAGCAACACCGGCACGTTTACGCACTTCATTGAATGCCCACAGTGCTTCCGCATCGGAGGTAGAACTGCTATTTCCCAGAATAGCTTCGGCATAGACCAGATATACATCGGCAAGACGCAATATATGTGTTGCCTGACTGGTACCACGCCCGATCATCGGCACCCCGAATTCTCCCAGGTGGTCGGCATTGTTTCCTACAATGTGTTTTACCACGTTAGCACCGGTAGAACTATGGAAATCTTTCAATAACGTACCGTAGAATTTCGTAAAGTCGAACCCGTTCGGGAACGGCACGTCATTTCCGTCCGCATCTTTCTTTATTGGCTTATCACGCCAGAAGTAGCTATATACATCACCATACATCATCATGGTAACTTTACGACGTTTATCGGTATTGTTCCGGGTAGCCGAAAGTGCTCCGGAAGGAGTTGTTCCGTTAAATCTCTCACCGAAAGCTTCCTGCAAGTCGAGAGAAGGTCCTCCCCAACTTCCCCAGGATTGCGCTTCGGAAAATCCATTTGGCGTTAAATCGGATTGTAAGTCGTTCATCGCTGTCCAATAATCATTGGCGGCAGTAACCCAGCGCCAGGCAACCAGGCTTTCGTCATCCATATTGTGGCTTCCACGGAAAATATCGGAATATTCCGGTGTCAATACCCGTCCGCTTTCATGAACCACTTTCCGTGCGTACTCTTTCGCTTTGTTCAAGTCATCCTGATTACGGTCACCGGAGCGTCCGTAGCCCGATCTGGTCAAATGCACTTTTGCCAACAGTCCGTAAGCGGAATATTTATCCAGACGTCCTTTTTCACTCTCCTCGGGGAGCCATTCAATAGCTTGCTCCAACGTCATGATAATATAGTCATACACATTTTCCACTTTCGCACGGTATAATGTATTGTATTCTCCCGTTTGCATCAGTTCGGTATTATTATGCACGATAGGTACAGCACCATAAATACGGACCATAAAGAAATAGGAAAGGGCTTTCCAGACAAGCGCTTCTCCTTTGGCCTTATTGCGCCCCTCTACAGTTGTAGCCGGTCCGGCATACATGTTAATATTTTCCAGTACGGTATTTGCACGGGCATTCACAGCCCATAACGAAGCCGACATGCTCTTCACCTCTTCCATATCCTCATTAGGTGTAAGCATCCAGAAACCATTACCATCCATATAATAATTACCTGACTGGCAATCCCCTACACGCAGCCAACCACGGAAAAAATCAAACCAGGGAACGGTATAGAGCGGATTCACCGCTTGCAGGCATTGTTCGTCTGTCTTATAGAAATTGGCAAGCGTATAATTCTCTTTGTCGGGCCGGTTCAAGAAATCTTCGCACGACACAAACCCCACAGTAAGTGTTACAATAAGTAACAACACTATATTTTTAATCTTTTTCATTTTATCCATAATATTATCAGAATGAGACATTAAGACCGAAAGATACGATCCGTGGCGAAGGATAACGCCCCTGGTCGAAGCCAAAAGTGTAACCGCTTGCGTCCTGCGGATTAATCCCTACTTCAGGATCATAGCCCGTATATTTTGTAAATGTCAGCAGGTTTTGAATATTTGTATACACACGCAGTGACTCCAAACTCATTTTCCGTGCTACACTCACGGGGAATGTGTATCCCAGCGAAATATTCTTGACACGCAGATAGGAACCATCTTCGATATAACGGGTACTTAGCCGGCTATTGTTGTAAGGCTGAGCACGTCCCGCACGAGGAATCTGTGTATCCGGATTTGACAAATGAACATTATCTATATCCTCAAACCAATAATTTATCATCTGGGACGGATCATCGGGATGGGCAATCGGATACTGTTTGTCAGGATCGATAGGAACGATATTGGCAAAATCCATCACCTTGGAAAGCTGATTCCTCCAATACCCCATCCCGGTTAAATCCCTGTCTAATGCGTTGAACACTTTATTACCGTAACTACCCTGAAGAAAGAGGTTGAGGTCAAAATTCTTGTAGGTAAACGTATTGTTTAATCCATAGGTAAATTTGGGTAACGGTGAGCCGATAAATGTTCGGTCGTAGGTATCAATTTTACCATCAGGTTTTCCTTCCGGACCACTGATATCACGATATTTAATGTCCCCTACAAAAACGGTTGCATAACGATTAAACCCTTTTTCAGGTAACTCTCCCCACAAATGCTCCTCAATTTCGGCTTTATCCTTGTAGACACCGTCGACAATATATCCATAGAACTGATACAAGGAGCCTCCTACCGGAGAAAGTGATACCACATCGCTCCATTGTCCATACCCCTCGATACCCGAGGCATCGGTACCCTGAAGAGCAACCAATTTGTTTTTGTTGAAGGAGATTTGGAAATCGGTACTCCACTTGAAGTCTTTCATCTCAATATTGCTCGAATTGATGGAAATTTCCAGCCCCTTGTTATTAATGGTACCATAATTACCCATCGGCGCAGTAAGTGCAGAATTACTATTTCCTCTCGAACCAAAATAAGTGGGTAATTGCAACTGCATCAGCAAATCATTGGAAGTCTTGTCGTAAAGATCGAGTGTAACGTTCAAGCGATTATGCCAAAAGCTCAGATCCAGACCAAGATTCCACTGCTCCTGCGTTTCCCATTGCACGTTGGGATTAGCAATCTGCCCTTGTCTGTAACCTGGACCAAGTGCGGTAGGAAACATACGCAGAGAAGCATCCCACAATCCCTGGCCAATACTCGAATTACCAGTTTGCCCCCATCCTAAACGAAGTTTACCGTTCGACAAAAAATCATTCTCTCTCAAAAATTCTTCGTTAGAGAAACGCCATGATCCAGCAAAAGAATGGAAAGAGGCCCAACGATTGTTTGGTCCGAAACTCGACGAACCATCCCTGCGGAAGGTGTAGGTAAGAAGGTAACGGTCATCATAATTATAAGTTTCACGCGTAAAAAAAGAAACCATTGCCGCGTCTCCCATACCATTATTAATTGTATAGGTTTGAGGATCACCTAATTTTGGATTTTTAATTTCGTTGCCCGGTAAATTCGAGGAAGAAATACGTTGATATTCCCAATTGGATTCCCATACTTCCTGCCCAATCATCGCAGTCAACGAGTGTTTGCCAAAAGTTTCAGAGTAAGTCAGGTAATTCTTAAACGCCCACCAGAGGTTATTACTACGCTGCCAGCCTATTTCGTTAATCGGACGTTGCACAGCCGGACCAAAATCATAGGTGGGTTTCCAGGCTTCAGAACGGGTATTGCCAAAATCGTAACCCAGTTCCGAACGCCAGTTAAGCTGTTTGAGGGGTTTAATATCCACATAGAAATTACCATTCAGTTTCTGGCGATCCAACAGGTTTTCGTCAATATTGGCGATAGCTATCGGATTTAAGGTTGTATAACCCTCACGTACCATGGAGGCCCAATTACCATAAGCATCATAAATAGGAATATCGGGAGGGCTCTGTAATGAATAGGTTAATACACCTTCCGTCCCCTCAGCACGAATGAGCCGTTCTTTGGTATCTGCGAACATGGCATTCAATCCCAATGTCATCCATTTTGTCAATGTCGCATCTAAATTAACACGGAAAGAGTAGCGGTTAAAATCGGTTCCAATAATGGTACCTTCCTGGTCCATAAAAGAACCGGATACATAATATTTCACGGCATCTGTCCCTCCTTGCGCCGATATGTTATGCGAGTTCATATAAGCGCTGCGGAAGATGGCATCCTGCCAGTTGGTTCCCGCACCCAACAGACTGGGATCACTATATTCAGGCTGTTCAATACCACCTGCCGTTGTGGCCATCAGTGCATTGGAATAGGTAGCATACTGACGTAGATTCATCATATCCAATCTGCGAACCTGATCCTGTACACCGAACAACCCTTCGTATGTGAATTTTGCTTTTCCTTCCTTACCTCGCTTGGTAGTAATCAATACCACACCATTAGCGCCTTGTGCACCATAAATGGCGGTTGCCGAAGCATCCTTCAGAATTTCCATTGAAACAATATCACTGGGATTCAACGTGGATAAAGGAGAGATAGCCCCTCTACCGTTTCCCAGATTCAACCCTAATGAAAGACCGGTTGTGGAACCACCTTGCCAGATAACACCGTCAACGACGTATAAAGGTTCTGCACCGGCATTGATGGTAGCTTGCCCACGTACGCGAACTGATACCGCCGAACCGGGAGCTCCGGAAGTCATTACCGAAGTAACACCGGCAGCACGTCCCTGCAACGCCTGGTCGAGATTGGTCACAATCGTACCCTTGATTTTGTCTTCTCCTACTGTGATCGATGCACCCGACAAATCGCTTCGCCGCATGGTACCATACCCTACGACTACCACTTCATCAAGCAGTTCGGCATCCTCTTCCATCTCCAGATTCAGTGTAGAGCGATTACCCACAATCACTTCAAGTGTTCGGTATCCGATACTTGTAATAACCAGCACAGAATTGGCAGAAGCCACATTCAGTGAGAAATTCCCATCGATATCCGTAACGGCACCGTTGGAGGTCCCCTTTTCCATAATATTGGCCCCAATCATCGCAGACTTGTCCCGGGCATCGATTATCGTTCCGGTAACCCTGTGCTGCTGTGCCAATAGCTGAAAGCTCATTAAAAGAGCCACACATAACATAAAAATGTTCTTCATAAATTTTTACATTTAATAATATTCTCAAAAATTTAATCCCTGCATCACAATTTTCAATTCTTTCGTATCTTTCAACCGACTGGTATCGGCTGTGCCCGTTAATACACGTTGCTCACCCGGCAGCAGAGAAATATAATTATCGCTCCAGAATACCGGTAACACAGGTTCGCCTGTTTTCTCATCCACTAACATGAATTCGATAAAGAAAGCGATCTTATCCGTCGAATTATCGACCTCCACTTCAAAACTCACTTCATCACTACCCTCATTAATCGAATAGTTATATTTTATTTCCGTCCTGGGCATCGAATTCAACGCCGAGAAATCAGCATGTTGCTTATTGGGAGTCCAGTACCAGGTAGTATTCTCAAAATCAGGAATGTCAGGTTTTGTCGATAACCAATAAAAATTATTTTCAATCATCTTCCCATGATCATCCATAAGTCTCAAATCAAGGAAATAGGTAGATGGGAGCTGCTGTAATGCAGGCATATCCATCACTTTTTTTGCCTGATTGGGGCCGATATTCAGTTTCTCAGTCCGATCGAACAATAGTTTGGAGGAAACATCATAAATTTTCACTTGCAGTGAAATATTACGTAAATCCGCTAACTTGTCGTTATTCACATATATACCCTGATCTCCATAATTATATACCGGCAATACCGGAGAAGCCGCTTTTTTAGTGCCGTAAAATGCCCCGTTCGGCATCAGATAATAGTCGAACAGTTGCCAATAGAGTGTTGGCCATGCCGAATTAAACATCCATTGTACCACTCCGGTACTGTGGAATTTATTCACGGCGAAGGCTTCGAACATAGGACGGATAGCCTCATAGCTACTCATCTGATTCTTCAGCAAAAATGTTTCGATATCATCGGATTGACCGTAACGGGCATTGAATGCGTCCAGAAAACGATCCAGATTTTCAAACTGATTACGGCCGCTGTAATAAAGCCATACATCGTCCACCGGCCAGAGATGATCTGCAGGCAGCATTTTCTTTATACTGGGCAATGGAGGAATTTGTGGTCCGGGACCTACCTCCGTATTAAAACCAAAGGCACCACCATAACGCTTATCAATATACCAATAGACAGGTGGTACCCAATCGTAGGGACCTTCCATCTTCACACCGGTAGGACCGCTGATCTCACTCCTGCGAGGATCGCTGTCACCCATCAACATCGCTCCGCCACAATAACTGAGGACAGGACGGGTAGTATCGATCTGCGCCATGATCTCGTTAAGCCTGATTTCCAGGCTGGGTCGCGGCAATTTATCGCTTCCGTAAGTCCAGATAGCTACACTTGGGTGACGACGGAGCCATAACACCTGATCCCTGTAGTTATTTGAATGTATTACTTCAGCCTCTTCGCCACGAATGGAGACATAATCATCATGCGGTATTCCCACATAACTATCCCACTCCCAATGTGCGGACCAGCCATGCATAAGCAATAAACCACATTCATCGGCCATATCCATAATAGTCCGGTTCCTACCCCAGAATCCTTCAAGGCGAAGTGAATTAAGGTTCATATGCCTGGCATATTTTACCATCGCCTTCACCTTCTCATCCGGATCACCCAAAAAGATATCATCGACCCATCCGGCACTCCGAAGCATGATTTTCTGCCCATTGACCATAAATCCCCGGTAACCCGCTTCATTCCAGAAGTCCTCTATCTCCCTGACACCAAACCGGAAAGAATCTTTATCACTCTCCTCTTCACTTACTTGCACACTGAAAGTCAAATCGTACAAGTGTTGTTCACCCATATTATTGGGCCACCAGAGTTTCGGATTTTTCATCTTCAATTCACCAAACTCTTCCGGCATCAGAAAGACTTCCCGTGTTTCGTTTGCCTGCAATTCCACTTCCTTCCTGATATTAATATTATCGAAAGAGGCAACAATTGTAGCATTTTGAGACTGACCGGTATGGTTGGTCAACACTGTCGACAAGGTGATCTCAGCCGATTGAAGGATTTCCTTATCAACTTTTGTCACCACATTGGAGTGACGCATCGAGACTGGCCCTGTATGACTTAGTAAGACTCCGCGCCAGATTCCCATAAGCCGGTCGGGAGGCGTAGGATTCCAGTCAACAAATCCCATATGTACATCCTCTCCAAAAACCGGAGGAATAATTTCTACCGCCAGCAGGTTAGTTCCTTTTTTAAGGAACGGAGTGATATCAAAATTCCAGATGCCATACGATCCCTGTATCAGATCATCGCCTGCAATCTTTACCCCATTCAGCCAAACATTTGCTTTATAATTAATTCCCTCAAACGTGAGCTGGTAAAAGTCCAACTCCGAAAGCGCATCGATCCGGAACTCTTTCCGATACCACCAGGGAACCTCATAAGGCGCCTTATCCATCTTTTCCAATACATCCGGTGCGAAAATATCGGGGAAGAGATCGTTTTGCATCAACCCGTGCATTACCGTAGCAGGCACCTTTACCGGATAACCCAGCTTCTTATCGAAACCGGGAGAGGAAATAATGGATCCGTCCACATCGACCGACTCGGAAGAGAAAAGCCGCCATCCCTCATCAAGATATACCTTATGTGCGGCAGTTTGAGTCTCCGTTTTACATGATAGCAGAAAGGCCACTCCCAACACAATCAATATATTTTTATATAATCTGAAACCCATATATATATTATTAAAATAATGATTCAAATTCATCCTGCAACATCTTCTATCATACACACAAAGCACCCGCACCGAGAATCCCCATATTGTGCAGATCAGAGGTCAGTATCTTAATCTTATCTACTGATTTCGGATATGGGAAATTTTTCAGGTTTTCATACATAGCTTCACTGAAGAGGTCGAACGACCGGGAAATGGAGCCTCCGAAAATAATGGCCTGCGGATCAAGAATCAAAAGGATTACTTTCACTAACATGGAGATATGCTTCCCATATTGGTTATATATTTCAATCGATTCCGGATCTCCTTCCCGTGCTTTTACTGCTATTTCGTACCCTGAACGACCTGATATACGGATAAAAAAACGGCTTCCACAATATTCTTCAAGGATCGAATCGAGATAGGGAATCTCCCCAAATTCCCCCGAACCACAATTGGAGTCAAATAACAGATGACTATCCTGAATGATACCACCTCCTACACCTGTTCCTAATGTAATACCTACAAAATTTTCAAAATCCCTCCCTTTACCAAAGATTTTTTCACCATAGGCGAAACAGTTGGCGTCATTATCAATGTGAACCGGCAATGCAAACTCCGCTTCAAGCAGTGATTTCAAATGTACCTCATCCCAATTTTTTATATTTTGTACATTATAAACGATCCCTTTTTCCCTGTCCACCACGCTTGGAACACCGATCCCGATTGCCCGCGTATCGATTGTCATTAACTGACGAATAACTCCTTTCAGGGTATCCAATGTCTTCTCCCCTCCTTCTTGTGCGTGAGTATCTGCGGAGACTTGCGCTACAATAATATCACCTTCAATCCTCCCACCTACGATAGAAGTTCCTCCAATATCAATACCGATTATATTTTCCATATGTTTACTCTATTTCGATTCTATTTGTGAAATTTCATATACGATACCACTACCTCTCATCTGCAACTTAATGCAATAAATATTTATCATTTCAAAACTCTATTGCAAAATGAATACAAACATCCACTTTAAAGGTTACTCCTTTCTAAACCTATCTTTCAGCATTTATCAAAACTTTTTCATTATAAATTAAAAAATAACTCTCTATTTTTAATCACATTCAATTAAAAAGGAATTAACTCTGCAAATATAAGACAAGTTTTCATTATTGCAACATATCTGCCATAAAAGTTTAAAAAAATTATTTTATTGCAATTTGTTGCATAAAGGGATGTAAGATCATTTCCCGCCGCCAAATGGTTCTATATGCGGGTTGTATTATTCATAGCAAACTCATGTCATAAGCTTTGGCTTATGACATGTAGAAAAATCGATTCTTTAATTTAGTCGTCCATTAATAATGAAACAGGATCGGAAAGGTATTCCATCACTCTTTTGACAAAACGGGTGGTTTCTCCACCATCTACAATACGATGATCGACAGTAAGCGATACAGGCATGATATTTCCTATGACAATTTCATCATCTTTCACGATAGGTGTTTTCAGAATACGCCCGATACCCAATATGCCGGCTTGTGGATAATTGATCACTGGTGTAGCAAAGATACCACCGATAGAACCGAAACTGGTAATGGTGAAAGAGCCTTCTTTCATATCCTCCAACGTCAATTTCCTCTCTCTCGCCTTTTGAGCCAATTCCCCTATTTTCTTTGCTATCTCAAAAATAGACAAGCGGTCTGCGTCTCTGATCACCGGAGCTACCAGTCCATCAGGGGCATCCACTGCAATAGCGATATGATAACGGTTACGGAAGATCATACGGTTATTTTCCACATCAATCTGGGAATTGAGCTGTGGATGTTGTTTCAATGCCTGTGCTACTGCTTTTACAACAAAAGCAAGGTAAGTCAGTTTTACCTCTTTACTGGCAAATTTTGGCTTGTATTTCGTGACCACCTCCTTCAAGACAGAAATCTCAACTTCTTCAAAAACCGACATGTGTGCCGCATTATGCTTAGAGTGAAGCATATTCTTCGCAATGGTCTTCCTGATTTGTGTAAGTGGTTTGTAGGTTACATCCTCCACTACTTCATTGAATATCTCATTTCCGTAGACGGGTTGTCCCGAAGATGAGTTAAAACTCAGGATATCTTCTTTCTTCACTCTACCTGAAGGACCGCTGCCTGGCACGTTATTGATATCGATACCCATCTCTTTTGCCATAGCACGGGCAACGGGTGTAGCCAACACTTTCCGCGGTACAGTATCTTCTTGTCCTCCTTTGGGGGATCCTTCATTACTCGCGGCAAGAAATCCTCCATCACCGGCCAACTCCATAGTACCTACCACCGCAGCACCGTCTTCCGATTCCGAAATAGCCTGAAGCCGGACTTCCGTTTCCGCAACCTCTTGCTTTTCGGCACCAGGATCCTCCCGCACTTTCTCATCACTCCCCCCTACGCCCTTCAGTTCAATCTCTATCAGCGGCGATCCTACATGAATCACATCTCCCACGCTACCATAACGAGTTGTAACAGTACCGCTCTTCGGCGAAGGGATATCTGCTACAACCTTGTCCGTTTCCATCTGCACAAGGGAATCACCTACTTTCACACTATCTCCTTCCTTTACAAACCACTCCAAGATCGTTCCTTCTTCGAGTCCTTCACCTAAATCGGGGAAATTAAATACAAATCTCATATGTTTAAATTTTAGACACAAGATTTTAAGAATCAATATTTTAAGGCCAAGACTTTTAAAACCAAGATTTTTAGATTCAGGATTTTTCAATCTTCAATCTCATTGGCATATTGTCTTATTGGCACATTATAATAACTTCTTATTCTTTAAAACTTGACACTCTTTTGAATTTCGTAAAAAATCCGGTCGGGTGAGATAATATAATACTTCTCCCCCTGTGCCAACGGCACAATAGTATCGAATCCCATCACTCTTCGCGGTGGTGCCTCCAGATGAAGGAAAGCCTCTTCGTTGGCGATAGCGATCAACTCCGATCCCACGCTGAACGATTGGTGCGCTTCAGCCACGACAAGCATGCGTCCCGTTTTCCGCACTGAGTCACCAACGGTCTCCCGGTCGATCGGGTAAATGGAACGTAAATCGATCAACTCGACCGATATGCCAGCCTCTTGTGCCATCGCAATCGCTTTCTGGCATTCACGGATCATAGCACCAAAAGCCACCACTGTTATATCATTCCCCTCCTGTATTACCCTGGCTTTTCCAAGAGGGAGCGTGAATTTCTCTTCCGAAACCTCCTGTTTGATTGCCCTGTAGATTCGCTTCGGCTCCATAAAGATAATCGGATCATTACTCTCTATGGCAGCAATCATCATCCCCTTTGCATCATGCGGAGTGGAAGGAATGACTACTTTAAGTCCTGGTATATGTGCAAAAAGTGACTCTGGACTGTCGGAGTGATGTTCCAACGCATTCACTCCTCCTCCATAGGGAAAACGGATCACCATCGGTACTGCGTATTTACCACGCGACCGGTTGTGCATACGTGAGACGTTAGAAAGTATCTGGTTAAACGCAGGAAAGGTAAATCCTTCGAACTGAAGCTCTACGATCGGCCGGAGTCCTGACACAGCCATCCCTAAAGCAGTACCCACGATACCTGACTCTGCCAGCGGAGAATCGAAAACACGGCCGGCACCATATTTTTGCTGCAATCCTTCGGTCACACGGAAAACACCTCCTTCCACACCTACGTCCTCTCCGTAGACAACAATACTCTTATCTTCATTCAGTTTTATATCGAGCGCATTGTTGATCGCTTTCACCATTGTCATCACGCTCATCGTCTATTCTCCTTCCAGCTTAAGAATTGTTCATATTCCATCTTCTGTCTCTTTAGCTCGTCCGGCATATCGGTGTAAATATATTCGAATACATCATCCCGGGGATAGGACTTGTTGGCTTCGGCATCCACAAACTGAGCATCGATCTCCGACTTATACTCTTCGATAAGTTTCTCCTCATCGATATGCCATATCCCCTTACTTTTCATATAACGTTGTAAACGGATTAACGGATCGGTGAGCCCCCACAACTCCTCCTCATCCTTACCCCTGTATTTCGAGGGATCATCTGAGGTCGTATGTGCGCCACGGCGGTATGTAAATGCTTCAATCAACACTGCTCCTTTCCCTGCACGGGCATATTCTGAGGCAGTCTTATAGGCGAGGTACATGGCCAAAAAATCGTTTCCATCCACTTTGATCCCCGGAATGCCGAAAGCGACCGATTTCACCGCCAGATTGATAGAATTGGTCTGAGATTTCACCGGCACGGAGATAGCATACTGGTTATTTTGTACAGTAAAAATTACAGGTACCTGCCATACGCCGGCAAAATTCAATCCTTCACTAAAATCTCCTTCCGAAGTGCCGCCATCACCGATAAAAGTATATACCACTTCATCCTTTTTCTGGTATTTGACTGAATAGCCAACACCAACGGCATGATGAAACTGAGTACCGATAGAGATAGCAATCGGTAACAGGTGGTGCACATTCCTGAAACTTCCGCCATGTTCATTTCCCAAATAAAAGAGGAACATCTCCTTCATCGTGACCCCTTTTGAGAGTAATGTACCCATTTCCCGAAATGCAGGTACCAGCCAGTCATCTTCACAGATATTCATACCCGCAGCAATATGAATGGCCTCCTGGCCTATATTGGGCGTATAAGTATACATCCGACCCTGACGCTGATAGGAGACTGCCATTTCATCGGCAGTCCGCTCATACAGCATCTGTTTATAGGCATCTATAATCGTTTCATCATCTAATGCAGGTAACAACTCTTTATTCACCACATTGCCTTCATTGTCGGTGATCTGCAACATCTTATCTTCTATTGGATTGAAACCACGAAAAATCGCAGGTAAATCATCTTGAATCATTTATCTGTATATTTTGAACTATTTCTTATATAACATAGCCTGAAATAATCTGACTATCGCAAACAACACTTCGCTGTAAATTTTAATAACCTTCGTTCTGAATATAACAGCCCGAGCCATAAATAGTTCTTAGAAGGGGTGCAAACGGGCCATAAAAATGCTTACAGACGAATTACGGCAACAACTAAACAATAACGTGCCAAATACGTTCTTCCCTTAATAAAACATTATTATGGAAGAGAGATTACAACAGCAAATCAATTTTATTCTTGAAACGGACAAGCTCAAAAGCGTCATTCGTAGAAATTTTCTGGTCGATGATTCACGCCGTGAGAATACGGCAGAACACTCGTGGCACAGTATTTTACTAGCTCAGATTTTCTTCGAATATGCCGAAAACAAATCAGACCTCGATTTACTACATATCATAAAAATGATCACCGTCCACGATCTGGTTGAGATCTACGCAGGCGATACATTTATCTTCGACGAGACTGGATATGAAGACAAGTTCGAACGGGAAAACGCAGCTGCAAAAAAACTTTTCTCACTCCTCCCCGATGATCAGGTAGAAGAATACTATGCCTTATGGCTCGAATTTGAACGGGAAGAGAGTCCTGATGCTATTTATGCTTGCAGTATCGATAAAATCATGCCGGTGATGTTAAATACCTATAGTAACGGCACCAGTTGGCGTGAAGCGGGTATTACATCAGAGCAGATTTTCAAAACGCTGAAGGTGCTCCAAAGAGGACCTGCTACTGTCTGGAACCTCCTCCATCAACTGGTTGATATCTCTCAAAAGAAACAAAGTCTTCTATAACTTCTCCTGGTATCCCTGGGGCACAATTTGATAAAACTCGTATATCCTCCAATAGCTAAATGAAACCCTATTCATTAAACAGCGATAACTTCCTTTAGCTGTTTTCATATTAATATTGCTAATTTTGCACCCCGATTCCGAGTTCTTATAAGACGGGATCAAAAAGAATTAAAATATAACAGAAGCAATAATATCACAATTTTCAATGGATTCAATAGAAGTGGACGAAAAAGAACAATCAACAAGTAGAGTGCAGTCAAAAATACTCCAACAAAAAACGATTTATACAATCCTGTTCACGATTAGCTCTGCTCATTTGCTTAATGATATGATGCAGTCGGTTATTCCTGCCGTATATCCCATCATTAAAGAGAAATTTGCTTTCTCATTCACGCAAATAGGTATCATCACACTTACATTTCAATTCGCGTCATCAGTATTACAACCCTTCATCGGTTTTTATACGGACAAACATCCAAAACCATTTTCTTTATCTATAGGTATGAGTTTCACATTGATAGGACTTATGGTCTTGTCAATGGCATCTAATTTTTATACTTTTCTGATAGCTGTTACTCTTGTGGGTATGGGTTCTTCGGTATTTCATCCCGAGTCTTCAAAAGTGGCACAATTAGCATCAGGTGGAAGGAAAGGGCTTGCACAATCTATTTTTCAGGTAGGAGGAAATTTCGGAAGCGCCATGGGCCCCCTTTTAGCGGCATTGATTGTCTTACCCTTCGGGCAACCGGCCATTATATGGTTTACATTGATCGCTTTACTGGCTATAATCATTCTCTTCAGGGTCGGAAAATGGTATCAGGCACATCTGCATATAAAACTGACAGCGAAAAGTAAGGTACAGACAGAAAACAACAATGCATTAACACGCAAAAAAGTTATCGGTTCATTGATCGTATTATTCTTCCTCGTTTTCTCCAAGTACTTTTATATGGCAAGTATGACCAGCTACTTCACATTTTTCCTGATTGAGAAATTCAATGTCTCCGTACAACATTCGCAATTATACCTGTTCATTTTCCTTGCCGCAGTAGCTGCCGGGACCATTGCCGGAGGTCCTTTAGGGGATCGTTTCGGCAGAAAATATATTATCTGGTTTTCCATTCTCGGAGCAGCTCCTTTTGCACTTTTAATGCCTCATGCCGGACTTTGGGCGACCATCGTCCTGGCAGTATTTGTAGGCTTGATCCTTTCTTCTGCTTTTTCAGCCATATTGGTATATGCGACCGATCTCGTTCCCGGGAAAGTGGGTATGATCGCCGGACTATTTTTCGGGTTAGCTTTCGGGATGGGAGGTATAGCTTCCGCTTTTTGGGGCTGGCTGGCGGATAGGACAAGCATTGAATTCGTATTCAATATTTGCGCTTATTTACCCTTAATTGGAATAATAACGGCTTTTCTTCCCAATATTGAAACCGGGAGAAAAGTATCAAAAAGCAGAATCGACTAATTTTAAAAATCCCTTACCCTATCGGGTCCTCTCCGTAATCCTTTAAATGCACCTACTCTTTCGATGGAGAGTAGACCTCCTTTTACATAAGGCTCTGCACCGTTTCCTGTATCATGCCTTATAACCAACTTTTCATCTTCAAGACCCCAAATAGAGCTTCTATACCCAATATAATCCGATGAAATAGATTCATTATTCTGTTAAATTCCTACTCTTCTTTATTGACGACGTGTTAAATAAATGCATTGTTCTTTTTTGAACAAAATCTTCAATGATTTTAACCCCTATCACCTTAAATATAATACATTCGAAATAACAGTGCAGAAATAAGATAATTTATCACTCTATTTGAATACTCAATCCTACATTTCACTAATTTTGCCATCGCAAAAAACCCGATTTAAAAAATTGAACTGAAAGGAGAGTGTTATGTCTACTATTTTATATGTATTGCTTCAGGAAGTATCCATGCCCGAGCGGGTTGTGGAAGAGAGTTTTCTTTCCATATTGATGAAAGGCGGATGGATTTTACTTCCGATATTTATTTTACTACTCATCGCCGTTTACATTATCATCGAACGATCTTTGGTCATCAGTGCCAATCTCAAAGATGATAAAATGTGGATTTCCCGCATTACGGAACTCATCTCCGAAAATAAACCCGAAAAAGCGCAAGCTCTTTGTACCCAAATAGGCAACTCCTCTTCGAAGGTTGTAGCAGCAGGGTTACACGAAATCCGGAACGGGAAGCAGGAGGTGGAAGAAGCGATGCAAAGCGAATCACGCCAGCAAATTATCCGACTCGAACAGGGAATGGGAAACCTGGGGATTATCGCCACCATTGCGCCCATGTTGGGATTTGTCGGAACAATCTTCGGGGTAATCACCATTTTCTACAACATCTCGGTAACCAATGAAATCAGTATCGGCAGTATCTCCGACGGGTTGTACCAGAAGATGATATGCTCGGGAGTGGGACTTTTAGTGGGGATTATAGCCTATTCGGGATATCATATTCTCAATAACAAGATCGACAAAACAGTAAGCCGCATCGAGAAAGACTCCAATGATGTCCTCAAAAGCATCCGTTCATTTTACAAAGAAGTAATATAAAAAATGAAAATCGAACGTAGAAAAAGTAGAAATGCCGAGGTGTTTACATCTTCGCTTAACGATATCATGTTCTTTCTGTTGATGTTCTTTCTGATTATCGCAACCATGGTTACTCCTTCGGCTGTGAGAGTAACCCTCCCAAACGCTTCGTCCGCCAAAAACGTAACCATCAAAAAAGCGATAACCATTGCCATTACTGCCGATTCTCGCTACTTCATCAACAACAAGGAAGTCTCTTTCGATCAGATGGAACCTCAACTAGCCCAGTTGCTGGAAAAAAAACAGGAAAACGAAGAAATAAATGTGATCCTGCAAGCAGACAAAAGCCTCAACCTTCAACAGGTGATCGATGTCATCAACATCGGATACAAACTCGATGTAAAGATGGTGTTGTTTGCCAAAAAGGAATAATAAAATTCCAACCCGTTGATTTTACCATTGAAGGCAAATCTCACATTCGGTCGGCTATTTCAACCAGGTGTTTTAGTAGGACGGCAGTAGAAATTCATCGATTTTTCGACTACATCTTTAAACAGATCAAGCCGACTGCCTCTTTTCGTGAAACCATCTTTCCAATAGGTATATTGTTCTTCCACCGTCTTATAAGGAAGGACAACCCGTTTATCGGTATTCTCAAAAATCTGGGCTAAAAACCGGACAAGAGAAATTCCTGTCTATTCAAAGCTCTTTGTATCCAAAACTTGGGATAATATATCTGAATTCATATGATTATCTATTAAAACACGAAAAGAGCCGCCTCTAATAAGCAGCTCTATCCTTCTCGATATCCTTTTTTATGCTACCGTATAAATTTTGATTTCCGGCGCTTTATCCAACAATGGAGCCAATTCTTTGACTACATCATTATTGAAAAGTTCTGTCTGCAGGTAAGCACTTGCATCTTCAACACTTTCAAAACAGTGTAGTACCTGCACATCTTCATTACGGATAAGCAGTTCTTTAGAAACGGCACCCCTGATGCCATCCAGGAACGGTTGTTTGTACTTATTATATACACCTGCTGCGGTGGGTCTGTTTGCATTGCTGACAAACATCGTAATTTCCAAATAAGCTTTTGCCATAATCCTTAAATTTTAAATAGTAAAGAACCATCAATATTGATTGATAATACAAAGATATGGCATACTGAATGGCCAATTAGCGTAGAAAAGAGAACAAAAATGGTAAATTACAGAAACAAGTCTATTTATCACTCATTCACGACACCCTTCACTCAGAAAATCAGTTTCTCAGAAATCGAACTATTCAGTTTTCTAAAATCTCTCGGCAACATCTTCATCTGCCGCTTGAAGAACTTCGCGAAATAAGAAGGATCCTCAAATCCCAGATCAAATCCAATCTCATTCACATTCTTATCGGAATAGGCCAATAGTCGCCTCGCTTCAAGTAGGATACGGTCGTTAATTATTTCCAGAGGAGTCTGGCTTGAAATCTCTTTGGTGCAATTCGTGAGTGTCTTACTCGAAATATTCAATAGTCCGGCATAATCATTTACGGTATGTATGGCATGATAATTCTCTTCCAGTAATTTCCGGAATCTGACAAAGTATGTATGAGACGGATTATTCATTGAAAGACCGTCACAATCCCGTTTCACGCCAAACCGCTGAATAAGGATAAGAAACAGATGGAGCAGGTGTTTCAGATATTCAGCATGAGCAAACTGGCTTGTAACCCACATCTCTGCCTGCAGTTGATTCACGATATTGTGGAATTCCTTTGTATCCTGCTCATTGATTGTGAAGAATGGCTCCTTCTCAAACGAATGGAATATATTGTGATTCAGGAAGATGTTGATATAATTTTCATCCTCAGCTACAAATGATTCATTGAAGTGGATGATACAACCCTCGTAACTATTGTTATCGAAATAGTGAATCTGACCTTTTGAGACAAAAAACAAGGAGTTCTCTTTGACCTCATACTCATTGAAATCGACATAATGCTTACCCTTACCCGATATGAACCATATAATCTGATAAAAGCTATGTCTATGAGGATATAGATGCCCGACGCTTTCTTCCAGATACTCTTTTAAACTGTATATCTCGAATTGAACCTTATCCGGTTCATCCTTATGAAGATGGTATTGCTTGATCTTTGTATCCCCCAATTTCAATCCTACCATGATCGTTTTTTAGTTTATTAGCCCAAATACAAATGTCGTTACACTTGCAACTAACGGAAAAGACATTAGTAAAATAAAGATATTGTCATTTATCTGTCATTTTCAAGTTGACCGTCCCATCCGGCAATCCTCGCTAGAATCCACCACATAGCATAAGCTTTACGATTTGCCGTAATATGTTGATCGTTGTGTGCCCCGAATTCGACCTTGCCACCGGGTTTGATTTTATTTTCGAACCAATCTTCACCAAGTTGATGCGTATCCTGCCAGTCTTTATAAAAATTACCGCCATAAGCTTCGGAGTTGCCATTATCACCAGTATCTTCCCAGTAGTTTCCATCCATATCATGCGAATCGATACTATAATAATCCAGACAATATTGTTTTTTTTCGATGCAGTTATCTACTATGACTTTGGCCTGATTTTTCGGTTTACCTTCGCCAACATTATCACCGGTATTGGGATGTCCAGTCATAAAAATAAAGGTAACCGGGTTTTCACGCTGACCGTCTTTTGAGCCTATTTTTGTTCCACCAACACCATATTCAGCAATTAACGAATCCATCCCCGGGATGTAGTTTTCAGAAATTTTATGGCTCTCAATATTGCACCACGACCACATAACCACGTTTATTACTGCATTCTTAGGATCATCAAGAAAATTTCTCGTAGCCTGGATAAAAGCAGTTTCAACCCTACCTAAATCCCAAGCATCAACACTCTCTTCAGCATAATCGACTAAAGCATGGTCGCGAAAGTCGAGTTTCCCGGGGATTGGTTCCGGTACACCCTCGCGAAATTTATCGTCCATGTACGAAAAGCCAAACAGTACATCGTCACCATCCTTGTAATCATTCAAACCAGACATCCCTCTGGAAACATGTGTTCCATGCGATGTGTGTTGATAGGCAACATGGAGGGTAGTCCTGGCTTTGTCGATATATTCTTTTGGTATCGACCGTAATACTTCTTCGGTCGCTATTTCATGACCAGCTATATACCTACTTTTCAACTCACTACTCCAATTATCTTCAGTAGATTTTCCCGTCTTTGCAAAGCATGCACCAATCAATAATATCGAGAATAAAAAAACGAATGCCGGATAATTAATCTTGTTCATAATTACTAAATTATCATTTTGACAAAGTTACTTCATTTCCATTAATTCCGTTCACTAATCGATTGAAGATATGAAAATATTGAAGACAAAGTACATCCCGAAACCGGCTACGAGGATGATGATCATAATTACCGGAAAACTGGACAATATGCCCGATTTAGATTTTTTTTCGGGTTGGACGGGTATCGACTCGTTATCGTTAGTGTGAATGGAAGAAAAATATTCGGATATCTTCCTATAAATTTTTTTCTCTGCATCCTTTTCGTCTTTCTCATTGGGCGATACCGATAACTGTTCTTCTAATGAGGGATCCCATAGTGACAGAAGTTGCTTTTCCTTTTTCGAGATCTTACCTGACGCAAAGCGATTCAGCAAATAATGGGCAAACAGAAACCATTCAATTCTACTTCTTTCGCCTTTCCCTCCACGGTCCGGCACATAGCCTTCTCTATTGTTATTGAAACGTCTATTGTTAATGAACATAATCGATAATTGAAAATAAATAATTGGTTCCTACTTCCCTATATAGATAATAGAGTTGAACGGGTTGTTTTTTACCTGAAAACCATTAAGATTTTGTTAAGATTTATATCGCGATTACAAAGCATTTTAATTCAATATTCTCCCATTTGTTAGTTTCGATTTTTTTGTAGCAAATACTTAATAATATCGAGCCTGAATCGTAACACTTTTTCTTTAGATTTGCTCAAAATATTTTATATGGAGATCACCGATGCTACCCTTTTGAAGCAAATGGAAACCGGTCGTAAAATTTACTTTTTCAATCTTCTTTATGATCGTTACAACCGCCTTTTTTATAGGTGGATATACACCCGCATAGGTTGCAAGGAAACAGTAGAGGAAATAGCGCAAAACTTCTGGATGGAAATATGGGAGAATCCCTCATATTTCATAAACAATACAAATGGTTCCGTCAAGGATTATTTTTTACGCGTTCTTTCTTTCAGGATGCTGGATTACCTGAAATCGTCGTATGCCCGTAAATCGGGCGATAATTCCCTATTGTCGGAAATTGAGAAGTCATTATCATATACCCACATCCTTGAAGAAATCCATACGAATGAAGTACATACTATCATAAACAGTGTATTGGATAACCTGCCCCAATTGACAAAAGATATTTTAGTATTGAGGCTAAATGAACAATATACGGTGAAAGAAACCGCTTCCGAACTGAAAGTGTCCCCCAAGATCGTCCGTACCCGTTACCGGAATATAATGGCAATGATAAAGGAACGCCTGATAAGGGTTTACAGCTATTCGGGATAGCTTTTTATTCATTTTACTTTTAAGATTATCGATGAAGGAGAAATTAATCAGCCTGAAAGATATACGCACTTTACATCCTGTTTTCAGGGGAAGGTATGGAGAAGTTCTTATCGATGTGGGTGTAAAATTGTCGGGGTTGCAAAACGCCAATGATATTTATGACCAGTCGAAGCATTTAACGGGTATTTCCTTTTGCCGGGATTTACTCAACAATTTAAAAATCAATCGTATAATAAGGAATGCGGAAGTATTGGAAAAGTATAAAAACCTTCCTTTTATCACAGTATCCAATCACCCTTACGGCCATATCGACGGCATCACACTGATGGAAGCTGTCGGTTATTATTCGGACCGATTCAAATTACTGGTCAATCATATTCTGGGATTGATCGATACGCTGGAAGATAATTTTATCGTGGTAAATCCCCATCAATTGCAGGCAAGTATTACATTAAACGGGGTAAAACAATGCCTCAAGCACCTGAAAAAAGGGAATTCGTTGGGATTTTTCCCCTCCGGCGCAGTTTCTTATATAAGTTTCAGAAACCGACGGTTCGAAATATTGGACCGGGATTGGCAATTGTCGGTCATAAAACTGATCCGTAAGGCGGGAGTCCCGGTTATTCCCATTCATATCTCAGGAAGGAATTCCATGCCGTTTTATCTCTCCCGCATCTTCGGATGGAAAGCCCGCAACCTGTTGCTTTGTCATGAGCTAAAAAATAAGGAGGGTCGGGAAATTACCATCACCGTGGGAAATCCGATTTTGCCGGAATTCATGCAAATTATTCGTGACGATACAAAATTGGGTAAATACCTGAAGCAACGGACATACAGTTTGGCACAATAATCAATCCCTTATTAAACAAAATGAGTATGCAAGTTAAGTCAATTCAGAGAAGTCAACCAACAATGGTTGAGGAAAAGCAAAAAATAAAAGTGGCATTTTTCTCGGATATATTGGTCCGGGATTTCGATGGGGCAAACAAGACCATGTTCCAGTTGATAGATAGAATCCCCCAATCAGAATACAGCTACCTGTTCTTTTGTGGAATGTCTTCCAAACACAAACTGAAACATCAGGTACGGGAAATCCCGACATTGACCATTCCTTATAATCATACTTATAAGTTTGCCCTCCCCCATTTGTGTAAAGCTGAATTGGTCACCACTTTATCCTTATTCCAGCCCGATATCATTCATATTGCCACACCTTCATCGTTGGGTTTCTTCGCGCTTAATTACGCGAAGAAACAGGGCATCCCTGTATTATCCATCTATCATACACACTTCATTTCATATACAAAATATTACTTAAAGAACCTGCCTTTTCTTATTAATTGCACCGAGGCCGTGATTGCCAGGACGTACCGCAAATTTTACAATAAATGCGACCTCATTTATATCCCCACGCGCCAGATTGCCAAAGAATTGGAAGGACACAGGATATCGCCACGAAATTTTAAACTATGGCAAAGGGGGATCAATACCTCCCTGTTTTCGCCTGATAAAAGGGACCGGTCTTTCATAAAGAGATTAACCAACAACGATTATCCCTCCATCCTGTTCGTATCGAGATTGGTTTGGGAGAAAAATCTTGAGACTCTTTTTGCCATTTACGACCGGGTTCAGGAAGTCGGACTAAAAGTCAATTTTCTGGTTGCCGGTAGCGGTATTGCCAAAGAAGATGCCAGAGCAAGAATGAAGGATGCCTTTTTCTTCGGCTTTTTGCCTCACGAAACTTTGGCGAAAGTTTATGCTTCTTCCGATATTTTTTTATTTACCTCTGTATCTGAGTCATACGGAAACGTGGTGATCGAAGCAATGGCCAGCGGATGTGTTCCGGTAATAGCCAGGGGAGGAGGATCGCAGGCATTGGTGGATGACGGGCTAACAGGTTTCTTGTGCAATCCCGATGAACCGGATGATTATATAGAAAAAATCAAAAAATTACTGGACAACCATCTCCTGAGAAAAAAAATTCAATTCGGAGGTCTGAAATACACATCGACCCTGAATTGGGAGAACTTAGCGAAGGTATATTTCAACGATATCGAAGACCTGGCGTATTATTCTGAAAACTTACAAAAAAGAAAATATATTTAATGGGATACGGGATTGGCTTGATTTTAGAGTACATACTACAAAACGCATGTCATTGCATGCCGGAATGATACCGGTAAAGTCTTATGGTTTTTACAACTCAGGTTCAGGATAGTTTATATGGTATAGAAGCCAATCTCTTTACTTCTTCTAAGGAATTACAATACTTTCTTATATTTATAAATCAATGATATACAGAATGTTACTTTCCGATACAAAACTTCGAGAATATATTTCCAAGTATTTCATCCGTAGATATTTGGCCTGTTATTTCTCCAATATGGAACATACATTCCCGGATATCCTGTGAGAGAAAATCGTGGGTAATGCCAATCTCCAATCCTTCTTTTACACGGAGGATAGTTTCGAGGGCTTTGTTGAGGGCTTCATAATGACGCAGATTGGTCACGATTACATCTTCTTCACTGATGGCAGGAATGGCGGCGGCTTTGACCAACAATTCCTGTAACAGGGCGGTATTATACTGCTGCTTGACGGAAATAAAGAGTCGGTCATTCCCTATCTCTGGAAGAATATTCTCTATATTTGTCCGTTGTTCTTCGGATACCAGATCGGCTTTATTGAATAATAAAATCAGATGTTTTTCTACTGTTTTAGGTACGATGGATTCTGCCAGTGATTCGATCTTCTCCTTCGATGTGGTCAGGTCGATCATCCACAAGACGATAGAGGCTTGTTCGATTTTCTGGAAGGTACGCTCGATCCCCATCGTCTCGATGGTATCGGAAGTCTGGCGGATACCTGCCGTATCGATAAAGCGGAAAGTTACTCCCCCGATATTCATGACGTCTTCGATCACATCCCGCGTGGTGCCGTGAATATCGCTGACGATGGCTCTTTCTTCGTTGAGTAAAAGATTCAGCAAGGTTGATTTACCGGCATTAGTCTCGCCGATAATAGCGACTGGTATACCACTTTTGATAACATTTCCCAACCGGAAAGAATTGACTAATTTATCAATTTCCTGCTCAATTTCCCGGGTCAGCAAATAAAGTTGTTGCCGGTTGGCGAACTCCACATCTTCTTCGGAGAAATCAAGTTCCAACTCGATTAAGGATACAAACTGTAACAATTTATCACGAAGGTCGGACAGTTTTTTTGCAAAACCACCCCTCATCTGGTTCATTGCCACCCTGTGTGAGGCACGTGAGGAAGAAGATATCAGATCAGCGACAGCCTCCGCCTGGCTCAAGTCGAACTTCCCATTACGGAACGCACGGCGGGTAAATTCACCCGCTCTGGCTAACCTTGCACCGTTGGCGAGCAACAGTTCTATTATCCTTTGCTGTATATAAACCGATCCGTGACAGGAAATCTCTACACTCTCCTCACCCGTAAAAGAATGAGGCGCACGGAAAACAGTGACTAAAACTTCATCCAACACCTCATCGTCCGCCATAACCTTTCCGAAATGAACGGTATTAGCAGCGACTTCATCCAGTTTCTTCCCGGAAGGAGAATGAAATATTCGGTCAGTCAACGCACAACTACCCTCTCCCGATAGACGAATAACCGCTATCGCTCCCATTCCGGGAGGCGTAGATATCGCACAAATTATATCTTCTGTCATCAAAAAATCTGCATATCAGTAAATCTGCACTACTTGCCCGATTTATCGGGATCAACCTTCCCACTTTTCCACCTTATCACTTTCCTACACTTTTAGTAACGGAAACTACTTCCCCCCAAAAACTCCCTGAGCAACGATGTCGGCGGCAATTCCCGATCGGTAATATAATTGAAGTAACCTAAGAACTTAAGTAACCTATACGCTTCGGAATATTCGGGTACGGTACGGGGTACACGCTGTAGGATCGGTTCTGCATGTCGGCGAATAGCCGCCAGTTCATAGATCATGGCCGAGTTGAACATCACGTCGGCGTTCTCCTGGTAAGGAAAAATCCATTTATCTTCACCACGACGAACACTGTCCCAACGAGAAATGGTTTGTTCTGCCGAATAGCCCCGGTAGTGGTAATCACGCACAATACGCCGGAGTAGCCGGTTATCGGATGCAGGTATCCAGTTATGATTGTCCAACGAGATGGCTGTCAATGCCGAAACATAGATCATAAATTTCTTTTCCGCAGGGATATGTTCCGTTAACTCAGGGTTCAAACCATGTATCCCCTCCACGATCAGGATGCTGTTATCATCCATCTTGAGATAGTGCTGTTTGAACTCCCGCTTACCAGTCATAAAATTGTATGACGGCAGCTCAATCTCTTCTCCCGCCATAAGCGCGAGCATATGTTGCTCGAACAACTCCAGGTCGAGAGCATAGAGTGACTCATAATCTTTCTCCCCATTTTCATCCAAAGGCGTTTCATCTCTGTTGATGAAATAATCATCCAACGAAATACCCACCGGTTTCAGCATATTCACCAACAGTTGCACTTCGAGCCGTTTACGGAAAGTGGTCTTTCCCGAAGAAGAGGGGCCGGATATCAGGACTACACGCACACCTTCTCTGAACCGGCGGGTGATCTCTTCGGCAATCTCTGCGATCTGTTTCGCCTGATAGGCTTCCGCCACTTGTATGACTTCCGACATCAGGTCTTGTTCCTTTGCCCTGTTTAGATCACCTACATTATCCAACTGGCTTATTTTCAAAAATTGAACATGCTCTCGATACACTTTCAACAATTTCTCCTGCTGTATCTCAGGCTCCAGTTCTACCGGGTTTCCACGGTTGGGTACCCGCAACAGATAACCTCCGTTATGCGGTTGGATATCGAACATAGTAATATAACCGGTAGAGGGCGTCAGGCTACCATAAAAATAGTCGATGTACTCTTCCAGTTTCGAATAACGGGAATAGAGGAAATCAGATGTTTCAAGCAGCTGGGCTTTATCTTCCATTCCCCGCTCACGGAAAAGTTTTACCACTTCCACAGTCTCCTCTTCCACCTGTACGAAAGGGATATCCGTTTCTACAATCTCCCACATCCTCTTACGGACAGCATCCAGTTCGGGTTTACCGACCGGCACATCTGCTTCTATCTGAAAATAATACCCCTTGGCTACTGCATGTTCAATATAGGTTTCAGCATGGGGCAAAGTATCATTCACCGCTTTGGCGAGAATAAAACAAAGCGACCGCACATAGGTACGCATGGCCGAAGAATTCCTCATATCTACAAATTCTATTGTTTTCGGTCGATATACCCTATATGCAAGTGATTCGGTCTTGTTATTCACCTTCGCATTCATAATTTTATAGGGAGATGTTACCCCAAAAAAATCAATAAGCTCTTCTAATGAAGAGCCGATTTTCACCTCTTTATATTCATCTGTGTTGAGACAATGCACTCGAACAGTATCTGCCATATTGTTAATTTTTGGTTTTTCTCTCAGCTTTCACTATATTTCCAGAATATAGGATACGCCTCGGAAAAACTCAAGCAAGCTTGGTTTTTCTCTCAGCTTTCACTATATTTGCACGCTAATATACGCTATTTTTCACACATGGAATATAGTTTGTTCGATTTTTTTAAGCTCTTAGGTGGGATGGCTCTGTTTTTATATGGTATGAAAACGATGAGCGAGAGCCTACAGAAACTCGCCGGGAACAGGCTCCGGACCATATTGTCAGCGATGACAAAAAACCGTATAACAGGAGTATTGACAGGTCTCCTCGTCACCGCCCTTATCCAGTCATCCACCGCCACCACCGTTATGGTGGTGAGTTTTGTAAACGCCGGCTTATTAAGCCTACTCCAATCAATCAGCGTGATCATGGGTGCCAATATCGGAACGACACTCACCGCATGGATCATAGCTTTCTTCGGATTCGGCAAACTATCGATCAGCGCGTTGTCGATTCCATTGATGGGCTTGACACTTCCATTTATCTTCTCCTCCAAGAGCAGTCAAAAATCGATGGTCGAATTCATCTTTGGATTCGCCTTTTTGTTTATGGGACTTGGTTTCCTGCAAGAATCGATGCCCGACCTACAAGACAACCCTGAAGTATTATCTTTCCTGCAGAACTTTAGTGGCAAAGGGGTCATCTCTGTGCTCTTTTTCCTACTTATCGGCACCATATTGACGGTCATCGTGCAGTCATCGGCCGCCACAATCGCCCTCACCCTGATTATGGCAGCAAAGGGGTGGATCGATTTCCCAAGTGCTGCTGCGATGGTGATGGGAGAAAACCTCGGTACAACCCTTACCGCCAACATAGCGGCTATTCCAGCCAATATATCGGCAAAACGAGCGGCATTCGCCCACTTCATCTTCAATGTATTGGGGCTGGTCTGGTTGACTGTCGTATTCAATTATTTTGTGGAAATGGTGGATAACATAATCGGAGGAGCTACCTCCTTCTATCCCAGCGGGATGACATCATTCTTCAACTCGCTTTCACCTGAAGAATACAGGCAAATCTCCACCCTTTCCAAAGCGGAGTTATCTCCGGCATTGGCAACACTACAAGATCAATATTTAAGCTATCAGTCCTCTACTTCCTATGGATTAACCCTATTCCACACGCTATACAATATCTGTAATGTGCTTATTATGGTATGGTTCGTGAAATTCTACGAAAAGATATGTCTTGCTGCTATTAAACCCAGAAAGGGCGAGGAAGAAGATGAAGAATTCGCACTTAAGTATATCTCTACCGGGGTAGCACCCACAGCCGAACTCTCCATCCTCCAGGCCGAGAAAGAGGTAGAAGTATATGCACAACGTGCAAAGAAGATGTTTGGCTTTGTGAAGAAATCCACCAATATGGATCATCACGACAAAAAATTCCTGAAACTGTACAACCGAACAGAGAAGTATGAAGAGATTTGCGACCGTATGGAGGTAGAGATAGGATCCTATCTGGGTAAGGTCTCGGAAGGAAGATTGAGCAACCAGAGTAAGGAACGGGTGCGTTATATCCTGCGTGGCGTGACGGAAATAGAGAGTATTGCCGACTCGAACTGTAACATTGCCCGTCACTTGAAACGCAAGATGGAGGCCGATGCTGTCTTTGAAGAGATCATCATCAACAATATCAACAACATGTACGATCTGCTCGACAAGGCATTCGAAAATATGCAGGCTTTGCTCAAAAACCAAAGAATAACAGAAGCGGAATTGGTACGCAGCAAGTATATAGAGAGCAGTATCAACGAAAAACGGAATCGGCTGAAGCATGAAAATGTGGAGAATCTGAATCAAAACCTCTACTCCTATCAGAACTCCATCTTCTATATGGATATTATCTCTGAATGTGAACGAATGGGGGATTATATCATGAACGTAGTTGAATCGTTAGAAGTTAAGCATAAAGAGGTTAAATAAACTCAAAACCCTGTAAAGAGATGAACGACTGGAAAAAAAGATTAGATATCGTCTACTCCACCAATCCCGATTACCATTATCAGGAAGAGGGAAGCGAGGGGGAAGAAACCCGTCCCAATGAAAAACAGTTGCTTCGCATCAGCCTCGATAAAAGGAACCGGAAGGGAAAGGCTGTAACGCTGGTCACCGGGTTTATAGGAAATGACGACGACCTACAGGAACTGGGTAGGGTGCTGAAGACGAAATGCGGTGTGGGAGGATCTGCCAAAGAGGGTGAAATCATCATCCAGGGCGATCACCGCGAGAAGGTGTTAGGTATCTTGCAAAAGGAAGGATATGTCAAATCACGTATCATCTGATAACAAACATTTATATGTAATCAAGGCATCTGCCGGATCGGGAAAAACACATCGGCTGACAGGTGAATATCTCCGTTTGCTCTTTTCGTCACCTAACAATCATCGGCATATCCTCGCCGTGACCTTCACCAACAAGGCGACCGACGAAATGAAATCGCGTATCGTGGAAGAATTGCACCGACTTGCTTCGGGCGCTGATTCTTCCTATATGCCGGGACTGATGGAAGATTTCGCCATGAATCAGGAAGATGTACGCGCAAAAGCCAGAATCATCCTGGAAACTATTCTTCACGACTATTCCTCCTTCTCGATCAGTACTATCGACCGATTTTTCCAGCAGACTATGCGTAACTTTGCCCGTGAAACCGGTTTATCCGGAGGATATAATATCGAATTGGATGAAACTTCACTGCTGACGGAGACTATCGACCTGATGCTCTCCGAACTGGATAAACCGGAAAACAAGACACTCTCCGAATGGCTCCTCCGATTCATGCAAAACAATATAGAGGAGGGCAAAAGCTGGAAGATCGAACAACAGGTGCTGGACCTCGCAAGACAGCTGTTCAACGAGACATATAAATCGTTTACCGACGAGGAGCAGTCCGCCATTCAGGATAAGGAACAACTCGAAGCCTATAAACAGATGCTAATGCGCATTTCGAAGAGCTACGAACACGAGGTGAAATCGGTGGGAGTAAAGGCACTGAGCATCATGCAACAATATGGCTTGTCGTACGAGGATTTTAAGCATAAAAAAAATTCCGGATTCCTCCTGTTTACCAAATTGGCCAACGGAGGTATGGAAAAACCATCCAATCGCCTTATCGCACTGGTGGACAATGTCGACCTTTGGTTCAACGACAAGACAAAAGAGAGCGCTATCCGATCCGCTTATACGGAAGGCCTTAACGATTGCGTGAAGCAGATCATCCACCTCTCCGATAACGACCGGAATTACCAGACGGCGAAACACCTGCTCCGTAATTTTTATACCCTGGGAATCCTTAATGACATTAAACAACGACTGAGGCTACTGCAACAGGAAAACAATATCCTTTTCCTCTCCGACACGACGGAACTACTCAACGATATCATTGCCGATACCGACTCTCCTTTTATCTACGAGAAGATAGGAACACGTGTACATCATTATATGATAGATGAGTTTCAGGATACCTCCCGGATGCAGTGGAAAAATTTTAAACCGCTAATCAGTGAAAGCCTTGCCTCCGGCAATTTCAACCTGATCGTGGGTGATGTAAAGCAGAGTATTTATCGTTTCCGCAACTCTGACTGGCGTCTACTCGAAGAACAGGTCAAGGAAGATTTCCGGACCGGCAATATAGAGGAACATGTATTGGATACCAACTGGCGAAGCGATGCCCATATAGTGGAATTCAACAATGCTTTCTTTACGAAAGCCGCTATCAATTTACAAAATGATTTTAATGCATCTACAGAAGGCACTCAGCAAATAACGGAGGATAACAATAACGGACAAAACAGCGACACACAGATCACCAATGCCTACGCCGACCTTTATCAGCAGATACCAGCTAAAAAAGCGGGCAGCAGCGGACAGGTAAAGATTACCTTCCTGAAAGACGATAAAGAAACCGACTGGAAAGCGGAAGTACTGGAACGACTTCCCCACGAAATAGAGGCACTTCAGGATCAAGGCTTTGCACTCAAAGATATTGCCATCGTGGTAAGATGGAACCACGAAGCGGTACAGGTTGCCGAAACATTACTGACTTATCGGGACCAACATCCGGAATCATCCTATCGCTACGATATCATCTCCAATGAAGCGCTCCTTATCCGCAGCGCCCAGAGTGTGAAAGCCATCATCGCACTGATGCACCATTTCCGGAATCCCAAAGATAATGCCCGGCGAATGATGGCCATCTATGAATTTTATCGGTATCAACGCGGTTGTTCACCCGAGGAGGCTTTGAGACTCTACCGCGAAGAAGCAAACGGTGATTTTCCCGTTGAAATAAAGGACCATCTCTCTGAACTGGTATCGATGCCTTTTTATGAGATGACAGAGCATTTTTTCACCCTCACAGCCGATGCGTTAGAAGCAAAAGAAAATACTTATATACAGGCATTTCTGGATATAGTTCTCAAATTCAAAGAGAGTGCTACGTCTGATCTCAACGACTTTTTGGACTGGTGGGGCGAAACCGGTCACAGGAAAGCGCTTTTCTCACCGGAGGATCAAGATGCCATCCGGTTGATCACCATCCACAAATCAAAAGGGTTGGGATTCGGTGCGGTGATTATGCCTTTTGCAGATTGGGGAATGGATCATAATGCACGCCATAACGATATTATTTGGTGTAAACCTGAAACGATACCGTTCAACGCTTTGGGAGTAGCTCCGTTAAGATACGGCAAAGGACTCGAAGATACCATCTTCAGGGATAGCTATCTGGAAGAAAAACGGTTTACCTATATAGACAACCTGAACCTGCTCTACGTGGCATTTACCCGTTCCAAGCACCGGCTTATAGTGTTCGCTCCTATCCCCCGGAAACCGGAAAACATATCCGACATAGCTGGTCTGTTATGGAGAAGTGTTACTGATGTCAAAAATCCATATCCTACAAGAGAATATATTCTTCTAAATGAATATTTTGAAGAAGATGAAGTTGAATCCGTTTTTGAATATGGTACACCAACAGTTGTAAGGATATCGGAGGAAAAGGCTATAGCAAATACTTACAAAACCGGCACATGGAAATCAGTCTCTTTTGGCGACCGCCTGAAACTGAGATTCAACTCCATCGGTTATTTCAGCGAGGATGGTAGTCGTGATTATGGCCGGATGATGCACGATATTGTAAGTAATGTGAAAACACTGGCGGATGTCCCTCAGGCGGTAGCATACAAGATTTCCGCAGGAGAGCTGGGAGAGGAAGAGAGAGATGAAACGGTGCATCTATTGACCGAAATTTTATCCATCCCGAAGATATCAGATTGGTACTCAGGAAAGTACACCGTATTAAATGAAACACAGTTACTCCATCCGTCTACCGGATTCAGTCGCCCCGACCGGATAATGATCGGCTCCGATGAAGTGATCGTTGCTGATTATAAATTCGGTGAATTAGAGGAATCGAAATATCTCCGTCAGGTACAACGGTATGTAAAATCCATTCAGGAAATAGGCTATCAAAATGTAAAAGGATTCATTTTTTACGTAAAGAGCGGAAAAGTGGTCCAAGTATCGTGACACATCGAACCATATAATTGCAACTAAACATCCGTCTGACTGCCTTGTAATCCATCCTTTAACCTGTTTTATCGACCTTCAGTTTTACAAGTTTCCCATCCATCGCTGAAACATACAGCTCACCCTTGTCTGTGGGTAGGATCATATTGATTAAACCGTTTGAAATACGGTATTTCCAGAGAAACGCACCATCCGAAGCGCGATAGGCATAGATCAACCCCTTATCGGTAGGGACATATACTACCCCGTCTTTCTCCACCACCGGAGTAGGCGTCAGTTCATAGCCCATATCCTCTCCCGATGAGATCCATTTTATTTTCCTTTCGGAAACCGTGGCATCGATAGCCAGAATATTTCCATCCATGGTCTTGGCATAGACAGTACGGCCATCTTCCGATATACCGATTGACTCACGCACCCTATTTTCGGGATCGTTGTAGCGCCATATCAACTCTCCTGTTTGCTCATCCAAAACAGTCATATACCTGTCGGGGGAAGCCAGATAGATCCGTCCATGCGTAGCCACAGGCACTACCTGTGCCGGAGACAACATCCGGTTGGAATGGCCGTTGCTCCAGATCCATTTCGGTTTACCGGTCTTAATATCGAGGGCATAAAACTGATTACCCCAACTTCCGAAAAAGATTACCCCCTCTTTCACAAGAGGACGGGTCACCACGAAATTCTTCACACTGTCGAACTGCCAAAGCAGTTTTCCTGTCGACACATTCCATGCCCTACAGTGGCCATCTCCACCAGCAATCATCACCTTATTACCCAAGCAGGCGGGAGAAGAAACTACCGCTTTATCATTCTTGAATTGGAACTGTTTTTTTCCATCGCGTAAATCCAGACCATACAGATAGGAATCGGAAGAGGCGACCCACACCCGCTTTTGATGTACTACGGGAGTTGAATAGATCTTACCGCCGGTCATATACTTCCAGGCGGGAGTACCATCCTTCACCTTCACGGCCTTCACCTCTCCTGCTGTATTGGTATAGATCAACCGATCATTATAGAGAGTCATTCCGCTGCCCATATCGCTCTGCTCCTGCACACTCCACACTTCGGTTACATAAGGATGATCCCGGTTAAAAGAATAATCGGGACGGGGCGGATTACTTTGCCATTGAGGATGCTCCCCTGCCGGATAAGTAAGCCAGGGAGAGAGCGTTTCACCGGAAGCTTTTCGCTCCTGTAATGAGATTGATCCAATATCTACAGTAATGATAGTATATCCGCCATATTCATCGGAGGCTCTCAGGTTGGAGCGACACATCGCTGCATTTACACCCTCGAAATTCATTTTCTGATTAGCATGTCCGTGCCCGCACAGCATGAGTTGCACATTATAAGGCCGGAGCGCATCCATCACCTCGAACCAATTGTTCAAGCCGTTATCCATAGGATAATGGTTCACATAAATAATGGGGGTGTCGGTATCCATTTTTTTGAGTTCCTTAAAGAACCATGTCAGGTTCTCCCGCGGTATTTGTCCCGGTCCCATACGCATATTGGGGCCGGAGGCAAGTCCGATGAACCTGTAACCGTTATACTCGAATCCGAATGTCTCATTGCCGAATATGCGCAGAAAATCGTTAGTGCCGCTTTCCGACCAGTTCGAATCGTGGTTTCCGGGAATCGTATAATAAGGAACTTTCAATTCATCCAACAAAGATTTAGCGGCATACAATTCATCATAAGAACCGAATTCGGTCACATCTCCCGAGACAATCACGAAAGCAATATCTGTAAGCGAATTGATATCTTTTACCGTACGTTGGAGATCTTCTTTACTGTCCGGGCCACTCACATGTATATCGGTAACCAGAGCAAACCTGAAAGGTATGGAAGGTTGGGCCGAAAGCAACAGGCTAATAGCTACTGAAAGAAAAGACAAAACACATTTTCTCATGTTCCCTGTTATTGATGATTGAACTTTCATTTACGGGATTTAAAATAATCACTGAAAAAGAGAGCCTGGTATTTCACCGCATTGGCCCAATACTCCCAGTTATGTACTCCCGGGCGGGAAATATAATCATGCGGTATGTTCCGGTACAATAACTCTTCATGTAACCGTTCGTTTACCTCGAAAAAGAAGTCTTCCGTGCCACAATCGATGATTATCTTCAACGTATTGGGTGTCAGCAAATGTAATAATCCCATCACGGTGTTTTCTTCCCATCTTTCGGGAAAATCACGTTGTGCACCGATTCTTTTGGCAATATCCCAATTATTGGGGAACGGACGGATATCTACTCCACCACTCATACTCCCGCATGCACCGAACACATCCTGATTCCGGAAACCGAGATATAACCCTCCGTGACCACCCATACTCAATCCGGTAATGGCACGTCCTTCCCTCGAAGCAACCGTTTTGTAGTTGCTATCAACCCATGCTATCAACTCTTTGGCCACGAATGTCTCAAACTGAAAGACAGAATCGACAGGACTATCGAAATACCAGCTACCGAAAGCACCATCAGGACAGACAATCATCATCTCATATTGATCCGAGAGCTCCTTGATTTTAGGCGCTTTATTTACCCATCCGTCATAACGATCACTATAACCATGCAACAGATAAAGGACGGGGAAAGCATCTTTCCCTTCGTAGGATCGCGGCTTGATAATGACCGTCTTGATCTCCTTATCCATTTTTTCACTGAACACACTTACCGTATCAACCGTCGCGGGAGATACTTTTACGACGAACAAAACTAATAACAGGGATAAAACCGAAAATCTTTTCATTGTATCATTTTTATTAGAACTAATCAAGAGCTAAGCATTCCAGAACGTTTTCTCCGTTCAAAAAATGCGTTGAAACATTTTGTTTCTTAAGAGAACCAAGACTTATAAGTGAATAACTCAAAGTGAAAAATCATCACACTGATGCAATTAATCACTACTTATCCCGACTGGTCGGGATGAACGTATTGACTCAAATAGCATATTAATTCTCCAAAGATACAAAAAACACAAAAAGATCGATCAAATTTTGGATTTCAGATCACATCTAAATTCGTTTCACTTCGTAACTCAACAAATCAGGCAGGAAAGATGTTTTAATCTGCGTGAGACTTTAAGGAATAGTTCAACAACATAGGTTACATACTAAAAACTAAATCAGAATGGATATACAATTCAAGCTAAACGACAATAACAAGGGCAGTTTTTATATTGAGCAAGACGGTCGACAGGTTGCAGAACTCGACTTTGAAGTGAAAAATAATTTACTGAACGCCTATCATACAGGTGTACGTCCCGAACTGGAAGGACAGGGTATTGCCGGAAGATTATTCAATGAGATGGTCAACTATGCCCGTGAAAAAGGTTACCAGGTAATCCCCTCATGCTCCTATATTCTAGCCCGATTCCGCAGGAAACCTGATGATTATATCGATATCTGGTATCGTTCCGAAGATGAACCTACCGGCGATGCCTGTGGCATTCCCAACAAGAGGTAGCAAACATCCAACTGATAATCAATTTATACTTTGATTATGGAAATAAACATGGAGACTATCAGTGCAATTGCGCTTGGGATCGGTTTAAGTGCCAGCACGGGATTCCGCGTTTTCATCCCCCTGCTTGTCGCGGGGCTTGCCTCTCATTTCGGATTGCTTCCGCTGGGAGAAAATTTTGCGTGGATGGGGTCTGTCCCAGCGCTCATCAGTTTTAGCATAGCTACTGTTGTGGAGGTGCTCGCCTATTATATACCTTTCGTAGACAACCTATTGGATAATATTGCCACCCCTCTTTCAGTCGGTGCCGGCACATTGCTGATGACTTCGGTATTTCCTGCTGAAAGTGAGTGGATCAAGTGGATCATAGGGTTTGTAATAGGTGGTGGCGCAGCAGCCACAATTCAAAGCGGAAGTGTGCTTACCCGACTGGTATCATCAAGCTTTACCGCCGGCACAGGCAATCCTGTTGTTTCCACCGGGGAAGGTGTTGCAGCGACAGGCTTTTCCATCATGTCCCTGTTCACTCCCCTCCTCATAGCAGTCATACTGATAACCATCATGATTGTGATCTTCCGCTTAACCTACCGTAAGTGGGTAAAGAAAAAAAGAGATAAAACAGGAATCTGAAACAGTAAATCCGCCGGGACCCAAGCATGTTCCCGGGAGGGAAATGGGTTCCAGCGGATAACAATTCGCATTTTTTATTCTGCGTGATAACCTAAAAACCTAAAACTCCTTATTTTTTTGCTTTTATCCCGCATCCTATAGCTACTGTCGTAGCAGGATCGGGTTTGTTCCCAGACAATAAAGCACGTACAGCATTGGCAGCATAGGGTACTGTTACGGCCGCCGCATCCTGATAATTATCATCAACAGTTCCAGTGTATACTACTACGAATTTTCCGTCACCTTTGTTTTCCAACAGGAAAATCTCCGGAGTACGGGTAGCCCCATAAGCTGGATATACTTTCTGCTCCTCATCCACCAGATAAGGGAAAGGATAATTTTTCTCAGCAGCTCTCTTCTTCATCTCCTCAAAAGAGTCGGCCGGTTGTTGTACCGGATCATTGGAGTTGATCAATACCACCGGCACGCCCTGTGAAGCAAACTCATTATGTAAAGCAATCATACGATCTTCATAAGCCTGGACATATGGGCAAGGATTGCATGAAAAAATCACCATTACTCCTTTTTCACTTGCGTAATCGGACAGTGAAACAGTGGTACCGTCGATATTCTTCAGCGAAAAATCGGGTGCCACGGAACCGATTGCGAGAGGTTGCGCTTTCAACGATAAAGCGCTTACTACTAGAACGAATAAAATTAAAAATTGTTTCATCATAACTGTAAATTTAAAATGTTAATAGAGGTTCTACAATCTCTTCCAGTTCAGCGAATATGAGTTCCTTGGGATAGAATTCTCTGAATCCGTTCCCATAGATGAGGGTAGCTGGGATAGCACCGTTCCAGCTCTTTTCCACGAGAGGTATCCAATCATTGAACTTGGGGTCATCCAATAGAATCACCTCATTTTTCATCTTTTCTTTTTCAATAAAAGGGATTACTTTCGTTTCTAACTGATTGCGCATATCCAGGCTTACCATCAACACTTTAACCTTCTTCTCTCGGTATTTTTCACCAAACTGTTCAAAATAGGGTATTTCTTTGATACAAGGGGCACACCACGTAGCCCAGAAGTTCACCACATAGATGGTGTCGTTCTTCTTTTCCAACAGCGGTTGAAGCTGCTTAAAGTCTACTACTTTTACCTCCGTCTCACTTTTTCCGTTTTCTGAAAAAACGAGAAAAGATGTCAGCAGGAATAGCAGCCCCGGGATCAAACGAAATATTTTTTTCACCTTGTTCATTTTTTCTACCATAGCGACTGTTATTTCTCGGTAAACACGCGATAAAGGGGTCTTGTTCATATAACTCCAGATGGAACCTGTTAAATATCAAGTAAAAACGTTAATACAAAAACAAAAAAGTGCAGACCAGAGTCCACACTTTTTTGTAATTAAATCAATCCGACAGACTATATCAATGAGTCGGGACTGAGATTATCATGCTCGATATCGAGGAAATATTTGTATGTACCTACTTTCAGTTCGGCACAGGCATCGTAATCACAAACAATAATTCCTTTTTGATGTAGTTGCATTGCGCTGATAGTCCACATATGGTTGACAGATCCTTCTACTGCATGATAGAGTGCGCGGGCTTTGTGGTGTCCGTTGACAAGGATAAGCACTTCCCTGGCGTCGAGGACGGTACCCACTCCTACTGTCAGTGCCGTTTTGGGGACTTTGTTCACATCATTGTCGAAAAAGCGGGAGTTGGCGATTACCGTATCGGTGGTAAGAGTTTTCACCCGTGTACGCGAAGCGAGCGACGAACCCGGTTCATTGAACGCAATATGTCCGTCCGGCCCAATTCCACCGAGAAAGAGGTCGATGCCACCGGCATCCTTGATGGCTTGCTCATAAGCGGCACATTCAGATTCCGGATCTTCTGCCATGCCATTGAGGATATGCACATTCTCTTTTTTAATATCGATATGATGAAAGAAGTTATCCCACATAAAAGTATGGTAACTCTGCGGATGATTGGCCGGCAAACCGATATATTCGTCCATATTGAAAGTGATTACGTTCTCGAACGATACACGTCCCGTTTCGTACAATTTAATCAACGCCTTGTAGGTATTCAGAGGTGATGAGCCGGTTGGCAATCCCAATTTAAAAGGCTTTTCCACCGAAGGGTTTGCTTTATTGATCTTTGCCGCAATGTAATTGGCTGCCCATTGTGCCATCTGATCGGCATCGGGTTGAATGATAAGTCTCATGTTCCTTTATTTATTAACAGTTAGATGTATTATTGGGTACTACTTCAGCACCGGAGGTCAGTTTCTCCGCTATGATACGACCCAGATTTCGGGCCTTATCCACCACATCACCGAGCATTGCCTGCTTCATGATGATTGGTTCTGCGACCGTCTCGAACTCCATTGCTCCGGCAAACGCTTCAAATTGCCGGGCGGTAGCATCGGCCCAGGTAAAGCTACCGAAATAGCCGAAGAAACGATTCTTCAGGTTGCGGTTTTGGATGGCAGAAACCAGACTATCGACTGCCGGATACAACTTATTGTTATAGGTAGGTGATCCGATGATCAATCCTTTATATTTAAACGTATCACGAAGGATATTTGATTCATGGCTTTTCGACACATTATGCATGACAATACTCTTCACCCCGTTTTCAGCAGCTTCAGTCGCGATTATCTCCGCCAACTCTTCGGTATGGCCATACATACTTCCGTATGCTATAACCAATCCCTCTTCTGCTTCATAACGGCTCAGTCTATCATATAATGCGAACACTTTGGATATATTTTCCGGAATCACCCATACAGGTCCATGCGTGGAACAGAGGGCATCCACCCCTACATTTGCCAGTTTTTTAAGGGCTGTTTGTACAGGTGAACCGAATTTTCCCACAATATTGGAGTAGTACCGGATCATTTCATCATTATATCGTTCGGGACATATTTGTTTGTCCAATACACCACCGTCGAGCGTACCAAAAGTACCGAAGGCATCTGCACTAAACAAGGTTTTGGCTTCCTTCACATAAGTCATCATTGTCTCCGGCCAATGCACCATGGGTGTCATATAAAATTGAAGGGTGTATTCACCGACACTCATTTCATCCAGATCCTTCACCTCTATCACATTACCGGTTATCCCGTAAAATCCTTTCAACATCTCTATGGTTCGCTTGTTCCCCACAATCTGGATATTCGGATATTTGGAGACAAGGAATTCTATAGAACCGGAATGGTCCGGCTCCATATGATTCACCACCAGATAGTCGATAGTCTTATCCCCCAATACTGAACGGATTTTACGCATAAAAAGATCGGAATAACAAATATCGACTGTATCGATCAGCACTGTTTTTTCATCCCGGATAATATAGGAATTATAAGAAACACCCTTCGGCAAAGGCCAAAGGCTCTCGAAAGACTCTTTGGTGCGGTCGTTCACCCCCACATAAAAAATATCTTTCGTTATTTCAATCGGCTTGTACATATATATAATATTCTCTGATTAATCCAAGTATCTCACACTTACTCATTGGCACATTAGTCTCATTGGCATATTGGCACATTGGCATATTGGCACATTGGCATATTGGCACATTGAATCATTATTTCTTCTTCTTCGGTTTGGGTTGTGCCATTTGCGACTGTTTAGGGGTAACTGCTACCTGGGCAGGATGCCTTAAGGCATTCCAGATAAGCCATATACCCCAAAGGATAAACGGGATACTCAACCATTGACCCAATATCAAGCCGGTATTCTCACGCATAATATTTTCGGATTCAATCTGTACATTTTTGACGAACTCCACACAAAACCGGAAAAGGAATATCAATAAGATACCTACTCCGAGAATCAATCCTTTCCGGTCTTTGGCATCGGTCTTCCAGTACATATGCATGGTGATGGCAAAAATAACCAGGTAAGCCAGCGCTTCATATATCTGTGTGGGATGCGACGGAGCGGTATATATAGGCTCCGCACCCTTCATCCACTGAAGGAGGTTATCTACAAAGCGGAATCCCCATGGTTGATCGGTAGGACCTCCGTAGATCTCATGATTCATCAGGTTGCCCAGTCGGATCATTGCTGCCGTGAAACCCGTCGGCACCATCACCCGGTCGAACGTCCACAACGGGCTCAGTTTAGTCACATTACGAGAATAGAGCCATACGGCGATAATAATTCCTATAACACCTCCATGACTAGCTAAACCACCTTCCCATACTTTGAGTATTTCTACGGGATTGGCGAGGTAATGAGCCGGTTCATAGAAAAGACAGTGACCCAGGCGCGCACCCACGATAATACCGACGATCATATAAAAGAAGAGAGAATCGAACCATTTTTCGGGAAGATCCTCACGTTTGAAGATACGTTGCACCACGTACACGGCTACAATCAGTCCAATGACCCACAACAGGCCGTACCAGCGGATCTCACGTCCGAAAACGGTAAAAAGCGTAGGGTCTACATTCCAGGTTACAGAAAGTAATATGTCCATCTGAATTGATATTTTTGACAAAGATAATGAACTTTTTTGTCTTCCTCCTTCAGTTATACTATAAAACCGGATTTTTGAGCCACAATCCCATGAATACGGTCGTATGCTGAATCGCTTATCGATATAATAAAATCCAGGATAGAAATAGTGATAATTTCGCAAAATGCAAAACGCAATGTACGAAAAAACTTTACTCCTAAACTAAAAACATTCAATATTTCATCTGCCTCACAAAATATTGATCGCAATCCTTGCGCATGCTTCGGCATCGGTTAAGGCGTTATGGTGGTTTTTCAATTCAAAACCGATATGAGACGAGACGGTATGCAGTTGGTGATTTACCAGATTAGGAAATACTCTTCTTGCGGCACGACAAGTACAATAAAACTGATAATCGGGATAGGGCATATCATATAATGCATGTACCGCTTTCAAACAACTTTCATCGAAAGGGCTGTTGTGCGCGACAAACGGTAAATCCGAGATTCTTCCGGCAATGTTCTCCCATACTTTGGGAAAGGATAGCTCGTTGATCGTATCCCAATAGTTGATTCCATGAATATCTGTTGCCCAACGACAATAAAAATTGGGATTCGGTCTGATAAGGTGATAAAAACTGTCAGCAATTATTCCATGTTCAACCACAACAATACCCACACTACACACACTGCTACGGGACTGGTTGGCAGTCTCAAAATCTATGGCTATAAATGATTCCATGCAACATTAGTATGAATTCCAAGTCCACAAAGATATATAAAAACATCAGTATCTAGACAGATCCTAAAAATATCAGAAAGAATACTCCAAAAATGTAAAATGGGAACAGGAACAACATGTATAAAATTCAGACAAGTTGCTCCTGTAAAGGGATTAGCCCTTATATCAAAAACTCACACCAGTTTCTTGATCCATGCCTCTTTGTCTCCGGGAAGAAGATCCACGACGGGAATCTCAATCATGGTATAGGCACCCGGCAGTTGTTTCATTGAAGCACGTGCAGTTGCCACCAATACCTGTGCTGTGAGTGCGGGGTTATTGATGCGCATATCGAACTTAAACAGTTGGTTCTGGGTATCTCCCGACACACCTTTCCGTTCCATCAGCACACCATGTCCCATATCTTTTAACGCCTCCACATCTTCCACCTGAAAAACATGGGTTTCATCGTGGACAAAGTAATCATCGGCTTTAATAGCTTGTGAAACTGATTGAAAATCGTATCCGTCTTTCAATTCTATATAAACCATTCGACGATGTACACCTGTGCCGGTAGGGATAGTCATGGAGAGTGCTGCTTTTACTCCGTCGATCGCTTTTACAGCCACGGTATGCCCCATACTCATGCCCGGCCCAAAGTTGGTATAGGTAATACCCCTCGGGGCCATTGCTTCCATCAGGGTACGGATCACCGAGTCGCTCCCCGGATCCCATCCGGCAGAGATAATGGAAACGGCATTATACTTTTTGGCTGCTTCATCGAGTGATGCACGCAATTGCACGATCAGACCATGGATATCGAAACTATCCACTGTGTTGATGCCCATTGTCAGACATTCTAATGCAAATTTCTCCACACTTCTAGTAGGAGTACAAAGAACAGCCACATCCACACTTTCCAGTTGTGAGATGGAACTTACCACCTTGTATTCTTTTAATTCGGAAGGAATATTCGTTGCATCACGACGGATAACTCCGGCAATCTCAAAATCAGAGGCAGCTTGCAACGCCTCCACTACATATTTTCCAATATTTCCATAGCCGACTACGGCTGCTCTTATTTTTTTTGACATAATTCTTTATTTATTCCTTAAAATATTTCAAAAGTAAACAAAACAACCCATATATAAAACCTACCTGGCATTTTTTTTCAAGAAAAACAGCAGAATGGATATCTTCGGTTAGGCGAGATAGCAATCTATATAGAGATCATTCAACCGGAATAGTTCTTATTCATTACCTTATAGGGGTTAAATTTTTCACCGATGCCTTCACTTTCAGTTGAGTTTTTAACAGGACATGTTTCGCCGACGAATCGTGCTCCAGTATATTGGAAAAGAGAATTTTCACAGCGATTTTGCAAATATCCTCCACCGGTTGTGATATACAAGTAAGAGGCGGCTCAATATAGTTAAGGTATGGATTGTCGTCGAATGTAATCAACGATATCTCTTCGGGCACTCTCACCTTTTCCTCCTTAAGCGCTTTTATACATCCCATTGCAATGGTGTTACTGAATGTGAATATGGCTGTAGGCCTCAATTTCTGTCGAAGCAATAATTTTGTCTCCAGATAACCATTCTGCTCACTGAAAGCATCTCCTGTCACAGTATAAGAGTGAATACCGGAATCACTCATAGCATCTTCAAATCCCCTCACCCGCTGAATATTAGGAATTGAATGTCGCACACCCTGAATACAGGCAATCGAGATATGTCCATGGTCAATCAGATATTTGGAAGCCGAATAAGCACCTTCGTAGTTGTCGGAAGAGACAAAAGAGATATCTAATCCTTCGAAATACCGGTCGACACAGACCAACGGTAGTCCTTTTTCCTGAATCCTGAGTAAATGTCCCCACTCATCTCCGCAAGGCACGATAATCATTCCATCCAGGTTCCTCGATGACAGGTGCAATACTTCGGTCTTCTCATTCTCTATATTGTCATCACTATCTCCAATCAGTGTGATATAGTTATATTTTCTTACTTCAGTATTCACGACACTCGCTATCTCCGCAAAGAAAGGATTTTTTAGCGAAGGGACAATTAGCGCAATCGTTTTACTTTTCCCCGACCGTAAATTCCTTGCAAATTCATTCGGCACATAATTCAACTCTTCCGCAGTAGACTTTATTTTCTGCTGAGTTTCCTTGCTTATCCTGTATTTATCAGCTTTCCCATTTAAAACCCGGGATACGGTTGTAATGGAAAATCCTGATTTTTCAGCAATATCGACGATATTTGACTTGTGTTGCATCGTATCTTTTTTTATAAACAAAACTAACAGAAATAAAGGAATAAGCTTATACTAAATTAAATTATAACTTTATTTAACTATCAGTAGGTGCGAAAACGTTTATTCTAATAACTATTGTTTATATATTTGCAATATTTAAGGCTAAAATAAATGAAGTTATAGACACATTTTATGTAATACAAGCATGATAATTATTACAAATCAATCACCGAAGCGAAGGAACAGTATCCTATTTCTATTTCTCTCAGCCTATCTAATTAGTCTGGGAGGATGTAATCCCAAAACAACGTCAGAGTACCGCAAAATAACAGTGACGGAGTATCGTGATAAATTAAAAGCCGGATGGCTTGGACAAATCGCTGGGGTTTCATGGGGTGGCCCCACTGAATTTCGTTGGAAAGATGCTATTATCCCTGAAGAAAATATGCCTCAATGGGCACCCGAAATGATAAACGAAGCTTTCGGCCAGGATGATATTTATGTAGAAATGACATTCCTCCGTACTTTGGAAGAACACGGCTTAGACGCTTCTATCCGACAAATGGGTATCGATTTCGCAAACAGTGAATACCCGTTATGGTGCGCCAATGATGCGGGGCGTAAAAATCTTCGGGCAGGGATAGCCCCTCCGGATTGTAGTAATCCGGCATTCACAAAATGCCCCAATGATATTGATTATCAAATAGAATCTGATTTTTCGGGTTTGATTGCTCCGGGAATGCCTGCTATCCCAATAGAATTGGGTGAGAAATTTGGACGGTTGATGAACTACAGCGACGGCATGTATGCCGGACAATTTATTGGGGGTATGTATACCGAAGCTTTTTTTGAAGATGATTTATTTAAAATTATAGATGCAGGACTTTCATGTATTCCTGAAGGATGCCAGTACGCTGAAATGATACGCGACGTAGTTGCCTGGTACAAGACAAATCCCGACGATTGGGAGGCCACCTGGCAACTATGCCAGAAGAAATACAGAGAAGACCCCGAATATCAGAAATGTTCCAATGGAGGGATTGATGTAAAAATCAATGGAGCATATATTCTAATTGGACTGCTTTACGGAAAAAAAGACCTGGATCAGACCATTATCATTTCAACACGCTGTGGGCAGGATTCCGACTGTAATCCTTCAAATGCGGCGGGAATATTATTTACCACACTCGGTGCTTCAAAACTACCTCCACGTTATACGGAAAAACTCGATCAGGAAACAGTTTTTTCTCACACGACATATAATTTCCCGAAATTAATAGATGTCTGTGAAAAACTTGCACGTGAATATATTGTAAGAGAAGGCGGACGTATAGAAAAAGATGCGAACGGAGAAGAAATATTTCTCATTCCAATTAAAAAGCCGATACCCAGTCCACTTGTATTTAGTTGGGACCCGGAGCCGATCGCCAACAGTCGTTTTACAGAAGAAGAGATGGCTAAAATCAAACACAAAGATTTTCTCAACATCCAGACGGCCCTCGATAATTTATTCCCTGGTTGGACAATTTCAAATTGCGGAACAGATATGAATCCCGGCTTTATCGAGTCCTTTAGAGGGAAACAAAATGTTATCATGACACATCCCCTCGACAAAGAAACACCTTGCGTATTAACAACTACAATAGATATACCTAAGTCCGAAAAGAGCTTACTCAAACTCCTCGTCAGTTATCACAACAAGGGAGACTGGGATTTAATTGTCCGGATAAATGGATCGGAACAAAAGAAAATTACGGTGGGAGAAGAGACAGTCGGAATTGGAAAAGATGGCTGGCTTGAAGTTACATATGATTTGACACCATTCGCGGGAAATAACAATGTAAAAATTGACCTTGAAAACAAAGCAAATGGATGGGCGTGGGAAGCCGGGTATTGGGGAGAGATAAAAATTGAGAATTAAACAGAAAAAATCCATAATTTACTAATAAACAATATAACATGAATAGAATTAAGCAATTATTATTTTTCCCGATCGTTATTGTATCTCTTTTATCATGCACCGAAGGTAAAACAAAGGGAAAGATTGACCATAAAAGAATGAATGTGATCTTCGATACCGACATGGGGAATGATGTCGATGATGCACTTGCCCTGGATATGTTATATAAATACACGGATCAGGATCGGATAAACCTTCTGGGAATCCCTACTAACAAGAGAAGTCCTTATTGCGTTGAATATATCGATATTATGAACAATTGGTACGGCTATCCTGATATTCCTGTAGGGATAGTGGTCAACGGTTCAGAGAAAGACAATGAGGATAATTTTGTCCGGAAAGTAAGCCAAATGGAAAAGGATGGCAAACCGGCCTTTGAAAGAAGCATAAAAAATTATGAGACACTTCCGACATCCGTTTCTCTCTACCGCAAGTTACTCGCGTCCCAGGAAGATCATTCGGTCAATATTATTTCAGTCGGATTTTCCACCAACCTTGCCCAACTATTGGATAGCCAGGGAGATGAATTCTCGCAGCTCACAGGGAAAGAACTCGTTGCAAGAAAAGTGAAATTATTGTCGGCAATGATGGGGAATTTTGAGAACGAAAATTTTTCTGAATTCAACGTCCATTGTGATATTCCCTCGGCACAAAAAGTTATCAAGGAATGGCCGACACCTATAGTAGTCTCTCCATTCGAACTGGGCGAAAAAATCTTATATCCTGGCGCCAGCATCGAAAACGACTTCAAATGGAAAGAGCCTAATCCGCTGGCAGAAGGATATAAAGCCTATCTGGAAATGCCATACGATCGTCAGACCTGGGACCTGACTTCTGTGCTTTACGTTGTAGAGAAAGATAAAGGCTTCTTCAATGAGTCGCCCTCAGGAACAATAAATATTGATGACAAAGGTGTTACAAGATTTACGCCTCATGAAGATGGAAAACATAAATATCTCACCATCAATGAACAGCAAAAAGAAGATATCAAAAATTATTTTATTGATCTGATCACCCAAAGGCCGAAGAAATATCAGGATTGAATGAATGATCCGGGAAAGCATGCCTATTTTTGATCTGTCTATTATGGCACGTATGATGAAAAGTTTCAATACAGGACTACTACTGATTGGCAATATTCTGTTGCTATTGGGTGGATGTCAGGAGAAAAGCCGGGACAACCAAACTCCGGGCATTGCTCCACTTGTCAAATACGAGTTCAGCAAAGGTGCGGGACACTATAATTACGCTCCCAGCGTCATTCAGGACACATATGGGATCAGATATGGATTCATCTGTGAAAACCGGGATCCTTTCCAAATTGTGGACTATGTCTACCTTTATAAGGGTATCCCTACAGCCAACGGTTATGTATGGCAGCCGGGAACACCCATTCTCGCTCCTTCCGAAACAGGATGGGACAACTGCCATATTTGCGATCCGGATGTAAGGGAATTCACAACTATCTATAAGGGTGAGACCTATCACTGGATTATGACCTATCTGGGTGTCGACCAGTGGGATTCTAAACATAACCAGATTGGGCTGGCCATCTCAAAAAATATTGAAGGGCCTTACATTAAATTCGAAGCCAATCCGTTGGTTCCTTATGAAGACCGGACCAGATGGGGAGTCGGACAAAGCACGACAATCGTCAAGGATTCAACCTCCATCCTATTATTCTACACATCCATCACCGACAAAGGGGTAGGACTTAATATGCGTGAAATCAAGCTCAACAACCTTGACAATATTGTGTTGGGAGAGGAAAAAAAGGTTCCTTTCATAGGACCTAACAGCTATCCGGCGATGTCCGAAAAACACATCTATATGGCTTCGGAAATCCGTGTCGGCGCTCTCGAGGAGATACCTAATTGGGTAGGCGACGTCAGCCGTTTATCCTATATGCCCAGAACAGAGGATATCTTCTCCGAAGAGAATCGTTGGACAGAGATCGGACATGTAGGGCCTGAAGAATCGGGATTTCCAAGAAATCACAATCCCGCTATTCTGACTGATACAAAAGGATATATGCTGAATGAAGATGAGCTCGTCATGTATTTCACCCCGGCGATGACCGGAGAAAACTGGCTATGGTCTTACGATCTCTATTCAGCCTCATTCAACCTCAAAAACTATTTCAAATAAACTGTACCCTTACATAAAAATAATAATCTTATGCAAAAGATAGTAGTCATCGGTAGTTCCAATACGGATTTAATCGCGAAAATAGAGACGTTTCCCAAAGCAGGAGAAACAATCAAAGGGGTCTCCTACTTTCAGGCGATGGGAGGTAAGGGCGCCAATCAGGCTCTGGCCGCACATCGGTTGGGGGGAGAAGTAAAATTTGTCTCTTCCCTGGGAAAGGACTCAAATGGTCTGAACGCCATGGAGTATTACAAGAAAGAAGGATTGGATGCCACTTTGTCGTTGATTGTCGATGAAACTCCTTCCGGAGTTGCGATGATCTGGGTGGATCGAAAGGGAGAGAATAGTATTGTAATCATCGCCGGCGCCAATGAGAAACTCTCTCCGGAATATATCCATCAAATTGAAAAAGAGATACTGAAAGCCGACTTGATCGTTTTACAAATGGAGATCCCTTATGAAACAGTCAAAACAGTTTGCGATATCGCCCATGAAAATGGCAAACAAGTACTATTAAATGTGGCTCCCGCGAGAAAGCTGGATCAGGGGATCATTCAGAAAATAGATATCCTGGTGGTGAATGAGACCGAAGCCGAAACAATTTCCGGAGAAATCATCGAACATATCGGAGAAGAGGGAATTGTTGACAAACTATTGGCTTTAGGTGCAAAAACAGTAATCCTGACATTGGGAAAACAAGGCTGTATATTGAAAAACGATCAATTATATTTACGAGTACCGGCTTTCTCTGTTAAGGCAGTAGATACGACTGCCGCAGGTGATACATTTTGTGGTGCTTTAGCAGCAGAATTGAGTAAAGGGCACAACTGGAATGAATGTTTAGTTTTTGCTTCGGCCGCGGCAGCCATTTGTGTAACCCGCATGGGAGCACAACCATCTGTGCCGACTGAAACCGAAGTGCGCAATTTCTTAGAGAAGAAGTCAACAAATTATTAATTTTAATCGATAGTATATGTTTATAGTACAGAATTATTCGTTCGCAGTATTACTTTGTCTTATTACCATGCTTTGTTGGGGATCATGGGGTAATACGCAAAAATTGGCCGCAAAAACATGGCGGTATGAATTATTCTATTGGGATTATGTAATCGGTATTTTGCTGCTTTCCCTTATCATTGGATTTACGTTAGGAAGTATAGGTGATCAGGGACGCAGTTTTACTGACGATATTGCACAGGTGAGTTCCAATAATTTCTGGAGTGCATTTGCGGGAGGTATTATTTTCAATGCAGCGAATATATTATTGTCGGCATCCATCTCGCTGGCAGGAATGTCAGTTGCTTTTCCCATAGGAGTGGGATTAGCACTGGTATTAGGTGTATTTATCAACTATTTCGGTGCACCCAAGGGTGATCCGGTTATCCTGTTCGCGGGTGTGGCACTTATCGTAATCGCCATTGTACTGAACGGGCTTGCTTCGGGAAAGACAAACTCGAGCACGGAAGCAAGCAAACATAAAAAGAAAGGGATCATCATTGCCATTTGTGCCGGTATACTGATGTCTTTCTTTTACAGGTTTGTCGCTTCGGCAATGGATTTGAATAACCTGGAGAATCCCACAGCGGGAATGCTCACCCCTTATGGTGCATTTTTTATTTTCTCGTTGGGTATCTTAGGTAGCAATTTCGTCTTCAATACTATTGTCATGAAGAAACCATTTGTAGGAGAACCGGTGGGTTATTCCCAATATTTTAAAGGAAGCTTAGGCACACATTCGGTAGGAATTCTAGGCGGTATTATCTGGGGTGTAGGCACAGTCTTAAGTTATATCGCAGCGGGAAAAGCCGGTCCCGCCATTTCTTATGCATTGGGACAAGGAGCGCCCATGATCGCTGCTCTATGGGGCGTATTCATATGGAAAGAGTTCAAGGGTGCTTCAAAACCGGTAAATCTTTTGTTGACTCTAATGTTTATCCTCTTTATCGCGGGGTTAGCCATGATTGTGGTTTCCGGCGGAAATTAAACACAAGTTGAGTGATTGATTCTGTCTGGGGGATGGTGGTTCACAAACTGTCGTAGCCATCATCCCTTTTTTGATTCCCAATATTGCTAAATTGTTTAATTCCGCACCTTTCCCCATTAGTCACATTCCGTCAAACCGGGATCTTCACTACGTTTCGACTGGCATATTAGTCTCATCCTCATCTTCCTCCTCCCACTCCTCTTCAGGCTTTTGCGGACCCTTCTTACGGAATACCACCGCAAAAATAAATCCACTTATGGCACCCGAAAGATGTCCTTCCCATGAAATAGAAGCATCTATCAACTCAGCGAAAGGGAAAATGCTCCAAACTGTACTACCGTAGATAAACGCTACAATCAGGGAAACCGCGACTAAAGGGATATATTTTCTGAAGATTCCACTAAAAAAGAGGAAGAAGAGGAGAGCAAAGACAAGTCCGCTCGCTCCCACATGATATGCACCCCGCCCGATGATCCAGGTCAGAAACCCGCTTATGATCCAGAGAAAGACAAAAGCACGAAATGCGATCTCACTATAAAAATAAAACAGGAACCAAATTAATAACAGTAAGGGAAGCGTATTCGATAGCAAGTGGGAAAAAGAACCATGTATAAAAGGAGAAAAGACGATCCCAACCAGTCCGCGGGCTACTCCCGGCAATACTCCCATACGCGAGAAATCCCAGGAAAAAAGTCCGACATAATCAACGATAAACACTAACCAGACTATGACTACAAACACAATGGAAGGCAACAAAGCGAGTCTTGCCCGTTTCACTTCTATAGCATACCAAGGAGAGTCATCGATATTCATTTCCTGAAATATAGCTTTTTTCTCATCTATATACAAAAGTAGTAAAACTATTAATGATCAACGCAACTAATAACCAAACAAAACCGAAGAACAGATGAATTCTGAAAATTATTCATTCTCTGCTTGTGGATATGATTACATTTTATTATCTTTCGCAGGAATTAAGCACACACTACCCTAAATTTTACAACGATGAGTTACTTGAAATTTGATAAAGACCTGATGATTAACCTGGAGTATTCTCTTTACCGGAACGTCTTGAGAACAAACCGGAGAGGAGCTTATCAGAACACATCCATATCAGGTTGTAATACGACGAAATACCAGGGCCTCCTTGTGATGCCCGTGCCATACCTTGACGATGAGAATCATCTCATCCTCTCATCTTTCGATGAAACGGTAATACAACACGGGGCAGAATTCAACCTTGGCATTCACCGCTATGCAGGTGATAATTACAACCCGAAGGGGCACAAATATATTAGGGAATTTAACTGCGACAGCGTACCCAAAACCATTTATCGGGTGGGAGGTGTGATTCTTTCAAAAGAGATTATGTTCTCCTCCAAAGAGAATCGGTTAATGATCCGATACACACTTCTGGACGCCCACTCCCCGACCACCATCCGATTTAAGCCTTTCCTGGCTTTCCGAAAGATATCTCAACTTACACGGGAAAATGATCAGGTAGACAAATCATACCGTGAAGTGGAAAACGGTATCAGCACCTGTATGTATTTTGGTTATCCCGAACTGTTCATGCAATTCAATAAAAAACCGGAATTTGTATATCATCCTGACTGGTATCGTGATGTAGAATATCTGCAAGATCTGCAAAGCGGTGACACCTTCCAGGAAGATTTATATGTTCCGGGCTATTTCGAAATGTCTATCGCCAAAGGTGAAGAGATTATCTTCTCTACCGGAGATATTATGGTGGACACATCTACTCTGGCAGAAGAGTTTGATTTTGAAATAAATAAGCGGACTCCGCGTTCTAACTTCTATAATTGTCTCAAGAATTCAAGCCATCAGTTTTACTATACACCCCAAAAAGATGAACACTATCTTCTTGCCGGATATCCCTGGTTCAAAGTACGTGCACGTGACCTGTTCATTGCGCTTCCAGGATGTACGCTTGCGGTGGATAAACCGCAGGATTTCGAAAAAATGATGGATACAGCCATCCCCCACCTGAGAGATTTTATGGAGGACAAGCCTCAGAAGAGTTATCTGAAGCAGATAGATGATCCCGATGTACTATTGTGGGTTATATGGGCGCTTCAGCAGTTCTGGAAAGAAAAAAGGAATATTTTCAAAGAAAAATACAGAAATTTTCTGTTTGAAATTATCGATTATATTATCACCGGTAAACATCCGAACCTGATACTCGATAAAGAGAACGAATTACTGTCCACATATGGCCGAGAGGTAGCTGTCAGTTGGATGAATGCCACCCTCGATGCTAAACCGGCCGTTCCCAGATCAGGATATCTGGTGGAATTCAATGCTCTTTGGTATAATTCGTTGAAATTCGCGGAAGAGGTATCTCGCGAAGCAGGTAATGATAAGGCAGCAGCTAATTTTGAGGAGCATACACGCGTAACGGGAAATTCTTTCAAAGAGATCTTCCTGAATAAAGCCGGTTATCTCTACGACTACGTGGACGGTAGTTATAGAGACCCGGATGTGCGACCCAATATGCTCTTTGCCGTATCGCTTCCCTACTCTCCCCTCGAAAGAGGACAAAAGAAATCTGTGATCGATTTTATAACCAAAGAACTATTTGCCTCTTGCGGCATACGCTCACTTACCCCGAAAAGTGATAAATTCCGTCCACATTATACAGGTACTGAAAATGAGAAAAAATTCGCCTATTTCAATGGGATGTCTTTCCCTTGGTTATTCGGCCACTATATTGAGGCATACCTCAACTTGTTCCAGATGAGCGGTTTATCACTCGCAGACCGAATAATGGTAGAGATGGAAGGACAAATGCAGAATGACTGTATCGGGAGTATCTCGGAATTTTATGATTCACATCCTCCCTTCATCGCCCATGGTGGATATTCTTTTGCCATGAGTGTGGGTGAGCTGTTAAGGGCGCAACGGATCATCAAAAAATATAGTGACGAGTTGGAAAATGGAAAATAAGAATAATATGCCAATTTGTCAATTTGTTTAACTGTTGAATCGTTCAACTGTTGAACTGGAAAGGTAAGACCAACAATTCAACGAAACAATGATACAACGAATCAACAATTAAACAATTAAACGATTCAACAAATAAAAAAGAATGAAAGCATTAATGTTTGGCTGGGAGTTTCCGCCGCATATCCTTGGAGGGCTTGGGACCGCAAGTTATGGGCTCACAAAGGGGATGGCAAAACAGGAAGATCTGGAGACCATCTTTGTGATCCCCAAACCCTGGGGCGATGAGGACCAAAGCTTTATGAAGATAGTAGGAGCTAACAATACCCCCATTGTTTGGCGCGACGTACCATGGGAAACGGTAAAACCACGACTGGAAAAATTCATGGATCCCCAGGAATATTACCGGATGCGGGATCATATCTATGCCGATTTCAACTACATGAATACAAACGATCTGGGATGTGTCGAATTCTCGGGGAGGTACCCTAACAATATCCTCGAAGAGATCAATAATTACTCTATCGTGGCAGGAGTAATCGCCCGCACCTACGACTACGACATCATTCATTCCCACGATTGGCTTACCTACCCGGCGGGACTCCATGCAAAGACCGTCACCGGCAAACCACTGGTGATTCACGTTCACGCTACCGAATTCGACCGCAGCCGGGGAAAGCCCAATCCGGTGGTGTATGATGTGGAGAAGAATGGGATGGACAATTGTGACCATATCATTTGCGTAAGTGATCTTACAAAGCGTACAGTCATTGAAAACTACCATCAGCCCCACTGGAAAGTTACCACTGTCCATAATGCAGTTGAACCGCTGAGTCTTGAAATAGAATCTATAGAACGAATATCAGGCGTGTCGGAGAAAGTTGTTACTTTCTTAGGACGTATCACCATGCAGAAAGGGCCTGAGTTCTTCGTAGATGCGGCCACGCAGGTAATCAAGAAGACCGACCATATCCGTTTCGTGATGGCAGGTAGTGGTGATATGATGGACCAGATGATCCGTCTGGTAGCCGACCGCGGTATCGCGCATAAATTCCATTTCACAGGCTTCCTCCGTGGCAAGCAGGTATATGAGATGCTGAAATCGAGCGACGTCTATGTGATGCCTTCTGTATCGGAACCCTTCGGGATATCACCGCTGGAGGCAATGCAATGCGGTGTACCGAGTATTATCTCTTATCAGTCGGGTTGCTCTGAAATCCTCAATAATGTCATCAAAACCGACTACTGGGATGTGGATGCAATGGCAGACGCCATCTACTCAATATGCAGCTATCCGGCAATGGCAGAACATCTCAAAGTGGAAGGAAAAACAGAAGTAGACAATATAAAATGGGAGGATGCCGGATTGAAAGTCCGCCGGATCTACGACAGCCTTATGTAAAATCAAGCAACAAACAAGAAATATGAAGACAATTTGCATTTATTTCCAGCTCCATCAACCGTTCCGGTTAAAGAGATACCGCTTTTTCAATATAGGAAGAGACCACTACTACTTCGATGACTATGCCAACGAAGACATCCTACAGCAGATAGCCAGTCGTTCTTACGTCCCAGCCAACCGCATGTTACTCGATCTGGTGAATCAATATAAGGGTAAGTTCAAGGTAGCTTTCTCAATTTCGGGTGTAGCATTAGAGCAACTCGAAATTTATGCTCCGGAAGTGATTGATGGATTCCGGGAACTGGCTAAAACCGGTAACGTGGAATTTCTGACTGAGACCTATGCCCATTCACTGGCCAGCCTTTACGATCCGGAAGAGTTTCGCAATCAGGTGAAGCAACATTCAGACAGGATAGAGATGCTTTTTGATCAGAAGCCGACTGTTCTTCGTAATACGGAGTTGATTTACTCCGACGAGATCGGCGAAATGGCATATGATATGGGATATTCCAAAATGATTACTGAAGGTGCAAAACATATATTGGGATGGAAGAGTCCGAATTATGTCTATCAGTCGGCCTCCCAACCTAATCTGAAACTGTTGCTCAAGAACAGCCGTTTCAGCGATGATATCACCTATCGTTTTTCCAATTACAGTTGGAATGAATATCCTCTCACTGCCGAAAAATTCATCTCATGGATAGCCAATGCTCATGCCGAGGAAGAAGTGGTCAATCTCTTTATGAACTATGAAACCCTGGGGAACCTGCAACCGGCATACACCGGTATCTTCGAATTCTTTAAAGCATTACCCCGCTTTGCCTTTGAGAACGGGATCGAATTTGCTACACCCGGAGAAGCCTTGGATACTCTCAAGCCTATCGGAATCATGAACGTACCCAATCCTATCTCATGGACTGATGAAGAACGTGACCTGAGTGCATGGATAGGAAATAAACTGCAAAAGAGCGCACTGCAATCGTTGTATGAAATTGGTGAAAGGGTTCGCTTATGTACCGACCGCCGTCTCAAACAGGATTGGCTTTACCTGCAGACCAGCGATCATTTCCATTATATGTCGACCAAACATTTTGGTAGCGGGCAAAGCCAGTTCAGCCCCTATATGTCGCCCTATGATGCTTTCAACAACTATATGAACGTGTTGAGCGACTTTATCGGCCGTGTAAAGGCACAGTATCCCGACACGGTCGATAACGAGGAACTGAACGCCCTCCTTACCACCATTCATAATCAGGAGATGGAGATTAAACGGCTTCAATCAGAGTTGAAGAAAGTAATTGGAAGCAATGAAGAGATGTTAGTGGAAAAGAGTATAAAGACACAAAAAACGGAGAAGTAAATATCTACCAATATACAATTGAAAAAAGGGTGGAACTCACAAATTTTGTGATCCACCCTTTTCCTTGCTATAGTATAGAGGAAAAACTTCCCGAAAATTTATTTTGCGAAACTAACCGCCCGGGTTTCACGGATTACCGTGATCTTCACCTGGCCGGGATAAGTCATCTCAGTTTGTATCTTACGTGCAATTTCAGATGACAGTTTTTCGGTATCCTGATCGTCGATCTTGTCGGCACCGACAATCACCCTCAACTCACGACCGGCCTGTATAGCGTATGTTTTCACTACGCCGGGATATGAGAGCGCCAACTGTTCCAGATCGTTCAACCGTTTGATATATGCTTCCACGATCTCGCGGCGGGCACCGGGACGAGCACCTGAGATAGCGTCGCACACCTGTACGATCGGCGCCAAAAGACTGGTCATCTCCACTTCGTCGTGGTGAGCACCAATAGCGTTGCAGATGTCGGGTTTTTCCTTGAATTTCTCTGCCAGCTTCATACCCAGCACTGCATGCGGCAATTCGGGTTCATCATCGGGCACCTTCCCGATATCATGCAGCAAACCGGCACGTTTTGCCTTCTTGGGATTCAGTCCCAACTCCGAAGCCATAATAGCACAGAGGTTGGCCACTTCCCGAGAGTGTTGCAGCAAGTTCTGTCCATAAGAAGAACGGTATTTCATCTTACCCACCATACGGACCAGTTCGGGATGTAAACCATGTACACCCAAATCGATCACCGTACGTTTACCGGTTTCAACGATCTCATCTTCTATCTGGTTCTTTACTTTCGATACCACCTCCTCAATACGGGCCGGATGGATACGACCATCTGCCACTAACTGATGCAGCGAAAGCCGGGCAATCTCACGGCGGACAGGATCGAAACCGGACAAGACAATCGCTTCAGGCGTGTCGTCCACGACGATCTCAACACCTGTTGCCGCTTCCAATGCACGGATATTACGTCCTTCACGACCAATGATACGGCCTTTCACCTCATCGGAGTCGATATGGAATACTGTAATGGCATTTTCTATCGATGTTTCGGTTGCCACCCGCTGGATACTCTGGATAACGATCCGTTTCGCCTCTTTATTGGCCGTCATTTTGGCCTCTTCCATGATCTCACCGATATAGGACTGGGCACCCGTCTTGGCCTCTTCTTTCAGGGACTCCACCAAACGCTCTTTGGCTTCTTCCGCAGATAGTCCTGAAATGGTTTCCAGTTTTTCCACCGATTGCCTGTGGAGACGTTCCAGCTCAGCTCCCTTCTTGTCAAGGAACTCCTGCTGGTTCGTTAAATTCTGTTTTGCCTCATCTACTTCGGCCATCCTCTTATTCAGTTCTTCCTGCTTCTGATTGAGAGTCATTTCACGCTGCTTCAATCTGTTTTCAGTAATCTGAATCTTGGATGTACGCGCATTCGCCTGCTTTTCCGCTTCCGTCTTCATCAAAAGCGTCTCTTCTTTTGCTTCCAGTAATATCTTCTTCTTTATTACTTCTGCATCCTTCTCCGCATCACTCAGGATATTCTGAGCACGGGAATTGGCCATTTTACCGGTTACGTACCAGGCTACAACAGCTCCGACCAGTAATCCGATAAAACCCATCACTATTTCCATATTTTCTATTATTAAATTGATTGTCATTACACCTCCCGGCAGGATGAATTCCTCGCGGAAAGGCATTTAGTTATACTTTTTATTCAATAAAAAAACACACTCAATTACATACATCACCGCCGATGCATATAAATGGTGCGTTTGACCATCCTACCGTATATCAATAGGATATATTATTTCCTGAGATAATCATCCAACTCGCCTATTAACGAATCTATCTTATCTTCAAAGGGTTTCGTATTATTCTTATCACCAAGAGAAAAATTCTCAGCCAATGCCTGAATGGCTGTCATCACCACAAAATCCTGTGTTGTCATGTTGGAGTTCTCGCCCCCGTACACAACGCGATATTGGTTTATCTTATTATTAATCTTTTTGGCAGCATCACGGAAAGCCTGCTCCTCCGATCGTTTTATTTTCAGTGGATATTTTCTGCCGGCAATCTCTAATGTCAATAAAAATTTTTCGTCGCCCATCACATAAATTTTTTCAGAAAATTACTTCAACAAATTTATGCACTTATCTACCTCTCGCACCAATTTCGACAGTTTAGCCTTGGCTGTATCCACATCCACCGAAGCGGCAGTGATGGTTCTTGCAATCTTCAAACTGTCATATTTTGCTTTTAACTGCTCCAACTCTTTCACCGTCTCGTCAAGATGGGTACGGCCAGACCTGATTTCAGTCTTCAGCCGGGCATTCTCCTCCTTTAAAGAGTCACATAAAAACAATACCTGTTTTATTCGTACCTCCAGATCAACAAGAAGCTTAGTATGTTCTTCAGCCATATGCAAACAAATACTCACGCAAATATAGACATTGAAATGGATTCTAACAAATTAATTGTCTCTTATTTTGCATACGAACGGGATATTTTTATCTCAACACCCATTCTAGCCCCCTAATCCGAATTTATTCTTTCTAACCAAGATTTTGTATCTTTGGATTTGGAATGCAGGATTTAAGATTTAGGATATGAGAATTATGATAATTGAACAAGATTGATGCAAAACAGAAAGATAATAATCAGTGAAAAGATCAGGGAAGTCTGTCCGGAGTTCCATGTAGCCGCAATAACATGCGATGTAAGGAACAACTCCCATAACAGCGGATTATGGCAGGAGATAAATGCCTTTTGCAGCCAATTCTCCACAACATACAAGATGGAAGATATCAATCAACGACCTGCCATTTATGCTACACGACAAGCCTATAAAAAGCTGGGGAAAGATCCCAATCGTTACCGCCCCTCCGCAGAGGCATTATGCCGCAGGATATTGAAAGGTCAGGAACTCTACCAGATAGACGCCCTGGTCGATCTCATCAATCTTGTTTCACTTCACACGGGATATTCCATCGGTGGGTTCGACCTCGCGAAAATACAGGGAAATCTGATGCTGGGTGTAGGCGAATCAGGAGAACAATTCGAAGCCATTGGACGGGGATTGCTCAATATTGAAGGATTACCTGTGTATCGAGATGCAGTGGGAGGCATCGGCACGCCCACCAGTGATGAAGAGCGTACAAAAATCACCTCCGAAACAATAAAACTACTGATGTTAATCAACGGCTATTCCGGCAAAGAGTGCCTACAGGAGGCAACAGACTATTCGGTGGAATTACTAAAAAAATATGCGGAAGCCCGAAATATAAAGGTCGAATGGTATACTACAAATAGTGTCACATCATCATATTGATATTTTATTCAATTTCCTGCTCTTTTCCATCCCCAAGAATGAACATCCTTTCTGAAAAACCGTTATAGCCTATAAGAAATAAACTATAGGAGGTTCATGCAATAAGAACAAAAAATCTAAAGATACTTTTTAAAATATAAATACCAAAACCTCTATGACAAGAACAGGTAAATTACTTCCTTTTATCCTTTTCATCGCAACAACTCTCTTTTTTATCAGTTGCAACTCCAGTCAATCCAGTGATGACGACCAATCTCTTAACTCCATCCCCGACACAACTTTTGTCGATTCACCAGAAGAAATAAAAGAAGAACTCACCGGAACAGATATCAGATTAGAGAAAGATATCCGGTATGACAAATATCTGCTCAATGATGAATATGCCTATAAAGATACTACCCGTCATTTCCAATGGGATAAGATACGGGAACATATCGCTGTGATCGAGAATGCGATGGCCGAAGGAGGCAAATGGGGTGTTTTGAGTAATTACAAGAATATGAACAAAGAAGCTCCTACCGTTGCCGATTTTGTCAGGAATGAATATAAACGGGTATCGGATCAATTTGGAGTGGAACGCTATCAATCGGCTCCACTCTACTCTGCTGATGGAGATACCACGCTAGTCCGCTACGGAAGGGACGGATGGCTTGTAAAACTGCCCGATAGCGACACAACCGAAATGGTAAGGATAAATGGAATCTCTTTTGAAGGCGAATATCTGGTACCAAAGCGCTATATCAAATCCTGGGGCGACAGTATACTATTCGACAAAGTGGTGGCCGTGGATGTAACCAACCAGAATATCTCGACACTGGAAAAAACGGGGGATACCTGGCAGATACTAAGCATGACTCATGCCACTACCGGTGTGCACAACCCCCCATACGCCCAGGAAACACCCACGGGGATATTCGCAGTACAGGAAAAGAAAGCAAAAATGCTATACACGAAAGACGGATCCAGCGAATTGGCCGGTTTCGCTCCCTATGCTTCACGATTTACCAATGGAGCTTATGTGCACGGTGTTCCTACACAATACCCCAATCAAAGTATCATCGAATACAGCAACTCGCTCGGAACAATCCCCCGTTCCCATATGTGTGTAAGGAATGCATCGTCGCATTCCAAGTTTGTCTTCGACTGGGCTACTGTTAAACAATCTGTGGTCATTGTAATTGATTAATAAATTGTCATTATATTTGGGCATTATTTCCAGAATATACGATATGCTCAAAATAATTATTTGTTTTTTCATCCTCTTCTCCCTTAGCTTCTTTGACCCAATGGGAGGGAAAGAGAGAAAAACAGAAGCTGAAAGAACAGCATTCCTTGAAGATGAAAGTCAATCGCTATTTGAAGAGATGGGGTTGGACGGATTGGTTCGGCCGGATGCGTTCAAACTGGCATACACAGGTTATAAAAAGCTAAACAAGGATAATAGCCCCTTACTTACCCTGATTGACTTCAGTCAGCCTTCCACCAAGAAAAGAATGTACGTGTTGGATTTGGTAAAGAAGAAAATTCTTTTTGTTTCATATGTATCCCACGGCCGTAACAGCGGGGGAAACTATGCCACCTCGTTCTCCAACCGTGACGGTTCCCACCAGAGTTCGTTGGGATTCTACCATACAGCCGACACCTATAATGGAGGAAACGGCTATTCTCTTCGGCTCGACGGCTTAGAAAAAGGAATTAACGACAAAGCCAGACAGCGCGCCATCGTCATTCACGGAGCCGACTATTGCAGCGAGAAAGTGATAAGATCCACCGGACGCCTCGGACGCAGTTTTGGTTGCCCCGCCCTCCCCAGGGAACTAAACAAGCCCATCATCGACACCATCAAAGGAGGCTCTCTGCTGTTCATCTATGCCGACCAACCCGGATACTTAGCCAGCAGTGAAGTGTTGAAAGACGGCGCACCAGCTTTTCATGTATAATAATCAAAGCAGAGAAGTTGGAAAATCATCTATAAACCACAAATTGTTAACCTCTCAACTTATTCATATTTTTAACTTTATTTATTTTTCACTTCCTCTTTTTTTTCATATATTTGGATCAATTAATTTTACGTCTTGTATGGATTAAGTCTCATTAGCTGGAAAGGCATTAAAGACATTTGTAAAATTTATAAAAATTTAATACAGGCACAAGTTATAACCATGCAGCAGTAGCCCAGCTTGTAGCCAATATAGGGGCATGGCGTAACATGAAATATGGCGTAAAACATCAGACAGCAGCTACGCATGGACATTCTATACAATAACGTATAATAATCCGAATTAAAACAGACGATGATGAAAAAACATTTTTTTATTGTAATTCTTATGTTGCTTGGTTTTATATCATGTGATGTGGCAAAAACCAGAATCTTCACCTCTTTTGTTACAGCATATTACAATACTAACCAACTGGAACTGGAAACGACAGAAAGCGGGAATATCGTTATCATAGGTACCGGCCGAGGATGGATGTGTGAATGGAAATCCAAAGGAAAACAGAAACAAATATACGATAGTTTATGCGTATTGCACAATGACATAAGCTATAACACAGAGTTGGAATATGGTTTGGGTGCTCCGGGGCCAATTTATTTCAAAGGGGATATTCTATCCATCGAAGTATTCAGTAACAAGAATTACGATGCACAACATCCGGCCAACGCCAGCCTTAATGACATTGTGAGAGTCATGTCAATTTCACCCTATAAACATATTGCCAGCAACTACAAAGAATTTTATAACTGGAAAAGGGACTTTCCCGCTGAATTCAGCAATGACAGCTTATTGTTGCCGTATCGGGATCTGGTTTATTCTTTTCAAAGTTACAAGAAAGATCATCCATCCGAAATGTACCCGGTAAATAAACGGTTGTCAGAAGCCACTGCATCTGACTTTGTGTTGATGGAGTTGGTCGACCGCTATTATAAAGGGGGCTCTCCCATGGCGATTTTGATGTTCGAGAAAGCTCCCGATATAGCTGAAACGCACGAAGTGACCGTGAGGATATCACTAAGTGACGGATTTGCATGTTATCCAAAAATACAAATATCATTTGAATAATCATAGTATGTTGAAATCTGCTGGGATGCTTTGACCGTCATCGGGCTGAAGAATCGCCGGTTCATCTCTCCTTCTTCAGTACAATCCTGAAAGTAGTTCCTTTGCCCGGCTCCGATCGATTGACAAAAATCTCACCTTGGTGATTCTCCTCCACGATCCGCTTTATAAGTGTCAAGCCAAGCCCCCACCCTCTCTCTTTCGTGGTGTAACCGGGCGAGAAGACGGTCTTGAATTTTGATTTGGGTATACCCTTGCCGGTATCGGAAATATCAAGGCAAACATGTTTCTCCTTTTCAGAGATCTCAAAAGTGATGATACCCCGCCCCTGCATGGCATCGACCCCATTCTTCACCACATTCTCAATCACCCACCCGAAAAGCGATTCGTTTAAACCGACCACCACCGGCTGTGCAGGAAACTGCGTGCGGAATTTGACTTCCGAGGAGACCCGCTTTTCGAGATACGCCAATGAGTGCACCACCACTTGCCGTAGATCGGCAGCTTGCAAAGCGGGTACCGAGCCGATCTTGGAAAACCGCTCCGCGATCATTCGCAGGCGGGAGATATCCTTGTCGATCTCTTCCAACAGCTGCGGATCCACCTCTTTCAACCTCATGTACTCCACCCATCCCATCAACGACGAGATAGGCGTACCCAACTGGTGCGCCGTTTCCTTGGATAGGCCCACCCAGACCCTGTCCCGTTCCGCGCGCTGCGAACGGTTCAACGCAAAGAAGGCAAGCCCTATCAACAAGGAGATCACCAATAACTGCAGGTAGGGATAGCGTTGTAACATCTTCAGCGTATACGAATCATCATAATAGAGCAGTTGGTTCATCCCATGCAATACAATCGGATCATGCTTCCGTCCAAATTCCTCCACCTTGGCCTGTAAATAAGTCTCTACCCCATTTTCGGGTAACCTGACATTACGCGGTGCCAACTTACCGGAACCTTTATCATACAATATAATAGGAATAGTGGTGTTGCTTTCCAGAATCCGTAACACCAACGACATATCCATTTCATCGTCTATTTCCAACGATTCGGTGGCATCCGCCCATATTTCCATCTTCCGGCGTTCTTCATACGCCAACTCTTTCACCAACCTGTTGGAGAGCCACAACGACAGCAAGGCAACGATGATTGCCATAATTACGAAGATGTAGGTGAGTGACTGTCGGGGATGCATGGGAAATAAATTAAAAATGAATAGTGAAGAATTAAGGATTGGAGGATTGGAAATGTGGGAGATGAGGTCGAAAAATTTCGCTCGCTTTATCGGATAAGTAACCACTACGAATGCGCCATTCGTTGGGGTACAAATTATTTGCCCTGCTACCAAGATTCTTTACAAATCCCAACGGCTCTCCTTTGTATGTGAGTAGTAGATAACCCCTGGGAGCATCCGGAAGAACAATTGCCTCACGCCTTAAATAGGAGACAGCCTCTTCATAAACCACCTCTCTCCGGATAAACACTTCCGGATTAATATTACTGCTCACCGCCAAAGAATGGGATGGAATAAAATCCTTTCCCTTCCACTCACCCATCTCTATCCCGATAGAAACAGCTTTCAGATGTTCATTCAAGGAGATAAGGTTGTCGGAATATGCCATAGGAAGAGCAATAACACGATTGTCCTCCTCCATAAACTCAAAAAGGTCCGGCTGCAACAATAGATTAGAATAGCCAGAACGATCCTTCACAAACGGAGACGATTTCTTTTTATTTTTTGTCTGTAAACGACCGGATGAAAACTCTCCTGCAGCGCCTTCCCCTTTTCTCAGCACGGTCACATACAGCCCTTCCCCTTTGGTACGATGGGGAAAGAAACGATATCCTGTCACCCGATTATCAAATGAAGGAGAGATTCCCCACCCTTCATTGATTTTCAAGCTTACAAACTCAGCTCCCAACTCATCGGCAATCCAAAGGGAATTTCCCTCATTCTCTGAAGTATTATAGGTACAGGTACTGTAAATAAGCAGTCCACCCGGTTTCAACGCCGGCCAGATATCACTCAGTATATCTCTCTGCCTTGCAGCACACATCTCCACGTTCTGAGGTGACCACTCCTCTATGGCTGTTTCATCCTTGCGGAACATCCCCTCTCCCGAACAGGGTGCATCCACCAATATCAGATCAAAAAAATGCGGAAAGTGAATAAAATCCAACGGTCTATTATTGGTAACCATCACGTGAGGATGACCGAACTTTGTCATTGTTTCCGACAACACATGGGCACGCTGACGAATCAACTCATTACTCACCAGCAAACTCCCGGACGGAAGTGCCGGGAGAAGAGATACCGATTTTCCGCCCGGAGCGGCACACAGGTCGAGACATACTGAGGGCTCCGTCACCAGTTCATTGACCACATGCTCTATAAACATGGAAGAGGCTTCCTGTACATAATAATAACCGGCATGAAAAAGAGGATCGAAGGTGAATGAGGGGCGTTCATTCAGATAAAATCCCCAACGTGACCATGGTACTGGCTCCAGTGAAACTACCGCTTCCATCGGATTACGTTTCGCCTTGAATGGATTCAGCCGAAAACCGACCGAAGCATCATCCGTTAATGACGACAAGAATGGTATCGTATCATCTCCAAGCAACGCCCGGATGGAAAATATGAAATCTGTGGGGAAGTCCATTTATTTGCTCAGCGAAATAGTTCAATCTCATTAGGCGTTTTTTCGCAACCTAGTATTGCTTATCAAAAACAGCCAGTTTAGTTCTGGTTACAAAGATAACATCCAATTAATTATTTACAAATTTGTACTCTGTACATTTAACCGATCGAAGTCTGAGAGAATGAATACAAAATACTGTTAAATTTAGCAGATTTGGTATTACTTTTCAAGAATTGAACTACTTTTATATAAGAAAGTGTACGTACACAGTTTAAGAACGACAATATATATCGTATAAAACAGGTGTATAAATGGATTTAACGACTCAATGAAGTATGATCCAAATTCCTAAATAGTATTGATAGTTAACACCAAATAAAGTAATTGTATGAACAAGATTCTGATTTTAGCGGGATTATTGTTATCCCTTTCAATGGTTGCGCAAGATCGGCCCGATCCGCAACCGGCTCCCGACACGTTCGAGAAGTTCAATGTAGGTATGGCAGGTTACACGTTTGTCAATTTCGATCTCGACAAAACGTTGGAGACCCTGGAAAAATGTGATGTAAAATATCTTTGCATCAAGGATTTTCATCTTCCTTTTAAAAGTACTGATAAAGAAATTGCAGCTTTTCATGCCAAACTGAAAGCGAAGGGTGTCACAGGTTATGCAGTAGGTCCTATTTACATGCGCTCGGAAAAAGAGGTTGACGATGCATTCGAGTATGCAAAACGCGTAGGCGTAAAACTGATCGTGGGTGTCCCTAACTACGAACTGTTGCCCTATGTGGATAAGAAAGTAAAGGAATACGATTTCCGTTATGCCATCCATTTACATGGACCTGACATGAAGTTATATCCTGATGCCGATGATGTATGGAATAACGTAAAAGATCTGGATCCCCGTATCGGCATGTGTCTTGATATCGGCCATGATACCCGTAACGGCAAAGATCCCGTCAAGGATCTGAAAAAATATCACTCCCGGGTATTCGATATTCATATCAAAGATGTTACAGGATCTACCAAAGCAGGTTATTCGGTAGAGATTGGTCGCGGAATTATTGACATTCCTGCATTCGTAAACATGCTTCGTAAAGTAGGATATGACGGTGTATGCAGCTTGGAACATGAACGCAATATGAAAGATCCATTCATTGGAATTGCCGAATCGATCGGTTATTTCCGTGGAGTGATTGCCACCACAAAGAAAAAATAAAGGTATAACTGTAAAGAAGTTATCATATCAAGGGAGGATGTTCGGATAAGAACCCCTCCTTTTTTTATTTCCGGGGATAATGTACCTTTGTCCCTCTCATAAAAAGGTTTTCATCATAAAAGAGGTCAATATGAATCACAATAACGACGATATGCATTGGATAGTAATTGAGAGCGAATACCTTCACCGGCGTCCCTGGCTGACAGTACGTAAGGAGACATTGGAAATGCCCAACGGAAAGGTTGTCCCCGAATACTATGTGCTGGAATATCCTAACTGGGTGAACATCATCGCCATTACCAATGAAGGGAAATATATAATGGTAGAACAGTATCGTCCGGGTATTAGAAGAACTTGCATGGAATTATGCGCCGGTGTATGTGAGGGAAAAGATGAATCACCGCTTGCCTCGGCACAACGGGAACTGATGGAAGAGACCGGTTACGGCGGCGGCTCATGGAGCGAATTCATGTGTGTAGCGCCTAATGCCAGTGCGGCAAACAATTATTCTTATTGTTTTATCGCCGAGAACGTCGAAAAACTGGGGAATCAGTCTCTGGATGAATCGGAGGAACTGACAGTACATCTGCTCTCTTTCGAGGAAATGAAAGAATTGCTCAAAAGCGGCGAAGTTATTCAGGCCACCATGGCCGCTCCACTTTGGAAATATATAGCATTACGTGATAAATAATACTATCGCAGGTATCTTAGCGTACACCATGCATCAGTTTCTGTAGCCTTTTCGACAACACGAAAAGGATCAGAGAGGCAACAGCGGCCATCACCACAAACACCATAAAGAAATCAAACAGATTGGCGATTTCAATACCGAAAAGCTGTTTCACTTTCCCCTCTTCGGGATAGAGAGAACTCAGTGCGCCAGCCAGCTTATTGGCGGTAGCCATAGAAAGATACCATACCCCCATCAACAGGGAGGCAAAACGTATGGGTGATAACTTATTCACCATTGACAAGCCGATGGGTGAAAGACAAAGTTCACCCATGGTATGGATAAAGTAGAGTCCTACAAGCCATAGGATGCTCACCTTCACTCCCGGCTCTACTCCTTGCACACCGATAGCGATCAGGAGATAACCCAATGACAGCAATAACAGTCCGATAGCCTGTTTCACAGGAGACGACGGTTCCCGATTCTTATTTCCCAAAGCAATCCATAACTGCGCGAACAAGGGTGCCAGAAGAATAACAAACACTGCGTTGAACGACTGGAACCAACTGGTAGGCATGGTCCATCCCAAAATATTACGGTTGGTCTGTTCGGCCGCGAAATAGGTCAATGATATTCCTGCCTGCTCAAAAGCTGACCAAAAGAAAATAACGAAAAATGCAATGATATAGATTACCCAGATACGTTGACGTTCGATTTTTGTCAACGACTTGTCCGATATCACAAAAGCCGGGACAATCAGTGTAGCGGTGAAGATAAAAGCTCCGATCAAATCACCCTTGAAGAGGTACATAAACAGTGCGAATAAACCGCCGGCAGCCACAAGCCATAATACAATTTCTCTGAATGTGTACTTTACTGACGGCATTGTATTGGTGACCTCAATCTCTTTCTTCGCGGCAGCTTCCACGCCAATAGGATTACCGGCAGGATCAATCAGATACTTGTCTTTGCGCAGTACATAGAGTACAAGACACAACACGGAAACCAGTGCCGCTACCAGGAACCCCCATTTGAAATCGGCAGGATTGCCTGTATCTCCCAGGAATCCGCAGATGAGTGGGGCGGCAAATGCACCGAGATTCACACCCATGTAGAAGATGGTATAGGCAGAGTCGAGCCTTCTATCACCCGGTTCATAGAGTTGACCCACAAAAGTGGATACATTGGGCTTAAAGAAGCCGTTCCCGAAAATAAGAAAGCCCAATCCCGAATACATCATCCATCGTGCCGGCTCGGGATGTTGAAAATTAAGGGCACTGAAAAACATCAGCAGTTGTCCGATCACCATCAGGACAATACCCCAGAAGGTAGAACGACGCATACCCCAGTATTTGTCGGCTACATATCCGCCAATCAACGGTGTGAGATAAACCAATCCGGTATAGTTACCATAGATAAGCGCTGAAAGCTCCTTATCCATCATCAACGCATTGATCATGTAAAGAACGAAGAGCGCACGCATACCATAATAACCAAAACGTTCGGCTATGGAGATGGAAAATACGAAATAAAGTCCTTTGGGATGTTTGGCGGTTGTTGTAGTCATAGTCCTGAATGTGTATTAATCTGCAAAAGTAGTTATTTTGATTATATTAACCTCCCTTTAAAACCAAACATTTTTGAGATATATACCCAAAAGCATATCTTCTTTACCCTATTTTCCCTATTTTTGTAATAAAAATGCCCACGAACTAGCAATGAAGAATCCGGCACTTTATTTGATTCCTGTCACATTAGGTGATACAACCATTGAGAGGGTTATTCCTTCTTTCAACACGGGGGTAGTATCCGATCTTAAATATTTTATAGTAGAAAACGTACGTTCGGCACGCCGTTTTTTAAAAAAAAGCAATCCCGATATCGATATCGATGCTCTCACTTTTTATGAACTGAACAAGCATACCGATCCCAAACAAATCGCCGGCTACCTCCATCCTATGAAATTAGGAGAGAGTATGGGTGTAATTTCCGATGCCGGCTGTCCAGCCGTCGCCGATCCCGGTGCCGATGTGGTGGCCATTGCCCAACAGGAGGGATATAAGGTCATTCCACTGGTAGGCCCCTCTTCCATCCTGATGGCGGTCATGGCCTCCGGATTCAACGGCCAGAGTTTTGCCTTTCACGGTTATCTACCCATCGATGCAGGCGAACGGATAAAAAAGCTGAAACAACTTGAGACAAGAGCTTACAACGAGGATCAGACCCAACTTTTTATAGAAACACCCTACCGCAACCTGAAACTGGCGGAAGATATACTACAGCACTGCAAACCACAGACCCGGCTATGCATCGCCATGAATATCTCCTGTGAGGATGAATCCATTGTGACACGAAGTGTAAAGGCATGGAAAGGAAAACTGCCCGACATGAATAAGAAACCGACGGTTTTTTTGATGTATAGGGGTTGACAGTGCTATATATTTAATTTAACAGGTCAAATTATACAATGATCACCATCACTATCATTATTCTCACCACCCTCCTCTCCATCAGAGCTTTTAAAGATAACAATATGATGGACAAACTGATATTCAACCCTCAAAAGGTAAAGGAGGGAGAATGGTTCAGACTCTTCACTTATGGAGCAATCCATGCCGACTACCCTCATCTCATTTTTAATATGTTTACCCTTTATTTCTTTGGGATGGACGTGGAAAGGATATGCAAGTCTGCCCTCGGCAGCGACATTGGCTCCATCACTTTTATAGTCCTGTACATCTCCTCACTGGCCATATCCATCCTTCCAACCTATTCCAAACAGAAAAACAACAGCTCTTACCGGGGTCTCGGTGCATCCGGTACAGTTTCAGCCATAGTTTTCGCCTATGTGCTGATCAATCCCATGAATTTCATGGGAATCATGTTTATCCCGGTCATGCTTCCCGCCTTTCTTTTCGGCATAATTTTCCTGCTGGTCTCCTTCTATCTCGACAGGAAACAAACAGGTCGTATCAACCACTCGGCACATATCTCCGGGGGAATTTACGGTTTACTCTATATGATTGCCATATTTTTCGTACTCGAAGATATAAATCTACCGGCATTATTTCTGGACCGTATAAAAATAGATTCGATTTCCGACCTCTTTTACTTCGGTATTTAAACAGTTTTCGACAAAGATGAAGGAAGCACTCCCGGAAAATCAATCACTTCCGGAGAGTTTCTCGATGGCCCGCTCACGATTGAATTTTAATAAATAGGTATCCGGATTGGGGAGTTGCCAGACTAAATCAAACAAGTCATCATTGGAAGTAATAGCGGGATATAGATACCGAACGGTAGAGGCATACCCCAATTGCTCCAATATTACATATTCCACATTTTTATTGATCAGGTCTCTTATCACCTCTTCCGGCTCTATACTGTATAGATAGTTTACAGCAAACAAATCCGGTGCGAAATAAGAGAAGAACTCCGGTTTCCGGGAACAGCAGACTGTGTTTTTTGGCAATTGTCTCTGCATCTCCTGGGCGATGGTAAAATAATTAGCAAAAGCAGGAGGATAAGGTTGTTTTGCTCTTACCGAAAGTGCCTTTACGGGAGGGAACAGTAGAAAGATCATCAAAAGGAAGGCGTAAGGAATATAAGCATTAGACTTAATCTTCACCCTGGTTATAATCAAATGGTACAATCCCGCATAAAAACAAACCACAATAAAAGGGGCGACAGGAATCACATAACGGCTTTCATTTCCGCCATGCCAGAGCATAAACAGACCTATTTGTCCCAATAAATAAGCGATGAATGCCCATTTCAGCGATTTCATATTCCAGGCTCCATACAATACAAGAGCCAGCACAACAATGCCCACCACAATTTCAGGAACAGAGGAGGCCATATCATAGTCCACGGAAATAAACGGGAAAAGTATTTCCCTGAATCCTTTTATCACCGTCTCGTCAAAGTTCCCAATCATCTTCCGGATGAATTCACTTACAGATGAGATGCTTCCCTCCTCCGGACGCCAGGGGTTTACCGTCATCATCGTACCAAAATAGCGGGAGTCGATACCAAGTGAATGATTCCTGATCCACCAGGGCAACAGCAATAATATGATTCCCCCAAAAGAGAAGATTGCCCGGAGCCATTCCTTACGGAACAAAAAGAATAGGATGACAGCAAAAAACAATGCCATTCCTGCCGCACGCACATAGTAGGCAAAGGCGGCAAAAAGGATCACCACCCCCAACCATAACCATGCACGAAAACGGTCTGTTCCTTCTGCAAGGGTAGTATACTTATAGAGGGCGAAAAAACAGGCAATCGAGCAAAACATAAATAGCATTTCAGACATCACGATACTTGAAAAGTGTAGTACCTGAGGAGAAAAAATAGCGAGTAAAGTAGCGGTAAAGGCCAATTTCGGGTTAGATGTGATTCGGATTAATAAATAAAATATACCCACCAGACTTGTGAAAAGAAGTATCCCGTTCATTATCTTGAAAAAAACCAGGCTGTGGATACCCAAAAGCATAAAGAGGGATAAAAAAGCGGGATATCCCGGCGGGAAGTGACTTGCCGGCTGGGGACCGTTTGGTGTGACAACGGAATATCCCAATCCTTCGGAAATATTCTTTGCCAAATTGAGGTACTGCGCATTATCTCCGTTTAGATCCAACTTTACATCGAATATCATCGAGTAAATTATAGTGAACAATAGACCCAATATCAAAAGATAAATCAGATTTTTCTTCATATGATAAAACTATTTATATAATCTCGATTTTATCCAACCCCATTTACAAAACGGATATAATATGGAAACTCTTAATACACCTAACCCATAGATAAAGCTACGTCTCAGGTTGATAGATGAAGCTTCTTTAAAATATTTCGTCGGGCAGGTAATCTCCGCTATTTCAAACCCCTGGTAAAAAATCTGGGCGATTATCTCATTATCGAATATAAAATCATCGGAATTTGTATTGAAGTTAATTTTTCGCAGCACTTCAGCCGAGAAAGCCCGATAACCGGTGTGGTATTCCGACAATTTCTGGTTCAGCAATATATTCTGGAAAAGAGTCAGTATACGGTTGGCAATATATTTTATCAGTGGCATTCCTCCCTTTCGGGCACCTTTGCCTAAAATACGGGAAGCAAAAACCACCGGATAAACTCCGTTCGCAATGATATAGGCCATAGAAGTAATGAGTTTAGGCGTATACTGATAATCAGGATGAAGCATGATAATGATATCGGCATTCAACTCCAAAGCCCGGTTGTAACAGGTTTTCTGATTACCACCATATCCTTTGTTATTGCTGTGTTTCTGAATCCCACGAATACCTAATTTCTCGGCCACCTTTATCGTATTATCGTTACTGCTATCATCCGTTAATATTACTTCGTCTACGATATCGAAAGGTATTTCGCTGTAGGTTTTTTCGAGTGTCTGTGCAGCATTATAGGCCGGCATTACAATAACCACTTTCTTATCTTTGATCATAATATAGCATCGTTCGCCCCCTGCAAAATACACGGAATTGGTATCCGACTGCGCCGTCGACAAACAATCATTCCCGGAAAGTGCAGTTCCTTGCTATCTATATAAAGCAGGGTTGTTTTGCACATTACGTGGAAATCGGGAAAAACCTAACCGGATTTTTGGTTAAAACATGTGAATGGATAGACAAGTGCCTAGGTGGGCAGATGGTTAGGTAAGGCGTGAAGTGTGATTGGGAGACATAACGATTCCACGACAAACAACAATTTAACGATTAAACGATTAAACAGGAAATCAAAAAATACGGCTTATGGAGATCATAAAAATGCGTCCGTTTTTGATTTCGTGGACAATAAGATCGCGGTCTTTATCATAGTTCTCACTCTTGCCCGGAAGGAGTTTTTCTGTTGGGATATCATATTCGTCGCGCACATAATCATCTTTCGTATTTCTGTAAAAGACTTGGGTCGTGTTGATCAGATTTCGACCGCTCACTTTTAACCAGATATCACTTTTGGGAAACCGATAACTGATGCTCGCCTCTACCGAATTCAATGGCGCACGGTACTCATGCTGATAGGCGTTTTCACCCAACAGGAATAGTTGGCGGCCGCTACGGTTAAACAATATGCTTGCATGCATACTTTTATCGGAATAATTGAACCCTGTCATCCATTGATATGGTGTTTGTCCTGAAAGAGGCCGGTTTTGTGTACTTTCAGTCTCAATAAAAATATCTTCCCCCTCCTTCTGAATAATCACGGTCACTCGTTTTCCTTTTACAGATGACCGGGTAAGGACAAGGCCTGCCGAGAACTGTACTTTACTCAAAAAATCGGAATCGCCTATGAATCCGAGATGCTTTCTCATTTCCGCTTCCACACCATAACTATAAGCCTTATCCGAATTTTGCAGCACATACATACGTTCATCATCACGATAGAGATAGGTCGTCCGCTCAATGGGCTGATCGATATCTCTGTAAAACAGTCCTGCAGAAACAATATCCTCCGAATCCATATATTTTTCAACAACCAGATCGACAGCCTGTACCTCCGATGGAGATACATCCCGATTGAAAGAGGTACCGAGAAGATAGGTATCGTACACGGGAAAAGGAATACGGTCAGACAACTTCGGCCGGATTACAGACTGCTGAAAGCTCAACCGCAGATTCATTTTCTCCATCGGCATATAGATGAGATTGGCTGAAGGGACCGCATACCATTTACCTTGCTTACCGGATCCGCCTTCTCCGTTGATCTGAATGGTCCGGTTACTTTCATAATCACCACGCAAACCCCATACAAACCGCATCTTTTCATTCCAGCGGTGTTCGAACATGACAAAGGGATGATGCTGCACAGCCTCTCCTGAAAAGTGATTCCGCTCGAGGAGTTGATAAACACGTGACGATGGATCAAGCATAGGATTACTGTCATAACTATAAAGGGCCTCATTAGATCTAAAGCGAAGGTATCTATAATTGGCATTGTAACCGAACATCATCTTATTGTGTATCTTATCCCACTGAAATGCGTATGTCGCTGATAGCCCCACATGGAAACTGCGTTCCCGATTCATATACCAGCCACTCGAAGCAGGATACAGGACACGCAATGCCGGATGCTGATGAAGAAAATAGAGAAGGGAGTCAACTCTCAAGGGTTTGTACATCTCCGAGAAAGCTGCATCTTTCTGTTCCCGCCCCACGAGTGTGTGCGAAGCATTCCACTGTAGCTGTACCTCGTCCGAAACGGCATGTTGTCCTTCCAGCTTATTCTGGTACAGGCCGGAGAAGGTAGGATAATTAAAGAACTGATTATTGAGGTTGGTCTCGTTTCCGGGTATCTCTTTCAAATGAGCCGTTACCTCGGTCAGGTCGTTATCGAAACTCCGCGTAAACAGGTTTCTAAGACTAATCCTGTTTTTTCCAAACTGCCAACCGGCATTCAATATCCCGCCCATTACCGCATTATAATAATAAATACGTCCGTGATTCCATTCACTCACGATATCATCTCCCATATATTGGCTTTCGTAATCCCACCGTCCCCGCTGCGTATGGTTTATTACCGACTGATACGTATTGTGCTGGTAGGAAAGTGACAGCACGAACCCGAAACGGTCGCCTCTCCCGCTTACCGCATATGTCCTGCCGAGTGACAGGTTATACTGTGGCGAAGGGTTAGCTTTTCTGTCGGATACGGTAAAGTGCCCATCAGGAAACAGGGTTGCGTTCTCAGACATTCTTTGTGCGATTCCGGGAATGACAGACCGGAAGACCTCAGGCACTTCACGGCTCCGGTCATCCAATCCAATAAGGTCAAACCGTCCGTCCCGTCGCCCTCGATGTTTTTTGAAAGTAGCCAGCGAGTTGAATTGGTAGGAGATATTTGCCTGCAAATAATTTTGTACAGGAATATCTTTGGTCACAATTTCGGTAACCCCTCCGGCGAAGCCGATCGGGATATCGGGTGTAGATGACTTAAGGAGACGGATATTATCAACCAATGAGACAGGAATTAAATCGAATGAAAAGATCTTATAGGAAGGGTCGTAATTGGGTAAAGGAATTCCATCCAGAAGTATTTCATTCCATCGTCCCCCTGTGCCTCTGATTATCTGGGAGCGGTTTTCATCGAAGCTGATGCTCGGCAGTAGTGTCATCGCATCCTGCAGAGTAGTAGCTCCATAGCGGTTTATCTGTTGACTCCCAAGGACAGCACTGGTATAAGGCCTGTTTCGTTGGGCACGTAACGATCCGGTAATAGTGCTTTCGGGTTGAATATAGGTAACGACCACTTCATCCAATTGAATATTGTTCTCTTTCAGCGCTATATCAAGGTGGGTCGTCCGGTTCTTCTTTACTTCTGCCTCCTGAACCAGCACCGACTCAAAACCCAGGAAACCAACCTTCACATCATATTTACCAATTGGCACTATGAGAAAATAATCACCGTTCATACCTGTTATGGTACCTTTTTGTAGGGATGGCAACTGTACCGTCGCTCCAGCCAACGGCACGCCAAATGCGTCAGTCACTTTTCCTGCTATGGAACCTCCGGAAGGAGTCTCGTCGGATTGGCGGACAATAACGAAACGGTGGTCATTCACTTTCCGGTAAGTGAACGTCGTGCCTTTGAGGGAATGGCGTATCCACTCCTCTACATCTGTCGATTGGGAAGTAAAGGCGGAGACAGTAATGCCGTCGAGAAACCGGCTCTCATAGGTGACGAACTGCCCGTTTTCTTTCCCTATTCCGGCAATTCTCTCTATCCGGGAAAGCAGCGATTCCTGTGGAAACGAAACGGTCTGGGCAGACAAACTAAAGCTGTTTCCCATGAAAAGAATAATCAGTACGACTACATATTCTATGGTTGGAATATAGATCCGCATGCTCCTCCTGCTTTATAAATCTTTTGGAGAGAAAATAATCTGGTTGTTCGTGATCCTGTAGGACAAGCCATAAAGTACGGCTATTTCGGTTGAAATTTCTTCGGTAGAGGTGTTCCGGTCGAAGCTGATATTAACAGACATTGTTTCAGGCTGATGTTCAAAGATCAACACCTTCCCATAGAATTGGCGCACACGGAAGCAGAGTTCATCCACAGAAGCATTTTCCAACACAATCGTGCCTGTGCGCCATGCCGATTTCAGGGCACTGTTCTCATTACTACGGGTAAGGGTTTTCTCCGACTCAAGGTAGGTTGCTTTCTGATCAGGGAGAAGTTCCAGTACCTCACCTCCCGATGTTTCCACTTTCACTTTGCCACTCACTACGCTGATTTCCTGAAACGGCAATTCTTTATAGCTCTGTATCGTGAAGCTTGTGCCCAGCACCTGTACCGTCACTCCTTCACGGAGATGTACCATAAATGGTTTCGTTTCATCCTTTTTTATATTAAAGAAAACTTCACCCTCTTCCAGCCATATTTCGCGGGTAACATCCATGTTACCTTTCCGTAAACTGAGTGTAGTACCACTATTCAGGGAAACCTGAGAACCATCGGGAAGAGTGATATTTTCAATATCCTTTTTTGAAATATATTGTCGGGAGATAGGTGCGTTCGTAAGATCCGGCGGCAATGATTCCTGATGAGTACGTTTCTGATAAACAAAAAACAGACCGATAATCAGCAGTAGAATACCTGCGATTGAACCGATAAAAGCAGGGGAAAGAATATATTTTTTGGAGATGTTCACCGGACTATTATCTCCCACCATCACACCTGTCTCCTTGAAAATAAAATCTTTCGTATCACGATCAAGTTCCTTCATCAGAGAGTCGGTAATCTCAAACTCCCTTTCGGGTATAAGCTCCTCCTCAAGAGATTCGATGATGGCGTTTTCCTCCGGGGTTGTTTCACCATTACGGTATCTTTCGAATAAATCGCGGGTAATCGCGGCTTTTTCCCGAGCCGACAAGCTATCCCGTAAATTCTGTCTCTTCTCTGTCATCCTTTTACCGCTGATAATCATTTTACCGGATAAAATTACAATTTTTTTATCAATCACCGGATATATAGCGTTAAAAGTTAACTGACTCCCGAGATTCAAAGATTTTTCCTAATTTTGTTTCGATTTGCACCTGACAGACGACATATTACTAAAAGCAATTGAGGAAAAGGATGAAAAGGCTTTCTCCCAATTTTACGAAAGGTACGGCAGTACCATTCTTTGTTTTGTATTGTCCAAAGTACACAATAAAGAAATCGCCAAAGAGATCGTACAGAACTTCTGGGTCAATTTCTGGGAGAATCCCCGGATCTTACGCGCCAATGAAAAAGGATCTGTGAAAGTTTTCCTATTGCAATATCTCCGTTTCCGTATCTACGATATGTACCGTATTGCCGATCCGGAAACGATTCCCATCGACGAAACCGAAATCCTGTCCCACACCACGGCATACGACAATATTGAAAAAGAGGAGCTAAAAGAGATCGTGCGGGATGCGCTAAAAGAGAGTTCCGCTCTCACAAAAGATAGTTTTTGGATGAGGGTGGACAGTGTTCCCGCCAAGGAAGTCGCCAACGAATTGGGGGTAACTACCCAAACGGTCCACAACAAGTTTTCGAAATCATTGGCAACCATCAGAAAATATATAAAAACTTACTACCCCGAGATAACATCTGAACCGGTTATGGGAAAGAAGCACCCTAAAAAGAGATAATTACAATCCTGTCTTCCTAACAATTTCGCAAAGAAATTCTTTATCTAATAAATTAGTTCTTCTTTAGAACTTTTTGCCTATATTTGTGGTGAAACAGACATTTACGACATATGAATAAAATCAGTCTTCTCTCATTATTACTGTTATTACTATCCTTCAATTGTCAAATTTTTTCACAAGAAGCGGATAAGAAGGTATTACAATTGTTAGACCGTCATGATTATTTCACGCTTGACCAGCAATTTCCGGCATTAGAAAAGGAAATGCAGGACATGCCACTCAAGTTGGTAGCAAAATCAACACTGGAAATAAAGTTCAATCGTCCGCAGGATGCCCTCCTTACAATGGACTCTCTTTCTAATACCTATCAATCGGAGATGGCAATAGTGATGGTTACTGATTTAATCTACACCTATCTTACTCAATTGGAGGAAATCCAGGAGTATAATAGAGCGTATAACATACTGCAGAATTTCCTGAAGAGTGCATCATCTCATCTGTCCAATGACATCTTAACCGTGTTTCATTCTTTAGAAAAGCATCTCTTCCTTTTAAAAGACGAACAGAAAACGGAAGTTACCAAGCCGGTGAATGGAGGTCAGATCCCTTTGGGTAAATTTGAAATGACTGTCATTGATCACAGTACCGGATTATCAAAAATCAATCCACCTATTCCTATTATTAAAGTTCAAATAGCAGGACAGGAATATATCTTTATGTTTGACACCGGTGCAGAAAAGAGCATTCTTTTCAATCATATTACAGGATCAATGAATCTCAAGAAATTTGAAAACCAGTATATTATTCAAGGATTCGGAGGAGGTGAGACTGCTCATTTGGCCATCCTTCAAGACAGCCTGTTATTGGGAAACATCAAATTTATGAATACCCCGGTATATGTAAGCGACAATTATTTCAAAAAATCATTCCCCAATATGCAAGGGGATTTGAATGCAATAGGCGGTGTTATCGGCATTGACCTGATAAAAAAGTTAGGAGAAATAGAGATACTCCCTAATGAGAAGAAAATAATTGTGCCTTATAATGAAAACAAACAACCCGCTTTCGGGAAAAATATCCTTTTTGATTTCAACAACAAATTGATTGTGTCAACTTCAATAAACAATGAAACGGTTCATCTACAGATTGATACAGGCAGCGATATTACCCGACTCCTGAAACCTTATTATGCGAAGTGGGAAGAAAAGATAAAATCGGAATACGCAAAGGAATCCCATACCGAGTTCGGGTTGGGCTTTACAGAAGGTGAAAAATACCTGATACCTTCTCTTCAGATAAAGATAGGGAACTCGGTAGCATCAATGGAGAACGTGTCCGTGTATCCGGATTCTTCTACCAATAATGCGTTGATAGAGGGTTTATTGGGAATGGATTTCGTATATCGTTGCAAGAAAATCATCCTCAATATGAATAAGATGTTTATGAGTTTTGAATGACATGATAGACGGGGGTGTTTGCGTCCGATTAGTAATAGAGAATATGGCTTGAATGAACAAAACTATTAACTAATTAATTATTAATCTTGTACGATCCGGTCGAAAATTTATTCAACAAAGATTGGGTAAAATCGTTTAGTTGAGGTTATATTTGTATGAAAATCGGACACTATCATTCACAATGACCGTCAAGGATAACGTACAACTGCAACCATACAACTCATTTCACACGAAAGCATTGGCGAAACTATTCTGCGAACCACAATCGGTAGAAGAACTTTCGGAGATAGTTCGTGCTTTTCCGGATGAAAAGAAACTGGTACTGGGGAGTGGATTCAATTCGTTTTTCACCAAAGAGTTCGACGGATTGGTCATCAAACCTGCCATACGGGGTATGCACCTCTTGTGGGAGACCGATCAATTCGTGGAGATTGAAGCGGGAGCCGCCGAAGACTGGGATCAATTCGTGGCTTATTGTGTGGAACAGGGTTATGCCGGTATCGAAAACCTATCGCTGATCCCGAGTTCGGTCGGGGCAAGCCCGGTGCAGAATATCGGCGCATACGGCACCGAAGCGAAGGATGTGATTACCAAAGTCAAGACGGTTTCACTTCAGACAGGCGATTATCATGAGTTCTCCAACGCTGAATGCCAATTCGGTTATCGCGACAGTATCTTCAAACAAACAGGCGATTATGTAATCACTTCAGTCGTTTTCAGGCTCGAAAAATCATTTCAATACAAAGAGAAGTATATCGATCTGAGCCGGGAGTTGGAAGGAATTCCCACTCCCACCCTTACCCAGGTCCGGGAGGCGATTATCCGTATCCGCAACCGCAAACTGCCCGATCACAGGATATTGCCAAATGCGGGGAGCTTTTTCAAAAATCCGTTCCTGACGGAAGAAGAGAAAGATCAGTTACAACAGAAATTACCGGATGTGCCGATCTATAATGCGGGAGAAGGACAATTCAAAACATCAGCCGCCTTCCTGATCGATAAGGCTGGTTACAAAGGAAAACGGCACGGGATGGTAGGAACCTATACCCATCATTCGCTGATCATCGTGAACTACGGCACAGAGAACGGACAGGAGATAGTCGACTTTATGCATAAAGTACAACAAGAGGTACAGAAACAGTTCGACATATTGCTCGAACCGGAAGTACGCATTTATTAACTAAAAAACGGTCAACATGTCATCATTCATCATTGAAGGCAAACGCAGTCTGAAAGGGAAGATCACACCACAGGGAGCCAAGAACGAAGCCCTGCAGGTTATTTGCGCCACCCTACTCACGCAAGAGGAGTTGATTATAGAGAATGTGCCCGATATCCTGGATGTAAACAATCTCATCGCGCTGCTTGCCGATATGGGAGTAGAGGTGAAAAAGCTGGACGGGCAAAGCTATTCGTTCAAAGCGGAAAAGATTGACCTCTCCTACACCCAGTCGAAAGATTTCATGGAGAAGAGCGCCGCGATGCGGGGTTCCATCATGATCGTAGGACCTCTTCTGGCACGATTCGGTGAAGTGGTCGTTCCCAAGCCGGGAGGCGACAAGATAGGCCGTCGCCGGTTAGACACCCACTTCAACGGGATCATGAAACTGGGCGCCGAACTGATCTTCAATGAGCAAAAGCAACTCTTCACACTCTTTGCCCAAAAATTGACGGGACAGTATATCCTTCTCGACGAGGCCTCTGTTACCGGTACTGCCAACCTGTTGATGGCTGCCGTCCTTGCCGAAGGAGAGACCGTCATTTACAATGCTGCCTGTGAACCTTATGTGGAACAGTTAAGCCGGATGTTGGTAAGAATGGGAGCAAGAATAGAAGGAATCGGCTCCAACAGATTAATTGTAAACGGAGTCACCACCCTCTCCGGCTGTCGTCACCGTTTACTACCCGACATGATTGAGATCGGCAGTTTCATAGGCATGGCAGCAATGACCGCTTCGGAGATCACAATCAAAGATACTTCGGTGACCCATCTGGGCATTATCCCCGAAAGCTTCCGCCGCTTAGGGATCATTGTGGAACAACGAGGGGATGATCTTTATATTCCGCAACAGGATAACTACACCATCGAATCATTTATCGACGGCTCCATTCTCACCATCGCCGATGCACCGTGGCCGGGACTCACACCCGATCTCCTCAGCGTGCTGCTGGTGGTCGCCACCAAAGCCGAAGGATGCATACTGATCCACCAGAAGATGTTTGAAAGCCGACTCTTTTTCGTCGACAAGCTGATTGATATGGGTGCGCAGATCATTCTCTGCGACCCGCACCGGGCGACCGTGATTGGTATGGGTAACCGCTTCCGCCTTAGAGGTATGACAATGACATCACCCGATATACGCGCAGGTATCTCGCTACTGATCGCAGCGATGAGTGCCGAAGGAATAAGCACCATCCATAATATCGATCAAATCGATAGGGGATATCAAGATATAGACAAGAGATTAAATACTTTGGGAGCCAGTATCGAACGAAGATAATCATCCTTTGTCCATAATTCTTTCCCTTTTTGTCTGATATGACAAAAAGGGGTTCTTCCAAAGTTTGAAAATATTTGCTTATTCCATAACTCTTTTATTACTTTGTATCCGATTTTATATTATAAGGAGAAATTATGCCATCGAATTTGGTCGTAACCGACATTAAACAAGTAACCATTCGTTTTTCAGGTGATTCCGGGGACGGAATGCAACTCTCAGGAACAATATTTTCCACGCTATCGGCTATCTTCGGGAATGAGATTGCCACATTCCCCGATTTTCCGGCTGAAATCCGTGCGCCTCAAGGCTCATTACATGGTGTTTCCGGATTCCAGGTACGGATCGGTGCCAAAGATGTGTACAATTCAGGGGACAAGACCGACGTACTGGTCGCCATGAATCCGGCAGCATTGAAGGTAAATGCCCAATTCCTGAAAAAAGGATCTATTGTTCTGTTCGATACCGACTCATTCCAGAAGAGGGATCTCGACAAGGCTCTCTTCCAGACACTGGATCCGTTTGCCGAACTCAATCTCGATTATGTGCAACCGATAGGCGTAGATATCACTACCCTGACAAAAGCCTCTCTGGCTGATTCGGGATTGGAGAATAAAGATATACTCCGTAGTAAGAATATGTTCGCATTGGGTATTGTATGTTGGCTTTTCAACCGGCCGCTGGAAATTGCAGACAAGCTACTCGAACAGAAATTCTCAAAGAAACCCTTACTGGTAAAAGCCAATATCAAAGCGCTCACCGACGGTTATAACTACGGAAACAATACCGATATGACGGCCTCTACCTATCGTATCGACCCGATAGAATCGACCAAAGGTTTTTATACCGATATCAACGGTAACACAGCTGTGGCATACGGATTGATTGCCGCAGCCGAAAAAGCCGGAGTAGAGCTCTTTCTTGGGTCCTATCCTATCACCCCTGCGACCGATATTTTACAGGAACTCTCCAAAAGAAAAGATTTCGGAGTGAAAGCCCTCCAGATGGAAGATGAAATTGCAGGAATCGCCTCATCCATAGGAGCCAGTTTTGCCGGTCGCCTGGCAGCTACCTCCACCTCAGGACCGGGACTATCACTCAAGAGTGAAGCATTGGGACTGGCTGTGATGACCGAACTACCACTGGTGGTGATCGACGTACAGCGGAGTGGTCCCTCTACGGGAATGCCGACTAAAAGCGAACAAAGTGACCTCAATCAGGCTCTTTATGGACGTAACGGTGAAAGCCCGCTGGTAGTAATGGCGGCAGCATCGCCCACCGACTGTTTTGAAAGCGCTTTCGAAGCATCAAAGATAGCCCTGGAGCATATGACACCTGTCATCTTACTAACCGACGGTTATATCGCCAACGGTTCATCGGCATGGAGAATTCCCGAGATGAAGGATTATCCTGACATCAAACCGCCCTACGTACAAAATAAATATAATGGGGAAGCAAAGGAATGGAGACCCTATTTCCGCGACGAAGATACACTCGTCAGATATTGGGGTGTGCCGGGTACTCCGGGCTATATGCACCGTATCGGAGGATTGGAAAAAGACCGGCTTACCGGTGTCATCTCGTCGAACCCTGATAATCACCAACTAATGGTGAACACCCGTAAGGCAAAGATCGAAAAAATTGCCGACTATATCCCTGAACAGGAGGTAACCGGTGATAAGAATGCCGACACGCTCATCGTAGGATGGGGCGGTACCTACGGCCATCTACTGGAAGCATCATTACGCCTCGATGCAAATGGTAAAAGGGTTGCTTACACTCATTTCAGGCATATCTCACCCCTTCCCCGCAACACTCATAAACTGCTACAGAAATACAAGAAAGTGATCGTAGCGGAACAAAACGAAGGACAGTTTGCCGCTTATCTGAGTGGAAAATTCCAGGATCTGGATAATATCTACAAATACAACAGGGTGGAAGGCCAACCATTCAAAGTAAGTACGCTGGTCGAAGAGTTTACGAAAATTATGGAGAAAAAGTAATATGGAAGTGATAGAAATAAAAGCAGAAGATTTAAAATACCAGAAACATCTGCCAAAAGACTATAAAAGTGAAAATGCTATTCGCTGGTGCCCGGGTTGTGGCGATTATGCCATTTTAACAAGCCTGCAGAAAGCAATGGCCGAGTTAAATATCGAACCTCACAATATAGCAGTTATTTCCGGAATCGGCTGTTCGTCACGACTGCCCTATTATATGAACACCTACGGTTTTCACAGCATCCATGGTCGTGCGGCAGCAATCGCAACAGGAGTAAAAGTAGCTAATCCCGAACTGAGTGTATGGGTAGCTACCGGCGATGGCGATTCGCTCGCTATCGGGGGAAATCATTTTATCCACACTGTCCGCCGGAATGTGGATATCAATATCCTCCTCTTCAACAACAAGATATACGGACTTACCAAAGGTCAATACTCTCCTACCTCCGACAGAGGATTCATCTCCAAATCATCACCTTACGGGACAGTGGAAGATCCTTTCCGTCCGGCAGAATTAACTTTCGGAGCAAGAGGTACTTTCATTGCAAGAGCCATCGACGTGGACATCAAGAACCAAACGGATGTGATGATAGAGGCTGCCAAACATAAGGGTACTTCTATAGTGGAAGTATTACAGAACTGTGTGATTTTCAATGACGGTATCCACGACAGGATCAGTGACCGCAATTGGAAGGCCGATAATACCATAGTACTCAAACATGGTGAGAAAATGATCTTTGGTAAAGAGGAGAACAGGGGTATTGTGATGGATGGATGGGAGCTCAAAGCTGTAACTATCGGTGAAGATGGGTACACACTTGATGATATTCTTGTACATGATGCTACCACCAGAGATAACACCTTGCATATGAAGCTGGCACTGATGGACACTGCCGACGCTCTCCCCGTTGCACTAGGTGTGATTCGTAGCGTGAAAGAACCCACTTACGAAAGAGAATATGAGAAGCAGATCGAAGAGGTGCAGATGAGGACACCCAAAAGATCATTCACCGAGTTTCTGCTCAACTCACCCAATATCTGGGAAGTGAAATAAAATTCGATTGATGCTCAGTTGTGATTCAGTGGATTTTCAATTAGATATTCAGTGGATTTTCAGTTGTTGTGCGGTGGATTTTTAGTGGATGTTTGGTTGTAAATCGCAATTGAATTACGTGCGAAGCACTAATAACGCAAGCGTAGCGAGTGAATAACCATCGAATAACGTGAGCGAAGCGAACGAATAACTACTGAATAACATGCGAAGCATGAATAACTACTGAACAACGTACGAAGTGCGAATAACAATTGAATCACTTTCTCCGTTTAATTTCTGTGCGGATCATCCTCAGTTCGCGGCTAGTTTGCCCTTTGACCGACGAATTCTCTTCCGCACGACGGAACAGGTAGGGCATCATTGTCTTCACTGCTCCGTAAGGAACATATTTTGCGACATTATATCCCTGATTCGCTAAATTATAAGTAATATGATCGCTCATGCCGTACAACTGGGAAAAATAGATCCCCCTATGGTTTCGCGGCAGATTATGTTCATCAATCAGACGGGCCAGTAACAGGGAACTCTCTTCATTGTGGGTAGCGACCATAAAGTCGATACTATCCACATGTTCGATGAAATAACGGATAATATCATCAAAATCCCTGTCGGTGGCCGGTTTATCGGGTTGGATTGGCGAAGGGTATCCCCGTTCGGCAGCGCGGTTGCGTTCTTTCTCCATATACGCCCCTCGAACGATCTTCAATCCGAATTTAAATCCTCCCTCCAATGCCATACGATGGTGTTGTTTGATCCGGTTGATACTATCGTGACGATACATCTGATAGGTATTTTGCACAATCGCTTTTTCTTTATTATAGAGGGCCATGAAATTCATCACCATCTCATCGAGCACAGGCTGAATCCAGGTCTCTTCTGCGTCTATCAATATAGGTACGTCCAATTCATATCCTCTCTTAAAAATGGCATCCACACGCTCTTCCACACGACGGTATTCATTTTTCTCTTCATCGGTCAGCGGCTCTTCGGCACTCACTTTAGCCAGCAGATCAAAACGTGCTATTCCGGTGATCTTGAATACGCTGAATGGTACGTTCTTATGGTTACCGGCAAACTCAACGGTACGTATTACCTCTTTGCAGGTAGCATCGAAAGCGTCATCCGACTCCTCTCCCTCCTGGGCATAATCGAGAATAGAATCGACATTACACCGGGCAAGGCGGTCAATCGTCTTACTACAATCTTCAATAGAGATACCTCCCACGAAATGCTTGTAAATAGTATTGCGGATAATACCTTCCACTGGAAAATGAACGGCAAATGAAAAGTTAACCAGATTTTTGCCTATATTCACCAGCGTGCGGCTATTCATAACCCTGAAGAGTTGATATGCTTGTTTCAAACTCGCATTGGATTGATCACCAAAAGCGATTTCCGTATTTTCAAAATTGAGTGGCAGTGTTTCCTTTGATTGCATGCGTTCTCTGTAAGAGTGTTTTATATAAGAGTAATAAAAGCTCTACAAAAATAGCAAAAAGATTCCATTCTTTTATCTGCGAAAAAATAATAATTTTCTCACGAAAACTTCCCTATGAAGCAGTTTTTCAAACATTTTTTGGTAAATTTGTCTCATTCAAATAATAAAAAAACTCATTAATCAGATTAACTTATGTCTAAAGGAGTCTTTCAATTACCCGAAATAAAGAACGAACCCGTCAAGAGCTATGCTCCGGGAACGCCCGAGAGAGCGGCGTTGAAACAGAAACTGGCCGAACTCAACCAAGGAGGTCTCGACCTGCCGATGATTATTGGGGGAAAAGAGGTGCGTACCGGCAACCTGAAGGATGTCCGTCCTCCCCACAATCACCACCATCTTCTGGGACATTACCATCAAGGTGACAAAACACATGTACAAATGGCCATCGATGCCGCATTACAAGCGAAACCTGCATGGGAAGCGATGCATTGGGAAAGCCGTGCAGCTATCTTCCTGAAAGCCGCAGAACTGATTGCAGGCCCCTATCGCTACGAGTTCAATGCCGTCACGATGATAGGCCAATCGAAGAATGCCTACCAATCCGAAATAGATGCCGTATGCGAATTAATCGATTTCTTCCGATACAATGTGAAGAATATGGACACTATTTACCGTATGCAACCCAATTCTTCACCGGGCATCTGGAACCGGATGGTATGGCGTCCGCTCGAAGGATTCATTTTCGCACTCACACCGTTTAATTTCACTTCTATTGCAGGAAACCTGCCCGGCGCTCCGGCATTGATGGGAAATTGCGTGGTTTGGAAGCCTTCAAAAACTGCGATCTACTCCGCACATCTTATCATGAAGGTATTACAGGAAGCCGGACTACCCGATGGCGTAATCAATCTCGTCTATGCCGACGGAAGGGCCGCCGCCGACGTAATCTTCAACCACCGCGAATTTGCGGGCCTGCATTTTACCGGATCCACCGGCGTATTCAACGGAATGTGGCAAACAATTGCCGGCAATATGTCGAAATATAAATCTTACCCCCGCATCGTGGGTGAAACGGGAGGAAAAGATTATGTCTTTGCCGATGCAACTGCCAATCCCAGACAGGTGGCGACAGCACTTACCCGTGGTGCTTTCGAATACCAGGGTCAGAAATGTTCGGCTGCATCCCGTGCTTATATCCCTACCACTTTATGGGAAGAGGTAAAGACGTTTGTGGGTGAAGATCTTGCTAAAATCAAAATTGGCATTGTGGAGGATTTCAGCAATTTCGTGAATGCTGTGATCGACGAAGATTCATTCGATAAACTGGCAAAGGCAATCGACGATGCCAAAGCATCACCCGATGCCGAGATCGTTTTTGGTGGCACTTACGACAAGTCGGAAGGTTATTTTATCAAACCGACTATCATTTTTGCCAAGAAGCCAGATTATATTACGATGAAAGAGGAGCTCTTCGGCCCGATACTCACCGTATATTTGTATGATCCGGCAGACCTCGACAAGATATTGGATATCCTCGATACCACTACCGACTACGCTCTAACCGGCGCCATTTTCTCTGCCGACAGAGCTACCATCGAAAATTTGACCGAAAGGTTGACACACACCGCCGGTAATTTCTATATCAACGACAAGCCCACCGGTGCGGTCGTCGACCAGCAACCCTTCGGCGGCGGACGTGGCTCGGGTACCAACGACAAGGCAGGCTCGGTATTCAACCTGCTACGTTGGGTATCACCGCAGTGTATCAAAGAAACATTCGTTCCGGCAACAGATTATATGTATCCTAACTTCTTGGAAGAGTAATTTATGAGAATCTATCCCGCCGGAAAAAGGCGGGATAGATTTATTTTATACCTTAGTATCAGGAGATAAGAAAGTACTACAAACAACTGTAAAGAAGTCATTAAAGGCACTGACCTTGTCTGATTATAAATCGCTAATCGGATTAAAGTAGGGAACTGAAGCTACCACCTTGAATTGACGTGTAACCATTATCAAAGAAGAGGTGCATGTTTTTTGCAAATAAGCATCCTACAATTGACAGTAAAGACATGAGAGATGAAATAAGTCTAAAACAATTCAATGCAAACCAAAGACATTACATATAGAGACGCCAACATCTCAGACCTGCCACGAATTGTTGAAATATACAACTCAACCATATCTTCAAGGATAGTTACTGCGGACACCAAAGAAGTTTCGGTGGAAAGCAGGCAGAAATGGTTTGATGAACATAATCCGAAGCAAAGGCCTCTTTGGGTTATTGAGGATCATTCAAATCAAATTATTGGTTGGGTAAGTTTTCAGTCATTTTACGGACGACCGGCATACGAAGCAACGGCTGAGATAAGTATATACCTCGATCCGGCACAACGGGGAAAAGGGATAGGAAAACAAGTGCTTCAACATTGTATCAACAATGCACCGAAATTCGGGATTAAAACCTTGCTTGGTTTTATCTTTTCGCACAATGAGCTCAGCCTGAAATTATTCCGGCATCTGGGCTTTGAAGATTGGGGTACACTCCCCAATGTTGCAATCCTTGACGGGCAAGAACGATCATTAAAAATTGTAGGAAAAAGAATTGAATAACACCCTCTAAACTTCAATTATAATATTGTATCAAAAAACATAACAAACAATGAAAAAAGTACTATATCTTATTCTTGCCGGATTTTTACTCTCTTGCAGTTATGGAACACATAAAAAGATTGGTAATAATAACGACCGAATCCCAGGTGACACAAAAAATGAGCAGCAGATAGATGCGGCAGCCACGCCACATAACGCTCTCCAGGGAAATAATACCGACTTAAAAAGTAAGTTATTCGGCGTATTATGGGTTTCTGAAGAATTTAAAAACAGCCTATATAATTCTAACTCTCTGACCAAGGCTGAAAAAACAATTACATTTTATTCCGATATTGTTTCAGACACCAACAGATATGTGTACTGTAACAAGCCTTTTTTCATCGAACCGGACCGTTTAGAATTAAGACCTGACTCCTCGGCCATTGATAAAAACGGTAATTTTGTGTTTAAAATAATCGAAATAGATGATGCAATCATGCGGATAATAACCGCTAAAGACATCGAATACCTCTATAATCGTATTGTCAAAGACAATTTAGGCAAATTAGGATGGGAGTATGAAGCTTTTACAGGATATACTATAATCAAACAACAATGGATCGCCGGAAAATACCACATAACCCTCGATACACTAACTATGGATGCAACACTAAAAGAGGATGGAAAAGTGCTGTCTGATTCAAACCTCAAAAGTATTGTACCAGTTTCATATTCGGGAAAAGATCTCCTCCATTTTCACTTTGGAAATAACTCCATGAGCTTCATTATCCAATCTTATTCCGATACGCTTATCACATTAAAAGGGATTGAAGTATTAACCGACATCGACGACCCGATAGTTCCTAACAACAAAATTGGCTACATGAGAAAGATTGTTAAATAAAATGAGACAAAGAAAGAAAGCGGTTTTTAACTGGAGTGGAGGCAAGGACTCAGCCCTGGCACTTCAGAAGGTGCTGCAAGAGAACGAATTTGAGGTTGTCTCATTATTGACCACCATCAATGAGGATACGCAGGCTTCTTCCATTCATGCCATCCCTCTGGAGATACTGTCAAGACAAGCAGAGAGTATAGGGATTCCCCTTTACGCAGTAGCTTTGGAAAAGAAACCGGGTGATTACGACGACAAAATGAGTGAGGCAACACACCATTTCAAAAGACAAGGTGTTACCCATTTTATATTTGGTGATATTTTTCTGGCGGACGTAAGAAAATATAGGGAGGATAGGCTCACCCCATTAGGGATTGAGGTGGTAGAACCCCTTTGGAGTAAATCGTCCGCAGAGGTGATGGATCATTTCCTCCAATCAGGGATTAAAACAAAAATTATCGTTACCCAAGCCGACAAACTGGATGGAACATTTATCGGAAAAGAATTGGATAAGGAATCGATAAATTTATTCCCTGACGAGATAGATATTTGTGGTGAAAACGGAGAATACCACACGCTAGCATATGCCGGGGGAATATTTAGGAAAGAAGTGAAATTTTCAATATCTCAGGCAAAAAAGATATCGTATAATTTTAGATTAGACGACGGACAAACCAAAACCTATTCCTATTGGCAGGGAGAGTTATCCGTATGAGAAAAAGATTGAATAAGAATGATAATAGTTTGACCATATGATACAAAATATTGCGAATAAGGTCATTGCTTTCAACCGGGAATTGCGTTACACAGGGGGGTTACCTGAAGGCTTTCAGGTAATGAACCCTTTTCTGGAAAATCCGGAGACAATGCAGGTGATGGAGGCTTTTTACCGCAAATACTATAATGATAGCAACCAGCGCAGATTTATCATCGGTATCAACCCGAGCCGTCACGGAGCGGGCGTAACAGGAGTTCCTTTCACCGATACCAAACGGCTAGAGAGTGTATGCGGTATCACCATGCATTCAGCCCATACCCATGAAGTTTCTTCGTGGTTCATGTACGATATGATTGAAGCCTATGGCGGAGTGGAGGAGTTCTACAGCCAATTTTATATCAATTCACCCTTTCCCCTGACGATCATTCGGGCTACGAAAGATGGTAGTTGGCTTAACGCCAATTACTATGACGACAAAAAGCTATTCGAAATGGTAAAAGGATTTATGATTGAATCCCTCAAAAAACATATCGACATAGGCCTCGATACCTCTGAAGTATTTATCCTCGGGAAAAAGAATGCCGACTTCATCGGCAAGCTCAACAAGGAGGAGAAACTTTTCAACCGGATGACCGTTCTGGAGCATCCACGATATATCCAACAATACAAGTCGAAAGAGAAGGAACTCTATATCGACAAATACCTATTGGCACTCGGAAAATAATGCACTGATAAAAAACGTGCGATCATGATCTATTTGAAGAAATTTATTTTGGTTGTTTGAATACAATTTCGAAGCGGATAAAGAGGTATAGACTTTGTTGTTAATTAACGATCTCACAAAAACATTCTATCTTTGTACTTTGTTTATCTCAATCGGGATATTTATCCATTGCAGGTTATCACGGGGAAAGGATAGAAAAGAGAATTACATATTATAATATGCACGCAAAGAAGATTAATATAGCTATCGACGGTTTTTCCTCATGTGGCAAAAGCACAATGGCCAAAGACCTGGCCAGGCAGTTAGGATATACCTATATCGACAGTGGCGCCATGTATCGCGCCATAGCTTTATACGCCATCAGGAAAGGCTGGATTACGGAAACAGCTATGAACGAAGAGGCTCTTCGTGAACATGTTTCTGAAATAAAAATAACATTTACCCCCAATGTACAAGGTATACAGGAAACTTATCTGAACGGAGAAAATGTGGAGAACGAGATCCGTACTTTAGAGGTGGCCAACGGTGCCAGCCGGGTCAGCACCCTTGGTTTTGTACGCAAAGAACTGGTCCGCCAACAACAGCAGATGGGGAAAGAAAAGGGCGTCGTCATGGACGGTCGGGATATAGGAACCGTGGTTTTTCCGGATGCAGAGTTAAAACTCTTCATCACAGCGCCCGCTGAAATACGGGCACAGCGACGTTTCGACGAAATGCAGGCCAAAGGGATTAATCCGCCGGCGTATGAAGAGATCTTGGCCAATGTAAAGGAACGCGACCTGCGCGACACTACCCGTGCCGAAAGCCCGTTACGCAAGGCAGATGATGCCATCGAACTCGACAACACCCATGTCAATATCGATGGACAATTGCAATGGGCATTGGATATGTTTCACAGAATCACAGCAAAAAATGAGCAAAATTGAAATAGACAGGAAATCCGGATGCTGCTTTGGAGTGGAGAAAGCGATTATCAGGGCAGAGGAAGAATTGCAAAAAGGAGGCACCCTTTATTGTCTGGGCGATATTGTGCACAATAATATAGAGGTGGAACGCCTGGAAAAGATGGGGATGATTACCATCAATCATGAGCAGTTCAAAGAATTAAAAAATGTAAGGGTATTGCTTCGTGCACACGGCGAACCCCCCAGCACTTACGAAATAGCCAGACAAAATAATATTGAACTTATTGATGCTTCTTGTCCGGTAGTGTTAGGTTTACAGAAAAGGATCAAAAAGAAGTTCGTAAATGCGGAAAGCGACGACACGCAGATCGTCATATTCGGGAAAAGAGGACACGCAGAGGTAAATGGACTGCTTGGCCAGACCGATGAATCTGCCATTGTCATAGAGAGTAAAGAGGAGATCGAAAAGCTGGACTTCACAAAGGATATCAATCTCTTTTCTCAGACCACCAAATCTCTTGAAGGATTCCGGGAAGTAGGAGAACTGATCAGATCACGCATGCAGAACGGTGCGAAATTTGAATTTTATGACACCATCTGCCGGCAGGTATCCAACAGAGTTCCCAATATACAGGAATTTGCGGAAAATCATGATCTCATCTTTTTCATAGCTGGAGAAAAAAGTTCCAATGGAAAAGTATTGTTTGCCGAGTGTAAGAAAAAGAATCCCAATTCATATCTTATCCATCACCCTGATGAGATAGATCCCGCACTCCTGAAGGAAGACATCAGGATAGGCATTTGCGGGGCCACCTCCACCCCGATGTGGCAAATGGAGGCTGTAGCGCAAAACATTGCGAGACTACAACCTCTGATGGAAGTTGAAAAAGCTGCTTTTTAAGCAGCTTTTTTTGTGTGCATCGTTAAAAAAATCTATCTTTGCGTCTCGTTATTGTAAAGGAGTTTTTTTAGAAACTCAGATAAATAACACCCAAATCTTCAAAGACTAACATTTCAACTATGGATTCTAATATAAAAAGCGTAGGTGTCCTCACTTCAGGGGGAGACGCACCTGGTATGAATGCCGCCATCCGTGCGGTTACACGTGCCGCAATATTCAACAACATGAAAGTATACGGCATCTATAGAGGATATAGAGGCCTGATCTCAGACGAGATAGTGGAGTTCAAGACCAATAGCGTAAGTAATATCATCCAGCAGGGAGGGACTATGTTGAAGACAGCCCGTTCGGCTGATTTCATGACCGAAGAAGGTCGCAGAGTCGCTTATGAGAACATGCAGAAGCATGGTATCGAAGCTCTGGTTGTGATTGGTGGAGATGGCTCTCTTACAGGGGCAGCTATTTTCGCCAGCGAATATAATATCCCGGTAGTAGGACTTCCCGGCACCATTGACAATGACCTGAACGGCACCGATACGACGATCGGATACGATACTGCTCTAAACACTATTATGCAGTCGATGGACAAAATACGCGATACGGCTACTTCTCACGAGCGCCTGTTCTTCATCGAAGTGATGGGGCGTAACTGCGGTTATCTGGCTCTCAACAGCGCTATTGCCTCGGGAGCCGAAGCCGCCATCATCCCCGAAATAAGTATAGAAAAAGACCAGTTGGCTGAACTGATCGAGCAGGGTTTCCGCAAGTCAAAGAACAGTAGCATGGTACTTGTTACCGAAAGCGAAGTAACCGGTGGCGCCATGAAGTTGGCAGAACGTGTAAAAACCGAATATCCACAATATGATGTACGTGTCTCCATACTCGGGCACTTGCAGCGTGGCGGCTCACCCACAGCACAGGACCGTATCCTGGCAAGCCGGATGGGTGTGGCAGCTATACAGGCTTTGATGGAATATCAACGTAACGTGATGATTGGTATCAGGGAAAACGAGATAGTTTATGTTCCCTTCAAGAGAGCCATTAAAAAAGACAGGGAAATCAGCAGGGAAATGCTGGAGGTACTACGTATCTCCTCCATCTAACGATTTCTTCTATCTGAAAATCATTCAAAAAATAAATATATCTTTTTTATTCTTTTTTATGATTGAAAGACGTACATTTGCAGTCAAACTTAGAAACATAACAATATGAAAATTACACACATTGAACACATCGGTATAGCCGTAAAAAGCATAGAAGAGCAACTCCCTTATTATGAAGGGATTTTAGGGCTAAAATGCTACAACATCGAGACAGTAGAAGATCAAAAGGTAAAAACTGCATTTTTCATGGTGGGACAGACCAAGATTGAACTTCTCGAGCCGACCGATGAAGAGAGTACCATCGCTAAATTTATCGAAAAAAGAGGTGAAGGAATACATCATATCGCTTATGCCACAGAAAATGTAAACGAAGCCTTGAATGAATTGGATGGTAAAGGGGTGAGATTGATAGACCGTGAAGCGCGCGGTGGTGCTGAAGGTTTACGTATCGCTTTTCTGCATCCCAAATCTACGGGTAGTGTCCTCACTGAACTATGTGAGCATCCTGAATAACCCAAGCATAAAAGTACCGAAAACAACTAATTTTAATAAATCATTCATATGAGCAACCAACTCGAAAAGGTAAAAGAACTTATCCAATTGCGTGAAAAAGCCCGTCTGGGTGGCGGTGAAAAAAGAATTGAATCACAACACCAGAAGGGAAAATACACAGCACGTGAACGTATTTCCATGCTTTTAGACGAAGGCAGTTTCGAAGAATTCGACATGTTCGTGGAACATCGTTGTCACAATTTCGGAATGGAGAAAACCAAATTCCTGGGAGACGGAGTAGTAACCGGTTACGGAACCATTGACGGACGACTCACCTATGTTTTCGCACAGGATTTCACCGTCTCAGGCGGTTCCTTATCCGAAATGCAGGCAAAAAAAATCTGTAAAGTGATGGATCAGGCTCTGAAAATGGGTGCACCTCTGATTGGCATCAATGACTCTGGTGGTGCACGTATTCAGGAAGGTATCAATGCATTGGCAGGCTATGCCGAAATATTCCAACGCAATATCCTGGCATCAGGTGTGATCCCTCAGATATCGGGAATTTTCGGCCCTTGTGCCGGCGGAGCAGTTTATTCCCCCGCCCTGACCGATTTTATCATTATGAGCAAAGGCACATCATATATGTTCCTCACCGGTCCGAAAGTGGTAAAAACAGTTACCGGTGAAGATGTTACCCAGGAAGAGTTGGGAGGTGCAAGTGTTCACTCCTCTAAATCAGGTGTATCACAATTCCAGGTAGAGACCGAAGAGGACGGAATGGCACTCATCCGTAAACTGCTCAGCTATATTCCACAGAACAACCTGGAAGAAGCTCCATTACAACCAAACGAAGACCCGATCGACAGATTGGAAGACGGCCTCAACGAAATCATCCCCGATAGTCCCAACAAACCGTACGACATGTATGAAGTGATAGGAGGCATCGTTGATAATGGTGAGTTCTTGGAAGTACATGCCGATTATGCGAAAAATATCATTGTAGGTTTTGCTCGATTCAACGGACAATCAGTCGGAATTGTAGCTAACCAGCCTAAATATCTTGCAGGGGTACTCGATATAAATGCTTCACGTAAGGCAGCCCGCTTTGTACGTTTTTGTGATGCATTTAATATTGCAATTGTTTCTTTGGTAGACGTTCCCGGCTTCCTGCCCGGAACAGGTCAAGAGTACGGCGGAGTGATTACTCACGGAGCAAAATTACTATATGCCTATGGTGAAGCCACTGTCCCAAAAGTAACCGTTACCCTACGTAAATCCTATGGAGGAGCTCATATTGTGATGAGTTGCAAGCAACTTCGCGGTGACATCAATTATGCATGGCCAACCGCTGAAATCGCAGTGATGGGTGCAGACGGGGCTGTAGAAGTACTTTACAGCAGGGAGATAGCCTCTGAAACCGATCCTGCACTGAAAGCCACTGTCACAGAAGAAAAGAAACAGGAATACAACAATCTGTTTGCTAATCCTTACGAAGCTGCACGCTACGGATATATCGATGATGTGATCGAGCCGAGGAATACCCGGTTCCGTATCATTCGTGCCTTACAACAATTACAGACCAAGAAGCTGGTAAATCTGCCTAAGAAGCATGATAACCTGCCGTTGTAAATTTAATTTGGAGTAGCTATGACAATTCAAACAATATTAATAATAGTTGCGGTTCTTGTACTTCTGTTTATTATAATCAGGAGTGCGAGAAAAAATTCTGCAAAATCCCGCCAAAAACAAAGCGAAGGCACATCAAGCGGCACAACTGGAGAAACAACAACCAGTAATGAAATACCCGGCGAAGTGTTGACTGCTATATTTATGGCATTGCATGAAGAGCAGGAAGAGGTACATGACGTCGAGAATACCGTCCTTACGCTTGAACCGGTGATCAGGAATTACTCTCCCTGGAATTCGAAAATCTATGGATTAAGGGAACTTCCGCACAGATAAATCCACTCAGTTTATAAATTATTTCAAATTAATTATCGAAATGAAACGAGCATAAAAATGTCAATATTGCGAGTTCCATACACCGAAATAAAAAAAGTAAAATAATCGTATGAAACAATATAAATACAAAATCAACGGCAATCCTTACAATGTCGTCGTGAACAATATCAACGAGGAAGCTGCCGAAGTGGAAGTGAACGGGACTACTTACTCCGTTCAGATAGAGCCGAAAAAGAAAAAGATAACTTCCGCTTTCAAAAAACCGGCACAGGCAGGGAAACCTCAGCCTGACGTAAAAACACCAGTTGCCAGACAGCCTTCAAATACGGGTAGTAATGCTTTGAAATCACCATTACCTGGTATCATACTTGAAATTGCCTGCAAGGTGGGAGATACTGTAAAGAAAGGACAAAAAGTACTTGTGCTGGAAGCGATGAAAATGGAAAACAATATCATAGCAGACAGAGACGGTACAATTAAAGATATCAAAGTAACAAAAGGCGACTCAGTGTTGGAGGGAGCAGAACTGCTTATTATAGCTTGATAAAGCTATAGTCGCATTTTTCTAATAACAGAAAAATTAACAAAATAGATTTATGGGTTTAGAACAACTGTTACCTGCCATTGCAGATATGACATGGCAAGACTTGATAATGATAGGGGTAGGACTTCTACTCGTCTATCTGGCTATCGCCAAAGAGTATGAACCGACACTACTGCTCCCAATGGGGTTTGGCGCCATTATGGTGAACATTCCCTGGTCCTCAGCACTCACTCAAATTGATCCGGCAACAGGACAAGCAGTAGAAGGTGTGCTTAACGTCTTCTTTGAAGCGGGAATTGCTACGGAGATCTTTCCGTTGCTTATATTTATTGCTATCGGGGCAATGATCGATTTCGGCCCCTTATTCCGGAATCCTTCTTTATTGCTGTTTGGAGCGGCAGCCCAATTCGGTATATTTATGACGATGTTGCTTGCTACTTCTCTGGGCTACGACTTAAGGGAGGCTGCGTCCATCGGAATTATCGGTGCGGCAGACGGACCCACCTCTATTGTTGTGGCATCACGGTTTGCACCTAATCTGCTAGGCCCCATATCCGTGGCAGCATACTCTTACATGGCGCTCGTACCCATTATCCAGCCACCGGTCATCCGGTTGCTGACTACCCGTAAAGAACGGCTTATCAGAATGTCATCTGCAGACCACAATAACAAAAAGATATCGAAAAAAGCGTTGATCGCCTTCCCCGTCGTAGTGACTATCGTGGCTGGGATCATTGCTCCTTCTTCGCTCTCTTTGATCGGATTCCTGATGTTCGGTAATCTGATCCGTGAATGCGGCGTATTGAATAAATTGTCATTATCTGCACAGAATGAACTGGCAAGTCTGGTAACCCTGTTGCTTGGTATCACGATTGCCAGTACGATGACAGCCGACCGTTTTATCCGTCTCGATACGCTTCTTATCATTGGGTTAGGTCTTTTTGCCTTTATCTTTGATACTTTCGGAGGAGTGATCTTCGCAAAATTCCTGAACCTGTTCCGTAAGGAGGGTAATAAGATCAATCCGATGGTGGGTGCCTGCGGTATCTCTGCATTCCCCATGTCTGCCCGTGTAATCCATCAGATGGGACAAAAAGAGGATCCCTACAACTTCCTGCTTATGCCGGCCATCAGCGCCAATGTAGGAGGTCAGATAGGTTCAGTGGTTGCGGGAGGTATCATATTAACCCTTGTTCCTTTATTCGCTTAAAACAAATTGATTATGTCACCAACAGTACAAACAGCACTGGTCATCGCAGGAATTGGAATAGTCGGGATTTTCATTTTCATGGCTGTCTTTTACCTGCTCATTCTTGCTCTTGATAAATTTCTTCCCGAAAAAGAGGAGAAGTAGAAAAGAGTGAAGTTAATTGTGAGGATATCTCTTATAAAAACAGGTAAGTGGACTTCCGCTTACCTGTTTTGTTTTCTTACATCTGCTCCCCACATCAATTTATCACGAAGTGTTTCATAGAAAGTATGCCCTACCCGTTTCACCACACGAAGCGTATAATCATCTTTTCTCACCTGGATACTTACTGATTCATCCAATACCCTCGATTCACCATCCACCGAGACAAGAAACATACGGCTACGACTCTCCACTTTCAATGAGATAATACTGCTATCGTCGACCACCAACGACCTTGATGTAAGGTTATGGGGAGCAATAGCCGAAAGAATAATGCTGGGAGTAGTAGGTGATAAAATGGAGCCGCCGATACTCAGCGAATAGGCAGTAGATCCGGTGGGTGTTGATATCACTAAACCGTCTGCCTGATAGGAAGTAAGATAATCGTTATTAATATAAGCATGGATTGAGAGCATGGAAGCCGTATCCTGCTTCAGAATAGCGACTTCATTCAGTGCATGCACATTAAACTGTTCCGGAGGAAAAGCTTCATCGGTCGACAATTTCAATAATGTACGATCTTCAATCTTATAAGTTCCTTCCATCACCTCCAGGATTGTTTCTTCCATATCGGTATAATTAATGGCTGCCAGAAAACCCAACCGCCCCGTATTGATACCCAGGATAGGAATACCCGAATTGGCCACTGTACCTGCCGTTCTCAGGAATGTTCCGTCACCCCCTACACTCACCGCCATATCCACGGGAGGCAATTTTTCTTCCAACGTGCAAAGCGGGGTAATTCGTTGTCGTAAAGGTGCCGGCAAACTATCAAAAAAAGCCGTAGGCAGACATAACTCTCCTCCATTTCTATTAATGGCTTCACACACCCCACATATCTGCTCTTCGGCCTTGGCAGTTCTGTCGGGGAACATACTCCCGAATAAAGCAAATTTCATCTTTTTTATTGTTAGAAATTATAGAAGTTGAAAATTAGAACTGAGAAGAGTCAAGAAGTCTTGGCTCTTGGTATTTCTCCTCATTATTCTCATTGGCACATCATCACATCAACCATCACATTTCCAAATAATAGATCAACTCATCTAACCTCTTCTTTTGTGTATCGGTCACTTCCCCTTCTTTCATGAAATAATAAACAATATTATAATTGAATCGTTCAAAACTTCTTAAGAGTACGGTCACATCATCTATATCAAGCTTTAAAGAGACCAACAGGTGCTCTCCTCCTGAGATAGGTATGGTGTTGAGTGCTGTTATATGGGTATTGTTACTCTCCACAATACGGGCTATATCCGTAAGTGTATAATCTTTCAACGGGACTTCCAGGATGATAAGAGAATTTTCCATCATGGAAAGTTCAGTAAACTGCTCCGGTGTAAGCGATGAACTGAATTTTTCTACCTGATCTTTGATAAATTCTTTGGTCGACATTGCTCAAAACAGTTATTTCGTATTACTTTTGTATCTGATTTACAAAGATGGCAAAATTTTGTCTAAAAATAATCGTATGACAAATTGTTTGTAAAAATTTATGACTAAGCTTAGTGTTAATGTAAACAAAGTAGCTACTTTGAGGAATGCACGTGGCGGGAATATTCCCGATCTGGTGCAGGTAGTTACTGACTGCCAGCTTTTCGGGGCTGATGGTATCACGGTTCATCCTCGCCCCGATCAGCGACATGTGCGTTATACCGATGTATTCGATTTGCAGGCAAAAGTATATACAGAATTCAATATTGAAGGTAATCCAACTCCGGAATTCATCTCCCTGATCAGAAAGATCAGACCCACCCAGGTAACGCTTGTTCCCGACGCTCATGACGCAATTACATCCAACACCGGATGGGATACCATTACCAATAAGGATTTTCTGTCGGATGTGGTGAATGAATTTCAATCGATGGGAGTGCGTACCTCTATTTTTATCAATGCAGAGCCGGAAATGGTACGGATGGCATCGCAAATAGGAACGGACAGGGTCGAACTATATACCGGCCCCTATGCCGAAAAATATCGTGCAAATAAAGAAAAGGCGATCGCTCCTTTTATTGAAGCAGCTACCCTGGCAAAGAATCTCGGTTTGGGCGTAAATGCCGGACACGATCTGAATCTGGAGAACCTCGCTTATCTCTACATAAATATTCCCTGGTTGAAGGAGGTATCTATCGGCCATTCGCTTATCAGTGATGCGCTATATATGGGATTAAAAGAAACAATAAAAGCGTATAAAAATTGTTTAAAAGAATCCCTGGGCGAGGTTTGACAATTCAAATTAACTACCTTTATCCACAAAACAGCATCGAGAAACTTCCTTTTAGGATAAGCATTGAAACGAGCAGAAAAATCATTGCACACGGGAATATGAATTACGAAATAATCGACATTGTAAATATATAGAGTTTACTAAAGAAAAAATAGTATCAAATGAATCTATTGCAAATACCTGTGCCGGGAGATACAGCCCAGGCAATTTACAACACTATGCAGCAGATGGCGACTGCCCAGACAGAGGCTGCCACTATGAATGCTTTCGACCTGGCGCTGAAAGGCGGTTGGTTGATGATTATTCTTCTCATCCTTCTACTGATGACTATATACGTCCTTATCGAAAGAGCGCTAGTCATCAATAAAGCCAGTAAAGATGATAATTCATTCATGAACCGTATCAAAGATTACATCCTTGATGGAAAAATTGATGCAGCTGTGGCGCTTTGCCGGAACACCGATACCCCATCCTCACGTATGGTGGAAAAAGGTATTTCCCGCCTGGGAAGACCGACAGCCGATGTGATGTCGGCCATTGAAAATCAAGGGAACATAGAAATATCGAAACTTGAGAAAGGAATTGCCGCATTGGCAACTTCCTCGTCGGGAGCACCTATGGTGGGATTTTTGGGAACTGTGACCGGAATGGTAAAAGCATTTATGAGTATGGCAAGTGCTGGCTCCAACGTGAGTATAACCACGCTCTCTGCCGGTATTTATGAAGCATTGGTAACTACTGTTGCCGGTCTTATTGTGGGTATCATCGCCCTGTTTGCTTTCAATTACCTTACCAATCGTATCAAGGGTATTGTAAACAGGTTAGAGATGAGAATTATGGAGTTCATGGACATCCTCAATGAACCGGCAGCATAATTATTCAGTCGTTATTCAGTAGATTTTCAATAATTGTTCTGTAAATATTCGGTTGTTCTTCTAAAATAACATGGGCGAAGCGAATAAATAACGGCAAAGCCGAACAACGTGCGAAGCACGAATAACGCGAAGCGAAAAACTATTAGCATTATGGCTTTAAAACAACGGTTTTCGATAGAATCGAATTTCAGCATGGCGTCTATGACTGATATGATCTTCCTGTTACTTATTTTCTTTATGATCACTTCCACTATTGTTGTACCGAACGCGATACAGGTATTATTGCCCCGGTCGCAACAACAGGCGCAGGCAAAACCCATTACAAGGGTGACGATAGACAAGGATCTCAATTATTATATAGCTAACGCCCATGAGAAGGAAAGACAAGTGCCTTTCGAAGCGATTACTCCTTTCCTACAATCGGCTTATACGGCTGATCCTAATATATTTGTGGCACTTTATGCCGATGAAACTATACCCTACCGCGAGATTGTACGGGTACTGGACATTGCCAATCAGAACCGATTTAAAATGGTACTGATGACACGACCGAATTAATAGGAACAATCGTGATGAGAAAGGCTCCCGCATATCCCAGTCGACTCAGGAAAAATATAGTGAAGGTTCCTGAAATTATCGAAACCTGCTCGGGGATTAATATCTTCGGACAGTCGCTCAAGTCTTTCTTATTCAGTACCGACGTGGCTATCATCCGCAACACCAATGCTGATGCGATTATTGCTGTTTATCCGTTTACACCGCAGCCACTGATATCGCATGCGCTTATCCTTGCTGCCGATAAACCCATATTCTGCGGTGTTGGAGGGGGGATCACCACAGGGGAAAGATGTATAGAACTTGCCATCGATGCGGAATTTCAGGGTGCATTGGGTGTTATATTGAACAAACCTGCACAAAACGATATGATCCGGAAGATGAAGATGAAAATTGATATTCCCATCATCATCACTATCGTATCGGATAAAGATGACATAAAAGAGCGAATCAATGCAGGAATAGATATCTTCAATGTCTCAGGAGCCGAGAAAACGACAGATATCGTCAAAAAGATCAGGGACATAGATGACAACATCCCTATTATAGCCACAGGTGGAAAAAGCGATGAGACTATTCAAAAAATAATTGAGGCCGGTGCTAACGCGGTTTCTTACACCCCGCCCACCACGGCCGAATTATTCAAAGAAATAATGATAAGATATCGGAGCGAATAAAAACGCCCCTGGTATATGTACAAATCCAGTTATCAGAGATATATGATCACAAGAGAAAAAATAGCAGCAGCAATAGGAACGATACTTTTTACAGTATTGCTTTTCCTTATTCTGTTATTCTCTGTTTTTACATTTTCATTTCCTCCCGAGGAACTGGAAGGAATACCGGTAATGTTTGGCTCCACACCGGATGCTTTTGGTACTCATGAGCCACCCATGACTGAGGTAGTAGCGACACCTACCCCTACCCAAGCCCCTGCGGTTCCACCCCATTCTCCTGTAATTCCATCTAATTCTCCTGCAGAACCGTTAATCACCCAGACCACGGAACCAACTATCGACGTGGAAGCAGAAAAGGAAGAAGAACGACGTAGGGAACAAGCTGCGGCAGAACGCCGGGCACAGGAAGAAGCTCTACGACGCAGAAATGAAGAGGAGGCCAAGAAGCGACAAATTAACCAACAGATGTCGGGACTTTTCGGAGAAAGTTCGGGAAGCCGGGGTAATACTCAGGGAGAAGGAGTACAAGGAGTTTCTACCGGAAATTCCACTCAAGGGGCAACTTCAGGTACTGGAGGAATAGGTACCTATGATTTGGGAGGACGCAGCCTCAGAGGAAGTGGAGGACTTATTCAACCCAATTACACGGTGAATGATGAAGGTAAAGTCGTTGTAAATATCACAGTTGATCCCGAGGGTAATGTAATTCATGCAGAGATTGGAAGCGGAACAAATACAGGAAATACAACCCTTCGGAACGAGGCTATGACAGCCGCAAAACGCACTAAATTCAACGCTATCACTTCGGGCAACAACCAAAAGGGAACCATCACGTATAATTTCAGACTCAGATAAAAACAGTATTGGCAGGCACTTAAATAACTTATATACTAATAAATAAGGTGATTTTTAAGTTTCACTAAAAAAACAGGAATCATGAAGAAAGTAGCCCTCTTTTTAGCTAACGGTTTTGAAGAAATTGAAGCGCTCGCGACCGTGGATATTTTGAGAAGAGCGCAGATACCGGTTGAAACCATATCCATTTCGAATGAAAAAACAGTAACCGGTGCACACAATCTACCGGTCATTGCTGACAAGACCTTCCAGGAAGCTGATTTCTCAGATGTAGAGGTACTGATCTTACCGGGTGGTATGCCGGGTGCAAAAAACCTCAACGAACATGAGGGATTAAAGCAATTGATTACAAAATTCAATGAGGAAGAAAAGCAGATCGCAGCCATCTGTGCCGCACCCATGGTATTGGGTGGACTTGGCCTGCTCAGGGATAAACGCGCCACCTGCTACCCTGGTTTTGAAGCAGAACTGACAGGAGCACGAGCAATAGGTGAAAATGTAGTGGTCGACAGCAATATCACCACAGGAAGAGGTCCCGGCCTTACATTCGACTTTGCACTAAGATTAGTAGAACAGATTGTAGGACTTAAAACGCGGCAGGAAGTACAAAACGGATTACTCCTCTGATTTTCACAAGTAAGGATATGACTAAAGAGGAGACCATTCAATGTTCTATAGAGTTCCTCTAACTCGCAAAATTAATGGTGCAGATAGTTCACTAAAGTTAGGCTTTTTGAGTAGCCTTCGCTCCTCGATTGTTAATTCTCGCAATGGCAAAATCCAAGCAAGCTTGACTTTTGCTCATATTGCTTAGCGAAAATGTTGTCTATTAACAAAGAAACAACTACCTTTGCACCGTTTTTTATATTCACATAATGTCTCACTTATTTAATTGAAATTTATTTCACAACAAATGACAGAAAATTTAAACAATGTGGCTCCTATAGAAGATTTCGACTGGGCCGCCTATGCTGAAGGAGATTCTTACAGCAAAGAAAGCAAAGAAAAGCTTACCGAAAGCTACGACAACACCTTGAACAAAATCAATGACAAGGAAGTAGTAAACGGTACTGTTACCTCCATGAACAAACGAGAAGTGGTTGTAAACATCGGTTACAAGTCCGATGGTGTGGTATCGATGAATGAATTCCGCTACAACCCAAACCTGAAAATTGGCGACGAAGTAGAAGTATACATCGAAAGCCAGGAAGATAAAAAAGGACAATTGATCCTTTCTCACAAAAAAGCACGTGCTTCCCGCTCCTGGGATCGGGTCAATGCCGCGCTTGAAAACAACGAAATTATCAACGGATACATCAAATGCCGTACAAAAGGCGGTATGATCGTGGATGTATTCGGTATCGAAGCCTTCCTCCCGGGATCACAGATCGACGTGAAACCGATCCGCGACTACGATATCTTTGTTGACAAGACAATGGAATTCAAGGTAGTAAAAATTAATCCTGAATACAAGAACGTCGTTGTATCACACAAAGCGCTTATCGAGGAAGAACTCGAACAACAGAAGAAAGAGATTATCTCAAAACTCGAAAAGGGCCAGGTACTCGAAGGTGTCGTGAAGAATATCACTTCTTACGGTGTATTCGTCGACCTTGGGGGCGTGGACGGCCTCGTACACATTACCGACCTCTCTTGGGGACGCATTCAGCACCCGGATGAAGTGGTGAAACTGGACGACAAGATCAATGTGGTAATCCTCGACTTCGACAATGAAAAAAAACGTATCGCACTCGGTCTGAAACAGTTGACCCCGCACCCATGGGATTCTTTGAGCGAAACCCTGAAAGTGGGCGATATCGTCAAAGGTAAAGTGGTTGTGATCGCCGATTACGGTGCATTTGTAGAGATTGCTCCGGGCGTAGAAGGATTGATCCACGTTTCAGAAATGAGCTGGACACAACACCTGCACAGCGCACAAGACTTTATGCATGTAGGTGAAGAGGTAGAAGCAGTCATCCTGACGCTCGACCGCGACGAACGCAAAATGTCGCTTGGTATCAAACAACTCAAACCCGATCCATGGGAAGATATCGAACAGAAATATCCGGTTGGCAGCACGCACACTGCTACCGTGCGTAACTTTACCAACTTCGGTGCATTTGTGGAAATTGAAGACGGCGTAGAAGGATTGATCCATATCTCCGACCTTTCCTGGACGAAGAAGATCAAACACCCGAGCGAAATAACCGAAATCGGTGCTCCTATAAAAGTACAGGTACTCGATATCGACAAGGAAAATCGTCGTTTGAGCCTTGGTCACAAACAACTGGAAGAAAACCCGTGGGATGTATTTGAAACCATCTTTACTGTAGGTTCTATCCATGAAGGCACCATCATCGAAATGCTCGACAAAGGTGCTGTGGTATCTCTCCCCTACGGCGTAGAAGGATTTGCTACTCCCAAACATCTTGTGAAAGAGGACAACTCTCAGGCACAAATGGATGAGAAACTGGAATTCAAAGTGATCGAGTTCAACAAAGATGCAAAACGTATCATTGTTTCTCACAGCCGCATCCATGAAGATCTGGCCGATGACACCAGAAAGAAAAGCAATAACAAGCGTGCCAGTGGTGGTAGGAAAGACGGTGGTAATGAAGCCGCTGCGGCCATACCCGCAATGGAAAAAACCACCTTGGGTGACATCGAAGAATTGGCTGCTTTGAAAGAAAAGCTTGACAACCAGAAGATAGAAGCACTCAACAAGAAAGTGAAACAGGAAGAAGCTGCCAAGGAAGCCAAAGCTGCTGAAGCAGAAGCAAAAGTAGAAGAAGTGAAAGCCGAAGTTGTTGAAACGGTGGAAGAAACAAAAGCCGAAGAAGCGCCTAAAGCAGAAGAAAAAGCGGAATCTACAGACGCTGAACAACCTGAAGCTGAAAAAGAGTAATAAAATATAACTCTTTATATACATAATATAAAACTGCCCGGAAATGAATCCGGGCAGTTTTTTTATTAAAAAACGATCAGGTGATGTAAGAATTTCACTGTTGATCCGTCTATATACTATATGAATGTCCGAGAGTTCCAACACCAAATCCTCTGCCACTCCGATAAATCATACCGGATGGCGCTATCAATACTAAAAGAGGAAAATAGTGCAAAAGATGCATTGCAGGAACTTATGATGAAGTTGTGGGAGAAACGGGACCAACTGGAGGCTATTACCAATCATCAGGCATTTGTGCTCACATCAATGCGCAACCTCTGTCTTGACATGATCCGTAAACCGATATATACAGATGAAATTCCGGCTGACACCGAATCCAATATTCCTAACCCCTATCAACAAACAGAACAGGTTGATATGATAAATCACATCTGCAACCTCATCGATGCACTACCCGAATTGCAACGCACCATCTTACGGATGAAGGATGTGGAAGAGATGGAATTGAAGGAGATAGCACAGATAATGTCGATGACGGAAAATGCCGTCACCGTAAATCTCTCGAGGGCACGAAAAAGACTTCGTGATATGATTATGCACAGCCGACAAGAAGAAAACAAAGTATATGAACGATATAGATAAACTGCTCGGGAAGTACTTCAGTGGCGTATCGACGACTGAAGAAGAGAAAGAGCTGAAAAAATATTTCGCGGGTAATGGGATACTTCCCGAACACGAAATATACAGACCGATTTTTTCTGTTTTCAATAGGGAAAAGCAGATAAAGGCGCCGATATTGACTTTCACTGAAAAAAGGAAGAAGAAGAGTGTCTCTACACGACATATAATCGTCCTATTGGCCGGATCAGCGGCTATAGCGTTGCTGGCTGTCATATTCCCAACTTTGAGCCGCACACCACCGCAGCATCCGGAATATGTGGTCATTATGAACGGGAAACAGATTGACGACCAACATACAGCACAACAATATGCCGAGTATATGTTTTCGAAAACTGAAAAGATCGTAGAGAACTCATATCAGCCTCTCCAAGAAGTAGCTGATATAAAAGAGGAACTAAACGCTGAGAAGATATTAAAAGAGACTGATCAAAAAATAGAATTCATAAAAACAAATTATCAATATTAAAATTCAATACATCATGAAGAAGATTTTTTCACTCATGCTTATAATGCTGACAATTTCAGCAGCAGTATCCGCCCAACAACAGGTAGAAAAATTATTCGGTAAATACATGGAGGATGAGCGCTTCAATTATATTTATAGAAAAGGAGATACCGGTTATGTATTGAACAGAACAGATCTGGAAACTCTACAGACAGGGGCATATAATATCCGCTTCAAATCGGGCCGTAATAAAGAAAATGAGAAAATGCTTATCCTGAACTCTGCCGACGAGAGTTTTCAGAAAAGTTTTCTTTCGGAAGTCGATAAGGCAATAGCGGCTGATAAATTTGAAAATACTTCCTACGTCCGCAATGGTAAAAGCAACCGTATATCGGAATATGTACGTAAACTCTCTGACATGCGGGAAGAAGAAGTGCAAGTCATCCAGAACGGCGGTGGAAATATCGTTGTGAAATGGGAAACATATGTAATCAAGGAGAAAAAGTAATCCCATACATCATTGGCTGAAATTTTCGTTACTCTACTTTTTTAATATAAATTTGTGGACGGGGATATGGCGTGAGTCCTATTCCCGTTATTTTCGTTTTATCCCGCTCCGGCCTCCTAAAAACATTTTATTCCCGCAATTGTTTATGATAAGAATAAAAGCGGCGTCACAGTCATTCAAAGAACTAAAAACAACACGTGTGTTTTCAAACAATAAACCATATCACGATTTTGCCGAATTTCTTTCAGCAAAATTCCCCTATAAAGTACAGAAGATATCGGTCAATGCAGGCTTTACCTGTCCCAACAGGGATGGCAGCAAAGGACGTGGAGGATGTACTTACTGTAATAACCAGAGTTTTAGTCCCGGTTATGGCAAACCGACCAGAACCATCACGGAGCAAATGGCAGACGGTATCGACTTCTTCTCTCACAAATATCCGGAGATGAAATACCTGGCTTACTTCCAATCCTATACCAACACTTATGACGGACTGGACTCACTAACCTCCAAATATGAAGAAGCACTCTCCTACCCTGATGTGGTGGGATTGATCGTGGGTACGCGTCCAGATTGTATGCCCGACGAATTGCTCGACTACTTTGAATCCCTTAGTAAAAAAACATTTGTCATGGTGGAATATGGGGTGGAATCCACGTTGAACAGGACTCTGGAGAGGATAAACAGGCAGCACAGTTATGAGGAATCGGCAGAGATGATCCGGAAAACTGCAAGAAGAAATATCATCACGGGGGGACACATGATTTTAGGTCTCCCCGGAGAAAGTACGAAAGAGATCCTTTCTCATGCCGACAAACTTTCGAAACTTCCTCTGACATCCTTGAAACTACATCAGTTGCAGATTATCAGAGGGACCGCGATGGCAAAAGAGTTCCGGTTATTACCCGAATCATTTCACCTTTTCGATCTGGATGAATATGTGGATCTGTGTGTAGATTTTGCTGAACGGTTGAATCCCGAAATCTGCATCGAACGATTTACCTCCCAGTCGCCTAAGAAACTGCTGATCGCTCCCGCATGGGATCAAAAGAATTATGTGGTTACCGAGAAGATTATGAAACGCTTCAGGGAAAGAAATACATGGCAGGGACGATATTACAGCCTGTAATTCCAGCTTCGCTGCACGTACTTGTCTCTCTGGAGCTCTCCTATCCTCCTCTTTTCTTCGTCACTGAAAGTATCGGTATGGTCTACTCCCAGCAATAGTATTATCTGACTGGCAAATTGTTGAATAAAATGCTCCGTTTCGAGGCTACTCCCCCATTTCGCTTCCAAGTATGGCCGGATATTTCTCACGGGACTTGGTACAGATACCGTCGCTTTAGCGACCATATCTCTTTTTTCCGCACTCAACGCCTTCAAAAGCATATCGAGGTCGGTGTCATAAAGTAAAGTCCCATGATGCATCTCCCTCCCTTTTGAAAGATGTGAAGCCGTGCCTGAAATCTTATATCCCTCCAGCCACAGGTCTTTCCTTTTCCCTACTTCAACGGGTATATGCAACGCACAAAGCGTTTCCACTACCGGATCAAGGAAACGCGCACTCAACGGTTCCCCTCTCTTTCCATGAATAAAACTGTAATTAAGGTTACCTTTATCGTGAAATACCGCTCCTCCACCTGACAAACGTCGTACAATCCGGATATCATGTTCAATGCAGAAATCCTGATCCACCTCATTCAATACCGCTTGATTGGATCCGATGATCACACTCGGTTCATTGGTGTACAAAAATAAAAAATCGTCTTCTATCTTTGAAAAAAGATACTCTTCGGCAGCCAGGTTAAATGTCGGCGAGATAGAGTGAGACAAGATTATATCCATGACAAGAATTGTGCAAGAAAATTATGAATATGTAGTATGCTCGAAATATAGCCAATCATATGAAATTAAACTGGTTGTAATAACCAATGGTCTCCTGGGTGAGAATATCGAGTTGGGTGTACTTCTCTACTTTTACCGGATTACGGTATACCAGATACTCAATTAATGTCTTCATCGCAAGAAATCCCTGATGTACCGGCTCCTGTCCAATCAGAAAATCAATATATCCTTTTTGCAATCCTTTCACATTGGGAGCCGTGAGATCCAGGCAAATCAACCTTACATTATCTATTCCTTTTCTCTCAAAGTAATCGGCTACCATCCCCCCTCTTGAATTGAGCACTACCATTCCCCCTATATTGTGATGTTCTTGAAAAAACTGTGCCAGTTGCTCATCAAACTTTTCAGGTTCCATCACAGCGGAAGGTATCATCCTTACTGTATTAGAAATATTCTTCTCTTTGAGATAATCGTGAAAGCCCTGTTTTCTCAATATACTTGTGTTGGCACTCTCATCTCCTATCCTTACCGCCTGCAACATGCCGATATCACTACCGGCAGGGATAATGGATGTAATCAGTTTGGCCATCAGATAACCGCACACATAATGATCGGAAGTAAAGAAAGCCAGTGGTGATGTATTCTCGAGGGTAGAATCGACGAAAACATAGGGGATTTTTTTTTCATCGAGTTGTTTGGCTAGTCGAACCGCCTCATCCTTAAAAGTAGCGCCGATGATGACAGCATCGGCATTAACCTGTGCAACCTGATGATGCACTTCCCTACAGGAATAGATGTCATATTGGTTGTAGGTATACACAAGACATTGTACCCGGATATTCTCGAACTCTTCCAATGCATGCTGGATACCCGAATGAATACTCTCCCAATATTCTCCCTCCATGACGTTGGGAGTGGTGATTACCACCTTGTATTTCCTTTTCAATGATAAGCCGGAAATATGGATATTAGGGCGGTAGTTCACTTTTTTCAGGACTTCCTCTACGGCCATACGTGCCGGTTCCGACACATTCCCACGATTATGGAGTATCCTGTCTACGGTACCAGCCGACACTCCTGCCATCTCGGCGATATCCTTAATACGTATTTTTCGTTGCATATTATGTAAGAGAATCTTGTCAGTATCTAATTGACTGACATATTAACGAATAAACAAAATAAGTGTAATTGCTCACGCAAAGTAACAAATTAATTTTCAATTTTAGCAGAATATCACAGGATGAATGCACTATAGTTATACTGCTTTATTAAATACATGCACGTAGTCGGTAGGCGAATAACCGGTTATCTTCTTAAATTGCCTGTTAAAATTGGAAATATTATTGTAGCCGGACTCATAGCAAATCTGGGAAATCGTCAATCTCCTTTCTAATAAAAGTTTACAAGCATAGGTAATGCGAAGTTCATTAATATATTGAAAGCAGGTTTTACTTGTTTTTTTCAGGAAATACCGGCAGAATGCACTCTCATTCATCCCCGCAATATCAGCAACACGTTGTAATGAAACAATACCGGTGTATTCACGATGCAAGAAAGCTTTGACTTTAATTATACGGGGATCCTTATCGTCGGTAAGCGCCAGCGTATCTTCACTTTCATCCCTCAACAGTCTTTTTGACTCTGACTGGCTCATCAGTGACAGGATTTTTATTATCTCCAAAAGCAGATCGAGTCCGCTCAGATGAAGTGCCTTTACCATCTTTTTTCTTATTGCCCTATTTGCATCTTTCTCAAAATAAATCCCATATTTGGCGTCCTCAAGCAAATTCTTTATCTGGGAAAATTCAGGATATTGCTCCAACGAGTACTTGAAAAATTCTTTGGAAAATTGAAGTGTGATAGCGTGTACCCTATACTTCGGATCGTTTTGGTAGTATTGAATATCATTCCTGTACATATGGGGAACGCTGCTACCCAACAACACAAGATCATCATCAGAAAACGGTTCTATATTGTTTCCTACAAAACGGGTACCTGTACTTTTCAAAACATACACAATCTCATACTCTTCATGAAAATGCCAGGGGAATTTGAAATAATCATAGTCACACCATTTTATCTTGATGGGGGATCCACTGCTCAGATTCAATTTTTCATGCATTATGTGTGCCATAGCCTCTTGATTTTTCGCAAATATAGTATCAATTATTGCTAATATAGCATTTGCAAACATTAATAAATGTAAATAATTTTATTGTCTGATAGAATTTATTCAAAGGAGATAAAATGTTGCAAAATTAGTACCAATCTATGCAAAAATAATATTTGCTCTTAACTATATACCACCATATATTTGCAAAAGATATTACCGTTAAAGAATGTCTATGATTAATATAATATCATAGGTGTTTACGAACACAAACAAATAAATGTGAAAAAATATGAAGGCAATACTATTCTTTTTTTCGCTATCATTTTCTTTATCAATAGCAGCAATCAACAGCAAAAATTTTACAGTTACGGTAAATAATGACTGTGTAGATATTCCTGTTTCTCTTTCTTTAATGGAGCTGGGCTTTCATGCTGATCCCGATTCAATTGCCGTATATGAATTGATTGACAAGAAAGAAAAAGCAATGCAAGTCCAAGTGGAAGCAGGCTATTCACCGAAAGTGTGGTTTATATTGGATGGATTTATGCGAAGAGGCACCAAAAGAACATTTGTTGCAAAAGTAAAAGAGACGGTATCCACAACCCCGAAAATATCTAAACTCAACTTGATTAAGGAGAATAATGATCTGGTTATCCAGTATGAAGATCAATTAGTATTGAAATATCGTTACACCCCCATGTCTCCTCCCAAAGGAGTTGACCCTTTGTTCACAAGATCGGGCTTCATTCATCCACTGTGTTCACCCGGCGGAGAGGTACTTACACGGGTACAAGCACCTGATCACTATCATCATTACGGTATCTGGGGTCCATGGACATTGACGCATATAGGCAATCGCGAAGTGGATTTCTGGAACTTGTATAAAGGTCAGGGAACCGTAAAATTTGAATCATTCCTGTCTGAAATATCCGGCAGTGTATACACTGGTTTTACCGTATTGCAGCAACATATCGATTTTGGAGCAAAGGGTAAAGACCAGATAGCCATCAATGAGGTTCTGGATGTAAGAGTCTGGGACATAAACGATAAAGTGAGGATTATCGATTATACCAGTATATTGAATACTCCATTGACGGAAGGTATTATGCTCGATGCCTATAGATATGGCGGAGGCATTGGATTCAGGGCAACAGAAAAATGGACGAAAGACAACTCTACGGTGCTGACTTCCGAAGGAAAAACAAGAAAGGATGCAGATGGCAGCAATGCGCGTTGGTGTATTGTAGAAGGCGAATCGGGTGTGCAGGAAGGCCGGTCGGGTATTCTCTTCTTAAGCCATCCTCTCAATCGTGCTCATCCTGAACCTATGCGTGTTTGGCCGATGGATGCCAATGGCGGAAGGGGTGACATGTACTTCGAGTTTACACCTATTCGCCATGAATCATGGAAACTGATAAAGGGGAATAGCTATGTGCTTACATACAGGATGATCGTATTTGATGGTGAAATTGATAAAGAGACCGCGGAAATGTATTGGAACAGTTTTTCTTCGTCACCCAAAATAGAATTTATATCAAAAAACAAATAAAACATGAAAAAAATCGTATTTATTCTTTTTATTACCGGATTGATGTACAATATTGCCTTTGCTCAATCGAAAGTAAGTGCTGAGAAGGTAGGTGATAGAATTGAAATAAAGATCAACGGCAACCTGTTCACCAATTATATCTTCTCTGAACACGAGAAATATCCTTTTTTCTTCCCGGTAAACGGGCCTTCGAATGCGTCCGTTACCTCGATGCGAAATGCAAATTTTCCACATCACAGCTCGCTTTTTTTTGGCTGTGACAGAGTGAATGGGGGTAATTACTGGCAGGAAGGCTTAGGAAGAGGACAGATTATCTCCCTAAGGGCTGATATTATCGAGACAGGAAATGAGAAGGTAGTCATCGAAAATGAATGTATCTGGAGGCGTCCAGGCGCCGACGCTCCCGTCAAAGACAAACGTTTTATCACTATTACTGCCCCGTCAAAAGAAAGATTTCAGATAGATGTTGATGTCACGATGGAGATGCTGATGGATGTGACAATTGAAAAAACAAACCACTCACTGTTTAGTGGGCGCGTAGATCCCGATTTGGCAGTGATTAACGGAGGAACAATGATCAATGCCGAAGGGGAAACCGGAGAAAAAGGGACTTTCGGAAAACGTTCTCCATGGATAGACTGTCATGGTAAGAGATTGGGAAAAACTGAGGGAATAGCTATCATGCAACATCCCTCCAACGACTGGTATCCTGCTCCCTGGTTTACACGTGATTATGGATTTTTCTCCCCCACCCCCATGTATTGGCCGGAGAATGACAAAAATACCCTGCTCAAAAAAGGAGATATAATCAAACTCAGATACAGGATAATCATACATAGCGGCAATCATATTGAAGCCGAAATAGCCAAAGAATTCGAAAAGTACAAATCGGAGAAGTAATTAATAATGAAGAGTTACGAATTTTATAAAACAAATCATATGCAAAGAAGAGTATTTTTAAAAAAGACAGCGGCAACCGCGGTAGGAACTGTGGTTTTCCCCAGTATTGTTCCGTCGTCGGTATTCGGCAAGAATGCACCAAGTAATAAGATCCATATCGGTCAGATTGGTTTTGGCAGGATTGCCAAAGACCACGATATGGCGGAAACGATAAGGTATGACAAAGCTCAATTTGTAGCTGTTTGTGATGTGGATAGGAAACGTCTTGCAGACGGGAAAAAGTATATCGATGACTATTACGCTAAAAAGAGCGGTAAAAGCTCCTATTCAAATGCGAAGACATATGAAAATTACATCGATATGCTGGATGACAAGAATATTGATGCCGTAATTATCAGTACTCCTGATCATTGGCATTCTGAACCAGCCATTCGTGCAGCATTCGCAAAAAAAGACATATATCTGCAGAAGCCCACCTCTTTAACCGTTGACGAAGGACGTCTTTTAAGCGACGTAGTACGCCATCAGAATGTAATCCTTCAGGTAGGTACACAGCAACGCTCATCACCTCAGTTCAGGATAGCAGCAGAGTTGGTAAGGAACGGGAGGATCGGCAAGTTGCATACCGTGAAAATCGGTTTACCAGGTGACCCCGCAGGTCCTGAAGCACCTGAAATGCCGATTCCCGAAAATCTGAACTATGACATGTGGCTCGGATCAACCCCTGATATCTATTATACTGAAATGAGGGTGCATCCCCAGAACAACTACGGACGTCCCGGATGGTTGCGATGCGAACAGTTCGGGTCAGGTATGATTACCGGATGGGGGCAACACCATTTTGAGTCGGCTGCTTGGGGTATGGACACGGAATACACAGGCCCTATATCAGTGGAAGCTGTCGCGCAATTCCCTAAATCAGGATTGTGGGATGTCCATGGCGATTTTATGGTAAAAGCCGAATACGAAAATGGAATAACCATGCTCACAAGCGGCGGTTATCCCAATGGGATCAGGTACGAAGGAAGCAAAGGATGGATTTTTGTATCCCGGGGTGACTACGTAGCATCTACCAGCGACCCAGTAGCCAAGGATAATAACGCAAAAGCACTGGATGCCAGTGACCCGAAGATATTGACTTCCGAAATCGGTGAAAATGAAATTCACCTCTATAAAAGTGACAATCAGCACGGCAATTGGCTCGACTGCATCGAATCGAGAAAGGAACCTATATCCCCGGTAGAAATTGGACACCGCGCCTGCACTATCTGCCTGATCAGCCACATCGCGATGAAAGTAGGGAAAAAACTGGAATGGGATCCCAAACTCGAAAAGTTCAGGAATAGTGAATTGGCCAACGCAATGTTGAAAAGATCGCAGAGGTTTCCATACGGTACGGATTATATCAAAATTTAATAACCATTAAAGAGAATAGAAGCAATGAAAAATATTCTTTTTCAAATATCGGTTATTCTTGGTAGCCTTTTACTCTTTTCATGCAATATGAACAAGGAAACCGAAAAACAACAGTTTACAGGGCAGGATGGAGAAGTCAAACTGGTGGTACTCGATCCCGGGCACTTCCATGCCAGTTTGCTTCAAAAGTTCCCTCAACGAAGAGTAAACGATACCGTCTATGTCTATGCACCGGAAGGGGATGAACTTCAACAATATCTTGCCAGTATTGAAAGTTACAACCAACGTGAAGAAAATCCCACCAATTGGCATATAGAACTGTACGCCGGACAAGATTATCTCGAAAAAATGATTGAAGAGAAGAATGGGAATGTAGTGATATTGGCCGGAAATAACAGGAAGAAAACAGAGTATATCTTCCAATCACTCAATGCCGGTTTCAATGTACTTGCTGACAAACCCATGGCAATCAACGAAAAGAACTTCAATCTTTTAAAATCAGCGTATGAATGTGCACGAACACATGACGCCTATTTGTTAGACGTAATGACCGAAAGGAACGACATGATCAATACACTTACCCGTGAATTGATACACAAGGAGGAGTTATTTGGAGAACTGCGATCGGGTTCTTCCGATGATCCGGCTATTACAATGGAAAGTGTACACCATTATTACAAGGAGGTTTCAGGAAATACACTGGTTCGGCCAGCCTGGTTCTACGATGTGGAACAACAGGGAGAAGGGATGGCGGATGTATCGGTACATTTGGTAGATTTGATCAACTGGCAATGCTTCCCCAATGAAGTGATTGATCATACCAGCGATGTGAAGTTGATGGCTGCGAACCATTGGCCTACCCGATTGACATTAGATGATTTCACCCGATCCACGAAACTGAATGCTTTCCCTGATTTCCTGCAGAAGTACGTCAATAATGATACACTCGAAGTTTTTGGTAACGGTAAAATCGATTATCAGGTAAAAGGAAAGAATATTTCGGTTACCGTGCTATGGAATTATCAAGCGCCTGAAGGTGGCGGTGATACCTATAACGGACGGATTAAGGGCACAAAAGCAACTATAGAGATCGTACAGGATGCCTCAGTGAACTATATCAAGGAATTATTTATTCAAAAAGATGAGTCTTTGGACGAGAATACCTTCAACGCTAATATGACGAAATCCATCACCGATCTGCAGAAATCCTATTCTTTTTTATCTGCAGAAAAAGTATCAGAAGGAAGATACAAGATTATTGCTCCTGTGGAATTCAGGAAAGGACATGAGGACTACTTTGGGATGGTAGCCGAAAGATATTTCGGATATCTCGTCAACCGGGATATGCCGGAGTGGGAGGTATCGAATACCCTATCGAAATATTTCATAACGACAACTGCGCTAGAAATGGCGCGAAAGGGTCTTTGATTTTTAAAAATTATTTTGACGTTATCAATATTATTCTATTTTATAATATATTATATATCACTAAAAACACGAGAATGGAAAAAGAAAATTCATTAAAACTAAAAGGAGGACTTCTATTCCTATTTACATGGATGGCATCCTTTGTAATGTTTGCTCAAAACATTACTGTAACAGGAACGGTAACCGATTCGGAAAATAATCCTCTGCCAGGGGTAACCATCACGGTGGTGGGATCTCCCAGAGGGGTAATTACCGATATCGAAGGTAACTATTCAATTTCAGTATTACCTACAGACCAACTTCAGTTCTCTTTTGTTGGATTAGAGACAAAAGTTGTTCCTGTAAATAACCAGAGGGTGCTGAATGTGGTATTGGAAGAACGGATAGATATGCTGGAGGAGGTTACTGTTGTTGCTTTTGCAACACAGAAAAGGGAAAATGTTGTCGGAGCGGTCACCACCATTAATCCGAGCGAACTCAAGGTACCTTCGAGTAACTTAACAACTGCATTGGCAGGACGTGTTGCCGGAGTAATCTCTTACCAGAGGAGTGGAGAACCCGGCCTCGACAATGCCGATTTTTTTATCCGCGGGGTAACCACCTTCGGTTATAAGAAAGATCCTCTTATCCTTATCGACGGGATTGAGAGTTCATCTACCGATCTGGCGCGCCTGCAGACTGACGACATTGCCAGCTTCTCCATCTTGAAAGATGCTACCGCCACCTCCCTCTATGGGAGCCGTGCCGCAAACGGGGTGATTTTAATTAAAACCAAAGAGGGAAAGGAAGGAAAAGCAAAATTATCCTTGCGGGTAGAAAATTATATGTCCATGCCCACGCAGGATGTGGAGTTGGCCGATCCCATCACCTATATGAACATGCATAACGAGGCGATCCTCACGCGGGACCCGCTGGGGATATTGCCTTATACTAAGCAAAAGATTGATTACACCGCATCAGGATTGAACAAGATTATGTATCCGGTCACCGATTGGAAAAAGGAGTTGATCAAGGATCATACGATGAACCATACCGTAAACCTGAATGTGAGTGGAGGGGGAACCGTTGCGCGATACTTTGTCTCCGGAGGATTTGCCCAGAATAGTGGGCTCCTGAAGGTGGATCAACGCAATAATTTCAATAGCAATATCGATTTAAAGACCTATTCCGTTCGTACCAATGTAAACGTGAACTTAACAAAAACTACGCAATTGGATGTCAGGGTAAATGGCACGTTTGATGAATACACCGGCCCCATCACCGGAGGAACACAGGTTTACAGGAATGTGATGCGTACGAATCCCGTTATGTTTGCACCCTATTACGAGCCTGATGCTGATCATGCCTATGTGCAACACATTCTGTTTGGAAACTACGACGATGGCAGTAATTTTTACTATCTAAACCCTTATGCGGAAATGGTCAAGGGATATAAAACCTACTCCCGGTCTCTGATGACCGCCCAATTTGAAATAAAGGAGAACCTGAGCTGGTTATTGGAAGGGCTTCGATTCCGTATCATGGCCAATACGCGCAGAAACAGCTATTTCGAAACGACTAGGGAATATATCCCGTTCTGGTATCAGGCCTCCAGCTATGACCGGGTCACAGATACATTTAAGTTGTCGCTGTTGAATGAGGACCGTGGAACTGAATGGCTCAATTATAACCCAGGCAGTAAAGAAGTATCTTCAGATTTCTATTCTGAGTCGGTGTTAAGCTATGACCAAACCTTTAACAAAAAGCATGTGGTAAACGGATTGTTTGTATTTCTGACACAAAACAGAACCACAGGGAATGCCAGTACTTTAGAGGGCTCTTTGCCTTATCGCAACATAAACTTGGCTATGCGGGCCACATACACCTATGATTCTCGATACAACTTAGAATTTAATTTGGGTGCCGATGCCTCTGAGCGCTTCCATAAATCACACAGGTGGGGCGCTTTTCCCTCATATGGTTTTTCATGGAACGTCTCGAACGAACATTTTTGGAAATCATTAAAAAATGTCGCGAACACCTTCCGGATCAGGGGAACGTACGGTCAATCAGGGAATGATGCGATCGGAACCGGCCGCTTCCTGTACCTGTCGGAGGTGAACATGAACGATGGCGCTAGAAGCGCCGTTTTCGGGAGAGATAATGCGTATGGACGGAACGGAATATCAATAAGAAGATACTCCGATCCGGAAATAACGTGGGAGATAGCCACAAAATCAAACCTGGGATTAGAGCTTGGCCTATTAAATGCATTTCAGATACAAGCCGACATATACAAAGAAGTGAGGAGCAATATCCTGCAAACCCGTGTATCTACGCCTGCAGAAATGGGGTTATCAGCTCAACCCCAGGCTAATATTGGAAAAGCGGAAGGAAAAGGAATCGATATCTCAGTGGATTATAATAAAGTGTTCAACAAGGATCTCTGGTTGCAGGGACGCTTTAATTTCACCTATGCCAAAAGTAAATTCCTGATCTATGAGGAATATTATTACAACGATATTGCACCTTGGAGATCCCGAATTGGTTATTCCATCAATCAATCGTGGGGATACTTGGCAGAGCGTTTGTTTGTTGACGACGAGGAAGCGTCTAAATCACCGAAACAGAACTTCGGAGAATACGGGGGAGGCGACATCAAGTATAGGGATATGAATAACGACGGTCAGATCACAGAGTTGGACCTGGTGCCCATTGGATATCCCACCGTGCCTGAGATTGTCTATGGTTTTGGATTTTCCCTTGGATATAAGAATATCGATTTATCCATGTTCTTTCAAGGATTAGGTAGGGAGTCGTTCTGGATCAATCCGAATGCTACCGCTCCATTCAGGGAATTTTACTATTCGGAGGAATCATTGCCCGGACGTCCACAGAACCAGTTGTTAAAAGCATATGCGGACGACTATTGGTCAGAAGATAATCAGAACATTTATGCATTATGGCCCCGGCTTTCCACTTCTGCTATCGGCCATACTAACAACTCGCAAACCAGTACCTGGTTTATGCGGGATGGCAGTTTCTTGCGTTTGAAACAGCTGGAGATTGGCTATACCTTCCCGTCACTGTTTCTGAAAAATATGCATATGGAAAACTTCAGGATCTATTTTACCGGGACCAATCTGTTTAACTGGAGTAAATTTGATCTCTGGGATGTGGAGATGGGAGGCAATGGGCTTGGTTATCCCATACAGAAATCGTTTAACGTTGGACTTCAATTAAATTTTTAAAGCAATGAAGATGAAAAATATACTCAAATTATCAATAATCTTCACATTGGTTTTTTCACCCGGATGCGAAGATTTCCTAAATGTCACGCCGGACAATATCGCAACCATTGACCATGCATTCAGGATGCGGACAACGGCGGAAAGATTCCTTTTCACCTGTTATTCCTATATGCCTTCCCACGCTTCGTTGAATGAAAATCCCGCATTGCTTGGTGGGGATGAATTATGGCTGGTAGCCACCAATAGCAATCCTATCTGGCAAATTGCCCGAGGCAACCAACGAATAGTGAACCCATACGGGAATGCTTGGCAGGGTGCCAATGGTCCCAAAGATATTTACCAAGGCATACGCGAGTGTAATGTGTTTTTAGAAAATATTGGTCTGGTGCCCGATATTACCGAAACCGAAAGAAGAAGATGGATTTCGGAGGTAAAATTCCTAAAGGCTTATTATCACTATTATCTGGTACGGATGTATGGCCCCATTGTCTTGATCAAGGAAAACCTGCCGGTATCGGCTTCTCCGGATGAAGTAAGGATACCCCGCTCCCCTGTGGACGAATGTTTCGATTATGTGATTCAATTAATCGACGAGGCATTACCCGATTTACCGGTAAAAATAGAATTTGAAGTGTCGGAACTGGGACGAATCACTCAAGCCATCGCACTTTCTCTTAAGGCAAAGGTACTGGTAACCGCGGCAAGCCCTCTCTTTAATGGCAATACCGATTATACCGGATTCACCAATAAGGACGGTACTCCCCTGTTCAATACAACATTCGACGAAACCAAATGGCAAAAAGCGGCAGATGCCTGCAAGGTGGCAGTTGATTTTTGTGATTCCTTAGGCCACAGGTTATATGAATATATTCCTCTGTTTTCGCAGTATAACCTTTCAGATACTACGATGATACAGATGAGCATACGGAATGCCTTCAACGAAAAATGGAACCCGGAGATCATCTGGGCGAACACCAACAGCATGTCATCCGGCTTACAAGGGAATTCAACCCCGAGGGGGTTGGATCCCGCCCTCACGGCCAGTACCGGGGCACAAGGGAATATTGCCCCGCCGTTAAAAATAGCCGAACTGTTTTATAGCGATAACGGCGTTCCGATTGACGAGGATATCACTTGGGATTACACCAATCGGTTTAATCTTCGGATTCCGGGACACGATCACCGGTTTAATCTGAAACAAGGATATACTACCGTGCAACTGCATTTCGACCGGGAAAACCGCTATTACGCGTCCCTCGGTTTTGATGGTGGAATTTGGTATGGACAGGGGCGCTACAATGATGAGGGGGACGATATACTGTTTGTTTCATCAAAACAAGGGCAACCCGCAGCCCCGATCAATTTGTCCTCTTACTCCACAACCGGTTTCTGGCCAAAAAAATACACCCATTTCCAAAGTGTCATCGGAACGGGAAGCACTTTTACCCGGGAGAATTATCCGTGGCCGGTGATCAAACTTAACGATCTGTACCTGTTATATGCCGAGGCTTTGAACGAAGTAAGCGGCCCGAGCACAGAGGTTTATTTTTACTTGGATAAGATCCGTGCCAGGGCTGGTCTGCCCGGAATTGAGGCAGCATGGAATGTTTTCTCGATAAACCCCGATAAATATAAAACTCAGGCCGGCTTGAGGGAAATTATCCATCGGGAGCGGACCATCGAGTTGATATTTGAAGGGCAGCGTTTTTGGGATCTGAGGAGATGGAAGACCGCTGTGAGTGAGTTAAATGTCCCCATTACCGGATGGGACCTGGATCAATCCTCGGCAGAAGGATATTATAGGGAGCGATTGATTTTTAATCAAACCTTCCGACTCAGGGATTATCTATGGCCCCTCAATGAAAATACAATGTTGGCAAATCCCATGTTGGTTCAAAATCCGGGATGGTAAAATGTTATATTATTAAAAATAACAGAAGTATGAAAAAATATATTTTACTGGTATTTATTGCCATTAGCATGGTGAACTGCTCGGATGAAGTATGGCGTGGGATCCCGACCAGCGAAAACGCACCGGCTCCACCACCAGTCACAAATGTTCAAGTGACCGCAACCCCCGGCGGTGCGGATATCACTTATACATTGCCCGAGAGCGATATCTTGCTTTACGTGATGGCCGAGTATTCCATCGGAAATAGAATAATTTCCAAGAAATCATCTTTTTACAGTGCTCATTTGATCATCGAAGGTTTTCCGGATACTAAGGAGTACAATTTAAAACTCTATTCGGTCTCCCGCGACGGGATGAAATCTGATCCGGTGAATGTGAGCGTGACTCCTTTGACCCCACCGATCGTTTCAATTTTCAATTCTATTGTGATGGAACCTACCTTTGGAGGAATAAAAATTCACTTTGAGAACGATAGCGAGGCGGAGGTTAAATTAACCGTGCTGACCACCGATTCAGACGGAGAGATATATCCGGTAGATATCTATTATACCAAACGAAAAGATGGAAATTTTTCCATCAGGGGTTTCGATGCGGAAGAACGGACATTCGGGCTCTATGTCCTGGACCGTTGGAATAACTATTCGGACACAATTTTTGTGAACCTGGAGCCTTGGTTCGAAGAACAACTGGATAAGTTCAAGTTCAGGGCAATGAATTTGCCTTCCGATACCAATGAGGCTCATTCGAGTTCTACATATACTTTAGACCAACTTTGGAACAATGTATGGGGAACCGGAGCCGCTTTCCATACGAAGCCAAATACAGGTATTCCTCAGTGGTTTACCTTCGATCTCGGAGCGAAGGCCAGACTAAGCCGATTTAAATTTCACCATAGGCTTGCTGGTAGCAGCGGGGCAGGCTCCGACGGCCAGTATTCAGCGGGGGATCCCCAGATAATGGAGGTGTATGGCAGCAATAACCCCAATCCGGATGGGAGCTGGGATAGTTGGACCTTGTTGGGAACGTTTGAATCCATCAAACCATCGGGATTGGCATCGGGTTGGACTACAGAAGATATACAATTTGCTTGTTACGATGGTGAAGATTTTGAGTTTCCTGACATAGAGCCGGTACGTTACCTTCGGTTTAGAGTTACCAAGGTCTGGGGTGGAGTCACCTATATTTATATTGGTGAATTGACGTTCTGGGGAGAAGTTTTGGAAACTTTCTGATATGAAACGAGTATGAAAACCGTTCTCACCCGGGAACATGAATTACTTTGTAATCGACAGAGTCAATATTGCGAGTTCCATACACCAAAATAAAAAAATCGTATGAAATTTTCAGCATATTCTATGTGATAATTTAATTAAACAGAACAATAATGAGTAATAGAATCAATAAGATTTGTTTTATGCTTTGTATCGTATTTGTAATCGGTTTTACAACCTGTGATAAGATGGATGCGACCTACAGGCATTTTTGGGAGGACGGGGAAAAAGTATACCCGGCACCCGCCGATTCACTGAAACTGTATGCAGGTAAAAACCGGGCAGGGATATCTTGGAGGGTTCTTGGAGACCCCAACGTAAACTTGGTGAGAATATTCTGGAATAATCGGTCCGATTCGTTGGATGTTCCATTTCAGCCGCAGAGTGTGAAAGATAGCACCTTTATCATTATCGATAACATGGCCGAAGGCTCCTATTCCTTCGAAATATTCACCTATGACAATAAGGGGAACAGATCTGTACCGCGGGAAGGCATTGGGAATGTTTACGGCAACACATATGAACGTACTCTTCTGGCCCGGTTTATGCAAAGTGCGCTTTTTGCCAAGGATACCCTCAAAATCACATGGGGAGTTCAGGGTGATGATACCGCAATCGGGAGCGAAATCTATTACAGGAATACCCTGGGTACGCAGAGCAAAGTGAATGTGGGTAATGACGAAAAGTCCACTATCATCCTCGACTACGATTTTGAATCCTCTCCCTCCATCACCTACCGAACGGTATATGTTCCTCCCACGTCGATCGATACATTCTACACGGCCATAAAAACAGTTGCCGTAAGAGGTGCCCCTGTCTATTTTCCGAAAGCGGGATGGGTGGCTACCGCTTCCAGCTTCGACTCGCGCGCCGGTGCTTCATATCGCCCGCCCGAGCACACGATAGACGGCAATAAGGCAACCCTTTGGGTAAACCAGATTTCACCGCAGACATTTTTCCCCCATACCCTTTATATTGACATGGGAGAGATTAAACATGATGTGGGTGGCGTCTCCCTGGTTGTGCAACGACGAAACGAATCCCCCCGGTTAATTGATATATTTGTGAGCATTGACGGGGAAAACTGGGATATGATGGGGTTATACAGCGTGGAAAATTTGGCGGATGTCGTGCAGGATTTTGATTTTATCCTTCCACAGAATATCCGGTATTTCAGTATCGTGTGCAAAGAACCATGGGGTGCTACCAATAACGTTGTCATTGCCGAGGTTGAAGCATATACTTATGTCCGGGAGTAATCTCTTTTATTCCAGTTGGGTAGCATAAGCGATACAATCTGATTATCTCTTTTTGAATCTTGTCCCACTCCGGAGGTCAATCCAACCGACATTTCCGGAGTGGTGATAAGATTGATGTTTCCCTCGCTTACCGTTTTTTGGCTTAACCACCGGAAAAATTTATTTTAATAAATGGGACTTGGAACTTGCAAAAGGGGAATATTTTTTCGAAGAAGTAGTCCTGGCACGTGGTATCCTTCAATTGACCCATGATGCCGAATTGAAACTATTCAGTACCGTTCCGATTGCAGGCCCTAGTTGAATACCGGAAACCACAAAAAGACAGAAACCCAATTACGTTATGAATGGCTTTGCCTACATAACAAGCGGTAGCTCAATGATCGGTTCGGATTTTGCCGCCGAAGGCCAAGATTCCTGATAACACCAGTTCAATACTATACTGCAATGGATAAAGATACATTTACTGCCATATCTTTTTAATTGTTTCCTCCAAGTTCATCCCTTGAGGAAAATCGGGTGTACGGGTATTGGCATGGCATTTTCTGACAGGTTGACCATTTCCGGTAACCATGATCCGGCATACAGGCATCTGTAGGAATCCGACAGAATCATTTTCTCGCATCCAGTCATATGCGTAACGCAACCAATCTTTTTGATATGATTCGTCCTGAAGACAAAACCATGTAATCTCATCATACCCCCACACAAAATGAGAGTCGACTGTTGCTTGTCCCGGGGTTTCACTCACTCCGAAATTATCGAACTCCACTAAATAGGGCAGCGATTCGCAATACCATCCGGAAGGTGTGATACCTCCTTCACTGCGACCGAAGAAAGCGTCAATATATCCTTTTTCCAAGATACAATGTTGAGGGTTTTCCGGTATTTCTTTAATCCGTAAAGGAAAAGAGTTGAAATCCAACAGGCTTTTCCCGCCAACAACCATACCTCCAAAAGGTGTATGGGCATCGAGTAATACCCAATTTCTACGTGCATGTTTTCCTGCATAACTCCGTATTTTATCAAGTGTTTCCCTCCAATGTTCATAATTTCGGTCTTCCATGCCTATCAGGGCAATTTGTCCGAGATGAAGTGCTTCACAACCTACATTTATATAAGAACCGGCTAAAAACATAAACCACAATTTTGTTTCTGTTTGGGTAATATCAGGCACACTTGTCTTTTTACCCCAAAATCCAACAAATTTCCCATCCGGATTCAACATATCATCGTAGCAAAAATTACGCTGTTCAGCAGACATGCTAAATTCAGCAAAGACCCATTCGGGAATCCTGATATTATTCACCTGACTACTTACCGCTTCAAAAAGCGCTGCCTGAAAAATAATATCAGGATCATTTTCATGCACTTTTGCAGCCAGCATTTTCGCATTATCTAAAAAATCAGGATTATTAAATGCTTCCTCTCCACCCCAACGATAAATAGATCGTCCGATAAATTTAGCGCCAATATTTTGTATCAATTTTATATCACGTTCCTTATCGGGATAAGTCGCATCGTTACAAAAAGGGTCTACCGTTAGAAATTCTGCCATTGTAACCGCCCTGCCAAGATAGTTTTCAAGATTATCCCTGGTTATTCCGGATCCATCAAATATATATCCGGATTTTTGGCCGCCCCCTCTGCAATTGGCAAGCATGGCAATCAGAATACACAGGCAAGTTATTTTTGTTCTTTCCATATTTTTTAATTGAACAGTTCTGAATCCCACAGACTATGAACATCGGCACTCTATTTTTAAATAAAATCTTCCCGCATGGGGCTGAACGCATCTATTAACATTCCCGACTCAATGCATTTCGTACTATGCTTCACATTCGGGGGAATATATATTCCATCCCCTTCCTTGACCTTTTTCATGATCCCATCCACGGTGAATTCAAAAACTCCACTTGCCACATAGGTACTCTGGCTATGATAATGAGAATGTTCAGACCCCACCGCTCCTTTTTCAAATTCTACTTTTACGAGCATAATTTGCGTATCAAATCCTAAGATTTGCCTTCGTACCCCAGCACCAGCCGGACACCACGAAATTTCATCCTTACATAAAAATAAACCACTGCAACTTTCCATAAGACAACAATTGTAATTGACAATTCAGCATCTTCTTCTTCCATCGATATCTTGAAAATCAACTTTAAATATCTTATTATCAGATAGGGTAATAGTCGCGCCCAATGTGGAATAATTTTTGGTAACATATTTTATATCAATATTCTTTATTGGGTTCAACTCCTCTTCGGTCCAATCACTGTCATCCATCTTGTGTAGCATAACTGTCACGATTAATTCCATAGGGGGATTCTTCTCAAGGCATTTTTTTCGGGCAAATATAACCGTACTTTCATCTGCTTCTGCATTCCGGTTCGAATGAACAAGGCTTTCAAGTTGATCCCAACCTGTATAAGATATTAAAGCTAGGCTCCTACCTTGAATAGAAGCTGTTATTACTTTCCTCTCACCCTTCTCAAACTGTTTAACTACTGCATTTTTTCCATCCAAATGAGGTAAACCATAATGTCCGAGAGTAATTTCGTATTCAAAAGCCAGGCGTGTACGGTCTACCCTGATAACTCCCTCTGGAATAGCGATTTCTGCCAAGTCGAGAATGTATCCAACCCCGTTGTTAGGAGGCTTGCGCATTATAGCTTGACGGTATAATATGTCGTCAATAACTCCATTGAACACCATACTTTGTGAAATCGTGAATTTTTGATTTTCCAGCGCGTCATTGTCAATAGTGAGCCCGGTAAGGTAAAAATTCACATCATCTCCTCTCAAGTCGCGGGGATCCAGGCTACGGTAAGAGTATTCCATGGCAGTACCTCCGGAAGGATCATGATCTTCCCATGGAAAATGTGTATTATAAGATAACTTTGAGTAATTTGGATCATCGTAGTACACCTTTCCTGGAATTATCTCTGAGGTTCCTGTTTTTCCATGGTTTACCAACACGAGGCCCGGATTCTCAAGAACCAATTTATTAGAGTCATTGCCAAGGGATTCCCAGAGTCCATCGTTTTCCTTTGCTGTCCAGAAGGGCGAATTCTCAGGAAGTGCCAGGCAAATAAAAGGAAGGAACATTAAAAATGGACTTCCGGCGCAACTGTAGTTTTGCACCATATACTCCCTCTGTCCATAAAATCCCAAACTGGGAATTTCATTGTAATAAAAATCTTCACGTGTTACGAACTGCAATAAGGAGCCTGAGCAAAGACGCCTCGCCCATCCCGGATCCAGTAATTCCGGGTTTTTCAACATAAACGAGACCGGGAAAGCCCCTGAAACCCAAGTCCGGTAACAGATACTCCGTGACCACATGTTTATATATCCATCACGACCAAAAAAACCGGGCAATGACTTCATGAGTTGCTGTGCAGACCTTTCTATTATCTCAGCAATTTCGGGATAATATTCGTCTCCGAATGTTCGATTCCATATAGTTGTATAGACAATAAAAAGGCTGATTGAATAATAATTATAAGTTTGTTCCAAATACCACCCATTCCCTGAATGGTAAGACGCTATCCATAGCAAATGACTTTTTAATAGCTCATCATCAATTTCATATCCATATTTCTTTAAAAAGGAAAGTGCTATAATGTTAAAAATACGCCAGTTGTTTTGTGTAGTTCGGTGGTGAGCCCATTTTGATATGCATTCAACCATCTCATTTTTTTGTTCTTCAGTATAGTGTGTCCAGATGGTATCCGGCATCAGAAGTAATGTCTTGAATAATCCTCCAAACTCACAAGTGAATTGATAATTGGAGTCGGGCAGCTCATCCGGTAGCGGTATTGAATTGGGGTGACCGGGTGTAAAAGCCCTATAAAAGTGTAAAGAATAATAATCTCTTAATTTAATACCTTTGATCGTAGTGTCAGGATCAATATGTATCAGCGGACCTGCTAACGTGAATGTTCGTTCTAAAGCCTCAAAATCAGCTGCCCTATATCGCCACTCGGGTGCGTTTGGCTGAGGGTAAGTCTTACCCGGAACAATAGGAAAACTCATATGCTGATCCATGGAATCAACGTGAGAAAAAGCTCCCTCTAAAAGAAATTTTGCCAAATCAATGTAATGCTCTCTTGTCATACCTGTCATAGGGCTTAATTCTAGGTCAGGATTTGTTATTTCAAATTTTCTTTTCATTAGAATTACAGTAATTATTTTGTAAGTTCAAGCGTATCATTATTCTTTTCATTTATACAAAAATATAAGTTTATAGCATTAAAATAGGATACAATATTTGCATAAAAATATATTATATTTGCCATTAGAACGTCTATCTATGTTTTTACAGATAAACGGCACAACAGTCTTCAATAATTAGAGTGATTTTTATGAAAATAAGTGCTCGCATTGCCTGAGTTTGCAATGGTAGAGCCTTTTTGTCATCGAGTTCCATGATCAGATTACTAAATCCCATCAGGGATTTCTCAATTACAAGTGCCATGCTGATGACACATCATTATTTTAACGCCACAAACAGAGAATAAGAATTACACTATCATGACAAAAGGAGATGGATATGTATTCGTATACCTCCCACATGGAAATAGCGTAGAGGTATCACTATAGGATATTTCCGGAATAAAAAAATAAAACTTATCTGGTTTCACCCATTATAGGTGAAAATCGCAGAATAGGTACCAAAGCAACCAAAGGCTCTTTCGTGGCCAGTCCGCTGTCTTCAGGAAAAAACAACGACTGGATACTGATTATAGAATGACACTATTATCATTTTACATTAAATGCGATCCTCAGCTCATCGATCTCTTTATCACCCATTGGCTGTAAAGAGCCGATCGAGGAGGCCATCACAAGCGAATTAGCCGAAAATTCAGCTACTTCCAGATAGTCGAACGTACTCAGCAATTTATCACCTGTAACAAAGACGCTATCATTCTCTACGAGAATAACACGGTTATGATTGAACATTTTGGCTACACTATCCACGTCATTATAAATCAATCCAAAAGGTATAGATGGAACATCCTGCAGGAAGATCCAACTTTCGGGGATAGTACGTACATCAAATTTTGAGCCGCTCACAGCATGCGCCATCAGGTTCACCGACTGTGTACAGATAATGGAATTGATATGTGGATTCAATTGATAGATACGTTGATGGAGAGCTACCGACCTGCTGGGTGTTTTCCCTGCTTCAGCCATACCGTTTTTTATCTGGACAATATCACCCGGCACAATATCCCACCGCGCCACATTACTTGGAGTGATCAGGAAATCGTTGCCTCTCCAGCGTACCGATACAGTCCCATAAGTCGATATCATCATTCCTTGGTCGCAAGCCCGGCGGATAATATTCACCATCTCCGTACGAATTGCCCGTTCATCGGAAGGATGATCAATATCCATAAAATGGGAAATATTGGTCGGTAGGTGATTTACATATTGCGAAACCTGTTCATCACTTAGATAATTCACTTGCCCCAATCTTTTGGCATTTACAATGGTACGGCAACAAAACTCCAACGTCTCAAACCGCTGGTACGCATCCATCATATCGGTTCCACCCAGTACCACACCATGATTTTCCATGATCACCGCTTTATAGCGGATATCTTTGAATTCAAACGCGATCTTTTCGCCCAGATCCTCACTACCGGGAGTTCCATAAGGGGCGAAGCCTATATCACCACAAATATTATGGGCCTGCGGAACAATCTTTGTATCAGGTACGATACCAGCAATGCTAAACGCAACCAGTGCCGGCGGATGCGCATGAATGATAGCTGTTATTTCCGGTCTGGATTCATAGATAGCTCTGTGAAAGGGGAGTTCCGACGATGGCCTATGCAACCCGACAATGGTTCCATCCCTTTTTACCTGCATGATATCTTTGGTGGTAAGCGACCCTTTATCCACTCCAGAAGGGGTGATCCAGATATCACCATTTTTATCCCTGATGGAGATATTTCCCCCCGAAGTAGTGGTCATTCCTCTACTATAGATCCGTCCGATAATCACATTGATCTGTTCCACCGGATGCATCAAATTCACATCTAATTGTTTCATATTTTTCTTTTAGAACCAAGATCCAAGACACAAGATCCAAGACAATTGGGTTATTATTTCATTATTCTTATTATTCTCATTGGCACATTGGCACATTATTTATAATTCTCCAGCAGGAAATTTTCCGCTTCCACGCTCCATAATCCGTTATGCCGACTACAAATAACAGCCAGTTCCTTAAATAGCTCGTTGGTTTCACCAAGCTTTTCAAAATCGGATATCGGGGTAAGTGGCATATCGATATGCGTATAGATCAATTTCTTTCCTCCGGGAATATGAGGCAAGTTGTTCGTAGCATCGGCTACCGCGTTCAATCCACCAATATGGGTGATCAATCCTGCCGGATCAAGTCCTTTACCCATAATATCAAGCGCTTCCACCATATCATCGTTATTACCTCCACTGGTGCCCACAATATGTGTATAGGCATAGTGTACATTATAGAAGTTAAAGGTAGCACTGAAATTTGGATCACTGGGACCAGCGAAGAAATTCAAACAACCGTCGAATGCCAGGATAGCATCCCCCTGTTCTACTACCGGTTTTACCGGTGCAAAGACAAATACATCATCATACCCTGTATCACCACTGACAGCTTTCAATTCCCTCACCGGATCGTCCACCACTCCTGTATTAATATAACGGAGATCAATTCCCCTGGAAGCGGCAAACTCAACCGTATAAATTGAACCGGCCCTGTCCAGTCGTGTCTGGTCTACATCGGTCACCACCAGGAGCGATGGTTTCCGGTCTTCACGATGGAGAGCATAATTGATCGCTGCAAGCCCCATCGGGCCTACACCAGCAAGAATAGCCATCTTTCCTCCATCCACAATCTCCATCTTGTGTATATAACTGCCGGGAGTAGTATGATAGTTGGCATGCATCGCACCGATCACGCAGGAGAGCGGTTCTGCCAGCGACGCAGGATAGTAACCTTCACCGGTAAATTTCAATAAGCAATTCTGTTCCATCACTTCATTAGGAATAACCACATAGGTAGCATCACCGCCGATATATTTGTAGCTGTAACCGGGAGCGCTCAGGATACCCACAGGGCCATTTTCGTAGTAGAGTGCCGGCTGAATGGAGAACTTATCCCCTACCTTGAATTTATGTGCCCATTTAGAACCCACTTCCAGCAATTCACCGGCAAATTCGTGACCGATAATGATAGGATTCTCGGCTACATCATTGGGAATACGTTTATGATCTGTTCCCTGTGACGAAGCTTTGTAGGATGACATACACAACGAATCGGTCACCACCTTGGCCAGGATTTCATCCTCCTTAATGGTCGGCAAATCAAATTCTTCCAGACGCAAATCCTTCTTGCCATACAATCTCACTGCTCTTGTTCTCATTATTATATTATTTGTTTACATTCAAAACCTTATCACCTGTCCACCTATACACTGTCTAAGAAAGCATCACCTGTCCGCCGGTGATCGGCAACGCCTGTCCGGTCTCACCACACTGATCCATCAGGTAAAGCACTCCTTTCGTCACATCTTCGGGCGTACATCCTTTTCCCATAGGCACTTTCGATAGATAGAACGCTCTTACATCCTCTATTGTTTTGGCACCGGGCACTTTACCTGCCCTCAGGTACTGCACGAACAGGCCATTATCGGGGTCGCTCCAGAGAGGCCCTTCGTAGAAGTTGCCCGGGCAGACGGAGTTGACCTTTATACGGAATGGAGCCAGTTCCAGTGCGAAAGACTGGGTAAGTCCAATACCGCCGAATTTTCCTCCGGCATAGGCGAAGTTGGCTTTACTTCCTTGTAAGCCCGATTTGGAATTGATCTGGACAATGTCGGCATAGTAGTCGTCGGAAGCATATTCAGTTTGCAACTTCATTACCTTGCTGACAATCTTGGTGCAGTAAAAATAGGCACTATAATTGATCTTGGTGACGAAGTCGAAGTTCTCGGGTGTCATATCCTCCAGACCACCCGCACGCAATACGCCGGCATTGCTGATAAAACAGTCAATGGCCCCGAACTGGCATACGGTTTCGTGGACAAGATTTTCCAAGCTTGCCAAGTCGGACACGTTCGTCTTCACGAAGTAAGCCCTGTTACTCTTTGCCAGGCTGTTGAACCTCTCTGCCGTCGCCTTGCCCACCGCTTCATTGAGGTCGGCAATCACGATATTGGCACCTTCCTGCAACAGACAACGACCGATACCCTCACCAAATCCCTGAGCAGCACCGGTAATTACAATCGTCTTATGCTCGGCACGGCCGGCAGAAGCGCCGGCAGCCACACTACGGCGGTAGTTCTCTACCTCCCAGTTGTCGATAAAATCGATCTGAGGCTGTGTCATCGGATGTGGCCCTCCAAATGAATGTGCAAGATAGGCGATCTTCATCGCGTCTTCAAACACGTCGAGGATGGTATCACACTGCTTGGCGTTGTCACCGACAGCCACCAAGCCGATTCCTTTAATCACTATCACCTTGGGTTGATAGCCCTGTTTCGCAGTAAAGGCAGGTATCACTTTCACAGCCTCTGCCAATACTGTTTCGGGTGTCTCATCATTCAGGAAAATATAGTTCGATTTGCAATAGACGATGGCATCCGGTGTAAATGGTTTGGCAATATCCTGCTGTTTTTGGGGGCTATCGTAGAAATATTTGATCAGTTCGTTTTTCCTTACTTTCAACGTCTTTAACCCGTCGCCCGACAACATCATACGGAGTGCCGGCACAATCTGTCCGGTACAAGTGCAGGTATCTCTTTCACCTATGAGTAGCGGTGTAGAAACAGCCTCATCTATTTTTTGATGGATATCGGCATAGATAGCTTTTATCTCTACAATGGTGTTTGCAGCGACAAAGATGCCGTGATTCTGCAACCAGATCACTTGCGGTTCTTCGCTGTAGGCTTTGCGGTATTCCTGGATACGGTCGTATACCTTCTTGAACAGCACATACCCCGGATCAGTGTATTCAACATACAATGCCTTTTCGCCGAAAAGCCTTTTCAGGTCGGACTCCGCATTTTGTGCGCACATCAATCCGTTTACTGCCGTAGGATGCAGGTGTACTACAAAGGGGTAATTGATCACATTATGCATCGATGTCTCCACCGAAGGGCGCTTCCCTTTGGTAAGGGTAGCCTCTGCCAGATCGTTCTTCACCTGCTCTTCCCGCTCTGTCGGATCTGTACTATACACTTTCTCCGACATGTTGTTGAGCTTGCTTCTGTCGAGCACGGCAAAGCCCTCCCCGGTAATCGTTGCCAATGCAGCACCACTGGCCTTCACCCATATCTTCTCTTTATTCTTATAGGATGTATTACCTCCACCGGCAATTACATAGCGGCTATCTTGACCGTAAAACCGTGATATATATATTAAATCCCGTATTCCAAAAATATCATCCTCTGGTAAAAAGGCTTGAGAATACTGTTCCATCTTTATCTGTTTTTATAAGTATCAATTTGAAATAAGTTGATCTCCTAAGGATTCCAACTCATGCCGTTTAGAACGGTCGGCATCACCGGCTTGATCAATATACCCATTCAGGCCCTGCTTTACCAGATGCTGATGGGCCGCAATGACACAAGCTCCCTTGTAGTTGATTTCCATAAGTTTCGTGGTCAAAGGAGTTCCTCCGCTGGCGAACAGTTCGATGGGTTCCATTGCAGGCGTATTATGCTCACTGCCGAAAGTGACTACAAACCCCTGTCCGTAGAGATATTCCGCATATTTCTCCAAAAGCCGGACATCATTGCGCGTTGTGATGAACTCCACCGAATGGAATCCCCGTTCGGTAAGTTGCTTCGCAACCCGTTCGAGGTCATTTTCAAAGTCGGTATAATTCCCGTTCGCATCATCTGCCAGGAAGGGATAGGTCGGGATACCACCGGCGGCAATGATGATTTTCTGTACGGTCTCCATTGGCAGGAAAGCGGCAGGTTCTTCCGGTACAAATGCTGCCCCACCCGCTTTCAGCAGGTTGGCACGGATCTCGTTCTCCACACCGGCAACATTATCCACCGAGGATTTCAGTCCCTTTCCATCAAAAAGCTTTTCCAACAACTCTTTTATACGGGAAGCATCGTTATCGCAAGCATTGTAGACAGCTAACCTCAACGCTTTTGCCAGGTGGCGCTCACGGAGCTGGCCTTTGGTCAGTTCGTCCGCTATCTGCTGTAGGTCAAGGGTGAAACCACACTCTTTCTGTCGGAGCAGGTCGTTTAGTTTAGCGCACATCGCTTCCACCTGCCTATTGGCCTCATCCCGCACATGGGATAACATTGTTGCATAAGGTTCCTCCAACCGGAAAGGGTATGACAATCCTTTTCCGCTAAGATAGGTACGTCCGGGATTGGCGGGGTCATTCACTCGCAATCCTGCTTTTTGATCCTCCTCATTCAAACTGATAAACTCGATCCCAAAAAGCGGGTAAAGATGTCGCTTGGCACAACCATCTGCCCACTCCCGATACCCCTCGGTAGTATAAAAATCATTTATACCTACCACTTTCACCCCCTCGGCAACCGCCCTGTCCAGTGCGTCATCCACATCGGAAAACGCACTGAACGAATACGGTGTATGCATATGTGCATTTACTTTCACCATTTGCAATCTATCTTATAAACACCATTCAACCAATTTACCCATTAATTATATCCCATCATTTCAAAATCCGGGCTACATCTCAATTGGCGCTACCTGTCCCGACTTGTCGGGATTAGTCACATTGGCATATTGGCACATTAGTCACATTAAACACCCTTTTTAGCTCTCCTGATAAATTCTGCATCTGTAAAATTCTGTACCGGAATATAATCCTTGAGTGGTTGGATCCGTTCGTTGATCATATCCAGAAACCAGCTTGGCTGCGGGAAGAACGACTCTTCAAGTTCGAATGCGGGAGTGATCCAGTTGCGTGAACCCAGCACACAGACGGGAGCATCGAGATAATCGAATGCAAGTTGACCGATATTGGCTGCAAGGTCGTTCAGGAAAGAGCCGCGCGCGGTGGCATCACCGCCGACAATAATTTTCCCGGTTTTCTTCACCGACGCCAACACCTTTTCATAATTGAATGGTACCAGTGAACGGGCATCAATTACTTCGGCACTCATACCGTATTTCTCTTCCAGTTCTTTCGCAGCTTTCAAGGCAGGATAAAGGGTATGTCCGATGGTCAGGAAGGTAATATCTTTACCCTCTTTCTTCACATCTGGCTCACCAATAGCTATTTCATAATAACCGGCAGGAACACCCCCTTGATGGAACTGCTCACCGATATCATAGATACGTTGGCTTTCAAAGAAAATGACCGGGTCTGTACCTTGCAAAGCGGCATTCATCAAGCCTTTGGCATCATAAGGTGTTACAGGGAAGCACACTTTCAGGCCCGGAATATGGGCTACCAGCGACGTCCAGTCCTGCGAGTGTTGTGCTCCATATTTCGATCCGACAGAAACACGTACCACCATCGGCATTTTCAGCACATTACCACTCATCGCCTGCCACTTGGGCAACTGATTGAAGATCTCATCTCCTGCACGCCCGATAAAGTCGCAATACATGATTTCCGGGATTACCCTTCCACCACACATCGCATAACCGATAGCCGTTCCTATGATGGAAGCCTCCGCAATAGGCGAGTTAAACAGACGGTGGTAAGGCAATGATTCGGTCAGTCCGCCATACACGGCAAATGCACCGCCCCAGTCACGGTTCTCCTCACCATACGCAATGAGAGAAGCATCCTTATAGAAACGGTCGATGATCGCTTCAAAAAGGCCATCCCGAAGGTGGAACTGTTTCATTTTGCTGAACGGTTTACCTTCGGCATCGAATGCAAAACGCTCCTTGGCTGCGATCTTCTTTACCCTCGGATTTTCTTCCAGCGGCATTAATACTTCCGGCTTGGCATCCGAGAAACTATCCACCGATCCGTCAGAGAACATCATATCACCAATCACATCCGGATTTTCCATCTTGGGCGAGATATTGTCATCGATCGCTTTGAGGAACATCTCATTGACCAGTGCACGTATATTGTCGGAGATTGAGTCAAGATCGGCTTGAGTAGCCACACCCGCCTGAATCAACTGTTCACCATAGCTGCGGATACAGTCCTGCGATTCCCATGCTTCCACCTCTTCTTTCGAACGATAGGAAGAAGCATCGGAAGGAGAGTGTCCGCTGTAACGGTAAGTAAGCACATCCAGTAACACCGGCCCTCTCTTTTCTTCGATGATCTTGCGTTTGCGCTTATAGGCATCGATGACGGCCAGCGGGTTGTATCCGTCCACCCGTTCGGCATGCATCTGATCCGGATTCACTCCGGCTCCAATACGGGCAGCAATACCATATCCCATGGTCTCACCACAGGTCTGCCCACCCATACCGTACTGGTTATTCATTATATTGATAATCACCGGAAGACCACCCTTCATGTCACCCTCCCAAAGTTGGTTGAATTGATCCATCGCAGAAAAGGTGATCCCTTCCCATACCGGACCGCACGCCATGGATGCATCTCCGATATTGGCCACGACCATCCCCGGTTTACGGTTCACTTTCTTGTACAATGCCGCTCCGACAGCTATATCTCCCGATCCACCTACGATAGCATTATTGGGATAAACACCAAAGGGTGTGAAGAAAGCATGCATCGATCCTCCCAATCCCTTATTGAATCCGGTCTTACGGGCAAAGATTTCAGCCAGTGTACCATACACTAAAAATCTCCTTGCGAGTTCCTTGACAGATCCTTCGAAATCTTTTTTCACGATCTCATAGATCGCACCATCAAAGAACTTCTCCATGATATCCTGGAGCTGTTGGTCGTCTAACTGGTGGATGGCCGACATCCCCTTAGCCAGAATCTCACCATGCGAACGGTGACTTCCGAAAATAAAATCATCCACGCTCAACGTCCAGGCCATACCTACTGCCGACGACTCCTGTCCGATGGACAGGTGGGCGGGACCGGGGTGGTTATAGGGCGTACCATTGTACTCTCCCTGAATCTTTATCAGATTAATCATCGTCTCGAATTCACGGATCAATACCATATCGTGGTAGATCGCTTTGAACTCCTCTGTGGTAAAATTTTCTTTTTCCTCTTTTATTGTTTTCCGGTACTGGTTGACAGGTATCGGTTGAAACTCCACAAACCCCGGTTTACGGGCTTCGCTCGGATCTATTAGTTGTACTTTGGGCATATTATATTGATTTGTTGATTTTAATCTATTGTTATTTGCGCTTCGCGTTATTCAATTGTTATTCATGCTTCGCATGTTATTCTGTTGTTATTCATGCTTCGCATGTTATTCGCTTCGCGTTATTCGGCTTCGCCGTTATTCATTCACTTCGTTCATGTTGTTTTCCACCCTGCGGGATAATTACCACCGAATTACAACTGAACAACTACCGAATAACTACCGAACTACTATTGAACTACAGAAACACAGTCTCCTTGATTATTTCACTGACGGTAGGATGCGGGAAAACCACCTCCTGCAGCTCTTTCAGGGTCATTTCCTGTTCAATGGCGATACAGGCGCCGTAAATGATTTCACTGACGGGATTTCCCAGCATGTGTACACCAATCACCTCGCCATGTTTTTCACCCACAATCACCTTGCATAATCCGCTTCCACCTTCGTTTTCAGCAACAAAACGTCCGGCATAAGCCATCGGCAACTTAAGAGCCTTATAGGCGATATTTTTTGCTTTGGCCGACTCTTCGGTCTCCCCCACTCCGGCCACTTCAGGATTGGTATAGACCACACCCGGGATGGCATTGTAACGCATGATATCGCTTCTGCCGGTGAGGTTGTTGACAACCACTTCACCTTCACGGCTTGCAGTATGGGCCAGCAAAGAAAAGCCGGTCACATCTCCGGCTGCGTATACACCCGGAACATTGGTCCGCATCTTCTCATCCACCTTGATGCCGCCTCTTACCAATTCAACACCCAGATTCTCCAATCCGAATCCTTGTGTAACAGGACGACGACCAACACTCAGAAGGATCTTTTCACCTTCTATCGTTTCGGTTTTTCCCTCTTTCTCAAAAATGACTTTGTGACCATCTACCTGAGTAACTTTTGCATTCAGATGGAAAGTAATCCCTTTCTTTGTGTATATATCGCGAAGCATGGCAGATATTTCGAAATCGAGGCCTCCAAGGATCTCTGGAAGCATCTCCACTACAGTAACCTTTGATCCCAGGCTATTATAGAAGCTGGCAAACTCCATACCGATCACACCACCGCCAATTACGACGAGTGATTCGGGACGTTCAGTCAGTTCCAGTATCTCACGGTTGGTGACGATGATCTCACCGGCCTCTTTCAATCCGGGTATAGGCGGTACGGATGCTTCCGATCCCGTACAGACAAGAAGATTTTTTCCAATATATTTTTCACCGTTACTGGTGATCTCAATCCCTTCCGATGAACGTCCGTTGATAAGAGCTTCTCCCTTTATCACTGTCACCTTATTGGCTTTCATCTTGCCTTCTACCCCAAGTACGAGTTTACGGACCACTTTCTTCTTACGGGAAACCATTTTCTCGTAATCAAAACGGATATTATCCCCAAAAACACCGTAGAGATCTCCATGCAAAGCATTTTCATAGGTCTTGGCACTATAAAGCAATGTTTTGGTAGGAATGCATCCTTCATTCAGGCATACCCCTCCCATCGACTTTTTCTCGAACAATACCACATTCAGCCCTTTATGTCCGGCCCGTTCCGCCGCTACATACCCGGCGGGACCACCTCCGATAATTAGTAAATCGTACATAATATTTTAATTTGTCAATGTGAAAATATGCCAATATGCCAATAATGCCTATAGACACACGGCTGGCTCCACATTTAATTATTATAAATTTTAATTTCAATAAATTAGCCTATATAGTCATTTTTTCAATTGATACTATTTGTCCCGATTTATTAGGATTGGCACATTAGTCTTATTGGCACATTGGCACATTAATTTTATTGGCACATTGTTAAACGTCCAATTCCATATTCTCAATTTCAACGGCAATCTGCTTCAGGAAGCGGGTCGCTTCTCCTCCATCCAATGACCGGTGATCGTAAGTAAGACTCAATCCGATAAAAGGAACAAAAGCATATACACCATCACCAATATCTTTGGGACGCGGCACGATTGTATTTACACCTAGGATAGCGGATTGTGGCAGGTTGATGACCGGCGTAAATATCTCCACGCCATAATTTCCCAGATTCGACACAGTAAAGGTTCCGGCTTCGGGAGAAAGGATATCCGGATTCACACTGCCATTCCTGCATGCAGCGGCAATTTCCTTGAACTGACGCGCCAAACCGGTAATGGAGAGGTCATCGGCATTGCGTACGACCGGCACCATCAACCCTCTCTCGGTATCTACTGCCAATCCAAGGTGTATCTTATTGAAGTACCGGATACTGTCGCCCAGAAAATGGGTATTCACGTTGGGGAATTTCTTCAGCGCCTTGATCACAGAGAAGCAGACCATGTCGTTCAACGTGATATTGACATCGAGCTTGCCTTCGTCCAGCATTGCTTTTGCTTTCTTTCTGAGCGCCAATATTTGTCGCGCATCTGCTCCCAAATGGTGGGTAAGTTGCGCCGAATTCTGCAGGGATGCATGCATCGAACGGGCGATAATCTTACGCATATTGGAGATCTTCCGATCTTCATAATCTTTACCATATATACTGTTCACCGGTACGGAAAGATCTGCAGCCCTGGCTGTTCCCGCAAGTCCTGTTCCCGCCGATTGAGGCATCATACCTTCTTCGGTCGCCAGTTTCTTCGCCAACGGTGTCATCTTTGGACGATCCTGCAACACCGACTGGACATCCTTCTCTATAATACGTCCTTTGGGACCGCTTCCGGAGAGGGAAGAGGTATCTACGGCATTTTTCCCTGCCAATTTCCTTGCACGGGGTGAAACAGGGCTTGCACCGGCTTGAACGTTCACAGGAGCTGCACCTCCGGTCCGTGCTGGAATTTCACCGGTAGAAGAAGCTTCTGTGGCTACTTCCACTATTGTCCCGGAGGAATGGGAATTACTATCAGTAATTGTCTCTTTCGCATCCTCTTTCGAGGCTTTACCCCCACCTAACAATGAAGAGATATCTTCTCCAGGTTGCCCGATCACCATCATATTTTCCAATACGGGCACCTCATCTCCTTCACCGTAGAAGCATTCGAGTACAACTCCCTCTGACGGGGCTTCTTCTTCAAATGAAGCCTTATCTGTTTCATAGGAAAAGAGGATATCTCCCTTTTGTACGGTATCACCTTTTTTCTTTTTCAGTTCGGTAATGATACAACTCTCTACTGATTGCCCTTGTTTGGGCATGATTACTACAACTGCCATTTATGCATGATTTAAGTATGCAAATATAGTGAAAGCCGGGAGAAGAATCAAGCTTTGTTGAGTTATTCCAAGGCACATCCTATATTCTGGAAATATACTAATTTTGATTACTTTATACTATTTCCGCAACAGCACTTATAAGCAGGCTTTTCTCCTCCTTATTTAGCTTCACGAAAAAGACCGGCAAATATAGGAAATTTGAATTCCCTATCGATTCAAAAATTGATCTTTCATATATTCTTTTTGACACAAGTTTTTTTTTAAATAAATCCTTTGGAGATATGCTCATTCCATTTTTATATGGCCACCGGCTGCGTCAGGGTTCTGCCGTAACCATATCCTATATAATTCAAAGAAAGTCGGAGCATCCAACAATTCAATGGAGGGATCGATCTTATACAGTTCATCCATTACTTCAACATACCAGGTAGGTGTCTTAAGGATATTCCTGAACCAATGAAAGGGTACCGGTCTTATTTTTATTCTTTCCAGCATGAGTTGGACAGCGGCTTTAGGGTCATCGGAAACAATATCATAGTCGGACCGCAATACCGGCATATCACCATGCAACAGGGTCAGAGGCACCTTTTGGGGTACAATGCCATTCGGACTGAAGGAAGCATAACAATCCAGCCCTTCTTTGGAGAGACCGGGGGCAGTTCCATCAATGACAAAGCCGGTGATGGTTAAGTCCCAGCGTTCGTAGTACGGTCTACAGTGATTTGCCCAGGTATCCAATCCAGACTCAAGGCCCGATTTCCTCGGTTCTTGCAACATCCCCGGCATAAGATAGCCGGCACCGTTATCGGCTGCGACAAAATAGTCATTAGGGGTCGCACTCTCCCGGTAATAATCCAGCGCCATCGGGATCCTGTTTTCCAACACCGGACTGATCGCCCACATCATAGGCACTTTACCCCTGTTTTTATCATCCCAAATAGAGGGCGTGCGTTGTACGATCCATGAAGAGGCATCATAATCACCCACATAAAATATAAAAAATTCTCTTCCTCTGAAATCAACTTTTCCCTCTTCATCCAGATATCCCCTGTGCTTCAACTCATCGATGGAGACGCTTCGTTGGGGATATTTCTCTTTCAACGGGAAATGAGTCCAGAAGGAAGCATTCGCCAAGGCACCATATCCGATCGCATCAGCATCCTTGAAAGCATTATAATCGCCGATTAATTTGGAGAACTCCCACTCGGTGGCTACATCTTCATGGATTCCACCTGCATGTTGCGTATATTTAAACGCCCACGACGGAAAACCACCGATATAGCACATTTTCTTTCCTTCATTAATCCGGTATGCCTCAGACAGGAACTCTTTCAGGGTCGCTAAATCAGCCCCTACCGGTTGATCGGGATCATCGGTAGCCGATTCATCGCCCCAGGGAGAAAGATCAAAGAAAAATGCTTTCTTGCTCACGAAGAAATCATGATTGGTAAGGGTATGATGATTCACCACCGTAGCCGTAGGTTTCTCCCGCCATTTCTGATCGATATAATAAGCCCCAAACTCTCCGGAACAACGATCACTCTTCATATAATTTTCGATAAACCATATATAAGGATCATTTTTCAGGGAGCCGGTCGACTTCCGGTTTGTTCCGGGGATAACACCATCACCCGTGAAAAGAGAGGTACCGTCTTCTTTGATCAGCCGTTCTTTCACTTTCAATTTTGGCCCATTGAGTACAATACGTGAATAGAGGCTGTGGGGGTCAGTATCATAACGAATAGCTATCAGATCTTCAATCCCAGCCACAGCAGAAGCCACATTACTTGTCGATGCGATGGATGAATCATAGAGTACAACGCCGTTGATATCCTTTTTATATGCCTCTATCAATTGTACAATATCCGGGTATACCACGGTATCTTTTTCATGCAGCCATTTTCCAGGCTCACGGTATTTATTCCACCAATAACTGTCTATATCCGTACCATGGGTAACAATATAATGAATAAATAATCTCGGCCCTTTTCTGTTTACAACCCCCTGTAAAGTGGCAACAGCATGGATATCATCCCATAAACTCTCAACCTGTTTGGTGTCTTTTAAATCATAAGAGAGGGTATATCTCAAATCATATAGCCCGATAGCATCTTCTTGCTTTTCTCTACAGGAAAGCAAAATAAATAGGATAACGAAAACAAGAAACAGCGCCTCTGCCAAATATCCGATTATTTTTCTCATTATTATTTTGATTTTGTCCCCATTAACGGATTAACCCATTCCACCGGATCGGAAACCTTTTCTACAATCTGTGAGTAAGATCCGGTAATCCAGATTGATATACATATAGCTAGTAATATTCTCATATAGTTAGAAGTTAGAAATTAGAATGAAGAAGCAGGACATAAGAGCCAAGATTCGGGACACCATCTTTAACATTTTAACAATTAAACGATTAAACATTTTCAATTCCCCTGCATATCAGCGGCCGATGGAGGAGGTGATTCCAGTCCCCATTTTTTATTCGGACGGTCACCCATGATCAGTTCCAGCGTTCCGCCATTAATCAGGTCCTCATGTGTAAACCAGGTACGATTCAACGGTTGTCCGTTGAGTGTAGCCGATTGTATATACTTGTTACTCCATGAAGCATTTTCTGCCTTCACCGTGAAAACCTTTCCATTACTCAGTTTGATACTCGACTTTGTAAAGATGGGACTACCGATTGTATAAACCGGTATACCGGGAGATACCGGATAGAATCCCAATTGTGAAAAGACCACAAAAGCAGTCATACCTCCACCGTCCTCATCGCCGGGGATACCCATCAGATCGTTACGGAACCAGCTTTCGAGCAACATACGTATACGTTTTTGAGTTTTCCATGGCTGACCGGCATAGTTATAGAGGTAGGGAATATGAAAACTGGGCTCGTTCCCCATTACAAACTGTCCAACATTCCCTGTCGCATCAGGATGGATAGCATAATATTGCCATTTGGATAATTTCAAATCTTCCACAAACAACTGATCCAACTTATCAATAAAGGGTTGATTGCCTCCAAACAAGTCTATCAGGTCAGCAACATTATGGTGCACATCCCAGATATATGTCCAGGCATTGTTTTCATCGTAATACGCCCTTGCGCCGATTCCACCGGAAAATATATAATCGAATGGCTGAATAAATTTTCCCTCCTTATCTTTCGGATGAAAAAATCCCGTTTCCTTATTAAAGAGATGTCGATAATTGAATCCACGATTCAGGAAGAACTGGTAATCATCCTCTTTTCCCAACGATTTAGCCATCTGTGCGATACTCCAGTCGTCATACGAAGCAGCCTGGGTTACAGCCACTGCATTTCGTTTCTCGAAATCACTCACAACAGGAACAGTCTCCTTTTCATCGGGGTAAAGAGCAGGAAACCACCCATGTTCATGATAGAAATCATCCAACTCGGTTTTAGGTGCACGCGCCCAAGGGACCATCGTCTCGGTCAGTACGGTATTCTTCATTCCCTCAAAAGCCTTTTCCACATCAAACGGAATGCCTTTGGCCAATGCATCGGCAAACATCACGGCGGCATGGTTGCCATTCATACAGTGTGCATCACCAAATACACAGGGAAATGTAGGCATCCATTTCTCTTTTGAATATTCCCACATCCGGATATACGAAGCCAGCTTCTCTTCCTGCTCTTTGGGATTTAATATAGTTTGCAACGGGTGAAGTGCCAGATAATTATCCCAGATCCAATCGTCCGTCCAGAAGGGTACACCTCCATCATCATGCACTTTCCCATCAAAACCGTTATAATATTTTCCATCTTCCGATATATTGATCATACGTTCATGTGCACGGTAGAGAGAAGTGTAAAAGACTGTTTTCTGATCTTCGGTAGCACCTTCCACCTCTATTTTACCCAAGGCTTTATTCCATTCTGCACGGGCAACCTTCGCCAGTGCATCAATATCATAACCGGGCACCTCTTTTTCCAGATTCAAGCGTGCCTGCTCTTCACTTATAAAGGAAATACCATATCGTATGCGTACTTCTTTCACGCTCTGATCGAATGCGGCATAACAGGCTTTTCTGTGTTCTGTATCCCGGTTACCAGTTTCAATAGGCTCCTGATCGAACTCAAGATAGAAATAATGCTTCGTTCCATGATAAATCTCAAATCCCTGCATTGTATTGCCCTCGGCACACAATTCTCCATTGCCGACGGTACGCAGCATCACATATCGGGGAGCCTTTTCCTCAAAAGTGAGAGCGAATACCGCTCCACGAGCAGCAGGAGCAAAACGGGCAGTAATACCATGATCGTCGAGATACACCGAATAATGGTAGGGTGTTGACTTTTCATGGTCGTAGCGATAATTCAGGTTGGACGTTAACCCGTCCGGTTCGCCGCAATAAGGCATCAGATATAACACATCTCCCTGACGGTGCGAAGGCACGTTCAAGGGCAATCCCTCCATACGATCGGTGACAAATTCCCTATGAGCCGGCATCATGCGCAACATACTGTTGGGCAAGTGTGTCACCGGAAATGTAGGCACCAACAGAATACTGATATTGCCAATACGGTTATTTACGTAATCGACCGGTTCCTTCTTTTGTGTGGAACTGTTTATTGTTTCTCCGCAACTACTCAATATCATTCCAGACAGAACTGTCAATAGGATTATTTTTCTCATATATTTAAAATTTTAGATTATAGAATTTAGGATTTCAAGATTATGAAATCATTCACTTCTTAACTTCTCTTCCACCTTTCCACTCTTTCACCTTCCCATTTTCTCACTTTATCCTACACACATTTTCCAATATATACCGTATTCCCTTTGTTGCCTCTTCAAAGAACAATCTGTCCGAAGGAAAATAATTTCCGTTTTCATCTTTAGCTCTGAAGGATATGCCGGCTATGATTGCATCAAGGATGAGGTGATAAGGCTTGTCCAATCGGAGAGCAGCATGTACGGGCCCAGCCAACCGATCTTCCGACCCCAGTTTTCGATACAGGTCACACCCTACGCGAAAGATGGTATCTTTTAAACTCTTATTTCTAAAACGACCTATCAGGTCATCGATATGTTCTTCCAATTGGACTGGTGTGAACTCCCCAGGATACAATGCCTGAAGAATGTCTGCTGATTGCAACATTGTCTGCTTTACAGTGTCAAGGAGTTTTTTATCTTCTAATATTTCACTGATATATACAGCATCCGGATAGGTTTTAAATCCCAGATAAGCCGTCGTGGCATGTCCTAAGTTATGAATAAACAACTTTCGGTCGACCCATGCTTTGATATTCTCTTTAGGTGCCAAGAAAGGGACATCAGGAATTGGGTTCTTAAAACTTTTTTTTGCGACGATCAGAGAATTGTAGGATTCGGCAAATACCTGTAAGGGATCTTCTTCGATATCCTTTTGTGTCATTATAGGCACCATTTTACCAATGCTCGTCTCCACCAATCCAACTAGTTGCTCCAAAAGATAATCAGACGGCAACTGTTTTTTCAATTCTTCCCGGATAAGAGTGTCCGCATTTCTTATATTCTCCGCAATAATTATATCCAAAGGAACATCTCCATGTTTTTCCCGGCGAACAACTAACGATCTGGTCAATATAGGAATTGCCGCAGCCAGTCCCTGTTGCCCCACGGAGAAGGATATAATTTTCGTATCGCTCAATTCTGCGATCAGCCGTTCCTCTTCCTCAAGGCAGATGCCTCTTACATTACGAATGATCAGCATCTCATCCTTCTCTCCATTTTTGATAACTATCCGGTATTGCTTCTGTTGGTTCATCAAATCGACCAGTTGTTTGTTTATATCTACAAAAACAACTTCATAGCCTGATAAATTGAATACCTGTCCTATAAATGAGCGGCCAATCTTCCCGGCACCAAAAATAACAATTTTTTTCTCATCCATCGAATTATCTGTATTCAGAAATTAAAGGCTTATTTTCCTTCTGAAGCAGATAATCCCTGTAATAAGGCTCAATCAGTTCCCGTTTCTGACCCGGATATTTCTCATAAAATGTTCCTCCATGATAGAAACAGGCATACCCACCCGACACCGTACCCCACGCGATCACTTCATCTATACTTACGCTTTGGAGGTGAGGCTCCACCAATTGCCTGGCAATAGATGCAATTGCTCCTCCGGCAAAATTATCTCCACACCCTGTAGTATCACCCACTTGTTCCGGATAGAGCACAATTTCCTCCCTGACCCTTTCCGAAACCGGTTTACTACCTTCCGATCTACCAAACAGTTCACTATTACTAAAATAGTAAAGAGGATTCGCTCCATGTGTGACAATCACCGCTCCGACACGTGTTCTTTTGAAGAAAGAGAGGGCTCCTTCAATGGTTACCTGCCCACTTAACCGAAGGGCTTCCTCCATATCAGTAATCAATAAATCTATATAACTATAGGTTTCGATATTGGCTCCTAAAGGCCAGGCTTTTTCAGAATTATTCTTTTCGTTGAGAAAATCATAAACGGTATTGACTACGGTTACCGCTCTCTCGTTTTTGGCTTTTTTGAGCAGTTCCAATAACGACCGGTGAATATGAGGGACCAAAGCAGTCCCTCCAAATACAACTATATCACTTTTAAAAAACGCGTCATCCATATCTTCAGGGTACAAATCCCATGCAGCTCCTATATTATTGATAAAAATACGTTCACCTAACCCCTGGTCGTAATTAGGATCTGAAAGTACATCTGTAAAAGCAGTATATTGATCTGACTCCTTATATTTTCCAATCTTCAACGGCGTCTTTTGTAGTCGCTCATCAATAAATAACGCATCTTTGTCACGACCTTTACTACCGTAAAAGTAAACTTCCGCCCCAGTACCGTTTAATACCTGGGCTGCATGAATCAGTGAAACAATAGATGGCCCGCCGATATTCAATGTTACCGGAGGATTGCCCGCCGTAAGCTGTTTTCTTACTTCCATGTAATCTCTGCCCGAAAATGCTTCAAACTCGTCCCTAAAAACAAGCTTCCCCGGAGATAGCCCCCCATCGCCTGGTTTCATGGATATATAACGGCTAAAAGCACCCCCATTAAAGTCTACAGGAGAGAAAAGGTAGTCCACCAAAGCACATCCGACACCGGATATTTTAAATTTTTTCTTTATCATCAATCCAAATATTTTTTATAATCCGACACCAACAGGTGCAACGGCTCCACATCTTCTTCCACGGAAGGGAATCGTCCTACCAGTTCATAGAAGCAGTTATCCGTAGCATCATCATTTACCATACTCACTTCACCCACTAACACCGTTCCTTTCCCCTCTTCTCCATAAAAACGGTGATACACACCCTGTTCCAGCGTAATACTTTCTCCTGGCGCCAGAATCACTCTTCCACCTGCAGGAACAACTATACTAATACCATCTTTTCTACATCTCACATCGGTCACGTCAAATTGATTGTCAGGGGTAGAATTATATAATTCAATAACCAAATTCCCACCTCCCCTGTTAATTATATCTTCCATCTTATACCAATGATAATGCATGGGGGTTTCTTGATTTTCTCCTACAATCATTATTTTTTCAGCATACGGTTTTTTATCCACATTGAGCTTACCATTTCTCAAAGTGAATAAAAATAATCCTCTTTTGTAAAAATCTCCGGATCCGAAATCGGTAATATCCCATCCAAGCATGTTGTTAATCACTTCAGTCGCAATTTCTTTATTTTTTCCCCAATCTGACAGGCTCCAATACGCCCACGGCGGCAATGAAAACTTCCACTCTCCTATAAATGCTTTTGCATCCGAAATAATCTGATTGATCTCGCTACGTTTCATCCTTTTTAAATTTTAATGTTAGATAATTGATATTTATTTTTCTTCCTGTATAACTCTTGAACAATGCAGCAGATATTTCATCAGCAATAAAAGTACGCTCATAGTTCCCGCCGACAGCACCAACGGAGCCGGCAGTTTAACCTAATTAGCAATATCTCTTACCAATTTGTAAATCCGGAATGATCTCTCCGATTCGGGATTGGCCCTGTTTATCGCACAATAGGTAATACCCTCATCCTTAAACAGCCGGGCATACTGCCATTCAAGCAATTCCTTATGAGGTGCAAACACAGGAACTGGATTATCAGCCCAGTTTTCCCAATGGGTACTAGTCAGGGAAGTACTCCGAAACAATCCGAAAGTCCAGTTCTGACCGTCAGTTCCTCCCAGGCTTTTGTCAGCACCTTCAATCAAAGTATACCAATAGGGACCTTCCTGAAGGGTTGTAGCCGCACCTACACCTATACTGCCCACATTTCCGTTCAAGTCTCCCTGCCAGGAGACATTCCATTTATTGGTGTCATATGCGTCCATGATACAATCGGGGGCAGCAGGTGTATAATACTGAAAGTCGGTAGTAATTGCAATCCCACGAAAACCGTAGATCGATGCACCGATATTTGCCGCACCATGAAATGTGACATAGATTGTATCGCCACCTTGCCATAGGATTTCGGGTGTACCTTCATCATATATCTGGTTCAGTTCTCCGCCGCACAACTTCACTGCATCATCATCGGGATCATCCGCTATCTTACTCCATATCTCCTTCGCATCGATAGCTGGATTGCTAAATCCTGACGGGGTTGTAAACAATCCCATAGGATCTTCACCATCCCGTTCGAGATAGGAACAGGTCCATCCTCCCGTGTAAGCCAGGCTCTGAAAGAGGCATCGCCATTTATTAGCCGACGCATCGTAAAAAAAATCACCGTCAGTAGCCATCCTCTCCCAGGGAGTACCGGCTTCGGGATTAATCACTTTCACCGGATCAGACCATGTCATACCTTTATCGGTCGATTTACGGCATTCTATACCTAACCGATTCGGATCTTCAGGAACCTGATAGCGCTGGAACCAATACCAGATTCCATCTACTACACGTATAGAGGTACCTGCCGCTTCATGCCAGCCCGAAATTGGTAGATCATAATACAATTGCCAATCTGCATTGCCTTCCCAATAATCAGCCATAGTCGGGTATGGATCCCTTTTCTTCTCCTTATCTCCCTGACATGCATACAAGAATAATAAAACATAGAGGAGAAAATATGAATATTTAAAGTATTCCATAATGAAACAGGGTTAAGTCAAATTACCATTCAATAATTATTTTCCTATTTTTTATCCGCACAAAAGATTTAACGCTCTCTATCTGATTAACTAAACCGGTTGACTAACATATTATAAAAAATCTCATCGCTTATATATCATTCAAAAATCAGATAGAATATTCTATTTCAGCATCAAAGACGTACTCATTGACATCTCCTGATCCACTCATCTGTTCCATAAGAATGTCTACGGCTTTTTCTCCCATTTGCCTGATCGGTTGCTTAATGTAGGTAATAGGCATATTGGTAATTGAAAAAGAATCGATTTCATCAAAACAGACTACTTCCATTTGTTCGGGTATCTTTATCCCTTCTCTGTGCATATATTTTACTCCGGTAATAAATACCTTTCTGGAACAGAAGAAAATGGCGTCCACCTTATCAGGATTATTCTTTAGGTCGATAATAGCCTGTTTTATCTCTTCCTCCTGGTTCTCATAGTTGATATTTTTAATCAATGCAGTATCCAGTAATTTATGATGAGTCAATGCATCAATATACCCTTGTCGTCTTTCGGTCAATGCATTCAGGTTAATATCATAACAAACTACGGCAATCCTTCGCAAGCCCTTTCCGATAAGAACTTCAATTACATTGCGCGATACTTTATAGTTATCAATAATAATATAGTTGGCCTTGATACCAGGATAGTAACGGTCAATCTGCACCATAGGAAGATTTCTTTTCATGATTTTGAGCACCATCTCCTGTCCTTCATCTACAGGGACAAGGATAATACCATCCACCTGTTTATTGAGTAATGTGGCAATCGCATTACGGAATTCTTCCAGGCTCTCGTTTGTGTTTGAAGTAATCACAGTGTAGCCATATTTTTTCGCCTGTTCTTGTATATGAAATGTGAGATTCCCGAAAAACTCGTTAGAGATATCCGTGACAACTACACCTATAGACATACTTTTTCCAGTGCTGAGACTTCGGGCTATTTCATTGGGCTGATAGTTCATCTCCTCTGCCATCTGTATGACCTTCTTAGATGTCTCCTCGCTTACGCGACTTCCTTTCGCCTTACCGCTCAATACAAGTGAGACCGTCCCTTTGGAAAGTCCCAACTTGTCAGCTATATCTTGCATGGATACTCGTTTCATATCTGCTAAACCGGTTGACTAATTCTATACAAAAAATCTTTATCTTGCAAACATAATATATTTTTTCAGACAGGATATCTGTTTTGTATTATTTTGATTTATTTTAATCTTTACACATATTTAATTATAACTGTAAGTTACCGGCCCTATTTTTATTCACTCAACCTCAAGAATTGTGCCTGCAATATTGACGTATACCATTTGTTTTTAATATCGATCGTATTTCTTGTCAATGAAAACTTCTTTCACCGCTTCCAGATAACCAAAGCCATGAAGCATATCCGGGAGCAGGTAACTACCCTCTACCCACTCGTTCCATGCATTAATGGTAATCAGTTTTGTCTGTCCGGGGTGTTTGTCGACGTATTCTTTTGCTTTAGAAAGTAGTGCGGCAAAACTTGCAGGCGTATTATGATAATGAACGGTTTCTTTCATTCCCTTTGCCGGAAATCGCGGAGTATCATCCCATCCAATTGATACACAGGGGAATACAGGGACATCCAGGATTTCGTCCATCTGTTCCCTTATTTTGATCGAATTTGCACCATACACAAGATAATCTTCTGCCAAACCTCCCATATTATACATGGCTATACTGTTAAATCCCATTGAATCTACATTTTTTCTGAATTCTCGCGCTCTTTCTTCCGACATAAGCGATCCCCCGCCCTGGTTCCACTGGATATGGAGTCCCGGGAATCCGGCCTTTTTCACTTCATCCCTGAAATAATCCAGGGCCTTACGAGTTTCCTCCAGACTTCCTCCGAAACTCTCCTTCAATTTATCTATGCTGAAAATAGAAAAGACTGGTTCTCCATTGATTTTTAAATAATTAGGCTGTTTAAAATATTGATTGATCACCCTGTCAACTATAATCTTATAATTCTTCCAATCCACTTTAGCATTCCACAGGATAGACTCATCGTCTCCATAACGGTGATAATTCCAATAGTTATGCTTTACATCATGGTTAGCCCACATAATATAGAACTGCATCTTGTGGTTGTTTCCGGCTTTCAGGAAACCGTCATTCAGGGCGCTCTCCAAATAGGGACCTTCCTCATACCAGTACCAGTCGTATACAAATACATTCACGCCATGGTCAACCGCTACGTCGATCCAACGTTCAACTACTTCAGGGTCGTTATCCAACTCATACCCCCACAATGGCTGACGGGGTTGATAATGACCTTCATACCTGGGATTCCCTTTTTTGATAACTTCCCACTCACCGATCCCTTCCGACCATAATTTTTTCCTTGCCAATGGATCATCATGGCATGATGGCCAGATATAAGCTGCCACATAATATTCATTTTCATCACTCTGTTTAACAGTCTGGGACTGCACTTCGAGGATATTTCCAAAAATAAATCCGATCACGAATAGCAAACTAATACGAATTTTATTCTTTCTCATATAATTAAAATTTTAAATTTAAAATATTCCTGAAATCATCTATTCCACCTCTATAATTGTGCCTGCGATATGACGTATACCATTATCTTTATTGAAATAATAAACAATGAGCACCCTCCCGGCATCTAATTGAACAGGCCATGTATACCCTAAATCGCCATTCCCTCCATCATCACGTAAAACAAATTCAGGTGCTATTGCATAATCAGTACAATCTTCATTAAGTATCCGTGCACGAATTCCGTAAGGCTTGTGTCGATAACCATAAGTCAGTAACACACGATTATCGGCCAATCTAAGTGCATTTAGCGGATGTCCCTGAAAACCCATTGATTCCCACTGGAAGGTTTTACCACCATCTGTAGAACGGGCAATACACGCCTGATCTTCAAAATCAGCAGTTCTCATGAATGCGACCAGATCACCTTTAGGCGTTTCGTATATGGATGTTTCATTGAAAGAAATTTTATTATCGGATGCCACTAAACCAGAATAGTGCCAGGTTAAACCTTTATCTTCAGAGAAAAGTAAATGGTTGGATGTTTTTTTTACAGGCACAGAATCATTCACGGCGACAACCCAATAAATCCGACCGTTTTTCCCTTCACATAATGCCCCCCTGTTATAGGCAGGAAGAGGGTTTCCCAATGCGTTAAGGTTTATTTCCTCTTTCACATGTGGGGGATAAACTGGTCCTTTCCACGTTTTCCCATTATCTGAAGAGTGGACAAGATATCCTCCAAGGAAAATAGCTCCTCCCGCATCAAAATATGGTTTCTTCAGATTTGGGATTCCGCCAGGCCTGACAAAAGCCCACCCATAACTGGCACAAAGTAATGTTCCGTCCTGTAATTTCAATAAACAAGGATCCTGTGAACCACCAAACGGGTGGGCGTATATGAGTTGCGGATCAAGGGTCCATACCTCTCCATCACTTGAACGAACCGATACCAGGTAGCTATTAGGGTCCACGTGGCTGTTCCCTCCTTCACCAAATACCCTCCTATCAGGTGCGCGACGAAAAGCAACAATGAAATCCCCCTCGTCATCCCTCACCACTGAGGGGAAAGATGAATAATATTGAGGATCTTCATAGATAACAATATCCTTCACTTTGTGATAAGCAGCAGTTGTCTTACCATCGTCCTGAGAACCCTGTCCATATGAATCAAATGCATACAACAGCCCCACTATCAAAAAGGAACACAATAACTTGTACATAGTATCAATCATTTGTGCTGTAAATATACAAATAAAACCAAGGCTATTACAAATTCTTATTATTTTCTTATGAACAAAAAACAGGAGAAAACAAATGACGCTATCCTTGCACAAAATCATTATCAAAAAACATAGTCATAAAATCATTTATTCCATTGCCTGTTTTTAATTTATCGTGTAAGTTTGCAGACAATCTTTAAAAAATATATTTAACCTCATTATGAGTGTAGAAAATTCAGTATCATTCTTAGCCATCGATCTAGGCGCCAGTAGTGGGAGGGCAATGCTTGGAACGATTAGTAACGACAAGTTGGAGTTAAAAGAGATCAGGCGTTTTCCGAATCCGATTATGGAAGTAAATGATCGTCTATACTGGGATTTATTTTATTTATATAACCAGATTATAGTCGCATTACAGGAAGTCAAATCTCACAGTCTGAACATCACGTCCATTGGCATTGACACATGGGGAGTGGATTTTGTATGTTTCGGGAAAGATGGAGAACCCTTACGTATGCCGTACAGCTATAGAGATCCCCGCACATTTGGTGCACCGGATCGTTTTTTTACCAAAATCCCCAAGGAAGAGCTTTATAAAAAAACCGGAATTCAGATCATGAATTTCAATTCCTTGTTTCAACTCGACACACTGTTGAGAGATAATTCTTCCATTTATCCGGTTATAGATAAGGTACTCTTCATGCCGGATGCGCTCTCCTACCTGCTGACAGGAAAAATGGTGACGGAATATACAATCGCATCCACTTCACAAATGATAAATCCTCATTCAAATAAGTTTGATATTTCACTGTTAGAAGCGATACAACTCTCCGGCGACCACTTCGCCCCCATTGTATTCGCAGGACACAAGATCGGAAATATATCTTCTTCAGTACAACACCTGACCGGCTTACAAGATCTGTCCGTTATCGCAGTTGCCGGACATGATACTGCTTCTGCCGTTCTGGCCACACCTGCAGAAGACAAGAACTTTGCTTATCTGAGTTCGGGAACATGGTCGTTGATGGGTATCGAATCGGACAGACCGGTAATCAACGATGAAACGTTTGCTCTCAATTTCACCAACGAAGGGGGAGCCGACGGATCTACCCGGCTTTTGAAGAATATCTGTGGCATGTGGCTGATTGAACAATGTAAAAAAGAATGGGAAAATAAACAACCGGTCTCTTACCAGGAGATAGTAACTGCGGCTGAACAGTCAGTTCCTTTCCGGTGCTTTATCAATCCCGATTCGCCATGCTTCGCAGCCCCTGGATCCATGATAACAGCTATACAGGCATATTGCAAGGAAACAGCACAATACATTCCTCAAACAATGGGCGAAATTGCCCGTTGCATCTACGAAAGTCTTGCCTTCCGTTACAGGCAGGTATTGGCAAACCTTCAGCAACTGGCAGAATTTCCTATTCACACGCTCCACATTATCGGTGGTGGCGCCCAGAACAAACTGCTTAATACCTTCACGGCAGACGCTATTGGTAAACCCGTACAGGCAGGTCCGTCGGAAGCTACGGCCATAGGGAATATTCTACTTCAGGGCAAAGCTGCCGGAATAGTCGATAGCAAAGAAGAGATGCGTCAGATAGTGCGCAATTCTATCAATATTGAAACATTCAATCCTGAAAACACAGCACAATGGAACAATCACTACAGTGATTATCTCGCTGTTTACAGGGAAATATAATAATGTGCCAATATGCCAATGAGAATAATGACGAAGAAGTCTGAAGTTAAGAAGTCATGATTTGACTACGTCGATTTGCAATTCATTGTCAATTATCCATTGTCAATTAATAATGTCTTGGCTCTACACTTTTAATGTACCATTTTCGAAAAAAATAATAATTATAATCGTATGAAACGAGCATGAACATCATTACACCCAAGATGACGATTATCGCGAGTTCCATACACCGAAATAGAAAAATAAAAAATCGTATGAAAGAAGAACAACTTAAAAGAGCGTATGAAGATGCAAAAGCACAATATGCATCTCTGGGAGTAGATGTTGATAAGGCTGTAGAGAAACTGAATAATCTCTCCATTTCCATTCACTGCTGGCAGGGAGATGACGTGCTGGGATTTGAAAACTCAGGCATGGGGCTTACTGGCGGTATTCAAACCACCGGCAACTATCCCGGAAGAGCCAGAACGATGGAAGAGTTGCGAAATGACCTGGAGAAGGTAGTTTCATTAGTGCCGGGCGCGCACAGGATAAGTTTGCATGCCTCTTACGGTGATTTCGGCGGTGAATTCGTAGACCGTGATCAGATTGAACCAAAGCATTTCCAATCCTGGATCGACTGGGCTAAAAAAGTGGGAGTGAAACTCGATTTCAACTGTACACTATTCTCCCACCCCAAAGGAGAGAGCGGATATATGATTTCCCATTTTGATCCCGAAATCAGGGAATTCTGGAAAGAACACCTGCGCCGTTGCCGCCGTATCGGAGCAGAAATCGGACGTCAACAGGGAGATCCATGCGTGCATAACATCTGGTTTCCCGACGGAGAAAAGGACAAAACCGTTTCCCGCTTTGCACACAGGGAATTGATGAAAGAAGCACTCGATGACGTCCTTTCCGAAAAGATCAGTACAGACTATCTAAAAGACTGCGTAGAATGCAAATTATTCGGCATCGGTAGTGAGAGTTACGTGGTTGGATCCCATGAATTTTATATGGGATACGCGGTGAAGAACAATATGATGCTGACACTTGATGCCGGACACTTCCACCCGACAGAAGTGATATCCGACAAGATCTCAGCCATATTACTTTTTGTCCCCGAACTTAATCTGCATGTAAGCCGGCCAGAACGATGGGACAGCGACCATGTGGTGATATTAACCGACGAATTATTGGCATTATCGCAGGAAATCGTCCGTTCGGGACAAGCCGACCGTGTGCATGTAGGTCTCGATTATTTCGATGCAGCCATCAACCGTATCGGAGCCTACGTAGTAGGAATCCGCTCAACGCAAAGAGCCATGTTACAAGCGCTTCTCGAACCTACCGAAAAACTAAGGGAATTTGAGTTGCAGGACAAGAACTTCCAACGAATGGCTTATCTCGAAGAATTGAAATCGATGCCTTGGAGCACTGTCTACAATTACTATTGCCAACAGCAGAATATACCTGTCGGTGAGGAGTATATCAACGACATCCAGGAGTATGAAGATCAGGTAACATCTAAAAGAGTATAAACGATGAATACAATTCTGGGTTTATTAATTGTTGCTGTGGGAAGTATGGGCCAATCGAGCTCATACGTCCCCATCAATAAAATTAAAGAATGGTCGTGGGAAAATTTCTGGTTAACCCAAGGAGTTTTCGCATGGCTGATCTTTCCTATTGTAGGGGCGCTCATCGCCATCTCTCCCTCCGAGTTGATAGGGATATACAGTGCCAACGCAGCCGCCTCATGGCAGGCCATTGGCTATGGAGTACTTTGGGGAATTGGAGGATTGACTTTCGGGTTAAGTATGCGTTATCTGGGTATTGCACTCGGGCAGTCAGTTGCTTTAGGTACCTGCGCAGCTTTCGGAACACTTATTCCGGCGATGCTTGTAGGAACAGATCTTTTCTCTCCGAAGGGATTGGTTCTTCTGGCCGCTGTGGCAGTTACACTGGTGGGTATTGCATTAGTAGGATACGCTGGTAGCCTCCGTTCAAAGAACATGTCGGAAGAGGAAAGAAAAAAAGCGATCAAAGACTTTGCACTCAAGAAAGGGCTTCTTATCGCCCTGTTTGCTGGTGTGATGAGTGCTTGTTTCAGTCTCGGATTAAGTGCAGGGATACCGGTAAAGGAAGCAGCTATTGCTGCCGGTGCCAAGGAGTTATTCGCACAAAATCCGGTCACGCTCTTGGTTACTATTGGCGGATTTATGACCAATCTGGTTTATTGTCTCTATATGAACTGGAAAAATAAAACCGGTGGTGAGATAAGAAAATCTTCAAAAGCTGTTTTGGTAAATAATCTTTTGTTCTGTGCTCTGGCCGGCCTTCTCTGGTACACCCAATTCTTCGGTCTGGGTATGGGACAAAGCTTTTTCGAGCCGGGTAGTGTGATGATGGCATTTTCATGGAGTATATTGATGTCATTGAATGTCGTTTTCAGTAATGTATGGGGAATTATCCTGAAAGAGTGGAAAGGTGCAGGTAAGAAGGCTGTTGTTTTTCTAGCCCTTGGTATGGCGATATTGATATTTTCATTGGTTATACCCAATCTGTTTTAATACTCTCTGCCGGGGTATTTCCTTATTATAAAGACTTTTCTGTTCAACCCAAGCGACAGGAAATTACCCCGGCAGTTTCAGGTATCATATTTTAATATGATTTTTTCAATATTATAAGTGCGAATAGACGATAATTCGGCTTATTTATGTAAATTTACAAACCAAAATAGAGAGGCAAATCTAAACAGAAGAGGCATGAGATTCAACGATTTCGGTATCGATTTTAAATATTTACTCGTCAGTGAAAGAGATAAGAAATTCGGATTGACGGTCAATACTGTTGGCTTCCAGCCTATTGCTTCGAATACAGTATATCCTTCTACAGAACACCCCAAAAGCTACTATTTCACACCAAATAATGGACGTGTTTTATCGGAATATCAGATCGTTTATATCAGTAAAGGAAGGGGATCTTTTTCTTCCGATTCTACAAAAAAAACAAGCATTGGCAAAGGGCAGGTTATATTCCTTTTTCCCGGGCAATGGCACACTTACTGTCCGAACAAGGAAACCGGCTGGAACGAATATTATATAGGATTTGATGGAAAGATCATCGACAATATTGTAGCGAATGGTTTCATCTCTCCCGAGAGTCAGATTCTCAATGTGGGGGTGAATGAAGATCTCGTACATCTCTTCTCTACGGCCATTAAAATCGCCAAAGAAGATAAAACTGCCTCACAGCAAAATTTGGCGGGAATCGTTTTTAATATAATCGGTACAATTCTATCCCTGGCGCAGAACAGGAACTTCGAGTCCAAGGAATCGGTGCAGAAGATAGAACGGGCAAAGGTTATCATGATTGAAAATATTCATAAGAATATCGATATCAAAGAGATTGCCACCAATCTGGGTATCAGCTATTCACTATTCAGAAAAGCATTTAAGGAATACACCGGTTATGCTCCGGCACAGTACTTCCAGGAATTAAAATTAAGAAAAGCCAAAGAATTATTGGCGGAAACCAATTATTCCATCAAAGAGATCTCTTATGAATTGAATTTCAGTTCCTATGAGTATTTCTTATCCTTTTTCAAGAAAAGAGTCGGAGTCACGCCAATGGACTACAGGAGTTCAGGACGAGTTAAGCAAAACGGCTCCTAACATCAAGGTATCTATGCATATCAAAAAAATAATATTATTCACGATTATATTTATATCCGCTGTGTCCAATGCACAGGACCGGGCAACCCCATACCAATTAACAGTCAATCTGTTATCAAAAACCGAACAAGTCTACCTGAACGGTTATCCGGCAACAACCCCGATAGAAGAAGCAGTCTCTCAAAGAGAAAATTTCCAGTTCACAGAAATAAGCAGTCGTACACCTTTTTTTGGATGGATAATACCTTCTGGAGAAGAGAACACCCGACAACTATCCTATCACCTATTGGTTGCTTCGAAAAGAGAGTTTTTACTAAAAGATTCGGCCGACCTATGGGATTCAGGAAAAGTGGAAGACAATTCCTCCGTCAATATTCCTTACGAGGGTAAACTGCTTGAACCGGGGAAAGTATACTTCTGGAAAGTAAAAACATGGGATCAACGTGGCAGTGATTCCGGTTTTTCCCACATCTCCACTTTTAAAACGGCCGAAAATCTGACCGATTATGCTACAGACCGGTATCCAATACGGAAACAAGACGAACATCCAGTAAAAATAAACAGAATCAATGAGATGCGTTATTTTGCCGATTTTGGCAAATCATCTTTTGGAAGGATACGCTTGAATCTTTATTCTGACAGCGGAACCGACAGTATAATCCTGCATCTGGGCGAAACAGAACAAAACGGTAAAGTAAACCGGTCGCCAGGAGCCACCATTCGTTACTCCCAATACAAGATTGCACTTGAAAAAGGATGGAAGACTTACGTGGTCACCATTCGTCCCGATAGAAGGAATACAGGCTCCCAGGCCATACTGATGCCGGAATACATCGGCGAAGTAACCCCGTTCCGCTATTGCGAAATCGAAAATTACAGACATCTTTTACAGGAAAAGGATCTGATACGGGAAACTGCTTTTTATCCGTTCAACGATTTCGACTCCCACTTTCATAGTTCCGACACTATACTTAACCAGGTCTGGGATATCAGCAAGTACTCTATCAAAGCCACATCCTACCTTGGGGTATATGTCGATGGCGACCGGGAAAGGATCGCTTATGAAGGAGATGCGGTGATCAATCAACTCTCACACTACTGCGTGGCTCGCGACTACAGCATGGCAAGGTACACGCATGAATACCTGATCCGAAAACCAACCTGGCCCACTGAGTGGAACCTGCAGTCCGTCCTTATTGCATGGGCAGACTATATGTACACCGGTAATAAGCTCTCGTTGGCACAATTCTATGAAGACCTTCAGGCGAAAACACTGATAGCGCTCTCCGATGAAAACGGATTTATCAGTACACGTACCGGTAAGGTAACCCCGGAAGTACTTCGATCGATTCATTTCAACGGAGAAATAAGGGATATTGTCGATTGGCCCCACACCGGCATTCTCGGACTGGAAAAGGAAGAGGGGGGTGAAACCGACGGTTTTGTCTTCACCGACATCAACACGGTTGTCAATGCTTTCCACTACAGGACTCTCACGCTGATGGCACAAATAGCGGAAACATTAGGAAAAACCGATGACCGGAAGTTTTATAATGAGCGTGCTACAAAATTGAAGGAGTCTTTTAATAAATATCTTTTCGACAAAAAAAGAGGAGTGTATATCGATGGAATTGGAACGGATCACGCATCGCTCCACGCCAATATGTTTCCTATTGCTTTCGGACTGGTTCCGGACAAACAGGTAGGCAGCGTGATGGAATTTATTCGTTCACGTGGAATGGCTTGCAGTGTATATGGTTCACAATTCCTATTGGATGCCATCTACGATGCCAATGATCCGGAATACGGACTGCAACTGCTGACTTCTACCGGTGAACGGAGCTGGTATAATATGATTCGTGTCGGTTCCACGATCACACTGGAAGCATGGGATAACAAGTATAAACCCAATCAGGATTGGAATCATGCCTGGGGAGCAGCACCGGCCAACCTCATTCCCCGCAAACTAATGGGGATTGAGCCATTGGAACCGGGATTCCGTAAGATCAGGATCAAACCTCAGCCGGGGTCACTGAGGTCGGCTGAAATCAAACATCCGACTATCCGGGGTGACGTAACGGTTAATTTCACCAATGATCCCGGTCAATCGTTCCAAATCGAGGTCACTATTCCAACCAATACTACCGCTGATATATATCTTCCGCTTTATTCTAAAAAGCAAATTCTGCATATGAATGGAGCTCCTGTAAAGTATAGACGGGAAGGAAATTTTTCAGTGATTGAGAATGTCGGCTCCGGAAAATGGAGTTTAGTGGTAGAACGCTAAAAAATCACAGGCATCAATGAAAATTTACAATTTCTCTCTTCTGTTCCTTATCGTACAGATATTTTTCAGTTGTACAGGTAAAGATAGCCAGCCAGTGTTCACCATGCAATTGAAAACGAATGACGGAGAGTACGTTGCCCTCGGAGATCCTTTTGTATACAAGCATAATGGGACATATTATATGACTGGCACCTCTAATCCTGATAGTGGCTTTGATTATTACACATCAAACGATCTGGCAACATGGGAATATAAGGGAGCGCTTTTTCGTCCCTCTGAAAATCACTTTGGGAAAGGATTCTTTTGGGCACCCGAGGTGAAATTTTATCAGGGGAAGTTCTTCCTTACCTACTCATCTCTCGACAAGAAAAGTGGCCTTCTCCTCTCTGCGTTAGCCGTAAGTGATAAACCGGAAGGGCCATTCAGGGAACTTTACGCGCCTTGGTTCAATATAGGGAAGTCTGCTATCGATTGTCATATTTTTGTGGATGACGATCAAGACCAGACATCTTATCTTTTTTTCAGTCAGAATGGAGCTGAAGAAGGTTATTCCTATGGGAAAAACTATGTGGTACGCTTAACAAAAGACTTGTCTAAATTTGAAGGTGAGCCCGTACTGGTGGGTGAAGCCTCGCAGGAATGGGAGAAAGTGAACTATGCAACCAACCGGTGCAATGAAGGTGTTTTCGTGTTGAAACATGATGGAAATTACTATATGACCTATTCGGCAAACCATACCTCCTATAGTCACTACGGGGTTGGGACAGCAAGAGCTAAACATCCGCTCGGTCCTTGGATCAAGGACAAAGATAACCCCATACTTTTTACCGACACAAAGTTGGGTATCTCCTCACCCGGACATTCCTCCATAGTAGAATCAGTCGATGGGAGGGAATTGCATATCGTTTATCATGCTCATCGCAATTTTGATGCCCCACAACCGAATGATGACCGCATTGCATACATAGGCAGACTCTATTTCAATGAAGCGGGAAACCTCCGTGTAAAAAAGAATAATATCAAAAATTAAATAATCATATGAAGCATTTTTTTATCAGCCTCTCTTTGGCGCTATTATTTACAGGAAGCGTCTATTCGCAAAAAAATGTCCTTACTGAAAATTTCAGGAACAACCTGGATAAGGATGAAATCACCCGGAGTTACATAACCCCGGTGAAAGTCGTCTGGCAATCAGACACTAAAAACAACCAAGTAAAAAATACGGAGGTACTCCTCACCAGATTCGACGGACAGCTCTCTACCAGTGGAGCTGGCATGTGCGTGCTACGCTCTGATGATGAGATGCAGGCTTCCGTACTATTGGATTTCGGAACGGAAATCTATGGAGGGATAGAAATAGCCGCTGCGATAAGAGGCGAAAAGAAAGCGTTGAAAGTACGTGTACGCTTAGGGGAATCGGTTTCCGAAGCGATGAGTAACGCGATAGACAACAGCGTACCGGGAATGAATTCGGCTACCAACGACCACTCGTTACGAGATTTCACACTCGAAATTCCTTGGCTAGGAAAAATAGAGGTGGGAAATTCGGGCTTCCGCTTTGTAAGGATAGATCTTCTGGACAAGGAGGTTGACCTACCAATACGGTCCGTAAGAGGCATCTTCCGCTACCGGGATATTCCTTATCTGGGATCATTCAAGTGCGACAATGAACAACTAAACGAAATATGGGAAACAGGAGCCTATACCGTCCATCTGAATATGCAGGAATACCTGTGGGATGGAATAAAAAGAGATCGTTTGGTATGGCTTGGTGACATCCATCCAGAAATCATGACCATCAACACTGTGTTCGGAGACCAGGAAGTGGTAAAGAAAAGCCTCGATTTCGGAAGGGAGACTACTCCCCTACCCGGCTGGATGAACGGGATCTCTTCCTACTCATTATGGTGGATTATTACCCATCGCGACCTTTATCTCTATCATGGCGATAAGGATTATCTGAAAGCGCAACAGCCCTATCTATCGCAACTGATCAACCAGATCATCTCAAAAATAGATCCGAATGGTAAGGAAAATCTTGATGGTGGACGTTTCCTTGATTGGCCTACGGCCAATGCACCGGATGTTATTCATTCCGGTCTTCAATCCTTAACGCTCATGGCCATGGAAGCAGGTAAAGATATTGCCGGATGGTTGAACGATAGGGAACTCAACAAACTATGCACAAAAACATCAGAATCATTGAAAAGACATCATCCGAATGATCACGGAAATAAACAGGCTGCGTCCTTACTTGCGTTGGCCGGCATACTTTCCCCGACCAAGGCTTCTTCGGTCATCCTCCACAACGGAGCCAATGATTTCGCAACCTTCTACGGCTATTATATGCTGGAGGCATTGGCCAAAGACGGCAAATACCGGGAAGCAATGAATATTATTTCCGATTACTGGGGAGCCATGCTCGATTTGGGCGCCACCACGTTCTGGGAAGACTTCAACTATGCAGCACGCACGGATGCCCTACCGATTGATCAACTCCCCAACACATCGAAGTTCAATATCCATGCCGATGGAGGAGACCATTGTTATGTAGGCCTCAGGGCCAGTCTTTGCCATGGATGGGCATCGGGGCCGACCGCCTGGTTAACGGCTCACGTACTGGGTATCCAGGTAGTGGAACCGGGGGCAAAAGTGATCCGGATACAACCGAATCTGGGTGAACTGTCCTTTGCCGAAGGAACATTCCCCACACCCTACGGTATTGTCACCGTAAAACATGTTAAACAAGCTGATGGAAAAATAAAAAGTGAGATAGATGCACCCAAAGAGGTAAAGATTATCCGCTAACCTCAGGATAGTATTCAAACAAATAATCATTTTTTTAATAAACCCCTGATGGATATGAAAAAAAATGTTTTGTTTCTTATCAGTCTGCTTATCTTTTTAACCTACAGTTGTAATGGAGATGGCGAAAACTCCGCTTCTATAAAAGCAATTGAGGTAACACCCGAAAAGGTTGAACTGGGAATTGGAGAGACCCAGTATATCAAAGCCAATCCGGTTCCGGCGGATGTTGAAGCTAGTGAACTTCCTTTACAATGGAATTCCAATAATATTCAGATCGCTACGGTATCTCCTTCCGGTATGGTAAAAGGGGTGTCAGCTGGAAAAGCCGAGATAACCGTAAGTGCAAAAGTCAGTACAGGAATAACGAAAAAAGTTCCGGTTACTGTTATCGACAACAGTATACCTCTGACTGGAATCACAGTAACACCTGAGACGGTCTCACTCGAGACGGGTAAATCGATACAAATAACGGCCACACCTGTACCGGCAAATGCCACAGGAGTCTCTTTCACGTGGGAATCAGCTGATGAGGAGATTGCCTCTGTCAACTCCACGGGCATTGTCTCAGGAAAAGCAAAAGGAACGACCACGATTACGGTAAAATCGGGTGATATAAAAAAGGAAATCTCCGTCACTGTTACCCATACGTTACGCATTGTGATCGGTAATACCACTTATGATGTAGATACATTGAATTATGAAGTCCTTAGTGGAGGTATCCATTGGTTGAAATTCTCAATCCCGGAATTTGTAAACGGTTTCGGTACTTTGGGAAAAGGATTAGTGGTAAATGCTGTAGAAGTTGATCTCACTTTCCCCGAGAACAAAGTAGAGGTATGGCCTGCGAAGCTGAGGGCAGGAGATAACAGGGAAACGCCTTCCCAGGTATATACCCGCAAGAAAAATGAGTATGAGCCTTTAGGCCGTAAGCCTGTGGTTACGATGAACGGTGATTTTTTCCTTCTCGATGCTGATGCTCCGGCAAATTACGCGTATGTGAGACGTCGCCCCCTCGGTATGGAGGTGACCAACGGAATGTTGATACAAACCCCATACAGTAACGATTTCAGGGTAGCATTTGTGATTCGTGACGACGGCCTACCTGAACAGGCTGGAACAGTTTCTTTCTCTGGAACGGTAAATACCGGCAATACCTCGTTCTCACTGAAAGAAGTCAACGGATATGCCAATGCGGGAGACCTTGTATTGTTTAATAATCAGGCGAACTCTTATTTAGGTTCAGACTCGGCGTTGGCCTGGTCACCATATCCCAGTACAATGGTTTCTCTTACTTATCCCGAAGGCGGATGGAGGGTAAATGACCGTATGGAATTTACCGTTACCGGTATTGAGTACGATGTAGAAACCAAAATCCCGGCTGCATCTCCATATGGAGGTAAAAGGTTCAATGGGGAGGGGGCCATTCTGGTAGGTAACTCTGCCTCCAGCACAGTGGACAACGCCTCCAAACTGTTTCTATCAAACCTGAGTGTGGGTGACAAAGTCGGAATAACGATGAATGTGGGTATCAACAATACGAATGTGAAAGATAAACACATGCATATAATAGGAGCCAGGGATGTGATGTTGAGAAACGGAGTCATCACCAATACATGGAACGAGGCGCATCCACGCACAGCCATCGGCTACTCACAAGACAGGAAGAAAGTGTATCTGATAGTAATAGACGGACGTCAAAACAACTATTCTGTAGGAGCTACCACCGGACAGATCGGTTCTATTATGAAAGCACTGGGGGCACATACCGCTGTCAACCTCGATGGAGGAGGATCTTCCGCTATGGTAGTCAACGGCGTAACAACCAATAAACCATCGGATCCCGGTGGAACAGAACGTACAGTGGCAAACGGTGTAATGGTCACAACAAAAAAATAAAAAACTCGTATGAAACCTCTATTTTCTTTATTTCTTTTTCTTTTTCTAGGCAACTATCTCTTTGCGCAAGAGATCAGCCTCATTCCCGAACCAAAGGAGATCAAAATATCAGAAGGCTATTTCAAACTCTCCCCATCTACCAGGATACAGTCAAAAAATGCAAAAACCGATATCACCGCCGATTTATTCAATCATTTCCTGGAGGAAAACTGGGATATCCGGTTGAAAAAGGGAACTGCCCGTAAAAATAGGATCAACTTAGTGCTGGACAATAAAATGCCTGAAGAATCCTATATGTTAGATGTAAGCCCGTCAGGAATTACAATTACGGGCGATGCGGCAGGTGTCTTTTATGGAATACAAACGCTGAACCAACTTCTCACCGAGAAGGATGGTACTTTGTCGGTACCCTGTGTCACCATCAGTGATTCTCCCCGTTTTGGATATCGGGGTTTGATGCTGGATGTAGGCAGATATTTTTATTCTAAGGAATATATCAAGAAATTCATCGACAGGATGGCACAGTTCAAGTTGAATATGTTCCACTGGCACCTGACGGAAGATGGTGGTTGGCGTATCGAAATAAAAAAATATCCCGAACTGACCAAACGGATTGCCTGGCGTAGTAGCACCCAAAGTGGCTACGGATGGGAAGTGCAGAATCACATTCCACATGGGGGGTACTATACACAGAAAGATGTCAAGGAAATCATTCAATACGCGGCTGAGCGGCATGTGACCATCATCCCTGAAATAGAAATGCCGGGGCACACGTTAGGTGTTCTTTCTGTCTTTCCGGAACTCTCCTGTACAGGAGGGCCTTTTCCGGTACCAAACACCTGGGGTATCAGGGAAGATATCTTCTGTGCCGGGAATGAAAAAACTTTTGAATTTCTGGAAAACGTACTCTCTGAAATCATCGAATTGTTTCCCAGTGAATATATTCATATAGGTGGAGATGAAGCCCCCAAGAAACGTTGGGAAGAATGTCCGAAGTGTCGGCAGAGGATCAAGGATGAAGGCCTGAAAGACACCCATGAGTTACAAAGTTATTTCATTCAGCGGGTGGAGAAATTCATTAACAGTAAAGGAAAAAGGATTATCGGATGGGATGAAATACTGGAAGGAGGGCTTGCTCCTAATGCTACGGTAATGAGTTGGCGGGGTGAAGCCGGGGGTATCGCAGCAGCAAATATGGGACATGATGTAATTATGGCGCCTAACGATTATATGTATCTGGACTATTTCCAAAGTGATGACAAGGTGAATGAACCATTGGGAGCCACTTGGGCACCGCCGGTGACCTTGGAAAGAAATTACAGTTATGAGCCTTACTCCGAAAAGATATCCAAAGAGCAACAAAAGTTTATCAAAGGCGTACAAGCAAATGTATGGGGTGAATTCATCCATCAGGAGAACCATGTCGATTATATGGCCTATCCGCGTGCACTGGCTTTGTCGGAAATCGGATGGTCTCCCATTTCAAAGAAAGATTATGACTCTTTTCTGAAAAGGCTTCCTGCCCGGTTAAAGCAGTTGGATAAACAATGGGTTACTTTCCGTATCCCGGAACCTCAAGGATGGGACAATATAACCGTTGCCAACAACAAGGCAACCCTCAACCTGAAGCCGCTTGTAGAAGATGCTGTCCTGCACTACACTATTGACGGCAGCGATCCCACGGTCTATGGGAAAGAACTAAACGGTCCGGTCACTCTATCGATAGAAGGGGATTCCATCGAATTGAAATGTGCTGTTTTACTCCCCTCGGGAAGATACAGCGCTGTTTACACCAGGGTTATTTCAAGGGATTAGTAACCTCTTCCTTAGCTTCTATAATTTTCTCACCTTGCAGGGACACACTTTTTCAATGTGTCCTTGCAATATTCTCATCCGTAAATAATGAAAACAGACCTATCTTTTATCGAAAAGCCGTTGTGGATATTATTCATAACTGTTACAGTTTTTTCCTCCTGTATTGCAGACAAAACCATAGAAATTGAGATCAATAATCTCCGGTGCGAATTGATTGACAATCCGGTAGGCATTGATATTGCCGTTCCACGGTTGAGTTGGGAACTGGATAGTAAAGAAAGATCTGTGATACAGCTAAGTTACCGGATATTGGTATCCTCTTCACTGGAAAAACTGAATGCTAACGAGGGCGATTTATGGGATTCCAGGACAGTGAAGTCGGATGAATCGGTATTCATACCCTACGGAGGAGAAATATTAAAAAGCCGGATGGAATGCTATTGGAAAGTATGCGTAAATACCAATAAAGGAAAATCGGAATGGAGCAAGCCGGCCAAATGGACAATGGGGCTTCTCACGCCTCAGGAATGGGATGCGAAATGGATTGGATTGGATCAATCATTCGAATGGGAAGATCCGACGGCTGACAATACACGGCTTGCGGCCAGATATTTCAGGAAAGAATTTACCGCGTCACAACAACCGGAAAAAGCGACCCTTTACCTTTGCGGGCTTGGCTTGTATAAATTGTATATAAATGGGGAAATGATAGGAGAACAAGAACTATCCCCCACTCCCACTGATTACCGCAAAGAAGTAAAATATAACACTTTCGACATCACTGAAACTCTCAACAAAGAAGAAAATGCTATTGGTATAATTTTAGGTAACGGACGTTTTTTCCATATGCGTCGTAGCAATTTATCATCATATCCAAAACTCATTCTGCAGATGGAACTGGAATTCGCGGATGGAAGCAAACAAATTATAACAAGCGATGAGAGTTGGAAGGTTACCGCCGACGGACCTATCAGGGCGAATAATGAATATGATGGAGAGGAATATGACGCCTGCAAAGAAATGCCGGACTGGAATAAGCCCGGGTTCGACGATCAATTATGGATGAATGCCCAACTGATCTCACCACCACAGGGGATATTAAGCGCACAGTTGAATCAGAATATTAAGATAATGGATATTATGCGACCGGTTGGAATAAAAGAGCTCGGAAAAGGAATTTTTATTCTGGATATGGGGCAAAATATGGTCGGCTGGTTGCAAATGAAAGTAAAAGGTAACAGGGGAGATCAGGTGCAATTACGATTTGCCGAGTTTTTAAACGATGACGGAACCATTAACCAGGAGAACCTGCGAGGTGCACTTGCAACCGATAAATATACCCTGAAAGGAGAAGAAACCGAAGTATGGGAGCCCTGCTTCACATCCCATGGATTCCGGTTTGTAGAAATCACTGGATATCCGGGTACTCCTGCGATATCAGATTTTGAAGGCCGTGTCGTTTATGATGAGATGGAACAGACCGGGTTCTTTGAAACATCAAACGAACTGGTCAACCAAATATACAAAAATGCCTATTGGAGTATAAAAGGCAATTATCGTGGAATGCCCACCGATTGCCCTCAGCGATCAGAACGAATGGGATGGACAGGTGATCGCGCAATTGGCTCATACGGTGAAAGTTTTATTTTCAATAATCATAATTTATACGCCAAATGGGTGAATGATATACGGATCACGCAACAGGAAAACGGGAGTGTTTCCGATATAGCACCCAGCTATTGGAGTTCATATACCGATAACATGACCTGGCCGGGCACCTATCTGACGGTTTCCAGTATGCTGTATGAACAATTTGGCGATAAAGAGCCGATTGCAAAATACTATGATTCAATGAAGAAGTGGCTTTATTACATGCGGGATAAATATCTTACCGATGATCATATAATGCCAAGAGACATATATGGAGATTGGTGTACGCCTCCCGAAGATCCTACTTTCCAGGACCCCAAAGATCCAACACTTATTACCGATAAGGAATTGATCGGAACATCCTATTATTACTACATGCTTCAACTTCTTGAAAAGTTTGCCCTTATCCTGGATAAACCCGATGATGTTATGGAGTTTTCGGGACAGGCTATTGCAGTGAAAGAGGCATATAACAATAAATTTTTGAACAGGGAAAAAGGTTATTACAGCAACAATACAGTTACAGCGAACTTATTATCGTTAAGTTTTGACTTAGTGCCTGAAGAGTATAAAAAAGTTGTCTTTGAAAATATAGCAGAGCGCACTCTTGGAGAGTTCAAGGGACATGTAAGTTCGGGAATAATAGGTTGTCAGTGGCTCATGCGTGAATTAACCAATAATGGAAGAGCAGATATTGCATACCATATGCTACAGAAAACAGACTATCCGGGTTTTGGATATATGATTAAAAAAGGTGCCACCACCATTTGGGAGCATTGGAATGGTGATCGGATGCCCCTCTGGATAGACTCCCAGAATCACGTCATGCAATTAGGAGACCTGATTATATGGTTGTATGAGGATTTGGCCGGTATAAAAAACAGGCCTGGAAATTATGGATTCAAAAGGATAACCATGAAACCACAGATTATAGATAAATTAGATCACGTGAATGCATCTTTTCACTCGGTATATGGCACGATCAGGAGTTCCTGGAAAAGGAATGACACTTCATTTCAATGGAAGATAACGATCCCTTGTAACACTACGGCAACTGTCTATATTCCGGCACCTTCTAAAACAAAGGTAAAAGAAAATGGGAAAAAACCAGTTTCGAAAGATATGAAATTTGTAAAAATGGAAGGCCAATATGCTGTTTTTGAAGTAAGATCGGGGAATTATCTTTTTTCAGTTGAACGATAAAAATGAATCATATTGCTACCAATTTGAAATTTCAAAATCCAACCATTGTACCCGAGCATCTAAAAACTCTTTTGCATAATTAACTTCTTCTTCCCATGTGTCGAACTTAACAAGTCCTACACTTATGTATTTACCAAGTATCGGCCAACGTGAAAAATTTTTATTTTGTGCAAATCTTATATTTTCAGCCTTTTCGCTCATGATAGTGGTTAATACAGGTAAATGACCTTTTACTTTCTTCCACTCCTGTTTGGCAATATCAACGAAATAAGGATCCTGGAACAATCTGCTGAAATATACATTCCTATGATATAAATGGGCAACAGGTGAAGTTGCGGGTGGTAAAATCCATCGGTTGTTCTCCCTGTAAGCTAGCCCCAGACTCCATTCGAAATCCCAGGCAGGATACATTTCCAATTTTCCTGTACGTGATTGAAGTACATAATAAGGATTGGGCTCGGCATTACCCAAAGTTTCCTGCAAAATATACCATTTGGCAAAACTTCTGGCATCAATGTATTTCCTGTATCCGGTATTTGGGTCGTCAAAATGATCGGAATATAAAGCCTTTTCAAATTCATTCATGTAATTCAGAATGAAATTGTAATTCTCGTCGCCTTTCACCATATCATCACTATCCGGATGCTTGAACGTAAAATGTAATCCACGATTGGTAGTGAACCATATAGGTTCTTGATTCCAGTAGTTATCGTCTTCTATCAGATAGCCATCATCGGCAATATTAACACGGTTTGAAGCTGCTTTTACATGTTCGCAGAGAAAATAAGTACCATTATACGAGCCGTTCAGAAAAACTTCCACATGATATCCACGCGGAGTCCATGGAAATTCCATCAATTTCGACAACTCAAAGGCATAAGTGGAGCGCAGCATCGATTTGTCACAATATTCAGCCAAAAGTACCCAATCTTTATCAGCAGGCATACCCAATATCATTGATTTGGAATCTAATTTTATCCGGTATGGTTTTTTGGGATAGGATGCCCATGTAGCATTTCCTCTACCCTTGATACGCATTGTTCCATCATACCCTTGTGTAAAAGGCGTTTTGGAAATAGTAACACTCCCTTTCACATAATCTTCCTTACTGGTGATTGCCTGCCTGTTTTCCGTTTCTATCCATACAATCGGTATTCCCGTGAAAATTTTTACCGTTACTTCATAGGTTTTTGTTGTTCCTTTTTCGCTGGTTAGCACATAAGTAATTGGCCGATCGAAGTTTTGTACCGTAACACCGGAAGTCTGAATCTTACCGGCAACCTCCACACTCTTATATTCGCCGACAAACGACGGGATTAGATTCAGGTTCATATCTGATGCTGTACCGGATAGTAGTATCGTTATTTTGTTATCTACTATTGTTCCACGAACATCATCTGTCAATTGAGGATTGAATGATTTGTTGAAACTAAATGATAAAAACCGCAACACCGGTGTAGCCGGTTCCTTGTCAGTAGGCTTTTCCTCTTCATATGGATCGGGGGCATCTGCAATTGGATCATCGGTCTTACATCCCACAAATGCAACAATTACAAAAAACAGGTATAGCCAAAAATATTTTTGATTGATTATCATGCCAGTTTCAAATAAGAAATAGTCTAAATATTAAGAAAGTTAATGAAATTCAAATCCGACCGAAAGGTTGACGCTATTCATATTCTGACAATATCCACTAATATCAGGAGCAGGGGTTGCACCTCCCGGATTTATCCGGCTATAGTCAAAAATCCTGACATGATCGGGGTAAGCTATTGTCAAAGATAATTTGAATTGCGAAGAAATATTACGGGAAAGTTTCAGATTATAGCCCACACCAATATCGCCCGCGAGCGAATTGGCTGTCAGAGTAATAGGCTCCGGATCTTTTGTTCCTATTTTAATCATGGCATTATGGTGCACCATCCTGCCATAACCGACAGAACCATGCATAACCCAATGATTTTTCCGTTTATTGTCCCAGAAACGGAAAGATATCATAGGGCCGATATAATTTTGTCGGATATCTCCCCCCAACATGCTGCGGTAATGATATTTTAAGCCATATCCGGTGAGTGCGCTCAGGTAGACTACCAGATCAGTCCCTGCATAAAAGAGACCGCGGTCGGAAGAATCAGCCTCTTTCGGTTTGAAATCCTCTGTCAATCCGACTCGCAGTTGGCCGAATTGACGGCCTCCACCGACATGAATACCCAAAGAAACGATTGGGTACCAAGGACGCAAACGATTGTCATTGATGCTTCTGAACATATTTTTCCTGTAAAATAAGACAGAATCCCTATGAATCGTACCTGTCATCAGTTTATCATCCCATTGAAACTCGATGGGATAAAAATCACCGGCCAACTTCCCCATTTTACAATTCAAGGTGTCCCGCTGTATGGTTACCAGCAAATCCTGGGCCTTCACAGAAGAGACACAGGATAGGATCATCCCGGTGAAGACGAGGATTGGAAGTAAAAAATTGTTTGTATGTTTTTTCATGAACAACAAAATATTTGAATACTATATCTACTTCTCCGCCACCGTGCGGATGATGACAGGTCCGAAGAGTCCGGAGGGTAGCAGTTTGTCGTCTTTCTTCCAGTGATGCCAGGTGGTGAAGGTGTAACGTCCTGTAGTACTGGGCTTACCGTCTTTGACCCACTGGGGTATCTCTTTCAGGCGAATACCTTCCCACTGCAGGTCGTCGGGCTGTTGCTCGTCACCTATCAGCCGGTTGGGCCAGAGGTTGGTAACACTGATTTGCAGCGTGTTGGCGCCTTGTTTCAGGATATCAGATACATCCAAGCGGTATGGCGGCTTCCACAGCAGGGGTAACTGCTTTCCATTGAGTGTTACCTCGGCGAAGTTCTTCAGATTGCCGAGGTCGAGGATAAGGCGCTGCGAGGCGTCGCGGGTGGCATTCCACTCGAAAGTTTTGTCATAAACAGCTGTACCTGAAAAGTATTTGACACCCTCGTCGGGATGCTCCGTCCATGAGATAAGTTTGCCGAGCGTAACCTTTTCTGGCGCACCCCATCCGGCGGGGAACGACAGTGTCCATTCGCCGGTGATTTCCACCGGTTTAGGCACGACGACGGATTTAAACGTCTCTTTTTTACCTGATTTCCAGACTGCTTCGAACACACCTGTACGCCATGCGCCAAAAACAGCCTTGCCATCGGGCATGACTGTCACGTCCCACAGCGGCACTGTGATATCCTCTTCGGGTTCGGGTGGCAGCAGCAGTCGTCCGTTCTCGGCCACGCGCGCCAGACCTTTCACGCCGTCAACGGAGTATTCCACGCGAACCTGCTTAGGCAGGCCGGGAGCAGCGTCCTTGCCGCCGTTAAGTTCATTGCTTACCTTCACATTGAGGATACCTTCCCGAACTAATGCGTTGATATTCTTGGTGATATCGGACAGTTGCTGCACAGGTTCCACTTCAGGAACATTCGCCGTTACGCCGTAGTAAGCATATTTGACGACCGCTTCTTCGGGCAACTTGATGCTCTGGTCTTCTTTCACCTCTTCCACTTTTGTGGCACCCGATAATGTGTATATTATCCGCAGGTTTTTGATTGTACCGTAAATGGGATCACCGCCCATCTCGCCGTTGTTGGCACGGATGACACGCTTGCCCTCCGCGACGGCTTTCCGTACTCGGGCTGTCACGTCGAAGCACTTCTCAAAACCCTCTTCGGCGAAGAAGCCATACTCCGCTTTGAGAATTTTCAAGTCAGGACGACGCTCTGTAGGATCTTTTTCCACCTGAAAACCAAGGCTTACGAGATGCTCTTCGGCGGCGGGCTTGCGGAAAACCACGAAGACCGAGCCGGAGGGGTCGAAGCGTAGCGGAACGGTAGTCAGACCGTCTTTCTCGCTGTAAACGGCTGCCGTCTCAATTTGTCCGCTTTCGGGGTGCCACAGTTCGGGTGTCATGCCGGAGACGCGAAACGTACACTCCACATCACAGCCGCGAAGCGTGGGGGTACAGACGAAGTAAACATCGGCACCGTCGATGTTGCGGTGAATATATTTCAGCGCGGCTGATGTGTCTCCGGAACGGAAGTCGGGCTGAATAATCTCCTGTACAGCCTGTTCGGGTGTCTTGTCGGTAATGAGTTTCGCCCAGACACGGTCGAGTGAGGCTTTCAGTTTGTGGTCACTTTCCGGATAATTCTTCAGTCCAGGAGCATGTATAGGCTTCTGCTGCGCAACTATCTTGGCACCCGCATCAGCCAGACGGTCAATGGTTTCCAGTACTTCGGGCGACATCGTTTCGTCTTTCGGCAGAACGAGCATCCGGTATGTCATTCCCGATGGGAGGGTCAATAATCCATTCTTGACTTTCAGCATCTTAAGAGCTTTAGTGTCGCATCCGTCGTAATCGTAACCAGAAGGGAGGGGCGTGTTTCTAAGATCGTTAGGCGCACCCTCACCGCTGTAAAAAAGTACATCAGCAACGAAAAGCCCTTCTTGAAGCATGAACTGCACGCGCGCCTGATAGCGGAGCCAGTCCTTCGCCTGCTTCCACCACGTCAGCGTGCGTTCGAAATGTGTTCCCCACTGCCCCATCGTCATGCCCGGATAACGTGTCGGGTTAGTCCACGGCTGATGTGCGTAGCGGTGGTATATCATGCGGTTGATTCCCCCGCAGTAAGCCGCATCTCCCTGAGCCTTAATAGCATACGCATCTTTCAGCCACTTTCCGCCATCAGGAGCCGCTGTAAACGCCTCTGCACCAACAAATTTCTTGCCATAAACATGCGCTATTGACGCCGGTAACTTCGAGTTGCCGATGTCAACGCTGTGTCCACTGTTCTGCCAGAATTCGCCCATAGGGATGTCACAGAAACTGCCGTACTGAATATCGTCGGACGGACTATTGCCGTAAGGTTCTAATGAATAGAGTAATCCGGCTTCATGCGCCAGTTCGCCGAAGTATAACGAATAGTTCTCGGCGAACATATCGGCTATCACGCGGCGGAAGTCCCAGAGGAAGCGCTCAGTCAGTTCGGGAGACCCTACTACAACTCCGTTCAATACAGGGAGGTATTTTATTATTGAATAGCCGGTTCGCTTTTGAAACTCTTTCTCAAAGCCCTGTGTCCAGTTTTGTGTCCCTACTTCGTAACTATCTATCAATACATTATTTAAGCCTGTCTTACCGTTGATGTTTGCAGCTCCGATAACGTCGAGGACTTTAGCCACGTGTCCGTCCCAGTGGGCCTTGAGGGCTTTGCGGCTCAATTTGTCGCACTCCAGCCCAGTGCCTTCCGTCGGTGCGGGGTGGTTGTTCCTGCCGTTGCTGGTGTAACCGAGACGCAGGATTGTCCAGTCGCCCGACGGCACATTCCACCCTTTAGGGTTATATCCTGATAATAAATCGGTTATATCAACAATCGCATCGGGATTGATAGCCTGTTTTCCCGGTTGTTTCAGCGGGTCGTCGTAATGCACCATCCCGCGGTTAATGAAAATCTTGTCGTTAAGCCGTTCGATATCGGTATTTTCTCCATCTTTTTCGGGCGTGGGGAAAGCAAGAATAGCGATGTCGCGGTAGAAGTCCTTGTTGGTCTTGGGCTGTGGCGGCGCTTTCATCACCTTATCTGCCCCCTCAGCATGTATCTCACTGATCACCACTATTTTCATGCTATTTTCGGGAGTATTCCACGGACCGCCGCTGCTCGACCAGCCACCGCAGTTGTGCAGGCATATCTCCAAACCCAGCCGCGCCGCCTCTTCGGATGCAAAGCGCACCATTTCAATCCATTCGGGGCTGTTGAACATCACCCCTCCGTGAGGGATACCTTCCGCGGCGTTGAATATCTGGGCGCCGCCGATACCCGCTTCCGCCATTGCCTCAAGGTCGGCGGTGATACCCTCCTTACTGATATTGCCGTTCATCCAGTGCCACCACGTATGTGGCTTAGCCGACGCCGGAGGGTTGACAAATCCCTGCTCCATCTCGACTTGAGAGATTTGAAATACTGTCGGGGCCGTTTCCTGCTTTGTGATGCAGGAAAATACAGTTAACGTCGCTGTTACTGCTGCTGCTAAATAATGAAATTTTGGTTTCATAATGACGGTATGTATATTAAACACTATATACAGTAAGAATAAAAACCTAACAGGTTTTAAAACCTGTTAGGCTCTTCTTTGAAGTGACAATGGTTTATCTCACCAACGTTCCCCAGAGACTGATCTCAGCCAGTAAAACACGCGGGGGTTGAGTGGGATTGAAATTCTCAAGAGTCCTGAATCGGATATACCTTATCGTGGCGTCGGGATCGACAGAAGCCCCAGGCACAAATTCAAAATCTATACCTCTATTGGAAAGTGCAATATCTTCAGCAGTAGGAGCCTGCCAAGGATTGGCGATTCCATTGCCTGATGGCTGCACACATTCAAATTTACCCAAAAGCGTCCAACTATCATCCAGACTGCCATCCGGATTTGGATCTAATGATCCGTATATTTCAAATATCCTCGGATGTCCTTTGGACCAACGGTCGTCATTATTGTTACGGGGCCAGATCCTCATCCTACTCAGTTTTGCTTTCAGTCCTAAATCCCATGTAAATGTACCGGGTAGCGCTATAGGATTGTCCGAATGCATGAAATCGGTTGTATTTCCATTCCATAAGTTCCTTAAGGGATAACTGCCATTCATTCCCATATCCCCGGGCATTGGCTTGTCAACCCAGGTGGCCTTTGGGATCTGTATCACCGGATCAATCATTCTGTTGAGTGTTGTTGACTGGAACAGATCAATTGCCAGCGAGTCCGGTTTATAAGTAGTGCTGTAAGACAAGGCCTTAGAGAGGTTGAAATATGGAAGCACCGTTTCAGTTTCCGATCGATCAACATCCACGCTTTGGCTGGCACCATTTGTATCAGTCCAACTCACATGGATGCCTACTTCAGAACTCTCTGCTACACCCCAGTTCAGTTTAAGATCTTGCCCATCATAATAGGTACTCTTCAACAAACGATTTATCAACATGTTCCTGTAATTATCGCCATACACCGTACCCAACACTTCAACAGGAATAGACATATTGCCTTCATCGTCATAAGTGCGAACCATAAAAGAATATGTGTTTTCAGGAATCGAAGCAATAGTATAGCTGACTGTATCTATACCTGCAGGTACAGATAGTTCAACCGAGTCGGTGTAATTATTCCAGAATATTCTTGCTTTTTGTACTCTGGGATCGGTACCTCTCAACCACGATATTTTGATACGTTTATCACCGGGATATGCAATCGGACTCTGTGCGGGTCCCGGGTATATCAATCCGTTGGGAACGACATATTTCTCGTAAATGTCTGTCTGGCTATCGCATGAAGCGAATCCCAAAATGACCCCAATAAAGATGATAAATATTATATTCTTCATCATAAATGATTTTTAATAATTTATTTTTAATTCATTAATTCTCCCCAGAAACTCAATTCCACAATATGAACAGTCGAAAATGAAGCATTAGCATAGGTAGTTTTGGTTCTGAACCTGATATACCTGACCGGAGTAAAAGGATTCGGGGCAAAATCACTCACGCCGAACTCAAATTCAATACCTGCATCTGCAAAAGCAATGTCTTCCTGGGTAATTTGCGTTCCGGGGCCGGATGGTTTCAAACTCTCGAATCGTCCGAGCGGTATCCAACTCTCATCCATCACTCCGGTAGGATTGGGCGAAACAGAGCCCCATATTTCAAAGATCTTTGCATGTCCTCTCTTCCATCTATCGTCCGCATGCTTGCGAGGCCAATATTTTAAACGGCTTAATTTAACGGTTCTTCCCAGATCCCATGTGAGATTGTGGGGAAGCATTTTGGTTTCCATACCATGAAATCCATCTGGGCCATAATTCTCATCCCATATTCTTGTTATTGGGTAACCTGAATTAACCGGAGGTATATCACCGGGTAGGGTATAATCTTTCCAGGTAGCTTTAGGAATAAACTCTTCAAACCAAGGTTTCACCTTAGCTGTTAAGGTATCTGAATAATTACCCCATCTGTCGCGCACATACATCGCAAATTCATGCTCCACAGGATCTAATCCATCCACACCGCGGTAAGTGAAAGTTCCTTTTGGCATAGCGGTATAATAGGTGATTAACTCACTCATGTAACCCAAATTCGCAGTATCTGCCATCAACACGATTGCAAGGTTTGCTTTTTCCGGATTTTCGAAATCAATAGCTACTCCTCCGAAAGTATCCCTGAACTTTTTGGTTGCCAGTTGCACGGGTGCTGTCGTGGGGTTGATCTGTACGATATGAGGTGCCGACTCTTTTTCATTTTTCCCTACGGAATAGAGTTTCACATCGTAAGTGGCCGGGGTGCCGAATCCTTCTAAAACCAATGAATCTTTAAAATAGGAGGATTTCGTTTCGCGTATTACGCCTGGTTTGATCTCATATTCAGCACGGACATACAACAGGTTTTTATCTACCGGCAAGGTATATTTCAACAGAGCCCCTCCCGGCCTGTTATCTACTGTCACATTGGTCACCTGAGGAGGAGCCGGTGCGTTCTCGTCAATAAAATCGGCGCGACCCTCTTCCTTGCAACTAATCCCGATAATCGACATTAGTAAAATAATGATATATAATATTCTATTCTTCATCATCATGTAATATTTTAATTGTTACCATCCAATATTTTGTACCAGGTTCGGATTCGCCTCAATATCTGCAGTTCTGATAGGCCAAAAATAATCACGTATGCCGAACTTTTGTTCTGCCAAAAGTTGCGGTTGGTACATCATCCGGTTGACTTCTTCTTCCGTCCCGTCAATGACAGACACCATCATGTTCCACCCTTTCAGGGGAACATGGTACTCATTGGGAGCAGTTTTCCACCGGCGTATATCCCAAAAGCGTTGTCCTTCAAACGAAAGTTCGATCAAACGTTCCTTTTGTATAATTTCACGCATACCACCTTGATTACTATACTTTTGGTTATTGGTATAGGTATTCCACGATTCCTTCACTCCTTTTAAACCCGCACGGGCGCGAACAAGGTCGATATATTGGAATAATTCGTTACTATTGGCTCCGTTAGGGCCTTCTACTTCGTTGATCGCTTCGGCATATAACAAGTAGAGATCGCTTAACCGCATGATAGGCCAGGCATAGCTTGGTGAAGATATAGAGTTGATGGCGTTAAGCTGGGCTTCATAAGGAATAAATTTTTTAGGAATATAACCAGTCCAGTTACCCTGCCCCTCGGTACCATCCGTTTCGCCTATTTTAAAGCCAAGATATCTCAACGATGAGGCATCTTTATCATTATATTGCCCTGCTCCGAACCAGACACCTCCATCGAAGCCAACCCATGCATAAAAACGGGGTTCGCGCTCGAAATGCATATCGACGGTGGTTCTTCCCTGCCGTATATAAAATCTGTCCTTCGCCTGTGCGGTTCTCAGATTGTAAAGATCTCCGATATTCCTGGTGTTATCCTCTTCAAGCGGTACTCCGTTCTCGGTATAAAACATTTCGGCAATTTTGATCGGCATACCCAACCATTTGCAAATATCATTACTGTTGATATAATCGGGATTCAGTTTCGGCATCGATGCATGAATCATCCCGCCACTGGAAGGAATTGAAATCATTTGCGTGTTTGCCCAAATAATCTCACTGCTCGAACGCAGGTTAAAAGCATTCCGTAAGGTTACATTCAGGACGGTCGTATCATTGAACCTGTTGGCCGCATCTTCATATGTGTACAACATCATCCCTGCCTCATGGCAGATATCAATGGCCGCTTTGCAAGCGCTCATTGCCGCTTCCCATTTTTCAGGTTTGAATGTTGTATCAAACAGGAGTTTGCCATCACGATTTTTCAACGTCGCCTGATCATTATTGCCGTTGAACAAAGGACTTGCAGCTGTTACCAGCACTTTTGCCTTCAGAGAAAGAGCAATAGGTTTGGTAATGCGTCCATAATCACTTGCCGGATCAAGCACAAACGTGGGAAGCATGTCGCCGTCAGTAGCTTCATCCAGTAATTGCACTATATAATCAAAACATACGTCAACCGGTTCCCGTTCTACCTTTACAGCGTACACATCCGCATCCACCGACATATTCTCCCGGATCAGGGGTACTGGGCCATACATCTGTACCAGACTATAATGGTAATAAGCCTTTAAAACTTTTGCCTCAGCAGTCCATTGTTCACGTTCCCAGGCTTGCAAGTCGGGAACCAGATGCACATTTTCCAAAAAAGTATTGCAAACACGCAACGCCTGATACATACTCCCCCATCTCGGAAGTACCGGACTGGTAGCGTTCTGATTTCCCTCGCTTATATCAAGGCCGGCAAGGGAGAAACGATTAGAAAAATGAGTAGTCTTTCTGGTCCATACATCGTCGCCTCCTAATGTGGTAGGATCACCCGAGCCTCCATTTTTAGGCATATACGAATAACAGGTAGACAGATATTTAAGGGCTTGCGCTCTCGAATTGAATGCCATATCCAAGGTAGGAACACCGTCGGGTACTACGTCCAACCAATCACCACAAGCGGTTAAGCTCATTATTGCGGCAAATATTATAATTTTATATTTTTTCATATGATTAAAACCATTTATTTTGATTAGTTAAAAGTAAAGTTTAATCCAAAGTTAAACACTCTCTGAATAGGATATCCCAGACCGTTACCGGCCATTTCCACATCCCACATCTTAAACTTACTGAAAAGGAGCAGATTGCTTCCGCTGACATAGAAGCGGAGATTATTCATACCCACTTTTTGAGTATAACGCTTGGGTATTGTATAACCAAACTCCATCTGTTTGAGACGCAGAAAACTGGCATTGCGCATAAACCATGTACTCGTTGCAATATTATTTGAAATCCCTATCGTACTCAATCTTGGCCATAACGCATACACATCTTGATTTTCTTCAGACCAATAGCTGTTGGCATATGCCTTGAGGATTTGAGCATCATTAATAAAAGGAGCTGTTCCTTTAGAATCTCCGCTTGCATTGATCCAAAATGATTGCCGGTCTGCCCCCTGGAAAAATGCAGAGAAATCGAATCCTTTATATCCCATTGAAATCCCAAATCCATACACAATTTCGGGAACCGTAGGATAACCGATGGGGACCCTGTCAGCTTCTGTAATTCTACCATCACGGTTTACGTCCAGGTATTTGATATCGCCTCCGCCATATTTAGAAGTACCTATGTATTGTGGCGGTGAACTGGCAGCTTCTTCATCATCCACAAAAAGCCTTTCGGCAATATAACCGCTTACCTGATTTAACGACAGGCCTACCCTCGAACGCCAGGGTTCTTTGTATTCCGGCTCCTCGTATACTTCATATTGGCTGGTGGCATACGTAAAATTAGCACGTGCCGATGTCCAAAAATCTTTGTTCCAGTTTTTCTGGTACTCCAAAGTCATATCCACACCCCTACCCGATGCTTCGCCTACATTCGCCCTCGGAGTAGCAGTCAACCCCATTGTGCTGGGAATACTTGAACGAGTCATCAGGATATTGGTTCTTTTTTCAGTAAAATACTCAGCGATAAGACTCAATTCGTTCCATAAACCTAATTCAAGCGCAAAATTCTGTTTGTATGATTTTTCCCAGGTTATATATGGATTGGCATATCGGTTAATCGTAATTCCGTTATATCTCGTATTATATTCCTGTCCGAAAGTAGCTGCCCGGCCCCCATCATTCATATTCACTTCTGAGAGATAGAAGAACCGGTCGTATGCATCTCCTATCTGATCGTTACCGATCAAACCATAGGAATAACGCAGTTTCAGGTTGTTCACAACAGGTTTCATGTTTTCCCAGAAGGCTTCGTTGGAAATGAGCCATGCAGCACCTGCCGACGGGAAAAAGCCAAAACGGTTGTCTTTATCAAAACGTTCACTTCCGTTATAACCAAAGTTAAATTCGGCAAAATAACGAGAGTCATACGAATAGGTTGCACGTCCCGACAGACCTAAATTTCTGGAGGGGAGTGACAATTGTAATGAACCTGCGTTGGCCTTCAAGGTCTGACGGGCCTGGAATACCAACAAGCTGCTGATATTATGTTTCCCGAAATCACGCACATGGTTTACACTTCCTTCAAAATAAAACGAGGAATACTGTTCTCTTTCCCCAGGCAGCTCTCCATATCCTAAATATTCAGTACCAATATAACTTTCCATCAGTTTGTAATTCCCTGTTAATCTGTTATATGTGGCAATTTCATAATAAAACGGATTATATACCCGATTGACTGCAAATTGCGATAAACGACTGACATTCATCATCCCCCTGGCAGATAGTCCCTGGGTAATGAAATCCAGATTCTGTTTCAATTCCAATTGCGCCAATATCTGTGAACGCGACTTCTCCTTGTAACCGCGGACCATTTCTGCATAGGGATTGATTTTACTATTGTTATAGTTACCGAACAAAATATGCTTTGCATACTTGAATTCCTCATCCGCAGGGTAATAGGCGGGGAAAAGCACAGGATTGGAATGCATCATTAAATAATACATATCGGTTCCTCCGAGCAAAGGGCCCTTATATTCTTCAAAATTGGCACTCAAACGTACAATCAATTCGGTGGTCTTGGTTACATCAATATTGACATTCGAACGTAAATCGTAATTATTGATCGCGATGTTGTTGTTGAAATTATTGCGTTTGTCCACTTTCAGGATACCGTTGTCACGGTTAAATGAGCCGGCCACATAATAGCGGGCAACCCCACCTCCACCACTGACATTCAGATTTGCGCGCTGATTCATGGTATTATCCTTGAACAACATCTTTTTCCAATCGTTTGCGGGATAAATAAGAGGATACCTGCCGGCCTCCGTCATTTCGATCTTTTCCTGCGAATATAGGATGGTTCCTAAGGGGTCCCGGGTAAGGACTGCTTCGTTGTGCATCTTCATATAGGTGACCGGATCGGCTAGTTCAACAGTTTGCGTCGGAGCCGACATCGAGTTTTCAAAGCGGAACGAAATTTTTGCAGGACCTTCAGTCCCCTGTTTAGTGGTTACCAAAATAACACCATTTGCACCGCGGGCACCGTACAAAGCTGTGGCAGTAGCATCCTTCAGTACAGAGAAACTTTGAATGTCGTCCGGACGAAGACGGGCGAGATCGGTTGATGTGAGTTCAACACCGTCAATTAATATCAACGGGTTTCTGTTTGTCCCAAAAGTTGTGATACCACGGACAAAGAAATCGGCATTATCCTGTCCGGGTTCTCCGCTTCGCTGATAGGCGATTATACCGGCCATATTACCGGCCAGCGCTGTGGTAAGGTTACTCGAAGGGACTTTCAGATCTTTCGGGTTCACCGTAGTAATGGCCCCGATAACACTTGCTTTCTTCTGTTTTCCGAAAGCCACGATGGTTACTTCCTCCAATTCGCTTTGTACTTGTCTTAATTCTACTTCGATGTAGGTTTTATTTCCTACTTCAATCACTTGTGTTTCCATTCCGACAAAGGAGAACACTAATTTATCGGAAGGCAATACTTTAATTTCGAAACTCCCGTCTAAATCGGTAATAACCCCTCTCGTCGATTTCTCAACCATAATACTTACACCCGGTAAAGGTTCTCCGGTTTCAGCTTCAGTTACTTTTCCCTTTACCGTATTTTGAGTTTGAGCATACAAAATAACCGGAAAAGAGAAAAGTATCAATAATAAATGAATTTTAATGATTCTTTTCAGCATGGTAGTTTAATAGAGTTTATATTTAGTTTATTATAGCACTCTTTCAGATAATTTTGCAAAATGAAAAATGAGTATTGCAAAATGAAATACAATGAAGTTCGAAAAAAATCGGGCCAATTACTATCCGTGACGGGGTTTACACTGGTTTTGACGATTTAGTCATGCTCATTCCTTGCGAACTACATAATTTTAGAATCTCAATGTCTCTCAAGACATATATAATCTTAATGAATAGAATATCTAATCAAATTATTAGGTTTGCAACCTGACTCTAAAATTACATTTTTAATATAATTACAAAAATACATGTTAAATTATTAAATGATGCTAATCTATATGATAAAACACATTAGATAAATGATATTTTAACTTTTCTCTTCTCTTAGCGGGAGAAAAGTTATTACATCAACAATACATTTACAGCAAGTATAAAAGAGTTGTTTTTAAAAATATAGTAGAGCAAACTCTGGAGAATTCATATACTACTGGTTATATAGTTAAAAAAGATGCCACCATTATCCGGGGCAGAGGTAAAGAAAAATAGACAAAAACTATTCTTAAAAGATCTGAAATTCATAAAAATAGAGGAATAATATCCTATTTTTCAGGCAGATTGGGGAGTCATTTTTTTTAGTTGAACGATAAAAAGCACATAATAGAACTCTCTTGTCAAAATTGCAACCCCACAACTTGACATAAAACATCATTTAACGCAGTTTACATATCATTTATCACAGTTTTCAAAAATTGAAGTTCATGTATATTTGTATTATATTAATAGAAGAATAAAAAATTTAAATATTGTCTGTTCTTATTGTTATAAGCAATCGATCGATACATCTCTTCTATCCAATATTGTTCGAAGTATCAATAAGCCAGTTACAACTTAAAAATGAAATTACACTTATGAATTGCATCCTTCCCCTGGCAAAGAAATCGTTCCCGGATTGAAATTCCGGTAGTATCCTGATAATTATAATTATAATTATCGTACCGAATAAGTAATAATATTTTCTAAAAGAAGTATTGAATAAAGCAAATAAATCCTGAATATTAATCTAAAGCAAATGAAAATGAGATGAAAAAAAAATTAAATTTTCTACTATCTGTTTTACTGTGCTTTCCTCTTTACCTATCTGCGCAACAGGCACTTATAAAGGGGAAAGTTACGGAAGCGGAGACTAACGAGCCCCTGCCGGGAGTCAGTATCCTTATAGCAAGTTCAACCAGAGGTGTAATCACCGATATAGATGGTAGCTTCGAAATAAGAGCCTCTTCTTCCGACAAACTGGTATTCTCTTTCCTCGGTATGGAATCCCAAACCATAGAGGTAGGGAATAAAACTTATATCGAAGTAAAAATGAGTCAAGCGGCCAGCGAACTGGATGAAGTAACCATCGTGGCCTTCGGTAAGCAGAAGAAAGAGAGTGTAATCGGCGCCATCACCACGGTAAATCCTGCGGATTTGAAAATACCATCGAGCAACCTGACCACCGCACTAGCCGGTAATATGGCCGGTATTATCGCCTACCAGAGAAGTGGAGAGCCTGGTCGTGATAATGCCGACTTCTTTGTACGCGGTATCACCACCTTCGGAGCAAATACCCGACCTTTGATATTGATCGACAACATAGAATTAACCTCCACTGACCTTGCCCGTCTTCAACCGGACGATATTGCCAGTTTCTCAATTATGAAAGATGCTACGGCTACAGCTTTGTATGGCGCCCGCGGAGCAAATGGAGTAATATTAGTGACGACCAAGCGAGGGATAGAAGGACCTGCTAAAATATTCGTTCGTTTGGAGAACTCCATATCGCAACCGACGAGCAATATTGAACTTGCTGATCCTGTTACCTACATGAAGCTACATAATGAGGCAGTATTAACCCGTAATCCTTTGGGCGAACTTCCTTACAGCCAGGATAAAATCGAAAATACAATGCGTCCCGGTTCGAACCCCTATATTTATCCGGCAAATGACTGGTATAAGATGCTGTTTAATGATTATACCCAAAATATGCGTGGAAATGTGAGTGTAACGGGAGGAGGTAATATCGCCCGCTACTACGTGGCAGCCGCATTCACAAAAGATAACGGAATATTAAAGGTGGATAAGCGGAATAGTTTTAATAATAATATCGATTTCAAGAATTACAACCTAAGGGCAAATGTGGATATCGATATCACCAAAAAGACTACACTCGGAGTCAGGCTTTCTGGTAACTTCGACGATTACACTGGGCCTATGTATACAGGACAAGAGGTATATCAAATGGTGATGCACTCTAACCCTGTACTTTTTCCCGCCTACTACCCCATTGATGAAGATTTCAAATATGTAAAACATATTATGTTCGGCAATTATCAGGGGAATTATAGGAATCCTTATGCTGAAATGGTAAGAGGATATCAGGATAGATCCCGTTCCCAGATGCTGGCTATGTTGGAATTGAATCAGAACCTTGACTTTATCACCAAGGGACTCAGTTTGATGGCATTGATGAATATCTCCAGATTAGCCGAATACAGTGTAAACAGGTCCTATATCCCTTTTTGGTACCAGTTGCGTGGTAACTACGACAGTTATACGGGAGAATACCATCTGGAAAGGATCAATGAAAACGGAACCGAGTACCTCGGATACAGTGAAAGTCCCAAGACGGTTGAATCTACGACCTATACCGAGTCTCGGCTCAATTATGCCAATACGTTCGGCGTTCATAGTGTGAGCGGTTTGTTGGTATTTACTACCCGTGAATGGTTGGCAGCAAACCAGGGAAGCCTGCAACTTTCGTTACCTTCCCGCAACGTGGGTTTGGCAGGACGTGCTACCTACTCCTACGATAGCCGGTACTTTGCTGAATTCAACTTCGGTTATAATGGTTCCGAACGTTTTGCCGAGAACAATCGCTGGGGTTTTTTCCCCTCTGCAGGTGCAGCATGGTTAATATCCAACGAATCATTCTGGGAACCACTCTCATCGACCATCAGCAACCTGAAACTACGCTATTCCTACGGTTTGGTTGGAAATGACCAGATCGGCAGCAGCAGCGACCGTTTCTTTTATTTGTCACAAGTAAATATGAACGACGGAGCAAGAGGTACTTATTTTGGGGAAAACGTAGATAAAGGAGGCGCCGGTATCCGGATCAACCGCTATGCCAATGATGCCATCACATGGGAAACCTCCACAAAACAGAATTATGCCGTTGAAGTCGGATTATGGAATAAGCTCAATGTGATTGCGGAATATTTCACCGAGCACCGTCGAAATATATTGATGACCCGAGCCGCAATACCTTCGACTATGGGATTACAGGCCCCTGTAAGAGCGAATATCGGCGAAGCTACTGCTCATGGTATAGATATCCAGTCGGACTACCAACATATATGGAATAAGGATTTCTGGACATCTGCCCGGGGTAACTTCACATGGTCGACTAGCAAGTACAAAGTTTATGAAGAACCCGATTACAAAGAGTATTGGCGTTCACGTGTAGGTCGCTCGCTCAACCAGAATTGGGGGTATATTGCGGAAAGATTATTCATGGATGACGCCGAAGCACGGAATTCAGCTCCTCAGATGTTCGGTGGACAATATGGCGGTGGAGATATTAAATACACCGATGTGAACCGCGATGGGCAAATCACTCCGGCAGATATGGTTCCAATTGGAAATCCCACCTCTCCCGAAATAATCTATGGATTCGGATTCTCTGCCGGATACAAAGGATTCGATGCTTCCATATTTTTTCAGGGTCTTGCTAATGAATCTTTCTGGATAAATACTTCGGGGTTCGATAATAGTGGTAATTTCATAGGGATATCTCCTTTTGCCAATCAAACGCAGCTCCTCAAAATAATTGCAGATAGTCACTGGTCTGAAGATAACCAAGATTTATATGCATTTTGGCCCAGATTAAGTCCAACCGTCAATGCGAATAACTCTCAACAAAGCACATGGTTTATGCGGGACGGTTCTTTCCTGAGGCTCAAACAACTAGAAGTTGGTTACACCATACCTGGAAAATGGCAAAAACCACTACATGTCAATCAGTTAAGAGTTTACTTCAGTGGAACAAACCTACTGTTATTCAGCAAATTCAAGCTGTGGGATGTAGAAATGGCTGGGAATGGCCTCGGATACCCGATACAGCGGGTACTTAACTTTGGCGTGAATGTGACATTTAATTAATTACTATTTACCGATAACATTATATGACAATGAATATTCCAAAAATATACAGAAACAAGCTGAAGGTATTTGCTATCGTCTGTATGATGGCTCTTCCAGCTTGCAATGATTATCTCGATATTGTTCCCGATGACGGTATGGCTACCATGGAGACCGCCTTTTCCATGCGTTCTACGGCAATCCGCTACTTATATACCTGCTATGGGTTCTTAACCTCTGAAGGAAACCTGGACGGTGATCACGGTTATATCACCGGTGATGAATTGTGGTCTATCTACGACAGAAGAGAAAGTGGAGGAATATGGGGAGGAGGATTGTTCAATATAGCACGGGGGTTCCAAAATGCCAGCGGTCCCATCGCAAACGACTGGGACGGTATTTATGAAGGAATCAGGTGTTGCAATATCCTCATTGAAAGTGCAAAAAAAGTACCCGACCTTCCCGAATGGGAAAGATTACAATGGATTGCCGAAGCCAAATTCCTGAAAGCGTGGTTTCATTTTCATCTGATGCGCAAGTGGGGACCTATCCCGCTTATCAGGGAGAACCTTCCTATTACTGCAAGTACGGAACAGGTACGCGTTTACCGTGATCCCATGGAGGATTGTTTTGATTATATAATTCAATTGCTTGATGAAGCCATAGTCGATCTCCCGCTGAATGTACAGAGCCGGGATGAACTGGGAAGAATTACCAAACCGATCGCAGCCTCGATCAAGGCAAAGATTATGGTCTATGCCGCCAGTCCTCTTTTCAACAACAACAGCGATCAATCTACATTGGTCGACAAGAGAGGGGTAAAGTTATTTAAAACCGACAAGACGGCCGAAGAGGTAAAAGCCAGATGGGATGCAGCTGTTGTCGCCTGTCGTGACGCCATCAATCTGTGCCAGGAAGCCAATATGGAGCTATATAAGCATCAAAGCCGGGTAAGAGTGAATGACACCATCCACCAGGAATTGGATCTGAGAAACGTGATTACCGAGAAATGGAACAGTGAAATTATATGGACCAACACCCATACTTCTCTGGGAGCAAACAGGAACCTGCAACTGGCATCTTCTCCCAACCTGCAGTGGGACCAATATCCCGATATGCCCAGTTTATATAACCATATCAACCCACCATTAAAGGTAGTTGAAATGTTTTATACAAATCACGGCCTACCGATTGAAAACGATCCGGAATGGGATGGAGTAAATCCTTATAACCTTCGCACAGCAGACGAATCACACCGTTGGTATCTTCGCAGGAATTACACCACTATTGAAATGAACTTCAACCGCGAACCCAGATTCTACGCATGGATGGGTTTCGATGGCGGTTTATGGTACGGGCAGAAACCGGAGGTCAACGATCCTGTTCCAGGCGACCTGTTTTGGGTAGCTTGTCGTGCCGGTGGAGCACAACAGAAGAAAGGATATGACTGGGGACCAGTTACCGGCTATTATCTCAAGAAAGTAGTTCATTACCAGAATCGTCAGACTTCCGCAACCGGCTATGATGCAGTCACTTACCCATGGCCTATGCTACGTCTGGCCGATCTCTACCTGCTCTATGCCGAAGCCATTAATGAATCGGAAGGCCCTAACGGAGCAAATAGTAGCGACCTCTTCTTCTATATCGACAAGGTACGTGCCAGGGCCGGGCTGCCCGGAGTGAAAGAAGCCTGGGACTATTACAGCAACAACCCGGGAAAATACAACACACAGGTCGGGATGAGACAGATCATCCAGCGTGAACGGTTGATAGAACTCTCTTTCGAAGGACAACGCTTCTGGGATTTGAGACGCTGGAAAATAGCACCTTCAGAATATGAGAAAGGCATCTACGGCTTCAAGGTTACCGCCAGTAAACCTGAAGATTATTACCAGAGAATTCTTCTCTCAGAACAAAAATTCGGATTGAAAGACTATTTCTGGCCGATCCAGACAGGTCTAATCGAACAAAATCCGAATCTGGTACAAAATATCGGATGGTAGCAGAATGGATTAACTTACAATGAAATAATTTGAATCATATGAAACGAATATTCTACTTATTATATATAATTATTCCCTTATACATCTACGGATGTAAAGAAGAGGGTCGGATCGACCAGATCGACGATTCGGTGGCCGCTCCTGCCCCCGTTACAGTCCTTGGCACGACAAGTATACCGGGTGGAGCTACAATCAAATACAAAACACCCAATGATGACAACCTTTTGGGAGTAAAGGTAGTCTACACACGGAACGGAGAGATATGCGAATCGAAAGCCTCCCGATATGTAGACACATTGGTGGTAGAAGGATTTGGAAATACCGATCCGCAGGAAGTGAAACTCTATAGTGTGGGTGTAAACGAAAAGTTGTCGACACCCGTCTCCACTACGATACATCCTCTCAATCCCCCGGTACAAACGGTTAACTTTGATATTGATGCCAGTTTCGGTGGTGTCATGGTATCATTGACGGAAAATCATTCCAGTGCCGACCTGGCTATAGTATTGATGCTTGCCGATACGATAGAAAATACGTCGCGTACACAGTGGGTTGACCTACAGACATTCCATACAAAATCACCTACGATGAAGTTCGCAAGAAGAGGTCTTGATCCCAAACCGGGCTATTTCGGAGCATATTTGCGCGACCGATGGAACAATGTATCGGACACCATCTATAGGACATTGATTCCGATCGAGGAGATCAAACTTCCCAAAGACAGATTCAGAAATGCTGCACTTCCCACAGATTATTTTACACCGGCAGAGGGCAATAACGGATACAGGCTTGAAAATCTATGGATAGGCCCCGAAGCATCTCACACAGGTGATTTTTATGCATCCTCACACAGTGCGCCCATGCCACAATGGTTCACTATTGAACTCGGACATAAAATGTCAATCAGCCGTATCCAGAAATGGCCGCGTTCAAACTATGAACTCTATTCCGGTACCGGGCCTCGTACATTCGAGGTATGGGGTAGTACCAACCCCAACCCGAATGGGAGTTGGGATGAGAGTTGGAAATTGCTGGGTGAATTTGAACAATCCAAGCCTTCAGGTTATGGAGAAGGCCGCGAAGTTGGGCCTATTACCGATGAGGATAAAGATTACTGGTATAACAGAACAGAATTTAATCTGGTTCCTACCGAAAATGCACCTGATCCCTATCAAACGGTTACTCATTTGCGCTTCAAGATATTATCCACGTTCAATACTTACGGCACCGATGCAACTATGAGCCAGATCATTATTGGAGAGTTAACTTTCTGGGGACAATTAAAGGATGATGAATAGAACATTCATAAAAATATAAAAATCGTATGAAGAAAATAATATATTTACTGCTGATAACGCTTATCACGGGGAGCATATCATCCTGCAAGGATATGGACGATGTCTATAAGGAATTTCTCATTCCCAACGGACTAAAATATCCCCAAAGACCGGATTCTCTGAAAATTTTCGCCGGTTATAACCGGCTCCGGATTACCTGGCTTGAGGCAAAAGACCCAAGCATAACACATGCAATGATCTATTGGAATAATTACCAGGATTCGCTAAGAGTCAATCTCGGTGATTATAAAGACACAATTACCGTAAATATCGAAAATTTGGGAGAAAGTACCTATACTTTCTATATTAAAACTTTTGACCATCAAGGGAATATCTCCATACCCTCCGAAATATCAGGCACATCATATGGCGACAACTATGTAATGACCACCACCAACCGCACAATTTCGTCAGCCGTGCGGGATGCAAATCGCAAGGGGACCATTACATGGAATGCGAAAACGTCCGATCTGGTATACACGGAAGTACGTTATACCACCTCTTCGGGTGAAAAGAAAATCGTTCGTGCTCTTCCGGAAGAAATTATGCTAGAGTGTCCGGATGCAAAACCGGGGGAATTGTTCGAATACCGTTCGGTATTTTTACCTAAGAATGGAATTGATCCAATCGCAAAAGAATGGGAAGAGTATGATAATCCGTTTGCCTATAAACCCGACAGATCGGCATGGACAGCCGAAGCCAGAAACGGGAACCACGCCTGGGGTGATGGCGGAGGTGGACAAACATCACTTCTTTTCGACGGTAACAAGGGTACCGGTTGGCATAGTAAAGTAGGCGCACCGTTTCCACAATGTGTGGTAACCGACATGAAAGAGTCAGTATTAATCAGTTATATTGTAATATATCCTCCCGGCCCGGCAAACTGGCGCTATTTAAAAGATATTAAGATCTACCTGACAGAATCTCCGATAGATGCCAATGACCCGAATATTACCACTATTCTGGATGGGATGACGCCTGTGGCCTCAGCCACTTATGGTGGAGGAGATAGTTTCCGGATCAATTTCCCCACTCCATCAACCGGCCGTTACTTAACGTTGTCATTCCCCAATTCCACCTCACAATATATAAGTTTTATGGAATTGGAAGTATATGGATATTAAATCCAATAAAATTTATTTACTTTGCAGGGGCGTACTCCACAGTATGTCCCTGCAATATTTAACACCGTAAAACAGATGAAAACGTACCTTTTCAAAAAAGCCTCCGTTGTATACATGATCTTCCTTCTAGCCTTGTGTTGTTTGACAAGTTTTTCCACCGATAAAAGCGGACAGATAAAAAAAGCTATTCCTGTATGGGCAGAAGGACGGGAGAAGGAAATGAACCTGAACCTCGGTTTCAGGAGTACATTCGCCGCTAAACCCGATCAGGACATCAAGATCAAAATAGCTGCATCCACCATTTATCGGGTCTTTATAAACGGTCAATTTGTCGGTTCCGGTCCTGCACGGGCTGCCCATGGCTATTATCGGGTTGATGAATACCCTGTCAGCAAATGGGTGAAGGAAGGAGAGAATGTGCTTGCCATAGAAGTAGCCGGCTATAATATAAATTCCTATTATACCCTCGATCAGCCTTCGTTTCTATTGGCAGAGGCCGAGACTGACGGTAAAGTGGTGTTGGCAACCGGAACGGCAGACGATTTTGAGGCATTCCAGATCAAGGAACGCCTCCAAAAGGTGGAACGATACAGTTTTCAACGTCCTTTCACGGAATATTATCGAATGAAAGAGGGGTATGATCAATGGCGGATATCTCCAAAAATTACCGTGGAAAAATTGAAATTGGTGAAATTTCCCGCTGTAAAGCTTCTGCCCCGTAATGTACCTATGCCGAAATTTGAAATAGAGGAACCACGCCAAATTCATTCTACAGGAACCATAAAGAAGATTACACCACAAAACTATCACAAAGACCGTTCTTTAGCCGCCATAGGTGAAAAGCTCAAAGGATTTACCGAAAAGGAACTGGAAGTATATCCAGTTTCGCAGGAAATTCAGGAAATTGCCACCGCATCACAGGAGATTATTCGCAAACCGGTTACTCCAGAGGATAAATGGAACCTGAAAAAAAATGAATATAATATCTACGATTTCGGCACCAATTTTTCCGGTTTTATCGGCACGAAAATAAAATGTTCTCAACCAGTCAGATTGCTGCTTTATTTTGATGAGTTATTGACAAATGATGATGTAAAGACTAAACAACGAATCGCCGATATCTGCAATCATATCGTATATGAACTTCAGCCGGGGGAATATGATCTGGAAACACTGGAATCCTATACATTCAGATACTTGAAAGTAATCGTTCTGGAAGGAGAGTGTGAAATCGAAAAGCTCTATTTACGTGAATTTGCCTATCCCGACGATAAAAAAGCTTCTTTTGAAAGTAGCAACGAGAAACTGAATAAAATATTTGATGCCGCCAAACAGACATTCCGGCAGAATTCGGTAGATGTCTTCATGGATTGTCCTTCGCGCGAACGTGCAGGATGGCTCTGTGACAGTTATTTCAGCACCATTACCGAAAGAAGTCTCACGGGATATTCCACCGTGGCATACAACTTTCTGGAGAATTATGCACTACCCGGAAAATTCGAGTTCCTGCCCGAAGGAATGATACCGATGTGCTACCCCGCTGACCATAACGATGGAAATTTTATACCTAACTGGTCCCTATGGTTTATCCTGCAGTTAGAAGACTATGCCCGGAACGGAGGTGATCCGGCATTGGTGGCCCGACTCCAACCCCGTGTAGAAAAGTTGCTTTCCTATTTTTCCGGTTTTGAGAATGAAGATGGTTTGCTCGAAAAGTTAGAGCGTTGGGTATTTGTGGAATGGTCGAAAGCCAATGAACTGGTCCAGGATGTCAGTTACCCTTCCAATATGCTTTATAGTGCAGCATTGACATGCGCCGGCAATCTATACGGAAACGGTGAATGGAAGAAGAAGGCCGAAAACATCCGTCAAACCGTGCTCCGTCAATCCTATAACGGTGAGTTTTTCGTGGATAATGCTGTTCGCGAAAACGGCAAACTGAAAAACACCGGCAATACCACGGAAGTATGTCAGTATTATGCCTTCTTTTTCAATGTGGCCACCCCCGATTCTCACCCTGAGTTATGGAAAAAACTGGTATATGAGTTTGGCCCTAACCGCGATGCTGCTGTCACTTATCCGAAAGTGTACCGGGCTAATGCTTTTATAGGAAATTATTTACGCATGGACATCCTGTCACGTTACAATCTGCAAAGCCGGCTTATCAACGAAGTGCAGGATTTCTTCTATGCCATGGCAGAAAAAACCGGCACACTCTGGGAACACATGCAAAGCCATGCCAGTTGTAATCACGGTTTTGCCTCATATATCGGGCATGTATTATACCGTGATGTACTGGGGATAAAAGATATAGACCATAACAATAAGATTATTACCATCCGTTTCACTGACCTGGCGTTGGAGAAGTGCAGTGGGTCCATTCCTATTGGTGAAGAACTGCTGGAATTAGAATGGCGGCGTTCAGATAACAAAATAATGTACTCCTTAAAAGCACCTGTGGGCTACGAGATAAAAATAGAAAACGAGAGCAGTGCCACATTAACAACCTATTCATCACCTTCCCAAAAGAGGGAAATGGAATTCGAAGCATTAAAGAAGAAATTGAACGACCCTCCGGGATCGTTCCGTTCCGCACCATTATGGGTATGGAATACAAAGGTAACACGGAATGATATCGACAGGATGTTGCAAGAACTCAAAGATCAGGGATTCGGAGGGGCATTTGTTCATCCCCGGCCGGGTTTGATCAGCGACTATCTTTCGGACGAGTGGTTCGATCTCTACAAATATAGCCTTGAGACAGGGAAGAAACTGGGACTGGATATCTGGATCTATGACGAGAACTCCTATCCCAGCGGCTTTGCCGGTGGCCACGTACCGGCCCGGATGCCGGAATCATACAATCAGGGACAAGGATTGAATCCCGAAAAAAAAGAGATATTGCCTGACAACGCGAATGGGTATTTCCTCTGCCTGAAAAAAGAGGGCGACTCGTTTATCGACATTACTTCTAATCCGGACCAATACAAGAATATCGAAGGAGAATATTGGCTCTACAATAAGACCTATTATGGTCGTAGCGCCTGGCATGGAGGATATTCATACGTAGATCTGCTATATCCCGGCGTCACCGAAAAATTCATAGAAGTCACCATGTCGGAGGGCTATGAAAAATATCTCGGTGAAAAACTGGGCACTGAAATCAAAGGTATCTTTACCGATGAACCGAACGTATCAAGTCCCGGTGGCATGCGCTGGACCCCCGATCTATTCGATATCTTTCAGAAACAATGGGGTTACGACCTGAAAAACGTGCTTCCTTTGCTTGGTGAAACGGAAGAAAACTGGAAACAGGTTCGCCATAACTATATGGAGACACTCACCCAGATGTTTATCGACCGTTGGGCTAAACCCTGGTACGACTATTGTGAGGAGAAGGGTATGTACTGGACCGGCCATTATTGGGAACATGGATGGCCCGACATGTCGCATGGAGGCGACAACATGGCCATGTACGCATGGCACCAGATGCCGGCCATTGACATGCTATTCAACCAGTTCAACGATTCTCATCCCCAAGCTCAATTTGGGAATATAAGGTCGGTGAAGGAGTTGAGCAGTGTGGCCAACCAGATGGGATATGTACGCACCCTCAGTGAGACCTACGGCGGCGGAGGATGGGACGTCACCTTCGAAGACCTGAAAAGGTTGGGCGATTGGGAATATGTATTGGGTGTAAATTTCATGAATCAACACTTGTCGCATATGACCATCACCGGTGCAAGGAAATATGATTATCCACCGGTATTCACCTCCCTCTCACCCTGGTGGTCGAACTACAAATCTCAGAATGACTATTTCGCACGCCTGTCAATGCTATTGAGCCAGGGAGAGCAGGTCAATGATATACTGATACTGGAGCCGACCACTACCGCCTGGCTCTACTATTCATATATCAAGGGACATCCCAAAACAATGGAGATCGGTGTCAATTTCCAGCATTTCGTCACCCAACTCGAAAAAAGCCAGGTGGAGTATGACCTCGGTTCAGAGAATATCATAAAAGACCATGGCAAGGTCAGTCGAAACAAATTTGTTGTAGGGAAAAGAGCCTACAAAAAGGTGGTCATTCCACCCATGACCGAAAACCTGAATGCAGCAACTTTCCGGTTATTAAAGCAGTTTGTGGATGCTGGCGGGGTGTTGGTTGCATTTTCTACACCCACTTTAGTAGATGGAAAGGAGAGCCCCGAATTGAAGCAGTTCTTCACTGAAAACGCATCGGCGATCCGGACATACACCGGAGAGATGACATCACAAGCGATACAAGAGTCGTTGCAAAGCCATAAGATCCGTTTCAGCAACATATCGGGCAACGACCTCTATCACCACAGGCGGAGTTATAACGACGGTGAATTGATATTTCTTGTGAATTCGTCCCTGACAGAAACCGCCGGGGGAAAGATATCGGTGGAAAGCAGGTCATTGATTGAAATTGATGGAATGTCGGGGGACATTTTCACTTATCCGTTTACACCCCGGGGAGAGTCTGTGGAAGCCGAATTCGTTTTATCGCCTGCCGGCAGCCTAATTTTGTTCAGTACAGCATCGAAGGAGGGTGATTATCCGTCGAGGCCTCAGGCGGCTGACGGCATACCCCTCAAGGCCAATAGTACGTTGAAGATTAAGAGGGAGCAGGACAATGTGCTCAATATCGACTTTTGCAACCTGATCATCGATGGCGATACGATAAAGAACGGCAACGGTGATAAAGATCTCTATACCGTGGAAGCAGCGATCCTTCTTTACAGGCACTTCGGGATGAATAACCCCTGGAATTCCGCCATTCAATACCGCCAGACGATCGTGGAGAAAGACACTTTCAAAACCGGCGATATAAAAGTAGTGTATCATTTCACACTGCCCGGGAATATCAACAAAAAGAGACTTCGGGTAGTGGCAGAACAGCCGGATATCTGGAAAGTAAAGATAAACGGTCGTCCAATATCGGCCAATCCGCAACAGAGATGGCTGGATTCCCGCTTTAGCGTATATGAAATCGGGAAATATGTTGAAACGGGCATAAACACCGTGGAACTGAGTGTGAATCCCATGAGCATATATGCCGAGATCGCACCGGTATATCTATTGGGCGATTTCGCTTTGCAATCGGCAGATAAGGGATGGATCATCCAAAAGCCTGTCGACAGACTGGAGCCGGGTAGTTGGAAAACGCAGGGTCAACCTTATTATTCATGGGATGTGTCTTACAGCAAGAGCTACAGAATAGACGATACTTCCTCCCGTTATACACTCCGATTGAAAGAATGGAAAGGAACACTATCGGAGGTGTATGTGAACGGCAAGAAGGCCGGGATAATTGCCTACCAACCCTATCACTTCGACCTGACGCCTTATCTGAAAAAAGGCAATAACAAGATAGAGGTGAGAGTGATCGGCAGCCTAAAGAATTTGTTAGGGCCTCATTATAACCGCGACAAGGGTATCGCCGGGCCATGGCATTGGAATGGCGTACACAAGCAAATCCCGGGGAATGATTATAATTTACTCGATTATGGATTAATGGAAGATTTTATTATCTTGCGGTCGGGATCACATTAAAAATCAAATTCCGGAATATGCTCACCACATCACAATCCGAATGAATGAACGACTAAAATATTTTGAAATTATGGAGAAAAAATGGTGCTACCTCTTGTTTTCATTGATTGCCACAGGCCTGTTCTTATCCTGTTCAGACCCAATTGAGGAAGAAACGAACACGATAATAGTAGTCAATGCGGTAGAAAAACTTATCTCACCGGCTGATAACAGCGCATTCGAGCTTACGAAAGAGCTACCCTCAACCAAATTCGAATGGCAAAAAGCCGAAGCAAGCAAAGGTATCACCCCCAAGTATGAAATCATATTTTTTAAAGAAAACGGGGCACCTTCCGATCCCATTTATACGATTACCACTACCACCAATAGTGCAAATCTGAACAAAGCCAAACTGGATGAGATCTCTGTCAAAGCGGGCATTGAAGTTGGCTCGAGCGGCACTATCAAATGGACGGTACGGGCCTACCACGAATCGGTCTCTGCCCTTTCAAAGGAGATACGCCGTATTGTCATCACACGACCCGAAGCCGAAATACCGGTTACAAAATTGTTCCTGACCGGGAGAGGGAGTGAATTTGGGGAAAATATTGCAGAGTCGATGGAATTTACCAAGGTCAATAGCAACGAATATATCATCTACTCTGAATTGACTGCGGGACAACCCTTCAGGTTTATAAGCAATAATGAAGGTGATAAGATCCGCTCCTTTTCAGTGAAGAATAATAAGCTCCTGGAAGATGGCTCGGAAGGAGAAATTGCAAAAACCGGCGTTTACAGGATACATGTCAATATCGCAACAGCCACTGTCGATATGAAGGAGGTCACAGACATCTCGCTGTACTATTGTATAAAGCACAGGGCGATAAACCTTCAATATGAAGGACGTGGAATATGGAAAACAGTCTGTCTCATTAATTTCTCAAAAGAAGCATGGGGAGATGAAACACGGTATAAATTCAGGATGACCGAAGGAAATGTGAATAAATTCCTGGAAAAAGTGTCTGACGGCTCCTCTTCCATGAAAGAGAGTGTAATCACCAACCATGACACACAACTCTGGGATGGTGTCTGGGGATACTCATCCAATCTGAAAAACAAATGGGCGAAAGTGATGGTGGATATGTGCAGCCACACCCACAGTATTGAAGCTGTGTCGGAAGATTTCAGCAGTGTAGGGAGCTCATGGGTGACTCTCGCGGAGAAGAGCAGTTCCGATTTCGTGAAAGGATTCTGGAACTCCGGAGCAAAACATTTCAACAACAGCCTAACCGGGAAGGTCAACCAGTATGACTACTGGCCGGAAGCACATGCTATTGACGTGATCATTGATGCCTATATCAGAAGTAAGGATAATAAATACAAACAGATCATTTATGACTTTTATGAAGGCGTAAAGAGGAAAAACGGTAATAAATTTAAAAATTCATTTTATGATGATATGGCGTGGCATGGGCTTGCCCACCTCCGCGCTTTTGAAGCGACCAATGACTCCCGGTATGAAGAGTCTGCGAGAGATCTATGGAAGTGGATATTGGGAGGATGGGATTATAACGGAGGCGGTATAAAATGGAACGATGAGCCGGGGAGTACTCCCGGTGTGCCTTCCACGGGACCTGCCACCATCATCGGAGTGAGGAGATGGGTGAAATATGGCGATACTGAGATTACCGACGGGCTGAATAACCTGGCATGGGCAAAAAAGATGTACGAATGGATGAGAGAAGCAAGACACGATCCCGCAACCGGAGGTGTCTATGATGATTTCAACAATAAATCCGGTGCCTGGACCTATAATACCGGTACTTTCCTGGGGGCTGCCATGGAATTATACGATGTGACAAAAGAGCAGCGTTATATGGATGATGCTATCAGAACAGCCGACTGGACTTTGGAGAATCTGTCCGTCCCCACCTCGACAAATCGTATACTGAGCGACTGGGCAGAACAGGAAGACCATGATGTCAATCTGTTTAAAGGTATCTTCATCCGGTATTTTACACGGTTGATCATGCATCCCGACCTACCGGCCGACAAGAAGGATAAGTATATCAGGTTTATTGAATATAATGCAAAAGCGATGGTGGCCTACGCTTCTGCGACAGCCGAAAAAGAAGTTTTAATATACAACTATGGCTGGTACTTCAAACCCAAGAATTCCTTCCTGCGTGGCCAGACCAGTGGCTGCATGCTCATAGAGGCAATGGCCTTACTGGAAAAAGAGGGATTTTTATAATACAAAAAATTGATGTCTATGCGACAAAAAGGTAAAACAGGCCACAGCCGACTACTATCTTTAGCAATAATGTGCCTGATAGCCTTTGGCCCTTCAACCGGTTCACTGCTGGGTCAGCCGATAAAACTGCACCCTGGGAACAGCAACTATTTTAGCTATAAGAATAAGCCTATTCTGTTGATTACAAGCGCAGAACATTACGGAGCACTGATCAACCTCGATTTTGATTATGTCAAGTACTTTGATGCTATCAGTAAATACAGGATGAATTATACCCGGCTCTTTACCGGCTCTTTTGTTGAACGTGAAGAGGATATTGGCTGGATGAAGTATAACAATACCCTCGCTCCCCGCCCCGACCGGGTTATCGTACCCTGGGCGCGTAGTAATGTGCCGGGATACCGCAATGGAGGGAATAAATTTGATCTGGAGAGTTGGGACGAACACTATTTTGAACGCCTGAAAGATTTGCTGACAGAGGCAAAAGCCAAGGATATCATTGTAGAACTTACACTTTTCGGGAATCAATACGGTGACGGACTATGGTGCAACAGCCCGTTGCATCCGGACAATAATATCCAGCGAATCGGTCCTTCAGGGGAAGGAAGCTGGAGTAAGTTCCAAACAAAAAATGACCATCAGTTGCTCGCTTATCAGGAGGCTATGGTACGAAAAATCGTTACAGAACTGAATGATTTTGACAATCTTTTCTATGAAATATCCAATGAGCCCTATAATGGCATTACTGACACGACCGCTGTGGACGAGTGGCACAATCATATGGTGAAACTCATCAAGGATACGGAAGCAGGACTGCCCAAGAAACACTTGATTGCTACCTGTTTCTCCGTATTCGATAACCCTGATGTTTCTGTACTCAATTTTCACTACGTACGGGTAAAAGAGATGAAACCGCTGGAAACCCTGCTCACCCTGAAAAAAGTGGTAAATATGGATGAAACGATGGGGTCAGTGATCCATTCCAATCCCACCGATACCCGTATAGAAGCATGGGATCATATTTTGCGAGGAGGAGGCGCCTATAATAACCTCAGTTGGGAATATACTCCCCACAATGCAGAAGGCACGGAAGATGCAGTAAAGATCAATAAATATCTGCAGAATCTACAGCGTTTCATGAGTGGATTCGATTATGCACGCATGGCTCCCGATTATGAGATGGTATTGGCCAAACCGGATTCTTCTTTTGTGAGAGTACTGGGTGAGAAAGGGAAACAATATGCAATATATCTGCATCGAAGCAAGATTAAAGGGGACGGTAAGCCTGAAGTATGGGGTTACGAGGCATTCGGCGGCATTCGCCAGGATGAACTTACGATTGACCTTCCGGCAGGAAAATATGAGATACGGTGGATGAACCCTTCCACCGGCCTCTTCTATGATAACAGCCCTAAGATAAAGCACCCCGGAGGTAAATTGCTTTTATTGACTCCGCAATACACTACTGATATCGGGTTACAAATCAAACGCCGGAAAAGATGATGCCAAAGCGAATCAATAGGATGAAATAGAACATAACAATCAAATATCATCCAACACAGCATCCATATCATTTATCACATCCACCCAATATATTTAATATCTACTTTTAGCGCATATAACACTCTAAATTACATGGAAAAAGTAAAAATAGGCTTAATAGGCGTCGGACTAAATACATATTGGAACCAGTTCGATGGTCTTCTCGACCGGTTAACCCGTTATCAGGAAAGGATAAAAGAGAAGATGCTCTCTTATAAAAACATCGAGGTGGTAGATGCCGGTATGGTAGATGACATTGACAAGGCGAATGACGCTGCTTCTCTCATGAAAAAACAGGATGTGGAGCTATTGTTTATTTTCATTTCCACTTATGCCCTCTCCTCTACCCTCATACCCATTATCAACTGGTTGAAAGTACCGGTCATATTACTCAATATGCAGCCGCTACCGGCCATTGAATATGACAAGCTGAACAGCATGACCGACCGGGGTGCGATGACCGGTGAATGGTTGGCGAACTGCCAAGCCTGTTCTGTTCCTGAATTCTCATCGGTCTTCAACCGTGCCCATATCAAATATGACATCGTTTCGGGATACCTGGATGATGACGAGGCGTGGAAAGAGATCGCCGAATGGATCACAGCCGCAAAAATTTCCGCAGGAATGCGGCAAAACCGGATGGGAGTACTTGGCAATTATTACGGGGGAATGGTCGATGTTTATTCCGACATGACCCTGCAGACCACAACTTTCGGCACGCATATTGAAGTGCTTGAGATGTGCGAGTTGGCAGCCATAAGAAAATCTGTCGGCAAGGAGGATATCGAAGGGAAAGTCAGGGAGTTTGAAGGTGCATTTGTGATCGATCCTTCCTGTTCTTCAGATGAAATCGAAAGGGCAGCACAGACCTCCGTCGCATTGGACAGGTTAGTAGAGAAACATCGGTTGGGATCAATGGCATATTACTATGCCGGCATGAACGGAAACGAGTATGAGAATATCATCACCTCCGTGATTGCCGGAAACACTTTACTAACCGGAAGAAACATACCCGTAGCCGGAGAATATGAAATCAAAAATGCCCAGGCAATGAAGATAATGGCATTGATGGGGATTGGCGGTTGCTTCTCCGAATTCTACGCGATGGACTTTAACGACGATGTGATTATGCTCGGCCATGACGGTCCCGCTCATTTCATCATCTCCGAAGAGAAAGTGCGCTTGGTTCCGTTACCCGTCTACCACGGTAAACCCGGCAAAGGGCTCTCCATCCAGATGTCGGTCAAACAGGGTCCTGCAACCCTGTTATCGGTAGTAGAAGGAAACGATGGCCTGTCGCTCCTCGCAGCGGAAGGAGAATCGGTGCCTGGCCCTATCCTGAATATTGGCAACCTGAACAGCCGATATAAATTCTCCGTTTCTGCCAAAGAGTTCATCAAGAGATGGAGCATGACCGGCCCCTCTCATCATTGTGCAATCGGCATCGGCCATGTGACAGGTATTTTAAAGAAATATGCCTTTATATTAGATATACCCATCACGGTTATTTCTTAGAGGATTGCACATCTGTTTCTCATTAAAAGAGATTATTTTATTAGACCTATCCTACTAATAACATAAAAAAGAGAACCAATGAAAACAACTATTTTCAATTTAGCAATTTGCCTGATCATAGGCAGTGGATTAACTATGAATGCGCAAAATCCGGGGGAAGATTTAAAAGACTCGCCACTGGTCGGTCTGTGGATATTCCAAAACACCTTTATTGATAATACGGGAAAAGAGATAACGCTTTGTCCGGGTAATTTCATGAGGATTGATCCTGATGGTAGTTTTATGTTCTTTTTATACACACCCCAAGGAGGTTTTATTGTCAACGAAGGAAATATAACCCTTGAATCGGATAGTGTTTATATTGAGAATATAACATACAATATAAACAGTTCTTTTATGGGCAAAAGCCTCCAACAAAAATTTAAAATTGAGAACAACATCCTATATAAAACATTTTATCTTGGGACAACTGAGGGCAATCCTGAAACTGAAATATGGAGAAGAGTTGAAAGGCCTATTCTCCCTAACTAGATTCACAGACTATCAATCGCATGCATAATGACAAACCATTATGAAACCAAAACTATCGTTTCTTTTTGTGTTTATCATTTCTCTGACAGCTGTATGTCAGGGAGGATTATTGTCATGTGCCAACAGGAAACCACTGAACAACGACCAAAGTTCTCAGGAGTACAATAAGGAGAGTTCCTTTTTCCCTATTGCGGTATGGTTACAGGAGCCCCAGGATGCCATGGCGTACAAGAACCATGGCATTAATATGTATGTCGGCATTTGGGATGGCCTGACCCAGACGAAACTGGATCTGCTGAAAGCCGCCGATATGAAAGTGATTGCCGACTTGAACGAGTTTGCCAAAGAGAATCTTCAGGAACCCCTCATTTACGGCTGGATGCATGGAGATGAGCCGGATAATGCGCAGTGGAATCCGGTCACAAACAGCTATGATCCCTGTATTGACCCCTCTAAGATAATAGACTATTACAAGGAATTGAAATTGGCGGATCCTTCACGCCCGGTGTACCTGAATCTCGGGAGGGGTATAGCAGCCACCCATTGGGTAGGAAGGGGTGAGTGTACCGGCAGAACGGATATGTACAAAATGGCGAATGACGGATACCTGAAAGGGTGTGATATTGCGTCATTCGACATATATCCCGTCAACAGCAGTGAAAAAGAGGTAAGGGACAGCTTATGGTACATAGCCAAAGGTGTGGACAGTTTACGGGAGTGGTCCGGTTATTCAAAACCGACATGGTGCTGGATAGAAACAACCCAAATTAATCAAGGAGAGAGGAGACCAACACCCGAAGAGGTAAAATCGCAAGTATGGATGGGCTTAATCCACGGCGTATCCGGGATTGGTTATTTTTGCCATTCTTTTGCAGAGGGAACTGAGGCTGCCGCTCTTTTACATGACAAAGAAATGATATTGGAAGTCGGAAAAATTAATGAACAGATTACAGCATTGGCTCCGGTTCTTAACAGCCCGACAATTCAGGATTATGTTTCGGTAGGGAGTAGTAACTCCAGGGTTCCAATAGATTATATCACAAAAAAAACAGATAATACATTTTATATCTTCGCCATGTCGATGAGGCCGGGTAATACCACAGCCGCGTTCACCATTCAAAAAGGGAAAAGAGTGGAAGTGATCGGTGAAGACCGGACAATAGATATAGAGGATGGTAAAAAGTTTACAGATCAATTTTCGGCATATTCAGTACATCTTTACAAAATAACGAACTAATATTGTGTATGGTGTGAAAAAAGAAATTCTATCAATTATCACTTTGTTGCTTACAATGCAATTGTTTTCCCAGCAATCGAAAAGAGATACAATTCCAATCTGGGAAGATTATTTTCGTTACAAAATATTGAAATCCAATGACATATTATTCATTGACGGAGATAGCGACCCATATTTAGTGAGCCGGTCACCCTTATCCTCTTTCAAAGGTTATAAAAAAATCTACAAAAAGCATAATTTCCCGGAATACATGCCTCGCTATTTTGAAGATCGCACTTCCACAGGACCTTATGACAAAGAGTTCCAATGCGTATGGCTTATCAGAGATAAACAATTATACCTGACCAGAATTCTTTTTGATAATGTCGAAATTGATCAAGGGAGGAAAGATCAATATGCCATAATGGAACAGTTTACGGGTGAAAAATTCGATACCCGATACAATGATATTTCAGAAGGAGATACTATTATAGCAAAAGTAAATGAAAGATATGGATTAATGCCTGTCACTTGGTTCTCAGACACATTATATGTAAAGAAGTCTCATAATTACAATGAACCGGGAGATCAGGAAAAAAATGTGTTGGACTGGAGAAGAAGGAATTATACTCAAATGATTTTTAAGAGTGGAAAATTGGTAAAGACCAAAAGTACCCCGAATTTAGTGGAGAAAGGATATATTGTAAAACCTGGAAAGAGTGGATATTCCGGTGATATGCAAAAGAGAACTCCTAAACCGTAAAGGTTATACTATCTCTACAAAACAGCGAACTAAAAATTGTGTATGGTATGAAAAAAGAAATTCTATCAATCATCGTTTCACTCCTCTCGTTACAATTATATTCCCAGGTTATATTAAATGACACAATCCCCATTGATCATTTCAGTGAGAAAATATTAAAATCGAATGATATACTATTCATCGAGAACGATAACGATCAGCATATAATGGGCCGATCACCCTTATTCATGCTCAAGGGTTATAAGGGAGTCTACAAAAATCATGATTTTCCGGTACAGATGCCTCGTTATTTTCAAGAATGGTTTTCCCAAGGTCCCTATGACAAAGAGTTCCAATGCATCTGGCTTATTAAGGATGAACAGTTATACCTGACCAGAGTTCTTTTTGATAACGTAGAAATTGATCAAGGGAGGAAAGATCAATATGCCATAATAGAACAATTTACGGGTGAAAAATTCGATACTCGATACAATAATATTTCAGAAGGAGATAATATTAGAGCAAAAGAAGATGAAAGATACGGGTTAATGCCTGCCACATGGTTTTCGGATACATTATTTGTAAAGAAAACCTACAATACTGCCTATAATAAAGAAACCTGGCAAGAAGATCAATTAGAATGGGTGAAAAAGGATTATATTCAAATGATTTTTAAAAATGGAAAATTAGTCAAAACAAAAAAAGTTGCGAATAAGGTAAAGAGAGTACCGCGTGTCATACGAAGAGATAAAGATAAAAAGACCGTAATAGAGATCGACAACAAACGAATTAAATAATCAATGTGAATCAGTCTGACGAACAGGAGCGTGTCGGAATATATAACCCAAGGATATATGTTTTCTGGTGAAATAAGCAAAGGTGAAGCTTTAGGAGGTGCTTCACCTGATGTCGGGGATATGCGGGTTTCAGTTCGCCTCGGAGATAAAAGGATAGAGACTACCGCTGATGGATATTTTGAATTTGAGAACAAAGAAGATACCGAGCAAGTTCTTTTAGTGGTTGCTACTTTACATGGCAGCATAGAAAAATCTAACATATCAACCAGTTGTGGAGTGATTGTTGTGTTACCCGTATTTGGGAAGGCGAGAAGAGTGCCGAGATAGATACCTGTAAAATTCAAATTCTAATGTGGTTAGATGTGAGAAAAGTACGAAAAATAGGAATATAGCAGTAGAATCAGCGTCTTCAAATATTGCTGTTTTTAAACATTTTAAACATATAAACTCGCGAACAGTTACAACTACTGATTCTCATAAGCAATTAAATCCAAAGGAATTAAACAAAAAACAATGGAAACAAATAAAGTATTTTATATCGCCTCCATTTTGTTTATCGGAGCCTGTTTTTTTTCATTTTCAGTTTCCGCCCATGAAGACGTATCCGTAGAGTTTTTTTTCAACAAACCGGACTCGTTCGTTTGTGAAATAAAAAACATGACGGACTTCGAAATGGATATTAGATTTAATCATTTAGAAGATGAACCGCTTACAGACATTCGTTTCGACATAATCGGATCTAGTAAGGATACTGTTCGTAATGTTTATTATCAAATTAAGCTGGATCCTCCATATCATGTTCGACTTGACCCCGGACAGGTTTATACGAGAATATTTCAAGACGGCACAAATTGGCGATTTATCAAAGCAACGGTTTCCGTCAAATATCAAGTAAGATCGCCAACACGCAGAGGGGGGTCTTACGAAAAGACCTTCGACCTGGAGGAACTTCGAAGAAAGGCGTATCAAGAACTGTACGTCTTTCCGATAACACTTCCCTCCCAAGAAGACGTGTCGGTGGAATTTTCCTTCAACAAACCGGATACATTCGTTTGTGAAATAAAAAACAAGACGGACTTCAAAACGGATATCTGGTTTTTTGATTTAGAACATAACACATTTATTGATGTTCGTTGCTCCCGTAAGGATACTGTCGATTATCGTTTTTATCAATCTAAACTGGATGATCTTCCTTATCATGTTCTGCTTGACCCCGGACAGGTTTATACGAATACATTTCGAGGCGGCACAGATTGTCAATTGATCAAAGCAACGTTTTTTGTCAAATATCAAGTAAGATCGTCAACCCCCAGACGGGGATCTTACGAAAAGACCTTCGACTTGGACGAAATCAGAAACAAAGCGTATCGACAACCGATGAAGAAGAATGACAAAGTTATTTAAGAGGGCATGAATCCGGCAATGACGTAAAAGTAGGGAGCTCTACTTCGGATTCAAGTACTATCCCCCTTTCCTCCGGAAACGAAGAAACGCTGGACAAAATATTGACGACGAGGGGTAGGTCTATCGGTATATCCGGTAGAACCCTATGGTTACGCTTGTTGGGTGACGGGTGCGATAATCCCTCCCGAGGAGACAAGCAGATATAAAGTTGGCTGGTATTTAAATGATAACTCTCTTTATTTAAGGGATATAAACTTCAATATTTCGTCTCAAAGCTAATCTCGGAGCGAATAAAAGAGGGGATGTACTGATTTTAAATGGTTAATGGTATGAAAAAAGAAATTCTATCAATTGTCACTTTATCCCTCTCGTCGCAAATGAGAAACAGAGAAAAAAGCGGAAAAATAAAAATCCTGATTTTGGCTCTTTTATGCCATACTATTTGCGCATGTTCTGTTCTTGACAGAATGAACTCTCCATCTTTTAAGGAATACGAATATAACGTTAAGAATATTCTTGGATATGGCCCGGTAAACCATTGGTTTTCACAAGATTTTGAAAAGTGGCTGGATGCTCAGGTAAAGAACAATGTTAATTGGGTTACAATTGAATTTTTCTGTTGGAATTCTCAACAAGAAGGCCGAAGCCATTACTATGAGAATCCGGATGATCTGAAGAAACCGTACCAAAAACTGGTGAAGGAATGTCGGAAACGTAATATCGTTCTAATGGTTTCTATCGTCAACGATAATAAAGGATCCGGAAAATATGGCGATGACAGAAAGGGATTGGCATATTACAAATCGCAAATAAGAAGAGGGCGTGAAATTATATTTGATGAAGGCCCAGAGGGTGTTGTAATTCAGCCTGTTGCCGAGACTCAAACACAAGAAGGGCAAACTTTTGAATCTGAAACAATTGTTCTTGCCCATCAAAACGGATTTAAAACATGTTGGAATAATAATTCACGTCCCACAAACTCAAACGGATGTACATATTTCGCATACCACCCTTCATCAACATCCGATATCGGAATAACAGGAGGAATTATAGTAGTGGACCATGGACAAATTTTAAGAGAATTAAGTAAAAACGGTAAGAATGTTTTCGGCCCTTATGATCCGATAAAGGTTTCAAATTATGCGGCAGAAGTATATACTGGGCAAAGGGGATTTATACATTATGGATTTGGAGATCATCAAGTAGATTTTGACATAATAAAAGCAATTGGCTCTATAACTAAAAAATAGAATGAACCATAGTGTCATTATTCTTTTACTTTTTATCATATTGCACAGTACAATAGAGCGGGACAAGTTTTATTTTTGTCCGTTGTAGATTACGGCCGTTCGCGGCTGTATCTTTTTTCAGTAAATCGGCAATTAAAACAAATATATTCAAGATGAAGCACCTGATACTGACATTTTTATTCTCTCTATCACTTATTTCGGCAGTACAATCGAACAACTCTTTGCCGATTGTTCCCAAACCACTTAAGGAAACCATTTCAGGCGAACAGGTCACCCTGCAAAAAAAATGGACAGTTTATGTTCCTTCGCAATTGGGTATCGACAGGGAATACCTCACTTCAATTTTCCGGGAATTTGATATTGAAATAGTAAACGTAAACGAGAAAAAGAAGGCGATGATTGTCGTCAATGCCAACAACAAACTCTCCAAAAACCCCGAAGCATACCAACTCGAAATTTCCCCCAAAGGGAAAATAACCCTATCTGCAGCCTCCAAAAACGGAGCTTTATATGCATTCCAATCTCTTGCCCAGATAGTGAAATCTGGAGACAACAGTGTTTCATTACCCGTCTGCACGGTCACCGATGAACCGGCATTTCCCTGGCGCGCCTTCATGCTCGACGAAAGCCGCCACTTCCATGGAATGGAAGCGGTAAAGAGATTCCTCGACGAGATGGCCCGACTGAAAATGAATACTTTCCATTGGCATCTGGTCGACGATCCGGGATGGAGGATCGAAATAAAGAAATATCCCGAACTCACCCGGATAGGCTCCAAACGGGACTTCTCCCACAGGGATTTCACGCTTGAGAAATGGGAAGAGACTTTCCCCGACAAGAAGATGTTTTACACCCAGGACGAAATCCGTGAAGTGGTAAAATATGCAGCCGACAGAGGAATAAAAATTATGCCCGAAATAGAAGTCCCGGGACACGCTTCCGCTGCCATAGCTTCTTATCCATGGCTTGGCGCAAGCAGCAGTAAAGAGGGAAAAGGTATCTGGGGTGACCTCTACAATGTGACCGACCCCAAGGTGGAAGCATTCCTGCATGATGTGCTGGATGAAGTGATTGAACTATTTCCCTCCAAACTCCTGCATATCGGCGGTGACGAAGCCGACCACTCTCATTGGGAGCATAATCCGCAGATCGTAGCGTTCATGAAGGAGAACAATATCCCGACCTTCTCCGACCTGCAGGTCTGGTCGATCAACCGCTTTTCGAAATACCTCGCATCGAAAGGGGTGAAGATGATGGGATGGAACGAAATAACAGGTGACAACATACGCAATGAGGCACATATCCAGGAGAGCCAGTCGGAGAAATTATCGGAAGGCACCATTGTCCACTTCTGGGATGGAGATATCAGCCTTGTCAACAAAGCCATTGAAAAAGGATATGATGTGGTAAACTCAAACCGCCATTTCACCTACCTCGACTATCCTTATGAAGTAATACCGCTCGAAAAAGCTTACTCCTTCAATCCGATACCTGAAGGGTTGGAAAAATCGAAAGAATCCAAAATACTCGGCACCGGATGCCAGATGTGGGGCGAATTCACACCCAATCTGACGCGCTTATACTTCCAGATTTTCCCCCGCCTTGCAGCTTATGCCGAAAACGGATGGACCAAAGCGGCCAGCAAGGACTACCAGGATTTCTGTTACAGGGTGAAAGATACCGAGCGCCGCTGGCGAAAAATGGGTTATTTCAACCAACAACCTTCCTTCTCCAAACAAGACGACACCTTCACACTCTGGCAATTACCGTCACAGATCAACACCATCGGTAATTCCTATGTGATCCGTACAGATAACAACAAGATCATCGTGATGGACGGAGGGGTAAAGGAAGAGGAAAATTACCTCAGAGGTTTTCTGGCTGCGTTGGGCAATGTGGTGGATTGCTGGTTTGTAACACACCCCCATGCCGATCATATCGGAGCATTGACGAAAATACTGGAAGACCCGAAAGGGATCACGATACGGGAAATCTGCCAGTCCTCCTTTTCTGACAATCTATTGAATTCGGAACCTGGCTCTAAAAAGGATGCCGTGAAATATTATGAAACAGTAAAGAAATCGGAAATAAAATCTACCGAGGTAACTTCCGGTATGGTTCTCACATTCGGCAAGACCACGTTTAAAATCCTGGGAATTAAAAATGAAGAGCTCGAGGGAACTAACCCTTATAACAATTCAAGCGTGGTAATACGAGTCTCTGATCCTGTAAAATCAGTACTATTTCTTGCCGATACAGGCAGAGAGGCCGGAGATAAGTTGTTGAACGGACCATTCAAAGATGAGTTGGATTGCGATTATATACAAGTGTCGCATCACGGACAAAACGGAGTTTCAATGGATTTCTACCGGAGAGTAAAATTCCGTGCCTGCCTATGGCCTACCCCCACCTGGGTTTACAACAACGATACAGGAAATGGATTCAATACAGGTCACCTGAGAAGTATGGAAACCCGAGAAACAATGGATGCATTAAAGATTACAGAACAATATTTCAGCTTTGCAGGAGTAACAAAAATTGAATAAATAACAATCTTCTGATTTTAGCAGATATTAATAAGTGTTGTAATCACTCTAAAAATAATATCATTTTTCTTAGTATTGATATCATTTTTCACATTAAGCGATTATATGATTGCCATATATTTGTACTATATAATAGAATGAAAAATTTTTAAATATATAGTAATCGACTTAGACCAAAATATAGTATTCTGTACATTAAAAATAACGAATAGCTCTGAAAATGAAATGGTCTTAGTTCATTATGAGCCAATTAATATCGCATGTTTAAAATATCAAAAAAAAACAATTTATTTTTCAGTAACAAAAAATTTAACATTTTACATTCTTACTTATGCAAATTGAAATCAATAAGAAAGTTTGGTATCGACATATCAGAGCGATCATGTTGATGCTTCTTGTGTTTTGTATATCATGCAAAGACAAGGAGGTTGATGAAGGAAATACCGGTGAACCTTATGATCCGAGTAAACCTGTAGAACTCACTGAATTCATTCCCGAGACAGGAGGTATGGCTTCACAGGTAATTATCAAAGGTAAAAATTTTGGTACCGACGCATCAAAACTGAAAGTCTATTTTAACAAAAAACAGGGTAAGGTAATCCGTACCATTGGGAACCTTGCTTATGTATTAGCACCCAGGCTTCCGGGCGACACCTGTACTATTTCTGTAGTAATAGGAGAAGATTCCTTGCAATATGAGAAACCGTTCTATTACGAAACGAAAGTACATGTCTATACGGTAGCAGGTACTCCCGAAGAGAAGAAGACTGTGGATGGCACATTGGTAGAGGCCCGCTTCGATAATCCATTCTATCTCGCAGTGGATAAAGAGAAAAATATTTTTGTAGGTGAATGGCAAGCCCGTGCAAGAATTGTCAATGAAGAGCGGAATTCGGTAGTCACATTGATGAATGTGAGTACCGCAGGTGAGATGATGTCGGGATGTACTGATGCCAAGGGAGAAGTAATTTACTTCCCGATGAACGGTATGCCTTATTATTATGAGTTTGACCCTGAACAGCAATGGACACCAAGAAGGATCAATCCTACCATTCAACCGGGAGATAATATTGACTTATCGGGTAAATATTCATTCACTGTGAGTGAAGTCGACAGTATGATCTATACCATCACCACCCGTGGGGAATTAGTCAAAATCAATCCCAAAACCAGGGTTGCTTCTTTAGTGATGAAAGATATCCTCAAAGACCGTATTCAGACAAAATTACAGGTATATCTTGCTTTTCATCCTTTCGACAAACATATCCTCTATTTTGTCAATCCCTCTTCCATGAATCCCGCTGATGGGCCGATTGTAGGTACTGACAAGATATATACCCTCAATATGATCACCCACCAAATTGATGAATTCGCGGGATCGGGTGTAAAAGGGCATGCCGATGGTCCCAAGGCTTTGGCGGAATTCAACAATCCTTGCCAGATATGCTTCGACAAGGATGGTAATCTCTACGTAGGTGACACTGACAACTATTGTGTACGGCGTATCTCCACCGATGGGATTGTTTCTACCATTGCAGGAATACCACGAACAAAAGGGTACCTGGATGGAGATCCCGAAATAGCACTCTTCGATCGTTTCTGGGGTATGAAGATCGACGAGGAAGGGACTTTATATATCGCAGATTACTATAACAGGGCGATCCGTAAGTTAACGATTCAATAAAAACTATGAAACATAAGAATATGACAAAACATTCGCTTTTGAAATGGATCCTGAGTGGATTACTGGTAATCTGTTCCGGCACTATGATTCATGCACAGAACAATACTTTCATATTAAGTGGTGTAGTGGAAGATGAGCATGGAGAAACTATGATTGGAGTCACTATTTTCCTGAAAGACCGCCCTGGAACAGGATGGTTAACCGACGTTGAAGGGAAATTTTCAGTAAAGGCAGCTGCAGGTGATATTCTGATTTTCTCTTATATGGGATATGACAGGGTAGAATATCCGGTCCGGGAATCAAAGCCCGGTTTGACTATAAAGATGACACCAACCACCAGTGAACTGGAAGAGGTGGTGATCACGGCCATGGGTACGACACAACGCAGGATAAGTGTAGTAGGTGCGGTAACCTCCGTAAATGTAAAAGATATACAAACGCCTGCTACTTCATTAAACAATATGCTTGGAGGACGGGTTCCGGGCGTGATTTCGTTACAGACCAGCGGTGAACCGGGAAAAAATATTTCCGAATTCTGGATACGCGGTATCGGTACTTTCGGAGCCAGCAGTGGCGCATTAGTACTGATCGATGGATTGGAAGGAACACTCAGCCAGGTGGATCCGGCCGATATTGAGTCTTTCTCGATCCTGAAGGATGCCTCGGCTACAGCGGTATATGGTGTACGCGGTGCAAACGGTGTTGTGCTAATCACTACAAAACGCGGTGAGAATGACCGATTGAAGATTACGGTAAGATCAAATGTGAAATTATCTATTCTGCAAAGAATGCCTGAATACTTGGGAGCATACGATTACGCCTTGTTGGCCAATGAAGCTGCTGAGGTTTCCGGCAATCAGCCTCTTTATTCCGATGTGCAGTTAGACATCATCAAACACGGTCTTGATCCCGATCTTTTCCCCAATGTAAACTGGAGGGAGGAGATACTCAATACTACTTCCTGGCAAAACACCCATTATGTAAGCGCCCAGGGAGGAGGAACGGTGGCCAGATACTTTATGAGTTTGGGGATGTCAACAGAAACAGCAGCCTATAAACAGGATAAAACGAGCAAATATCGCAAAGATGTGGGATACAATACCTACAATTACAGGTCGAACCTCGACATTAATCTCACCAAGACCACACAAATCTATATGGGTCTGGATGGCTATATATCAATCACGAATCAACCCGGTATGGCAAATACGTCATGGTTGTGGTCATCACAGGCCAGATTAACCCCACTGACTGTACCGACATCCTATTCGAATGGTATGCTCCCGGCATATGGTACGAATGATGCTATTTCGCCTTATGTATTGCTGAATCATACGGGAATGAGTACCCAGGAAAGTTATAAGAATATGGTTACCTTGGCGATCACGCAAGACCTCAAGTCTATTACACCAGGATTGACGGCAAAGATACAGGGAGCATTCGACAACCGATCCAATTTCGACGAAAGGCGGGATAAAATGCCGGACCTCTACAGAGCCCGGGGACGCAATACCAATGGTGAACTGATCATGATCCGGCGTGTCAATGCCTATCCTGCCCGATATGTGAAAAATGAATGGCAATCGAGGAAATACCATTTGGAAGCGAATCTAAATTATGACAGGGCAATAGATGAACAGCACCGTGTGGGAGGATTACTTTACTACTATATGAGTAGTGATAAAGACACCAGAAACAGCTCCAGCATGACGGCTATCCCCAAAAGATACCAAGGGATCTCTTCAAGGCTGACGTACGGATTCCGCGATACCTATATGCTCGATGTCAATTTCGGTTATACCGGATCGGAGAACTTCAAAAAGGGAGAACAGTTCGGTTTCTTCCCCTCCGTGGCACTCGGTTGGGTCCCCACCCAATATGAGTGGGTACAGGAAAAAATACCCGTACTGAGCTATCTGAAGTTCAGAGGCTCATATGGCCATGTAGGGAATGACCGTATCTCCAACGACCGTTTTCCATACCTCACTCTTATCAATCCCAGTGCAACTGGTGGCTGGGGAGGAAGAGGACTGATCGAGACCGTGGTGGGTGCCGATAACCTGAAATGGGAAGTGGCAAAAAAAGCCGACGTGGGTATTGAAGGAAAACTATTTAACAATAACCTCGAATTCGTGGTGGACATTTTCAATGATCGGCGTGATGGTATTTTCCAGCGGCGTACCCAACTCCCCACATGGGTAGGGTCGATGCAGATGCCTTATGGTAACGTGGGTTCCATGTCAAGTTATGGTTCCGATGGGAATATCAGTTACTACCATAAGTTGAATGATAATATGAATTTCACGCTGCGGGCCAATTACACCTATTCCACATCCATGGTCAATAACTGGGAACAACCCTATCAAAGATATGAATATCTTTCCTATACAGGAAGGCCCTATAATGTGTTGAGAGGATTCAAAGCAATCGGGCTCTTCAAAGATGAACAAGAGGTGCTCAATAGCCCTACCCAGTTTGGGAACGTGCGTCCAGGTGATATAAAATACAAGGATATAACCGGTGATGGACGGATTACCGATGACGATAGAGTACCGCTATCCTATTCCCCTTTTCCCCGCTTGATGTACGGCTTCGGCGGTGAGTTCAGGTACAAAGATCTCACTTTCGGGGTATTGTTTAAAGGAACCGGGAAAACCGACTTCTTTATGAATAGTAATGGATTTGGTTACATTCCCTTCTATGGCGGAGAAACAGGAAATGTGCTCTCCATGGTAAAAGAGCAGAAAAACAGATGGACACCTGCGTGGTATTCAGGGGATCCTTCCACAGAAAATCCGAATGCCCGCTTCCCACGATTGTATTATGGGACGAACCAAAATAACGATAAACTGTCTTCTTTCTGGCTGGGTAATAGCAGTTACCTGAGACTGGAAGAAGTAACGATGAATTATAATCTGAAAGTAAAAGCTTTAAAAAATCTCATTGGTATCAACTCCGTGGATTTACAACTGGTAGGTAGGAACTTGGCGATATGGGACAAGGTAAAGATATGGGATCCCGAACAGGCTGACAAAAATGGATATGAATATCCGATACCTCTCACAGTGGCATTTCAGTTATATATTAATTTTTAAGAAAAGGGAACAAGCATGAAAAAGATAAGAATTTCAATTTTCGCAATCCTATTATCCGTAATGTTATTTACTTCCTGTAATTATTTGGATGTAAGTGATTATTTTGAGGATCAGATAAATATCGATTCGGTATTCCAGAGCAAAGACTACGTGGAGAGATTCCTGTGGGGAGCAGCTGCATTATTGCCCGACGAAGATAACATATTCGACCACAGCTACTATCCCGCCATACTTGGATCTGATGAAGGATTCACTATGTGGGAAGGGGCATATGTTCCACAACGTTTCCCGATTGACGAAATCACTGCCGACAACCTGAGCTATATGAATATATGGCCAGCCATGTACCAGGTGATCAGGAAAGCCAATACCATTTTTGCTCGTATTAATGAATGCCCGGAATTAACCGCGCAAGACAGGCGCGAAATAGTAGGATATGCCCATTTTATGCGGGGATATGCATATTATTTCCTGCTGTTGAACTACGGTCCGTTACTGATTGCCGGAGATGAGGTGTATGAAACCAGCTTAGGACCGGAAGCTTACCAGAAATACCGCTCCACATTCGATGAGAGTATAGAGTATATCTGTAACGAACTGGAGACCGCCGCTACCTACATTCCCCCAACCGTGCCGATCAATGTATTCGGGCGCCCGACAAAAGGTGCCGCCTATGGACTAATTGCAAGGCTGAGGGTATATGCAGCCAGCCCGCTCTACAACGGTGGACAGGCTGCCAGAACCTATTTCTCAGACTTTGTCCGTCAATCCGACAAGGTACATTATATATCCCAAACCTATGACGAGAAAAAATGGGCGCTTGCTGCTGCCGCATGCAGGAGAGTAATGGATATGAATTACACCCTGCATACCGTAGAAGCCAGTTTCGATACACCCGAGTTACCACAGGGCATCACCCATGATCCCGATTACTATAAACCCTGGCCAGACGGTGCTGCAGGCATAGATCCTTACCGTTCTTATGCCGACATGTTTAACGGTGAATCGTTAGGCTTTAAAAACAAAGAGTATGTTTTTGGCAAGAATTCCGGTAGAGTGAGAAGCGCTACCAATCTTTCATTTCCGGCACAGTTCGGCGGGTGGAATTGTTACTGTGTTCCCCAAAAAATTATTGATGCCTATAAAATGGCAGATGGACGAAACATTAACGACTCGAGTGATGACTATCCCTATACCGAGGAAGGTTTTACCACTACCGACCGGTCATTTTCAGGATATACTATCCGACCCAATGTAAGCAATATGTATATCAACAGGGAAGTTCGCTTTTATGCCAGCATAGGTTATAGTGGTTGTTTGTGGCCCATGAATTCCACTACCGAGAACGGTAAATTCATGCAGCAGGCATTTTACGGATTGGATCAAAACTCCGGAAGAAGTGCTGCCACGCAGGGTGACATTCGCAACTATCCTATTACCGGGTATGTATTGAAAAAATATATCCATCCTGATGATGCATGGAGCGGAGCTAACGCAGCCGTCCTTTCGAAATCATTTCCGATTGTACGTTATGCCGATATCCTGCTGATGTACGCCGAAAGTTTGAATAACCTGACGGAAACACATACGGTTGAGTTAGACGAATATACTTCCTATACCGTATCCAGGGATTTGAATGAAATCAAGAAAGCCTTCAATCAGGTGCGTCATAGAGCCGGTCTTCCCGGCCTGACCGATGAAGAGGTCAGCACACCCGAGAATTTCTTTGAAGCATTGAAAACCGAACGTATGATCGAATTCCTGCACGAAGGGTTGCGCTATCATGATGTACGCCGTTGGGGTATCGTCAAAGAAGAGGAATCAAAACCCATCATGGGGATGGATACAGAAAGGCGTGAAAGGGATGGATATTACAACCGTGTAATCTGTAATTACAGAACGGTGAGAAACAGGGTCTTCAAAGACAAGATGGTGTTACTCCCTATTGATAGACAGGAGATAAAAAGAGTACCGACACTGGATCAGAATCCGGGTTGGGAAAATTGACAAATCAATTTAAAATGAAAATGATGAAACCTATATTTGGCTATTTATTGGTAGTCTTAGTAATGTTACCGTTCATTTCCTGTGAGATGAATCTTATGGAAGAAGAGCATTACAAGAAGGTTATTTACCTGAAAAGCGGAGATAACAATATCTTCGACTACCCTCATGCGATGAACGATTCGGTGACCACCGGCTATGTTACAGTCGGCAGTGGAGGCTCCATGCCTTTCACTGAAGACCTGTTTGTAACGTTAGAGATGGATTATGAAGCGTTAGAGCGTTACAATTACCGGAACTACGGTAATGATTTAAACAAGTATGCTCAATTATTATCGCCTGACCGCTTTGTATTCCCCTCTTTCGATGCACATATCAAGGCCGGCGAACCTTCTGCCACCACCTTTGTTCCTGTTGAGATCGATGCCAACGGACTATCACCCGACACCATTTATATGGTGCCAGTCAGAATTAAGTCAGCCGGTAATGTAGAGGTCAATGAAGAGAAAAATTTTGTGTTGTATCGGATTCAATTGGTCAACAAGTATTCTTCCGCCACCTCAAGGACCTATAAGATGAGAGGGACAAAGTTACCCGACGGAAGTTATGTTTCAAATATTACCACCAACAAAATCATATCCCCATTAACACATAATCAGGTACGCCTGTTCCCGGAAAACCTGACCACTTCTGCCACGCTTGAGACCATCAATAATACGGCGATCGTACTGGTGATCAATGATGATAACAGCGTACGTGTAAAACCGTATAAATTCATTCAGGTAGAACAGTTGGATGATTGCCATTACGATCCCGAGAAAAAGGAATTTACCCTCAATTATAGATATCGTCGTCCAAGTGACACCAGATGGACAACTGTCTTCGAAACACTTACACGATTAGAGTAGTCATATCCGGATTTGGAATAATATAATAATTATATGAAGAAAATAACATATATACTACTGATCTCCCTGTTGCTCTTTGCTTGTGAGGATGAGATAAAGTACACCGAGGGGAGCTATTTTGGCCTGTCCGAAACAAATGTCAGTTTTGACAGTAAAGCCGGAGAATATACAGTCCGGACAGTCAATCTGAATGGAAGTCTGAAGGCTACCGTTATATCCGAGAACAGCGAATGGTGTAGCGCCTCTTCAAGTGGCAATACCATTTCGATTAAGGTGCAGGAAAATCTGTTTGTAAAAAGCCGCACAGCCGTCGTTGAAATCACCGATGGCAAGGATAAAATCAATCTGATGGTAAGACAAGCACGAAAATATTTCACTTCTGTAGCCCCGGTGAAAGATCTGAAGGCCACACCCGGCCCGAACAGGATAACCCTTACCTGGACAGAACCGGAAGAAGATAATTTCTCGCATGTCATCATCACTTATCTTAAAAAAGGAGAAGATATTAGAGTGATCCTGGATGGCGGTGTAACCGAATATACTATACCGGAATTGCTAAACTCGGACGGTGAATATACTTTCAACGTACAGTCAATCGACAAGGATAACGATGCAGGGGATATTGTATCTATCAAAGGGACCGCTGGTAAGTTAGTGGCTTTCAGGTTTGAAAAAGACATTGATACACAATGGGTTCCCTATTATCTGAGAGAAAGTGACACCTACTCCACCACATTAAAAGTAGGTAGTGCCGAGTTCGATGAGGGCCAGAAGATCACTGTGGAAGTAGCTATAGATGAAAGTCTGCTGGCTGCTTATAACCAGAAAAACGGCACATCCTATGCGATATTACCCGCTGGGACATACACTTTGCCGGAAAATCTGACCTATAACGGTACCACTAATTATCAGAATTACAATATTCAGTTAGATATACCGGCAGTTGGTGACCAGAAAATATATGCATTGCCGCTGAAGATAGCTTCTACCTCATCAGCCGAAATCAGCGAGATAATGGCTTACACTGTGGTTATTTTCTATGTGGATGATTTGGCAGGATGGTATACCGTCGACCGTTTATCAAAGAACGGCGAACCGGCTAGCGCATACCCTGCAAGTCCACAGGACAGACGCAGGTATATCAGAAGGACTGGTACTACCACCTGGGAGACGGGATATCTTTTCCGCGCCTATGCGACTAGTGAAACCCGGCCAGCTGCGAACGACAATTCTTTCCAGTATATCTCACTGGATCCTGCCACCAAGCAGATAACTATTAAACAGGGAAGTTATCCATCCAACAACCATCTGAATGAATTTAATATAACCACTAACGAATTGCATATTGAATATCATTATCCGGATTGGCCTGGTTGGTGGAACCACGAAAGGATGTATAGCAGGTCTTTAAAAAGATAAAGCGTGGTTTGATATAGATAAATATATAAAGATACTATATTTGCAGGCTAAGAGATACACTGTAGATTCAATAACAAAACAATAAAATGAACAAGAAATTAGGATTTGTATGGTTGCTATGGGCGATAGGATTAATCTCCTTCGCCCAGACACCGGTAAAAAAGGCAATTTACATTATTATGGATGGTATCCCCACGGATATCATCCATAAAGCAAGTACGCCCAATCTGGACAGGATCGTGAAAGAGGGTGTTTTCCTGAACTCCCATGTGGGAGGGATAAGAGGCGATTATCGCGAAACTCCCACTATTTCGGCGAATGGATATGCCATTCTGGTCACCGGCACATGGGCAAACAAGAACAATGTCTGGGACAATAGCCTCAAGGCTCCAAACTACAACTACCCCACCCTATTCAAACTCTATAAGGATGCTTATCCGGATGGTAAAATAGGTATCTTCTCCACCTGGCTCGACAACCGCACCAAACTCCTGGGAGAAGATTTGCCGGAGACCGGAGGAATTAAGTTCAACTATCATTTTGATGGACTTGAGATAGATACCCAGAACTATCCTCACGACAATAAAAGTCTTTATATCAAGAGAATTGATGCTGAGGTAGCCATGGCTGCCGCCAAAAGTGTCTATAAAGACGGGCCCAACTTATCATGGGTCTACCTGCAGTACACCGATGATGTCGGTCACCACTATGGAGATAGTCCTGAGTTATACAATTCCATCACCTTCCAGGACGCATTGGTCGGACTGATATATGACTCAGTAAAACAACGTGAAGAAGAGCTTGGTGAAGAGTGGCTCTTTGTGGTGGTAACCGATCACGGCAGGACACCGGTTACTGCAAGGCATCATGGCGGCCAGAGCGACAATGAACGCAACACATGGATGGTAATGAATAAAAAGGATATCAACCAATATGCCCTCAATTACCGTACTGCGGGAGTCGATCTTCTTCCTACTATCTGTGGTTTCCTGGGTGTGGAGATTCCGGCTGATACGCAATACGAATTGGACGGTGTATCAGTGTTGAAGGAGGTGGATGCTTTTGATCTGAAAGCTTCTCTGAACGGCAACAAATCGTTGGAAATGAACTGGAACGCGATCAATAAGGAAAAAGATGTACAGGCAGAAGTACTGGTCAGCTTTACCAACAATATCAAAGAAGGAGGAAAAGACACTTTCCAGAAGATTGCGGATGTGAATGTGAAAGAGGGAAAAGCCTCCATTCCTGTCAAACTCCCCAAGAATTCCGAATTTCTGAAGGTGGTTTTGAAAACACCGAATAACACACTGAATTACTGGGTTCAAAAATAAAGCAGTCAAATCACAATGGATATAATTGCAACTAAAGTGAAGAGGTTCTCCGCTTTAGTTGCAATTATACATATTCCCCATCATTGACATGCAAAAGATATTGACATATATCACAGGGGCTCTTCTTCTATCGACACTCTTTTTCCATCCATCCTGCAATAAATCCATACTCCCTGAAGAGGATCCAATTGAGAAAAAAATAGAGATCCAACTCAAAGTGCTTCAACTCAATATATGGATGGAAGGCACCGTCGTCCCCGACGGACTGAGCGGTATTGTCGATATCATCGATCAGATCGACCCCGATATCGTGTTGCTATGTGAAATCAGGAACAATAATAACATACCATTTATTCCCAAGCTGATTACCCGGCTCGACAGAAAGGGGAAGCCCTACTATTTTGGCGACAGCAAGGGCGACAATGGGATATTATCGAAATACAAGTTAAAAGATGTCGAGCAACGCCATTCGATGACAAAAGCATCGTGCGAGATCGAGGGGCAAACCTTTGTCGTCTATTCTGCGCATCTGGATGCCAGCCATTATGAATGTTACCTGCCACGGGGTTACAGCGGTACCACATGGAAAAAACTGGAAGGAGGACCCATCACTGATGCGAACTATATCTATGAGGCGAATATGGTTTCCTCCAGAGATGAGGCCATCGATAAATTTGTCGCTGATGCCCAGAAAGAAATTATCAAAGGGAATATCGTGATTATGGGAGGTGACCTTAATGAGCCATCACACCTCGATTGGCAGGAAAACACCAAAAATCTCTGGGACCATAATGGCGTGGTAATCGATTGGTATTGTTCCTCCAGGATGATAAAGTCGGGGTATAAAGACAGTTATCGGGAAATCTATCCCGATCCGGTAAGATACCCGGGATTTACCTTCCCCTCCGCCAACAAGCATGTGACGGATTGGCAACTGGCATGGGCACCCGAAGCTGATGAAAGAGACCGGATCGATTTTATATATTATTACCCGAATCCCCTCTTAAAACTCACCGATGCCAGGATTGTAGGCCCTTCCGGCACTGTCTATTATGGAAAAACAGGACCGCACGATGCCGATGATATCTTTATAGAGCCCAAAGGTATCTGGCCAACCGACCATAAAGGAAATCTGGCGACTTTTACAATCAGCTTACAGCCCCAGGCCAAAAAAAAATAATCGGTCTGCAAAAACCGGCCAATCATTCCTTGCTGCATTTTATTGTTATACATCAATAAGATGAGTTGGGAGGGCGTATCATTATTCTTTTGCTTTTTATCATATTACACAGTTAATAATAATGTAAATTGATTTACATTTACCTTTCTAAATTTTGCTTAAACCATGTGTAAACTTTTATAAACATTCTAATAAGATGAGAATGAATCGTTTTTTATTATCCATTTGTGTAGTATGTTTGATTTGTAGCTGTACTACAAACAGATTGTCACGCGACAATTCAAGAGCACTATTTTTCAGCGACAACTACATTAAGTCAATCATGCTAAAGGCAGCGGAGTGGCAGTTAAAAAATCCAAAACACCATATAAAGGATTGGACGAACGGGGCTTTTTATGCCGGTATATTTGCGACATGGGAAACTACAAAATCGGAAAATATCTACAATACCTTGATGGAATTGGGAGAGAAAACAGCATGGGAACCTCACAAACGATTTTATCATGCTGATGATGTAGCGATTTGCCAAACCTATATCGATCTTTACCAGCTAGAAAAAAAACGGGAGATGATTCAACCCACTATCGACACCATTGCCCGTTTCATTGCCAATCCTTATCCGAAAACTCATAAGGCAGAGATTATCAAATGGTGGTGGTGCGACGCCCTGTTCATGGCTCCGCCCGTCATGACGAAGCTCTGGAAAGCTACCGGTGACAAAGAGTATCTCACTTATAATGATCTCTACTTCAAAGAGTGTTATGACCTTCTCTACAATCAGGAGGAACATCTTTTTGCACGGGATTTGAATTATCTCCTTCAGCCTGACGGATCCGGGCGCAAGGAAGCAAACGGACAGCGGATTTTCTGGTCGCGGGGGAACGGCTGGGTAATGGGTGGCCTGGTACGTATGCTACAGGATTTACCGTCCGATTATCCGCAGCGCCCATTTTATGAGAAACTCTATAAGGATATGGCTGAACGGATTATCGGACTTCAGCAGGAAGACGGTCTTTGGAGAGCCAGCTTACTCGATCCGGAGTCTTATCCCGGCGGAGAAGTCAGCGGTTCGGGATTCTTCTGTTATGCACTCGCCTGGGGTATCAACAATAAAATACTCGACAAAAAGAAATACCTACCTGCGGTAAAGAAAGCCTGGATAAGTTTGAATGGCTGCGTAAACGAGGAGGGCCGTGTAGGATGGGTGCAACCGATCGGTGGTGATCCGCAGAAGAATTTCTCAGAAAACAACTGGGAAGTATATGGAACGGGAGCGTTCCTGCTTGCCGGTAGTGAAGTCATTAAACTGCCAAAGAAATAAAATATATTCTCAGTACATGAAATAATCCCAAGAGCACCATTTTTATGAAACCCCAAATTATTCTACTACTCTCGTCGATATTATTACTCACAGCTTGTTCAGGCAAGGAACTCTCTTCTTTGAAGGTCGAATATGAAGAGACTCCTCTGGGCATCGATGTGGAAAGACCCCGTTTCAGCTGGCAGATGGTCTCGGATAAACAAAGACAATCACAATCTGCTTATCAAATCACTGTTACCGACAAGGCAGGTCAAGAAGTATGGAATAGCGGGAAAATTGAAAGTGATATATCTCTCAATATTGAATATGCCGGAAAAACCTTGCAACCCTCCACAAGATACCACTGGACAGTACAGGTGTGGGATCAGGATAATAAGCCCCTGTCGGCACATTCATGGTTTGAGACGGGATTGATGAATCCCTCTATAGAAGCATGGGATGGTGCCAGGTGGATTGGAGGCGGAGATGAAGACCTGGTACTTTACCCGGATTACCTGCCAACCTACAATATCAATTACACCCTGCAACTCGACAAGGAAAGCAATACAACCAAAGCGGGATTTATCTTCGGCGCCAATGATCCCCGACTGATGAATAAAAACAAGAATATCTATAATCTGCAAAATGAAAAAGACCAATCTTACATTGAAGTGGAACTGGATATTTCAAAAGTAGATGCAGGTGCGAATGCTTTCCTGTATATCTATCGCGTAGGATATGCGCCCGGAGATAACAAGAATACCCCCTTTCGAATGCTGGCTATTCCCGCTTCTTTGATCAATAAAAGGAATAAATACGATAAACATACGGTTTACCTTAAAACCATGTATAGCAATACCGAATTCTATATCGACGGCGAAGGGGAATCGAACAAAATAGGAAGTATAACGATCAATCCCATCGGTAATAGCTGGGACTATATCTGCTTTCCATTGCTATGCGAAATCGGCTTCACTGCAAAGCCCGGCCAGTCGGCCGACTTCTCCAATCTGGAGGTACGCAACTACCGGATACCTAACAATATCCTTTTCTCTGAGAAATTAGATAAAAATGGGGAGAAAAGTGTCTTTGCCGACAAGAAAAACCTGACAATCGACAACGACAATTACCGGGTAAATGGATCAGAATCCGGGACATTGATCACTGCCAATATTCAGAAAAAATCGATGCCACTGCTCAGGACAACTTTCAAGGCTAAAAAAGCTACCATCACCGATGCCCGTCTCTATATTACGACAAGAGGGATTTATGAGGTATATATGAACGGGAAAAAAGTCGGGGATGATTACTTCAATCCCGGACTGACACAATACAACAAACATCATCTCTATCAGACCTATGACATCACCGACTATGTCAAAGCGGACGATAATGCTCTGGGAATAGCGATGGGCGAAGGATGGTGGAGCGGAGCAATCACCTATATGGGATACCTGTGGAACCTGTTCGGCGACAGGCAATCGCTTCTCGCTAAACTGGTGGTCAGCTATGGCGATGGTACCAAAGAAACAATTGTAAGTAACTCCGATACATGGTCATATTTCGACAATGGACCCATCATATACAGCAGTTTCTTTCAGGGTGAAGTGTATGATGCCCGGAAAGAATCGTTGATAGAGGGCTGGACGGAAGCCTCCTATAACGCTTCAGACTGGAAAAAGGCGGTGGAAGTCAACCAGGAAAAAGCGATCATCGAAGACAAAGCCATTGAAATGGGCAGGATGCCTGCGGTAAACGATTTCTCCCACATGAAACTGATTGGGCAGTATGGGCAAACGGTCAAAAAAATCAAAGAGCTTACCGCTATTTCAATGGAAGAGGTCAGACCCGGTGTCTATCTCTATGATATGGGGCAGAATATGGCAGGTATACCCAGAATCACTCTGCAGGGAGAAGAACCCGGCAGCGAAATCAAACTACGATTTGCCGAAGTAAAATACCCCGATCTGCCCGAGTTCAAAGAGAACGTGGGGATGATCATGCTCGAAAATATCCGCGGTGCGATGGCACAGGATATCTATATCACAAAGGGAGGCAATGAAACCATTCTGCCGCGGTTTACTTTCCACGGTTACCGCTTTATAGAAATCACCGGGATAGATAAACCCCTTCCGCTGGAGGCGGTGAAAGGCGATGTACTAAGTTCCATCCACGAGCTGACATCCGGGTATGAAACATCCAACGCAAAAGTGAACAAGTTGTGGGAAAATATAACCTGGTCAACCTTTGCCAATTTCATATCGATACCCACCGACTGTCCGCAACGCAACGAACGGATGGGATGGAGCGGCGATATATCGGTCTTTTCCCGGACAGCCACCTACCTGGGTAATATATCTCAGTTCCTTCACCGCCACATGCTGGCGATGCGCGACACACAACGTAAAGATGGTCGCTTTGCCGATGTCGCACCCATCGGCGGCGGCTTTGGCGGTATACTATGGGGCAGCGCGGGCATTACCGTGCCATGGGAAAGCTACCTGCAGTACAATGATGAACGGCTGTTGGCAGATCATTATGAGGCAATGAAAACATATATCCGCTATTTAGTGGAATATATAGATCCTGAAACAGGCATATTGACTGAAGGAAACCTTGGCGACTGGCTCGGGCCCGAACAGGAGAAGAATGACAATACTTTATTGTGGGAGGCTTATTTCATCTACGACCTGGAATTGATGCAGCGCATGGCAACAGTGCTCGACAGGAAAGAAGACGCCGAATGGTTCAGTAAGCTGCACAGCGAACGAAAAGCCTTCTTCAACAATACTTACTTCAATCACGAAACGGGTGAGACCATCCATTCCGGATTCAGGCAACCGGAAAGAAAGGGAGAACTGATCGGCACGCAAACCTCGTACCTGATCCCGTTGGCATTCGATATCTGCAACGAAGAGATAAAAGAGCGTGTCCTGAAACAACTCATCCATTGCATTGAAAATCCCTATCAGAAAAATGCAGAGACCGTTTATCCCCCCTACTCCCTGATGACCGGTTTTATCGGTACGGCGTGGATCAACAGGATACTATCGGAACTGGGGTACTCCGAAGCGGCGTACCGGATATTACAGCAAACCGACTATCCCTCATGGCTTTACTCGGTGGACCAGGGTGCTACCACCATCTGGGAACGGCTCAACTCCTACACCCGCGAGCACGGCTTTAGCGGTAATAACTCCATGAACTCCTTCAACCACTACTCCTTCGGTGCAATCGGTTCGTGGATGTACAACCACTCGCTGGGAATAGAACGTGATGAAAATCACCCGGGTTTCAAGCACTTTGTATTGCAGCCCGAGCCCGACCCAACCGGAGAGATGACTTTCGCCAAAGGCCATTACGACTCAATGTATGGCCGGATCGAGAGTAGCTGGGAAAGGAAAGGTGACATCTGTCAATACCGTTTTACAGTACCGGCAAACAGCTCGGCGACCCTTTACCTGCAGGCAGCGGGAGTAGATATGATCAAAGAAGGCAACAAACCGCTTACAAAATCAAAAGAGATTAAAATCGAAGGTGAAAAGGATGGAAGAGTGATCATGGAACTCCAGCCGGGAAAATATCGATTCAGTGTAAAAACAAAATAAGAATCTCATTCACAACACAATGAAAGTTATCACTTTCATAATTTTCTTTTTGTTTGCAGGCTTCTATTCTTATGCGCAGGATAAAGCCGAAATAAAAATAAGGGAGGGACTACCCACGTTACATATCAACGGGAAGCCCTACCCCCCTTTTGCCTATATGTCCTATCTGGGTGAGAAAGAATACTACCGGGAAGTGGCTGGAACCGGTGTGCATCTCTATTGTTTCCCCGCTTATTTAGGTGATAGGGGTATCAACAGCATCTCCGGCATCGGCCCCTTCCGTAAGCCGATCTGGATTGGAGAAAAACAATACGATTTTTCAGGTATTGGCGAAGATTTTAAGAAAATTATCGAAGCTGACCCCTCTGCAAAAGTAATTATCCGCCTTTATCTCGACCCGCCTCTCTGGTGGGAACAAGCTCATCCCGATGAAGCCTGCCGGCTCCCCGACGGCACCACATTCCGTCAATCCTTTTACTCGGAACGGTGGAGAAAAGAGAGTGCCGGGGTAATCACCGATGTCTACCGGTGGATAATGAATTCACCCTACAAGAAACATCTGATTGGCCTGCATGTGGCGGCGGGCGGAACCGAAGAGTGGTTTTTCCATCCTCCCCAGCAACTTGACATCAATCCTCACAGGACTACCGCCTTCCGGCAGTGGCTATCCCGCAGATACAAACATGATCATCCATTGCAATCGGCATGGAATGATAAGAAGGTAACCCTTCGCAATGCAGAACCGATAGATGTGGCCTCGGATAAACCTGTAGACCGCTGGAGAATGGAGAAAGAAGAACAGCGTTTTGCCGACACTTACCAGTTCCAGGCGGAAAACACAGCCGATAATATCGCATGGTTTTGTAAACATATCAAGGAAATAAGTAAGGGACGATTACTTACCGGTGCATTTTATGGCTATCATTACGTCTTAACCGATGCCCGTGCAGGTCATACCGCACTCTATAAACTGCTGCAATGCCCTCATCTCGACTATCTGTCGAGCCCCAACGATTACAACCGGGTAACCGGCGAGGATTGGCCCCCCTTCACTGCCATCCATACCATTCAATTGCAAGGCAAATTGTGGCTGGCGGAAAATGACACCCGAACCAGTATCACCACGCTGCTTAAGGAGCGTGCCCCGGCTATCGCGCCACAAGGTTTCTATGACAGCGGTGTATGGCTCGGACCCAAAGATATGGAGACCTCTGTCGCACTTTTATGGAAGAATGCCGGCCGGATGCTGGCCTACGGATATGGAGGATGGTGGTTCGACATGTGGGGAGGATGGTTCAGCGATCCCCAACTTTTAGAGGTAATCAGCAAAACAAACCAACTCTACACCAATTCTTCCGGTCAGGATAAAAAACCAATGCCATCGCAGGTAGCTGTCGTTGTAGATGAACAATTGTGCTTGTATGACAACAGCTTCGGGAAACTGACCAATCAGATTCTTTCCAACCGCTATTCATTGGGGAAGATCGGCACCCCTTACGACCTGTTCCTCCGACCCGATGCAGGTAAACTCTCCGGGCAATATAAGGTGGTATGGCTTCTCGGTCTATTGAACCTCTCCCGCGAGGAACGGCAAATAATTGAAAAATGGAAGGAGGAAGGTATTACGGTCATCTTGACAGATAATAAAGGGACCCACTTTTTTAGCCCGGATACTTTCCACGAAGGCAAAACAGACTGGAGCGCCGCTGAACTGCGGGTGATATGCAAGGATGCCGGCGTCCATATATACAATGACAGCGACGACGTGACCTATGCCGGCCTCAACTGGATATGCATTCATTCGGTGGAGGGAGGCAAGAGAAGCATCCGGCTTCCCTTTTCCGCTGAGGTTATCCAATACCCGGGAGACCACAGGGTTTCGGGAGCTACGAATCATATCGACCTCCTATTGGAACCTTCTTCAACCATCCTTTTACAGCTTAAATAACACAAGATGAAAACAATCCAATCTTTACTCCTCGCCATCCTTTTTCTTTGCTGCGCAAGTTTGAATGCACAAAATATCGACCTGCTGAAGAAGGGATTTAAAACTCCCCCTGATTCGGCCAAACCGGGTGTATACTGGTATTTCATGGACGGTAATCTCACGAAAGAATCGCTGACCAAGGACCTTGAGTCGATGAAGCAGGCAGGCATCGGCAATCTGATGTACCTGGAGGTAAATGTAGGTGTGCCGAGAGGCAATGTGGATTTCTTCAGTGAAGAGTGGCAACAACTATTCACCCACGCGGTGAAAGAAGCGGAGAGACTGGACATCGAGATATCAATGGGTCTCGGACCCGGATGGACCGGAAGCGGTGGTCCCTGGGTGAAACCCGAGGAATCGATGCAGCATATCGTGGGTGAATCGGTCGCCGTAAAAGGAGGTAAGAAAACCGATATTATACTCCCGGTTCCGGCTCCCAAGAGACCCTATTTCGGATTACCAGCCGAAATGCAGGAACAGTGGTCGGGATATTATGAAGATATTGCCGTGATTGCTTTCCCCAAAAAAGATACGATAGGACTCATCGGGGATATTGATGAAAAAGCGCTCTATTACCGTCCCCCCTACACCTCTGTAGCAGGAGTAAAACCCTATTTTGTTTCCGGTATAGCTTCTTCCGCGTTAAAGGAAAAAGGGATTGATCCCCAGGAGATCATTGACCTGACCGATAAAATGGATCAAAACGGGAGACTGCAATGGAATGCTCCCAAAGGAGAATGGACGGTGATGCGGTTCGTCAGCCGTAACAATGGCGCCTCCACCCGGCCTGCTCCGCTACCCGGCCTGGGATTCGAATCGGATAAATTCGACAAGGGTGCGCTCAACCGGCATCTCGATCATTTTATCGGATCGCTGTTGGAGAAAACGGGAATACCCGATAAGAACGCGCAAGGAGGACTGAAAAGACTCCATATGGATAGCTGGGAAATGGGAGCACAGAACTGGAGCAAGCACTTCAGGGAGGAATTCAAAAAACGGAGAGGGTATGATCCTTTTCCTTTTTATCCGGTATTTTCGGGACTCATCGTCAAGGAGAGGGAGATCAGTGAGCGATTCCTTTGGGATCTGCGTCTCACATCACAGGAGTTAGTGATTGAAAACCACGCAGAGGAAGGGAAACGATATGCCAGAGAGCGCAACATGGGTTTCTCGATCGAACCTTATGACATGAACCCCACTGCCGACATGGAACTGGGAGCGGTAGCCGATCTACCCATGTGTGAGTTCTGGAGCAAGGGGTTCGGGTTCAACTCTGCCTTTAGCTGCATAGAAGCAACTTCCATCGGCCACATAAACGGCAGTTCCATTATTGCGGCGGAAGCCTTCACAGCCGATCCGGGTGAGGGATGGAAACAATATCCGGGAGTGATGAAAAACCAGGGAGACTGGGCTTTTGCTACCGGAATCAACCGATTCGTCTACCATACATTCCAGAATCAATTCCTCGACGACTCGTTGAAACCGGGCGCTACCATGGGGCCATATGGTGTACATTGGGACCGGAGCCAGACCTGGTGGCCCATGGTAAACGGCTATCACGATTATGTCTCCCGCTGCCAATATATCCTGCAACAGGGAAAACATGTGGCGGATATCCTGTTCTTAACACCGGAAGGGGCACCGCATGTTTTCAAACCGCCCTTTTCAGCCATGACAGCCTCGGATACCATCCCCGACAGGAAAGGATATAATTTCGACGGGATCGCTCCCGGTCAGTTGTACCGGGCAACCGTGGAAAACAACCGGATCGTTTTTCCGGGTGGGGCATCCTATAGCATACTGGTATTGCCTTCCGTAGAGACCATGACACCCGGTCTGTTACATAAAATCAAATCACTGATAAACGACGGGGCGCATATTATCGGAATACCACCTCTCCAATCACCCAGCCTTGCAGGATATCCCGATTGCGACAGGGAGGTGAAAGAGACCGCCCGGGCAATCTGGAGGAGTGTGAATTTACCTGCGGAATTATCAACTGTGCACTACGGCAAAGGCAAAATAACATGGGGAAAAGCAATCGCGCAGGAAACCGATAACCTGTATCCCCAATATGATATAATCGCGAAGACTCTTCGGGAAACAGGCGTGACCGAAGATTTCAAATCCGACAGGGAAGAGATCCGTTATGCCCACAGGACGGACCCTGAGTGGGATATCTATTTCTTATCCAACAAGACAGGATCTCCCGTCACCGCCCATTGTAACTTCAGAGTAGACAACGGTAATGCCATGTTATGGGACCCGATCACCGGAAATATTTACGGGATAGATGACATTACCGGCGACCACCATACCACCTCCATGATGTTGGAGTTTGAACCTTATCAAAGTTTTTTTATTGTTTTCGATAAAAAATCCAACCCCGATAATTATGGCTCCTTTCTGAACGCCGAGTCAATAGTTACCACCCTGAACGGACAGTGGAATGTATCATTCGATCCTGCATTCGGCGGGCCGGCCCATATCCAGTTCGATTCGCTTACCGATTGGACCCATCACCATCTGGATGGAGTCAGGTATTATTCCGGCATTGCCACATATACCACCGAATTCGATCTGCCGACCGAAACCACGGACCAATTCCAAAAATACTATATTGACCTGGGAGATGTAAAAAATCTGGCACAGGTAAAAATAAACGGGAAAGATGCCGGCATTCTCTGGACGTACCCCTGGAAACTCGATATCACACCATGGGTAAAGAGCAAAAATAATCTCCTTGAAGTGAAGGTGGCCAATCTGTGGGTCAACCGGTTGATCGGTGATGAAAAGTTACCCTACGATGGTATCCAACACGGACAATGGCCCGACTGGATCGTTGACAAGGAGAAGAGACCCAGTGAACGCTATACCTTTACTACTTATAGACATTATTCGGCCGAATCACCACTCCAGCCATCAGGACTTTTAGGGCCTGTAACCATAAAGGGGATCGAGTCTGCACCAGAAAAAGAGAAATCCATGGTATACATCCAGAATGACCGGCTAAAACTCGGCATTGACACATCCCTGGGAGGCGCTGTCACATACCTCTCCGACAATGCCAACGGAGGAGAGAATATGATCAACAGTTACGATTGGGGACGGCAAATCCAGATGTCCTATTATAGTGGCCCTTGGCCATATATCGGTCCCAAGGGGGAAAGACCGACCCCCGAGTGGGAGGGATTGGGATGGAACCCCATCCAGTCGGGAGATGCAGGAGGAAACCGTTCTAAAGTGATCTCCTGCGAAAAAAGAGGAAATAATGCCATCCTTGTCAGGAGTATTCCCATGCAATGGCCTCATAAAACAGGTGTGGCAGGCGAGTGTGTGTTCGAAACACTATATACCCTAAAAGATAATGTGATCACGATGGAAGCCACCATTGTGAATAACAGGAAAGACAAGACACAATATCCAGCCTGTGGACAGGAGATGCCCGCCGTTTATACCAACGGCTCCTGGTACAAACTGGTAGCTTACCTGGGGGACCAACCTTTTACTGATGCCCCCCCGACAGTGATCGTAGACAAAAACAATAAGAAAGGATGGCCATGGGTGCACTTTTATACCCCTGAGAACTGGGTTGCACTGATGGACGACAACGGTTATGGGATTGGGGTATTCCAACCCGAAGTGATGACCTTCAATGGAGGATTTCATCCCAACGACCACTTCAAGGGACATGGAGCAGAGAAAGATGTACAGACGGGACATATCGCACCGGTGGGTAGACAGATCATCGACCATAATATCCGTTGGACCTATAAAACATCACTGATTCTCGGCACATTAGACGATATCCGCGCTTACGCTAAGGAAAACAGTACAGTTACACCAAACCCCAACTGGGATTTTAAAAACTCACGCCAGAACTGGGTTTACCATGGTGACATAAAAGACACCGGGTCTCCCATCAAAGGAGGATTAGACCTGATATTCAACAAAGATGCCGCGATCGTGAGCCCAGCTACCTTTTGGCAGGCAGACAAAAACCCGGTGCTGGAAATTGAGGGGAAGTTTAGCGCGAAAAATAGTAAAGAATTGGAACTGGTTATTACCTTACAACCTGTGAGTGAATCCGATTTTACAGACTGGTTGAACTGGAGCGAGGGTGAATTCAACGCGGAAGAAGAATGGGAAAAGAAAGGCTCCCTATTCCCGCTAAAACCGGCCATTACCGTCACACAAACAATCGTTGCCGATGGTCGTGCACAAAAGCATCGAATAGACTTAAGTTCTATACCCGGTTATCAGGATGCAATGAAAAGTATTAGAATTTCATTTTCTGAGAAGGGGAAAGCTAAAATATCAAAGATATATTTTGGGAAATAGGTGGTCCACTTCATTGACTCTTTTTCCAAAACAATATAAAGCCCATGAAGGGCTTCATTAGCCAATAGACATATCAAACCTTAAATATCATTTATCTATATTTAATTATCATTTCTTGCAATTTCTATAGTTCTCTGTCTATTATTTTTGTAATATAATATTAGTGATTAAATTAAAAAAATATTGCGGCGCTAATTATAATGTGAATTATACGTGATTAACAACTGGAAATCCGTGTGGCACTCTCAAGAAAACATATCCCAACTAAAGAGCGAACCTTTAGATGGACTATTATTAAAAATACCGAAAAGTAGATTATAGATTTTTTTATTTATAAAAAAGACAGGTAACAATTCAAGAGCTGAATAATTAACAGATATCACCTTAAAAAAGCAATTCTCATGTTTAATAATCTAAAAAAAATGAAAGGATGAAAAAGACAATTCCAGTAAATGTTGGGAAAAGGCTCATGTTCTTTTTTTTATGCATGTATTCAATCGGAATATTTGCACAAAATATTACCGTTACAGGTATAGTAACGGATGCTAAGAATGAACCTCTCATCGGAGCGACACTTAAAGTTCTTGGTGACGAAGTGAAAGGCACTATCACTGATTTCGATGGGAAGTATACCCTTCCCAATATTCCATCGAATGCCAGGATAGAAGTATCTTATGTAGGGATGCAAAGTAAGACTATAGATGTGCAGGGAAGGAGATCTATAAATATTGTCCTGGAGGAAGATGCAGAAGTATTGGAAGAAGTAGTTGTAGTAGCTTACGGCGTTCAGAAGAAGGTCTCCGTCACCGGCGCCATCTCTTCAGTCAACACGGATGAGTTGCGCGTTTCCACCTCACCGAGTCTTGCCAACGCGCTCTCCGGACGTATTGCCGGTTTGACATCCATGCAACGTGTGGGAGGGCAACCCGGTGTGGACGATGCGACGATGTATCTGCGTGGAGCAAGTACCATCAACGGGACAAGCCCGTTAATTCTTATCGATGGTGTTCCCCGTGACAATATCCGTACGATCGATATCAATGAGGTCGAATCTATCTCGGTATTGAAAGATGCCTCCGCCACAGCCGTATTCGGTGTACGCGGAGCAAACGGAGTATTGATTATTACCACAAAACGGGGTAAGGAAGGCAAGCCCGAACTGTCGGTAAATCTCACCCAAAGCTACTCTAAACTCACACGTGAACCGGAAATGCCGGGATCGATCGAATACATGAATCTGCGTAACCAGGCTATGATAAACGACGGTTTTGAAGCTCCTTTCACACCCGATATCATCGCGAAGTTCGAAAATCCACTGATAGGACTTGATCCAAACGATCCTGAATATGAATCGAAGGCGGCGCTCAGAAAATGGATGTACCCGAATAACAATTGGTATAGATTTCTGGTAAAACGCTGGTCTCCACAAACCACCGTCAACACCAATATGCGTGGAGGTACCGAGAATATCTCTTACTTTATGAATGTGGGATATCTTCATCAGGGTGGTAATATGAATACCCTCTCGAAAGACATCCTGAAATATGATCCCTCATTTAAGTTAGATCGTTACAGTTTCCGTTCCAATATCGATTACAAAGTAACGAAATGGATGAATACCTACCTCAATTTAGGCACCTATATTGAGAAAGTAAATATGCCTAACTCTGCCGTAATGTATGGAGGTGACAGGAACTGGCTGGTACGGGATATGATCTATCAGGCACAAACCATTGTACCGATTTCACCGGGACCTTCTACTATCCCTGGCTTTGGCGTGCCGGCAGACCGTCCGCTCGACCCCACCTATCTCAATACAGGACATTATGCCGACCGTTCACCTATTATGATTATGAACTGGTACGGTTATGAACTCAATACGCGTTCAAACCTGAACTCATCCTTCGGTATCAATCTTGATCTGGCAGACATCACAAAAGGGCTCTCTTTCAACGGGATGATCTCCTACGATGCATACGGGAACAAACTACAACGGGGAAATATGAACCAGACAGACTACCAGGCTTTCATTGACCCTAAAACCGATGAACTTACTTTTTCCGTGCATGAATTAAAGCAGGATAATTTTTCCATGTCTTACGGTGATGGTTCAAGATATAGCATCAACGCGCAGGCACAACTTCACTACAACCGCTCCTTCGGCAAGCATACTATAGGCGGCATGTTTCGCGCCGAAAGAGATTATTGGGATTCGGGTGGAGCAGATATACCTTTCAATGTATTGGGAGTTGCCGGACGTGCCACTTACGAGTACGACTCACGTTATTTTGCGGAATTCAACTATGGGTATAACGGGACGGAACAGTTCGCTCCTGCCAATCGATTCGGATCCTTCCCTGCCGCTTCAGCCGGATGGGTTATTTCTAACGAGCAGTTTCTACAAGACAATCCACTCCTAACCTTCCTCAAAATCAGGGGGTCCTATGGAAAAGTAGGGAATGACAAGATGGGTAATATTCGTTTTCTATACCTGGATAATATCCAGATGGGAAATGGATTTTCCGAAAGCCTTGCGGCAGGAAAAGGTGTAAACGAAGGATTACTGGGAAATAAGGGAATGGCATGGGAAATTGCCAACAAATACAATATCGGACTCGACTTCTCCATTATAAAAGATATCACCGGGCAGTTTGAACTATTCCGCGAACGTCGTTCCAATATTCTTATCACACGTCAGAGCCTCCCGTCATGGCAGGGAACTCCTATCGATAATATTCCCAAAGTAAATATGGGGGAAATTGATAATAAGGGCTTTGAAATCGAGTTAGGTTATAACAAGCAGGTGAACAGAGACTTGTTCATCAATGTAAAAGGCCAGCTATCTTATAACAGGAATAAGAGAATCGCGATGGATGAAGTACCACGCGACGAGACCTATGCCTATAAATACCGGAATACCGGTTATCCCATAGGACAAAACTGGGGATATATTATTGATTGGAAACAGGATGGTGGCTACTGGACTGAAGAAAAACTGGCCGATCCCAACCGGATAACTTACGACTTTGGCACACCCGGACCGGGTGATTTCGTTTACAAAGACCTTAACAATGACGGTGTGATCAATGACAAGGATCAGGCACCGATCGGAGTGGGAAATATACCCCGTTACAGTTATGGGGCCTCTTTTTCCGCACGATGGAAAGGGTTTGATGCGTATCTGTTTTTCCAGGGTCTGGCTAAGTTCAATTCAACCTTCTCTCAACAGGGTGTTTACGAATATACTATCCGTGGAACCTATTTCCCCTATCATAAAAAAGCATGGACCAAGGAGCGCTGGGAAAATGGGGAAGAGATTACCTATCCCACCCTGCATACGCAAGAGTCAACCAATCACCGTTCCAACTCATTCTTTGTCTTCGACAGGGACTTGATCCGTTTGAAGAACTTTGAGATCGGTTATACACTTCCGGCAAATTCATTGAAAGTGTTAGGTATTTCCGATTTAAGGATCTTCGTAAATGGTCAAAACGTATTCACCTGGTCACCCAAATTCAGGCCGGGCCATCTTGATCCTGAAAACGACGACTCTATCGGTTATCCGCAGACCTCAATTTTCAGTTTTGGTACAAATATCAAATTCTAAGTTCATTAACCCGATAAATTGATAATATAATGATGAATAATAATATGATAAAAATCGGAGGTCTGGCATTTTTACTTATGCTGTTTCTCCATTCCTGTTCCGACGTATTGGACAAAGCCCCAGACGGAAGAATATCTCTGGAGGAGGTTTTCAAAGATGATGAAAAAACGGCGGCATACCTGAATACCTGTTATAACTATATCCCGGCAGAAGGCAAGAGATATTATTTCTATATGCGCGGGCCGGTCGACTGGAGTGATGAAGCTTGGGATACCGATGCTGAAGCAGAAGCATGGATTACTTCCGGATTACTCTATAATGGCAACGTATCTGCCGGATCTCATTTTGCTTTCAACGCCGATTGGGCAAATAACGGTGCCGGTAATGGTAACTATTGGGTCAGGATGTGGACCGGTATTCGTAAATGTTCGGTATTCCTTGACAATATCGACAAAGCGAATGTGAAAAGCGAAGCAAACCGCTCCCGATGGAAAGCAGAGGCACACCTGTTGCGTGCTTATTACTATATGGTATTGCTTAAATTCTTTGGCACCGGGTTACCGATCGAAAGAAACGCTTTCAATTATGCAGATGATTTCTCTACAACCGAACGTGGCTCCTACTACGATGTAGTACAATTCATTATCGAAGATTGCGATGCGGCCCTGTCAAGCCCTAATCTGCCCTGGAGGATTAGTTCGAGTGCTGAAGGATTCCGTTTCACCAAGGCGGTTGGCGAAGCCATCAAATCGAGGATGTCACTCTATGCCGCAAGCCCTCTTTATAATGAAGGGGAGAACCATTGGGAAGAAGCCTATCAGATCAGTAAACAGGCTTTGGCAAATTTGAAAAGCAATGGATATCAATTGTATGATAAGGTCAATTTCTCGTCATGGAAAGATAATCCGGACGTTCATCTTCCCAACGATGCAGCCAAGCTCTTCAATGAATATTTCTGCAACAACATGGGATTCGAGGGCAACCCGACCGACAAGGAGACCATCTACCAGACCAATGCCGGTCAGGACTGGATCAATACCGAGGGGATCGGTGCGGTAATGGGCTATAAATCGGGCTCCTGCCCTTCACAGGAGACAGTTGACTGTTTCGAGACAACAGACGGACAGCCGATCCTGAATCTGTCAAAACCCTATATTGACGAGGTGACCCATTTGCAACCCAATTTTAATCCCGCCAATACTTTGTATAACGAGCAAGACCCTTATGCGAACCGGGATCCTCGTTTTTATGCGTCGATTTACTACAACGGTTCAAAAAGAACCTGTTACTGGATTTTCGATGAAACATCGGAGAGTGCTGAGAACTTCCCGGCAAGTAAAGGATACCGTACCCGCATCATTGCCACCTGGTCGGGAGAACCACAGACCGGGCGTCATCCGACTACCCGTAAGGCTACCCGCACCGGCTATTTCCTCCGTAAATTCCTCCATCCCAATTCCGGACAGGAAGTGGTGACAGCATCACACGCCTATGCCAAGGTAATGCGATTGGGAGAGATATACCTTAACCTGGCGGAAGCAGCTGCCGAGGCAGGCCATCTGGATGAAGCATACGACGCGGTCAACGCCATCAGAGGCCGTGTGAATATGCCGCCACTCCCGGCAGGACTTTCAAAAGAACAACTGATCCTTCGTATCCGTAACGAGCGGAGGGTGGAACTGGCTTTCGAAGCACACCGTTATTTTGATGTCCGTCGCTGGCATAAGCCTGACGATGACCTCGAAAAAACAGACCGATGGATCACGGCAGCCTATATCACACGTAATGCAAACGGCAGCTACACTTATGCAAGAGGTCCTGTCTCCAGGGAACGCTTATGCTATCAGAATAAGTTTTTAAAATTCCCAATACCGTTGAACGAAGTCAATATCATGTTGGCTCTGACAGGGGATAACTGGCAAAATCCGGGTTGGTAATCATTTTTTTAATTTAAAAAATAGATCTATCTATGAATAATTCAATTAAAAGATCTCTATTGGTATTTGCTTGCATGCTGTTATGGGCTTTCTCGGTGAATGCTCAAGTGATCGGGACAGTGAAAAACGAACAGGGTCACACTATGCAAGGAGTTTTGGTCACCTCTGAAAATGGCAAGGACGTTACGATTTCCGACCATAAGGGAAATTGGAATATCGCGATCACCGATGAAAGTACATTCCTTACGTTTTCCTTTCCGGGCTATGTTTCCTATAACCTCAAAGTAAACGAAATATATGATGAAACGCAGGATGTAATATTGACCCGGGCCGAAACATTCGACCTCGATGAAAAAGTCTTTCTCGGCAATTATACGCAACGTAAAGGTGAAGTAACCGGTTCGATATCCAGGGTAACCGGAAAAGAGTTGGAACGATCGCCCGTAGGCAATCTCTCCATGTCACTGGCAGGACGCTTACCGGGACTTCTTACGCGTGAGACCTACTCCGAACCTGCACGCACAAACACGGAATTATGGGTAAGGGGTTATTCATCACCCAACGGGGGTACGGCAATGATCGTGATCGACGGTTTTCCTTACGATTACAATGCCAACCAGCTATTTGAATATATCACTGCCAATGAAGTGGAATCCATCAATATATTGAAAGACGCTTCCGCTCAGGCATTATACGGTATTCAGAGCGCCAACGGGGTAATTGTCATTACCACCAAACGGGGTATCAAACAACCCATCAAGATTGATGTCACGGTGAACCACACCTTCGAGCAAAGGACAACCACCCCGCCGTTTATCAACTCCGCCGATTTTGTGCAGTTACGCAACCAGGCCGGATTCAACGACGATCCCAACAGTAAGCCCTATTTCAGTAAGGAAGCTGTCGAGGGATTTCTCTCGGGTGAAAATACGGACCGTTTTCCCAATAATAACTGGAGAGCAATGAATGCGAAAGACATAACCCAGATGAGCCGGGTCAACGTGAATCTGACAGGAGGCAACGACAGGGCCGTTTTCTATACGAATGTCAACGTGTTGCACCAGGATGGGATGTGGAAAGTAGATCCCGCTCTGACCCAGTATAACCCGAATAACCAGTTTATCTGGGCCAATATCCGGTCGAACGTAGATGTCAAGCTCTCCAAATATTTCTCTTTCGGGCTCAACCTGAGTGGAAATATCAAGAGGGAAAGAACTCCCGGTGGCCACTCGGTGGAAGTCAGTCACGGAGGTAGTTGGGATGGTTTCGCCAACAGGATATGGTATCGTTTCTTCACCCTTCCTCCATATGTGTATGGCCCTACCACTCCACTGGTACAGGATCCCGAGACAGGGGAGATCACCGGAGGCGAAGTAGTGGTCACCGAAACAGAGCCCATCACATCATGGGCACTGATCAACCGCCTCGGTTTTGACCAATACACGGTAACCAATATCTATGCACAGTTCCTGCCGAAGCTGGATCTCGACTTCATTATGCCAGGATTGAGTATCAGTGGTAGTTACGGCTATCAGACCAACGCTGTGAAAGGGTTGTTCACCAACAGGACCTATGAACAGTGGATCCGTACTCAAGACTATGAAGCATTGGAATTCCAGAAATACAGTACCCAAGTCAATACTCCATTGATACAACGGGGTACTGCCAGCTTCTACTATAACCTGAATTACAAGGGTTTGCTGAACTATCAACGTCGTTTCAACGGTGTGCACGATATCAATGCCATGGCATACAGTTTCTATCAGGAGTTGAATAAATCGGGAGGAGGATTACCTTATAAACGATCCAACTCTGGTATCGGTATCAGCTATGGTTATGACGATCGTTATCTGGTACGGGCTGATCTGGGTTATTCCGGATCGGAGCAATATTCACGTCAAAATCGGTTTACTGCATTCCCCGCGATTTCCGCAGGTTGGGTACCAACCAATGAAGCTTTCCTCAAAGACAATCCAGTGCTGACTTTCCTCAAATTTCGTGCTTCATGGGGTAAAACCGGCAACGACCGGGGTGTAGGCCGCTATGTCTATCTCGACAACGTTACGCTGACGGGGGGTGGATTTGGGTTCCTGGGAGGACATAATGTGAATGAAGGACAGGTTGCCAATCCGTTTCTTGATCCGGAAATCATCACTAAAAAGAACTACGGAATTGACCTCACCCTGCTGAATAATTTCTCCCTCTCTTTCGATCTCTATCGCGAAAGGACAGAAAACGGTGTGACAAGCGCCACATCCAAAACCCCCGAATATCAGGGAGTACCGTTGGGAAACTATCCAAGAACAAATGTCGGTATATTTGAAAACAAAGGATATGAGGTTTCCCTCGGCTTCAACAAAGATGTTACACGCGACTTGAATATTAATCTTGGAGGATGGCTCGCACATAATAAGAACAAGGTTATTTTCTGGGATGAGAGTCAAAGGGCAGGCGATTTCGCCTATCCCATCCGACAGGAAGGCTATCCGGTAGGACAGGAATGGGGTTATATCGTTGACAAAAGTAATGGAAACGGATATTTCAATAGCCAGGAGGAGATAGACAACAGTGGTCTTGTATACGAAATCGGTACTCCTTCTCCCGGATATCTGAAGTATTATGACCTGAATGCTGACGGGAAAATCAATGATAAAGACCGCGCTCCTCTCGGACACGGAGCGTTGCCCCACTTCTTCTATGCTTTCAACGGAGGGTTCAAATATAAAAATTTCGACATGAGCGTACTTTTCCAGGGGATTTCAGATTACTGGAAGATTGACCAGACACTGGGACGGACAGAGTATTCTTTTGAAGGCGTTTACACTGAATGGCACAAGTCGGCCTGGACAGCGGAGCGTTATGCCAACGGAGAAGAAATCAAATATCCGGCCTTATCGGCAAAGAAAAATTCCAATCACGAACCCAGCAATTTCTTCCTTGAAGACAAGTCCTATCTCCGTTTAAAGAATCTCGAGATTGGTTACACTTTTGATCTTTTCAAAGGGATGAGATTGTATTTCAGTGGACAGAATCTCTTCACCTGGGACAAGCTGAAACATGATGTGTATGGACCGGAAGGACATTTCTCGGGAGGTATTGAAGGAATACCGGTGTACCGCTTGTACAATGTCGGATTGAGTATTAATTTTTAAAATTGGAAGGTAATGAAGAAATATTTTCAAATATTAATCGCCTGCATAACGCTCATATTAAATGTTTCATGTAATGATGCGTTAGAGCTTGAATATGACGGTCGCTCCTCACTCGATGAGTTATTTGCTACGAGAAACGGCGTGAGAGGTTACCTCAATGCCTGCTATGGAGCAAGGATCATGCCTGACATTAACCTGGCAATGCTTACTGACGAGTCACAAAGTTCGGAGATGGTTTTCCAGGGGTCTTTAGCATCTCTCTGGTATGTGGACGCTTTTTCAGCCTCCACTTACCGGAATGTGGACGGTCAACCCTGGAGTGGTATCTATCAGGCAATCAGAAAATGCAACATCTTCCTTGAAAGGATGGAGGGAGTCAATGCCGAGCAACTGGCTTCACTCGAAGAGGAACTTTCATCGTGGAAGGCGCAGGCACATGCATTGAGAGCGCTTTACTATCTGCAGCTGATCAAACGTTATGGCGCGGTACCGTTAATTACCAAATCCTACGAAATAACACACGATTTCAGTAAGGATGTGCGCACACCGGTTTCTACAGTGGTCAAACAAATCCTTGATGATTGCGATGCAGCAATGAGTGCTCCGATTTCAAACCTAGGATTCTCCTGGACTGTGAGAATGAATGAGAATTATATCATGAACAGAGCCATCGTGCAGGCAATCCGTTCCCAGGCAATTCTTTATGCTGTCAGTCCCCTTCATTCGGACGGTACTTATACCTGGAACGACGCAGCCCAGATAACAGGGAACGCATTATCCAGTCTGCTGGCCAATGACTATAAATTGTGGAATGAAGAACCAACAGAGAATTCAGCGCAAAACCTGTACGAGCTCTATTTCATCACCCCGCATGATGAACAGCGCGCCCGTGATAAGGAGACCATCTATCCCGGAAACAGAGTAAATATTTGGGGAAGCCACGGTATGCCTTCCACTCCGGGACAAACCACAGCCGGAGCATGTCCCACTCAGGAATTAGTGGACTGTTACGAGATGCAGGCTACCGGATTGGCCCCCATCAGTGGTTACTCCGATCCACAACACTTGCAGCCGATCATCAACACCACTTCAGGGTATGATCCCGAAAATCCTTATGAAGGCCGTGATCCTCGTTTCTACGCCACCATCTACTTCAATGGAGCAACCCGCGACTTAGGTGCTACCGGCGGTTTGGCAAGAGACGATCACTTCCCGCTGGGCCTCGATCTCTCGGGAAACAACGTTAAAGTAACCAAAAGCGAAAATGATGAATACACGATTGAAACAACGGGAGGGGATCCATACCTGTACACCTCCGCTCTGGGTAAAGATATTGATGCTGCCAGCGGTTCAATCATTATCAGGATGAAATACAAGAGCAATAACAATATCACCAATGCCCAGTTCTTCTTCGGGCAACCCAATGCGGCAGGAGGTCAATCCACACCGGAGAATGTGGTTTTCAACAAAACCAACGAATGGGCTGATTTTGAACTCGATATCACCTCTTATCGTGACAATGGATGGTGGCAATGGGGAAAACCGGGCCACCGGCTCAGGTTTGACGTCGGTTCCGATGCCGGAAATATCGTACAGGTGAAAGATATGGAGATTAATGTACGTGTAGAATCAGTACCTGCTGCTCCATGCGAAAGTTTTGTAGGTGGTCTTGACGGTATCTCAACCACCAACCGGAGGGCAACCTTTACAGGTTACTACCTGAGGAAATACAATAACTGGAAATCGGGACGGGATAACAATGCTGACGGTGAGATCCGTATGTTCCGTCTGGCAGAAATGTATCTCAATTTCGCCGAAGCTGCCTATCAGTCTACCGGTAATCCGGAAACAGCGGTCAATATAGGGAATGGACTCTCGATGAGTGCACGCGATGCGGTAAACGCGATCCGACGCAGGGTGGGTATGCCTGATCTACCGGCCGGATTATCAAAAGAAGAATTTGAGAAACGCTACAGGAACGAACGTCGCGTTGAACTGGCCTACGAAGGGCACCGCTATTTTGATGTTCGCAGATGGAAGATCATGGAACAATCTGAACGTTATGTTACGGGAATGAGGATAACAAAAGAAGGAGAGGACAACTTCAAATATCAACGTATAAGTTTTGAACGGGATTCATATAAAGAGAAACTCTATTTTTATCCTATACCGCAAACAGAAATTGACAAGATGTTTAGCCATACCGGTAGTGACTGGCAAAATCCGGGATGGAATTAATTAATTGACATAAACGTTATAATCATATGAAGAATAAAATCGCGTTAACACTAAGTGCCATAATGGGAATCTGTATTTTCAACCTGGCAATGTTTGTTTTCAACTCTTGCAGCGATCCCTATCCTCAGGTAATTGAATTGGAAAAGTTTATGTATATCTCCTTGTCAGGAGCCGCAGACAACCCAATTACCAAAACGGTTGATCTGGACAAAAACGCAACATTCCCGCTCTCCATCTCCTATGGCGGTACAACAAATTATAACCAGGGTGAGATTATTGCACAAGTAGCTGTGGATAATTCGTTGGTATCGGCTTATAATACCGAGCATAATACATCGTACCTCGCTCTTCCGGCGGGGGCGGTAACACTGGATAAGACTACCCTGACCATCACCGATGGCACCAGGGTCTCCGACCAGTTGAACGTGACCATAAAAACTCAGATGGCCAATTTCGTGAATGAATACCTCCTGCCTGTAACCATTCAATCGGCGACAGAAGGAAAGATACCGGTCAGTGAAGAGTTTAAAACGGTCTATTATATTATCAAGGGGAACGTAGAAACCCTGCCATTGGAAGAAAAGTGGGAAGTACTGGATGCCTCCTCTGTATGGCAACCCATCTTCCCTGTGGAAAGTGTATGGGATGGCGAGCGGAACTCCTATTGGCACACCGATTTGAGTGGAATGCCGCAATGGTTTGCCGTCAATATGAACGGATATAAATTAATTGAAGGTTTCACCTGGGTGAACAGGCAGGACGGTCCCGCTGTGCCTAAACATGTTCTGTTCGAAACCAGTATGGATGGAAAAGAATGGACAGAGGTGCTGGATGTTCCCGAATTGCCGAATTCAACCCTGTTGCAGGTACTCGAATTACCGGAGAAAGTAATTGCCCGCTATTTCAAAGTGACCATCCAATCCAACTGGGCCAACGCACCCTATACCTATGTGTCGGAGGTATCAACCTGGGCAGGTGAAAGGCCGACCGGTGATTACGACTGGGAAAAGAACACCTGGAAAGTGATTGATTACCGTTCACAGTGGAATGCCGATTGGGCGGTAAGCCTTATTTTCGATGGAAATAAAAATACCACTTGGCACAGTGATCCTTTCAATGCTGCTCTCAATGGAATGCCGCAATGGTTTATCGTGGACATGCAGAAGAACAGGCCCGCCATCAAAGGATTCCTGATCTGGCAAAGACAGGACGACCACGGCATGGAACCCAAGCATGTGATCTTCTCCGTCAGTGCCGACAACGAAACCTGGACACAGGTCCTTGAAGTGAAGGAAATGTCGAACGATTATACCAAAGAGTTGGATTACAAGACGACAAATCCCACACCAGGTCGTTATCTGAAGGTTGAAATTAAAGCCACATGGGGTTCAAATCCTTGGACCTACTTCGGAGAAATTACTACCTATTAATTGTTCAATAAAAGTAAGGGGGAGGGAAAGAAATCTTATCCTCCCTTACTTTTTTGTCACTTTCTACTGATCAGAGACCAATAAAAACGAATATTCCAGAGATGAAAATTATTATAATGCTACTCGGTATCATACCGTTATTATCGGCTTGTAAACCCGTAGATGATCCCATTGACCCACAGCCCAAACCTGGAGTGGATCCTGAGACAGAAAATGTAATCTATAACAATATAACCGCAACCGATGCACTCAATCGCACCTTACCTTCGTGGGAAGAGGCGGGTAATCCAAGGGAGAGAAAATATGTAGGTCTTTTTTATTGGACCTGGCATACGCAACAATCAAATTACGGCAAACGCACTGCATATAATGTAACCCATATCCTCAGTGAGCATCCCGACGCAATCGATGATTTTAACCACCCGGCCTGGCCAAAAGATGCCAACAGCTACTTTTGGGGAGAACCATTATATGGTTATTACCTTAATACAGACCGTTGGGTATTACGTAAACATGCGGAATTACTCGCGTTGGCTGGCGTGGATGTCATTATTTTCGATTGTACCAATGGAAACTTCACATGGAAAGAGTCTTATATGGCATTGTGCGACGTATTCTCCGAAGCGAAGAAAGACGGGATAAATGCTCCTCAAATCGCTTTTTTGCTTGCCTTTGGTCCTTCACAAGGAAGTAAGGAGGCAATCGAAGAAATTTACAGGGATCTGTATAAGCCCGCCAAGTATAAAGATCTCTTTTTCATGTGGAAAGGCAAGCCACTTATCATGGCATATCCGGACAATCTCTCCGAAGAGATCAAGAATTATTTTACATTCCGTCCGGGTCAGGCAACCTATAACAGTGGTCCTATACGGGACGATCAATGGGGATGGCTGGAGATTTATCCACAACACGGCTATGCACAAAGAAGTACCGGTTACGAACAGGTACCGGTAGGTGTTGCACAAAACTGGTCTGCCGAAAGAGGGTTGACCGCTATGAATGCTCCTAATTCGTTTGGTAGAAGTTATACCAATCACTCCGGACAGATAACCGGGATTGATGCCGTCAATTATGGTTATAATTTTCAGGAACAATGGGACAGAGCACTGAAATTGGATCCTCAGTTCGTATTTGTAACAGGATGGAATGAATGGATTGCCGGTCGCTATGAAATGTGGAATCAACAATATAATGCTTTTCCTGATGAATTCAGTCAGGAAAAGAGCCGCGACATCGAACCAATGAAAGGAGGCCACGGAGACGCATACTATTATCAGTTGGCGGCAAATATTCGGCGCTATAAAGGAGTTGGAAAGTTAGAACCCCCATCGGACGAACTGACAGTTACCATCGATGGAAGAACAGATGAGTGGGAGAAAGTAAAACCCATCTACCATACCCCTCCCGGAAACACACTGCACCGTAATCATCCGGGATGGCTCGGGATACAATTTACCAATACAACCGGACGCAATGATTTCGTAGTGTCACGTGTGACCCGGGACAAAGATAATCTCTATTTCCTGATTGAAACGGCGACAAATATCACATCAAGCAAAGATTCAGGCTGGATGTGGCTTTTTATCGACACAGACCGGGAGAGAGAAACAGGTTGGGAAGGATACGATTTTGTATTAAACAGGATTAATCCCACTGAGACAACCATCGTCATCGAAAAAAATAAAGGTGGATGGAAATGGGAAAAATGTGGTGAGGCAACCTATAAAGTATCCGGGAAACGGATGGAAATATCTATTCCAAGATCAGCCCTTGCACTCACGAATAAAAAGCTTAATTTTGAATTTAAATGGGCCGATAATATTCAAGAGGCAGGTGATATCATGGACTTTTATCTCTCCGGGGATGTTGCCCCCGCCGGAAGATATAATTTTGTCTATAAAGAAAAATAAAGATGATGATTCATTCAACAAAGAAATCTGATGAGCAATTTACATAATAAAACCAAAATAGAAGTGCAGCAGTACAGGATACTTTTCTCCCTTACAATCCTGCTAGGCTTTATTTTCGTTTTCTCCTCCTGCGAGAAAGAGGATCCCCCCGTTGAGAAGATTTTTGTAGATATTGAAATCACAAAATTGCCCGATAGAACTACTTTTTTACTGGGAGAGGATCCTGACTTTACAGGGATAGAGGTATCGGAAGTATATACCGACGGGACAAAAAAACCGATCACCGGCTTCAAGATTAACTGGTCGGCAGATAATCTCAAAAGAGGCACCACCAAGGCTACCGTTACCGCCAGGGGACGCAGCGCCATCTTCAATTTCTCGTTCGACGGAGACCTGGTCGATACAGGATTGCCGGCTGTGTATATAGAGACCGAAGAACACAAGCCTGTGGATTCAAAAGAGAATTATGTAAAAGCCACCATGGTCATCAAGGAGAAGGGTAAGAAAGTCTCTGAACACAGTTTACGCATCAAGGGGCGTGGTAATGCTACCTGGACCTACGAAAAGAAACCCTACAAGCTCAAGTTGGACGAAAAAGCCGGTATCCTGGGGATGAAAGAGGATAAAGATTGGGTGCTGCTGGCCAACTATTGCGACAAAACATTATTACGATCAGCCATCGCGTTCAGGTTAAGCAGGCTGATGAATTTTCCCTACACCGTAGAGGATCGTTTTGTAGATGTGTTCCTGAACGGTGACTATATGGGCAATTACCAACTGGTGGAAGGCATCAAACAAGGTAGTAACCGCGTAGATATCCCCAAGAAAGGATATATTTTTGAAAAGGATGGCTATTATTTGCAGGAGCCCAATTATTTTGTTACCTCCATGGGATATGGTTATTCTTTTAAAAACCCCGATCCGGAGGAAGACCTGACTACCCAACAGTGGGAATATATCAAAGAGTATATGAATGAATTTGAAGATGTATTGAATTCATCCACCTTCAATGATCCTATGAATGGATATGCCCGCTATATAGATGTTCCCAGTTTTGTGCGATGGTTTATTTTTCAGAATATTTTGGCCAATATGGATACGAATGTCTATCTGACCAAGGATGACATGGGTGATTCGAAAGTGAAGATGGGGCCCGTATGGGACTTTGAGTGGTCTATCGGCATTGGATGGTATGAAGGCGCCCGACCAAGACCGGCAAATTATTATGTATGGAATTCAAATGGATTCTATTATGACCGGCTCTTACAAGATCCCCAGTTCAAAGCAAAAGTGAAACAGATGTGGCAAACCATCAACATCACTGATGACATTCTCAGATACATCGACGAAACAGCGGCAATGTTGGAGAAATCACAGCAACTAAATTTCAGAAGATGGGATATCATGAATATCCGCGTAAGTGTAGGTGGTATTCCAATGGGTTCTTACGAAAAAGAAGTGGAATGTGACCGCACCTTTTTCATCAACCATATGAATTGGCTTAATAACGAAATATCGAATTTTTAGACTATCAGAAAAGGAATAGCGTCATGAATAAAATAGTTCAATATTTATTATTTCTCTTTGCCTATACCGTTTCGGTTATCTCTGTCGATGGACAGAATAGTGCTGGCACAAACAGGCTAAAGGTCAATGACAAGCTTGCTCCTGCACCTTACGGATCATTACATATAGGGGGCTATGTGGGTGAAAAAATGGATCTCTGCATCAACAACAGGGTGATGGCTCATGATATTGAAAGGCTGGTGGCTCCTTTTCAACTCAGGAATGACGAACATTGGGGATTCCGATGTGAATTCTGGGGTAAATGGTTCACTTCTGCCATGCTCGGATACGGATACAGTCCCACATGCGAGCATCATGATGTGATCGAGAAGGCTATGAAAGAATTGATCCGGACGCAGTCGCAAGACGGATATATCGGCACCTACCCTGTTGAACATCATTTGAAAGATTGGGATATTTGGGGACGAAAATACGTACTATTGGGATTGATCGCCTATTACGATCAGATCAAGGATGAGTCAATACTCCATGTAGCCGAACAGGTCGCAGACCATTTGATCATGGAAGCAGGTCCGGAAAGTGGAGTAAACCTGGCCGAAACAGGATGGATTGGATGGAAAGGGCTCGCCTCCAGTTCGGTTTTGGAACCGATAGCCCTACTCTATCAAAGAACAGGAAAGCAAAAATATCTCGATTTTGGAGAATATATTATCCGACTCTGGGATAGTCCCAACAAATTGACACCTACCGGGATCAGGCTTGTGCGCGAAGCATTGAATCAGACTCCCCTGTGGAAAATGAGCGGTGCTCCCAAAGCATATGAGATGATGTCGTGTTTCGAGGGATTGTGTGAAATGTACCGTATCACCGGTAACAGGAATTATCTTAATGCATCCCGATTGTTGGTCGAATCCGTTATTCGCGATGAAATCATGCTCGTGGGATCAGGATCGATAGCTGAGATTTGGTGTAACGGCAAGATGCGCCAGCATGATCCGATGTACCAGGGATTGGAGACCTGTGTAACGGTCACCTGGATGAAATTTCTCTACCAGATGCTGCGGCTGAGTGGTGACAGTAAATATGCCGATCAACTTGAGATCAGCCTTTACAATGCTCTGATGGCGTCACAGACACCCAAGGGAGAATGGTGGTCTTATTACACCGGTTTAATGGGCGAACGGGTCCCCAGCCATCAGCAATTCGGGGATGTAGGAATGAGTTGTTGTGTTGCCAATGGACCCAGAGGTATGCTTCTGACCCCGTCGTGGGCGGTTATGTCGTCTTCCGTCGGTATCGCTATTAATTTGTATGCCCCGATGAAAGCTGAATTGCAAACACCACGACAACAGTCGTTCATGTTGGATATGACTACGGCATACCCTTTGGACGGTGAGACAGTGATTACGGTAATCATTCCCAAAAAAGAAAAATTCTCCATTGATCTTCGTATTCCCGCGTGGAGCAAAAAAACAGTTATCAAGGTCAACGGTGAGATATTTGACAAAAAGGTGCTATCAGGGTCCTATGCCGTAATTGAAAGAGAATGGTCGGATAAAGACCGGATTGAAATCAGTTTTGATATGAAGAGCTATGTCGTGGATGCACCATCCGGTGTACCCGATGCAGCGATCCAGAGAGGCCCTATTGTATTAGCCTTCGATTCCAGGCTGGTTCCTTTTCGTCATGGCGTTGAAGCACCACCAATGTACCGCTACTCGTTTATGAAAAACGAGGACAATTCCATCGATGTGTCACTTGTCTCCACTCCTCCGGTAAAAGAGATATGGATGACTTTCCAGGTTCCGCTTCTGGATGAAGCCGGAGAACGGCACGAACTCCCGATGTGTGATTATGCTTCCGCAGGAAACAGTTGGAAGGAAGGGAACCTATTCAGGGTATGGATTCCGCAGCCATTCGACTTCCGTCATCTCTACATCAATAATCTGGGATGGTCAATCAATGTAACGGACAATTCACCACGTCCCACTATTCCTGAATTTAAGAAAAAGTAAGGAGGTAGAATATGAGTACAGGCCGAAGACAATTTTTCAAGACTTTTGGTATCGCCACAGCCGGATTAGCTACAGGCTTTCACTCCAACCTGTTGGGCTTAACACTGGAAACCGGAAAGATTCAAACAACGGGTAAAGCTATGGTCTCCCCCCATAATAAATCTCTTCCTACCGATACCCATCGTGCCACACCGGATGACCACGGACAGGCATTGATCAATCCGGGCATGGGATGGGTCACCTATTTCTACTCGAATCTTTATCAGAACTACGGCTCGAAGCTGGAACCCTCCGATACGGTACGCTATTTCCCAGGAATGAATACTATTTTCCTACGTATCCCCTGGGCATTTATTGAGCCGGAAGAGAACAGTTTTATGTGGGAAATACTCGATACTCCCGCGCAACGATGGGTCGACCACGGCGGACAAGTAGCCCTCTGCATCACGGCTACCGAAAACTGGATGGGCTCGGGAACTCCCCGATGGGTATATGATGCCGGCGCGAAATATTATGAAGTGGATGGTTATCTTGAGCCGGAATATGATGATCCTGTTTTTCTGGAAAAAGTGGAGAATTTCGTACGCATACTTGCCGAGAGATATGACAACAATCCAAATATTGCCTATATCTTTATCGGTCACTACGGCATGTGGGGCGAAGGCCACACCGAACTGACCACTCCCAAACATGGTCATTCATGGGGATTCGAGACACAGAAAAGGATGATCGACCTTTATCGCCGTCATTTTAAAAACAGCACTCTTTGCATTTCAGATGACTATGTAGGACACAATGTGCGGGGTGAACGGTTCCCGATCACCGACTATGCTTTTTCGAAGGGCGTCACCATCCATGACGACAGTATCCTGGTACAACCCCGTCCCAACAACTGGTATCATAGTGAGATGGCGCAACTTTTCTGGCCTACCCTCCCGGTGGTATTGGAGCATGAACACTATGGCGGATCGGTAGATAGAGGAGCATGGGACGAGGAACTGTTGGTCAAAGCCGTAGAAGACTATCATGCATCATTTCTCTCCATTCACTGGTGGCCCGATGTTTTTTATGAGGCAAACAAGGAGATTATTGCACGAATAAACAGGCGCATCGGTTACCGTCTGCAGGCGCCGGAAATCATCTGGCCTACCACAGTCAGGAAAGGAGAATCTTTCACGATCCAGAGTAAGTGGGCTAATGCCGGGGTGGCGCCCTGTTATGATGGCGGCTATCCTTGTTTTACCCTGAAGGATGAAAAGGGAGGGATTGTTTCCGTATTGACCGATACTTCTTTCAACCTGAAAAATCTGCCAGTTGCATCGCCCGGAAATATCACCTCCCAGTCACTGACTTCTACTTTTGTGATAGCACCTGCACACCGGGATAACAAAGGCATTTTTTTCCGTACATGCAAGCCGGGGATCTATGACCTGTTTCTCTCAGTAGGGAAATCGGATGGAACACCTGTTTACGAACTTCCTTATACCGGGCATGACGGACATAAACGGTATAAAATAGGATCAATCGTCTTAGAGGACTATGTATCAAATGTATAAACCAAATTAGACTAAAGAGTACATGAGAAATTTTCATCTACATAAAATTGACCGGGTTTTAAATCATTGTTTCGGAGATACCGGATGGATAATTATCTTTTTCTTAGGATTACTCCTGCCCACTACCATTACCGGTAGAACCCCCACACAGCGGCACTGTATGGGAAACGGGAATTATTGTGCATTCGGACAAGGAGCCAATATTGAAAGTATTTTCGGGCCAGGTTACAGTTCTCCTTCCTATCTCCAATTAATGATAACCGGCAACGACTCCACAGTGAGTTCAAGAATGAGAGGCACCGCTATCTGGCAACATTACATCTATAAAGACGGGGAAATAATAGCTGAGTTTACCGATTTTGTAGATAGCCAGGCTGCTGTTTTTGTGAGGACAGTGAATTGTCATGCAGAATTCTCTGTGGATCTTAACATCGTTGAAGATACAAAAATTACCATTGTTGAAAATTTTCACACTTCCCAAACCGAAGAATCCTCCTCTCTCCTGATCTATAATGACAGAGGGTTATACATTTATGGAAATTATCCCTACCCTTATGAACAATTCCAACATATCCTGACCAAAGGGAATGCAACATTGGTAAAAAAAGAGAACAGAGGCTATTCTCTCCATATCACACCCGGTAAAAGTGAAATTTTCCTTATGGGAGGAGCATCGTTTCATGAATGTGAAGAAAACATCCATCTGGTAATGGATAATCCTGTAGCGTCACTCTTCAACAGGACAAAAGATTATTGGCTTGAATATACCAAAAGAAGGTATGATTTTGAAAAATTGATTCCGAATGATCTTACCAATAGAAAAGAGATTATCGACCAGATAGATAATGTTGCCATCATATTGAAAACGCAACAGGCAACACAAGGCGCTGTAATAGCCGGACATGCCTACCATTTAGGTTATGTAAGGGATCAATATGGTGTTTCCAGGGGATTTCTTGCCATGGGATATTTTGAAGAGGCACGGAAAATCTTACACTTCTACTGGAACATCTGGAAAGATTTCGGATATATACGCAACGCACAGGCTATTGGAGTTCCCGGCATCTTTCATCAACACGAAAATGACGAAGTGGAAATCACCGGATATCTGATCATTCAGGCTTTTGATTACCTGAAGAAAACAAAGGATACTGCTTTCGTAAGAGATATTTTTCCTATGCTGGAATGGGCATGGTTGGTTCAGAAAAAAAATCTTGTCAAAGGAATGCTACCCTTCAATGGTGATGAGACCTATGTGGCAGGAGGTATCCTACCGCGAAGTACGCTTAACGATGGTTCCGCTGAAGCAACACTTCTCTTTATAGAGTCAGGTAGTAATCTGCTCTCCTTTATTGAGGAGAACCAGTTGTGGAATGCCGCAGCAATAAAAAGTAACAGGGCTGTTATTGAAAGTACCAAAGCCGCTTTTCATAATAATTTCATCTCCAATAATCAGATCATGGCCAATAACCCCTCCCGGATGACAATTGAGGAGATGCCCGCATTTAGACATGGTTTTTGTGCAGGATCGCATGGTGTAGTCGAAACTCGCAAAGATGAAAATGGCAATTATCTCTGTCCTAAATGTATTGCAGAAGGATTAACCCTGCCCCGGATTGAAAGAAAAGTCTATTTTCTTCCATCATTGGCCCTAACCCCGGAATACTTTGACTCAAAATTGATTTCAACAGAGATATTGAAACATAACCTTTCACTGATTAAAGAGAATTATCTACGGAAAGGACAAGTCTCTTCCCGTGAAGACTCAAACATCACCATTGGATATGAATATGGTTTTTTCCTGTACGCATTAACAAAGAGCAGGGATAAACTGGCGGGTAAAATAGTAGCTGATATGATGTCAGTGGTGGATGAAACCGGTGCCTGGGTTGAGTATTATCACAATGGTGTTCCCATGGGATGTAATTACAGACCCTGGGAAAGCGCTATCAATATCGACGCAATCATCTTATACTCTTTAAATTATGGAACAGATATATAATCTAATTATGTACAAGAAGATTTTTTTTATAAAGATCATCATGTTATCAATGATCCTCCTGTCATGTAAGAAAGAAGAGCCGGAGATCAAACCTCCGATTATTGTCAAACCGGCTACCACCGAATATCTGAAGTTCAAACTCAACTCAGCCAATCAACTAACCATATCACAAAATGAGAAAAACAGTTATTCCATCAGAACTACGGGGGAAGATCCCTATATCACGACCGAGGGTATATCGAAAGCACTGCATCAGGATTCGGTTGTATTGACATTTGAGTACAAAAGTTCGGAAGGTATCGACAAGTTTCAGATCTTCTTCGGCCCTTCCATCAGTGAGAGTCGCTCTGTTTTCGGCAATGCGATGTCGCAGGCATCTGCATGGAAAAATTACTCTGTGAATCTGGCAAAAGCGAGAAAAGATTTCTCGTGGGGGAAACAGAGTGATTTCATCAGAGTTGATTTCGGCACAAAAAGTGGAATCGATATCGAGATCCGAAATATCTATTTCAGGTCTATGAATCAGTCGGAAAAAAAGATTTTTGAAGAAGAAGAAGCCAGGATCAAGAAAGACGAAGCGATCGAAAAAGCGTTGGATGCGTACCTGAAAAAGCGTTTTTCTTCTCCTATTACCGAGGTAAGGGTAAGTGCATCTGAAATTACCGTCACCGGGGAATACAACGGAGAAGGAAAGTATAGCCTGTGTGAAATTTTCCCGAACGACACACTGGTTACCACCACCCTTTTCAAAAATAAGATCCCGCTCGACAGCAAGTCGTTCCGGATCACCCTGCCACGGATCATCAATAAGAACAGTCTGCAATATGACCGTTTACTTTCCAGATGGATGATCGTCAAAGAAGGCAACAACAAAGAATCGATCGATTCACACGCCCGGTATGCAGATATCATTGAACCCAAACAATCCATGCCTCGGGGTATTTTAACAAGCAAAAAAGGGTTGGGCGGATTTTTCATGAATCAATATGTGGGCGATCTCGATGAACTCGGAATTACCAGCATCACTGTCAATATCCTCGTCACCGGAATGATCTACACCACTCCCGGCGCTAATAGGGTTCCCCATACATACGGGGGAAAAACCTATTACATGTCCACCGATTATCTCAAACATATAGATGAAGCATTGAAACTGGCCATTTCAAAAAAGATCGTGGTAGCGGCAATCATTTTGGTGCAGAAAGCAACGGAGTGTGCTGATCCTGCCATCGGGAAAATACTACAGCATCCCGATTTCACATCGGAAGGTATTTATACCATGCCCAACATGACTACGGATGAGGGAGTGAATTGTTATGCAGCCGCACTCGATTTTCTTGCCTCCCGTTATAACCGGGTGGATAACGCGTACGGTAGAATACACAAATGGATCATGCATAATGAAGTGGATGCGGGACTCACCTGGACCAATATGGGTAGGAAGCCTATGTTGAACTATCTGGATACTTACCTCAGGTCCATGAGGATCTGTCATAATATCACCCGGCAGTATGATGAACACAGCGAGGTAATGGGTTCATTCACCCATTCATGGGTAGAACCGGTCGAACTCTATTCGTCCAGGGAGATGCTGACTGCTTTACAGCAATTCAGTAACCTTGAGGGGGATTTTCAATGGGGAGTGGCTTATCACCCCTATCCGCAGGATCTGAACGAACCCAAGACGTGGATGGATGGAAAAGCTACTTTTAGTCCCAATAGCGCATTGGTAACATTCAAAAACCTGGAAGTGATTGATCATTGGATCAAAAAACCGGAAAATTGCTATAAGGGATCTGTCAAGAGGACGCTGTGGCTCTCCGAAAACGGGACCAACTCCAGAACCTACGAAACCAAGGATCTGATAGAACAGGCAGCCGGTTTTGCCTATGCCTGGAAAAAACTGACAAGGCTGGATGGTATCGACGCTATCCAATGGCATAACTGGATTGATAACAGGGTGGAATACGGGCTACGGATCGGGTTGAGGCGATTCCCCGACGACACCACCGATCCGGGAGGACCCAAGCCGGTATGGTATGCCTATCAGGCTGCCGGGACTGACAAGGAAGACGAAGTTTTTGAGCCCTACAAGTCAATTATAGGGATTACTCACTGGAATGACATTATGCATCTTGTTTCACCGTAAAACATATATTCAAATGAAAAAGATAATCATCAGACTTACCTTTAGTTTTATTTTCCTCATTCTTCTGTCGTGTAACGAACAGAAAAACAAGGTAATTATAGAAGATAAGATCTATCCGCTGCCAGCAGGAGCCGTAAAACTGGATGGTTTCTTTGAGGAATACATCCAGAACTCCATCAACCACTGGAATAAAGGAGAGCTTCCTTATGACCGGTTTGTCGATTTCTTCCGAAACGGCAGGCCTCAGTTTGCATTGGGAGAGATGTGGGGAAAAGCAGTCCGTTCCGGTAGCATGTTTTACCGTTACACGAATGATCCTGAACTAAAGCAGATCATGGATGAAACGGTCACAGACTTGCTCTCTACCCAACGGGAAAACGGCAGTATCAGTTGTGTCGATATTGAGAAACAGCCGGAAGAGAGTGAATTGTGGGAGCGCAAGTATGTGATGCTGGGATTGGAGGAATATTATGAGTGGGTGAATCCCGATTCGAAAGTGCTGGAAGCACTGGTCAAACAAGCCGATAATATCATCTCCATCATTGGCCCCGCCCCCAAGACTGAGATAATTGATGTGGGATGGAGCGCTACCAATATTGGCCACGAACCGTGTCATATTGAGTCCAGTACACTGCTGGAACCATTTATGAGACTATACAAATGGACAGGTGAACAGCGTTTTCTCGATTTCGCCACCTATATCATTGAAGCAGGTGGCACCAAACATTATAATCTCTTCGAAAACGCATTAAACAATGTGGATCCTTACCTGATGGCCGGACATTATCCCAAAGCTTATGAGATGATGTCGCTCTTTGAAGGACTGGTGGAATATTACCGGGTGACCGGAGACGACAAGTACAAAAAGATGTTGCTGAATATGTTCAACAACATCAGTACCAAAGAGATCACCATCATTGGAAATGGAGGGTCAGACCAGCCCTATCATCCTTATGTGGCGGGTGAAGCGTGGGGAAATACGGCACTGGAACAAACCAACCCCGATATTAGCCGCATGATGGAGACCTGTGTGGGCGTCACCTGGATGAAACTGTGCAGTCAGCTCCTGCGCCTCACCGGTGATCCCTCCGTTGCAGACTATATAGAGAAATATGCCTATAACGGGTTGATCGGAGCTATGAAGCCCACAGGGGATGGTTTCAGCTATGTGAATCTGTTGAACGGCACAAAAGTAAATGATCACGGATGGGGTTGGCACTTTGATCATATGCACGTAACCTGTTGTAATCTGAATGGTCCTATGGGGTTAGCTTATATCCCCTACGTAGCGGTAATGAATTCTGATGAAGGGCCGGTGATTAATCTCTATAACAAGGGTCGTTTTGAATTTGAAACGCCAGGGAAACGATCTGGTACCATCACCATTGAAACAACCTATCCTGTCTCCGGCAATATCAGGTTCAACATCGACCTGGAGAAAGATGAAATCTTCACGATCCGATTCAGAATCCCCGAATGGAGTGAAACAACAGACCTGAGCGTCAACAACGAAAAGATCGAGGTCGTCCCCGGCAGCTATGCGGAGATCAACCGCAAGTGGAAAGCCTCCGACAAGGTGAACCTTACACTGGATATGAGATGCAGGGTACTGGATGCTCCCCGTGGAAGCAACCGTGCCGGTGATAACTTCCAGGCTGTAGTCTATGGACCAATTGTATTGGCAAGAGACGAGAATATGGATAGCCATTATCATGAACCGGTAAAGCTCCATATTGAAAACGGGTATATCGAAGCCATACAGAAAGAACCTGTCAATAACAATATCAAACTCCAGTTTTCCGTCCCCGTGGAAGGAGGAGAATCGATCACGATGATTGATTATGCATCCGTCGATAACTGGAATAATGGGAAACATGTTTGTACCTGGCTCCCGATAAAAGAACAAATAAAATAAATCAAGCTATGCACTCACTACAGACAACACAAAAAAATCTGATTTTTATTGCTCTCTTATTCATCTCAAGCCAGTTTGTCACAGCACAGGTGGTAGATAGTGACCAATGGTCGGCGACTGATGCCCTGGAGAGAAAAGTAAAGGAATATTCCGATGCCGGAGATAAAAGGGATAAATATGTGGCAATGTTCTACTGGACCTGGCACCAGGGTAATGACGACACCACTACGACAGTAAAAAATATCACCGAGATCGTCAGGAAACATCCCGAAGCGATGAAAGATTATAACCATCCTGCATGGGGAAAAGCAAAGCCGGGATTCTTTTACTGGGAACAACCTTTATTGGGTTATTATAAGACAACCGATCCCTGGGTGTTGAGAAAACATGCGGAAATGCTCGCCGATGCGAAAGTAGATGTGGTTTTCTTCGACTGTACCAACGGAAGCCTCACCTGGGTGGAATCGTACGAGGCGTTGATGAAGACATGGGATCAGGCACAAAAAGACGGAGTGAAGGTCCCCAAAATAGCCTTTATGCTCCCCTTTGGACCAGCTCCTCATTCGCTGGTCTCCCTCAGGCAACTTTACCGGGATGTTTATAAACCGGGGAGATACAAGAATCTCTGGTTCAACTGGAAAGGGAAGCCGGGAATTATGGCTTATCCCGATAATTTAACCGAAAGTGCCGAAGACCTCGAAATTGCAAACTTTTTCACCTTCCGTCCCGGACAACCCGATTATGTAGATGGTCCCCAGAGGAATGACCAGTGGGCATGGCTTGAGAACTATCCTCAACATGGATATATACCCGATCAAAAAGGAGGTTTCGAACAGATGTCGGTGGGAGTAGCTCAAAATGCGGCGCCGGAGACCAAAGGCCATTGCAGTGCATTCAATCTCCCGGGATCACAGGGACGCGATTTCTCTCAACGGAACGGGTTCGACCCCAGGGTGGATGGTTACCTCTATGGTTGGAACTTTCAGGAACAGTGGGATCGCGCTCTTGAAGTAGATCCCGAGTTGGTGTTTGTCACCGGATGGAATGAGTATATTGCAGGGCAATGGCTCCCGAAACACGGATGGACTGGTGATCCTTTCTCTTTCGTCGACCAGTTCGACTGGAAACGCAGCAGGGACATAGAGCCCAATAAAGGATGGGGGGATAAAGGCGATGTCTATTACTATCAACTGGTGGACAACGTGAGAAAATTCAAGGGAATGACTCCTCCGGTAAAAACTTCAGCAGCGAAAACCATCAAACTGGGCAAATCCGGCCAGTGGGACAATGTGACACCAGAATACAATCACTACAAAGGCAATACCTTCCACCGCGACCATATAGGGAGGAATAACAACTACTATACCAACACTACCGGTCGCAACGATATTGTCAAGGCTAAAGTAGCCCAGGATGACCAATTCATCTATTTCTACGTGGAGACCGCTGAAAAGCTTACCTCACCAAAAGAGCCGAACTGGATGCTTCTTTTTATCTATATCGACAGGGATAAATCGACCGGCTGGAATGGGTACGACTATATCATAAACCGGAAGAATCCCACAGGAAAAGAAGTGATTATCGAAAAGAATATCGGAAACAGATGGGAATGGGAAGAGCTGAAAAGATCATCCTATGTGGTGAAAAACAACATCCTGGAAATAAAGATTGACAGGAAGACGTTCAACCATTCTGGAAAGCCGCTCAACTTCGAGTTCAAATGGAACGACAATATGCAGGAAAACGGCAACATCATGGATTTTTATGTGAACGGTGATACTGCACCGGGAGGCAGATTCAACTTCGTATATTCCGAATAAAAGCACAGTTTTTGTACATTGCCCTCAACAATAGATGATGAAAAGTAAAATATCTATCAATATCAGCATTGGGATAATCCTATCACTCTCTCTACTACTCCCCAATGCGTGTAATACAAGTGAACGCGGCACCTATACCGAGGATCTGAAGTGTTGTAACATCACCAATCCGGAAGGGATCGATATCCCTTTGTTGAGTTGGAAGATCAGATCATCCCGCCCGGAGGTGGCACAGACAGCCTGGGAAATAGAGATCGCCTCGCAACAGGAGTTGCTCGAAAAAGGAGAGTCTGACATCTGGACATCGGGGAAACAATCGTCCGCCCAACAGTTCGGTGTACAACCCCAGGCAAATCTCAAAGAGGGGTCATCCTATTACTGGCGAGTCAGGATCTGGGACAACAACAATGAAGCCACTCAATGGAGTGAACCGGCTTATTTTTCTATCGGCCTGTTAAAGGAAAGTTCATGGGAAGCGAAATGGATTACGTACGCCAATCCTGATCAACATGCGCTCCCCTATTTCAGGAAATCGTTCTCAACTGAACAAGGCAAAAAGATTGGCAAAGCGCTTGTCTACTTCTGTGGATTGGGAGCGGGTGAATTTTACATAAATGGACAAATCATTGATCCCACCCGTTTTCTTGATCCCGCACAGACCGATTATGACCAGTATGCCCTTTACAGCACTTTTGATATAACCCATCTTTTGAAAAAGGGCAAAAATATTATCGGAATAATGCTGGGCAGCGGTTGGTTTGCTCAAAAAAAGGCGTGGGGCGGCGCGAATTTCTCTTACGGAGACCCGATGCTTAGACTACAACTGATGATCACCTACAAGGATGGTACACAAATGATTGTGGGGAGTGACGAGAGTTGGGATTGGACAGAAGGCCCCGTACGAAAAAGCAATATCTACCTTGGTGAGACCTACGATGCCAATCATGAAATTGATGGATGGAACAAGGCCGGCACTTCAACCGAAGGGTGGCAGAAAGCACTGGTTGCCACTAAGAACATGCCGCCACGGTTATTGCCACAACTCACTCCTCCCATCAGGCAGAAAGAGGTTTTATCGGCCCAGAATATCTGGCAGGATTCATTGGGCAACTGGATTTTTGATTTTGGTGTCAATGTGGCAGGTATTCCTCTACTTAAAGTGAGTGAACCGAAGGGCACCGAAATCGGCATCCGCTTTGCGGAGGGGATCGACCGGAACAAGGGGCTGGATTTCAGGTCAACCGGATGGATCCATCATGGAGAGATCTTCGAAGACCGGTATATCAGTAAAGGTAAGGGTGTAGAAGAGTGGTCGCCGCGATTCACCTACCACGGCTACCGCTACGCAGAGTTGTCGGGTGTCACCAGCAAACCCGATAAGGAGACGCTTAAACTGATCGTGGTCCACTCCGATATTGAGCATACCGGTACCTTCGAATGTGCAGACGAGCAAATCAATAAACTGCATAAGATGGCTTTGCGCACGGTGAAGAGCAATGTTCACGGTATCCCTACCGATTGCCCGATCAGGGAAAAATGCGGATGGCTGGGAGATGTACATGCTTATGTGAAAATGGCCAATATGAATTTCCAGATGGAAAATTTCTGGCATAAATATCTGGGAGATATCCGTTCCGGCGCTTCAAGAGAAGAAAAGAACACCCTCTTTCACGAAAGATACAACAATACCTTCTATTTTACCGACAAAGCAGCCGGCATACCCTATATGATTGCTCCCGGCAAGCGGCTTTGCGGAGTAGCCTCACCCGACTGGGGCACCGCACTCGTACAACTACCCTGGTGGATTTATGTCTATTACGGCAACCGACAGATCCTCGAAGAGTTTTATCCACAGATGAAACAATGGACGCTCTACGTGAATTCATTGGCAAAAGATAAAGAGCGGAAAAAACCGTATAACGCTAAAACCTCTACCATCGTATACCAGGGGCTGGGTGACTGGTGTCCACCACGTTATGAGTCAACAGATCCCACACCGGTTGAATTTACCTCCACCGCCTTCCATTACCTGGATACGAAGATCATGTCAGAGGCAGCACGCCTGCTGAACAGAAAAGAGGATGAAGATTATTTCCTGTTTTTACAGGAAGAAATTGCCCGAGAAATGATTGAAATCATGTATGACCCGGTCAACAAAACCTTCGGCACTCAAACGGCTGATGCCATGGCTTTGGATCTGGGGCTTATCCCGAAGGGTGAAGAGAAGGCCGTAAGTGCCTCCATTGTAAAGAATATGCAAGAGAAGAGTGAAGGATTCATGCACTGCGGCATATTCGGATTATGCAGGATAGGCAGTATGCTGGCACGTCATGGCAACGCCGAAGCCGCGTGGAACATGTTCACAAAAAAAGGGGAGAACAGTTTCGAATGGATGTGGAAATCGGCCGATGCCACCACCTTATGGGAAACATTGCCGATCAACGAAATCACCAGGAATGCAGTTTTAAGTTCTTCCTATAATCATCCTATGCAAGCCGGTTTCGACATATCCTTCTTCGAAGATATCGCAGGCATAGCTCCCGACCCGACCGGATATGGCTTTAAGGTGATCCGCTTTCAACCCCTCTTTTGCGATTATCTGCCCTGGGCGAAAGCAAGCATCGAGACGCCCTATGGTAACGTTTCCAGCAGTTGGGAGAAAAAGGAGAACGGACTGGAATGGGATATCACAATCCCTCCCAATTCCTCCGGATTAGTTGCTCCTCCCTATCCACAGGAATTCAAAGTGAATGGGGAGAAAATGGAGGAGTGCCATTTCCTGCACAAAGAGAGTGTGGATGGTAAAGATTGGTACAAATTCCCTTCCGGAAACTATAAAATTACCTTTTAGCCAGGGTTTGGCAGCTCCGGTAGAATTTGAATTCCATTTTTGATTTTTGATACTAAATTGTCATGATTTCTTACTTTAAAAAGGAAAAATGTCGTTTTAAGTAAAATAAAGATATTATATTTATGGAATTTTCTCAAACGAATCCGATCGACTAAAAAATAATTTAATATAAATATCATAAAAAAAACAATTATGAAGCTAAAAATGAATATGTTGTTATTGATGATTCTCGCCATACATCTCACCGCATGTATGCAAAATTCAGGGAAGAATACAACACAATCATCGAAAGAACTGGAAAAAGGATTTATAAATCCACCCGAATCAATACAGACAAGCGTCTACTGGTACTGGATCTCCGATAACATTTCGAAAGAAGGTGCGGTGAAAGACCTGCAGGCCATGAAGAAAGCCGGTATCAACCGTGCTTTTATCGGAAATATCGGGATTGACAACCTTCCCTACGGGAATACCAAAGTGATGAGTGATGAGTGGTGGGAGATATTGCATACAGCGTTGAAGACCGCTACCGAACTGGGTATCGAAATCGGGATCTTCAACTCTCCCGGCTGGAGTCAATCGGGTGGACCATGGGTTAAACCGGAACAATCGATGCGTTACCTTGCCTCATCGGAAGTAGCGGTGAAAGGACCTCAAAAAATATCACAACAGCTCGAAAAGCCACACGAAATGTTCCAGGATGTAAAAGTCATTGCCATCCCCTCCATCACAGGCGAAGGATTAATGTTGAATCAGACCAATGCGAAAATTGTAGCCTCCCCTGCTATTCCCAATCTATCGGCACTGACGGACAATAACCCCCAGACAGGGATCAGCCTGCCCGGCAATAATGTAACAATTACTTTTACTGCAGGAAAACCGTTTACAGCCAGAAGCCTGACCATCCGTACAACCCCTTCGCCTTTCAGGGCGAACGCCGAACTGCAGGTAAAAGGAGGCAACAACGAGTTCAGCACCGTTTCACAATTCGTGATCAACCGTTCGAACCCGGCGCTCAACGTAGGTTTTGATCGCTATGCTCCGATCACGATCTCCCTGCCCGCCACTACTGCCCAGGAATTCAGGCTGATATTGAATTACCATCCGCAGAACGCGGGACTGGCTGAGGTTAATCTGAGCAGTATTCCCCGAGTGGAACGCTATAGTGAAAAATCACTGGCTAAAATGCACCCCACCCCGCTCCCCTATTGGGGTGATTATATGTGGCCCGAGCAACCTGAAGTGGACAATAAGGAGCTGATGATCATGGCTGATCAGGTAGTCGATATCACCGATAAGATGTCCGCTGACGGGACATTGACCTGGGATGTGCCTGAAGGAGAATGGAAGATATTACGGATGGGGATGACGCCCACCCAGGTAACCAACAGCCCTGCCTCACCCGAGGCCACCGGTCTCGAGATAGACAAGATGAGCAAGGAATGGATCGCCAGCCATTTCGACCAATTTATCGGTGAAATACTCAGGAAGATCCCGGAAGCCGACAGAAAAACATTCAAAGTAGTTGTACAGGACAGTTATGAAACCGGAGGCCAGAATTTCACCGACAACATGCTGGAAGAATTCAAGACAAGGTACGGATACGATCCTCTTCCCTATTTACCGGTCTACAGGGGATATGTGGTGAATAGCCCGCAAGAGTCGGACCGTTTCTTATGGGACCTCAGGAGAATGATAGCCGACAAAGTGGCGTATGACTACGTGGGAGGCTTAAGAGACGTATGCCATCAACATGGATTGACTACCTGGCTGGAAAATTACGGCCATTGGGGATTCCCCAGCGAGTTCCTGATGTATGGCGGACAGTCCGACGAGATCGGAGGAGAATTCTGGAGTCAGGGCGAACTGGGTGATATTGAAAACCGGGCGGCTACCTCTGCCGGACATATCTACGGCAAAACCAGGATTTCCGCCGAATCCAACACCTCAGGCGGCCCCGCCTATTCACGCTATCCGGCGATAATGAAACAACGGACCGACCGTTTCTTTGCCGAAGGGATCAATAATACCCTGCTGCATGTCTATATCATGCAACCCTATGAGGATAAGAATCCGGGGGTAAACGCCTGGTTCGGAAACGAATTCGACAGGAAGAACACCTGGTTCTCACAGATGGATCTCTTTTCACAATATCTCAAACGATCGAATTTCATGTTGCAGCAGGGACTCAATGTAGCCGATGTGGCCTACTTTATCGGCGAAGATGCGCCGAAAATGACCGGTGTGGCAGATCCTGCCCTCCCGGTAGGTTACCAGTTCGATTATATGAACGCCGAAGTGATCATAAGGGATATGACGGTAAAGGATGGACTGATTACCCTCCCTCACGGAACGCAATATAGGGTATTGGTTCTCCCCAAACAAAAGAGCATGCGTCCCGAACTACTTTCAAAAATCAAAGAACTGGTGAATGAAGGAGCCTGTATACTCGGACCGTCGCCTGAATACTCCCCCAGTCTCCAGAATCAACCCCAGGCCGATCAGCAGGTGCATGAGATGGCAGCAGAACTCTGGGGTGAAGTAGATGGCATAAACGTGAAATACAGGAAATATGGGAAGGGAGAGATCATGAGCGGCCTTACCCTGGAAGAGGTATTTGAAATGATCCAACTGCCGGCCGACTGCAAAGTTCCCGAAGACAAGACCATTCACTACGGCCACAGGTCTTTAGGAGGTATCGATATCTACTTTATCTCCAATCAGACCGGTGAAGAGAAAGTGATCTATCCTGAATTCAGGGTGACCGGAAAACAGCCTGAATTATGGGACGCAACCTCCGGATCGATCCGTACTCTCCCTGCTTTCGAAATGAGAGAACAGACAACTATCGTGCCAATTAAACTGGCTCCATATGAGAGTAATTTTATCGTATTCAGAAAGAAAGCTCCAAAGAGCAACCTGACCGATATCAAAGACAACTATCCAGTTCCCGAAATCATCGAAGAACTGAAAGGACCATGGAGCGTCAGTTTTGATCCCGCTTTCAGAGGACCTGCTGAACCGGTGGTCTTTGAAGCACTGTATGACTGGACTACTTCCAACGATGAGTCTATCAAATATTACTCAGGAACAGCACATTACAGGATCAAATTCTCTATCCCGGAAACAACAAAGAACAAGGAAATAGAGATTGACCTGGGCAATCTTACGGCGATGGCAAAGGTAAGTATCAACGGCACCTATGTAGGTGGTGTTTGGACATATCCCTACAAACTCAATATCTCTGATGTTGTAAAGCCGGGAGAGAATGAACTGGAAATTGAGGTGGTCAACAACTGGATGAACCGGTTAATCGGTGACCAGAATCTTCCTGAAGCAGAAAGGAAGACCTGGTGCTTTGTAAATCCATATAACGCACAAAGCCAGTTACAGCCATCCGGTCTTTTCGGCCCGGTCATCATTCAATCGTTGAATCGTTGAACTGTTAAATTGTTGAACTGTTGATAGGAATTGATGTAAATTGATAAAGGTTGAATGAGATTGAATTTAAAATCTCAAATCCTAAGTCTTGATTCTCTTAAGAAACAAAATGTTTCAATACATTTTTTGAACGGAGAAAACGTTCTGGAATGCTTGGTTCTATAAGTCTTGATTCTAACTTCTAATCATATGCAAACAGCTAAATACATCACCCTGTTACTCTCGCTGTCAATGCTCCTCCTATCCTGCAGGCTTTCGCAGGAGAAGGGAAAGGGCGACGCAGAAGAGAATTACTACAGGGACCTCTTTTCCGACACATGGGTCGCCACCGACGGCGTAGGACGGGAGATGCCCGATCACCAGGAAGTAGGTGATATAAAAAAAGATCAAAGGAGAATCGTTGGTATCTTCTATATAACGTGGCATACACAGGGACTGGCAAATCTGACACAACCCTATAATGCGGATGTGACCAAAATATTGAAGAAAGATCCCACTGCCCGCTTCAAAGCAGATCATCCGCTTTGGTACACCAACTCCTACCACTGGGGAGAACCGGAAATGGGTTACTTCCTGAGTCAGGACGACTATGTGATCCGAAAGGATATGTCAATGCTCGCAGACGCCGGAGTGGACGTACTCATCATGGATGTCACGAATGCAGTCAGGTATTGGGATGAATGGGATGTCACTTTCCGGATCATGCAGGAGATGAAAAAAGAGGGCAATAAAGTACCTCAATTCGCCTTCTGGTCGTTTAACGGTCCCGCGATCACTGTGGTGCAGGACCTCTACGACCGGATCTACAAAGAAGGTAAGTACAGCGACCTCTGGTTTTATTGGGACGGCAAGCCGCTACTGCTTTACAACGGATCACCATCGTTCGATGCGAACAGAGGGGGGATCGAGCATCCTAACCCTCATTATGACTCTGCTGCGGCCACTGACCCGAACCATCCTCACTATCAGGATCCTGATTATACAGAGGAATTTTATAAGGATTACACCAAAGAAGTGAAAGAGTTCTTTACCCTGCGGACAATGTGGTGGGGGTACTATGAATGGGGCGGGAAACGCTTCATCGGTACAGAAGACAACTGGAGTTTCGGCTACAGCATGGCGGATCCACGTGTAAAAAGCCTTTCCCCTGAAGAGCTTCTCTCATTGCACAATGGCAAAAGGGAGCAGGCAGCAGTCACCACCGCACAGCATCCTGTCACCATGACCAGTGAGAATATGGGAGTAGGAAAATCATGGTCCAGGGAATTCGGAGAACCCGAACTCAATGAATATGACATGCCCAAATCGGCTTATGTGCCGTGGTTGGAGAAAGAGGTGGAGAACCCGACAGATTATGGCATTTATTTTCAGGAAAGATGGGATGAAGCACTTGAAGCCAATCCCGAATTTCTCTATATCAACGACTGGAATGAATGGACCGCCGGAAAATACCAACCCGATGGTGGAGGTACCACACCCTGGTTGGGCAGGGACAATCCCTTCTTCTTCGTCGACCAGTACAATGCAGAATTCAACCGGGGTATTCATCCGATGAAGGGAGGATATACCGATAACTACTATATGCAAATGGCACAGAATATCAGGCGATATAAGGGTATACGCCCGATTCCCGAACAGAAAGGGTTCAACAGAATCGTAACCGACGGGAAATTCAATGACTGGAAAAAGATCACCAATGAGTTCAGGGATACCCGGGGAGATACCTATCACAGGGATGCGATCGGTTATGCCGGTGTCAGGTATGTCAACAACTCCGGGAGGAATGACATCATCACCAGCAAGTCAGCGTTGGGAAAAGAGCATATCTACTTCTACGTGGAAACGGCGGCCCCCCTCACTCCGCACACTGATAACAACTGGATGCTTTTGCTCATCGATACGGACAACGACTCCAGAACAGGATGGTATGGCTATGATTATATGGTCAACCAAAAGGTGAAGAGTGAAAACCAGACAACGCTGATGAAATATGACGGCCAACAGTGGATTGAAGCCGGTGACCTTGTTTACCACTATGCGGGTAACGAAATGGAAATCGAGATTCCCCGCAGCCTGATGAATATCAGCCGGGATCAACTGGTGATCGATTTTAAATGGAGCGACAACCCGGAGGAACTGGCAGATCCTATTTCCTTCTGCCTGAACGGCGATACCGCTCCCAACAGAAGATTCAATTATCGCTTAATCTGGAAAAAATAGCTGAATCTTTTGAACGTTGAAGTGTTGAGTCGTTAAACTGTTGATAGGGATTGATGTAGATTGATAAAGATTGAATGAGATTAAATTTAAATCTCAAACTCCCAATCTCAAATCCTAAATCATAAGTCCTGGTTCTAAAAGTCTTAATTCTTAATTTTTCATTTTAATTATATGAAACATTTTTCTCATATCTTTACGTTTTTTATAGCGCTTATTCTCCTCTTTTCATGCTCGGAGAACAAAAAACAAAATACGACGGAGAACGATTATACTATTGCAGCATTTTATTGGCCTGCCTATCATTATGAACCGCGATCCGAATTCCTCTTCCCGGAGAAAACCGGCGAATGGGAAATCATCCGTAATGCCGTCCCGAAAGAGGAAGGACATCAACAACCCAAGGTACCTCTTTGGGGATATCTTGATGAAGCCAATCCCAAGGATATGGATTTGAAAATCTCAACCGCAATCGAATATGGGGTAAATACTTTTATTTTCGACTGGTACTGGTTCGAAAAAGCGCCTTTCCTGGAAAGTTGTATCAACGAAGGATTCCTGAAAGCGAACAATAACCGGATGAAATTCTATCTGATGTGGGCCAATCACGATGCAACTACCTACTGGGATGTAAAGAATCCACGTGTAGACTCCGTTTACTGGGATGGAGAAGTCGACAGGGAACAGTTTGATATCGTCGTAGACCGTATCATCTCCCAATATTTCAAAGAACCCTCCTATTTTAAAATTGACGGTGAACCGGTCTTCTGTATCTATGAGTTGAACACGCTGATCAATGGACTGGGTGGACCCGAAAAGACAAAAGAGGCACTTGACTATTTCAAACAAAAGACAGTGGAAGCCGGTTTCCCCGGACTTCATTTACAGAGTATCTTATGGGAAGCATTGCCCTCCACCATTGAAGGTGTTCCCGGTGATCCAATCAAAAGCCAGGATGATGTGCTGAGCTATTTCGGATTCAAAAGCCTGACCAACTATTGTTGGGCACACCTCCAGAATCCTGATGGGGATTACGAGGTATGGGGAGATGCTTCCACCAATATGTGGGAAGGGTTTAAGAATCAGTTCTCCATGACCTACTATCCCAACCTCACCATCAGTTGGGATGCCAATCCCCGTTTCCCGTTCAAGGCAGGATATATCAATAACTCAACACCCGAAAAATTTGAGAAGTATCTGCTAAAAGCCAAGAATTATGTCGACCAAAATAATATTACACCGAAAATCATCACGATCAATGCATGGAATGAATGGTCCGAAGGAAGTTATTTGGAACCCGACACTACTTGGGGATATGGTTATCTGGAAGCCGTAAGAAATGTATTCGGAAAATGAAATTAATTATTTCACTTAATATCAAATGCTTATCACAATATAATAAGCAGTATAACTATATACACAAATGAGATCAATATACCTCTTTTTTTTATTTTTATTTGCGCTCCTCACTTTGGGCGGATCCGACAGGAAGAATAATCCTGTCGGGGACACTCCTCCCCATTCACAACAGGACACAAAATCCACAGATTTTATTCAACCGTTGGCGGGATACGATGAATTAGGCAGAGTACTTCCCAATAATGAAGAGGTAGGTGATATCAGGGAAAACAGGAGTGTAGGTCTCTTTTATTTCCTCTGGCAGGGTGACAATGCCTCCAAGACATCAGAACTGAAATGGGATCTTAGCAAAATTATCCCCAATCATCCGGAAGTACTTGAAAAGGGGAACCATGAAAACTGGGGTTCACGCCAGAGAGGGCGTTATTATTTCTGGGGAGAGCCGATTTATGGTTACTACCGGGGAGATGATTATTGGGTACATCTAAGAAATATGCAACTGCTGACCGATGCCCAGGTCGATTTTCTGGTCATCGATGCCACCAATGCACTCATCTACGAAGAGCAATCGGATGCCTTGATGAAAGCGATCAGCACCCTTCAACAACAGGGAAAGAATCCTCCCAAAATGGTATACTACACCAACACCGAATCGGGAAAAACGATGCAAAAGATCTATGATGCATTTTATCGGCCGGGGGCACCGGTGAGATATCCCGAGACGTGGTATTACCTGGAGGGAAAACCCCTTATTATCGGGAGAACGAAGGAAGCCAACGGAAAAGATTTCAATACCTTTTTCACTTTTAGGGAGTCGCAATGGCCCAATGAGCCCATTCAGGATAATGGATGGCCATGGATTGATTTTGTCAGGCCACAGCATGTCTATAAAAATCTGAAAGGTGAGAGGGAAATCATCAATGTGTCGGTATGTCAACACCCTGATGCAGCGGCAGGGATGGGAGGCTCCGCTTTTTACGGCAACAGGAAGAACTGGGGACGTAGTTACAGAAATGGCAGTGCTGGCAATCCGGAAAAGGATATCTTTTACGGATACAATTTTCAGGAACAATGGGACTATGCCCTTCAACAAGATGTCCCGTTTGTCTTTATCACCGGATGGAACGAATGGGTAGCCGGAAGATGGCCCAGCACCGATGGAAACCCCGAACACTCTTACTTCTGCGATCAGGCAGACCCGGAGTATAGCAGGGATATTGAACCCACGATGACCGCCGGATTAAAAGACAACTACTATATGCAGATGGTAGCAAACATCCGGAAATACAAAGGAGTGAATGCTGTGACCAAAGCCGGCAAAGAGAAGAGTATCAAAGGATGGAACGACTGGAAAGAAGTTACACCAGTATACACGGATTATCAAGGCGACACAGAGAAGAGAGAGCATCCGTCGGCAGTATTGAATCCTGCTATCCAATATAGCAACACTACCGGAAGAAATGATTTCACTCTTTTGAAAGTGGCAAGAGACAAGAAAACGATCTATTTCCTTGCCGAGACTGCAAAGCCGATTATCAATAGTAAAGACGAACAGTGGATGAGGCTCTATATCAACAGTGACAGAGACCACACTTCCGGTTGGATGGGATATGACTTCAGGATCAACGCGGGCAGGGATTTACAGCAATATGGTAATGGACAGTGGAAGACCATTGCCAAAGTTTCGGTCAAAACGGAAGAAAACAGGTTGATGTACAGCTTCCCCCTGAAAGTGATTTCCGGACAAAAAGGAGAACTCAATTTTGAATTCAAATGGTCTGATAATATGCAAGATGAAGACCCAATGGACTGGTATGTCAATGGCGATGTAGCTCCCGGAGGACGATTTAACTATCTATACCAAACAAAGTGAAATAATTTCGATTATAACAGATAACCCAGTATGGATAAAGGCCAACAGGAGAATCAAGGTATTCAATCAAAACAAATAATTGATATGAGAAAGATTTTTATTATTGTATTATTGGGTATTGTGAGTGTAGGATTAAATGCCCAAAAAAGAGATTATGATGTGGCGGCATTCCTGTATCCGGCCTATGCTTCTGATGATCCGCGTTTACGTCCATTCTGGCCCTTTGGCATAGGGGAATGGGAAACGGTAGCCACCATGCAGAAACGTTTCCCGGGTCATTACTGGGACCGAAAACCGCTTTGGGGATATATCAATGAGGCCGACCCCACGGTGATGTCCATGGAAATAGAGGCTGCCACCGAACATGGTGTCAACGTGTTCATCTTTGACTGGTATTGGTACGACGGACGTCCCTTCATGGAAACAACTCTTGATAACGGTTTCCTGAAAGCACCGAATGTTGAAAAAATGAAATTTTATCTGATGTGGGCCAATCATGAGGTCGTAAATGTATGGGATACTCGTTTTGCAGGACTCAACGAAGAGAATGTCATCTGGACGGGCCAGATTGATCGTCAGGAGTTTGAGAAGATATGTAAAAGAAACATTGAAAAATATTTTAAACATCCGCAATATTATAAAATTGACGGCAAACCGGTATTTATGATATATGATGTACCTCAGCTTATAGCCGGCTTAGGAGGTATGGAACAGGCAATAGATGCTCTTAACTGGTTCAGGGAAGAGACCAAAAAAGCAGGGTTTCCGGGATTGGATCTTCAACTGACCATGTGGTCAATAAATGTCAATCATAGCGGATTTGACGGTAGTAAAACCCAAAATCCGGAAAGGGATTTTGTAAAAAAACTGGGTTTTACCAGTGCGACACATTATCAGTTTGTACATTTTACGGATGTTAATAGAGATTATCTGGACATTATGGAAGATGTAAAAAAAGAATGGGCCCGTATAGATAACACATTCGATCTGACATATTATCCCCATATCAGCGTAGGATGGGATAACAGTCCGCGAACCGGAAAAAGTGCGGTAGTAAAAAACAATACTCCAGAGAATTTTACCAAAGCATTGAAAATGGCGAAAGAATATGTCGATAATCATCCAAAACAAGTACCTCTCATTACAATAAACAGCTGGAATGAGTGGACCGAAACAAGTTATCTTCAGCCTTGCAACGTCTTTGGATACGGGTATCTTGAAGCGGTAAAGTCTGTCTTTAAATAAGTTATATCTAAGGAAGGGATCATTTTTTCCAAATATTATAGACAATATGTAACTATGACAATCTATCGGAATCTTTTCATAACTGTTTTTTGGGGTGTTTGCCTTATGGCAGGCGGACAGCAATCTGCACTGTTACAAGCTGAAGAAATCCTACTGTATGATAAAACAGAAGAGATCATCGCCGAAAATCATGTACATGACCAAGGGGGCAACCTGATTGTCAGCAAGGTAACCAATCCATCATTAACTCCGTTTGTACCTTCGGATGGAAACAGTGATAAAGCGGCAGTCATCATCTGTCCCGGCGGAGGGTATCATAACCTGCATATCCAACGGGAAGGATTCAAGGTTGCTGAAGCTTTCAGCCAACAAGGTATCGCGGCATTCGTGCTCAAATACCGCCTACCGGATGAGGAGATCGTAGCCGATAAATCGTTTGCACCTTTGAAAGATGCCCAGCGGGCCATTCAACTCCTGCGTGAAAATGCGCAACAATGGGGTATTTCTCCCGACAAGATCGGTATAATGGGTTTCTCGGCCGGAGGTCATCTGGCTGCTTCCGCCGGAGTCCATTATGATTCCATTCTCGTAGACAATAAACGAAATACAAGTCTCAGACCCGATTTCACCATTCTCGTTTACCCGGTAATCAGTTTCGATGAAAGTATCGGACATGTCGGGTCAAAAGATCGTCTGCTGGGAAAGGATGCCAATAAAGATCTGGTGAAATTTTTCTCAAACGAACAATATGTAAATGCAGGCACTCCGAAGTCTATTCTCTTTCATGCCCAAGACGATACAATGGTAGCCGTAGGAAATAGTCTCTCTTTTTACAACGAACTGAAAAAAAATAATGTACCAGTTGAAATACATATTTATTCCAGGGGAGAACACGGATTTTTAACCATCCCCGCTTTTGAAAACTGGTTCAATCTATCTATCCAGTGGATGGAAGCCGAACAATTGCAGAGTACAAATATTCACAACCGGATAAGAAGCCACAAAGCAATTGATATAAATAACTAAAAACATATTCAACAGAATGAAACATACACTAAAACAATTGGGATTAATTCTTACGCTGTTTCTTGCATTTATGCAATGCACATCTATTCCAGAGTCAAGGGAAATAATCCAGGACAGAAATTTTCAAAACGGCGTCAGGATACAGGGACATACCACATCCTACCCTTCCCCAATTGACACACTATATCCATTTAGCCACTCAACCGATACGGTCTATTGGCTACTACCCCAGTGGGGAAGCAAACATGTGATGCAACATATTATGCCGATTATCTCAAACGATACCGTTATCTATCATAATAATGCAAAAAAAGTGTCTTTCTTTAAGAATAAGAATCAAACGGTAGAGATTACACTGGCGGTGATTGCATCGGAAGAGTATGATCATCCAAGACAAATGAACGAGGATTGGCCACATTTGCTCCTCGAACAGTATTTCTATAACCCTATAAAATTGAATGAGGCCGAAAAACTGATCTATAAAACCAGATGTAAACTCCTATATAGTGCTAACAAAATGGGAGATCAGTTTAATCCTGATTTGCATACAACCCAAATATCACAATATTTTACTATCCAGGACAGCAACAAAAACTCCGACAGCTATGGTGATTTCTTATGGTTCGGAATTCCCTTCTACGATTACCGTTATGAATATACCGAACTATATGCCGCACAGGATCTTGGAAAGGATGACGCTTCCCAAAAATTCATTTTTTCGGTAGCCTCACGTAATATCTTCGATGGGACGGTACACGATCAGCAGTGGATAACTATCGATAAGGATATTCTGCCTTTTATAAAGGAAGCCTTTCAAACAGCGCAGCAAAGGGGATATCTTACCGGTTCGAAATTTGAGGATTTAGTCATCACAACAATGAATGTGGGATGGGAAGTTCCCGGCATATTCGATTGCGCAATCGTTTTTGATACCCCTTCTCTAAAAGCTATATATCATTAAAATCCAATATAGATTTTCCAATAAGAATAAACGATCGCTAAATTGCGTTAAACATACTCAGGATACATGTTTAAAACATTCCATCAGATATATACAGATAGTATTTTTAACAGAATATATCATTTTAATTAGTCTAAATGTCATTTTTCAGAGTGTCAACCAATACGACAACACTAAATTTGTAAAAATTTGATCAAAAAAACGAATAACAGCAAAAAATTAAATCTCTGGCATTTGTTTTAAGGGTAGTTGTATTCTAATTAACTCATTGTGATACTATAAAACTTTAAAGGGCTATTTTTATATGCATATTTTCATATTTATATGAGACACATTAATATATAAATAAAATACAGAAAAAAAATCAATTGATCTCTAAACTCAAATAACTAATGTATGAATAACAGAAATTTAATCTATCAACCTGCTTTCAGGCATACATGTGTAGTTCTGCTGGCATGTATGTTTGTGATGCTCTCCTGTGGAGATAATGAGGGGAATAAGAAAAATGATGAGCCGTATGATCCCAAAAAACCGATAGAACTGGCCTCGTTCTATCCCGATTCTGGGCGTTATCTGGAAAAGATATTGCTTACGGGTAAGAATTTCGGTACCGATCCGGAACAGATTCGGGTTTGGTTTAACAGCAGAAGGGCTGCAGTGGTAGGTTCCACCGGCTCACGCATGTATGTACTGGCACCAAGGCTCCCGGGAGATACCTGTGTCATCTCAGTGGCAATTGGTAACGACTCTTTGGTCTATGACAAAACCTTCCGCTATTTTACGTCGGTTACCGTCACCACTATTGCCGGGAATGGGAATAAAACTGATTACCAGGATGGCGATCTGACCACCAGTATTCTGCAACCCCGGTATATTTGTGTGGATGGCGAGGATAATATTTTCGTCATGACAAGAGGACCGTATGAATTTGGAGGTGAAAACGGAGTGATGAATGTAACCAGGATTGATGAAGAAGCGAATGAGTTGATTACCATCGCCAAGGGCGTCGTAGCGAATGTGCCCGCAGCAGATCCCGTGACAGGAATTATCAGCTTTCCTACGGAACAGACAGTAGGATCATTTTTCACTTTGGATCCCAAAGAGTTATGGGCACCCCGTTTCAGGGAGATGAAATGGCCCGCATCCGGGGACAGACCTGCAGAAGGGTGGAAACACTCCATGGTGGTAAATCCCTCTGACGGATTTATCTATACCCGCTATTACTATGGTCATATCGTTAAAATGGATCCCCGCACCTATGAGGTGGAAACGATCTACAAAACAGAACAGGGAGACAGTTACGGGCTGGCATTTAATCCGCATGAACCCAATATCCTTTATATCTCATTCTGGTCGAACGCGGGAGTCAATGCCAACAGTATCTGTACGATCGATGTAACCGATCCACAAAATAGTTTTAAAAGGATTGGCGGCTCCACAAGTGGTGGCCACCGCGATGGACCGTTGGAATCAGCCCAATTCCGTAATCCTTCGCAAATTTACTGTGACGCGGATGGGAATATGTATATTGCCGATTGCAGCAATCACTGCATCCGCAGAATCACTCCTGAGAAACTGGTGGAAACCGTACTGGGCATGCCCGGTACCGCGGGATGGAAAGATGGCGGAAAAGACGAAGCACTCTTCAACCTACCCCGGGGATTGGGTATCAGCAAAGATGGTTCCATCTATGTAGCCGACCTGGGCAACGCAAGGGTCAGGAAGCTTTCCATCAATTAAAAGCTACTGCATCCTAAAAAACACGAAAAATCATAACTAAATAATTTAAGCTGAATGAAACATATAGCATGTATAATAGGAATACTGTTATTGGTAAGCCTTGCTCTTCCGGCACAACAGAGTTCTTTTGTTATGGAAGGAACGGTGTATGACGAAACAATGGATCCGCTACCTGGCGTAACAGTATACCTGAGGGACAAGATCAGTGTAGGAACAATTACCGATGTAAACGGTAAATTCACTATCCGGGCATCCCGGGGAGATATGCTTGTTTTTACCTTTGTAGGGTATGAAAAGATAGAGTATCTGGTAACCGAAGAGAAGAAAGATTTGGAAATTGTCTTCACCGAAACGGCACAGCAGTTGGATGAGGTGGTGGTGATCGGTTTAGGTAGTAGTCAGCGAAAGATTTCCACCGTAGGTGCCGTAAGTACTATCGACGTAAAAGAATTGCAAACGCCCGCTTCATCCATTGCCAACTTGTTAGGGGGCCGTGTGGCCGGTGTGGTCTCGATGCAAGCCAGTGGTGAACCGGGAAAGAATATTGCAGAGTTTTGGGTACGCGGTATCGGTACCTTTGGTGCAAATGCCAGCGCATTGGTACTGATTGATGGGTTGGAAGGCAATATCAATTCTATCGATCCGGCGGATATTGAAAGTTTCTCGGTATTGAAAGATGCTTCGGCCACCGCAGTATATGGTGTGCGGGGTGCCAACGGGGTGGTACTGGTTACCACGAAAAGGGGGCAGGCAGGGAAATTGACGATCACCGGCCGTGCCAACTATACCGTTTCGCATCTTCGCAGGACTCCCAACTACCTTCGGGCGTATGATTATGCCCGGTTGGCCAATGAGGCACGGGTAGTCCGTGGCGACTCACCTATCTATACCGATGTGGAACTGGATATCATCAATGACGGTTCGGATCCCGACCTTTATCCCGATGTGGACTGGCAGGATCAGGTACTTCGCGACCACTCCCTGAAGCAGACCTACTACATAAGCGCAAGGGGGGGAGCTCAGGTAGCCCGCTATTTCCTCAGTCTGGGATTCAGCAACGAATCAGCCGCCTATAACTACGACAAGAAAAGTGTATATGCCGCCAACACCGGTTATAACACCTATAACTACCGTGCCAATATCGACCTGGAAATATCACCTACCACCTCCCTCTATTTCGGTACGGACGGTTTCCTTGCCGTCAACAACAATCCCGGTGTGGCCAGCACCGACTATATCTGGTACGCACAGTCGAACCTGAATCCGCTCTTGTTGCCCATCAAGTATTCAAACGGACAACTCCCGGCTTCGGGCAGTTCATCTACATTGCGCTCTCCCATGGTGATGATCAACCATATGGGACGACGCAGCAACCAGGAATACCGGGGTAAGTTCACCCTGGCAGCCGACCAGAACTTGTCGATGATATTGGACGGATTGAAATTAAAAGTACAGGGTGCCTACGACCTTACCAGTTGGTTCTTTGAGAATAGGCTTACCCAACCTGCTCTATACCAAGCGGTAGGACGCGATCAACAGGGAAAACTAATTACTATTGAAAGGGTAAAAGAGGGAGGTATCTCTTATGGCAGAGGCACTAACCAATTCCGGAAATACCATTTCGAGAGTACCTTGAACTATGAGAAAGTACTCAGCGATGATCACCGTGTTTCGGGACTGGTCTATTATTATATCAGCGACCAGAAGAATGCCGCGGATGCGAGTAATAATCTCAATGCGATCCCGCTCCGTTACCAGGGTGTTTCGAGCCGGTTGACATACGGCTTCCGGGATACCTATATGGTAGATTTTAACTTCGGCTATACCGGATCGGAGAATTTCCAGCCGGGGAGGCAATATGGGTTCTTCCCATCGATCGCTTTGGGTTGGGTACCTACAAGCTACACATTTCTGCAGGACAATCTACCTTGGCTCAGTTTCCTGAAATTCAGGGGATCCTATGGTACCGTAGGAAACGACCGGATCACCAACCGACGCTTCCCCTACCTGACCATGGTGAACAGGGGAAGCACTGCTCCCTGGGGATCGGCATCGGCAATGGAGAGTGTCTCCGAGACAATCATCGGGGCTGATAACCTGCAATGGGAAAAAGCACTGAAAGCGAACTTCGGTATTGAGGCCAATCTTTTCAAAGACAAGGCACAAGTTGTTTTAGATTTGTTCAACGACCAACGCAACGGTATCTTCATGCAACGGGTGCAGATTCCCGATTATGTAGGATTGATCACCATGCCTTTTGGTAACGTGGGGAAAATGAGAAGCTACGGTGCCGACGGTAATGCCAGCTTTACGCATGATTTCAACAAACATATGGGATTTACGGTCAGAGGAAACTTCACCTACTCCAAGAACGATGTGCAGAACTGGGAAGAGGCTAATCCGAAACATCCCTACCAGGAAGTATCAGGATATCCGTATGGTGTTATCCGGGGTTACCAGTCGGTAGGATTATTCAAAGACTGGGATGACGTGAGAAACAGCCCCGCCCAGTTTGGTACCGTAATGCCCGGCGACATCAAATACCGCGATGTGAATGGCGACGGAGTGATCAATTCTGACGACCGCGTACCCTTGTCCTATGCCACTTCTCCTCCCCTGTTGATGTATGGTTTCGGAGGTGAGTTCCGGTATAAGAACCTCACCGTGGGTGTACTCTTCAAAGGAACAGGAAAGACCGATTTCTTCCACGTGGGATACGGAGGGAACGGCACAGGATATGTGCCCTTCTATAATGGCGTGAACGGCAATGTGCTTACTATCGCCAACAATCCCTCCAACCGCTGGATTCCCAAAGAGTACGCCATTTCACAGGGTATTGACCCGGCATTGGCGGAAAATCCCAATGCCCGTTTTCCAAGACTTACCTACGGATATAACGAGAACAATTCTCAATTGTCGGATTTCTGGAAGGGAGATGCGCGTTATCTCCGTCTACAGGAGGTTACCATCAATTATAACCTGAGAACCTCATTGATGCAGAAATTAAAGATCCAGTCCATCGACTTCCAACTGGTTGGTAACAACTTGTTATTGTGGGATAAAGTAAAACTATTCGATCCCGAGCAGGCACACCGCAACGGAGAGGTATATCCGATCCCGACGACCTATACTTTACAAATGTATATTAACCTGTAATTGAGAAAAAATTATGAAGCAATTGAATATAGATATGACCAGGCAACCAAGTGCCCATCAGATAAAGAGTTTCTCACTCGTCATACTCCTGCTACTGCTCTCTCTCTCCTCTTGTAAGGACTACCTGAGTGTGGACAATTATTTCAGCGAAGAATTGAAACTGGATTCTATTTTTGCACAAACACGCCACGTGGAGGCCTATATGTGGGGCACTGCAGGTATGTTTTATGACGAAGGTAATCTATTACAAAACCAACATACCCCGGGACCATTGGCCACCGACGAAGCTTTTACCAGCTTCCTGACGATGCATAGTTATAACGGGATGCGTTTTGTACTGGGTGAAATTACCGCAAACAGCATGCACTCTTTTGGAGGTACGTGGGGTAATTACTATCGTATCATCCGCAAGTGCAACACCATCCTGGCACGGATCGACGAACCCGTCGACATGACCACCAAAGACAGGTTCTACATTATCGGATATACCCGTTTTATGAGAGCTTATGCCTACTATAATATCCTGGTGGACTTTGGCCCCCCCATCCTGTTGAGTGATGAGATCGTGGAATCGAATGCTACCCTTGCAGCATACGACCGGCCACGCAGCACCTATGACGAGGCTGTAGAGTATATATGCAGTGAGTTTGAAGCAGCAGCCGAAAATCTACCCTTAACGGTTTCATTGATGGAGTTCGGGATTCCTACCAAAGGGGCTGCCTACGGCCTGGTGGCACGGTTACGCCTGATCCATGCCAGCCCCTTATACAATGGCGGCGCTCCGGCCAGGACCTTTTTCGGTGATTGGAAACGCACTACCGATGGAACGCTCTATGTATCACAGAACTATGACGAGAAGCGCTGGGCGGTAGCAGCCGCTGCGGCGAAACGGGTAATGGATATGCAACTGTCGGGGGCTCCCTTATACCGGCTACACACGGTGCAGGCTGATGGTGATACACCCGATCTGCCCGAAGGAGTGGCTTCCGATCCCGACTATTACAAGGCATGGCCCGAAGGTGCAGCCGGTATTGACCCATTCCGTTCCTATTCGGAGATGTTCAACGGTGAAGCAGTGGTGCCGGTCAACCCCGAATATGTATGGGGACGGCGTAGTGGTGCGATTCTTGCCAATACCCAAATGGCTTTCCCACAGCGGTTAGATGGCTGGAACGGGATGTGCGTCACCCAAAAAGTGGTGGATGCCTATTCGATGGTCGACGGAAGAACCATTGACAGTTCGAGTGAAGAGTATCCTTACACAGAAACAGGATATACCGGTGGAGTAAAAACATTCTCGGGATACAGGTTGAATGCCGGTGTCAGCAATATGTACGCTAACCGGGAAGCCCGTTTCTATGCTTCCGTCGGTTTCAGTGAATGTTTCTGGCCTATGACCTCTTCCACCTCGTCAGGATATTACAACCAGACCATCGCCTATTACTTCAATTCACCGAATGGAAAAGGAGGCGTGACTACCGCCCAGGATTATCCTATCACCGGATATGTGATCAAGAAATTCATTCATTCCTCCGATGCATGGGGAGGCACCAACGCAAGAAGGATGGACAAAGGATTCGGTATTATCCGCTACGCGGAAATATTACTCTCCTATGCCGAAGCGCTCAATAACCTGACCGGCAGCCATACCGTTGAAATGGACGGACAGTCACAGATATTCAGCAGGAATATGGAAGAGATCCGGAAAGCGTTCAACCAGGTGCGTCACCGTGCCGGCTTGCCCGGTTTATCGGGAAATGAAGATGCCAACCAGGTACAATCAATGATTGAGAAGGAACGGTTCGTTGAATTTCTTTTTGAAAACCGCCGTTACTATGATGTAAGACGATGGGGTATTTATGAGCAGGAAGAGAGTATACCCATCAGGGGAATGAATGTGGACGGGCCTAAAGAGGTCTATTATACCCGGGTTATCCCCAATACATCCCGTATTGGTGCACGTATCGTGAATCGGCGTCTGAACTGGTTGCCGATACCGCTCAATGAAGTGAGGTTACTTCCTTCGTTAGACCAAAACCCCGGCTGGGAAAACTAAAATAAATAACTTTACACATATGAAACATTTATATATGTATATAAAGGAGAACAAAAACCGGAAAAGAGCCTCACGGTGGGCCGGAATAGCGGGCATGACAACGCTCCTGTTCCTTGTCATCATTTCCTGTAACAGGGATGAGGTATTTGAAAGGGAACAATACAAGAATGTATTTGCCCTGATCAGCGAAAGCGACAACGTATCACGCAAGTACCACAAATTGGGGGAAGAATCGACAGGTTATGTAGCCGCCTCCATGGGAGGCACTAATCCAACGGAGAAAGATATCGTAGTCAACCTCGTGGAAGATAATTCGTTGATAGATGCTTTCAACAAGACCAATTACGATGTAGATGTAACCAAGTATGTCCTTCCCCTACCGAAGGATAAATACGATATTGACAGTTACCAGTTCACCATCCCGGCAGGGAAGATAAGCGGAAGGCTTCCCATTCGCATCCGTCCCGACGGGTTATCACCCGATTCCTCTTACTTCATTGCCTTGCGGGTGGAATCCCATTCGGCCTATGAAGTCAATCCCGCCAAGAGCTTTATCCTCTACCGTGTCAGGACTAAGAATTATTGGGCACAGGCCGATGGAAATACCATCTACAACATGAGGGCAAAACACAGGGTGCTGGGATCAACCAGTGAACTCGAAATGCCGGGAACCAAAATTATGCATCCCGTCACCAGCAATAAAGTCCGTGTAATGGCAGGGAATGAATCATTTGTATCCGATGTAAATGTATTCAATAAGTCTGCAATGTTACTGGAGATTGGAACGGACAACAAGATAACCATTACTCCCTACAAGAATGCGGCAGTGACCCAGGTGGACGGTGACAAGGATTTTCCCAATATCTTCAAAGTGGAGGATGATGGTTTTAAAACCTACAAAACATTCTTGTTGAGATATAACTACAAGTCGGGAAACACCACTTATGAGATAAAGGAAGAACTTCGGATGGAGTTTGATGAAGCAGATGAAAAAGAAGAGTAAAACCTTAATTGAACTGGAATGATGAAAAAAGAATTTATAAAATATGGCTTGTGTATCCTGTTGATGGGATTTATGGCAGGATGCGATGACTACGCGCAAAAAGAAATACAGAACTATATTTACGTGGACAGGACATCTTTATCGCTCTTTGTAGGCCAATCCCTGCAACTTACGGCAAGCCCGACAGACGGGACTTACCAGTATCAGTGGTTGAGCGAAGACACCAAGGTTGCTACCGTAACCTCAAACGGACTGGTGGAGGCGATCGGTGAGGGATCTACCAATATTGTTGTAAGGGATGGCGATCTGGTAACCAAAGTACCGGTGACATCGGCAGTGAGGGTCCCACTAAGGGATGTCTCTTTAGGAGCAACCCATCTTGAATTGCTTCCGGGTGGTAAAAAGACCATATTGGTAACTTATATCCCCGACAATGCCAATGACATACCCAAACATTCATGGCGTTCCGAAAATCCGGATGTCGTCACCGTGAATGTGGCAGGGGATATCACCGTTGTAGGCGAAGGAGTAACCAATATAGTCTACCAGATTGGGGACATCGTAAAAAAGATTGAGGTGGATGCGGCCTATACCCGCCCCTTCAAAGGACCGCATATCCTCTCTGCAGCAGCACCTTATGAGCTTTTTGCTGCCAATTTCGATATGGGAGGTGAAGGATATGCTTTCCATGACGACGACAGCGGGGATAACTCCGGACAAGGAGGCAATTACAGAAGAAGCAATGGTGATACTTCAAGCGATGCGGTTGACATAGAAGGATATGGGCAGAACGTAGGGTGGACAGGTGCCGGAGAGTGGCTCCTTTATACCGTAGAAGTGATTGACGGAGGTGTTTACAAGGTAGAGGCGCAAGTTGCGGTACCCGGCACAGGCAGTTTCCATCTCGAAGTGAACAATGAGAATGTGACCGGCACCGTTGGTGTACCTAATACCGGCGGATGGGGTACTTTCTGGTGGATCTCTGTCCCGGATATCACCTTTACGGAGGGAAGACATAAGATCAAATATTATTTTGAAGGAGGACATAATTTCAAATCACTGAAATTCACCAAAAAGTAATTGAAAATCCTGTTGAAAAAATAGCCTGTAGTATGTAATATACTGCAGGCTATTCCGAATATCCCCGCCTTTGAAGGATGGTTCGATCGATCCATGCAATAAATGAAAACCGGGTAGTTCTATTAATTTTTTTAAACCTTTTCGCTGTCTGTTTTTATCGGTTTCTTGTAAATAAATTCCGTGGAATTAATGAATATCAGACCAGCCGAGAACAATACAAAGACAATGAGAAACAAAAACTTACTCATGTAAACACAATATTTAACAACAGTCTCACGATATCTTAAAATTGTTATAAGAATAGTAGCTCTCACCTATTATATCATTTTACACAGCTTTAATATCACTTTACACAGTCATCAAATATACCATAAAGGTAAATTTGTATAAATTTCATCAAAGAAAATATAGATCACACAATTTCTGGGGATCTAATGACTATTATTATTCAGAGGGGAGTTGTAAAAAATTATAGATGAAATCTTAGATGTACTATTATTAACAATGTATTAATATAATACAAAAGAACCAACCTGTTCTTAAACAAAGAATGTGTTGATATATAGTGTAAATTAAAAAGGACAGAAAGCAAATCTATTAAAAAACTGATGTATGGGTAAGAACAAATCAATCAAAAAGCTTCTAATCAAAAATAAATGGTTGTTTTTGATTACATGCATGACCGTTATGCTCTCATGTGGAGATAATGGGGAGGGTGACAATGATAGCGCATATGATCCGGATAAACCGGTTGTGGTACAGTCCTTCTCTCCTTTGGAAGGGGGAATGGCTACACGTATGCTAATTACTGGAAAGAATATGGGAAATGATCCTTCTAAAATTAAAGTCTATTTTAATAACAAGGAAGCTGCTATCATCGGTTGCGACAAGGGGAAGGCACTGGTTGTTACTCCTCGCCAGCCGGGTGATACCTGTACAATTTCAGTGGTTGTAGGAAAGGATTCCGTCGTGGCTCCTGAAAAGTTTATTTATCATATTTCCACAACAGTAACAACCCTGGTAGGACAAAAAGGCACCAGTGAATTAAAGACAGGCTCGTTTGCAGAAGCGACTTTTGAGTCTCCTTCCACATTAGCTGTCGATAATGAATACAATATATTCCTTTCTCACTGGAGAGGTAATTATGATATTGTAATGATCAACCAGCAGGAACGAACCGTAACCAAGATGTTTAGTGGAGATCCAACAGGAGCTCCATCAACCGATACGGAAGGAAAGGTCGTAATGTTCCCCAGTGACGGAGGAGATGTAATGTACGTGCTTGATCCTGCTGCCCAATGGGGAGTAAGAAGAAGACAGATATTACATCCCTCAGCCGAAGAACAGGCACAAGGAATGAAAGACTTTACCATCAACTGGAAACATGGTTTTGCTGCTTGTAAATATGATGATATGATTTATACTCGTGGATATAACGGACAGATTATCAGATTCAACCCAAAAACCCGGGTAGGGGAACAGGTAACGGACGGTATTGAACCCGACACCGACAGTTTCCTCTCATTCGATCCGGTACATACACACATGTTATATATTTCCTATACAAGCCGGCATTGTATTTTCACATACAATATCCTGACCAAAGAACATAAGTTATTTGCCGGCACCAAGAACACCTCGGGCTGGAAAGACGGGAGTGTAGAAGAGTCGTTATTTACCAACCCGTGTCAATTGATTTTTGATGTCAACAACAATATTATTCTCGCCGATGCAGGAAATCATTGTATCCGTCAGATCACACCCGAAGGCAGGGTATCAACCCTGATCGGAATAGCCGGAAAATCCGGTTACCAGGATGGTAATCCCGAAGATGCCCTCTTTAACTATCCAAAAGGAGTAGCTATTGACAAGGATTACAATATCTATATTGCCGATTTTTTCAACAACTGCGTTCGTAAACTGGCGGTGGAATAAATTTACTGACTATTAAAAAAATAATTTTAATCATATGAAAAATATTATAATAATCTTCTGTTTCATTTGGTTGATGATTCCGGTTTATGCACAGCAGAATTTGAGTATATCGGGAGTGGTTCAGGACAATAGAGGAGAACCTCTGCCTGGAACCAGCATCTATTTGAAAGATCGTCCTGGACTTGGGGTTACCTCAGACATAGACGGAAAGTTCGCCATCAAGGCTTCTAAAGGCGACTTAATCGTTTTTAGTTTCATGGGATATGAGAACTACGAATACCGGGTAGAAAATAATGTGTCGAACCTGGTAATTACCCTTAACGAGCAAACAACGACTATTGACGAAGTAGTTATTACCGCATTAGGGAGCGTCCAGCGTAAAATAAGTACAGTAGGGGCAATAAGTACTATTGAAACCGGACAACTCCAGGTTCCGGCCACTTCAATGGCTAACATTCTGGGAGGACGTATGCCTGGTATCATTACCATGCAGTCGAGTGGTGAACCGGGAAAAAACATCTCAGAATTCTGGATCAGGGGAATCAGTACCTTCGGGGCAAACAGTTCAGCCCTGGTATTGATTGACGGACTGGAAGGAAATCTGAATTCTATTGATCCCGCCGACGTTGAAAGTTTCTCCGTACTGAAGGATGCATCCGCCACAGCCGTATACGGGGTGAGAGGTGCTAACGGGGTAGTATTGGTTACCACCAAGCGTGGTTCTACAGGAAAGTTGAAAATCAATGCCCGTGTAAACCATACAATCGCCAGATTACAAAAGATGCCCAAGTATCTGGGAGCGTACGAATATGCCAAGCTGGCCAATGAAGCACGCGTAGTACGTGAAGACGAACCGCTCTATAACGATAGGGATATGGAAACGATCCAGTATGGCCTCGATAAGGACCTTTTCCCTGATGTGAACTGGCAGGATGAAATCGTGAACCCTATAAGCCATCAAACCACCTATTACTTGAGCGCACAGGGGGGAGGAGAAATTGCCACCTATTTCTTCAGTTTGGGTATGTCGAATGAAACTGCTGCTTATAAACAAGATCCTAGTAGTTTGTATAAAGTTGGGATGGGATATAACACCTATTCCTATAGGACCAATCTGGATATTAACTTAACCAAAACAACGAAAGTATTTTTCGGTGTTGACGGATATTTAACCCGAAACAAGATGCCTGGGGTTGCAAGTACCAATTATATCTGGGAAGCACAGTCGAATCTGACCCCACTGCTGATTCCCACCAAATACTCTACCGGACATCTACCGGCTTGGGGACCTACTAATAATTTTTCACCCTATGTGATGATTAACCATACCGGTATTACCTCCGACGACTCCAATTTGGCGAAGGCTACCCTAGCGTTGTCACAGGATCTCTCCTTCATTACGGAAGGTTTGAATTTCAGAATGCAAGGAGCATTCGACACTCAAAGTTGGTTTACAGAACGTCGTTATGTACTCCCGGAATTATACTTTGCCTCATCAAGAGATGTAAACGGTAAATTACAGATTGCAAAAAAGGTGGATAAGGTTGGAGCGAACTATGGTTTTTCCCAACAACAATACCGAAAATATCATTTCGAGTCCACGCTGAACTATGAGAAAATTCTCAATGACGATCATCGTTTTTCTGCCCTGGCATATTATTATATGAGTGATTCCAAGAGAACACAGGACATCACTGGTATCGACTGGAATCTGGCGGCTGCACCGAAACGATACCAGGGTATCTCCAGCCGACTGACTTATGGTTTTCAAGATACTTACCTGTTAGATGTCAATTTCGGGTATACCGGTTCTGAGAACTTCCAGGCTGGCCGTCGTTTTGGATTCTTCCCTTCAATTGCTGGTGGATGGGTACCCTCCAATTACGAATGGGTAAAAGAGAAATTGCCATGGTTGAACTTTTTCAAGATTCGCGGTTCATACGGTTCTGTGGGAAATGACCAGATTTCAGGAACCCGCTTTCCCTATATTACCCGGATCAATGAAAATGCTGCGTCCGGATGGGGAAGTGCCGAAAGTGGCATTGCAGAGACTATCGTAGGAGCTGACAACCTGAAGTGGGAAAAATCAATCAAGTCGGATGTGGGTATTGAAGGACATCTATTTAACGACAAAGTTTCTTTTGTGCTTGACTTCTTCCAGGATCAACGTGACGGTATTTTCCAACAGCGCGCACAAATCCCTAACTACGTGGGGTTAATCAGCTTACCGTATGGTAACGTAGGAAAAATGAAGAGTTGGGGATCTGATGGAAATATTTCATACAGTCACGACTTTAATAAAGATCTCTCTCTTACGCTGAGAGGTAACTTCACCTATTCCACCAACAAAATAGAGAATTGGGAACAAGCTTATCCGAAATATAAGTATCAGCAACAGTCTAATTTTCCTCATGGAGCGATCAGGGGATATATATCAACCGGTTTGTTTCGTGATGAAGAAGATGTAAAAAGCAGCCCGAGACAAAATTTCGGTGGATTTGAAGTGCGTCCCGGCGATATCAAATACAAGGACGTAAACGGTGATGGACAAATTAATACAGACGACCAGGTTGTTTTATCTTATGCTACTTACCCACGTTTAATGTATGGTTTTGGTACTGATTTCCGTTATAAGAACCTAACGGTTGGTGTACTCTTTAAAGGGACGGGAAATACAGACTTTTTCCATGTCGGATATTACTATAATAATGGGAGCTATTGGTTGACAAACGGTATGGGTTACGTTCCTTTCCATGGTATGGAAACCGGAAATGTTCTGTCTATCGTGGCTGATCAGAAAAACAGGTGGACTCCTGCTTCCTATTCCGGGGATCCTTCTACAGAGAATCCTAATGCACGTTTTCCGCGCTTATCGTATGGTTATAATGCAAACAACTCACAATTATCTACTTTCTGGAAAGGAAACAGCAAATATTTGCGCTTACAGGAAATCACGGTGAACTACAACTGGAAAACGCCCATGTTCCAAACAGTCGGATTATCTTCAATAGATTTTCAACTTGTCGGGAATAACCTGTTTGTATGGGATGGGGTTGATCTATGGGATCCGGAACAAGCACACCAGAACGGACGGGCATATCCAATCCCGGCACGTGTAACTTTTCAGATTTATCTTAACTTCTAAAATTATACAGATATGGACAAGCTAAAAATATATCTAACGGTTTTTTTACCCGTCATGCTCATTCTGTTATTCCCATCCTGTAATTTTCTGGATACAGATGATTATTACTTCAATGAAACACTTCAAGTGGATTCTATTTTCAGTAATAAACGAAATCTGGAAAAATATGTATGGGGAACGGCTGCCTTTTTTCCTGATGAAGGACGAATTTTCGGGAACAATTATACACCCGGCCCTTTTGCGACCGATGAAGGATTTACACTCTTCGGTACCGGTGAATTTCATGGGATGGCTTTTGTTTTAGGTGAAGTAAAAGCCAATAGCATGTATGGAATGGATATCTGGGGGGGGGCCTATCAGATTATCCGCAAGGCAAATACTATTCTCACCCGTATGGACGAAGCAGCCGACATGACAGCTTCCGACAAAAGAGATATGTTGGGATATGTCTATTTCATGCGCGCTTATGCCTATTATCATCTTCTCATGCAATATGGCCCGGTTATCCTTATAGGCGATAAAATACTGGAAAATAACGAAACGCCTGAGTATTACAATACCCACAGAGCTACTTACGACGAGAGCGTAGAATACATTTGTAAGGAACTGGAAAAAGCAGCTCAATTCCTTCCGGTTGAGGTGGCGTTGAACTTCTTCGGACGCCCGACAAAAGGTGCTGCTTACGGACTCATTACCCGTATTCGCTTGCAAGCTGCCAGTCCTCTCTTCAACGGCCAAAGTGCGGCAAGGGTTTATTTCGGTAACTGGACTCGCAAAATAGACGGAAAGCACTATATCAACCAGACATATGATGAGAGAAAATGGGCAGAAGCAGCTTTCGCTGCAAAACGGATTATCGACATGAATATATATGCTCTTCATACTATTGAAAGGCAAGGGGATACTCCTCCTCTACCGGTAAATGTGCCAGCTGAACCATTTCCTAACGGAGCAGGGAATATAGATCCGTTCCGCTCCTACTCCTATATGTTTAATGGGGAAACCCTCGGTTCTCAAAACAAGGAATTTGTATGGGGACGTATGTCGCCATATGTCCTGGCCTATACCCAGCATTCTTTCCCGGTAGCAAACATGGGAGGATGGAATGGTATGGGTGTTACCCAGAAGGTCGTGGACGCGTACTATATGGCAGATGGTCGTGACATCTCCGATCCCAGCCCGGAATATCCATATTCTGAGGATGGATTTCTCGGAGGGGGTGATAGAACATTTTCAGGATATATATTGAAAGGATCGGTACATAGAATGTATGTAAACAGGGAAATGCGTTTTTATGCCAATATCGGCTTCAGTGAATGTTTCTGGTCGGCAAGTACTACCTCTGAAACTGCAAGAAAGAATATTGTTGTAACTTATTATAAAGATGGCAATGCAGGAAAAGAGAGTCATCAGGGAAATGTAAACAATTACCCGATTACCGGTTATGTACTTCGCAAGTACGTACATCCCGATGATGCATGGGCCGGAACGGCAGCAGCACGTATCGACAAGCCATTTCCAATTATCCGTTATGCCGAAATATTGCTATCCTATGCAGAAGCATTAAACAACCTAACCACAAGTCATTCCATCACCGATACCATCAGCGGTGAACGATATACCCTTACGCGTGATGTAGATGAGATCCGGTCTGCATTCAATCAGGTACGCTATCGTGCCGGCTTACCGGGACTAACCGAAGAGGAACTTGCTTCTCCCCAGACTGTACAGAAATTGATTGAACGGGAACGAATGATTGAATTCTTATTCGAGAATAGGAGATATTACGACGTACGCAGATGGGGAATTTATGAAGAGACAGAAAATGAACCTATGCAGGGAATGGATACAGATGCTTATAAAGAAGGATTTTATAACAGGGTACACCTCAATCACTCCAAAGCGCGTAATAGAATAGTTAACAAAAAACTAATATTTATGCCTATCAATTTGGATGAAATAAGAAAAGTGCCAAATTTGGATCAGAATCCGGGATGGGAAAATTAATCATAAAAAATGAAATATATGAAAAAAATTATATATTTGCTATGTATTCTTCCATTGGTTAGTTTCATGGCATGCAATGAAGAAGACTTTTCAGCAAGAGAGCATTACAAATACGTGGTCTATCTTTTGAGTGAAAATGAGTATAATGTTTATTCGGCAGAATATGATCTGAAAAAAATTACAAACGATGGAGAAATTACTGCCCATTTAGTCGTCGGATGTGGAGGATCGTTGTCCAACCCGGAGGAATTTACAGTAGAATTGGAGCCGGATGTTGTACTTTTCGATAAATTCAACAGGTCGAATTACGATATTGATGTTGAAAAATATGCCCGCCTTTTGCCGGAAGACAGATACACAATTGCTTCTAATCGTGTCACCTTCCCGGCACATAACGCCGACCAATACGCAAGGTTGCCGATTAAAGTCCGCACGGAAGGTTTGTCTCCCGATTCGGTCTATTTTATCCCTATTTCGATCAAGAGCACCTCAAAGTATGAGGTCAACAAAGAGAAATCGGGTGTATTGTTCCGTATCACGTTGAAAAATGATTATGCAGAACAGGCCAAAGACACTTATTATCAATTGAGGGGTACCATTCTGGGGGCTGACGGGAATAATACCGGTGTCTCTACCTCCAAACTGATTCGTCCATTGACCAAAAATTCGGTTCGCCTGTATGCGGGAAGTCAGACACAAGTCATTTCAACGGCTACAGTTGAGGATATTGAACGATATTCAATTATTCTTACCGTCGATGAGAACAACAAGGTCCAGATTACACCCTACGGAACAATAGAAGTGGAACAATTGGACGGTGGTGATGAATGGAATAAGTATGAAGAAGCAAAAACCTATACAGACACGAAAATTGTCAAACGGTTTTACCTCTATTATCGTTATCGGACCATAAGAACTCCTGCCACAAGCACACAGCCTGCGGTATGGAATAATTGGATCACGATAAAAGAGACTTTAAGAAGAATGGAATAATTGATTCTGATTTCAAAATGGTTAACAAATTAAATGATATAGAACAATGAAAGATAAATTTGTTAAGATAACTCTGTGGCTTTTTTTCCTGGGTTCCCTCTCAGGATGCTACAAATACGACGTAATAGAGGAAGAAACGAATATCTACGTGAACAGGCAGTCACTCTCGCTGTTTGTGGGTGAGCAGATCCAACTCACAGCCAGTCCTCTGGAAGGGACCTATAATTGGTCGACTGAAGATACGAAAGTGGCAACAGTCACATCGGGCGGTTTGGTACAGGTAGTTGGGGAAGGTACCACTGATATCGTGGTGAGCAGTGGCAATCTTTCTACCAAAGTGAATCTCACCGCAACCGTAAGGATTCCCCTGGAAGATGTATCGCTAACTCAAACCGAACTCGTGCTATTACGGGGCACCAAAAAAAGTATATCGGTAACCTATGTACCCAATAATACCAATGATGTACCCAAGAATTATTCATGGAGTTCGGAAAATAAGGATGTTGCTATCGTCAATAAAGAGGGTGAAATCACAGCAATTAGTGCCGGTGTAACCAAGATTATTTACAAAATAGGTGACATCGAGAAGAAAATTGAGGTAGAGGTAACCAATACCCTTCCTTTCAGAGGGCCGCATAACCTTACTGCGGCTGAACCTTATGAACTTGCTGCGGCAAACTTCGATATCGGTGGTGAAGGATATGCCTTCCATGATGCAGATGCGGGCAATAACACCGGTAATGATAATTACCGTCGGAATAATGGTGATACCGGAAGTACCCCCGTTGAAGTAGAAGGAAACGGCGGTAGTAACGTCGGCTATACGAATCCGGGAGAATGGTTGCTCTATACTATAAATGTGGTGGATGCGGGTGACTATAAAGTGGATGTCTTGCTTGCAGGCCCCAGTGCCAGCAGTTTCCATCTGGAAGTTGACGGTGTAAACGTGACCGGCACCATCCCGACTCCTGCAACAGGTGGCTGGGGTGCGTATCAATTGGTTTCCACCCCTGAGGACAAGTTGACCCTGTCGCTGACGAAAGGGAAACATACATTCAAATATTATTTCGAGGGTGGGCATAATCTCAGAGGATTCAGGTTTACTAAAAAATAATTGATATCCTATTTTAATCATTAACCTGCAGTACTTCATGCACATATCGATAGAAAGTTTATGAAGTCCTGCAGGTTATTCGTCTAACACAATATTTTGGAAGGAAAATCAAAATGAAAGCTACCTCAAGAACAGTATTAATCGTGATCAGCTCCATTCTTCTTGTTGGCTGTTCATTCCTGCCTCCTTTGAAAGAGAGCTCTGCTCCGTTAGACAAGGTAAAATTTAAAAATCCGGATAAAAGTCATTACCCCGAGACCTGGTTCCATTTTATCGGAGGTAACGTGTCGAAAGAAGGAATAACAGCCGACCTGGAAGCTATTGCCGCCGCCCGTATCTCCGGTATTCAGCTATTCCATGGGCAATTCGGAGGAGAATGGCCGGGAGTATCCCCGCAAATCAAAGCACTCAGTGAATCATGGGATGAACTTATCGTCTGGACGGCTGAAGAATGTAAGCGGTTAGGTCTTACATTCACCATGCAGAATTGTCCCGGGTGGTCATATGCCGGAGGGCCGTGGATCGAGCCGGAAAACTCCATGCGTCATCTGGTTCGTTCCAGAACTGACATCAAAGGAGGGGAAACAATGAACCTGCAACTGGAAAAACCCCAACCCAGTGATGAAGAGTGGCGAAATTATAAAGATCTTTTTGTAATTGCATTTCCTACCCCGGAGGGTGATACGGGTACACGCTTACTTCCTACCTCCATACAGAGCAACCGTCCCGAGCTGGCATGGAAAGAGTGCCTTTTGGAACGCAAAAGAGTGAGATTATCACCTTCACTGTCAGAGCCGACAACCATCGATGTGGAGTTTAGGGAAGAAACAACTCTCCGCACAGTAGAATTTCCGTCGGTGAATTCGTTTTCACATGGATGGTGTTATTCGCCGGACATTACAATCACCGTTTATGCCCAAAACGGTGGAGAAATGGAGCAAATTGCACGGCTGGATATGCCGCCCGGCAGTTGGCAGGATGATCAACCTTTTTCTATCGCATGTAAGGAAACAACTGCCCGATCCTATCGCATAGCAATCTCCAACCTGCATGATATGGATATATCGTTTATCAACTTATATTCCGCAGCACGTCAGCAGAATTGGGAATCGGAAGCGGCCTGGACCCTAAGAAGAATCGTAAGGGAGAATTATCCGCAACAATCTCCTTCAGCATGGGTCGACCCTTCTAGCATAGTGAATATAACAGAGAAAATGGACCCGGAAGGGAGATTAACCTGGGAGGCTCCCGAAGGTAATTGGACCATTCTGAGAATAGGCCATGTAAACACGGGGATGAAGAACGGACCAGCGCCAGCCGAAGCTACAGGATGGGAATCCAACAAACTTGATATCTCCGGCGCAAGAGCCAATTTTGAAGGCTATATCGGGCGATTGATGAACGACAACAAAAGCCTGAAAAAAGGATTATTAAATGGTATATTGATTGATAGCTGGGAATGTAAGACACAGACATGGACCGCAAATCTGGATAATATATTCGGAGAACAATGGAATTATCCCCTGCTCTCCATGTTTCCTGCGCTTTTCGGGTATGTAGTCGATGATCCCGAAACGACAGCCCGCTTCTTACGCGACTGGAGGGTTACCTTAAACGATCTACTGGTAAAGAATTTCTTCGGCGAGATGAGCACCATTTCCAAAAAAAACGGATTGAAACTCTCATTCGAGACTGCTTCAGGAGATATTTTCCCCGGAGATATTCTGGAATATTACAAATATGCCGACGTACCGATGTGTGAATTCTGGCATCCCCGCCAAGAATCGTATGTAGGGAGCTTCGAATTCAAGCCGGTGAAACCCAGTGTGTCGGCAAGCCGTATATATGGAAAGAGGAGAACGGCCGCCGAAGCTTTTACCTCATTCAACCTGTCGTGGGATGAACATCCCCGCTTCCTGAAAGATATAGCAGATGAGCATTTGGCACAAGGCGTCACTCATCTGGTATTCCATACCTACACGCACAACCCCCGTACCGATTTTTTACCACCCAGCACATCTTTCGGTTCGGGAATAGGGACACCTTTCCTCCGTTTGCAGACCTGGTGGCAACACATGCCTCACTTTACCGATTATCTGGCAAGGTGTAATTATATGCTCGAAAGCGGTAATCCGGTATCGGACGTATTGATGTATCTGGGTGACGAACAGAATCACAAACCGCAGCAGTCGCTTGACTTCCCGCAAGGATATGCCTACGATTATTGTAACCCTGATGTATTGCTGAACCGCCTGTCAGTCAAGAACGGACAACTGGTTACGCCCGAAGGAATTGCATATCGTGTCCTATGGCTGTATGATTGTAAGAGAATGATGCCTGAAACATTGGAGAAAATACACTCCTTTGCAGAACAGGGAGTCACCATTGTAGGTGTACCACCTACAGGCATCGCCACATTGAGTGGAGGTAAAGCGGAAGAAGCCCGTTTTCAAAAGGCAGTCGAAAATCTCTGGGGAGATGGCATCCAAAGCATACGTAATGTGGGGAAAGGAAAAGTCTATTCCGGTGAAGTCGAATACGCCCTGTTTTCCGAAAAAATTCAACCTGATACCAATCTGAAATTCTCCGATGTACGTTGGCTACACCGGAAAACAGAGGAGTCCGACTTTTATTTTCTATCCACACCTGAAGGAAAAAACTATGAAGGTACTGTTTCATTCCGCAGCACTGGAGCTGCCGAGATATGGGACCCGCTTACAGGTGAAACCAGAAGTGTAATTTCCACGCAAGATGAAGAGGGATATACCCATATAGAAATGTATCTTCCGGCCAGCACCTCCTGTTTTGTCGTCTTCCAGAAAAACAGTGTGCCACCACAGGGATATCTTCCGGTGATCCAAAAAACAGAAATTAAAAATGATTGGGAAGTAACCTTCCCTGCCGGATGGGGAATAGAAGAATCGCCCATAAAAATAGATCAACTGATGGCATGGAAAAATATCCCGTCACTGAACGAGGAAGGGAGATCCTTTTCCGGCACAGTGGTCTATCATACGACTTTCCACATAGAGGATACAACATCGAAAGTGCGTGATATCCTTGACCTGGGACGAGTGGAGGTGATTGCTAAAGTGAAACTGAACGGGGCTGAAGTAGCTACCAAATGGACCTATCCTTACACCATGGACATCTCCGACTATCTTCTACCCGGTGAGAACAAGCTGGAAATTGCCGTGACAAGCACATGGTTCAACCGGCTTGCCTACGATGCCGGTTTACCGGAACAGGATAGAAAAACCTGGACAATCAATGGTCCGGGAGCAGGATCGACTTTAAAGGAGTACGGGTTATTAGGACCTGTAACCATTATCACGAAAACGAATTAATATCAGGTAAAGGATACCGCCGATGAAAATTATTGTAACAATCCTTCGCATGGCTATCGGCTGGCACCTCTTATACGAAGGAGCCATCAAATTATTTTCAGAGAATTGGTCTGCAGCCTCTTTCCTGAATAATACCCACGGATTCCTCTCCGGATTTTATCATTGGCTGGCAGCAACACCCGGCAGGATGGAAATTGTTGACTTTCTCAATATTTGGGGATTGATCCTGATTGGATTAGCGCTATTCATAGGATTATTCAGCAGATGGGCTTCCATCAGTGGTGCATTGTTACTCCTGTTGTATTATTTCGCCTATCCTCCATTCGGAATTGCTTTATTGGGAGGTGACGGAACTACTTATGTGGTAAACCCATTGTTTGTTGAAACGGTGATACTTGTTTTTCTCTTTTTCTATAAAGAAAGAGGATATGGGATCGATAACCTGGAAGTTATCTTCAAGAGAAAAAAAACGGCTCCGGATAACCCGGAACCGAAAGAGGGAAAACATGCGGGACCTCCCCCCGGTGGACAATCACGCCGGGAAGCATTAAAAGAACTTGTTACACTGCCGGCACTCGGATTACTCGGCTGGGGAGCTTACGGCAGCCATCAAACGTATGAAATCGATGCCTCATCCGGAGCAACCATACAGGTTAACCGAGTAGCATTAAACGAGCTCAAAGGGGAATTGCCCAAAGGAAAACTGTGTAACATCGAGATGAGCCGTCTGATCATGGGTGGTAACCTTATCGGGGGATGGGCGCATGCACGCGACCTGATTTACGCGGAGTCTCTGTTTAAGGCTTACAATACGGAAAAGAAAATATTCGAAACCCTGATGCTTTGTGAACAAGCCGGTATCGATACCATCAATATAGGGTTTCCGACCATGGCGACGATGGTGAAATACAGGAAACTCACCGGAAGCAGGATGAAGGTAATTGTACAGGTGGCAGTACAGGAAAAGAGCAATGATATTTTCGAAAATGTAAAAGCCGCCATCGATAACGGTATGGATGTGATACAGATGCAGGGAAACCAGTGCGATTGGTTTGTGCGCGACCATAAATTGGATCTTATTGATAAGTTACTGAACAAGATAAGAAGTGAAGGATACGTGGCAGGATTGGGTGCACATACTATCGATTCGTTCATTACCTGCGAGGAGAACGGGATTATCCCCGATTATTACATGAAAACAATGCATCACGACAATTACTGGTCGGCCCATCCCCGTGAAAACAGGAAGCCTTTTGAAGTGGACGGTGCACGTAGCAATGATCACAATATGTTCCACGATAACTGTTTCTGCCCTTTTCCCGACAAGACGGTAGAGTTCGTGAACCGGGTAAAGGTGCCGGTGATGGGATTTAAGGTGCTTGCCGCAGGAGCTATCACTCCCGAAGATGGATTCAACTGGGCATTTGAAAACGGTGCTGATTTCATTTGTGTGGGTATGTTCGACTTTCAGGTAGTAAACGATGTCAATATTTGCATCGATACATTGAAGAATCTGAAAAAAAGGAGACGGGAGTGGTATGGATAACCGGATACCCCTCTTCCCCGATACGCAGGAGTCAGTAACCAGAAAAAGAGGTATCTTTTTTTCCCACATAGAATGGACACGGCTAAGACCGATTCTTTGAAAACGGCTACAGCACTACATGTGGGCGATCTGGTAAACCAAGTTGTTGATTATGGATAAAAAATTGATATTTATTATTCTGTATACGCTGATATATCCGTTGTTCCTTTCCGGGAACAATTCAAAGATAGAAAAATGGCATAAGAAAGAGTTTGTTTTCGAAAGTCGGCAATCATATGACAATCCGCTATACGATGTTGACTTCTTCGGCGCAGAATTCATATCTCCTTCCGGAAAAAAAATGATTGTCAGAGGATTTTGGGACGGAGGAACAACATGGAAGATCCGTTTTATGCCGGATGAAACCGGGAGATGGAAGTACAGGACTGTTTGTTCCGATCAAATGAACAACCAGCTTAACGGGATAGAAGGCAATTTTACATGTGTCCGCAATCGCAGTAAAACCGACATACACCGAAGAGGCCCTTTAAAGCATCTACCCGGAACCTATCATTTGACATATAACGATGATAAACCATTCCTTTATATAGGTTGTACGGCCTGGAACGGGGGACTTATTTCTACAGTAGATGAATGGGAAAAATACCTTTCCAACCGACAAACAACTGGTTATTCTGTTATTCAACTTATTACCACGCAATGGCGTGGAGGTCCTTACAATGCAGAAAATGAAAAGGCTTTTTCGGGAGTAGACAAGATCATCATCAATCCCTCTTTCTTTAAACGGCTGGATGATCGGATTGACCGTATCAATGATTACGGATTAGTAGCAGCCCCGGTGATGCTTTGGGCTTATGGGGATTTGAATCCCGGTTCTTTGCTTCCGGAAGAGTCGGCAATCAAACTGGCTGAATATATATTGGCCCGTTATGATGGAAACCATGTGATCTGGACGCTCGGAGGCGACGGTAAATTCACCGATGAAAATGAAGAGAGATGGAAGAACATCGGCCGGGCTGTTTTCGAAAAGAATTATCACCGCAACATCACTACCCTTCATCCCCATGGATTTTCGTGGTATGGAAGCGATTTCAATGAAGAATCATGGCTTGATATGATCTCCTATCAGACAGGACATACCAATAGTGATAACGCCATACGTTGGAAAACTCAGGGACCGGTAGTCAGCGAATGGAAGAAACTGATTCCTCGTCCGGTAATAGATACTGAACCGGTATACGAGAATGGGCATAATGCAAAAGAAGTGCGTAACAGTGCTTACTGGAGCATTTTCTCAACCCCTGTCGCCGGTGTATCATACGGTTCACATACCATCTGGCCTTGGCTGCGTATAGGAGACACACCGATAAACCACGGGAAAAAAGATCCCTCTCCTATTACATGGTATGACGCTCTTTTTCATGAAGGAAGTATGCAGATAGGGTATCTCTCCGGTTTCTTCAGAGGGATTGAATGGTGGAAACTGGCTCCTGCCAATGAGTTATTAAGTGAACAGCCGGGGCTGAAGTCTCTTCCCCGATGGCAATCGGTACTCGCAACCGGCGACCGGAATATGATATTGGTATATGTGCCGGTAAAGGACAAAATCAAACTTCGCAACATTGATGCCAGGAACTATACAGCCCAGTGGTTCGACACAGCCGGCAACACTTTTATGAAAGCTGATATAATCGGACAAAACAATGGTCTTGAAGCCCATACTCCATTCGACTCGGATGCTATATTTATTCTTCGCAAGAAAAAAATAAATCTTTATTAAAAATTCATCATCATGATATCAAAAGCCAATTATTTTCAATTAGCAATGCTAACTATCATCCTGATCCTCTCCCAAGGATGTACCCCAGCGGACAAATTCTCCGTGTCTGACCTGACATGTGAAAATCTTGAAGAACCTCTGGGCGTGAATACGCTCCAACCCCGGTTCAGTTGGAAAAACAGTTCCGGCCGACAGGGAGCAACACAAACAGCATATCAGATCCTGGTAGCGGACGATATCAAAAAACTGAATGAAAATGAAGCCAATCTATGGAATTCGGAAAAAATAAACTCCTCATTAAATATCCTGATAGAGTACGCAGGTAAACCGCTTAGTGCGGGACAGCTACTATTTTGGAAAGTGCGTGTCTGGGACGAGAACGGGAAAGAATCATCATGGAGCAAATCAGCCCGTGCCGGGATCGGACTACTGGATGGTAAAGACTGGGCTGCTTCCTATATCGGATATCCATCTGAAAAGCGTTTTCATAGCTCTCCACAGTTGAGAAAGAGATTTTCTCCCGGCAGTGCGGGTAAAAAAGGAACATACCTCTTACATGTCAATTCACTTGGATATCACGAAATATATGTGAACGGTAAAAAAGTGAGTGATAATGTGTTGTCGCCGGCAGTATCCCAGTTTAATAAACGCTCACAAATTGTCACATACGATGTGACTCCTTTCCTGAAGGGTGATAAGAACGATCTGATTATCTGGTTGGGAAGCGGCTGGTACACCGAAGGGTTACCGGGAGTTGTAGGAAATGGACCTGTGGTAAGGGCACAGATGGAACATCTTTATCAGGGAACTAAAGAGACTGTGTTATATACCGACAGTTCGTGGAAAGGTAGAGAGAGTGAATATGCCTCTTTCAACAACCAACATTGGGGTTACGGCGGAGAGTCGGTTACCGGCAATCGGGAAACCCGAGACAAGGTTTTAAAAAAACCGGACGAATTAAGTTGGGAAAGTGTCGTGATCGCTGAAATTCCAGCGCACCAGGCAACTCCTCAGGCCGTCGAGCCAAACAGTATCAGGGAGACGATACATCCGGCCAGAATAGAGATGCTCAACGATTCTATCTTGTTGGTAGATATGGGTAAGGGGATCACCGGATGGTTCGACATCACCTTCCCTGCCCTTGAGGAGGGACAGCAAATCACCATGGTGTACGCCGATCATCTGAATACAAACGGAGATCTACCTAATCAGAATCAAGTAGACAAATATATCGCATCAGGAAGTGGTACCGAATCATTTATCAATAAGTTCAATTACCGGTCATTCCAGTATGTAAAGATCTCCAACCTGAGGCAGGTGCCTCGGTTAACAGATATAAAAGCCCATTTGATCCATACCGATTTTGAAATCGCATCGTCATTTGAATGTTCAGATGAAGATATGAACCGTATACACGATATGGTTACTTATACCCTTCGATGCCTGGGTATTGGCGGATATCTGGTAGATTGCTCCCACCTGGAAAGGTTAGGTTACGGAGGCGATGGGAATGCATCCACTGTTACGGCGCAAACGATGTTTAACCTCGCTCCGCTCTACAGCAACTGGCTCCAGGCCTGGGGAGATGTGATACGCGAAGACGGAAGTATGCCTCATACCGCTCCCAACCCGTTCTCCGCAGGAGGAGGACCCTACTGGTGCGGATTCATTATATCAGCTTCATGGAATATATACCAGCATTATGGAGATCGGCGTATACTGGAAAAATATTATCCCGTGATGCAGCAATGGCTCGGATATGTCGATCAATACAGTGTGGACGGGTTATTAAAAAAATGGCCGAACACAGAGTACAGGAACTGGTACCTGGGAGATTGGGCCACTCCGGAAGGGGTTGGCAATCCCAACCATATCGATGAACGATCGGTAGATCTGGTCAGCAATTGCTATATCTCTGTCTGTTTCGATCAGATGCAAAACATAGCCTTAGCACTTGGAAAACCGGAAGAAGCAGATTATTATGCCGAAAGGAGGAATCAGCTAAACAGAACCATACACGATACTTTCTTTTATGAGGAAGAAGGCATCTATGCCACCGGCTCCCAAATCGACATGATTTTCCCGATGCTTGCCGGAGCCACACCCGACGAATTGAGGGAAAGGGTTACAGACAAACTAATAGAACGTACAGCCAACGAATTTGGAGGCCATCTCAATACCGGCCTTGTCGGAATACCGGTCATGATGGAATGGGCCGCAAAAGCTCATCAGGCCGATTTCATATACTCCATGCTGAAAAAAAGAAGCTACCCCGGTTATTTATATATGCTGGAACAGGGCGCTACCGCCACATGGGAGCATTGGAACGGGGAAAGAAGCCGGATTCATAACTGCTATAACGGCGTAGGACAATGGTTTTACCAAGCCATCGGGGGTATCCGCGCGATTTCGGGAAAAGAGTCATACAGCGAATTTCTGGTCGATCCGCAAATTCCGGAAGGGGTTACCTGGGCCAAAACGAGCCAGATGACATCCTTCGGAAAAATAGCGGTTCATTGGGAACTCCATGATAAAAAAATGACGATGGAAGTAGAGGTTCCTGTCGGTTCAATCGCAAGACTTATCCCTCCCAAAGGGACGACAGCTATCCAAGTAGACAACGAGGCTATTGCAGTTTCAAACGATCCTCTTCTTTTGAGCAGCGGAAAATATTTTGTAGAGTACTCTTTATAGAGATATCAAATCTCTTAGTACATATGTCATTTCTAACGATTTAAAGAACAGATTTAATTTTTTATTTTGTAGATTGATTTTATCCGCCAAAAAAAGATGAAAATAGTCTATCCGTTTATTTTGTCATTATTTCTGATCTGCACGCTGAATGTATATGGAAATAAATCCCGTAATCTCAAGGTTGTAAAGGCCTCTTGTGAATACCGACAAGAACCGTTGTTGGCTTCCGACAAGCCCCGCTTCGGATGGCAACTGCAATCCGATAAACAGGGGGTAAATCAGTCGGCATACACCATCGAGATTTATACCCGTGTCAACCGGAAAGAGCAGAAAATATGGGATTCAGGAAAAGTGCAATCCAACCAAAACCAACAGGTACAATACAATGGACCGCAAAGATTGGAACCGGGAAAAGAATACCGGTGGCGGGTCAAGGTGTGGGATTCCGACAACAACACTTCGGGATGGAGCGAGATGAACCGATTTCGGATAGCCCTATCGAATAAGGAATTAACAGCCAAATGGATCGGTGCAATCGACAGGAAAGATGCCAATATACCCGAGGGAAGGTCTTACCACGCCTTGTCTCCCTCGTCGGAGGCGGCAGAAAGATGGAGAAACAGCCACCCTCTCTCGAAAAAGAGTATTTACCTGAGAAAAGATTTTTCTATCGATAAAAAAGTTAAGGATGCCATTATCTATATCAGCGGGTTAGGCCATTATGAACTGACATTGAATGGTGAAAGACTGGGAGATTCACAATTTGATCCGATGTGGAGCGATTATGACAGGACCATCTATTACAATGCCTATGATATAACCGGTGCCCTTCAACGCAACAATGCCATCGGAGTACTACTGGGAAACGGATTTTTCAATCAGCAGGGGGGCAGGTATGTAAAAATGCAGGTGAGTTTTGGCCCTCCTACCCTCTTTTTCAAGCTATACATAACCTATACCGACGGCACTAAACAGGAAATTGCTTCGGACGAAAACTGGAAATATTCATTAAGCCCCATCATCTTCAATGACATGTATGGTGGAGAGGACTATGATGCCAGATTGGAACAAAATGGATGGGACAGGTATGGATTTGATGATTCCGGTTGGCACCCGGTAGTGGTGCAAAGTGCCCCCAACGGCCAACTCACGCCGCAAACAACCGCTTCGGTGAAAGTAATGGAAACATACAAGCCTAAAGCCGTAAAAAAAGTAGGCGATGCCTATGTCTTTGATATGGGGCAAAACCTTTCGGGATTTCCGATGATCAAACTATCAGGAAAGGCGGGAGACAAGGTCCGGTTGACGGTAGGCGAAAATATTCATGAAGATGGTTCTGTAAACCAGTCGCAGTCGGGATCTCCCTACTATTATGAATACATTCTGAAGGGAGAAAAGGAAGAGGTATGGCAACCGCGTTTTTCCTATTACGGTTATAAATATATCCAGGCAGATGGTGTAAAACCTGAAGAGGTGGAATCGCATTTCGTATATAATTCAAGCGTTCAGACAGGACGATTCCACTGCTCCAACGAGATTTTCAATGACGCACACCGCATCATCGTGAATGCCGTTAAAAGTAACATGCATGCGGTCTTTACCGACTGTCCCCATCGTGAAAAACTGGGATGGCTGGAACAGGTGCATCTCAACGGACCGGGGTTATTCTATAATTTCGACCTGACAACATTCATCCCGAAAATCATGCGGGATATGCGTGATGCACAGCTTCCCAACGGCCTTGTGCCCGACATCGCACCGGAATATGTGGTATTTGCCGGAGGTTTCCGTGATTCACCCGAATGGGGAAGTGCGGCCGTGATCCTTCCCTTCATGTATTACCGGTTCTACGGAGATCCATCACTGATCGTAGAATACTACGACGTAATGAAAAAATATGTCGATTATCTTTCCACCACTGCCAACAACCATATTGTCTCGCACGGATTGGGAGACTGGTGCGATTACCGTAAAGATGAACCTTATGGTGTCTCCAAGAACACGCCAGTACCCTTGTCCGCTTCCACCCACTATTATATGGTGGTCGACTATCTGGCACAGGCTGCCGAGATAACAAATAATACCGCCGATCATGCTTTCTATTCAAAACTAAAAAACCGGGTAAAGGATGCGTTTAACAGGGAATTTTTCAATAAGGAGGCCTGCCAGTACGGAACTGGAAGCCAGGCATCAAACGCCATGCCGTTATTTGCAGGTATTGTGGAAGATCAACACAAGCAAGCCGTAATCGATAACCTGGTAAAAGATATAGAGCAAAAAGGATATCGTCTTTCCACAGGGGATACCGGCAACAGGTACCTGTTCCAGGCATTGGCCGATAACGGATTGAACGGGATCATGTACAAGATGCATAATCACAGGGAAGTACCGGGATATGGTTTCCAACTGCAATTCGGCACCACCACGCTCACCGAATTATGGGATCCAAGGGATGGTGCGTCATGGAACCATTTCATGATGGGCCAGATCGAAGAATGGCTCTATAAGTCGCTGGCAGGAATAACGACAGAAGATAACAGCGGTTTCCAAAAGATTGTGATTGCTCCCCAACCGGTGGGTGACCTGAAATTCGTGGATGCTTCCTACGACACATTGTACGGTACTATCTCGGTGAATTGGAAGATCGAAGGCAACCAATTCAAAATGGATCTGGATATTCCCCATAATTGTACAGCCAAAGTGTATCTTCCATCTAAAGAGAGATATACAACTGTGGGCGGCGGGAATCATTCGTTTACGACAACACTACCATGAATTAGTACTTCGATCGCTGTAATCGCTCGGTGTCACCCCAAAATGTTTCTTGAACGATTTTGAAAAATAGGAATAGGATCGAAATCCGGTTTGTTCCGAAATTTCAATTAAAGAAGTTGAATCATTTATTATCTTTTCGGCAGCACATTTCAATCGATAATTTTTCAAAAAATCATTGGGGGAAAGATCCGTAAGTCCTTTTATTTTCCGATAAAAAACAGTCCGGCTAAATCCTAATTCCCGGGCCAGATAGTCGATATTCAAATCAGGATCTGATAATGTCGTTTCGAGTAAATTGGTTAATTTATCCATAAACTGTTGATCATACCGGTTTAAAGTCACGGGCATGGGTTCATTGATACTCTTTTGAGGGATGGAAAAATACCTTCGTAAGACCTCTTTGTTTTCTAACAGATTATGGATGATGAGTAAAAGATAATCGGCATTGAATGGCTTGCAGATATAGGCATTGGCGCCCGATTCAAGCCCCACTATCTGATCCGGCATAGATGTTTTGGCGGTGAGCAGTACCACCGGGATATGACACAGTTCCGGACTTTTTTTGATCTGTGCACATAATTCATACCCGGAAATACCCGGCATCAGGACATCACTTAATATCAGATCAGGGGATTCTTCCTGTAGCAGCCCCAGGGCTTTATCTCCAGTATAAGCTTTTACCACTTTATATTCCCGAGAAAGCAAATCAGAGATAAAATCCATTAACTCTACATTATCTTCCGCGATCAAAACCGAATAACGTTTTTTCGGATCCAGTCCCTCCGGTTTGTTTTTCAAGATCGGTTGTGTTGAAGGAGAGTCTATCGTGAAGATATCTTTTTTCACTTCTCCCTTATCATTTTCTGTATAGATATCATCTACCGGGATAATAAAAGAAAATTCCATTCCCCTTTCCGGCTTTATCCGGGCACTTATTTCTCCTTTATGGGTTTCAACAAGCGTTTTGGTATAGTGCAAACCGATACCGCTTCCACTATAATCCGGATTGAGCCCCGAGGAACCATTGATCTGGCGATAACGGATAAAAAGCTCCTGAAGTTTATCTTCCGGGACACCGGGTCCCGTATCGGAAACAATAATCTCCATGAACAAATTGCAGCCAGATTGCAGGTGATTGGTATACTTTGGCATACTCTCCTCGCTGGTCAACAAACGGGTAAAGACTTCAACCGTACCATTTTCAGGTGTATGTTTTATGGCATTGGAAAGTAAATTATACATTATTTTCTCTATTTTATCCGTATCAATCCATAACTGTTGCTCGTTTATATGAGAATCGAATAGTAACTTGATATTTTTTCTTCCCGCTAGATAAAAAAATGATTCGTAGATATGTCGCAGTATCTGGATGATATCGGTCTGTTGAACATGCAACGATAGCACGCCGTTTTCCATTTTCACGAAGTCCATTAATTGATTCACCAGATGCAACATACGTTGCACATTTCGGTAAACAGTATCCAATAATTTCAAATTGACTTCATCGAAATTTACGGTTGAATAAAGCTTTTCCAAAGGAGCGGAAATCAATGTCAATGGAGTACGGAGTTCATGTGAGATATTGGTAAAAAAATTAATTTTCATTTTAGACACTTCTTTCTCGCGCATTCTTTCATTATGCTCCATCTCAACCAATTGACGGTTTATCTTCGTATTGAACCAGAACCGTAACGCATAAAATACCAACCCCAGCAACAAAATAAAATAACAGAGCCAGGCCTGCCATGAAAACCAGGGCGCAGGTTTTACTTTGATCTGCAATTTTGCGGGTTGAGTGCTTTCAATACCATCTCCATTGATTGCGCTGACATAAAAGATATATTTTCCCGGAGGAAGATTGGAGTAAGTTGCCCTGCGAAAATCACCCACATAATTCCATTGTTTGTCGAACCCTTCCAGTTTGTATTTATAGGTAAGTTTATGAGGTGCGGAGAAATCTATGCCCGCATAATCCAAAGAGATGGTCGTTTGTGTATGGTTGAGGACAATTTCTTTGGTATAGGCGACGTTTTCTTTTAAAACAGAACCCCGCGGTGCAGGCCTGACACTTTGGTGGAATATCTTTAGATCTTCTATATTGATAATGGGGGAATGGTCGTTGGGGACAATCGTGGAGGGATTAAAGAAAGTGAGTCCATGATTTCCCGCGAAAAACAACCGCCCATCAGCGCTCCTGCATCCCGCCTTTTCATGATATTGATCTCCCAAAGTACCATCGCTCTTAAAGAAATTGGTGATCACAGCATTAGTGTTGTTCGAGGAGTACTTCAACTTAGAAATACCATGGGAGGTGCTCATCCAAATATCTCCGTTCAAATCTTCCAGAAAACAAAGTACGTTATTGCTCGGCAGCCCGTTCTCTTTGGAAAATATCTGGTATTCACCCCCATTGCAATAAATGGCGCCATTTCCATAACTGCCTATCCAGATATGATGCCACTTATCTTCAAACAGGGTGATACTTGTGCTGGTTATGGGGATACATTCACTGGGAAATTCGAGTAACCGGGTCTCCGAGCTATGCTTCTTGATCTCGAAAACACCTTGCCCAAATGAAGAGAAAAGGATGTCTCCCGAATCAAGGATGCAGATATCAGAAATAGTGGAGGAATGAATCTTATCGCTCCTCACTTTGCCATCTTCAATGCTTATTCTGAATAACCCATCCCAAGTGCCCAACCATATATTATTTTTGCGGTCTTCTTTGATCGTTCTTACATTTTCCATATGAAAGCGATTCCTGATACGCATTTGCCCATCATTAGTCACGTTTGCCACTAATAGTTGAGTTTCAAAGGCAATCCATATATTTTGCCGTGAATCAACAAAAAGCACTTCCAGAAATTCTTTTTTATCCGGGTAGATATCAAGGTTTTCAAATTTATTGAACTCTCCTGAAGGAGAGTACCTGTAAAGTCCATCATAACGGGTTGCAATCCAAAAATAGCCCTTTTCATCTTCCAGAACGCGCGTAACGAACTTTCCTGCAAACTTATCACTTAGTACCTGATCGACATTAAAACAATCCGACTGTTTGTTACCTATCACGAAACCCTTATCGTACGTCCCAATCCACACGTTTTCTTGCCTGTTGATATAGCAGGTATGCAACTGAGAAGAATAGAAAGGATTAAAACGGGCCGGGGTGTTATGCTTTAACTCCTTCGATATAATATCATAATAGAAAAAACCCTCCGTAGTAGTGCCTATTAATAACGTCAGCGGTTCAATCTCTTTGATAAAATTGATTTGGGTCCTGTTCAACTTCTCATTCTCGGGGGTGGAGATCTCAGGTTCCTTAAAGGTGTGGGACAAGGGATCAAAAAGAATGATCCCTGCATTGGTGCCCAACCACCATGTACCTTGGGGGTCAGAATAGATACAAGTCACACTCTTCTTTTCCGGCAGCGTGTAGTACTCCCAGGTCAATGAATCTTTTCGAACGGCCAATCCCTGCTCATCATTCAATCCCATCCACAATCGGTGCGAACTGTCTTCCCAAAACAAATTTACAAACCGGGACTCAAATGGAAAATATACGTTTGTTTTTTCTTTATCGATTATACCGGGACCTGAAGGTGTGGCAACCCAGATTTGCCCCTGATGATCCTCAAAGAAAGAATATACCGGTGTGATGATGCCCGGATAATGCCTAAAACGATTTGTCCTCACATCAAAACTACTTACTCCATTGGCCGTCCCCACCCAGAAATTTTGCGACGAGTCTATTAACAAGGAGAATACAAAATCGTGCCAGAGAGATGTGCTATCCGATGAGTTATGTAAAAAATGTTCAAACTCGTAACCATTATACCTGTTCAATCCTCCTAAAGTAGCCATCCACATGTTTCCTAACGAATCCTGGGCAAAAGAATTCACATCAAGGAAAGAGATGTCGGCTGAAAGGTAGGGCTCCTCCATTGACTGAACCACTCGACCATCATTTGGTTTTTGAGGTTTTTTAATGAAGGAGGAGCATAAAATTACTGTTATTATTAAAAATATTTCCTTAAGATACATATTCTTCGTTTCGATTTGAATTTCCTCATAAAAATAGAATGTGCTGAAGATTTTAGACGGTAAAATACGAACTAATATTCATACTGGATAATTTGTACAATAAAAAAATGAAAAAATCACAAGAGTTTAGAAAAATAAACCTGAATGTACAAAAAAGCGAACAATTATTACAATAGTATCAGGGCATTTCATCATTACCTTTGTTTCGATAGTAAAAATAGTCATTAATACTCCTTTGAAAAGAAAAGCATGAGAAGAAAAAATTGTCATTTTATTGCGCACCTGTTATTGGTACTGTTTAGTATCCCCCATTTATATGCGAAAGAACAAATTCAACAATTAAAAGTAATTGATTTAAAATCCGATTATGAAAAAAACCCCATTGGTATCGATTTCCTTCCTCAATTAAGTTGGCGCTTGGAGTCAGGTCAAAGAGGACTTACACAAACAGCTTATCACATTATTATTTCTTCTTCTCTTGAGAAGCTTAATGCCGGTAACGGAGACATTTGGGATAGTGGGAAGATAAACTCATCGAAGTCCACGGGAATTTACCACGACAACTGGAAACTGAAAAGCAGTCAACGTTATTATTGGAAAGTAAAGGCCTGGCAAAATGGAGGGATAGCATCGGACTGGTCGGAACCCGCCTTTTTCGAGACGGGACTCTTGAGCCAGGAGGAGTGGCTGTCTGGCTGGATCGGTTATGTGCCGGGAATGCCGGGCAGAGTACAATACTTCAAAGGAACCTTTGTACCCCGGGAGAACATCAAACAGGCCCGCGCATATATTTCGGGACTTGGCTCTTATGAACTCTATATCAATCGTAAAAAAGTAGGAAACAATGTATTGGATCCTGCTCAAAGCAGTTATAGTACAAGGGTTTATTATGTCACTTACGACATAGCAGACTATCTGTTGCAGGCTCCTAACAGTTTTGTTATACCTGTTGCCCAAGGATGGTTAGGTTCACCCAGGTTACGCATACAGGTGGAGATAACTTACCAGGACGACACCATGGAAATCCTCACATCCGACAGATTCCGCTCAGTGACGACCGGCCCGATAAAATATTCGACCATTTTTGACGGAGAGCATTACGATGCCCGTCTTGAAAATCCCCAAATATATGAGCCGGGCGTACCTCCGGGATTGATGAACGAAGAATGGGCCTGGGCGCATAATACGGATGACCCTTCCGGAAAGATGGTCTCCCAGAGAGTTGAACCCATAAGAATTGTCGAAGAGATCACTCCAACTCTATTGAAAGAACTAGCACCGGGTATATATGTGTTTGACGCAGGCCGGAATCTTGCCGGATGGGCATCTTTGAGGGTAAAAGGAGACGCCGGCACCAAAATTTCGCTCCGGTTTGCCGAAACCCTCCACGAAAACGGTTTTGTGAACCAGGAAAATCTTCGAAATGCGAAAGCCATAGACACTTACATCCTAAATGGGAAGGGTATAGAGACCTGGGAACCGGCATATACCTATCATGGATTCAGATACGTGCAGGTAGAAGGACTACCCTCCAAACCACTTGAAGATGATATCAAAATAAAGGTCGTCCGTTCCGATTTGAAACAATCCGGAAAATTCAAAAGCAGCAACCCACTATTGAATGACATCCATCAGATGGTAGTCAATACGGAAGCCAGCAACCTACACAGTGTTCCAACCGACTGTCCTCAACGTGACGAACGGATGGGATGGCTTAACGACCTTACGGTAAGAATAGAACAAGCCATTTACAATTTCGACCACTCCCGCTTTTACCCTAAATACCTTCAAGATGTCAGCGACACACAGGATGCGCACGGAACTATAACATGTGTCGCGCCCTTTAGATTCGGGATGAGGCCTGCCGATCCGGTATCTGCCAGTTATCTGCTGCTGGCACAGAAGACCTATGAATTTTACGGCAACAAGCGAGTTATAGAAGAGCATTTTGACGGGATGAAAGCATGGGTCGATTATTTAAACTCACGCACAAATAATGATATTGTGGATTACAGTTATTATGGAGATTGGTGTCCACCAAGGGATTTCCTGATGGATCCGAACGGATCAGGCGTTTCGAGGGATACGCCGGGGCAGTTCATCTCGACTGGATATCTCTATTATTGTGCGAATCTTTTATCCGATATGGCCAAGGTGATTGGCCGGGAAGCAGAGGTAGTCCGGTACAAAGCGCTTGCAGAGGAGATCTACTTAGCTATTAATCGCGAATACTGGAACGAGCAAACGGGCGGATACGCCTCTAATAACCAAGCTTGTAACTCGTTCGCTCTATATCTTGGCCTGCCGGATGAAACGAAAGTCCCTCGGGTAATAAAAAATCTGGTAGAGGATGTAAAGAAACACGACTATCATCTTACCACCGGCAACCTATGCACAAAATACCTGTTAGAGGCATTGACTGAACATGGCCATCCCGATGTAGCCTACAAAATAGCCACACAAACCACTTATCCGAGTTGGGGATTTATGCTGGCAAATGGTGCCACCACATTATGGGAAAGGTGGGAATATCTCACCGGGGACGCCATGAATTCCCATAATCATCCTATGATGGGCTCGGTAGGTTCATGGTTTTATAAGTATATCCTGGGTATAATACCTGATTTCAATCATCCGGGGTTTGAACAATTCTCCATCAAGCCATACATCATGGGAGACCTGCAATCCGCAGAAGGTGAATTAAACACAGTAAAAGGCAAAATAAAGAGTGCATGGCGCAGACAAGGAAATAACCTGACGATGGAAATTGGGATTCCAGAAAATACGACCGCAATAGTGCATGTACCGGCAAAAAGCGTGCGGGGTATTACTGAAGGAGATAGGAAAATATCCACAGTGAAAGAGATTTCTGTGCTGGAAGAGACAAAGGATTATGTGATCCTTAAGGTCGGATCGGGAAATTATCAATTTAAAAGCAGGATTTAATGTAATCAATTATCGTATGAAACATCACCTTTACTTATTCATTATATTGTTTTTTAGTTTGATGCAATGTACTTCTGCACATCCACTCATCCCGGAAAAACCCGGAGAATCCAATACGGATAACGGTCACAATCAAAATAACGAGTCTGTTGAACCCGCTCCCAAAAGTAAATACAACAGTTTTAATATTGTGGGAGTGGATCATTTCGGGCGCAGTTTCAGTGAAATTTCAGGATACAAGAAAAACAGGCAAGTAGGTATCTTCTACTGGCCCTGGATTGGGCAACCCTATGCAACCGGCATATATGACGCCACCAAAATACTGGCTTTACCAAACGGGTTGAAAATTCTCACCGATTTCAATCATCATGATCCCAATATCAGTCCGGATGGTCAGGCGCATTATTGGGGTGAGCCTATATGGGGATATTATAACTCAGAGGATGAATGGGTGATAAGGAAACAAATGCAAATGCTCACGATAGCCGGGATCAATTTCATATTCTTCGATACCACAAACTCCCTCATCTATGCCAACATATTCATGAAAGTGTGCGCAGTGATTGATGAAATGTTGAAAGATGGATGGAATCCACCCAAAGTTGTATTCTATACACATTCCCATTCATTTCAAACCGTTCGGAATTTGTACAAGGAGTTGTATCAACCCAATCGTTATCCTGATACCTGGTATAGGATAGACGGAAAACCGCTGATTATTGCATATACTAATGTTGAAGACGACCTGAGAGAGGCCAAGTCCAGGAATGATGAAAATTACAATCCCGGCACTTTATCTCCCGAAATTCTTGATTTCTTTCATTTCCTGAAACCGCAATGGCCATTCGATCCTATTTATCAGGATGGGTTCCCGTGGATAGAATGGACATTCCCGCAACCCTTACATACACAATCACAGGTGATGAATGTAAGTGTAGCAAGCCATCCGGCAGTACCGATGTCCTTTTCATTAACCCATGAGAACTGGATCAACTGGGGTCGCGGATGGGATCCGTTAACCCGCCAGAATATCGCCGCCGATGTGGATAAAGGTACCTTCTTCCAGGCACAATGGGATCATGCCATTGCCATAGATCCTCCCATGGTCTCTGTGGGCGGTTGGAATGAATGGATCGCATACAAACAACCCTATAACGGAGAGTATATGTTGTGCGATGCTGTAGACAAAGAATATTCCCGGGATATAGAACCGATGGCCGGTGGATATCAGGATGCTTTTTACTTGCAACTCATCAGTAATATTCGCCGTTATAAAGGGATCATACAGAAAACGGATGAACGGAATAACCCCAACACAATCAATATCAACGGGAGTTTATCGCAATGGAACGATGTGCAATATATTGTCCGCAATATAGATGAAAAGAATATTGCCCGCGACAACTATGGATGCTCACAGACAGTACGTTACACACAAGTTGCACCGGTTGATAAACTGGAAGAGATAAGGGTTGCCCACGATGCGAACAACCTATATCTTTATTTAAAAGGGAAGGAAAAATTCACCAGTCCCCAGAATAAAGAGAACTGGATGAATATTTTAATCGGCACTGGGGATACATCCTTAAAGGGATGGGAATGCTATGACTATATCATTGGAAAAGAAATTGGATCCGGTGAGGCCTCTATTGAAAAGTTCGGGAATGGATTTAACTCTTCTAGCACAGGTAAAGCCAAATTACTGATAAACAATAATGTGATAATATTATCCATACCCCGAAAAATGATAGGCCTGACAGAGAATTCCAAGTTTTATTTTAAAGCGGCAATGGGGGTAACAACCCCTGCGGACATCATGAATTACTACCAATCAGGGAGTGTAATGCCAATGGGGCGGTTGAGCTATATGTATCAATTGAACTAACGTAATGAAGATCAGTAAAGTTTTTTAATTATTAAAATCATGAGAACGAAATTATTACTATTTTTTACACTGTTTAGTGTACTGTGCAGTTATGTCCTCCTTGCAGAGCAGAACCAGCAACTTTCCGTATCGGGTATTGTAACCGATAGGCTGAATGATCCGCTGCCCGGGGTAACGATTCAGATCAAGGGGACAGGACAAGGTACAGTAACGGATATTGACGGAAAGTACAATATAGTTGTACCTTCAGGAAATGCTATTTTGGTGTTCTCTTTTATCGGTTACCAGACACAGGAAATCTCCGTGGGGCAGAGGCAATCAATTGATGTGGTACTGAATGAAGCCACAACGGAATTAGAAGAAATGGTCGTTGTAGGATATGGACAACAGAAAAAAGAGAGTGTTGTGGCTGCCTTATCCACCATTTCTGCTGTTGGCTTAAGGCAAACACCGGCATCAAACCTAGGTATTGCATTAGCCGGACGTTTGCCGGGCCTGACCGTATTGCAACGCTCAGGGGTTCCAGGAGGTGAAGCAATGGATTTTTATATCAGAGGACGAAGTACAGTCAATGGTCAGGCACCTTTGACATTAGTGGACGGAGTGGAGAGAGATTTTCAGGCGCTCGATCCTCGTGAAGTAGAGACAATTACCGTGTTGAAAGATGCCTCCGCCACTGCGGTATACGGTGTCCGTGGGGCGAATGGAGTTATCATTGTTACTACACGCCGAGGGAAAGCAACCAGTAAACCGGTGATTGATATCACTACCGAACAATCATGGCAAACCCCTACCCGTTTACCCAAAATGGTTTCTGCTTATGATTATGCATTGCTGAGGAACCAAGTAGAAACACAAAATAATCGGCAGCCAATCTATGACGAGTATGCCTTGGAGCACTATCGTTTGGGAGACAGCCCGGAATTATATCCTGTACGCAATTTTGTCAATGAGTTCATCAGGGATTATTCCCCTATGCAGCGGGTGAATGTAAATGTAAATGGAGGTTCTGAAAAGATGCGCTATTTTACCACCGTTGGTTACCTTCATCAGGAAGGTATATTCAAAACCGAAAAATTTAAGGAATATGATTATGATCCCCAATCTAAAGCCAATAGGGTAAATTTCAGGTCGAATTTTGATATCGATCTAAATGATAATCTTGCCATGTTTCTTAACGTAAGCGGTTATATGCAAAAAAAGAATGACCCTGTGGTAGTCCCTCATAACGCCGGATATTTAAACGATGTGAATGGCTATTCAATTGTAATCGGCTCTCTATTGCAAACGCCCAACAACTATCACAATGATATTACGCCTGATGGAGAGGTATTGACAAATAGCCTAAAAGGAGGCAATATCAATAATGTTCCTTATGGAATGCTGAACAGAACAGGCTTTCGGAATACCCAAACCACTCAGGTTACAGCAACATTGGGAGTAGAACAAAAGCTGGATTTTATCACCAAAGGACTATCTGTTAAAGTAATTGCCTCTTACGACGCTTTTTCAAGTAACCAACAGGTAAGAGAGCGCACTTTTCAACTATATGAGGCAATCAAAGATCCGGATAATCCCGAATCTGTTAAATACCAACCAACAGGAACAAACCCCAATAGTACCCTTTCCGACGCCCAATACCAAAATTCTAACAACTTGTTTAATATTGACGCATCATTAAACTATGCAAGAACACTGGGTAAACACAATGTCACCGGCATGTTACTCTTCAATCGTTACCAACGTGTAGTAAATATTGAACTGCCATATAACTATATAGGGTTGGTAGGTCGTGCTACCTATGGCTACGACAACCGTTATCTCGGAGAAATCAACTTCGGGTACAACGGATCGGAACAATTCGCCCCGGGACATAAAATGGGCTTTTTCCCCTCTTTCTCATTAGGATGGGTACTGTCTGAAGAAGAATTCATGGAAAACAGCAGCGATTGGCTTACTTTTTTAAAACTTCGTGCTTCATATGGGCAGGTTGGTAATGATAATATGAACGGATCCCGTTTTGCGTTCTTAACCCTTTGGGAGGGCAGCCATGAGTCACAAATCGGGAATAATAAACTTGCCTGGGAAAAGGCCAATAAATATAATATCGGTCTTGAAACACGATTTTTGAATAATTTTGATTTCGACGTCGATGTTTTTTATGAAAAGCGTAATAATATTTTAATTCCGGCAACGGGATTAATACCAACCGGTATGTTTGGCACAGGCGGAGTGAATGTCTCGGGAATTATACCTAAGGTGAATGCCGGCATCATAGAGAACAAGGGGTTTGAGTTAACGGGAACTTATCAGAAATCGATTAACAGGGACATACGACTGGATATCAGGGCGAACAGCGCATTTAACAGAAACAAGGTAATTTATTTAAGCGAGGTATTTCTTCCTGAAGATTATGCTTATCGCCTACGGAGTACCGGATTTAGACTGGGGCAAAATTTCGGGTATGAAACGGCAGGGTTCTTCAATACAGAACAGGATATCCTGGACTGGTATGACCAGTCAGGAGTAGGAGCCACACCCAAACTGGGCGATTTAAAATATAAGGACAAAAATGGAGATGGCATAATTGATGAAAAAGATATGGTACCCATTGGTGATCCCGAAGTACCGGAGTGGACATTTGGGCTTGGGTTTAATTTTCAATATAAGAACTTCGACTTTAGCATGATGTGGCAAGGGGCTGCAGCAAGGAGCTATTACCTCACAGGACAAAAAATATGGGAAACCTATAACTTCAACGAATGGCACAAAGAAGCATGGAGCCAGGAGCGGTATGATAATGGGCAAAAGATATCCTATCCTCGTCTGGAGCCTGGGAGTAATGCCAGTAAAGTGCGTGCCGATTTTTGGTATACAAATGGAAATTATCTCCGGCTGAAGAATCTTGAAGTCGGATATACTTTCCCGGCAAAAATATCCAAAGTAATCAATGCGTCACTGATACGTTTTTATGTGAACGGATTAAATTTGCTGACTTTTGATAATTATCCCGTTAAATATCAAGATCCTGAGCAGAATAACGAACTGTTATATCCTGTTTTCAAAACCTATAATATGGGAATAAATATCTCGTTCTAACGATCACCTATTTTATACATAAAACACAATGAAAAGAATAACTATCATATTTATTATCATAGCAGGGTTTATCTCCCACTATGGATGTGAAAGTGTGTTGGATAAAACACCCGACGGGCAAATCACAATAGACAAAGTGTTAAGCAACTATTCACGGAGCAAAGGACTGATAGATGAAACGTATGGCCAGATATATCTGGCAAGAGATCAGATCTCATTTGTCCATAACCCGATAGAATGTTTAACAGACAACGCATTCTGGGCTGCCACCTATGATGCTTATGAGTGGCATAACGGATCTCTTTCCCTTAGCAACCCTGTTATAAAATGGAGCTGGCATACAAACCCTGAACAACTATGGCCCGATTTTTGGAGAGGTGTCCGCTTTGCAAACAACGCTATAAAATATCTACCCCTATCAACCGTTATCACGGCACAAGAACGGGACACCTGGGTAGCCGAAGCCCGCATACTCCGTTGCTGGTTCTATATGAACCTGCTGGAATTTTATGGTCCGATGCCCTGGATAGAAGAACCATTTGATGCTAACTATAATGAATGGAATAACCTACAACGGCCGATCTATGACGAGATAGCCACCAAAATATCCGAAGAACTGATGGATGTTATCAAATCTGGCATTCTACCGAACAGACAAACACCCAGTGAAGCCCGCCACGTGGACAATGGCGTTGCTTATGCCATCCGTGCCCGTGTATTACTCAATAATGCGAGTTTACTCAATAATCCCGAAAAAGACAAGAGTAAATGGCAACGCGCCGCCGATGCCGCAAAAGATGTGGTAAACATGTCAGAGTATAGCCTTGTAGCGATGAATGACTATAAAAAATTATTTACCGGGGCTTTTTCCACTACGGTATCGGAAATTATTTGGAGATCTTGGTCTGACAACTCGCATATTAACAATACCAACGGCATAGACGTTGGCACTTATCCCTATGCCACTATCAACCATGTATGGAATTGTGGAGAATCGCCGACACAAGAGCTTGTGGATTGTTTCGAAATGACCAATGGAGCTTTACCTGTAGCCTATAACGATGCCACGCGTACCAAGATCACTGTGAATCCCGCAGCCGCAGGACTTGGATATAGCGAAGCTCCCGGGGGCGATCCTTATTCAAGCCGGGATGCGCGTTTCTATGTAAACATCCTCTATAATATGGCCGATTACGGTGTACCCTATAATTGTACCGAACCATTTATAGTAGAAACATTTGTGGGTGGCCGAAACGCTTTCAACAATATCATTTCGCAAGAGACCCAGCGTTCATGTACCGGATATTACAGTCGTAAAGATAAACAAATCAAATATTGGGGGCCTGGGAACAGCAGCGGTAATGAACCTACTCATTGGGTCTTTTTCCGGTTGGCTGAATTTTACCTGAACAGAGCTGAAGCACTCTGTGAATTGGGGGACTTGGATGGAGCAATGAGTATGTTGAATGTTATTAGAGAGCGCGCTTTACAACCTAAAATAGAAGATGTTCCCGGATTTCAGAAAAGCTATGACTTCCTTATGGGACGGATAAGAAATGAACGCCGGGTGGAATTTTGTCTTGAGGGGTGGAGATTTCATGACCAACGCAGATGGAAAATTCTCAATGAAACCAATCGTTTTATCACCGGAATGAGAATCACCAAAGACGATGAAGGAAAATTCCATTATGAACGCAGGAAAATTAGGGATTACAACTCTTATACCGATAAATATCTGGTAATGCCTATTCCTCTGGAAGATGCAAAAAAATTAGCTTCAATAACACAGCCCACAGCTTGGCAATAAATACTTTATATCATTATGAAACATATAACATACTTACTTTTGATTACCCTTCTGCTTGTCGGCCTATTTATAAGTTGTCAAACAGAAGAAGTGAGCCCTCCACCGGTAGTGAGCGAATTAAAAGCCTACCCCGGAAAATACAGGGTTAAAGTTGAGTTTCAGGCACCCAAGGAATCCAAATCCGGGAAAGTTTTTTACGGCAACGGTAAATTTAACGAATTTACAATCGACCATACAGAGACTACACAAACCCTTATCGTAGAAGAGTTGACCGAAGGAGAACAAATTATTAGGGTTGTCACATTCAACGATGAGGGGATATCTTCGGATCCGAAAGGAACAAAAGTTACCATTTACGGAAATAGTTTCCAGAGCGATTTAACCAATCGTATGTTGGTCACGCAGAGAACCATCTCACCCACTTCCATCGAAATGATTTTTGGAGACAAAATCCGGGACGAAGAGGTCGGTGTACGGATACGTTTTAAAAACAGTTCCGGAGAGCAAGATAGTGTGATGATGAATAGTGCAAATAATTCAATCATTATCGACAACATTGACCTAAGTGAAATTTATTACTTTTGTTCGGTGTATAAACCTTCAACCGATTTTATTGACGAATATGTCACATCCCCAATTAATGCGAAAGAAGCTGCAATGAAAAAATTCGAAAAAGAGATCTGGAAAATAACAGGCTCTTCCGATGAAGGTTCTGGAAGCAACTCCGGATATATCATTGACAACGATGCCAGTACAGTATGGTATTCTCAAAACAACTCTTCTCCTCATTGGATAAAGGTGGATATGCAAAGTGAAAAAATATTCGAAGGTTTTCTCTTCCTGCAAACGGAAGAATTAACCAACACCAGTTTCACGAAAGGATTTCGTCTTGAAACCAGTAGCGATGACGAAAATTGGGAAGTTGCATGGGAAGGGAACCTAAAGGCCAATAGCTACCGACAGAAAATTACATTTCAAGAGCGTGCGGTTGCCCGTTATTTCAAAATAACAGTCCTAAATGGATATAATAGCACTACTCCCTCTCCAATAGCCGAAATAGATTTGTTTAATGAGTTAGAAACCAGTGGAACGAATGGTCAGACTCTTCCTGCATTGGAAAATGCAAAATTTCCATTTGAAGGTGATGGATCAGATTTATTTCCTGCCGTAGGTGCCAACAGGATGCAAAAAGTAACGAAATGGATACATAACAGTAATACCTATATCAGTTTTGATAGCGGTAATTTTTGCGTCTGGAGTGCCGCAGTTTGGGGTGTTTCACTCGTATCGAACGGTAAAATCTATCAGACACTCTACTTTCTACCAGGAAGTTATGTCTTGAATATCGATGCAGGACATACGACTAATCCCGCTTGTGTTGATATGTACGGTATCGTAGCCAAAGGCACAACATTGCCTGATTACAATACTGTAACCAGCGCCACGGAAGTTCTAGGATATAGCGATTTGGTAGCCAAGCAACTGTCAATAAACTCAATTCCCTTTACAATCGAGAAAGCATCCGATATTACTATTGGTGTAGTGTATAACACACACAGTATTTACGAAGCTACGGGCATCCCCTGGAGTGATATGTTTATAAAAGGATTTGAATTGTCCACAAAATAAATCTCATCTTTGATGGCAGACTGTACTTACGTCTGCCATCATTTTAAGTAAAGACGAAAGTAAATAACTCAAATTTTGCAAGTTAATTCGGAGTATATATGACATGCGAAACTTGAATAAATAATTGTAATCACATGAAAAAGGAAAGAGTAATTTTATTTCTTGTCATTGTAAATGTATTTTGTATCAGTCAACAGGCAAAATCAGTTAACAACGATACGGTTATTACAATACGATTGGATGCGGATGATTGCACTTTTGCAAATCATGCTGATTATGGAATTTTTATCCCGGAAACCTCCACTCCATTACAGGGCATACTCGTACTCCAACACGGATGCACAATGGAGCAGTTTGGTATTACCAGGCCCTACGATATACAATATCAGGCATTTGCAAAAAAATGGAAACTGGCAATTGTTGAAACGGCTCTCTACGGGGACTGCCACATTTGGAAGGAACCCACATCGGGCAGTGCCAACGCATTGTTCAAGATATTAAAAGAAGTCGGCATACAAACCAGTCACCTTGAATTGGAAACTGCTCCCTTCCTTTTGTGGGGACATTCCGGAGGAGGGTATTGGTCGCTTGCCATGCTACGGGATTATCCGGAACGGATTTTAGCTGTGGTCTGCTATTCTGCGGCAGGAGATCCTCAATGGGATTATTCTTGCAAAGCTGCAAAAATTCCATTACTTTTACGCCATGCGGGAGCAAATGACGGCACCCCGGAAATTCGCTGCCCCGAAACAGCAGTCAACACATTCAACAAGCTCCGTTCAATGGACGCCCCTGCAAGTATCGCCTATAATGAAGGACAGAACCATAATTTCAGTTATCTTCGTTATATGATGATTCCTTTTTTTGAAGCTGCTTTAAAACAACGTTTGCCTAAAGATGGATCTTTTGGTTTAAGAGATATTCAACGGGATAAATCATGGCTTGGCGACACCTTGTCGTTCGCTATTTTCAAAGAATCGGACTATAGAGGTGATAAAAGTAGAATGTGCCTGTTTCCCGACGAAACGACAGCCAGAAATTGGCAAGAATTCGTTTCCACCGGAACGGTTATCGACAAAACACCTCCTCCGGCTCCCTTTGACCTAAGAGTGGGAAGTGAGGATAATGCATTAGTTGTCACATGGCAAGCTGATGCCGATATAGAGTCGGGGATCATGCATTTCAACATCTATGAAGATGACAAGCTTATAGACCGGTTACCGGAAACTGGATCATACCAAACATTTGACACGAACGGAGATAATACTACTCCCATAAATATTCCCAAAATGAAATTTATAATTGGTAAGCCAATAAAGAAACAAACAAAAATTAGTATACAATCGATCAATCATTTTAATTTACAATCAGAAAAAACAGAAATGATTTATAAATATAATCAGAAATGACGCAAATAATTATATTGAAAAAAAAATTCTCGATTACCGTTCTTTTATCGCTTCTTCAGGCAATCTCTTTTATCGGATGCAGTAATAACGATATTCAAAAAGAATATAAGATTGAAAATATCCATGTAAATAAAACAGCGCTAACCATGGAGATTGGTGATAGAGAGCAACTCAAAGCCTCTGCGGTTCCGGCTGTTGCACACCAGCCAACTTTTCAATGGAGTACAACGGATGAAAGGATTGTGACAGTCACGGGTGGAATGGTGGAAGCTGTGAACTCGGGCACAGCCTCGATCATAGTCGAATACCAGAGCATAAAGGTAAATATCCCCGTAAAAGTAGAACCCCGTAAAACTGACCAGGAAGCCATATTATACGATAGAAAATTGTCCAAAAGGGGTACCCTGCCCGAACTACAATTGAATAATACCGGTCAATACAATGACGAAGGATTATATATTACCTCGGCAGAAAATGTGGTAAAGCTCGATAAATTCTATGCGCTAGCCGAAAGAATGGTAAGATACCATGTTAAGCTAGCGCCTGACACCAAAGCAATCTTCAAAAGTAGCCAGGGTGATTTTAATGCATTTATAGATGTTCCGGGCAAGCGTTTCACTATCGGTACAAATCCTGTGACCGAAAAGACAATCCCTTTTCTTCAGGGCGACAGGGAATATATCATTGAAATCTACCATATTTACCAACAGGCGAAAATACGTGTCATTGATATACAAACCAATGAAGCAGAAGAAGTATCTGTTACAAATGACGGACAAGGAGGATGTGGTAAAGGCGCGTTACAAGCTGGATTCAGTGTGGGAATGCAATGGGACCACTATTGTTTCGGCTTGATAAGCGGTACATTCATGCTGGTAAAGCAAATCACAGTATATTCCCTGAAAAAAAAGGTAAAATTATTGATGTACGGTGATTCCATCACGCAACCGGAAGGTTATTTCCCGACGAGCGATTTTCCGCAGGCATGGACACAGATGATCATCAGCAAATTAAACGACAATGCGATGTCCAGCGGGCGGGGTGGTGGTAATATCAACCTGTTATTGGATTACATGAAAAATGAATTACCCTACATCCAATGCGACTATGTGATGGTTACCATAGGCACCAATGGAGGTAATACCGAAGAAAACCTGTCCGAATTGGTACGCTATATCAGGGAACAAGGTGCTATTCCCATTTTGAATAGTATTCCCTGTAACGAAAGCGGCACACAAATAGAGAATAATCAACTCATAGAACAGGTACGGAAAAAGTTCGGGATCAACGGTTGCAAGTTTGATATTGCCACCTCCCTGAATGGTGATGGGAAAGAGGTGGATAAATCGATGATGTACTGGGAGGATTATACCGGCAGTTATGGATGGCAAATCTATCATCATCCGAACGAAAAAGGAGGAGAAAGTATGTACAAGCAAACTTTGATTGATATCCCGGAGATATACGAATAAAAATAGTTATTCCATTTTTTACTTTTTAAAAACTAGTATTATGTACAAGTATTCAGTTATTTTAGGAAACTTAGGTAACACCTGCGATCGTTTTTGCAAGAGTTACAAGGACAATCCCAGCACCGAAGAGATGTTGGCCCGTGCAGTGAAGATCCCCTATGTGGACGGTATCGAACTGGTCGGCACATGGGATATCCGGCCCGACAACGTGAAGGAGATGAAGAAACGGATGGCGGACTACGGAAAGACATGCGTTTCTATTATACCTGACGTATTCGGCGTACAGTTGTACGGAAAAGGATCAATCACCAGCAGTGACCCCGCTATCCGTCAACATGGCCTCGACTACCTGCGTCAGATGAGTGAGGTGGCCCTCGAAATGGATTGTAAGATCCTGAACCTGTGGATGGGACAGGAAGGTTACGACTATCTGTTGACCACTAATTACGACAGGAAACGTGACTGGCTGCGGGATAATACCGCCGCACTGGCACAGGAATTTTCAACATTAAAATTCGCATTGGAATACAAACCGAAAGAGCCAAGAAACTTCTCATACCATGCCCGTATGGCGGATACTCTTCTAGCAGCCATCGAAACCGGTTGTAAGAACGTGGGTGTATGTATCGATACCGGCCATGGTTTCTATGCCGGCGAAAACGTAGCTGAAGCGGTGGTATTGGCAAAACGTGCAGGCGACCTGCTCTTCCACATGCACTTCAACGACAATCACGGCGGATGGGACGATGATATGATCGTGGGTTCCGTACACAGCACTATTTATCTGGACCTCCTGTACCACCTGAAAAAAACCGGTTATGCAGGATGGCTATCCATGGATCAATATCCATATCGTGAAGATGCTACCGAAGCTATCGCGGAAAGTATCTCATGGGTACGTGCATTCGAACAGATCGTGGAAGAAAATTTTGCCGAAATAGAAGCGCTGGTAGAAATGAACGATGCCGTGGCTACTTCCAAGTTTGTACGTAAAGTATTATTCGCCAAATAAAACAATAAACAAATGAAACCAACTGAAAAAGGGAGGGATAAGATCATCTCCAACATGATGAAAATAAGTACGATTATAATTGGATTAATTTTCCTTGCATGTTCGTCTCAGGCCGATATAGAAGTAAGTCATCTGCGCTGCGAATTTCGGGAAAACCCTTTCGGAATTGATGTTATCCACCCTTTTTTAAGTTGGGAAATCAGTGGCGTACCCAGAGGAATCAGCCAGAAATCATACCATATTTTAGTGGCCTCCTCCATGGAAAAACTCAATAATGACGAAGGTGATCTATGGGATTCCCGGAAAGTAAAATCCGACAGGTCAGCGAATGTCACTTATAGCGGAACTCCTCTTGAAAGCAGGATCACTTGCTATTGGAAAGTAAAAGTAACGACCAACCGTGGCGGGTCGGACTGGAGTCAGCCGGCCCAATGGACAATGGCATTTATGGATAGAAAGGACTGGCAGGCTCAATGGATCGGGCTTGACAAGAGTTTTCCCAATGATGTGTTGAAAGAAAAAACAAGATTGGCCGCCCGTTATCTCCGTAAGGAATTCAAGAATGAGAAAAAAGTAACCAAAGGAACCCTTTATATCTCCGGATTAGGGCTTTACGAAGCATTTATCAACGGTAAGAAAATCGGAGACCAGGTGTTGTCACCCACACCTACCGATTATTCGAAGAGTGTAAAGTACAACACATTTGATATCACCGGCCTCCTTGCGTCGGGAAATAACGCTATCGGCGTAACGCTGGGTAACGGCCGTTTCTTCAATATGAGAACCATTGAGGATAATTCTTATCCACCCCTACCGCCCACCGAAAACTATGGATTTCCCAAGATGATCCTCCAACTGGAAATCGATTATGAAGATGGCAGCCGGCGAACGCTGATCAGTGACGGCAGTTGGAAAATAACGGCAGATGGTCCTATATTGGCCAATAATGAATACGATGGCGAGGAATACGATGCCCGTAAGGAAATGCCGGGCTGGAATAATCCCGGATTCAATGACAGCCATTGGATGCCGGTAGAATTGGTAGAGGCCCCCAAAGGCATACTCCAGGCACAACTCAATGGCAACATAAAAATTATGGATTCGTTATCTCCTACAACTGTCACAGAGGTCAAACCGGGAATGTACATACTGGATATGGGGCAAAACATGGTGGGTTGGCTCAGCATGAAAGTAAAAGGAAAAGCCGGAGATAAGGTAAAACTACGCTTCGCCGAAGTAGTGAACGAGGATGGAACACTCTATATGGCCAATATTAGGAATGCCTTCGTTACCGACATATACACTTTAAAAGGAGAGGGTGAAGAATTCTGGGAGCCATCCTTTGTATATCATGGATTCAGGTATGTTGAGATTACCGGTTATCCCGGTATTCCTACCATAGATAACTTCGAAGGCAAGGTGATTTACGACGAGATGGAGACAACCGGTTCTTTCGAGAGTTCCGACGCCATAATCAACCAGATATACAAGAACGCTTACTGGGGTATCCGCGGTAACTACCGGGGTATGCCCACAGACTGTCCTCAACGTGATGAACGGATGGCCTGGCTCGGAGACAGGGCAACCGGATCATTGGGTGAGAGTTTTATTTTCAATAACCACAACCTTTACGCAAAATGGCTCGACGACATAGAAGAGTCGCAGCTAGAAAACGGAAGTATCCCCGACATAGCTCCTGCTTATTGGAAGAATTACAATGACAACATGACCTGGCCAGCAGCCTATCTCATCATAGCCGACATGATATATAAACAATATGGGGATGACAGGCCAATTATCAAGCATTACGAATCCATGAAAAAATGGATGAAATTTATGGGTGATAATTTTATGGTGGATCATATCATGCCCCGCGACCTGTACGGGGATTGGTGTATGCCACCCGAATCACCGGAAATGATTCATTCGGGCGATCCGGCACGCAAGACCGATGGCACACTGCTGGGAACATCATTCTATTATCACATGTTATGCCTATTGGAGAAATTTGCGCTACTGCAGGAGAAGAAAGATGAATCAAAACAATTCTCAGATCAGGCGGCACTCATCAAAGAAGCTTACAATAACCGTTTTTTCAACAAGGAGACAGCGCAGTACAGTAACAATACCGTTACGGCCAATCTGATATCACTCTGTTTCAATTTGGTACCCGAAGGTTATGAAAAGAAAGTATTTGAGAATATCGTCCATAAGACCCAACATGATTTCAACGGGCATGTAAGCACCGGGTTAGTGGGAATTCAATGGCTGATGCGAGGATTATCGACATATGGACGAAGTGACCTTGCCTTTCAGATAGCGACCAACCGAGACTATCCAAGTTGGGGGTATATGATTGAAAACGGGGCTACCACTATATGGGAACTCTGGAACGGCAATACCGCAGATCCTGCGATGAACTCTCAAAACCACGTCATGCTGTTGGGCGATCTTATTGTCTGGTTTTATGAATATCTGGGAGCGATTCAAAATGCCCCGGGAAATAGCGGTTTTAAGAAGATAGAGATGAAACCGCATGTGGTGGATAGACTCTCTCATGTAACAGCATCCTACCATTCCCTTCACGGAATGATAAAAAGTGCCTGGAAAAAGAGCGGAGATTCTTTTGAGTGGAATATTACCGTTCCGGCAAACAGCAAAGCTATCGTATATATCCCGGCGAAAGATAAAAAACAGATCACAGAAAGCGAGAAAAATGTGTCGAATGCCCAGGAGGTGAAATTTTTACGAAGCGAAACAAATTGGGTGATTTTTGAAGTAGGATCGGGAAATTATGAATTTAAAGTAAAAGAATAAAAAAATCCACACCTCACTAATTACCTCTGATCGTATTAAAAATTGTTGTGGCAATATTTTTCATTCCCAGATCACCCGGATGGTTTGCAACACCTGGCGCTGTTTTTCCGTCTTCGAAAACTATATGCCATTGTCCATCGGCTCCGGATACTTTTGTATCTAAAGTAGATTTATTCTCCGACGTCTCAAGTTGAGACAATGGAACCCATATACAATTGTATTGATCGGCCACGTCCTTTTGGATAACATCTTTTTTTCATTGTTCCAAAAATTCCCGGTTATCACGTATGTTGCATTAGGTGCCGGCTCTTTCAAGAACGCGACAAGCACAACTAACCCAAGTAAAAAGATATAGATTATAGAATTTAATTTTTATATAGAATATTTATGTTTCAATCTGTTCATAGTAGACCGACTCTAATTATAAGCAATCGTAATTTTATGACCGGTAGGTGTCAACGTAAAAACTGAGCCCGACGAACTATCCCTTGTATCTTTGAGTAATCCTTGATCCAATTTCACCTGATAGTCGAAATTCTTCAATCTGGCATCTATCTCCTTCTCAGAGAGGTTGGTGAAAGGAAGATCAATATTGGGAGCAGTAGTCAGATTCAATTCCCATTTGAAATCTTTTGAATTGGCCTCGCAGCTGATTTCCGTCTTATCTTCAGAGAAGAGCATAGTTAGTGTGGCGATATCATTTTCCAGGGTCCATGCCACAGAAAGCCAATCCTCTCCCTTTGTGATTAGGGGTGAATGACTGCTTTTTGCTTCTACCCATTCACCATCACCAATAACGTAATATAGTTTCATGCCTGCCAAGTAATTGTCATTACTCCATAAATTTCCATCTACAATGGGTAATGTAGTATAATAGCATTGTGAAGAGGTAAGCCTGTTCTTATAATAATCCGATTCAACGGATTCGTTAAAAACATGTATGTCTCTAATTTTAAATGAAGAACCTTCCCAAAGGATATTCGTGCGATAAAAACGGCTGTTGTACCATACCGTTTTACGATTTTGTGGACGGTAATCACTCAGTGAGCTGATCGCTGTGGGAGGCGTAACTTTAAAATTCTCTTTGAACCAGGCACCCGACTCTTCGAGGGTTTCAACCCTGATTTTATTCATCTTGCACTGTTCGGCGATCAACGGGATCTGAATTGCAAGTCCATCTTTCATCGCATCCCATGTGAATGAGTTCTCCTGTCCGGCCTGCACATAGGTAAATCCTAAAGCAGGATCGTCGAACATCGTATTGAAAAACCATTTGACCCATTCCGGATTTCCTCCCGCTTCCCGACAAAGAGGTTCAAGCGTGGTGACGGATTGGCTTACGCCTTGCCCCACCCCATGGTCATACTGATAGCTGGGATCACTCCCCAACATCCTAAAAATCGGAACGGGTATCTGCCCTGTCTCGGTTTGAGCAGGCATATATGCATTGATGCGACTGGGATAATAAGCCTGTCCCCAGTATCCGCCCCAAAGGGTATAACCGTCGGTACCAATCTGATCCCTACAATTGCACGAGGCCTTGATCCCATATTTATCATACATATAACCTAACGTATAGGCATCGATAAACCATGATCCTACCGATGAAGGATATTCTCCAAATATCAATTTGAATTTTTCCATATATACATCCACCAGCTTTTCACGTTCTTCAGGCGTATATCCCGGTGAAAAACCGACATCGGCATGCCAGTCCCAGGGATAAATTCCCCGCCATTCAATCTCCGCAGCTTCCACATGAGGTTGTGTTATCTCCCACCATCCTCCGATTTCAGAACCGTCAAGAAGTTCATTTTTAAGTAACTCCTGATATCTAGGATTGATCAACGCATCATATTGAAGCAGAAATGTTCCCTTCAGTTGGTATTCTTTCAACAATTTTACCTGCTCTACAACGGTCTGATAGAGTATTTCATCCGTGATTCTCTCAATTCGGGGCTCTGTTTGTCGAATAAAGTTAATGATATTCACTATTCGGGGAGAATCCTCTGTCGATTCATTCCTTCTCTGATTTTGACATGACTGAAAGACAAAAGTCATCGCCAGAACGGCCAAAAAAATTCGAAATTTCATAAATTACTGATGTTTCACAATTAAAAACCAAGTTGATTATTCAGAGAATAAAGAATAAAAAAGCGGTATATATTATCGGATATATCGTTAAATATAAATGTATTATCGGAAAGATCCAATCCATATTATACGACAAGGCAAAGATATAAAAAGATTTAGGAGTTGAGAGGCTGGAAATATCATGATATCTTTACCATATCAAATCTCTTAGCCTTTATATCATTCTGAACAACTCTCAAAATGGAAATAATTCTTTATTTTTGTAAAATTGAACGGGTTTCATCTTGTTCACAATAATATTTAAAACAGGGGTCAATTTCAGGAGACAATGTGCGACACTAAAATGATAAAAAATATGCTTTCAAAAAAAGTCATTTTCCCTTTTCTGTTCTTTCTCTTTTTAACCTCTATTTATGCAAAAGAAATCAAAGTGCTGGCTATAGGGAACAGTTTTTCCGACGATGCTCTCGAACACTATTTATACCAGATCGGAGCCGCCAATGGAGATACGCTCATTATTGGCAATCTTGCGATCGCTGGAGCATCCCTGGAAATGCATAATAACAACGCCAGAGAAAATAGACCAGCATACTCTTATCGGAAGATTGTCAATGGGATCAAGGAAATGACCGGAGAAACTACACTGGAGCAAGGAATAAAAGATGAGGATTGGGATTTCATCAGCCTGCAACAAGTCAGTTCTAATGCCGGCGTCTATGAATCCTTCTTCCCTTACCTACCCAGGTTAATCGATTATGTAAAGCAGTATGCCACCAATCCGGACATGCAACTAACTCTTCACATGACTTGGGGATATGCCTGGGATGTAAACCATCCGGGATTCGCCAACTATAACAGGGATCCGATGCTCATGTATGACAAGATTGTAGAAACAGCCCGGAGAGTGTCCTCTGAACTGAATATACCGGTGGTTGTTCCGGCAGGCACCGCTATCCAGAATGCCCGCACAAGCCGCTTAGGAGACTCTCTGTTCCGTGACGGATACCATCTGGAACTAACTTTTGGCAGGTACACGGCAGCATGCGCATGGTACGAGATCCTCACTGGAAAATGCGTTGTCGGGACCAACTATAGACCGGATACCGTAGACGAATCAGTCGCTTTTATCGCTCAAATAAGTGCACACTTTGCTGTAATTAATCCAAGTAAAATCACAAACATCCCGATATTATGACAACATTTCACCGTCTCTTCATTCTTTTTATGTTCCTGATATTCAGCTTTATTCTAAGAAGTGAGTCAACTCCTTTACCAACTGGCCTAAAAACAGACCATTTGGAAAACCCCATTGGCATAGATAATCCCAGTCCGAGATTGACATGGAGGATAGATGATAGCAGGCAGGGCGCACTTCAGTCCGCTTACAGGATTATTGTCGATATTGATTCAATGAAAATGCTCAAGGGTGAAGGATCGATATGGGATTCGGGCAAAGTGAACTCTGACAATCAACTCGCCACTTATGATGGAAAAAATCTTGATCCTTTTACAAAATATTACTGGAGAGTGACCGTATGGGATGGATCAGAACAAGAGAGCATGTCGGGCATTCAATCTTTTGAAACCGGAATGATGGATATTGGTAACTGGCAGGGAAACTGGATCGGTGACGGGAAAGATATCCATTATGAAGCGGCACCCTACTTTCGTAAAAAATTCGAAACCAACAAAGAAATAGCTTCTGCGCGTGTATATATAGCTGTTGCCGGATTATACGAACTTCACGTCAATGGAGAAAAGATCGGCAACCACCGACTTGACCCGATGTACACCCGCTTTGACAGAAGAAACCTCTATCTTACGCACGATGTAACCACTCAACTGCAAAAGGGTGAAAATGTCATTGGAGTGACCCTCGGTAACGGGTGGTACAACCACCAGGCGATGGGTGTATGGGATTTTCACCGGGCACCTTGGCGCAACCGCCCCACTTTCTGTCTCGACCTGCGTATTACCTATACCGACGGTACAGTTGAGACTATCTCTACTAACCTTAGCTGGAAAAAAACAGACAGTCCTATCATTAAGAACAACATTTATACAGCTGAACATTACGACGCACGGTTGGAACTGAACGGATGGAGCAAACCGGGATTTGACGACTCTAAATGGCATGGAGTGGGATTGAGAGGTGTCCCATCGCAAAATGTTACCGCCCAGCAGCTAAGACCGATACGTAACGTATCCACATTCCCCGCTAAATCAGTCAATAAGATAGATGCACAAACCTATGTATTTGACTTTGGACAAAACATGTCGGGAGTGACTGAAATCAAAGTCACCGGTGAAGAAGGTACCGAGCTCCGTATAAAGCATGGTGAACGCCTGTATGACAACGGCCGAGTAGATATGTCGAATATTGATGTCTATTACCGGGGCGATGCGGAAAAAGATCCTTTCCAGACAGATATTCTTATCCTGAGCGGAAAAAAAGAAGACCAGTTTATGGCCCGCTTCAACTACAAAGGGTTCCGTTATGTGGAAGTCACAAGCAGTAAGCCGATCCAACTGGATGAAAATAGCATAACTGCCCATTTTATGCATAGCGACGTCCCTCCCGTCGGGAAAATTGAGACTTCGAGCGACCTCATCAATAAGATATGGAAGGCTACCAACAATGCCTATTTGTCGAATCTGATGGGTTATCCCACCGATTGCCCTCAACGAGAAAAGAACGGTTGGACCGGCGATGCTCATTTCGCGATCGAAACGGCATTGTATAATTTCGATGGTATCACTGTATATGAGAAGTGGTTGGCCGACCATAGGGACGAGCAACAACCCAATGGCGTATTACCCGATATTATTCCTACAGGAGGATGGGGATACGGAACTCACAACGGATTAGACTGGACCAGTACCATTGCCATTATCCCATGGGAGATATACAGATTCTATGGCGACAGCAAATTGCTGGAAGATTGCTATGATAACATCAAACGGTATGTGGATTATGTAGACCGTACAAGTCCGGAAGGCCTTACCTCCTGGGGACGCGGCGACTGGGTACCGGTGAAATCACGGTCAAACCTGGAACTGACCTCCTCCATCTATTTTTATGTAGATGCAACAATTTTGGCCGAAGCAGCAGAACTATTCGGAAAAGAAGCGGATCATCGTTATTACACTACGCTGGCTGGGAAAATTAAAAATGCGATCAACAAGAAATACCTGGATCGTGAAACAGGCATGTATGCCAGCGGCACACAAACCGAATTAAGCATGCCATTGCAATGGAAAGTGGTACCGGAAGATATAGCACCCAAAGTAGCGCAGAATCTTGCAAGGAAGGTAGAAGAAACCGGATTCCACCTGGACGTGGGGACATTAGGAGCCAAAGCCATCCTGAATGCGTTAAGTGAAAACGGCTATCCCGAAATAGCATATAAGGTGGCGGTACAGGATACCTATCCCTCCTGGGGTTGGTGGATCGTGAATGGTGCCACAACCCTCCTTGAGAACTGGGATCTCGCAGCTACACGTGATATCTCCGACAATCACATGATGTTCGGTGATGTTGGTGCATGGTTCTTCAAAGGACTGGGAGGTATCTATCCCGATGCGGCACAACCCGGATTCAAGCATATTATCCTGCGTCCCCATTTCGAGAAAAGCCTTGAGCGATTCGATGCACAGTTTCAATCACCCCGTGGCTTAATCCGATCGCAATGGGAATGGAAAAAAAGAAAGATACGCTACCACGTTGTAGTGCCTCCAAACAGCAGTGCCACCTTGTATCTCCCCGATTATATAAAAGGGGACAAACTGGTAAAACTGGATGCGGGAACACATGATCTTACTTTTACGGTTGGAAAATAATGTGACTAATATGCCAATGTGCCAATATGCCAATATGCCAATGTGCCAATGTGCCAATGAGACGAATTAGAAAATAAGTCATTCTCAATTGTCCATTCTCTAAACATCTAAACAAATGAAACGGATACTCTTCTTATCGATTTTTTCAGTCCTCACCGTCATAACGGTTTTTGGGAGTAAACAATCATCGGTTATTCCCGTCAATCTAACCTGCGAATATCTGACCAACCCAACAGGATTAGATGTAGCAAGTCCACGTTTTAGCTGGGTATTAAAACCCACGGATGAATCGGCTTACGGACAACGGCAGACTGCATACCGTATTCTTGTGAGTAGTTCTGTCAAAGGATTGGATAAGAAAAAAGGGGATATCTGGGATTCGGGCTGGGTGTTGTCGGATGATATGCAACTGATTGCATACGATGGTAAGCCGCTGGAGTCTGACCAGCAATATTTCTGGAAAGTAACTGTAAAAGATGAAAACAGCAATGAATCGACTTACAGTGAGACAGCTGAATGGAGCACCGGATTATTCTCGCAGGAGGAATGGACGGCGGAATGGATCGGGACAGATGAGGCATATAATCCCGCAGAAGGGCCTAACAAGATGCAGGATCCCTGGTTCCGTAAAACATTCGAATTAAAGGTGAAACCCTCCAGAGCAACCCTGTTTGTGGCTTCGGTAGGATATCATGAAGTATATGTTAACGGAAAAAGAATAGACGATCATCTGCTGGCACCGGCAGTTACGGATCATACCAAGCGGGCTCGTTATATCGCCTACGATATTGCATCCGCACTGACTCCGGGAAACAACGTCATTGCTTTGTGGCTGGGAACTTCATGGTCTATCTTCGGGCCTTATGCGACCCCCGATAAGCCACGCACTCCCCTCGTGATTGCCCAAACGGACATCCATGGCAAGAAGGGTCAAAAACCAATCAGGATCACAACCGACGAGTCGTGGAAAACCCATCCGAGTCCCAACAGGCTGACCGGCAACTGGGGATTTGGTGTAGGCGGATATGGAGGTGAATTCTGGGATGCCAATAAAGAGGTGAAAGGGTGGAACCTGACCGACCTGAATGACAGTGACTGGAAACATGCCACAGTATACACTCCGGCATTGACACTATCAGCCCAACAGGTAGAGACCAATAAATTGATGGATGAAATCCATCCTACCTTCATCGAGGCGCGCTCCGACGGTAGTTACCGTGTGGATATGGGACTAAATTTCGCGGGATGGACACAGATTTCGGTACAGGGCAATCCCGGTGATACCGTTCATTTCCTTTTTTCGGAAAGGGAACAGAATGATATCACGTTCGGGCTAATGAATTCTTACGTAATCGGGGCGTCAGGAAAAGGAATATTCGAAAACCGCTTCAATTACAGTTCGGGCAGATGGATCACGATCAAAGGGCTGAAATCAGCTCCGAAAAAAGAGGAGATCAAAGGGTGGATGGTACGTACCGCTTTCGATGATGCAGCCAGATTCGAGTGTTCCGATCCGTTGCAGAACTGGATCTACAATACAGTAAAATGGACTTTCGAAAATCTCTCTCTTGGTGGATTTATTGTCGACTGTCCGCAACGCGAACGATTCGGGTATGGAGGTGATGCTCACTCTACTTCCGAAACAGGTCTCTTCAACTACAAACTGGGCGCTTTCTATACTAAATGGCTGGAGGATTGGCGTGATGTACAGGGTACGGAACCGATGGTAGGAAATATGAATGATCCGTCGTGGGCACGTAAGAAGGAAGGTAGCGGCAGGATACTGGGGGGAGGTATACTGCCCCAGACAGCACCCACCTACCATGGAGGAGGCGGGCCGGCATGGGGTGGCATCGTGGTCACCCTTCCCTGGTTCATGTATCAACACTACGGAGACCAACGGGTGCTTGAAGAGAATTTCGAGATGATCAAAGGGTGGTTAGAGTTCCTCGACACCCATGTCGAAAATGATATGCTCAAAAGATATGGAGGACAATGGGACTTTCTGGGCGACTGGCTTTGGCCGGGAGCTACATCACAGGGGATGAACAACAATTCCGATGAGAACCTTTTCTTCAATAACTGCTATTGGATATATAACCTGAAAACGGCGACACAGATTGCAAAAGCGATCGGAAAAGAGAAGGAAGCAGATCAATGGAGAAGACAGGCAGAAAGGGTATCTAAAGCCATTCATTTAAAATATTATCACCCGAACGATCATAATTACTCCGACAGATCGATGCGTAGCCTTTCAGCCTCCCTCTATGGTAATATCATGCCCGCGGAATTACGCCCTAAAGTGATGGAGAGCCTGACTAAAGAGATCCTTGTCAATAAAAAGGGACATATCGATGTGGGAATTACCGCAGGAGCAATGCTCTTCAAAGTATTGCGTGAAGAGGGAAGTGATGATCTTATCTTCTCCATGACATCCCAGACCACTTATCCAAGTTGGGGACTTATGCGTGAAAGCGGAGCTACTACCATGTGGGAAATGTGGGAAAAAGATTTACCGGGACATTCACTCCTGCACAGCTCCTTTCTCTATCCCGGAGCGTGGTATATCGACGGGGTAGCAGGTATCCGAAGAGATCCCGCTGCTCCCGGATTCAGGAAATTTGAAGTACGGGTACCGAAATTCACCGAAACACAAATCTCGGAAGCGAAGGCCTCGTTCGATTCTCCCGCAGGATTGATCGAGTCGGAGTGGAAGCGGAAAGATGGAAAGACCGTACTAAACGTAACGGTGCCACCTAACTGTACCGCCACAATACTATTCCCCGACGATAACAAGAATGCAGTATCTGTAAACGCTGAACATGTAAAGGAAAAAGGCAAAAAAGAGGGTTATATCCTGTTTGAAGTCCCCGCTGGAAAATATCGATTCAACAATTAAACAATTCAACGATTCAACGAAATGAAACACATCTATTTTTTAATCGGACTTACCCTGTCTATACTAGTGGCAGGGTGTCAGGGTGCAACGGTGAAAATCGAATCACTGAAAACAGAAATGCAGGAAAATCCACAGGGATTGGGTACCTCAACTCCGCGATTTTCCTGGCAGATTACTTCCGGTCAACCCGATCTGCAACAAAAAACTTATCAGATTCAGGTGGCCCGATCGGAGCAGGATCTAAAAAAAGGAACAAATCTGTTATGGGATTCCGGAGTTATTCCAAGTGACCTTTCCATATTGGTTCCCTATAGCGGGGAAAACCTTTCGCCAAGAGATGTATACTACTGGCGGGTAAAGATAAGCACCAACCAGGGAGAGACAGCATGGAGCAAAATCAACCACTGGTCGATGACTTTACCGGATTCGGGTTGGAAGGCACAATGGATCGGTGAAAATGCACTTTCCAATCCAGGTGAGACCAATCAAAAAAATACCCGACTGGCTGCCCGTTATCTGCGAAAACCATTCGATAGTAAACAAAAGCCCAAACGGGCCGTACTTTATATTTCGGGACAAGGTGCCCACGAAGCTTATATCAACGGGAAGCGCGTTTCGAATGATGTACTGGCGCCCGCGGTTTCCTGGTTTCCCGAAAAAGTCTATTACAACACCTATGATGTCACATCTCTGATTGGGAAAAACACCAACATGCTTGCGGTGAAATTAGGAAACGGCCGTTATTTCGGCATGCGTGACGCCTGGAGCATCATGTTTGGATTGCCCCGTCTGCTGGCACAACTGGAGATTGAATACAGCGACGGCTCAACGGATGTGATTGTCAGCGACAATTCCTGGAAAGTGACCTCCAAAGGTCCTATCATTGCCAACAATGAATTTGATGGAGAAGAATATGATGCCCGATTGGAACTTCCCGGATGGGATAAAACAGACTATGACGATTCAGCGTGGAAACAGGCTGACATCATGGATGCACCCAAAGGGAAACTCACCGTGCAACCGAACCCGAGTATCCGGGTGATGGAAGAAGTAAAGCCTGTATCCATCACAAAACTGGCCGATGGAAAATTTATCATGGATATGGGTCAGAATATGGTGGGCTGGGTAACCATCAACCGACTTAAAGGAAAAAAGGATCAGCCTGTCACCATGCGCTTCGCAGAGCTGCTCAATCCTGATGGCACACTATATATGGCAAACCTCAGAGGTGCAAAAGTTACGGATATCTATACCCCGGTAAAAGATGGAGAGTTCAGTTGGGAACCCTCTTTCGTCTTTCATGGATTCCGTTTTGTAGAGATCTCCGGGTTAGATTACCAGCCAGAACTATCGAGTTTTACCGGAAAAGTAATCTATGATGAGATGGAGACCACCGGACAATTCGAAACTTCCAACGAAACCATCAACCAGATATTCAAAAACGCTTACTGGGGTATCCGCGGCAACTACAGGAATATGCCCACCGATTGTCCACAACGCGACGAACGACAGGGTTGGTTGGGAGATCGTACTACCGGTTGCTTCGGAGAATCTTTTATTTTCAATAATGCGCTTCTCTATAGCAAATGGTTACAGGATATCGAAGACTCACAAAGTCCCCAGGGTTCTATTTCCGATGTATCTCCACGATACTGGACCATATTCAACGACGACGTTACCTGGCCGGCAGCCTATTTTTACGGTGCAAAGATGTTATGGCAGAATTATGGAGATACCGAACCGATAAAAAAACATTATGCTTCCATGAAACGCTACATGGAACATATCCAGGAGGTATCCATGCAGGATTATGTCCTTACCAAAGATACCTATGGCGACTGGTGTATGCCTCCCGAATCGCAGGAACTCATCCATTCTCGTGACCCGTCGCGCACTACCGCTGGTCCTGTACTGAGTACCACAGTCTATTACAGTCTGCTGGACCTGATGTGCGAATTTGCCGCGATTACCGGAAACGAAGGTGATATACCCGGATATAAAGAGCTGGCAGCGAGATTAAAGGATGCCTATAATGCCCGCTTCTTTAACGTTGACTCAGCGTTGTATGATAATAATACTGTTACAGCCAATATGCTTTCACTCCGCCTAGGATTGGTGCCGGAAGGATACGAGAAAAAAGTATTCGGCAATATAGTACGGAAAACGGAAGTGGATTTCAACGGACACGTAAGTACAGGAGTATTGGGAATTCAGCACCTTATGCGCGGGCTAACCGAACATGGAAATGTGAATCTGGCCTACAAGATCGCTTCCAATCGTACCTATCCCAGTTGGGGATATATGATTGAAAAAGGAGCGACAACTATCTGGGAACTGTGGAACGGAGATACGGCCGATCCGGCAATGAACTCTGCCAATCACGTCATGCTACTGGGTGATCTGCTTATCTGGTTTTACGAAGATCTGGCAGGTATCAAAAACCACCCCGAAACAACAGCCTACAAAAAACTTCTGATGGAACCGAAATTCCCCGAAGGCTTGTCACATGTAAAAGCCGCCTATAAATCCGTTTATGGTGAGATAAAAAGTGAATGGAAAAAAGAAAATGGCACGTTCCATTGGGATATCACCATCCCGGGAAATAGTTCGGCAGTTATCAGGTTACCAAAAGCGCTGAATATTATTACACCAACTGGAGAAGGGGTGAGAAATGTAACTGAAACAGAAACCGGAATTGAGATAGAATTAGGCTCGGGAAGTTATCAACTCAATAATTGAATTTGAGATTTTAGATGTAGGATGTAAAATGTAATTCCTAAATCACAAATATTATTTAGAACCATTATAAATTAATCAAAAGGGCCAATTGTTTTAATTTTTTCAGTTAAAACATTTGGCCCTTATTATATATTCATTAAATTTGTAGACAATATTTATATCTATCTGACACATAGATAGTTTTATTTACAGAAAAGTCCATTCGGGCTCAAACAGATTATCTTTTTCGCCGTATAATAATTGTAATACGGTGTATGAGTATTGTCAGCGTTAATTGATTCGCGCAATTTGTATCCCTTTACCGTAAATTATCGCCATTATTACAGATTCTTTTATGCTATTTGAAGTTCACCTTAACAGGTTTACTCCCACACCACATCAAAATTATCCATCATGAAAGCTAAAAATTTCGTAATGCTGTTACTCTGCATTGCCATCTGTTCGTGCGAAGGAGACACGATAGATTCCAACAAAGTAGGAAAACCACTCCAACTAAAAGCTGAAATTAACGGGTTAACCACCCGTGCCTCCAATTCCTCCTGGGATAAAGACGATGCTATCGGCATTTATATGGTAAAAGCAGGGCAAACACTCAACTCCTCTGCACTCAAAAAGAATGCACAGTATGTAACTTCAGGCAGTTCTTCTTTCGAACCTACTGATGAAACGGATCAGATTATTTTTCCGTTCAATGGTTCCAGTGTCGATTTGATAGGCTATTATCCCTATCGTAAAGAGATTACCAATTTCTCTTATGACGTTGACCTGAGTAATCAGTCGGTACAAGCCGATATCGACCTGTTATACTCTACCAATGCCAAGGGTGTCAGTTCAGGCAATCCGAATGTGAACATGTTGTTTACACATCAGTTGTCCAAAATAGTACTGAACATAAACCATGGTACGGCGTTCAATTTAAATGATTTGTCAGTGATCATCTCCAACACGGCAACCAAAGCCTCCTTCGATTTGGTGACAGGGACTTTATCTTCTGCCTCCGCTCTCGGGGATGTGGAGTTAAAGATCAATATCGCAGAGTCGATTGTCGAAGCGATATTGCTTCCCACGAACAACCTGTCGGGTATGCACCTATGGTTCATTATCGGAGAAGAGTTTGAAGTATATAAATTATCTTTATCGGAAGCTCTCAATATAAACGCTTTCCAAAAATCAACCAAATACACCTACAACGTTACGTTGTTCGGCAATGAATCCGTGATGATTACCGGAGGAAATATAACGGACTGGACAACCGGCTTAACAGAAAATATGACTGCAGACCGTACAGAAGAAAACCCTCCCCTTATCAAAGGATCACAGAGAGCCCCCTACACCGTAGCGGAAGTAAAAAATAACCAGGGAAAAACGGGTGTGTGGGTGGAAGGTTTTATCGTGGGATCATTCGACGGAAGTATCAACAAATTTCTTCCCAGTGCGGATGGGGCAAAGCAAAACAATATCGCACTGGCTGATACTCCTGGTGAAACCGATACGGGGAAAATGATCCCGGTAAATTTGCCTTCTACGGGCTCCATCAAAGCAGCGTTGAATATCCCCGACAATCCTGACAATATTGGCAAGAAGGTACTCCTCAAAGGTAACCTTAATGCCTATTATTCAGTACCTGCCTTAAGAGATGTGAAAGGATATCAGTTTAAATGATCAACAATGGAAAAGGATAAAAATGTGTCCAATTCTTGTGGTATTCCGCAAGGATTGGACACATTCACTGTAATCTCAAAAAATATTCTACTGAAAAATAATTATTTGAATTCTTTCCACATAAGAAATGCACGTGCAATGGCATTATCCACTAAAGGCCCCATAATGGCATACCCCTCTTTGTTAGGATGCACCCCATCTTCCGACAGATTCTTAGGTAAGCCGTTACGTTCATCAGCCATAGCTGAAAAGAAATCGCAATAAACTGCTCCACGCATAGCGGCATACTCTTTGATACGCTTGTTCAGTTCCACAATCTTCGGAGCCGGTTCCAACCCGGTGCGCCACGGATAGTCATATACAGGAAGAACGGAACATAACACCACCTGTATACCGTGAACCTGCGCCAATTCGGTCATAGAATGGATATTGTCTTCGATCATCTCCAGCGTCGATGGCCCCGTATTACCCGCGATATCATTCGTTCCGGCAAGGATTACCACCACTTTGGGCCATAAATTAAGGACATCCTGACGGAAACGAAGCAACATCTGAGGTGTAGTCTGACCACTAATCCCCCGATTAATATAGGCACGACCTTCAAAAAACTCGGGCACCTTTTCTATCCAGCCCTGCGTAATGGAATTACCCATAAAAACTACCCGGTTATCACACGTTTTGGCAGGTCCCAACTTCGCATTATCTTCCCTAAAACGGTTCAGATTAGCCCAATCCTGCGCTTCTAACAACAATATGCTACTCATCACGAATATTAGCGAGAAAAATAATCTTTTTACATTCATCTTGTTTATTTCTTTAATCCTATTGAATTACTCTTTCGAATGTCAAAAATAGTTATTTAATTCCTGATCAAGGACAAATTCATCGATTTATTTGAACGATACATCGATTATTAGGGCTAAAAAAAACTAAAATCAGTATAAGCGCTACTTTTTCTCTATTTTAATCGGTAATTTTGGAAGGTTTTTACCCTGTAATATCAGGGCTATCAATAAGAATTTTGAGGTGACGATTTATTAACTGGTTCAGGCAGTAATCTAATAATATGTCATTTCCACATTGTTCTACGACTAAAAGAGTAACACAATTATATGAACAGGAATACGAAAATAACTGTTTTTGCCTCCATCGCAATTTTAATTTTGGGGATGGCATTTTTCCCAAAGATCAAGCAATTATTTATTTCAGGAAATCAGAAAGATGAGCCTATTCAGCGTACTGCTCCCGCCGGAAACAGCAGGTCGGCACTTATGGTAAACGCCACGGTACTGAAACCCCAGACCCTCAACAATATGTTCAGCATTACGGGGGTGTTGTTACCCGACGAGGAGGTAAATCTCACATTCGAATCTTCGGGTAAGATTACTGACATCTATTTTGAGGAGGGTTCCTTCGTACAAAAAGGGAAACTACTCGCCAAAGTGAATGATGCTCCCCTACAGGCCGAGCTCAAGAAACTCGAAGCCCAGTTGCCGCTGGCACAAGACAGGCTCTACCGGCAACAGACACTGTTAGAAAAAGATGCCATCAGCCAGGAAACCTACCAGTCGATTGCCACCCAACTGGAGACATTGAAAGCTGATATAGAGCTGGTGAAGGCCCGTATCCGGCAAACCGAACTGAGGGCTCCTTTCGACGGGATGATCGGGCTGAGGCAGGTGAGTGAAGGAGCATATGCTTCTCCTTCGGTCGTAGTCACTAGCCTCACCAAGATATCACCACTGAAGATCGAATTTTCTCTTAACCAGAATATACTGAGCAAGATCAAGCCTGGCTCTCAAATTTCATTCAAAGTAGCAAACGACCTGTCGGAATACCATGCCACAGTTTACGCTATAGAATCGAGGTTGGACGTGAAGACGCTCAGCCTCTTCGCCCGTGCCCGCTATCCCAATACAGACGGGAAGATCAAGCCGGGTCAATCCGCCGACGTACGGATCAACCTGAATCAGATAGACAATGCCATCGTCATCCCGGGGATCTCCACCGTAAAGGAGATGGGACGTGATATCACTTATCTATACGACAATGGCAAGGCCAGAGAGGTAGAGATTATCATAGGCATGCGTACCCCCTCATCGGTCGAGGTGATCAGTGGCCTGAACATGGGCGACACCCTTCTGACTACTGGTGTGATGCAGTTACGAGGCGGGATGCCGGTACAGATCAGTCAAATGGTTGAAAACAGCACAGATTAAAACGAGATGAACCTATCGGAATTAAGTATAAAGCGGCCGGTATTGGCTACGGTGTTGGTGCTGATCATTATCATCTTCGGATTGATCGGCTATACCAGTCTACCCATCCGTGAATATCCCAACGTGGACAACCCTATCATCACCGTACAGGTATCCTATCCCGGTGCCAATGCGGAGGTGATAGAGAACCAGATCACCGAACCGCTGGAACAAAATATCAATGGTATACCAGGTATCCGTTCGTTGACCAGCCGTAGTAGTCAGGGAAGCGCGAGGATCACGGTGGAATTTGAATTGAGCGTGGATATGGAAACCGCCGCAAACGACGTGCGGGACAAAGTTTCCATCGCACAAAGATACCTTCCCCGTGATGTCGATCCCCCGACGGTGTCGAAAGCCGATGCCGACTCCGATCCCATCATGCAGATTACCGTACAAAGTCCCAACCGCTCCATGTTGGAGCTCTCTGAGATCGCCGACCTCACCGTCAAAGAGCGGTTGCAAACCATCTCTAATGTGAGTGCGGTGGAGATCTGGGGAGAGTACCGCTATGCCATGCGTTTATGGTTAGACCCCATCAGGATGGCCGCCTATAATGTCACTCCCCTGGATATTAAAAATGCGCTGGACAGGGAAAACGTCGAACTTCCCTCCGGTAGTATCGAGGGTGACCAGATATCACAATCCATCCGGACGATGGGATTGATGCAGACACCCGAAGAATTCAACAATCTCATTTTGGTAGAGAATGATTTCCGGGTCATACGCTTCCGCGATGTAGGATATGCCGAACTGGATGCAGCCGATCGGCAGAATATCCTCAAGAGAAACGGGGTGCCAATGGTGAGTTGCGTGATTATTCCGCAGCCGGGCGCCAACCAGATCAATATTGCCGACGAAGTGAGGGTCCGCATGGAGCAGATGCAAAAAGATCTTCCCCAGGATGTGACCCTCGACGTGGCGTTCGACAACACAAAGTTTATCCGTGCTTCCATCAGCGAGGTAGAAGAGACTGTGATCATCGCCTTTATCCTGGTGGTATCCATCATCTTTATTTTCTTAAGGAACTGGAGAGTGACACTGATCCCTGCACTCGTAATACCGATCTCGCTGATCGGCATCTTCTTTGTAATGTATCTGGCAGGATTCTCCATCAACGTCTTGTCGATGTTGGCAATCGTTTTGTCGGTTGGACTGGTAGTAGACGACGCCATCGTGGTCACAGAGAATATCTTCCAGAAAGTAGAAAGTGGAATGGATCCGGAAGAGGCATCCATCGTCGGTTCGAAAGAGATCTTTTTTGCTGTAATTTCAACAACAATTACCCTGGTAGCAATATTTTTCCCGATTGTCTTTCTGGAAGGGATGACCGGCCGTCTGTTCCGTGAGTTCAGTATTGTGATATCCGGCGCACTTATTATCTCCGCTTTTGCTGCACTGTCTTTCGTGCCGATGCTATCCTCGAAGATGCTCACCTCAAAACGGAAAAAGAATAAGTTGCATGAAAAGACTGAATTTATTTTCAATGGATTGAATAATATCTACAATACCTCACTGAGGGCCTTCTTACGTCACAAATGGCTTGTATTACCGGTTATCATCGTTTCTGGAATATTTATCGTTATCTTCTGGAATACCATCGCCTCTGAAATGGCTCCCCTTGAAGACCGCTCCATAGTTATGATCCGGAGTTCCGCTCCGGAAGGGGCTACCTACGAATTTATCAGGGACTATAACGAGCGTATTTCACAAATAGCCGACTCCATCGCACCGGAAAGAGAATCCAACATCAATATGACCCGCGGCACTTTTGGCATGGTACGGATAGTGTTGCCCGACATGAACAAGCGCGAACGCAGCCAGATGGAGATAGCCGCAGCCCTCACTCGTGCTGTAAAAAATGAAAACGCGGCCCGTGCTTTTGTACAACAGCAATCCACTTTCGGGGGACGCCGTGCCGGTATGCCGATACAATATATTCTGCAGGCACCCAACATTGAAAAGCTACAGGAGTTTATCCCTCCCTTTATGGAAAAAGTAAACGCCAGCCCTTATTTCCAGATGAGCGATGTCGATTTGAAGTTCACCAAGCCGGAAACAAGAATACTTATTGACCGTAACAAAGCCGCCATATTAGGGGTAAGTACACGTGACATCGGTCAAACATTGCAATATGCGTTGAGCGGCCAGCGGATGGGCTATTTCTATATGAACGGGAAGCAGTATCAGATCCTGGGTGAGATCAACCGCCAGCAACGCAACACGCCGATCGACCTGCAAGCCATTTATATCAAGAACAAGTCAGATCAGATGATCCAGATGGACAATCTGGTGAGATTGGAAGAATCGGTAGCCCCTCCCCAACTCTACCGCTACAACCGATTCAACTCCGCGACCATTACCGCGGGTCTGGCTCCGGGTTATTCCCTCGGTGAAGGATTGGAAGAGATGGACAGAATTGCTTCCGAAGTACTGGACGATTCGTTCAGGACGGCACTGGAAGGTGAATCCCGGAACTTCAGGGAGAGTTCCTCGAGTCTGTTTTTCGCTTTCGGCCTTGCAATCCTGCTGATCTTCCTTGTGATGGCAGCCCAGTTCGAGAGTTTCAAAGACCCATTCGTCATTATGTTCTCTGTGCCACTAGCGCTCTTTGGTGCCTTACTGTTCATGTGGATGTTCGGGATTACGATGAACATATACAGTCAGATCGGTATCATCATGCTGATCGGGCTGGTGACCAAGAACGGGATCCTTATCGTGGAGTTTGCCAACCAGCGGCAGAGTGCCGGAGAGAGTAAACTCCAATCCATCATCGATGCTTCCACACAGCGGCTACGTCCCATCCTGATGACCAGTATCTCTACAGTACTCGGATTATTGCCGCTTATGTTCGCCAGCGGTGAAGGTGCCAATGGACGGATCGCCATGGGTACAGCCGTAGTGGGCGGATTGCTTATCTCTACCCTATTCACCCTCTATATCGTCCCGACAATGTATGTCTATCTCTCTACTGACAGGGAAGTAAAACTGAAAAGAAGGCTGAAAAGGAAAGAGGAAAATTGATGTGATGATTTTATTGTTATTCGGCTGCGCCGTTATTCAGTAGTTATTCATGCTTCGCATGTAGTTCAATAGTAATTCAGCTTCGCTGTTATTCGTGCTTCGCACGTAACTCAATAACAATCGAACAACTATCGAACAACAACTGAACACAACCGAATTACAACTGAACATCAACTGAATAACAACCGAATAACAACCGAACAATATGACAATAAAAAATACACCGATACTACTCTTTCTCCTGATTGCATCTGCTGCGTTCGCGCAGCCAGTAATGGATTTGCAGGAATGTCTGAGGATCGGGTTGGAAAATAATTATGATCTGCGTATCGTACGCAATGAAGAACTGATCTCGGACAATAATGTCACATTAGGGAATGCCGGATTCCTGCCGCAAGTCAGCCTGAATTCGGGTTATAATCTTCGTAGTAATAATGCTGACCAATATCCTGTAAATGGAGAGGGGACAATAGAAACTCGTAATTCAAATACACAGACGCTGGATGCCGGACTAAACCTCAACTGGACTCTCTTCGAAGGGTTTCGGATACAGACAAACTATAAACGGCTGAAAGAGTTGCAATCCATAGGCGAGTTGAACACACGGCTGGCGGTGGAAGGATTCGTGGCCGACCTCACAGCGGAATACTACAATTATGTGCAACAACAGATACGACTTGGAAATCTTCAGTATGCAGTATCTCTTTCCAAAGAACGGTTACGCATCGTGGAAGCACGCTATCAGGTGGGATCACTTTCCCAACTCGACCTGCAACAGGCGAGGGTCTATTTCAATGCCGACAGTTCCCTGCTTATCCAACAGTACGAAACTCTCAATAGCTCTAGGATTCGGCTGAATGAACTGATGGGAGGGGATGTGGAGCAACACTTCCTGGCAAAAGATACCACTATTCTCTTTGATGCCGACCTTTCTAAAGAAGAGTTGTTTAACCAGGCGATGCAGCATAACACAAGCCTGCTGCTGAGCGGGAAAAACAAGACATTGAGCGAACTGGACCTGAAAAACCTGAGAAGCCACAATTATCCCTACCTTCGGATGAATGCCGGCTACGGTTTTACCCACTATGATTATAACACCGGCACACTCGACAGGCAACGCACATGGGGACCAAGTGTGGGGGTAACCCTCGGCTATACGATCTTCGACGGATTCAATCGAAAAAGGGAACAAAAAAATGCCGAAATCACCGTACAGAATCGTGAATTACAGGTGCAGAGAAACAAATTATGGCTGGAAAGCGATTTTGCCAATATGTGGTTGTCCTATCAGAATAACATAGAACTGACCAACCTGGAACGCGAAAGCCTGCACAATGCCAAAGTGAATTACGAGATCGCCATGGAACGGTACAAGATCGGCGACCTGTCCGGATTAGAGCTGAGGGAAGCACAAAACAGCCTGCTCGAAGCAGAACAACGCCTTCTCACCGCGCAATACAGGACCAAACTCTACGAGATCTCACTGTTACAGATCAGCGGGAAGATCGGGGAATATTTGGAGTAGTTGGGATTTAAGATGTGGGATGTTAGATGTAAGATTTTAGGGTGAAGGATTTAAAATATCGTAGTTTGAAATCAGTAATCCAACAACTTCGGAGTAATTGGCCTGTCCGGAACTGATTTTATTTGTTTTGAGATAAGCATCATATACCCTGTCCTGCATATCAGACAGTGATTCGTTCCTTGCTGCGAGCCAATGCTCCCTGTTTCGCCGCAGATCGGCAATAATCTCCGGTCGGATAGTTGAAGCTAACGATTCATACTCTTCAGGAAGAAAACGCCGTATATCGTTCAACACATACCTGATCGTGGATACATACGCACTATACCGGATTTTTTTGTCATTACTACTGCTACATACTACAAATCCATACAGATTCGCCTCCGATTCCTTGGCAATACCGAACTGATGTGCCATTTCATGCGCCAAAGTGAAAGGATAACTGAAATTCAGACTATAATTATTCACGTGGATCTCATTCAAAAAGGGTCCGAAATACCCCGAAACACCCATCTTCGAATAGACTGTTTCGAACATCATCAGCTTGGGCTTCCTCTTTCCGTTGGGGTATGATATCCTTAACGACTCGTGTAATAGCCGATATGATGATTCTATTTCACTCCTGATATCGTTCTTATCCATGTCTACACAATCGGTATAACAAAGGTTTGCATGGTCAATAAATCGTACTGCAAACTCCTTGAAAACCTCCGGATCAAACTTCTTCTCCACTACATCGTTCCGATGGTAGAAATCTTCCCGGAAGTATGCGATTCCCCATCCAAAATAGAACCAGACAACGATGACCGTCACAAACCGGATCAATCGGAAAAGGAATTTCGAAAAAGAAATCTTACGTATAATAACCAAAACGATCAATCTGACCAATAACAATACCGCTACGATCAGGAAAATATCGTATAGCGAAAAGGGCAAAAGGTTAGATACAAAGGATAGTACTATTGCTATAACCGGGTAAATCACATGCATATACCATTCTGATAGCGCTGTGCTCAGGCTAAACAGAAAGATCATCGCAAAGAGTGGAACTGCAATAATCAACAAAAGCACAAATTGTCGCTTCGGTATTTTGTCTCTACGTTCTCTCATCAGACTGTAAAAGTATTCATTTCTGGCCAAAACTTACACCTCAAACAGGATCAAACTTCCAACTTGCACCGGTGGGAATTTTATCGGATTCTTACACATCGTATCATATCAAACTTTCCCCCTCTTACGGAACACAAAACACCCCGCCTCCGACGGATGATCCTGCACATAGCTCTCCGGATGTTCCTTTCTCAGCATCCAGACCACCATAAAATCGCCTGCAGCAGCACCGGTAAAGATAATACCAAACAGCAACATCATTCCGCTGCCGTTAAAAAGCGCTATCACCGCCGGGATAATCCCTAACAACAGCGCCGGCATCAACGCTCCGAGGAAATAATGCTTCACCTTCAAGGGTTCTTTACAGTGGCAGTAAGGAGTAAGCATCTGCCACATCACTCCAAAACGGATGCTTTTAAAGCCATTTCTGGCATATAAGCCGAAGAAAAAACCGTGAATCAGTTCATGCACAACAATTCCCGCAATGAATATCAAAGCAAACAACAAACTTTGCTGTATTGATAGGAAGTGCTGCGGCCTCCAGATGAAGTAAAAAGCAACACCGAAAAATGCCGCCGCAGCAGCGGTAATGGCCAGTGCCACTCCATTTGCCGCATACAGGTTGATCGTTCTCTTCTCCTTTTCGTAATCCTCAAAAATATCCATTGCTAAAATGATGTAATTAAACTCACAGCGTTATCTGAAGCCTGTTTTTCAATTTCAGAATTTCTTGATTGTACTTCGACCTTCACACCACAAAGATATAAATTGTTGTGTAGGGACAACACTTAATGGCATTTTTATTCACCTGTCCACCTATCCACCTAAAACCGAAGTGCTTTCTTCGCCCAAAATGTTTGTGTAACACCCCGCACTAAAAGGTAGAGGATAAAGGACAACCAGAGGCCATTATTTTCCCATAAAGGGGTCATGATAAAGTAACAGGCAAAAAAGACCACAGACGAGAGGATCATCGCATTCCGCATTTCTGTGGAAGCGGTCGCCCCGATAAAGATGCCATCCCACAGGAAAGCAGCGAAGCCGACGATGGGAATCAATACCGTCCAGAACATAAACTCTTTGGTATACGCAATAATATCGAGGTCGTTGGTCATGATGCGCAGGATCGGATCGGGGAAGAACATATAGATCACCACTGCCGCAAGGCTGACCATCAATCCCCAGAAGAAAATCCTGCGGACCATCCATTGCAGATACATCCGGTTCTTTGCCCCGATGAAACGGCCGGTCAGCGCTTCGCCCGCATAGGCAAAGCCATCCATAAAATAGGAAAAGAGCATGAAGAACTGCATCAACAAAGCATTTACAGCCAGTATGGTCTCACCCATCCCGGAAGAGGCAAAGGTGAAGAAGGTAGTCACCAGTGTCAACAAAAAGGTGCGGACAAAAATATCACTATTCACCCTAAAATATTGGCGTATGGCATGCCTGTCCCAAATCGTCTCCTTACGGATATATTTGCGTAGCCGGCGATAATATCTCCACCAGAAGGCGGCGGCCACCATGAAGGAGATGGTTTGGGAAAGTGTTGTTCCGAGGGCGATCCCCTCGATTTTCATACCAATACCGAACACAAAAAAGATACTCAGGAGAATATTGAGAAGATTATTCAGGATAGCGATCATCATCGGGATCCTCGCGTTCTGCATACCGATAAACCAACCATTGAAGGCATACAACCCCAACACCGCAGGAGCTCCAAATACGACGATATGAAAATAGGTCATCACATGCTCGGCCGATTCAGGACCAGATTGTATCAGACTGGAAACCAACATCCCGATAGGGTATTGCAGGAGTATGATAAGCAATCCTACTCCCAGGCCAATTACCAGTGAACGGATAAAAGCATTCATCACCTCCGGAAAATTGCGGGCACCCAATGCCTGGGAGGCAAAACCGCTGGAACTCATCCTGATAAAACCGAAGTTCCAGTAAATCATATTGAAGATATTCGCACTGAGGGCGATGGCACCGATATAGACAGTCGATCCGAGCCGACCGGCAATGGCAATATCTACCATCCCAAGTAGGGGAACGGTAATATTGGTGATAATATTGGGAAGGGCAAGCCTGAAGATTTTTTTGTCCATTAGGGCAAAATTACACCAAAAAGACGATATACCGGAAATTTGCCTACTATTATCTCTCTGGGTTGGCCGATTTCTCTTTTATGGATTCCAGTCGATCTCCTGCCGGTCGATACCGATATCCTTCATCGACGCAGGATCTTCCACTGGCTCCAGATGGGTATGAACCGTCACCGGCTCGTCAAACATATTCACGATGGTTTGCTCTATCTCATCCGCACGATCGTGTGCCTGTTTGACCGTCCACTTACCCGGAACCAGCACATGCATCGCGATAAATTTGCGGCGACCGGCAGCCCGGGTTAACAGTGAGTGGTATTCAATCTGTTGCTCTTTCAGTGAATCCAGGTAGGAAGTAATCTTTTCCACCTCCTCTTCAGGCAGGGAAGCATCCATCAACCCGCTGGCAGAACGCATTATCAACCTATATCCCGTGTAGATGATATTGAGTGCCACCAGAATGGCAATGATAGGATCGACAATCAACCAGCCGGTAAATTTCACGATCACGATGGCCGTAATCACACCCACCGAAGTCCACACATCGGTCAGCAAATGCTTCCCATCGGCTTCCAACAGAAGGGAACTCCTCTTTTTTCCTTGATGAATCAATGTAAGTCCCACTCCCAGATTCACCAATGATGCCAACAAAGAAAAGAGCAGACCGGTGTTGATATTCTCTATCGGCCGAGGATCGATAAGCCGTGGGACAGCCGACCAAATAATAGTGAAAGCAGCGATCAGGATAAGTGCCCCTTCCGCCGCACTAGAAAAATATTCTGCTTTACTATGTCCGAACTCATGTTCCTTATCCGCCGGTTTCAGTGAGATGTTGAGCATTACCAAAGCAAAGATCGCCGCAAACAGATTTACAAATGACTCCAGCGCATCCGACAGAAACCCCATCGAATCGGTCACAAAATAAGCGTAAAATTTCAGTAGAATGGTGACTATTGCAGCGGCAATAGAGAGATATATAAATTTACGCAGTGGATTCTTTTTCATTGCAGCCATGCTTAAGAGCCAACAAAAGTAGTCATTTTAGATGAATGTGAATAAATGGCAGCGACTTTTTCGGTATTCCTATTACACCCAAATACAATTCATTCTATCTTATTGTGAAGAATAGTCATATTTTTTGTCATTCTCATGGAGTTAGATTCCAATGGTCACATCCCATTTATAAGGTTACCCCACAACTTTAGAAATAAAATCACATTATTAATACTAATAATGTGATTTTTTATATCTTCACAGTCGGAATATCAATCCAAAATTATTATGCAAAGAAAATTATTGCAACAATTATTGGAGTGGAAAAATAGCGAAAAACGCCTACCACTGCTATTAGAGGGAGCAAGACAAGTCGGAAAGACCTACTTGCTTGAGGCTCTTTTTGGTAAGGTTCATTTCAAAAATATAATACACGTAAATTTTGAGAAAGCGGATGCTGAATTACTCGCTCTGTTTGAGGGTAATATTGAACCGAAACGCATTATTAACTATCTATCGTTAAAACATAACACGCCAATTAGTCAGAACGACACACTTGTGATTTTTGACGAAATCCAAGAGGTACCTCGTGCGTTGACCTCTTTAAAATATTTTGCAGAAGATGCACCTGAATATTATATTGCTGCTACGGGAAGTTTGCTCGGAATCGCTTTGCACAGTGGCACTTCGTTTCCTGTTGGCAAAGTGAATAGATTACGGCTTTATCCTATGGATTTAGAAGAATTTTATTGGGCTTTTGGTATGCAAAATCAAACAAAGGAGGCACACAAAGCAATAGAAAATTTACGCAAGCCACTCATTGAAAGCGATTTTCGAGATTTATTTCAGCAATACTTAGCCGTTGGAGGAATGCCTGCTGCTGTCAAAGAATGGATTGAAAGTAAAGATATTAATCGTGTAGAAATGATTTTAAAAAATATTCTTGCCGACTATAAAGATGATTTTAGTAAACATACCACTAGCGCCGAATCACGAAAAATCAGCAACCTATGGGATAGCGTTCCACAACAGTTTGCCAAAGAAAATCACAAGTTCGTGTACAAAACGATAGAGCCATCGGCACGAGGAAGGGATTACGCCTTTGCAATCGATTGGTTGCTCGATGCCGGTTTGATTTACAAAATCGACCTTGTCGTGCATGGAAACAGATTACCGCTGTCGTTTTACGCGAACAACGCTGATTTCAAAATTTATTCACTCGATGTGGGTCTATTGCGACAATTAGCAGGATTACCCGCTTCCGTCGTTATTGGCGATGACAATATCTGGTCAAATTTTGGTGGTGCTTTTGCCGAAAATTTCGTTTTACAACAACTTCGTTCATTTGGCTTCGATGAAGCATATTATTGGGCAAACAACGCTGACCATCCTAATCAACCAAAAGGCAAAAGCGAACTTGATTTTGTCGTTTCAAAAGACAACACAATTTTTCCAATAGAAGTAAAATCAGGTGAACAGGTTAAAGGACAGAGTTTGCGGATTTTCCGCAATAAGTACAAACCTGAGTTAAGTTTGCGTTTCTCACTCAAAGGATTGGAATACAATGAAGGACTATTGAATATTCCGTTGTATTATTTGTTTCTCTTCAACGACATGATAGCACAAAAGAACAACTTGCCAGATTCTACATTCACGTTCATAAAACACAAGACTGACGAATAGAACCGCAGGCACAAATAAATAAAGAGATGAAATTTGAATTAGATAAACAGACAATCAATGACCTTGAAATATTTGGAGACGGAAGATCAAATGCCTCCATATTTGGTTTCTATAATAAAACCAAGACCAATGGTGGTAAAGAGTGTCTGCTAACCTTAATGGGAAATCCATTGACAGACTTACAACAATTACAAAAAAGGAGTGAGCTGATACACTATATTTCATCCATTGATTTGGATTTAAAAATAAATTCAGCTCAATTAGATTTTATTGAGACATACATGCGTTTAAATGTTTCATCTCTACGAAATAACATAATTGACGCTTTCCTTCAGAGTGTATCATATCGGTTAAAATCTGAAAATAATGACTATTATCTGATTCTGTCGGGGGTTCAGCAGTTGATATACCTAATAAAAGATATAAATAAACTAATTTATCAACTGAATAATGATATTCCGGAGGAGTTAACGCAGTTAATAGGCTACATAAAAGAATTTATCAATCATATAGATTTAGGGACAATTGAGGATGCAAATAAAATTAGTTTTAAAGATATTAGTCGCATGGATTTCCTGTTCAGAAAGAAGTATAAGAATGAGTTATATGATTTTATTCGAACAATATATCTTTTTGATGCCTATTGTTCAATTGGTAGAGTTGCCGCCGAGAATAACCTGGCATTTGTAGATTACATTGATTCTTCTTCTCCCATTATTTCCATCCAGCAATTACATCACCCATTATTAAAAAATGCAGTGCCTTATGATGTTGAAATTACAGAGTCAAATAACTTATGCTTTTTGACAGGTCCCAACATGGCGGGTAAGTCAACATTTCTTAGATCATTAGGTATTGCCATGTATATTTCTCATTTAGGATTTCCAGTTCCAGCTGTAAAAATGAGAATATCCATATACAATGGGATAATTACAACTATCAACCTTTCGGATAACTTGAATAGAGGCTACAGTCATTTTTATAGTGAAGTAAGAAGGATTAAAGAAGTAGCAATTAAACTTAAAGAAAAAAACAGGCTTTTTGTGATTTTTGATGAATTGTTTAGAGGTACAAATGTCAAGGATGCATTTGATGCTTCATTACTTATCATAGAATCATTTGCCCAAATTAAGGAAAGTACATTTTATATTTCAACTCATATTACCGAAGTTGCAGAAAAGCTCTATCAATTACCTACCGTTGATTTTAAATACTTTGATTCGAAGTTCATTGATGGGAAGCCAGTTTATGAATACGTATTAAAAAATGGGGTTTCGCATGAAAGGTTGGGGATGTACATCGTGAAAAAAGAAAAAATTGCGGATATTCTAAATTCAATAATGGAAAACTAAAATGTTACGGTCAGTAAGGCATACAATACTGTTATTTCATACTTTCTTATCTGCATGCTATTCCATTATTAGCTAACTTTGCAAAGATGGAAGCAGGACTTTCTGAAATCCGGATCGAATATGAAAGTAATATTTATAGAATATTTTAAAGAATAAGAAAACGACGACGATGGAAACAAAAGATAAAAACATCAAAACTTTTTCCCCAACATCTTGACTAGAGATATGGAAAAATCGGTACAGAACAAATACCAGAAGAAGTAAACAAACTTTTTGATGCTGGTTCAACTATTGGAGCCCTCATTATATTTCCCAACAACAGAGTTGACGGAAAACATACGATAAACCAAGCACGATGAATCAATAGATAAGATACAAAAACGTCATATTAACGTTGAATGGTAATTTCTACATAATACATTTGATGATCAGGAAATTATTCACTACATTTGGCATACAAAGTATACACCTAAATTATATCACAATGAAATCAATTTTAACTGTTCTTTTTCTAGTCCTCGGCTCTTTTGTCTTGAATGCACAAACATCGACTGAAAGTAGTGAAACCCCACTGGAGGGTGTATGGCAACTATGTATTCCAACTGGAGATCTAAAAAGGGACCCTCAAACCGGGGTGATTGAGTTGGATACCACAAAACTCCAACCAGCATACTTTTATAAGGTTTTCGGGAATACAGGAGAACTCACTGCGATGTTTATTACTCCTGTCCTATCGCTCATTACTATTTCAGGAACATATGAGATAGTATCATCTAATCAGTATATTGAGCATGTGAATTATCATTCCAATCCGGATTTTGCGAATAGGGATGTAGTCTTGGATTACATCTTCATTAGTGACGGTTACCTACAATCATCATACAAAAATGATATGGGAATGGTAGGACTCGAAATCTGGAAAAAATTGAAACAGGGCAACCCCAGTGTCGAATTGAAAAAACTCAAAGACGCAGGAATAATCAACTAGTCCCAAAAACACTCGTTGCCATCCGTAAAGATACATAGCTGATTCCGCAGACAGTTTTTCATTTCACTTGCTTGGAAATACATCGATTTTCATGTACTTTTGTATTTTCTAAGCAGAACCATGTATATGCCAAAGGATAATGCAGACAATGAGCTACTTTCAGAAGATATTCAAGTTCTCCGAGTACCGCATTAATTACGGGAATCTGGCATCTGTACATCGTTTGTCTAAAGAGCGAAACAAAAACAGTATAAATATATTATGTTTGAGAATTTAAGTGAAAGACTGGAGAGGTCATTCAAGATACTAAAAGGACAGGGAAAGATCACCGAGATCAACGTAGCCGAAACATTGAAAGATGTACGTCGTGCACTGTTGGATGCCGACGTGAACTATAAAACTGCCAAGGAATTCACCGAAACAGTAAAGGAGAAAGCGCTGGGACAGGATGTACTCAACGCGGTGAAGCCGGAACAAATGATGGTGAAGATCGTGCACGACGAATTGGCCCTTCTGATGGGAGGCACTGCTGCCGAATTTAACGTCAAGGGAAATCCCTCCATTATTCTGATGTCGGGTTTGCAGGGATCCGGTAAAACCACTTTCTCAGGCAAGCTGGCCAACATGCTCAAAAGCAAACGGGGCAAGAACCCATTATTGGTAGCCGGCGATATTTACCGTCCCGCTGCTATCGAGCAGCTAAAGGTGTTGGGCGAACAAATCGGTGTATCGGTTTATGCGGAAGAAGAGAACAAGAACCCTGTCAAGATTGCACAGAACGCTATACAATATGCCCGTCAGCACGGGAAAGACCTGATCATCATCGATACCGCGGGACGTCTTGCTATCGACGAACAGATGATGAACGAGATCGAAGCGATCAAGAAGGCGGTCAATCCACAGGAGATCCTCTTCGTGGTGGACTCCATGACAGGACAGGATGCGGTAAACACCGCCAAAGAATTCAACCAGCGGCTTGATTTCGACGGGGTGGTACTCACCAAACTCGACGGTGATACCCGGGGTGGTGCAGCGTTATCCATCCGGTCGGTAGTAGATAAGCCTATCAAGTTCGTAGGTACCGGTGAAAAACTCGATGCTATCGATGTATTCCACCCGGAACGTATGGCAGACCGTATCCTCGGTATGGGTGATATCGTCTCTCTGGTGGAAAAGGCACAGGAGCAATATGATGAAGAAGAGGCACGCCGCCTGCAAAAGAAGATAGCCAAGAATCAGTTCGACTTCAACGATTTTATCAACCAGATCCAGCAGATCAAGAAGATGGGTAACCTGAAGGACCTGGCATCGATGATTCCCGGCGTAGGCAAACAAATCAAGGATCTGGATATCGATGACGATGCTTTCAAGGGCATTGAAGCCATTATCCGTTCCATGACTCCCCAGGAACGTACCAATCCCGAGATATTGAACGGAAGCCGTCGTGCCCGTATCGCCAAAGGTAGCGGAACCAATGTACAGGAAGTAAACAAACTCCTCAAGCAGTTCGATGAAACCCGCAAGATGATGAAAATGATGACTTCCGGAGATGGTCGTCAGGCAATGCGGAATAATATGAGACGCAGGTAGTTCGATTGTTTGTTCAGTAGATTTCCAGTTGTTGTTCGACAGTTGTTCGGTTGTAATCTGGTTATTATTGAGTTACGTGCGAAGCACGAATAACAGCGAAGTTGAATTACTATTGAATTACATGCGAAGCATGAATAACTACTGAAAAACGGCGAAGCCGAACAACAATAAAATTAAAATAAACCAGAGAGATGAAGCTTATTGACGGAAAAGCGGTTGCCGCACAGATAAAGAAAGAGATAGCCGAAGAGGTAACACATATAAAAGCTGCGGGAGGCAAGACGCCTCATCTGGCAGCGGTATTGGTCGGGCATGACGGAGGGAGCGAAACATATGTAGCCAACAAGGTAAAATCCTGTGAAGAGGTAGGATTCAACTCCACGTTGATCCGTTATGAGGATGATGTCACCGAAGAAGAGTTGCTCGCATGTGTGGATCGTTTGAATAACGATAAAGATATTGACGGTTTTATTGTACAATTACCCTTACCAAAACATATTTCCGAAACAAAAGTTACCGAAGCCATCGATTTCCATAAGGATGTCGACGGTTTTCATCCAGTGAATGTGGGTCGCATGTCTCTGGGTATGCCCTGTTTCCTTTCCGCTACTCCCTCCGGTATCGTGGAGTTGCTTAAAAGGTATAAAATAGAAACCAAGGGTAAACATTGTGTGGTATTGGGTCGCAGTAACATTGTCGGTAAGCCTGTATCGATGCTGATGGTACAGAAAGCCTATCCCGGAGACTGCACCGTTACCGTCTGCCACAGCCGTACGCCCAATATAAAGGAGATTACCCTGCAAGCCGATATCATTATTGCCGCATTAGGTGTACCAGAATTCCTAAAAGGAGATATGGTAAAAGAAGGTGCGGTGGTGATCGACGTGGGTACTACCCGTGTTCCCAGTGATAAAACCAAATCGGGATTTAAACTCACCGGCGATGTACTGTTCGAGGAGGTCGCACCCAAATGTTCCTACATCACTCCCGTCCCGGGCGGCGTAGGCCCCATGACTATTGTCTCACTATTAAAGAATACCCTCCTGGCCGGAAAAAAAGAGATTTACGGCTAAAATAATTGGGGGGGGTAGCATCTCACCCTCTCACAGCCTAGCTCAGAACCAGCAATAAAAGGCTCACTCTTAATCTCGCTTTATCCGGATCAACAGTAATCCGATCATTGTCCAGAACAATTCACGGATACGCTTGCACAGGCTGGTAAAGACACCATAGGAAGCAGGTATTGAGAGAATACTATATACAATTACAAATCCACCTTCACGGGCTCCCATCTGCATCGGCATAAAGAAGAAGAGGTTAGAGACAAACGACTGAATAGACTCGATCAATACACCCTCTCCGAAAAAAACAGGCCAGCCTATCGCCTGCATAATCAATAAGACCTCCACACACATAAAAAACCGGGCGAAAATCTCCAATCCGAGTGAAAAGACAAAATCTTTCTTGCGATTCTTATAGAGATCGGAAATAGAATCATCCATCTGACTGATTTTCTCCTGATTATGCTTATAGAAAGCCCTTATTCTCTTTCCAAAAAAGGGAAGACGGCTCCCCCTCTTTACAGCACTCTCCACACCTCCCCGGGTATATACCTTGAATGCCCAGAAAAGGAACAGCCCCGACATCACACTGGCGAGTATAATGATCCATTGCATCACTCCCGAAAGTACCGGCACAAAGAAAAGCAACAGTGGGATTGAAACCATCCAGAAGATGAAATGCGAAACGAGCCGCATCATCGTCGAGAGAAGAACAGTAGAGGTAGCCCTCTTTATTCCAATTAGTTTCCTCAGTTCGAGCACCTTATAAGGTTCTCCACCAATCATTCCGAGTGGAGTGATATAAGTGATCGCAAAACCACTGACAAACAGTTGAAACAGTCGTAGAAATCCTACTCGTTTTGCGTCTTCACTTCCGTCATTCAAAATAATATAAAAAGAGTAGGTGTTTACAAGATATACAATAATCCACATTCCGATAATTGGCACGAACCACCAACCGGTCTGCTTTATATTATCTAAAATATTGTCAGGTCCTGTCTTGTAAATCAATACACCCAATGCCACTCCGCCAAGAAGAAAAAACAGATTCCGGGCGATCTTCGTTTTTTTTTGCATAAAAAAATAGGAGAATACTTTTATCCTATCAAATTAAAATTGTATGCCCGCGACATTCGATATATCGCGGGCTATAAATTGATTACTTTCTCCTACTTTCTGAAAGGCGCTTTCACCACATTTGCCTTCAGGTTCCGGTTACGTACCTTTATATAGATATCAGTATCCGGCTTCGCAAACTCAGGTTTTATATACCCCATGCCAACGCCAATCTTCAATACAGGTGACATAGTTCCGGAGGTCACATTTCCGATCACTTCATCTTCCGCGTTCACGATCTCGTATCCGTGACGGGGTATCCCCTTATCCACCATTTCAAAGCAACAGAGCTTACGTGAAACACCTTTAGCTTTCTCTTCTTCGAGGATCTCACGTCCTATAAACGGTTTATTTTCCACAAATTTAGTGATCCATCCCAGGCCTGCCTGTATGGGCGAGGTAGTATCATCCAGATCGTTTCCGTAAAGGCAATAACCCATCTCTAAACGGAGGGTATCCCGTGCACCCAGTCCGATTGGTTTGATGCCAAACTCCGCACCCGCTTCAAAGAGTGCATCCCAGATTTTCGGTCCGTGTTCGGGATAGAAATAGAGTTCAAATCCTCCGGCACCAGTATATCCGGTATTCGAGATGATTACATTCTCTATTCCTGCCAGATTACCGGTCGTAAACTCATAGAAAGGAATGTCTGAAAGGTTCTGGTCTGTCAGCTTCTGGAGTGTCTCTATTGCTTTTGGCCCCTGTATCGCCAATTGGGCCATATGGTCAGATGCATTCTCCAGTTCCGCACCCATACTGTTCCATTGCTGGCACCAGGCCCAGTCCTTCTCTATATTGGCGGCATTCACCACTAAAAGATATTTGTCAGGTTCGTAATAATAGACGATAAAATCATCTACTATCCCACCTTTTTCGTTCACGAAACAGGTGTATTGTGCTTTTCCGGGCTTAAGCACGGAAACATCATTACTGGTCACCCGTTGCAGGAACTCCAATGCTTTAGGTCCTTTAGCCCAGAATTCACCCATATGGGATACATCGAATACGCCTACCGCATTCACTACCGTCATGTGTTCGTCTATGATACCGGAATATTCAATGGGCATGTTATATCCGGCAAATTCATGCATCTTGGCTCCCAGGCTAATATGCAAATCAGTAAATGGAGTTGTTTTCATCTTATTTTTTTTCCTCTCTGGCTACTATTTCGGCTATTTTCACTATCACCTCCGATGCTCTTTTCATGGAAGGTATGGGTAAGAATTCATATTTACCATGGAAGTTCATACCTCCGGCAAATATATTGGGACAGGGAAGTCCCATAAAAGAGAGACGTGCACCGTCAGTTCCTCCGCGGATAGGTCTTACATTGGGTTTCACCCCTATCTCTTCCATCGCCTTGTAGGCATAGTCCACTATATATTTCACCGGTTCAACCTTCTCCCGCATGTTATAATACTGATCTTTCATCTGTAGCGTAAGTCGATCTCCGTATTTTTCGTTCAACAGAGCTACAGCATTACCCATCAACTGTTTACGATTTTCAAATTTCTCACGATCATGATCACGAATAATGAAAGAGAGAGTAGCTTCCTCCACAGTGCCTGTCAAGGAGATCAGATGGAAAAAACCCTCATATCCTATGGTATGTTCAGGACGTTCATTCTCGGGTAACTGAGATATCAGTTCGTTGGCAAGATGTAGTGCATTGATCATCTTCCCCTTGGAATATCCCGGATGCACATTTCGCCCCTGTATTTCAATCTTAGCTGAAGCAGCATTAAAATTCTCATACTCCAACTCCCCCACTTCACTTCCGTCGATGGTATATGCCCATTCAGCACCAAATTTAACCACATCGAATTTATCAGCACCGCGACCGATTTCTTCATCCGGTGTAAAACCGATACGGATCTTACCATGTTCAATTTCGGGATGGTCGATCAGATACTGCATCGCGTTCATAATAGCTGCAATGCCGGCTTTATCATCCGCCCCTAACAGTGTAGTTCCATCAGTTACAATAATATCTTCACCTATATGATCGAGTAGCTCGGGAAAATCGGCGGGAGAAAGAATAATTCCTTTTGCTTCATTCAAGACAATTTCTTTTCCCCCATAACTCTTTATAATCCTCGGACTCACATTCTTTCCACTCATGTCGGGACTGGTGTCGAAATGGGAAATAAAACCGATTACCGGTACTTTCTTCTGTGTATTTGCCGGTAATGTAGCCATCAGATAGCAATTGTTATCCAGGCTTACGTCTGTCAGTCCCATCTCCAACGCTTCCTGTTCTACTTCTTTAGCCAGGTTGAACTGTTTTTGTGTACTGGGGGTTTGAGTGTTGTTCTCGTCCGATTGTGTATCGATGCGAGCATACTTTATAAACCGATCTACAATATCCATGATTATTTTATGTTTGGTAATATTCTTCTTATACTTAAAATCGCACTCATCCCGCAAAGATAAAAAAAGGGACTGAATAGTAAAAATCAATTTCACCATTTTGTAACTCAAAAAAAAGCCTTATCTTTGCACTTGGGTAAGTCCTATACGGTCAGCTCCCATTGAATCCCCCAGGTCTTGATCGAAGCAAGGGTATTTGGTTGTAGCGGCGCGATATAGTAAGCTTACCCTTTTTTTATTCCCCTTGATGATTAATTATCAGGATTCGTGACATTTTTTTAACATAGCAGAATCGATACGGTTAAATCCCAATGAACCCGAATCCCGATACCCCTAGGCTGTTAGCGTTATCTCCTGTTTGTCTACTCCACCTATCGACTCCTTAATGAAAAGTTAAATCAAGATAAAGAATTTCAAATCAGGGACAACTATCCAATGAAAGATATATCTTTGCGGCCAATTAGTTGTTTATGCAACCAAAAAAAACGCCTATGATGAAAGTAACAGAACGTGAAATATTTGAAATTCTCTCCGGAAAGATTTCGGGGGTAATCAATCGCACCGTACTAAAAGCATTTGCCCAGACAGGAATTGATATCACGACCGAGCAATGGACTGTTTTATCTTGTTTATGGGACAAAGACAAGATCATTCAACAGGAAATCTGCGATCTTACCCAAAAAGACAAACCGAGCGTAACCCGATTGATAGACAACCTTGAAAAAAAAGATCTGGTGAAACGGGTATCTGATCCGGCAGACCGTCGTAACAATCTCATCCATCTCACTCCCAAGGGAATTGCTCTTAAGCAAAATACCACCGAAGTGGTACATAACATCGTCAATTACGCGCTTGAAGGTATTTCAGACGATGAGCTAATCCGGGCGAAAGATGTGTTACTACGGATCATGCACAATTTAAAAATATATTAGTTTTCAGGTTATTGGAGATATAAATAAGATTCACATTCAGACAAATAGTTGTCTAACTAACTATTTAGATTATGAAGAAATTACTATTCATTATTTTTTGCTTCTACGCTATTCCCTCCTTACAGGCACAGCAACTGGTAGATTTGCAAGAATGCCGGCAATTAGCGCTGGAGAACAATAAAACATTAAAAATAGCCGAAGAGAATGTGAATGCTGCCAAATCATTATCGAAGGCTGCATTTGCTGAATTCTTCCCAAATATATCGGCCTACGGATCGTATCGCTATAATCAGAAAAATGTGTCTCTCCTTGGCGAGGATGCACATCTACCGATAGGTGTACTGGATGCAAACGGTAATTTCGGTACCGGCATCACCTCCACTTCGCGTCCTACCCCAAATGCCGACGGAACATTCACTTTCGAAGAATCAGCCATCAACAATAAATTTATATTGATTGATGGAAAACCTGTTCCATTAGATGCACAGGGTAGCCCGTTTGATCCTGAAAAAAATCCGGAGAACTTACAATGGAAAAATCACGCTATTTTGCCAAAGGATGCGATGGAATTCGATATGCATAATATTTTCGTAGGAGGCATCAGTTTTGTACAGCCAGTTTTCATGGGAGGCAAGATCGTCCAACTTAATAATATTGCTAAATCGAACCGGGCAATTGCCGAAGCCCACGTTCAGGAAAAGGCGGAAGAACTTTTAGTGAATGTCGATGAGGCTTACTGGCGTGTGGTATCATTGGAGAATAAAGTAAAGTTGGCAAAAGAGTATCGTAATCTCGTTGCCGAACTTGATAAGAATATGCAGGCACTTCAGGAAGAAGGATTGGCCACCAAAGCAGATGCCCTGAAAATAAGAGTAAAGTTGAACGAGGCTGATGTTTCACTGACTAAAGCTGAGAACGGGTTAAATCTTTCCCGAATGGCGCTGAATCAATTATGCGGATTACCGCTGGAAGAACAAATAGAATTGAAAGATGCAGATTTGAATGAAACGATCGATGTGCAACCATCTTTTTCCATAGAACAAGCCTGGGCAAACCGGCCGGAAATCAAGATGCTTACACAGGCAGGCAGTATAGCCGAAGCTAACACCAAAATTATGGCTTCCCGTTTTATGCCTACAGTCGCCCTTACCGGAGGATATGTCACCACCAATCCTAACGCTTTCAAAGGGGTTGAGAAAAAATTCAACGGTATGTTTACCGTAGGAATAACTGCTGTTGTACCCTTGTTTCACTTCGGGCAGAAGACTCACACTCTCAATGCGGCACGCACTCAGGTTGTGATAGCCAAACTCGAACTGGAAGAAGCAAAAGAAAAGATTGAACTCCAAATTCATCAAAACAGCTATCGGATCAATGAAAGCCTGAAGAAACAGGAAATGACCCGCAAAAATGTGGAAAATGCCAAAGAGAACCTCATTTATGCTCAGGAAGGTTTTGAAGCCGGGGTGATTACTTCCACCGATTTACTTATGGCGCAAACAGCATGGTTATCGGCTGAGTCGGAATATCTCGATGCAACGGTAGATGTGAAGCTCAACAATCTCTACCTGAAGAAATCGATTGGAAATCTCTATTAATCTGATGATTCGATGATTTAATGATTCGACAATTTAACAACATACATTGAAATGGAAAAAGAAAAAAAAGAAAACATACGCAATCTGCGGATTGCATTGGTAGGGCTCATCGCTGTAATAATTATCCTCTTTATTATCGGATGGATCATATATAAACCGGAACCGGTCGTTATTCAAGGATCTGCAGAGGCAACCGAGGTACGTGTCTCGGGTAAAGTAGCCGGACGTATTCAAGAGTTTCTGGCAGAAGAGGGACAACGGGTTGAACAGGGTGACACATTGGTACTCATCGACAGCCCCGAAATTTACGCGAAACTGGCACAAGCTACGGCTGCGCAAAACGCGGCAAAGGCACAAGACCGCAAAGCACAGAAGGGTGCTCGCAGTGAAGTGATCCAGGGTGCTTACGAGATGTGGCAAAAAGCCGAAGTGGGTGTGAATATTGCCAAGAAATCGTACGACCGTACACAACGTCTTTTTGAAAAAGGAGTAGTTACAGCTCAAAAACGGGATGAAGCAGAAGCCCAGTATCAGGCATCTGTTGCTCAGGCTGCTGCCGCCAAAACACAATACGATATGACTAAAAACGGTACCGAAGCAGAAGACAAAGCGGCTGCATTGGCAATGGTCGACCGGGCACAAGGAGCTGTACAAGAGGTGGAAGCTTACATGAAAGAGATAACCCTTATCGCCCCCATTTCCGGAGAGATCACGGAGATATTCCCCAAACAGGGAGAATTGGTCGGTACTGGTGCTCCCATCATGAATATCGCTAATCTGGATGATATGTGGTTCAGTTTCAATGTGCGTGAAGATCTACTGAACGACATGAAAAAAGGAGCAATAATCACCGTAAAGATCCCGGCATTGAATAATCAGGAAGCTAAACTGGAAGTCACCTATATAAAGGCGATGGCTTCGTTTGCTACCTGGAAGGCCACCAAAACCACCGGTGATTTCGACCTGAAGACATTTGAGATACGTGCCAAACCGGTAGAACCTATTAAAGACCTTCGCCCCGGAATGACGGTGTTAGTAGTGAACAGATGAACAACTCAATTATACAACAGATAAAGGATGTGGCTTGCAGGGAGTGGAAACGGATGTTAACCCGTCCTGTTTATTTTCTCTCTTCGATATTCGCAATGCTTTTCTGCTACCTGTTCTTCCTGACACTGATGTCGGAAGGATTACCGGAACAACTTCCTATCGGGATAGTCGATAGCGATAATTCATCGTTGTCACGTACCCTCGAACGGAATATAAATGCATCTCCCAACGTGGAGATAGTGGGTAAGTATGCCTCTTTTACCGAAGCCCGTAAGGATATGCAAAAAGGGTATATTTATGCTATCATCGATATAGGCGCAGGATTTCAAGCCGATCTGCTTACCAACCGGCAGCCTACCATCGCCTATTATGTGAACGATGTCTACCTGGTAGCAGGATCGCTTTCGTATAAGGATCTGACCTATATCAGCGAACTGATGTCGGGTTTCATCCTGCAACAATCATTACAGGCAAGGGGTATCACCGGCGAAGAGAATCTGATACCTATCTTACAGCCCATCGCAATGGATACACATCAGATAGGCAATCCCTATACCAACTACAGTGTCTATCTATCGAATGTATTACTCCCCGGTGTGTTACAACTGCTCATCATTATGTTCACCATTTATGCCATAGGTGTGGAGATGAAACAAAACACCACCCGTGAATGGCTCTCGACAGGTAATGAATCAATATTATCAGCGCTGACAGGTAAGGTGTTACCTCACACCATACTTTTCACGTTATTGGGATTATTAGGGCTATTCCTGCTTTATGAAGTGATGGGATTCCCTATGAACGGCAGCATTGCGTGGATGTCGCTGGCCATGTTTCTATTTGTCATGGCACATCAAGCCGTCGGCATATTCATTATCGGCCTGTTCCGGCAATTGCGGGATTCTATCAGTGTTGGAGTATTCTACGGATTATTAAGCTTTTCCTATGCAGGTTTTACTTTTCCAATTGAGGCAATGCCCCATGGAGCACAAATTTTCGCATGGTTTTTCCCCATCCGTTACTATTTCAAGATATATGTGAATGAAGCGCTGAATGGTGCGGATATACGCTATTCACTGATATACTTTGCGGGGATACTGGTATTTTTGTTATTACCATTTCTGGTATATCCACGGTTAAGAAATACCATCGCGCAACATGACAGGTCAGCAATAAAAAACAGTAGATTCAATGAACAACTACAATAAATCCAATTTCATTTTACGGCTTTTACATGAGTTACGACGGGTTATCTACATTATGCTGGATGAATACCGGATCATCCTGAAAGATTCGGGACTTGTTGTCGTTTTTCTTGGAGCGACACTCTTCTATCCAATCCTCTATCCATCCATCTATCGTAACGAGACCATGCACGATATGCCTATTGCCGTGATTGATGATTCCCAAAGCGCCCGGTCACGCGAGTTGGTAAGACGGTTGGATGCCACTCCAGACCTGAACGTGGCCTACCAATTGAATAATCTCGAAGAGGCAAAAGAGTGGTTCTACAAGCAAAAAATACATGGCGTTGTCTACATTCCGAAAGACTACAGTGAGAAGATCAATCGTAATGAACAGGCTACCGTATCGTTCTATTGCGACATGAGTAGTTTCATGTACTACCGCACCATGATGCTGGGAGCCAATCTTGGCATACTCGAAGCAGGCAAGGATATCAAAATAGAACGGATGAATGCAGCCGGAATAACGGGCAGGTCAGCCGAAATCTCAGCAGCTCCTTTCCGTTATGAAAAGAATATTCTGTTCAACGAGCCGATGGGATTTGCCAGTTTCCTTCTCCCGGTGGTACTTGTCGTCATTATTCACCAAACCCTCTTTTTCGGAATCACCATGCTGACCGGTACGTTGCGGGAAGAGAAACTGGTTACAATAGATCCACAATTGCGTCAGAAGGGTAAGTTCTTCCCTACCATCTTCGGTAAAGCACTCTGCTATTTCAGTATGTATATTGTGATTTGTTCCTATATATTACTGGCTGTGCCACGAATCTTTCAACTGCCTCATATTGGTAATCCGTTAGATATTATCCGGTTTTTCACTCCATTCCTTCTGGCTGTAATCTTCTTTTCAATGTTGATATCGGTATTTATCCGCAATCGGGAGACTGCAATGGTTATTTTTCCTTTTTTCTCGGTCATATTACTCTTTTTGAGCGGATTTTCATGGCCAGAATCCAATATGTCGTGGCTTTGGAAATCATTCGCGATAATCTTCCCAAGTACATTCGGTATCCAGGGATATCTAAAAATCAATTCAATGGGCGCCGGATTGGATCAGGTTCAATTCGAATACATCGCCTTGTGGATTCAAACAGCCATATACTTCCTGTCCACAATTTTTGCCTATCGGTTACAAATGCATACTACGAAAAAATAAAGAAAAACCAGTGCCAGACAGTATATATACAACAAAAAACTCCCTTTGTCTGCCGGCAGACAAAGGGAATTTTTTAATATGAAAAGAGACTTGTCCAATTATGTAGCCAAGCCTCTCAAATCAGGCGATCTTCGGCAGCAATTTCGCATCGAATGAATACTTACCTGCTCCGATGAGGATCGAAGCGGCAAAAACAATCAACAGGTCGAGTGCATGTCCGTATATCATAAAATCATCCCCAGCAGCAAGATGCGTTGCCAAAGCAACGGTCATCGTGCCGGTGAGCATAACTGCCGCGGGGCGGAAGAATAAACCCAGGGCGAAAAGCAACCCGCCAACCGACTCAGCAACTGCGGCTAAAAAGCCCCAGAATGCAGGAGCAAAATTGATTCCGAATACTCCTATACTACTACCTATGGCTGTCCACAGTTCCGTTCCACCGGTAATTTTAGGAAAACCATGTAGAAAAATAGATATACCTATACCTACTCTTAATAGTAACCAACCTAAATGCAATAAATTTTTTTTGTTCATATATATTTTTTTAGAATCAAGACACAAGAATCAAGACTTTGGATGTAGGATTCTCATCCACCTAACCACCTATTCACCTAACCACATTTTTCAGCCTTCTAAACCTCCTACTATTATAAATTGTTTATCTTTGTCTTATAAATAGAATCGATATGTCTACTTTTGCTCCCTTTGCCAGACCAATGTATGTAATGCTCAAACCTGTCGGTTCGAAGTGTAACCTCGATTGCGATTACTGTTACTATCTGGAAAAGGCTATTCTTTATGGAAGAAAAAACCAGGTGATGAGCGAAGAGCTTCTTGAACGCTTCATCCAACAATATATTGAATCCCAGACCATTCCCCAGATAATGTTCACATGGCATGGAGGAGAAACGCTGATGCGTCCTCTCTCATTTTACAAAAAGGCAGTGGAATTACAAAAAAAACAGGCCGGTGGCAGGCAGATCGACAATTCCATTCAGACTAACGGGACATTGCTCAACGATGAATGGTGTGCTTTTTTCAAGGAAAACAATTTTCTGGTGGGTATATCAATCGACGGTTCTCAGGATTTTCATGATGAGTATCGTCGGGATAAGATGGGACGGCCTTCGTTTCACCGTGTCATGAAAGGTATTCAACTATTGCAGAAACATGGCGTGGAATTCAACTGTATGGCTGTAGTCAACGATTACAACGTGGATTACCCGTTAGAATTCTACGGCTTCTTCAAAGAGATCGGATGCCAATATATACAGTTCACTCCTATCGTGGAGCGTCTGCACAAGAACACCCCCGGGCTGAAATTAGCCACTGCACAAGAGAAAGGTGATGATTTGGAACTGGCACCCTTCACTGTCGATGCGGGGAAATGGGGGGATTTTCTCTGTGCAATCTTCGATGAATGGGTCAAACAGGATGTGGGAAAGATATTTATTCAGCTCTTCGACTCCACACTGGCCAACTGGGTAGGAGTTCAGCCAGGAGTATGCACCATGGCCAGGACCTGCGGCCATGCGGGTGTGATGGAATTCAATGGGGATGTCTATTCATGCGATCATTTTGTCTTTCCTCAATACAGGTTAGGCAACATTTACAGTAGGACACTCACCTCGATGATGTATTCCGAAGAACAGTTGAAATTTGGGAATGATAAATTTGATTCCCTTCCACAGCAATGTCTTGAATGTGATATGCTTTTCGCCTGTTATGGCGAATGTCCCAAGAACAGGTTTATAAAGGACAAATATGGCAACGACGGATTAAATTACCTATGCAAAGGATATTATAAATTTTTCTCCCATGTAGCACCCTATATGGATTTTATGAAACAGGAACTGTTGGCCAAACGTCCACCCGCCAATGTGATGGCATGGGCCAGGAATCATTAATTCTCCTTTTTCCGTGCAGAATAATTGATATTTAGCGCATAAGCCTGTCTCAACGCCTGCTTTACATCTGTAATATACTGCATCCGCGTATCTTCGTCTGCTTTGATAGAAACAGTCATCAGCGGTTGATCCATCTCATTCATACTGGCCTTCTCACGTGCTATGTAATCCTGAATCTCGGAGACATGGGCAAACCGGTCATTCAACTGCATCTGCGTACCACTGCCCAACCTTGCATCTGCCGGTGGACCGATATTGATATAGGTAACCAACGACTTCTTTTCTAATTTCTGGGCTTCCGAAGCAGTCGGCACCTTAACCCTTACGAGCGGTACCTCTGAGCGCATCGTAGTGGTAACCATGAAGAAAAACAATATAGAAAAAACAATATCGGGCATAGATGCCGTATTCATTTCGGGCATCTCCCTTTTACCGTTTCTATGAAATCTTCCCATAATTATTGTAATCCATAATTTTTAGGTTCTGCTTCCGAAATACGTTGGGGATAGAGATCCTGAATCTGTTTCTTCTGCGCTTCCGTCAATTCCCGATAAGAGGCATTGAAATACTTCCTTGCCCCCTCTTCCCGTAACTCATTGTATGCTCTCACCACTTCATTCTGTACAGCGATATATGCTTTATAACTGGTGGTAGCATCATTCCTGATAGAAACCACATGCGCTGCAGTGACGGGCACGACTCCTATCGGAGGGCCGAAATTTTTTTCTACCAGGTGAGGAAGGTTGGGGCTGTTCGTCCTGTTCAATACAAACTCCTTCACCTTTTCCTTTAATGCGATCTTTCCTCCTTCTCCTCTTAATTCCGCTTCGTTGGTATACCATTCGGTACCTAACTGACTTCCCACCATCGTTTCGTCCCGGGCGTTCACCGCCACCACAAGCAAGTTCCTACGTTCTACTTCCACAGAGGTCTTAGCCTCTGTATGGGGGGGAGGCGGTAGCCGTCGTGCCAGCCCGGTGTCAACATCCATATTCGATACAAGCAAAAAGAAGGTCAGCAAAAGGAATGAGATGTCTGCCATTGAGCTTGCATTAAGTCCGGGAACTTTTCTTTTTGACCTTGCCATGAAAAAACCTTTTTTTAAATTGACCTTTAACAGGACCGATCATTTCTTTCTTCCTACAATCAACGGTAAGATTATCATTGCCAGTATTGTTACCGAAAACATGACATATGAACTGTAAAGCCACATATCCGTAATTTTTAACATCGCTGGGCGATTATCATTTCCCTCATATCCAGGGATATTTAAAAGAGTTTCATCACCGATTAGATACGTGATCACCAGCAGTGCGACCAGACCTAAAAGAGCTAAAAAGCCACCTAACGCTTTTTGGGAATTCTCCCGCAATTGCTTCAATGACGAGGCTATCATAAATAGTGCCCAAACAACGACTGTAATAACCAGGAGCAGATAACACCAATATAGTAAAAGATCTGTAAACCTGGGCTGGCTCATATCGGCTACAAGGTGCTCATACATCGGTACCTCACCTCCCAGATAGAATAATCCCAATACCACAAGAGTAATCAAAACTCCTATATAAAGGGTGAACCTGGAAGTTCTGTGTATTTTTGTTACAGCCATGACAATTACAGGTTTTTGTATTTCACATTGTATTTTATTACCTGATCCAGGAAAGTGATGGAAGCATCCTCCATCCTGTTAAGAATACCCTCCATTTTTGAAAGGATGTAATTATAGATAACCTGGAGGGTAATAGCCACTATCAAACCAGCTACAGTAGTAATCAAGGCTACCTTCATACCCCCTGCAACAATAGCGGGACTCATATCTCCCGCTCTTTGGATATCATCAAATGCAATGACCATACCTACTACCGTTCCCAGGAATCCAAGAGAAGGAGCAATAGCGATAAAGAGGGTGATCCATGAAAAGTTCCTTTCAAGCAAACCCGACTGTACGCCACCATAAGAAACGATAGAACGCTCCACCGCATCAGGACCCTGGTCGAGCCGGAGTAATCCCTGATAAATAATGGAAGCGACAGGACCTCTGGTATTGCGTGCGATATCTTTGGCTCCATCCAGATCACCTCTGTCAAGGGTATCGCCTATTTTATCCAGGAACGGATCAGGATTCACATCTGCAAGACTAAGATAGATTATTCTTTCCAGACAGAAAGTTAGCCCCAGAACAAAACAGATAGCGATGGTACTCATAAAGCCGGCTCCACCCTCAATAAATTTTACTTTTAACGCCTGGTGAAAACCTCCAGATGTTTCCTGAACGCCTGTATATCCGCCAATCGAGGTAACGACATCTTGTTCTGTCTCTCCGGAAGTATCCTGCGCCAGGATAAACGACATCAATCCAGCGGACATTATTCCGAAAAGCGCTAAAATTGCAAATACCCTTTTCATTATACGTTCAATTTTTTATTTATGATCTTTACCGACACAAAAAAATAAAAGGCAACTGTAGTGACACTCAAAAATCAATATTGATTTCTGCATCTTTATTGGTGTGATTTTTTACTGTGGGGGGAGCGGAGAGAGCGGGATTCGAACCCGCGATACACTTTTGGCGTATACACGCTTTCCAGGCGTGCCTCTTCAACCACTCGAGCATCTCTCCCTAAAGAAAATGGAAATCTCTTTTGAAAGAGATTTTTCAGAAAACGGATCCAAACTACGAGAAACAGTTTATCTCCGCTCCATTCAGAGAACAAAATTACAGAATTTATCAAACATATACTACTCCTGCCACAATAATTTTAGTGAAAATCCATTTTCAGTTCTCTGAATGATCCATAAAAGCTGAAATCAATGGGGTAATTTGAATAATGCCTCCGCATTGCGATTGGTGATTAGTGAAACTGATTCCGGACTTTCATTCCATATTTCGGCCAATTTCGCAACAACATACACCAAATAAGACGACTCATTCCTTTTTCCCCGATAAGGTACCGGTGCCAGATAGGGAGAATCAGTCTCAAGCACTAATCGGTTGACGGGACAATACTTCAAGGTTTCAGTCAAACCGGAATTTTTAAAAGTAGCTACTCCGTTGATACCGATCAGGAAATTATCCAAATCCAATATAGCCTCCAACTCTGCTTTCGTACCTCCAAAACTGTGAAACACCCCTCTCAATAAGGGTGCTCCTACCCTTCGAATACTTTGTATTACCTCTTCGGTAGCATTCCTGAAATGGATAGAGACCGGTAAATCTTTCTCAATACTCCATTTCAACTGTGCTTCAAATGCATGGATTTGTACTTCTTTCCACGAAGTATCCCAATAAAGATCAATTCCAATCTCTCCCACCGCTATATAACCACCGGCCTCCAACTCCCGGCAGATAATCTCTAACTGCTTTTCCCAATCTATAGATATACTGGTTGGATGCAGGCCCATCATGGGATAAAAAAAACCGGGATAATCAGACACACACTGTTTCAGTCGTGAGACCGAATTCTCATCAATATTAGGTAAAAGTACTTTTTCCACTCCCGCCTCTTTGGCACGGGCTACCACCTCGTGAAGGTCATCCTCAAACTCCTCTGCAAACAGATGGGAATGCGTATCAATGAACTTCATTCCACAATCTCCCCTTTTCTATAATAGTAGACAATACCATACTCACGGTTTTTGGTAAGCCGTTCTTCAAGAGGCAAATCGATATTATATTTTTCTACCTCCTCCCATATCTGAAGGATGATCCGGTCCACCTTCTCCCGGTATGCAGCCACTTCTTCCAAAATGCGGACAGTGGCTTTCTGATGTAGTTTTTGAGTCTGGTATCCTTCCTTAAAAAGGGTAAACATTACATTCACCTTTGCAATGGAAGGGTTATAGATAGGAACACCGCCCTGTGAAGTACGTTGATGCTCGCCATTGATTATTTTCTCACCCCACTCCAACAGCTGCTCATTGGATGTTAAATCAGGAACTATCAAATTGTATTCTTTCAATCCGTAAAGCGCCAGCTGCTCCTCTTTGATTTCGGAGCGCATCACACACATGTATAATATCTGTATGAAATGGGAAATATACATGCGGGCATTTCTCATTTTGCCGGCAAATGATTTCCCAGCTTTTACCTGGGTTTCGTACAACTGCTTATAACGGGTGGATAAATGTTCGAAATGAGTCAGCACTCCCCTAGCCTCCTCAAGAATTCCTGTGGAAAACGACAATTTCTGAAAATCGGTATCAACCGCCTTTTCAACTGCTGACCTCAAGGCCCGGATACGGGCGCTGTCTGTATTTGGTAATCTACGATAGGGCATATCTATTGGGTTATTTCATCAATAACCTCTTCTTTTTTCTTTTTCATTTCTCTCTGTACATCAGATTCTCCGATAAGTTTATCAGATCCCTTTTACTATTGTCGGGAGCGTTGACTGAAGAGAGACAATCAAGCGATGCAAGATAATACTTTTCAATAAGATTTTCAACTACAAATTTCAAATTTAATTCATCATAGATATTTTTAACAGACCTGATTTTCTCCTCGGGATCATAGCCGGTTGCTGTTAACCACCTGTTTAATTCCTCTCTCTGTGCATTATCCGCATTCTTCAAACCCCTGATCAACAGAATAGTTTTTTTATTACACAAGATATCACCTCCTATTTTTTTCCCGAATGTTTCAGGGATACCATATACATCCAACAGATCATCTTTTAGTTGGAATGCAAGGCCCATATTAATCCCGAATTGATAAAGCAAATCGGCATCCCTGGGGGGAGCTCCAGCGATAATTCCTCCAATTTTCAGGGCACAACCTATGAGTACGGCCGTTTTCAGTCGAATCATCTCAAGATATTCATCCTCTGTCACATCGAAACGCCGTTCGAAATCCATATCATACTGCTGCCCTTTACATATTTCCATGGCAGTGGTAGAAAACAGTTCTAAAATTTCGGGAAGCAGTCCTACAGGAACTTTTGCGATATATTTATAAGCTTCTATTACCAAAGCGTCGCCCGAAAGAATAGCACTATTATCACTCCACTTTTTATGGACTGTGGGATACCCCCTCCGCAGATCGGCTCTATCCATCAGATCATCATGCACGAGGGAAAAATTGTGAAAAATCTCCACTGCCAATGCGGCATCTAAAGACTCTTCAGCATTTTTGCTGAAAAGATCCATCGCCATCAGTGTCAATAAGGGACGAATCCTTTTACCTCCCAGTGAAAGTATATATTTGGCTGGAACGAAAAGGGTTTGGGGCGAACAATCTTTCAATACACCCTTAGAGGCTTCATCTATGATTTTTTCAAAAACAGCTATTTTATTCACCATCATAGTCTATTTGAGTAAAAAAGCTGCCTCTGGAATTCAAAAGCAGCCCTCGTTACATATGAATTCATTTTAGTGTTGCAAGCGAAAATTGACCGGCAGCGTAATGCGAACACGTACTGGCTCTCCACTCCGTTTCCCGGGTGACCACGGAGGCATCTGCCGAACCACCCGAACAGCCTCCCTATCCAGTGAAGGATCTACACCCCGCAGCACCTGTACATCGTTAATGCTACCATCCTTTTCAACTATAAAGATACAAAGTACACGACCTGAGAGTCCTCTTTCCAGGGCAATACCCGGATACCTGAGATTGTCATTCAAGTACTTGTTCATGGCCATCAGTCCTCCCGGAAATTCCGGTTGTTCATCCACCACTTTGTAGATCTCGTCCGTTTCTTCTTCCTCAACTTTCTGTCTGGGAAGGGGGGGAGGGGGTGGCGGAATGAAAATTCCCTCTTGTTTCTGGGGCTTGACTTCTTCATCTGGTATCTCCATGATCACATCCACTTCCTTATCTACCACTTCAATCTCTTCTGGCGTTATCTCTTCTACAGTATGCGGCCGAAGCTGTGGAGGTGGAGGAAGGAGTAGCGGCGGAGAAACTTCTTCACGACGAGTAATCACGATGTCTTCTTCGGGCTCAATATACGGAACGAAGACACTCTCATCCGGTTTCCGGGGTTTAGTCGACCATTCAAAAGCAAAAAAGAGGAGAGAGAGTACCAGCACCATCCCCATAAGGATATATGTGTTTCTATCCTTTTCCAAGTTCGCTTCCGACGATTTTTTCACCTCGTCTCTGTCCATGTTTCTTTATTATCTACAGTCTGTTTTACAGCGAACTACCGATATGACAGAGATGGTTCTATTTTACCTTGTAAATATCCTTCAGGTTTCTGCCATACCCGTCATAGTCCAAACCATAGCCCACAATAAAATCACTGGGGATTTCAAGGGCCACATAATCGAGATGTAGTTTCTGGCGGAGTGCAGCGGGTTTAAACAGCAAAGTGGCAACTTTTATTTCCTGCGGGTTTAATTTCTCCAACTCCTCTTTCAATGCCACCATAGTGTTTCCGCTATCCACAATATCTTCCACTACCACTACACAACGGCCTTCGATGCTCTCATTCAGTCCCATCACTTCCTGCACATGGTTCGTTGTAGTTGTCCCATCGTAGGATGCCAGACGGACAAATGTTATTTCACTGGGGATGGAAACCTCTTTCATCAACTCTCCGGCAAACATAAAGGCCCCGTTGAGCACAGCCAGAAAGATCGGGTTTTTTCCTTTCAAATCTGCATTTATTTGTGCAGCAATCCGTTTTATTCCCTGCTCGATGATCTCTTGCTCGATAAACAATTCAAACTGTCTATCTCTGATAGTAATAATTTCTTTCACTATTCCGTTTTTTTAAGTTTCAAAATTACTACTTTTTATGATCTTACGAAAATTTTGAAGGAAGAAAGAGAATTAGGATGTGAGATTTGGGAAGTTAGAAATGAGAATGGAGAAAGGGTTAAAGATAGAAATCTTTTACCAGATGAGTAAATTCACCGGTATAACAATGTCTGGAGGACTCTATGGTTAGGGAAGTTATCTCCGGCATATCTACCGGCGTCAATGTCAGTTCGGCCAGAAAACGCTTGGGCTCTCTATCCGGCAAAGGGTATACGGAGGTTTGCCGTTTCAAATAATAATTGTGTGTCACTCTCAACCGCTCCAGATCCTCCATCTTGTCATAAGGAAGTATAATAGATAAAACCCCGTCAGTAGCAAGACAACTCGCTGAAAGATGCAATAGATTATCTAAAGTAAGGGTAACCGAATGTCTGGCGCCGGACCGCCTCTGATCCGGAGGCAATATCGAGTCTGAAAAGAAAGGGGGGTTGGAAACAATCAGGTCTAAAGCCGCCGGTTTTGTTGCCGCATATTGCTGCAAAGAGAGCGTTTTCACCTCGATCCTGCCACAAAAAGAAGAATTCATGACATTCTCTTTCGCCTGTTCTGCTGAGGAAATATCAATATCAATAGCTGTTATTTTCGCATCCGAACTACGTTGTGCCATCATCAATGCAATCAGGCCACAACCCGTCCCTACATCAAGGATTCTCTGCATCCCTTCCACCCTGCTCCAGGCACCCAGAAGAACTCCATCGGTACCCACTTTCATAGCACACTTATCGTGGAAGACGGTAAATTGTTTGAATCGAAAATAGGGATTACTCATAAATCAATATGCCAATGTGATTAATATGCCAATGTGCCAATGTGAATAATTTACCAATTCAACAATTCAACATTTTTTTGGCACGGATTTTGTTCCATAAAACAAAGAACTGTTTTCTTTCAGATTTGTTTGAACTTTGGCGAAGTGCGACGAAAGAAACAAAACAAAAAACAAAAATAAACATTTTTCTGTTTTGAAGGCAGAAACAAATACAATGATGAATCCTTTTAAAAAAAATATGACCTCTGAAGAGTTTCCTGAAACGAATGTAATATCTTTTATTACGAGCGATTTCGTCGACGGGAACCAGGATATCGACGAATCCCAGTTGGGGGAGACCCTCCCCTTGCTTCCTTTACGAAATACCATTGTTTTTCCTGGTAGCACACTGCCTGTATCGGTAGGGCGTAAAAAATCACTGGAACTGATCAAATCGCTTGGCAAGAAAGAAAAGTATATAGGACTGGTTTGTCAAAAGGACTCTTTGGTAGATGACCCTGAAGAGAGCGATCTTTATCCGGTAGGTGTGATTGCTGAAGTGATCCGTGTCATCGAATTGGGAGACAACAATCTGAGTATCATCGTGCAGGCAAGGAAACGATTCGAGTGGCAGCAGATTACCCAGACTGAACCTTATATGAGAGCAACATTCAAAATAAGGGAATATCTGAAAGCATCGAAAGAGGATAAAGAATTCAAAGCAATCCTCGATTCTATCCGCGATTCCCTGCTTCATATGCTTCACTTGCTGGGTGAACCACCCAGAGAATTGGTACAAACTCTCAGCAGTGAATCATTCACCGATATGCTGATCAGTTACAGTGGCACCAACTTGCCTATTCAAGGACACGAGAAGCAAGAGATACTGAACATCAACGACGAGAAGGAACAGGCCTATCGCCTGCTGATGATCCTCAACCGTGAGTCCCAAGTACTGGAACTAAAGATGAATATCCAGATGAAGACCCGCGAGGATTTGAATCAACAACAGAAAGAGTATTTTCTCCAACAACAGATTAAAACCATTCAGGAAGAACTGGGAGGAAATACCCAACAGATAGAGATCGATGAATTCAGAAAACGGGCAAAAGAAAAAAAATGGAGTGATGAGGTAGTGAAGACATTCGAAAAAGAGGTACAGAAACTGGAACGGCTCAATCCCCAGTCGCCCGATTATTCGGTACAGTTCGGTTATCTGCAGACCATTCTCGAACTGCCTTGGGGTGAGTACTCCAAAGACAATTTCAATTTAAAGAATGCACAGAAGGTACTCGATAAAGATCACTTCGGTATGGAAAAAGTAAAGGAGCGAATTATTGAACACCTGGCCGTACTGAAACTGAAAGGCGACCTCAAGTCTCCCATCCTTTGCCTCTACGGCCCCCCGGGAGTAGGCAAGACCTCTCTGGGAAAATCAATTGCCGAAGCACTCAATAGAAAATATGTACGTGTCTCACTGGGAGGTCTTCATGATGAAGCTGAAATCCGTGGTCACCGTCGCACCTATATAGGTGCAATCCCGGGAAGGATTATCCAGAATATACAGAAGGCAGGTACATCCAATCCGGTATTCGTATTGGACGAAATAGACAAGATAGGAAATGATTTCAGGGGCGATCCCTCCTCGGCACTACTCGAAGTATTGGATCCGGAACAGAACTCTACTTTTCATGATAATTTCCTTTCCATCGATTATGATCTCTCGAAAGTGCTTTTCATCGCCACAGCCAACAACCTCAATTCCATTCCCCAGCCCTTGGTCGATCGGATGGAGCTGATTAACGTGGGTGGTTATATCACTGAGGAGAAGATTGAGATTGCCCATCGACATCTGATTCCCAAGGAGCTCCAGAACCACGGCATCGCCAAAGGAGTTTTCACCATATCCAAACCAGCTTTGCAGAAAATCATAGAGAACTATACGAGGGAGTCGGGGGTACGCGAACTGAACAAGAAAATTGCCAAGATCATGCGAAAAGTAGCCCGTAAGATCGCGGCAGAAGAGCCCTATCCAAAAACGCTCAAGGTATCCGACCTGAAAGAATATCTGGGTATTGAGGAGTATAACAGGGATAGCTATCAGGGTAACCAGTACGCTGGAGTGGTAACCGGACTGGCATGGACTGCCGTGGGAGGAGAGATCCTTTTCGTAGAAAGTTCACTCAGCAGGGGAAAAGGGGGTAAGCTTACCCTCACCGGAAACCTGGGGGATGTGATGAAAGAATCGGCCATGCTCGCCATGGAATATATACATTCCCATGCACAGGAGCTAGGTATCGATCCGGAGATATTCGACAACTGGAATACTCATATTCATGTGCCTGAAGGTGCTATACCCAAAGATGGTCCCTCAGCGGGCATCACGATGATCACCTCACTGGCATCGGTATACACCCAACGGAAAGTACGCCCCAACCTGGCCATGACCGGCGAGATCACCCTTCGCGGGAAAGTGCTTCCGGTTGGTGGTATCCGCGAGAAAATCCTGGCAGCAAAACGGGCAGGTATCAAAGAGATCATTCTTTGCAAAGAGAATAAGAAAGATATCGACGAGATCAACCTTCAATATGTGGAAGGACTGACCTTTCTTTATGTAAGCGATGTGAAAGAAGTATTGGATCAGGCACTTATGGATGAGAAGGTAGATTATCCAAAACTCTTTTCGGCAAAAGAAGAAAAATAGTTTATAGTTTTTGATGACAAAAAAAGTATCCATCCGGTATTAAAACCCTTTGGATACTCTTTTTTTCTGTATTGTCGACACTTCTAATACTTCACAAAAAACCCCTTCATAATGGAAGGGGTCTTAGTTATTTCTATTCTTTACTCTTCTATTTATTCAGAGTAAAATCTAAAATCCTTAAGCAATTCCTGAAGCCTTTTCCTGGCAAAGAATATCCTGCTTTTTACAGTCCCGATCGGCAATCCAAGATGTTGTGCTATCTCTTCATATTTATATCCTGAAACATGCATAGAGAACGGCACCTTGTACTCATCAGTAAAACTATTGATCGCCTTATTGATTTCTTTAATCGTATAAGCCCCATCAGGAGTATCAAAACCGGAATCCTGCGGTAAATTCAAATGATACAGGTTCTCCGTTTTGTCAATAATAGTTTGACTTCTTACAATCTTGCGATAATTGTTCACGAAAATATTATGCATGATGGTGAAAACCCATCCCTTGAAATTTACATTCTCATAATATTTTTCCTTGTTATCCAGCACACGAAGTGTTGTTTCCTGCAACAGATCTTTTGCTTCTTCCCTGTCGGCTGTCAATGTCAATGCGAAATTGAACATATTGTCCTGCAGCCCCAATAGCTGTTTTTCGAAAGAAATCTTTGTTTTCATAAGCGATACTGCTTTAGTTTGTGTTAAATGATCGTTGTCTCTGCAAATATAGAGAGATATCTCAGAAAAAAATCTCTTTTCATATGCAAAAACGATTAATTAGTGTTAACAAATGAACATAACCAGATATATAATTAAATATCAATATATTAACCATATAAAAATATACATTAAACCACTCGATAACAGATAAAAAAAATTTATAGTTCAAATTACCGGATAACCAATTGTAATAAATTTGAAGAAATAATCTCTCACCCCCGGTTTATGGCACACAATTTGCTTTTATTAGGTGGACAGGAGGACAGCAATATAATCAGTAATTGGTAATTAAAAAAAATATGGTACAAAAAGGACAGATAGGGGTAACGACAGAGAATATTTTCCCCATTATTAAGAAATTTCTCTACAGTGATCATGAGATTTTTATCCGTGAGATAGTATCGAACGCGGTAGACGCTACACAGAAAATGAAGACCTTAGCCGATGTGGGCGATTATAAAGGTGACTTGGGCGATCTCACGGTGCACGTTTCCATTGACAAGGAAAAAGGTACGCTCACCGTTTCCGATCGCGGTATAGGTATGACTGCAGAAGAAGTTGATAAATATATCAACCAGATAGCGCTCTCTTCTGCCAATGACTTCCTGGATAAATACAAAGAGAACGCGAATGCTATCATTGGACACTTCGGATTGGGTTTCTATTCCTCATTCATGGTATCTAAAAAAGTGGAGATTATCACCAAATCCTATAAAGAGGATGCACAAGCCATGAGATGGTCGTGCGACGGCACACCGGAATTTACGATGGAAGAGACTACAAAGGCGGATCGGGGAACCGATATCATCCTTTATATTGATGACGACAACAAGGAATTTCTGGAAAAATCGAAGGTGGAATCACTCCTCAAAAAGTATTGCAGATTCCTCACGATACCCATTGTCTTTGGAAAAAAACAGGAGTGGAAAGATGGTAATTATGTGGATACTGAAGAAGATAACCTAGTCAATGACACCAATCCTCTCTGGCGACAGAAACCGGCAGGATTAGAGGAGGAAGATTACCTGAAATTCTACCGGGAGTTATATCCCCTCTCCCTTGCCGATGAACCCATGTTCTGGATCCACCTGAATGTGGATTATCCGTTCAATCTCACCGGAATCCTCTATTTTCCGAAAATAAAGAACAATCTCGACCTGCAACGCAATAAGATACAACTTTACAGCAATCAGGTATTTGTAACCGACTCGGTAGAAGGCGTCGTACCTGAATTTCTTACATTGCTGCACGGTGTGATCGACTCGCCCGATATCCCGTTGAACGTATCCCGCTCTTACCTGCAAAGTGACCAGAATGTAAAAAAGATTTCAAGCCATATTACTAAAAAGGTAGCTGATAAGCTGGAAGAGCTGTTCAAGAAAGAACGCACCAGGTATGAAGAGAAATGGGATAGCCTGAAACTGTTCATCGAATATGGTATGCTCTCCGACGAGAAATTCTGCGACAGGGCACTCAAGTTCGCTTTAGTGAAGAATATGGAGGGCAAATATTTTACACCGGAAGAGTATAAAACGCTTACGGAATCCTCACAAACCGACAAGAATGGGGAATTGGTTTATCTCTATGCCAATGACCGACAGGAACAATACAGCCATATCGAAGCGGCAAAAGAGAAAGGATATGATGTGCTTCTGATGGATGGTCAGCTCGATACCCACTGGATGGGGCTTATGGAACAGAAATCGGAGAAAACCCGCTTTGTGAGGGTGGACAGCGACACCATCGAACATATCATCGAGAAAGAAGAGACGGCCAAAGTGGAACTGACCGACAAACAGAAAGAGAATGTGTCGGAGGCGGTGAAATCACAACTGCCCCCCATAGAAAAAACAGAATTCAGTGTCGACTTCAAAGCCCTTGGACAAAACGCCAGACCTCTCCAGATCACCCAGAACGAATTCTCCCGGCGTATGAAAGAGATGGCTACGATGCAGCAACAGATGGCTTTCTATGGTGAGATACCCGACACCTACCAGATCGTACTGAATGTACAACATCCGTTAGTCAAGGCTCTTATCGACGATAGTGAAATCAAGGAGAAAGATGAACTCATCGCCCAGGTTTCGGCCGACAACCGGTTGAGGCAGTTGGTTGACCTTGCCCTTCTCTCCAATGGGATGCTCAAAGGTGAAGCATTGAACAATTTCGTAAAGAGAAGTTTTGAGATGATTTGAGTATAGAACCAAGAATCAAGACTTTTAGAGCCAAGACTTTTAGAATCAAGACTTCTAGAGCCAAGACTTTTAGAATCAAGACTTTTAGAGCCAAGATTTTTAGAATCAAGACTCTGGATGTAGGATTTGGAATTAAAATTCCTCATCTCCCAATCTCATTATTCATATTGGCACATTGGCATATTAGCATATTAGTTTCATTGGCACATTAAAACCACCTATCCTCTTATCTCAACTCCGGGTAATTGAGTAAAAAACCGGTAAACAGTTACGTTTACCGGTTTTTGCTTTATCTTTGCAGCAAAAAGCAGTGTAATGAACAAAGACTACGAGGTGACTTTTTCTCCTTTTCGCTCCTTTACCCGGGAGGAGTGGAGCAAACTGGAGGATCATCCCATGTTTCCCGTTTCTGATATCGACCTCACCAAGCTGCAGGCGCTTAACGAACCTCTCACCCTCGACGAAGTGGAGGATATCTATATCCCCATGATCCGGTTGCTTCAGATACATATCACTCACTACCGCAATCTGCACAATGAACGGGACCAATTTTTCTCCAATAAAAGTAAACCTATCCCCTACATCATCGGCATTGCCGGAAGTGTGGCTGTAGGAAAGAGTACCACTGCGCGGGTATTACAAAAGCTGCTCTCCATGACTCCGGAGCAACCAAAAGTAGAACTGATTACTACCGACGGCTTCCTCTATTCCAACGACGAATTACGGAAACGCGGCCTGTTGAATAAGAAAGGCTTTCCGGAAAGTTACGATGCTAAACAGCTGCTGGCATTCCTCGCGGGTGTAAAATCGGGGCGCAATATCTTCGAGATACCGGTTTATTCACATCTCTATTACGATCTGATCAAAGGAGAGATGCAGACCATCGAACGGCCCGATATTCTCATTGTGGAAGGGATCAACGTACTACAGGTATCACCCGGTAAAAAAATGCGGAGGAGGGTGTTCGTCTCCGATTTCTTCGATTTCTCCATTTATGTGGATGCCAGCGAAAAAGATTTGAGGGAGTGGTATATTGAGCGATTCAAGAAACTACAACAGACGGCTTTTCAGAATCCCGACTCCTACTTCCATCGGTATGCGTCCTACACGGAAAAGAAATTATTAAAGTTTGCCAATGAGGTATGGGATGAGATCAACCTTCCCAACCTGCAACAAAATATTCTACCCACCCGCTTCCGGGCCGACCTGATCCTAGAGAAGGGGGAATGTCATTTTGTCAGAGGTATCCGCATCCGGAAAATATAGGAAGAATCAGAGAAAATATTTAGTGAAGAACGCTAAAAACTTCAAAATGCGGCACGGATCTTTTCCGCTATCACTTCAAATTCCTCTGCCGACAGATGCAATTTCTGATTGGCAAGGCTCATGTCGCTTTCTTTTTGAATAGGGATCAGGTGAATATGGGCATGTGGTACTTCCAGACCGACCACCATCATTCCCACCCTTTTGCAGGGAATAGCATTTTCAATGGCCTTTGCCACTTTTTTAGCAAAAATAACCATATCACCCAAAAGGGTATCATCCAGATCAAAGATATAATCGGTCTCCTGTTTAGGAACGACCAGCGTATGGCCTTTCGACATCGGATGAATATCAAGAAAAGCATAAAACTGTTCATCTTCTGCAATCTTGTATGAGGGAATTTCTCCCGCGATAATTCTACTGAAAATTGTCATTCTTTTTTATTGTTGAATCGTGAATTGAAAATCGACGGAGTCAAATCGTTAAACTGTTGGATTGTTGAATCCTAAATCCTAAATCTCACATCCTAAATCATACATCCAGAGTCTTGACTCTAATAGTCTGTTAAGAAACAAAATGTTTCAACGCATTTTTTGAACGGTGAAAACGTTCTGGAATGCTTGGTTCTAAAAGTCTTGGTTCCGATAGTCTATTTCAAATCGAAATCTCGACGATCTCAAAAGTCATTGTACCGGAAGGTACTTTTATTTCGGCCACATCACCCACTTTCTTTCCCATCAAACCTTGGGCAATAGGAGTATTGACGGCAATCTTACCACTTTTCAGATCAGCCTCGCTCTCCGATACAAGCATATAGGTCATCTGTTTTTTCGTCTGCATATTCCTGATCGTCACCTTATTCATGATCTGAACCACATCCGTACCGATGGCACTCTCATCGATAAGACGGGCGTTGGCAATAAGGTTTTTCAACTGGGAGATCTTTGCTTCCAGCATACCCTGTGCCTCTTTCGCAGCATCATACTCAGCATTTTCCGACAAGTCACCCTTGTCCCTGGCTTCGGCAATCTGACGAGATATTTCAGGTCTCTGCACAGATTCTAACTCTACCAATTCTTCTTTCAATTTCCGAAGGCCTTCTTCGGTCATGTACGTTACAGCCATAATCCCTTTTTTTATTCTTTAAACTCAACGCAAAGAAAAAGAATTCCGGCCTTCACAACAAGACCGGAACCCCTTTTTCCATGTTTATACTTTTACAAAGATAATGCTTTATCCCAATTAAGCAAAATTTTCCGGATATGTTTTACAACACTTTACCTATTTCTACCGCCAGTTGGTTGTAATCCTCTATCCGGGCTATGACATCCCCCTCACCATTGAGCAGAAATGCCGTAGGCAGTTGTCGCACACTATAGAGAGCCAGCAATGAAGAATTAACCGATCGCTGATCCCTCACTGTCAGCCAGGGAAGATTAGCCGCTGATGTTTTCCAGAAATGTTCATCCGAGTCGAACGATATCTGGTATATCTCAAAACCACGCGACTTGTAACGGGTGTAGAGATTGTTCAGGTCCATATTATGTTTCGGCGAGAAATCTGCTTTGTACACTACAAAATCGAGCAATACTACTTTCCCCCTCTGTGATGAGAGAGGGATCTTTTTCCCATTTATTGTCGGCAGTACGATATCGGGGAGTCCCGAGCCCTCTTCCACGGGTATGTTCTCGAATAATTTTGCCTGTTGCTCCTGCTGTCTTCTTGTCTTTAACGCATTCATAGTAAACTCGTACAGGTGTTTTGTCCTTTCCGTATCGGGATAGCGCTGATTCCACGAAGTAGCAACAGCCCCGAACATGGCATAGTCCTGCCTGCTATAGGGATCAAAAATCAAATAATCGTTTATCTTCTGGAAGATGGCATAGTAGGCGGTTGCTCCCGAAGGATTGGCAAGAATTAACCGCGACACATCCGTTTTATACCTCAGCAAGGTGGAATCCAATAAGGTGATATATGCCATATCGTCAATCGCTCCGGTTTTATGCCGGTTTTCCAGGTCAGATATTTCATGGGCAGCCTGCCGTGTGAATGTATCCACCTCTTTCATCTGATCATTGACAGGAGAATCCTCTACCTTAAACGATTGGTATAAATCCGATGCATCGGCTGTCACGTGAAGCGTTTCGGTGGAATCTACCGCAAAAACGGCAACGCGTTTCCCGATACGTAATTGATAGAACTCCGGGTTCGCAGGTGCCGGCTGCTTGAAAGAAAACGATCCTTCGCTTTTCAATACAGCGGAATCGAGTTTGACGATCCCTCCCAACCCGCGATGCTCCAGATACAACGTATCACCCTCGGCCGAGTCTATTTTCCCAGTCACTTTAAAGGCCTCTCCCTGTTTACAGGAAAAAAGCATGATGCCGATCAGCAAAAACGGCAAAAATCTTCCCAATGAATTCATTTTCTGTTATTATTTAAAATCCTCCTGTCCACTTATCCACTGTCCACTTATCCACTGTCCACTGTCCACCTATCCACACCGTCTCACTTTTCCCTGCAAAATTACATGATTTTATTTTGAAACTCACATAAATCTCCACAATTATGAAAGCATTCATTATCTTTGCAGCTCAATCAGAATTCATATGTTAGACATCGACACGTACACAATCATCCCCATGATTGCATCGACAATCATATTTGTGATGGGCATCTCCCTGTTAACCATATCCACGCCCAAGGAACCGGATTTAAGGAACTACCGGATCTCACGCCGTTTGCTTGCTATAGCCTATATTATTCTTGCCCTGCTCATCCAGTCAAGGATCTGGGGAGAGACAGAGCACAACAGCGATATGTCGGTGGAAGTATTCACTCTCATTGCGGCTTCGTTCCAGGCACTGTTGTTCACTTTATCGGCCGTTACCCTGATCAATCCAAGATATATAACTAAACGGTGGATACGAATGAACATCATTCCAATGTTATTCTTTTCCGCCATACTTGTCATACTCTTTTTTACGACTGTCGAACCATACCTCTACCCGTTTTTTGGCGTTATGCTGGCCCTATATTGCCTGCAACTTGTTTATTATATAATGATTTTTGTGAAAGAGTACTCCCATTATCGCCAACGACTTGACAATTATTTCTCAGGTGACGAATACAGGCGTCTGAGATGGGTAGGAAAAGCATTTTACATGGCTGCCTGTGTGGGTATCCTCTCGGTAGCATCCCTTTTCGTGAATAAACAGGTTTTTACTGCTTTCATGATTACTTATACTACTTTTTATGTCTACTTCGCACTAAAATTTATTAACTACGTCACTCTTTTCCATCATATCGCTCCGATAATATCGGAAGCGGAAAACCAGCCTTCCAACAATCATGAGATCTCGGTACAACTTCGGACCTCCCTGAGCAAGTGGATCGAAAAGAAGAAATTCACCGACCCGGCCCTTTCCCTGAAATCATTATCGGGCGAATTGAATACCAATCCGGCCTATTTATCGCGTTTCATCAATACCGAATATGGCCAGAATTTTCGTTCATGGGTGAATTCAGTACGAATAAGCGAAGCGCAGAAACTGATCCTTCAAGATTCTAATATACCGCTCATCGAGGTCGGTGAGAAAATCGGTATTCCCAGCAGTAGCACTTTTTACCGGCAATTCGTCGCCGTTACGGGAATGACTCCAATGGAGTACCGGCGTGAACTCCAGCACCCGCAACAAAGTGAATAAACATACCTTTTCTTAATATTTTTCAAAAAAATAGCATAATTCCCAAAACCATGAGACACCTTTTTAAGTTTTGGGAAGAGTAATGCGAATTGGATTTTTACCTTTGCTACAGGTAATATCAAGATTGGTATCCTGAAAATATCTGTCTCCCGGTGCTATAACAAATAGGCGAAGATCAAATGACAATGAGCAAACAAAGTTAAAAATAAATAAAAAAAGAGACTCTAACCTGTCAGCCATCTTCCAAAAAAATCTCACAAGGAATAATATTAGTACATAAGGACAAAAAAGTGCTATCTTGCATTATAATAATAGAGGTAAAAAAACAAGAATCTAAAGATCGTATGAATTCCTATTCCTTACATCAAGGGTAAAGGAATAGCAACCTAATTTACATTAGCATGAACTTATTTTGCCTTCATCTATTCAGAGAATTGCCGGAGAACTTTTTTTCGTTCGGAGAAATTACCGGAGTTTTTTATCTGCCCATATTGAATATGCAATTATCCCATCTTTATACCGGAAAAGTAGGTATATATACAGGAGTTGCATTATTGGTACTGGCTCTACTGGTATTTTTGTTTGCTATTATTGAAAGGAAGAAGAACAACCGTATATTGCAGCAGGAAGAACAATTCCTCAGCGATACCTTTGCCAGGATCACGCATGAAATACGTACTCCTCTCACCGTAATAGTGGGATTGAGCAAGCAACTCTCGGATCAGAAGCACCTGTCAAATGGCAACCTATCCATCTATCTCAATGCCATCGAGCGGCAGGGCAAAAACCTCTCCCAACTGGTCTCCCAACTGCTCGACATAGCTAATCTACAAACATCCGACAAGGAGGTGGAATGGAAAACCGGCAATATAATCACTTTTGTACAAATGGTATCAGAAACCTTCCAGGTATATGCAAAACAAAAAGATATAGAATTATTCTTTTTCAGTAACGAACCCGAGATCGAAACCGACTTCGTTCCCGACTGGCTCAACAAGATACTCTATAATCTCCTTTACAATGCAGTCAAATACAGTGACGAGGGATCGCGTATTAACCTGATTCTGGAGATGGACAGGAGAGACCGGAAAAAGATGGTGATCAAAGTGATTGATCAAGGCAGAGGGATCGAGAAGGAGAGACTGCCCTATATCTTCGATCTATTCTATAAATACCCGCAAAACGGAACGACAACTGGCGGCAACGGGATAGGCCTTGTGCTTGTCAAGCAGTTGACAGAAGCCCTTGAGGGTACTATCGAGGTGAAGAGTGAGGTAGGAAAAGGAACTATGTTCACTATCGAACTGCCTCTGCGGAGAAATGAAAAGCAGCCCTACCCCCGATGGACATCCGAGAAAAACGGCATGTCACCCGTAACGGCTATCGCGGCCGGGGAGAAAGTCAATGGACTTATCTCTTTCGAACCGAACGAAGAAGATCCGCGTACGACCATCCTGCTGGCAGAAGACAATAAGGACATCGCCCTCTACATCCGCTCCCTATTCCCCCTGGAGCAATACAATATTATACATGCCGGCAATGGTGAGAAAGCATGGGATATAGCCAATAAACATATCCCCGATATTGTGATCACGGATGCGGTCATGCCGAAAAAGAGCGGGATTGAACTATGCAGGGAGATAAAGGCTTCATCGCTACTCAACCATATTCCGGTAATCATTATTTCGGCAAAGGACAGGGAATCGGATTTGCTTGAAGGATTGAAAAGCGGAGCCGATTGTTATATCCGTAAACCCTTTTATCCGGAAGAACTGCAACTGCGTGTGGAGAATTTACTGGAAACCCGCCAGCTATTGAAAGAGAAATACTGCAGGGCAGTGTTAAAAGATGAAATAGCGGAACCGGGAAACAATAAAAACATCAATATCGATTTCCTTCGGCATGTCACTGATATCATTCATCGTGAAATGAAAAATCCCGACTTTGCTTCCGGAAAACTGGCCCAGGAGCTGGCAATCAGTGTATCTCAACTGAATAAGAAACTGAATGTCATTACCGGACATTCTTCCAGTGCATATATCCTGCAGGTAAAGCTCTCCCATGCGAAAAAAATACTTAACACGCAAAACAAGACCATTGGAGAGGTAGCCGTTGAATGTGGCATTTATGATGTGAATTATTTTTCCAGGGTATTTAAAAAATACACCGGAATCACCCCCACTCAATTCAAACGTTCACCTCAAAATTCAGTACTGTCGAACCGGAAATAATTTGTTATTAAAACGAATAAAAAGGATACTTTTTAACGGGGAAAAATAAAATCTTTTCAAATGTATATTAGCACACATATTAATTTATATATCAATATTTTATATTTTTAATCTGCGCAAAGTATACTAATACATATGAATGTTAAAGCCTATTTTATCCTATATTTAACAGCAAAAGTCCTAACCCGAGTTTAGCGAAAAGCGTAAGTTTGTCATCGAAAATATATAGCGGTTCAAAGGACGTCCAAATATTTTCAAACGTTCGGAACCAATAAAAACGAGAAAACAAAAAAAAAACGCTAAACGGTCAGAAGAATTTCAAGGAACGGACAAAAAAATTGCTCAAAGCGTAACAAACAATGAAACAAACAACAAAATAGAGTCATATTCAACCTTTTAGAGAGAAACATCATTAACAAGTCTTATTATCCGGTATGCGATCATATTCAGAAAACAATTAAAATAGAGGTCTATGAAGTATAAACTAATTCAAAAAGCTAATCCGCTCGAACCCGACACAGAACGGAAGTGGTATGCAAGCCCTGTGAAAGCAGGTACTATCAATAATTACCAATTGAGCAAGGGCATTGCAGGCAAGTCGTTTCTGGCTCGGGGAGCTGTAATTAATGTAATCGAAAATATGGTCGATGAAATTCCCCGCTATTTAATAGAGGGGTACAGTGTAAATCTGAATAATTTCGGCACACTGCGACTCTCACTATCAAGTGAAGGCGTTGAAAACCCGGAAGAATTCACACCCGAAAATATAAAGAATATGAAGGTAGTTTTTACTCCTTCTCCCGAGTTAAAAAAGACTTTACAACATATCCAATTCGAAGAGGTGGAATAACCCCGGCAAATAGTCCTATTGTAAGCCATACCGGAAAGGATGATATGATTGGAGGGTCTCAGGAGAAAGAGGCAATATCTCTGACTATTTTAAATTTATAAAATAAAAAGAACACCAATTGTGTAATATTTTAATCCATTTTTTATTATTAAATTTTTATTGTATGAAAAAAAATTATTTATTTAAATTGTTAGTCTTCGCGGTAATTGCGGCATTCGTCACAGTTACGTCTTGTAAGGACTATGATGATGACATCAGCAATCTAGAAGATAAGATTGCCAGCATCAGTACAACTTTGAACGATCTTAAGACCAAAGTTGAAGCTGGAGCCGTTATCACCAAAGTTGAACAAACCTCTACAGGGGTAAAAATTACCACCGACAAGGGTACTTATGACCTAACCAACGGCACCAACGGCACTAATGGCACTAATGGCACTCCTGGATCAGTAATCACCGCTAACGCTGATGGTTTCTGGTACATCGACGGTGTGAAAACCGACAAATCATGGAAAGGAGCTGAAGGTCCTGCCGGTCCCGCAGGTCCTACCGGTCCTGCTGGCCCCGCTGGTCCTCAAGGTCCTGCCGGTCAAGACGGTGTATACTACTATCCACATTCAGATGGTACATGGCACAAAGTAGATGCTGAAGGCAAAGACGAAGCTACCACTCAGAAATGGTTACCGGAAGGTAATATTACTGCAGTTTATAATCCTGCAACCGGCGTTGTGACCCTTTACAATATAGATGGTGTCGGTCCGGAAGGTATCACTTTGGGTAAAACTGCTCTTGCTGGTTTATTGTTCGCACCGGATGAAATGGAAAAAGGTTTGGGCGTAACCGATATGGGTTATATCAATGGTACTCTCGGTATTGCTACAGTAAAGTCTACATTCCAGACTAACCTGAAATTGAATTTCAGATTCAACCCCTCTTCTGCGGATATTTCAGAAACTACGTGGGACTATATTGGCAACTCTGTGAAATTCCGTGCCGCTCCCGATAAAGACGAAACAGGTATTTTTGAAGTTCCTGCCGTAACCGAAAAATTCGGTTGGGGTGAATTCACTTTCCAGGTAAAGAAATGGGCTGAACCAGCTGCCGGACAAGAAAGGGTGATAGCTTTACAAGGAACCAACAAAGATGGTGCTGTAGTTACCTCTGACTACGTAAAAGTAAACACGGTAGAATATCTTGCAACGATCTCCGATTCAAAGAAAACTCCGTTCGTTGATTACAGGACATCTGCTCCCGCCATTGGTGCTACCAACGACCACGAAGATCTTCTTTACACAGCTAAAGATGTAGACCTGTTGGATTATGTATGGGCAACAGCTACTCCGGCTGCTGCAGGAAGTACCAAGAAGTTATTTGAAGCATATGGTTTCAGCGATTATAAATTCGAGTTTTCTACCAATGTCAATTTTGACGGTCTCGACGGTATTACCGATCAGAATTATTTTGTAAAACTGGATGGAACCAAATTATCTGTATTACAGGGAACTGCAGCTATCGACAGAACTCCGTTGATTAAAGTCACTTTAAAAAGTACCCTTAACGACGCTGTCCTGGCAACAGGTTATATCAAATTCAAAGTCGTAAGAAGTACTCCGGTGCCAGTAACACCTAAGACTTATACATTCGATGCCGGTACAATACCTTATGCTAATCTGTTTAAAGGTCAAACTGCAATCGTTGATAACAAAACAGACATCATCATTGGCTGGCAGAAAATGAACCAGATCTATACAGAACTTGGTTTGTCTCACAACGAATTCACTACGATCTACAATGCAGCAACTATGACTGTTGTTCCTGCTAATCCTGCAGACCATGGCATGGGAGGTATCGTTACTTCTCCTAATGCTCCCGATGTAGACTCTTATGCGGTGAAATATCAAATTACTCCGCTTGCCAAGTTTGGTCAGACAACTGTAACCTATACATTTACTCCGACCAGTTCATCACGTCCGGTATTGAACCTTGTATTCAAATACAATATCCAGAAGCCGACTCTTGACAAGACAATTCTGGCAGGATACCGCTACAACGGATCTGCAACCGATGTAATGACTAAGGGTATGAATACCGGTAGCGGTTATTTGATGCAGCTCTACCTGGGTGAAGCATTTGCACACGGATCTACAGCTTACAGAAATGTATTTGCAGCTGCAACCAATGGTAAGATCGACGGAGCTACCCATACCTTCCAGTTCAAAGCTACAACTCCGGCTCAAACAGGTGCACAATTGACTCCGGCCACTGCCTCTACAATTGACGGTGCTCTTGGAACCAATGCCAACAAGACTGCTGGACAGTTGATGGATTTGACAACGAAGTTGACTACTGCAGAAAGAGTATACGATATGCAGTTTGTAACAGGTTATCCGAATAACGAATCAGATGTATTTGATTTCAAAGTACACTTCGTGAATCCGTTCGAAATCATATTGGCAACTCCAACTGACTTCCAATTGATCGACAAGGTGAATGGTCAGAAAGATACTCAGGACATCAAAGAAAATTACATTGTTCTTTTCAATGGAAAGAGAATTGTAACGAAGGGTGTTGCTGAAACAGCCGATGGTGCCAACACTGTAAAGGCTAGTGATTATGTGGATATCACTGCTCCTACATTCGGTTTATTCTATACATTAACACCTGGACAGGTTTACACTACCATCTCTAAAGTGGGTGGCGACGCTGAAAACAAATCCAGTGTATTGGAATGGCAGAATGCCGGTACCAGATTACAATCAGAACAGAAGGTTGCTGATGCACAGGTTAAGTTTATAGCTTCCTTTGCTGAAATAACCAGAGCCGCTGATGCAATCACGGTTAAACCTGAATAAGTTTAGTTTTCATAATAGGCAGGAGGGGACAAAGCAGTTTCCTCCTGCTTTTTTTCAAATCCAATGTGAAGCAGACCTGTCAAACATAGGATTTTACTATGCATAAACGTACGGTCCTGATGGAATACATAACCAATTTATTAACAAACCTATGAAAAAGTTTTTCATTTATTTTTTCGCATTCATACTTGTCCCCGCATTGGCTTCGGCACAGCAAGGAGAAACCGGGGAAGAGACCAAAACAGTATTTAAACCGCATGCCTACCTGCAATTGCAAGGAGGTGCGGCCCATACACTGGGAGAAGCCAAATTTATGGACCTGATATCGCCTGCAGCAGCACTGAACCTGGGATATAACTTCAGCCCTCTGTTCGGGGTGAGGCTGGGTGCAAGCGGCTGGCAAGGAAAAGGCGGTTGGGTAGCTCCCGCACAAGTATACGACTTCAAGTTCGTACAAGGAAACCTCGACCTGGTATTTGACCTGGCATCAGCATTTGGCGGATTTAACCCGCAACGGACAGTAAGCCCCTACCTCTTTGCAGGAGGAGCCTATGCCTACGGATTTGAGAATGATGGTGCAACTGCCCTCGAATCGAAATTGGGCAACTACAAATTGGAATACCTGTGGAAAGAAAGCCGCGGCTTCATAGGTGGACGCGTTGGGTTAGGATTGAATTTCCGCCTGAGCGACGCAGTAGCCCTTGCTTTGGAATGTAACGCCTCGGCACTTGACGACCATTTCAATTCGAAAAAAGCCGAAAACCCCGACTGGCAATTCAACGCGCTGGCAGGTATCAAGATCAACTTAGGTAAAACCTACAAGAGAACCGAACCGGTCTATCATGACCCAAAACCGGCTCCCGCTCCCGCTCCAACTCCGGCTCCCGCACCGGCTCCGAAACCAACTCCGGCTCCTGCTCCGGCTCCCGTGGCGAAAGAATTTCCCACACTACCGGCAGTACACTTTGATTTCGACAGTGACAAGCTGGATACCCAAAAATATGCCGAAGAACTGAAGACCATCGTGACAGTACTGAAAGAATTCAGCAACGCCGATGTGATCATCACCGGTTATACCGACCACAAAGGATCTAACGCCTATAACGACGGACTTTCGCTCAGGAGAGCAGAAGCAGTCAAGAAATATCTCGTGGGAGAGGGTATAAATGCAGCAAGGATTTCTACTTCCGGTGCCGGTAAAGATTCCAAAACTTCCGGACAGGAAGCACTTACCATAAAAGCCCGCCGCGTGGAGGTAGCCAAGAAATAAAAAAGTAGTCACGGAAAAGAATAATCATTTTTACAATAACTCACTCATCGTTTATATAAACAAGTAATAAATTTATATTCTTTTTCCGGGAAACAGGAATGCCTTTTTGTAAAACGCATTCCTGTATTTTTTATAAACCAGACGCAAGAAATTATAGTATACTATATAATATATATTCGGTGTGTCAAAAAAATTGTAGAAACTGAATTAGAAGAAGATTTATAACCACGAATGCGCCAAGAAACCAAAACTTTATGTATCTTTGGGAGATTTTATACAAAGAGAATAATAACTTATCATTTATGACGAATCCAATTGTTAAGCAAATCGAGCTGTCAGACGGACGCACGATTACGCTGGAGACGGGGAAACTGGCAAAACAGGCCGATGGTGCTGTTACCCTCCGTATGGGAGACACCATGCTACTGGCTACCGTTTGCGCCGCCAAAGATGCAACCCCCGGAACCGATTTTATGCCGTTACAGGTTGAGTACAGAGAAAAGTTTGCCTCCTCCGGACGTTTCCCGGGTGGTTTTATGAAACGTGAAGGAAGACCTTCCGATTCAGAGATACTGACCAGCCGATTAATCGACCGAACACTCCGCCCCCTTTTTCCGGATGACTACCATGCCGATGTTTTTGTAAATGTGATTCTTTACTCCTCTAACGGTGAAGATATGCCCGATGCTTTAGCCGGACTGGCTGCCTCCGCAGCGTTGGCTGTTTCAGACATACCTTTCAACGGACCTATCTCGGAAGTACGTGTAGCACGTATTGACGGACAGTTAGTACTCAATCCTACTTTCAAACAATTACAACAAGCCGATATCGATATCATGGTAGGCGCTACTATCGACAATATCATGATGGTGGAAGGTGAGATGAATGAAGTATCAGAAGTAGAAATGCTCGATGCCATCAAATTCGCCCATGAAGAGATCAAAAGACATTGTCAGGCCCAGATAGAACTGACTGAAATGGTGGGCAAAACGGTAAAGCGTACCTACTGCCATGAGGAGAATGACGAAGAACTCCGCAAGCAGGTATGGGACACATGCTATCAAAAGGCTTATGCAGTAGCCTCTTCACAGAATCCCAACAAACATGAACGTATAGAAGCTTTCGAAGCGATCCTGGCAGAGTTCATGGAGTCGCTCCCCGAAGAAGAAAGAGAAGAGAAAAAAGCGCTTGCAGGACGTTACTACCACGATGTAGAGAAAGAAGCGATGCGCCGCTGTATCCTTGATGAAGGCAAACGGCTCGATGGCCGTGCCACCACAGAGATCCGCCCCATCTGGAGCGAGGTGGATTTTGTCCCGGGACCACATGGTTCGGCTCTCTTCACCCGTGGTGAAACCCAGTCGTTGTCGACCGTCACTTTGGGTACCAAACTAGACGAGAAGATCATTGACGATGTGCTCGTGCATGGTACCGACCGATTCTTGTTGCACTACAACTTCCCGCCTTTCTCTACAGGAGAAGCCCGTCCGCAACGCAGCACAGGTCGCCGCGAAATAGGACACGGCAACCTGGCACATCGCGCCCTCAAACGGATGATTCCGCAAGGATATCCCTATGTGGTACGCGTGGTGTCGGATATCCTTGAGTCGAACGGTTCATCTTCCATGGCAACTGTCTGCGCCGGCACACTGGCGATGATGGATGCCGGGGTAGCCCTCAGGAAACCGGTGAGCGGCATCGCCATGGGATTGATTTCTGAAAATAAAGGACAGAATTTTGCCGTTCTCTCCGACATCCTGGGAGACGAAGACCACCTCGGTGATATGGACTTTAAAGTGTGCGGAACCAGAGACGGTATCACCGCCACTCAGATGGATATCAAAGTAGACGGACTCTCTTACGAGATCCTCGAACAGGCATTGGCACAAGCCAAGGCAGGCCGTGAACACATCATGGGAAAAATGATGGAGACCATCTCCGAGCCGCGTGCCGACCTGAAACCACATGCTCCGCGTATCGAGGTGATCGAGATCCCGAAAGATTTCATCGGTGCCGTAATCGGCCCGGGTGGAAAGATCATCCAAGGAATGCAGGAAGAAACCGGCACCGTCATCACCATCGAAGAGATCGACAACAAGGGCCGCGTGGAGATATCAGCCAACAACAAAGCCTCTATCGATGCTGCCATGGCGAAGATCAAAGGTATCGTGGCTATCCCCGAAATCGGCGAAGTGTACGAAGCCACCGTCCGTTCGGTAATGCCTTACGGTGTGTTCTGTGAATTCCTCCCCGGAAAAGACGGACTCCTCCACATTTCCGAAATCGAATGGAGACGGCTAGAAACAGTAGAAGATGCCGGCATTAAGGAAGGCGATAAGATCCAGGTGAAACTAATGGATATCGACCCAAGAACCGGTAAGTTCAAACTTTCCCGCAAAGTATTGCTCCCACGCCCTGAAAGGCCTGAACGTCCCGACAGAGGCAGCAACCAAAGCGCAGAGTAAGAAACAGACACAGACAATATATATATGTAAAAGCGAGCCCGAAAAGGTTCGCTTTTTTGTTATCACCCCAATATTGGAAATTGTTTGTAAAACTTTAGTAACGTTATTGTTTCAGTTCTGAGCTTCGTACATACAAACCCTATATTTCCATAATATAGGATGCTCCCGGAAAAATTCAACGAGTCAGATTACTCTTGCGTTCGGCAAAACGAGTAAACTCGTTCTGCTCTCACTTGACAGAATAGTTCAACCAAGCTTGGTTTTTTTCTCGGCTTTCACTATATTTGTAACCTAAATCTTTATTTTTATAATAGAAACACACTATTGAGCGGGATTCCTGTATAATTTGTAATCTACAGGAACCAAACGGAAAGATATGCAAAAACAATTACTATTAGGAGCTGAAGCCATCGCACAGGCAGCGCTCGACGCCGGAATATCGGGCGTGTACGCTTACCCGGGCACTCCTTCCACTGAAATTACGGAATTCATACAACGGTCACAACCGGTCAACGGGGTATCGGTACGATCGACCTGGGCGACGAATGAGAAAACGGCTTTCGAAGCAGCATTGGGAATGTCGTATGCCGGGAAACGGAGCCTTACCTGCATGAAACATGTGGGATTGAACGTGGCAGCCGATGCATTCATGAATTCTGCCGTCACAGGTATACACGGAGGATTGGTCATTGCGGTAGCAGACGACCCTTCGATGCACTCATCACAAAACGAACAGGATAGCCGGGTCTATGCCAAATTCGCGATGATACCGTTATTAGAACCGTCCAACCAGCAGGAAGCCTACGATATGGTACGTTGGGGGTTCGACCTGTCGGAAAAAACCGAGCTTCCGGTAATGCTGCGTATCCCTACACGCCTCTCCCACTCACGTGCGGCAGTCCTGCGCAGGGAGCCGCGGGAGCAGAACGAGTTGCATCCTTCCGGCGACAAGGGGAAATGGATTCTCCTGCCCACCAACGCCCGGAGAAATTACCAACGGCTACTCGAAAAACAACAGGAGTTGGCCGACACCTCGGAAACCTCGGGTTTTAACCGGGTAACCGAAGGAGAAAGCAGAACGGCTGTCATCGCTTTCGGCATCGCCTACAACTACGCAATGGAAGTGATCAGGACACATAACCTGTCGGTAGCGGTACTCAAAATATCCCAATACCCGCTTCCGGAAAAACTGATTTCACAGTTTGCCAAAAAATATTCCGACATACTGATTGCAGAAGAGGGATATCCCGTCTATGAAGAGCTGCTGAAAGGATACTTCGGGAATAGCAAATTCCGGGGACGACTAGACGGTGCACTGCCCCGGGCAGGTGAACTCTCACCCAACCTCCTGGCCAAAGCGCTGGGAGTAGATACAGGAGAGATACGCACCATACCCGGTATTGTGGCAGGCCGCCCACCCATGTTATGCAAAGGGTGCAGCCACAGGGACCTGTTTGACGCCATCAACAAGGCAATGGAAGAATACCCGGAACACCATGTATTCGGTGATATCGGATGCTATACCCTCGGCGCATTACCGCCCTACAGTGCTATCAGCACCTGCGTGGATATGGGAGCTGCTATCACCATGGCAAAAGGAGCAGCCGATGCGGGAATGCGTCCCGCCCTATGTGTAATCGGGGATTCCACCTTCACCCATTCGGGAATAACAGGATTACTCGATGCGGTGAACGACAGGTCGCCCATGACCGTCATCATATCCGACAATGGCACTACCGCGATGACAGGGGGACAAAATTCCGCCGGAACAGGCCGCTTTCACAATATATGTAGGGGAATCGGCGTGGAAGAAGCACATATCCGGTCGATCGTACCACTCAAAAAAAATCTCGGGGAGAACTGCAGGATATTGAAAGAAGAAATCGACTATCAGGGCGTTTCCGTGATTATCGCCCAGCGGGAATGCGTGCAAACAGCAAGGAAATAATGTGCCAATATGCCAATGTGCCAATATGCCAATGTGAGTAATGAAAAAGAAGTCTGAAATCATTGTCAATTAATAAAATCTCTTAAGAAACAAAATGTTTCAATGCATTTTTTGAACGGAGAAAAACGTTCGGGAATGCTTGGCTTGGCTCTAAATTAAAAAAAATGAACAAAAACATCATCATAGCAGGTGTGGGTGGCCAGGGAATACTTGCCATCGCATCGATTATCGACCTGGCGGCAATAAATCTGGGTCTGCACGTGAAGCAGGCTGAAGTACACGGTATGAGTCAACGCGGTGGGGCGGTGGAATCGCACCTGCGGATCTCGTCCGAAGAGATATTTTCGGATCTGATTCCACTCGGTAAAGCAGACCTGATTCTGTCGATAGAACCGATGGAGTCGCTTCGTTACCTGCCTTTCCTGTCACCAGAAGGAGTGATCGTTACCGCCACCGAACCCTATATCAATATCCCCCAATACCCGGATGAGGAGAAGTTAATGGCTACCATCGAGGAATCAGCTACGCATGTGCCGGTAGAAGCCGGAACACTCGCCAGAAAAGCAGGCAGCCCGAAAACTTTCAACGTGGTAATGCTGGGAGCCGCCTCACCTTACATAGGGATAGAGGAGGAAGAACTCGAAAAAGCAATCTCCCTGTTCTTCGGAAGGAAAGGAGAAGAGATGGTCAATATGAATATAAAAGCCTTCAGGCTCGGAAAGGAACAGGCAACAGAACAGAATCCGGAGCGAGGCTGTGAAAATAGTCCTTACACAACAAAATAAAATGATCCGGAACGAGACCCGTCCGGTAAAAATGAGAACACCCTTGAAAATATGCAACAGAATAAAATGATTTGGAATCCCGAAAGGGAGTGCGCGGAGAGGGAGCAGATGCACCAACTACAAAGCAAGCAACTCTCCGGTATGATACAACGAATGTACGACCACGTACCATTTTACAGGAATCGGCTGAAAGAGAAAGGCATTGAGCCGGGAGATATACGCAGTGTGGATCAACTCAACGACCTTCCCTTTACCACCAAAGAAGACCTGAGGGAAAATTATCCGTTCGGGCTCTTTACGGTACCCCAGAGTGATGTGGTACGAATACACGCATCGAGTGGTACTACCGGTAAACCGACAGTGGTAGGCTATACACAAAAGGATATCGATATCTGGTCGGAGGTGGTAGCGCGAAGCCTCACCATGGCAGGCATACATAGCGGAGATACCATCCAGGTTGCCTACGGCTACGGCCCCTTTACAGGCGGGTTGGGATTACATTACGGTGCAGAGAAAGTGGGAGCGACCGTCATCCCCATCTCAAGCGGCAACACCAGAAAACAGTTGCAATTCATGACCGACTTCAACGCGACAGTTCTGGCCTGTACGCCCTCCTACGCGGCACATCTGGGCGAGAGCATCCTGAAAGAGGATATCTCTCCCGATGATATCAAACTGAGGACTGGCGTCTTCGGCGCGGAACCGTGGACCAACGAGATGCGCAAGGAGATAGAAAAATTGCTTAATATAAAAGCATACGATATCTACGGCCTGAGCGAGGTAATCGGTCCGGGTGTCTCGATGGAGTGCGAATGCCAATGCGGGAGCCATATCTTCGAAGATCATTTCATCCCCGAAATCATCCATCCCGAAACCCTGAAGGTATTGCCGGATGGCGAGATGGGTGAACTGGTATTCACCACTATAAGTAAGGAAGCAATGCCGCTGCTGCGCTACAGGACTCGTGACCTCACCCGCCTCCACCGGGAGAAATGCGCTTGTGGACGCACGTTGGTACGCATGGAGAAATGCCTCGGCCGGAGCGACGACATGCTGATTATCCGGGGTGTAAACGTCTTCCCGTCACAAGTGGAATCGGTACTGATGGAGATGTCAGAGACCTCGCCGCATTACCAGTTGATCGTCCGCCGGGAGAGCAACCTCGATACGCTAGAAGTACTTGTGGAGATCGATGAGAAGAACTGGTCGGACAGTATCCGTGAGCTGGAAGGGATCAGAAAACGGATCGACCATAACATCAAAAGCTTGCTGGGAGTCAGCGCCATCATCAGATTAGTGGAACCTCACAGCATAGAACGTTCCGAAGGAAAAGCAAAACGAATCATCGACTACAGGAAATAAGGTACTATGCAAAAAGTGCACTTTGCACGATAAACAAGGAAAGATAAACAGAAATCATAAAACAATCAACAGGATGCATATACAACAATTATCCGTTTTTTTGGAAGACCGGTCGGGACGTCTTACCAGTCTCACCCGTATTCTGGCTGAAAATGATGTGAACATCATCGCGTTGAATCTGGCTGAAACGACCGACTACGGCATTGTACGGATGGTGGTGGGAAGGCCCGGACTGGCAAAAGAGGTACTGGAGAAAGCTGGATTCTCGATTGGGCTGACCGATGTAGCCTGCGTGAATATGCCTGACGAGCCGGGAGCACTCTACCAGATACTGAAAATACTGACCGAAGAAAATATCAACGTGGATTATATGTATGCTTTCTCAAACCGGGATGTTGCATTGGCAGTAATCCGTACCTCGGATATATCCGCAGTGACAGAGATTCTGGAAAAAAAAGGAATGAAACTATTGTCCCAGTCGGATATTTATCAGCTTTGATTCAAAAATAAGACCATTAGAGCCAAGACTGTTGGAACCAAGACTATTAGAAACAAGACTATTGGAGCCAAGACTGCTGGAACCAAGATTGTTGGAACCAAGACTTGGGATATTAGATATAGGATTTGGGATACTCCTCGTCTCCCAGTCTCCCCAGTCTTTTATTACCACATTGGCATATTATTCACATTAGCACATTAGAGACATGTCCCGATTCGCAACCAGTGTAGCCAATCTCCGTTCTTCGGAGATCCGCGACTTAATGAGCCTCGCTACGGCTCCCGATATCATCTCTTTCGCCGGCGGTATGCCGGGAAATGAACTGTTCCCACTCGAAATAATCGACACTATCTATCAATCCCTCACTGAAAAGGAAAAACAGGTAGCAATGCAATACGGCCCGACAACGGGATTACCCTCGTTGTTAGAATCACTGTCCGCTTATCTGGAAAAGAAAGGGTTGCCGGCAAAAAGTAACCGGCTGATCATCACTACGGGAGCATTGCAGGCCATCCATATCCTTGCGAAGGCATTCATTGATCCGGGCGATCCGATACTGGTGGAAACACCCAGCTTTATCGGAGCCCTCTCGGCATTCCGTGCCTACGATGCGAATCTGATCACCGTTCCACTGAAAGAGGACGGAATGGATATCGGACAACTCAAAAAGCGGCTCGATTCTACCCTACCCACTCCCAAATTCCTCTATTATACGCCCAACTTCCATAACCCTGCAGGAATTATCTACTCCCGAAAGATAAAAGAGCAGATCATAGACCTGCTAAAAGACAGAGATATCCCCATCATCGAAGATGATGTCTACAGCGACCTCTATTTCTATGAGGAAGACCTGCCCGAAATGCAGTTGATCAAAGCGATGGATCCTGAGGGGATCGATGTATGCTATACCGGATCATTCTCCAAGATACTGGGTCCCGGATTGAGACTGGGATGGATGCTGGTGCCGGAGGAAATCTACCGGAAATGCGAACTGATCAAACAATCGATCGATGCCTGCTCACCCAGCATATCGCAAGTGATCGCCGACAAGTTTATCCGGCGGGGAGATGTGTATAACTACACGGCCAGTGTGCGGCTGGAATATAAAAAGCGGGGATTGGCCATGATAGAAGCACTGGAAGCATCTTTACCCTCTTACGTGACTTTCGAAAAGCCACGTGGAGGTTTTTATACCTGGCTGCGACTACCGGAAGGGACCGATGCAACCGCCATCCTGAGAAAATCGATCGAGAAAGGAGTAGTGTTCGTCTCCGGAAAGACTTTCGATCCCGATGCCATCCAAAACAACTATATGCGAGTTTCTTTTTGCAACACCGATGTAGAAACCATCCGTCAGGGTGTTCCCCTCATCGCGGAAGCCATCAAAGAAATCTACGGATAATACACTCTGGCATCTAGGCACTTATCCATGTAGCCACATCAACTAATAATCATCCTTGCTATGGTTGAGTTTCATTAGTTTCACCAGTTCCACCACCACGATAGGTACAAGCGAGAGGATTCCCACATACATCCAATGGGTACTATCCATCGCCGTCACGCCAAAGATATCCATCAGTCCGGGGATTAACAGCACGACCACCAACAGGAGCGCCGATGCAAAGATCGCTCCCAGCAATGCCATATTGCTGAACAGGCTGGTACGAAACGAGGAGTCGATATTGGAATGCAAATTACGCACATGTAACAATTGAGAGAAGCCCAATACCGCAAACGCCATGGTCTGTCCTAACGGCTGTCCTCCATCCTTAAAGCCTATGATATAGGCAGCCAGTGAAATCAAACCGATAGTCGCTCCCTGGTAACCGATTCTCCATATCATCCCTCTGGTGAAAAAACCCTTCTTGGGATCCCTCGGCTTCCGGGTCATGATGTCCCGGTTGGCAGGATCCATACTCAATGCCAGCGCCGGCAGGCTGTCCGTCACCAGGTTTATCCATAGAATAAGGATAGGTGTCAACGGATTACCGATATTGACAATGGAGGCGATAAAGATCAGCAATACCTCACCCACATTGGCCGACAACAGGAACTGAATCACCTTCAGTATATTGTCGTAGATCCTTCGTCCTTCTTCCACCGCCTTGACGATGGTGGCAAAGTTATCATCTGTCAGGATCACATCGGATGCCTCCTTGGCTACCTCGGTACCGACGATTCCCATAGAGACACCAATATCGGCCTGTTTGAGTGCCGGTGCATCATTCACCCCATCACCTGTCATCGCCACGATATCACCGTGCGATTGCCACGCCTTCACGATCCTCACCTTATGCTCAGGTGCCACACGTGCATACACAGAATAGGACTCCACATCATTATAAAGCGCCTCATCGTCCATCTCCTCCAGATAAGGTCCCGTGATAGCCTTATCCCCTTGATGGTAGATCCCTATCTCATCGGCAATCGCTACCGCAGTCACCTTATGGTCGCCGGTAATCATTACGGGACGGATACCGGCAGTCCGGCATTTCTTCACCGCCTCCAACGCTTCGGGGCGTGCCGGGTCGATCATCCCCAGCAAACCGATAAAGATAAGACCATTCTCCACCGTTTCCACTTTCACTTCCGCAGGCAGTGCATCCATATCCTTATAGGCTATGGCAAGCACACGCAATGCCGACTGTGCCATCCGGTGATTCTCTTCCCTGATGGTCTCCTTGTCCTCTTCTGTGATAGGCCTCACTTTTCCGTGGATAAGGATATGGGTAGTGATGCTTAACACCTCATCCAGTCCCCCTTTCAGGTTTACACGCAGCTGCCCCTCCTCCATCCGGTTGATGGTAGACATCCTCTTCCTTTCGGAATCGAACGGCACTTCATTCTCACGGGTAAAGCGATTCTCCAGTTCGTTCTTATCCATTTTCAGGCTGAGCGCTACATCCACAATGGCGATCTCAGTGGGATCGCCGGCGGTTTCATGCTTTCCGTCGGGCAACTTTTTCAGATGGGCATCGGTACAGAGCAACGACGACTGAAGCAACATCCTTTCATCACTATCAAGCTCTTCGGGAAGGGGAGGATTACGGAAGTCAATGCGATTACCGCCAGCCCAACCTTCCACGACCGTCATCTTATTCTGGGTCAGGGTACCGGTTTTATCGGAACAGATCACCGTGGTACTTCCCAGTGTTTCCACCGAAGGCAGGGTACGCACGATCGCGTTCAGCTTCACCAGACGCTGTACACCAATAGCCAGCACAATGGTAGAGACAATCTGTAATCCTTCGGGAATGGCAGCAACTGCCAGGCTGACAGCCATCATCAGCATTTCCAGCCAATCGTTGCCGTACAATACCCCTATTATAAATATAAAGACGCAGATACCCAACGCCACGTAACCCAGCACTTTACCAAGCTGTCCAAGTCGTTTATTCATCGGTGTTTCTGTCTGCTGCGTATTTTGGAGCATATGGGCTATCTTGCCCACTTCTGTCTGCATACCGGTACCTACCACCACACCTTTGCCACGACCGTAAGTCACGGTGCTGGTAGAAAAAGCCATATTGTCGCGATCACCCAGTGGAAGTTCTTTCGCCTCCAATGCATGATGATTCTTTTCTACGGGAACCGACTCACCGGTGAGTGCAGCCTCCTGTACCTGCATATTAACGGCCTCTATCAGGCGTAGATCGGCAGGGATAATATCGCCGGTATCCAGGATAACGATGTCGCCGGGTACAATTTCAGTGGAGGTTATTTCAGTCACCTGCCCACCACGCAACACTTTCGAATGCGGTGAACTCATCCTGTTGAGCGCTTCCAGCGATGATTGTGCTTTCTTCTCCTGTACCATACCGATGATAGCATTCACCAACAATATGGCAAGGATTACAAATGATTCTATCAGCCCTTCACCCTCCATCACGCCGACCACACCCGACAGGATGGCAGCCGCAAGCAGGATAACCACCATCATGCTCTTGAACTGCTCGAAAAACATGGCAAGCAACGATTTCTGCTTTCGCGACTCAAGCTGGTTAGGGCCATAATGGTTAAGACGCTCTTTCACTTCATTGTCTGAAAGCCCCGTACTGGATGACACCTCTAATTGTTGTAATACCTCTTTTACCGGTTGATTGTAATAATGATCCTTCATTCTTTATATATTTAACGTGGGCTAATGCCTGATAACCCAAAACAGATGAAAAATAAACAAACTGAGAAAAACAATGGTTCACCAGTTAGCCATTTTCAATACTTTTCACCATCATATTCCCCAAAACATGTTATATAACATAATTGCAAAATTACTGTTTGTCGTACGTTTTTTATATATTGCAGCGCCATTTGAGATGGCATGACTTTGCCGGTTTTTACACCGTAGCAAAGTCTTTTTTCATACGATTAAAAATTAGAGTCAAGAGCCAAGAGTCAAGAACCAAGACTTTGGATTTTAGATTTGGAGATGTAGGATTTGGGATTAAAAACTCCTCATCTCCGAGTTTTTTCGTCTCCGAATCTCGTATTAGCACACTGGCATATTGACATATTGACGCATTAAACTAATTAATTAAAATATTTTCTAATCATGAAGGTTTACAAAACAAATGAAGTTAGGAACATTGCCCTCATTGGTAATGCAGGCTCAGGTAAGACCACTCTCGCAGAAGCCATGCTTTTCGAGTGTGGTCTTATAAAACGACGTGGTACAATAGATGGAAAAAATACCGTATGTGATTATTTTCCAGTAGAAAAAGAGTATGGTTATACCGTCTTCTCCACTGTTTTTTCTTATGAGTGGAAAGATAAACTGATGAATTTCATCGACTGTCCGGGTTCGGACGACTTTGTGGGAGGTGTTGTTTCTGCCCTCAATGTTGCCGACATGGCACTGATGCTGATTGATGCCGCCAACGGTGTAGAGGTAGGTACCGTGAACCAACTCCGCTATGTGGACGAGTTGAATAAACCACTGGTTTTCCTGATGAACCAGATGGATCATGACAAAGCGGACTACGACAATACGCTTGCCAGCCTGAGAGAACAGTATGGCAGCAAAGTGGTACCGGTACAGTATCCTATTGGCAGCGGCACCTCTTTCGACGGAATCGTGGACGTACTGAAACAGAAATTGTATAAATGGAAACCGGGTGCAACTGCTCCCGACGTATTGGAGATTCCCGCCGGAGAACAGGAGAAAGCGGGTGAATATTACCAGGTATTGCTCGAAGCGGCAGCCGAAAACGACGAGGGACTGATGGAAAAATACTTCGAGCAGGGTTCGCTCACCGAAGAGGAGATGCGGGAAGGTATCCACAAGGGGATGATCAGCCGCAGTCTTTTCCCTCTCTTCTGTGCTTCAGCCGAAAAGAATATGGCAGTACACCGTATCATGAACTTTCTGAGTATGGTAGCTCCCTCCCCGTTTGATGTACCCGCACCGGTCAACAGCGAAGGAACAGAGGTGAAACCCGATGCTTCGGCACCCACAAGCCTTTTCTTCTTTAAAACAACTGTGGAACCCCATATCGGTGAAGTATCTTACTTCAAGGTAATGTCGGGTTCGGTGAAAGAAGGTGACGATCTGGTGAATGCCAACCGCGGCTCAAAAGAACGTCTGGTGCAACTTTTCACCGTTGCCGGACAGATCCGTAATAAAGCGGAAGAGTTACAGGCAGGTAGTATCGGTGCCGCAGTGAAACTAAAAGATGTACGCACAGGAAATACGCTCAACGCCAAGGATGCTGATAATAAATTCGACTTCATCCGTTATCCGGAACCCCGTTATCGCAGGGCTATCAAGGCTATCAACGAATCGAACGCCGAAAAGTTGAGTGAAGCACTCACCCGTATGAAAGAGGAAGACCCCACCTGGTTGGTAGAAAACTCCAAGGAGTTGAAACAGATGATCGTCTCCGGGCAAGGTGAGTTTCACCTCAGGACATTGAAATGGCGTTTGGAGAACAACGATAAGATCGAGATCGAATATCTGGAACCCAAAATTCCATATCGTGAAACCATCACGAAATCGGCACGTGCCGACTACCGCCACAAAAAGCAATCGGGAGGTGCCGGCCAGTTCGGGGAAGTACATCTCATCGTAGAACCTTATACCGAAGGGATGTCCGTTCCGGAAGTCTATCGCTTTAATGGACAGGAATATAAAGTACAGAATCGCGATACACAAGAGATCAACCTCGATTGGGGTGGAAAATTGGTATTCGTAAACAGTATAGTGGGTGGCGCTATCGACTCCCGCTTCCTGCCTGCCATCCTGAAAGGTATCATGGGACGTATGGAGCAGGGCCCCCTTACAGGATCATATGCCCGCGATGTACGGGTAATCGTCTACGACGGTAAGATGCACCCGGTAGACTCCAATGAGATCTCCTTTATGTTGGCAGGACGGAACGCGTTCAGTACAGCCTTCAAGAATGCAGGACCCAAGATCCTCGAACCGGTGTACGACGTAACGGTTTCCGTTCCCGGTGAATATATGGGTGATGTGATGAGCGATCTGCAGGGACGTCGCGCCATGATCATGGGTATGGAGAGTGAGAAAGGATTTGAAAAACTGAAAGCCAAAGTACCTTTGAAAGAGATGAGTTCCTATTCTACATCGCTCAGTTCAATCTCTGGTGGAAGGGCTTCTTTCTCCATGAAATTCGCCAGTTATGAGTTGGTTCCTTCCGACGTGCAGGATAAACTGCTGAAAGCATACGAAGCACAGGAAAAGGACGAATAATAACTATCACCACACTATCTCAACATGCAGGGACGACCGTTTGGCCGCCCCTGTTTTTATTTTTTATTGTTAAATCATCACTTCTTGTACTGACCACGAATTCAAATCTTGTCAATCTATAAAACAAAACCTTTTTTTACCTAATCACCTATCCACCTATCCACTTTTTCTCCAGATTGCGCTTCAGTGCCTGCAGAAACTCCTGCGTAGTAAGGTAAGTACTACGTGCCGCATCATTTCCGTAGACAAGCAGTGCCAGGTCTTTGGTCATCTCTCCGTCTTCCACAGTTTCAATACATACCTGTTCCAGTTTCTCGCAGAAGTCGATCAGCGGCTGATTGTTATCAAGCCGGCCCCTGTGTGCCAATCCTCTGGTCCATGCAAAGATAGAGGCGATAGGGTTGGTGCTGGTCTCCTTGCCCTGCTGATGCTGGCGATAGTGTCGTGTTACAGTACCATGAGCCGCTTCTGCTTCCACCGTCATACCATCAGGTGTCACCAATACCGAGGACATCATTCCCAACGAACCAAAGCCCTGTGCTACCGTATCCGATTGTACATCACCATCGTAATTCTTACAAGCCCAGACAAATCCACCACTCCACTTCATGGCCGAAGCCACCATATCATCGATCAACCGGTGCTCGTAAGTGATACCTGTTTTCTCGAACTCAGCTTTGAACTCGTTCTCATACACCTCCTGGAAAATATCCTTAAACCTGCCGTCATAAGCTTTCAGGATAGTGTTCTTGGTGGACATATAGAGCGGATATTTCTTCGTCAGCGCCATCTGGAATGATGAGCGTGCAAATCCGTAAATCGATTCGTCGGTATTATACATCGCCATGGCAACTCCATCACCTTTGAAGTTATAGACCTCCCAACTCTGGGTCTCACCCTCTTCATTGGTAAAGGTCAGTTTAAGCGTACCTTTTCCCTTGATCATCTTATCGGTAGCACGGTACTGGTCTCCGAAGGCATGACGTCCGATGATGATAGGTTCAGTCCATCCCTGCACATACCGGGGGATATTGCTACAGATGATCGGTTCACGAAATACGGTTCCACCTACGATATTACGAATAGTACCGTTGGGCGACTTCCACATCTCCTTCAGTCCGAACTCCTCCACTCGTGCTTCGTCGGGAGTTATAGTCGCACATTTGATGCCTACATTGTATTTCTTGATGGCCTCGGCTGCCTCCACTGTCACCCGGTCATCGGTCTCATCACGATGTTGAATACCGAGATCATAATATTTGATTTCAAGATCGAGATAGGGCAAGATCAGTTGCTCCTTGATGAACGACCAGATAATACGGGTCATTTCGTCGCCATCCAGCTCAACTACAGGATTATTTACTTTTATTTTTCGCATAGATTTATCTCTTTTTCATCGGGATAAATGATTGCATCTCACGCACATTCTTATATGCCGGACGGATCAGGCGCTTGCTGGCGAAGTTCATCTCCTCGATCCGGTGAGCCGACCAGCCCACGATACGCGCCATCGCGAAGAGCGGAGTGAATACTTCCGGCGGCAATCCGATAGCATCATACACAAATCCCGAATAGAAGTCGACATTAATACAAGTCCGCGCCTTAGCAGTACTCTTTTTGAAACCAAGAAATACTTCCACGGCCCGTTCCTCTATCAACTCCATAAAGGCGAATTCCTTTTCACGTCCTTTTTCTCTGGCTAAATCACGCGCCATCTCTTTGAGCAATATGGCACGCGGATCACTTACGGTATAGACAGCATGTCCGATACCATAGATAAGACCGGTACGATCGTACGCTTCCTTATTCAATATCCTGGTCAGATAATCATCTACCTGCGGCTGGCTTGTCCAGTCCTTCACATTCTGCTTCATATCTTCCAGCATACCCTGTACCTTGATATTGGCACCTCCGTGGAGAGGTCCTTTCAATGATCCGATACCTGCGGCAATCGCTGAATAAGTGTCGGTCTCGGTCGAGCTTGTAACACGCACCGAGAAGGTAGAGTTATTTCCTCCGCCGTGTTCAGCATGCAGTACCAATGCCAGGTCGAGGATTTTCACATCAAGTTCTGTATAATTATTCCGACCTTTCATCATAAACAAAAAGTTTTCAGCTACGGAGCGGTCTTCATACGGGTGTCTGATATGCAGTGAACGCCCCATCTGATCGTGACGCAACACCTGATAAGCATAAGCAATAATGGTAGGGAATTTGGCAATCAGGTTGATGGACTGGTTCATAAGATTTTCGGGAGAGATATCATCCGGATTCTCGTCATACGTATAGAGTTCCAGTACACTTCTGGCCAGAATATTCATGATATTCCCCCCTTTCAGCGACATAATATTCATCGTCGCCGTATGATTCAACGGCATGGTCTGTGCGATCAACCGTTCCACAGCTTCCAGTTCCTCCCTATTGGGCAGACGTCCTGATAGAAGCAGAAAAGTGGTTTCTTCAAATCCGAGGCGATTTTCCTGCTGTACCCCTTTCACCAGTTCCTCCACATCCATTCCCCGGTAGAAAAGTTTACCGGGGACAGGGGTCAATGTACCATCAGGTTGACGTTCATAACCCACTACATCACCTACCCGGGTAAGTCCGGCAAGCACGCCCGAATGATCTTCATTACGAAGGCCTCGCTTCACCCCCATCTTTGTAAAAAGATCCTTGTCGATATTGCTTGTGAAGGCAACTGAATCCGACAATGTTTTTCTCAATTGTTCATTATTCATAGTGATATATTTTGTTTTTTTATCTTGCTTATGCGGTTTTATTTAAATGGCGACAAGGTAGTGGCACCTCTGTCTTTTTAACACTCTTTCTCCTGACTTTGTTTACAGAAGTAAACTTTTTTTATAAATTCTCAATCACTTTGCGTGAAAAATCGGATGTTGACAATGGCTTCCCATTTTCCATAAACCTCGCCAGATCAGAAGTTCCATATCCGTTTTCAAAAAGCAGTTCCAAAGCGGAAGTGATCAGATTACCGGCTTTTTCCCATCCAAGGTACTCCAACATCATCACCGCCGAGAGCAACATGGAACAGGGATTTGCCTTCCCTTTTCCCACAATATCGGGTGCGGTCCCGTGTGTTGCCTCAAAAATAGCATGTCCGGTAAGATAATTGATATTGGCGCCCGGAGCAATACCGATGCCGCCTACCATGGCCGCCAACTGATCGGAAATATAATCACCATTCAGGTTAAGTGTCGCGATCACCGAATATTCTTCCGGTTTGAGAAGTGTATTCTGAAGAAATGCATCAGCAATTACATCCTTGACAAAGACTTTTCCCGATTCAATAGCCTGGTTATATGCTTCCACAGCTTTTTCAAGACCACGTTCGGCCTTTATCTTGTTGAAAATATGTTCTGTAAACGTCTGATCGGGAAACTCCCGTTCGGCAAGAGCATAGCCCCATTTTTTGAACCCTCCTTCGGTAAATTTCATAATATTGCCTTTATGTACCAACGTCACGGAAGGTAATCGGTGCTTCAGCGCATACTCGATAGCTGCCCGCACCAATCGTTCTGTCCCTTCCACAGAGACAGGTTTTACACCCAGGGAGGTGGTTTCCGGAAAACGGATCTTGCCAACACCCATCTCTTCCTGCAGGAATTTCAGCACTTTTTTCAATTCAGGCGTACCGGCAGCCCACTCGATACCGGCATAGATATCCTCCGTATTCTCACGGAAAATAGTAACATGTACCTTTTCGGGGTGTAACAAGGGAGTAGCTACTCCTTTGAACCATCGCACAGGGCGAAGGCAGACATAGAGATCCAACTCCTGACGCAACGCCACATTAAGAGAGCGTATCCCCTCTCCGACAGGTGTGGTGAGCGGCCCTTTTATACCTACCAGACAGGTACGGAAAGCCTCTATAGTTTCGTCAGGCAACCAGTTCCCTACCTTGTTGAATGCTTTTTCTCCGGCCAGCGCCTCTCTCCATTCGATTTTTCTCTTCCCTTCATATGCTTTATCAACTGCTTTGTCTACAATCATCTGCACAAGAGCAGTAATCTCTTTACCTATGCCGTCACCCTCGATAAAAGGAATGACGGGACGATCGGGAACGATCAGCTTATCGTCTTGACGGACTATATATGCCATAGCTTTACTTATTCATGGCATTGAGTGCACTTCCGGCTTTAAACCACTCTATCTGCTGTTCATTATAGGTATGGCCTACTTCAAAGGTATCCCTGGTACCGTCGGCATGCAGCAATTCCACTGTCAGATTGCGACCGGGAGCAAAGCCCCGTAACCCTTTCACACTGATCTTATCCCTCTCCTGCACCTTGTCATAATCGTCTTTATTGATGAAAGTAAGGGCCAGCATTCCCTGCTTCTTCAGGTTGGTCTCATGAATACGTGCAAACGATTTAACCAGGATCACCTTCACGTTGAGATGACGTGGTTCCATGGCAGCATGTTCGCGGCTCGAGCCTTCGCCGTAATTTTCTTCAGCCACGACTACCGAACCGACTCCATCAGCTTTGAATTTACGGGCCAATGCCGGCACGGGCGAGTAGCCCATGGTACCTGGATCGAGTACGGAGTTGGTTTCATTATTGAATGTATTTACCGCTCCAATCAGCATGTTATCCGAGATATTGTCGAGATGTCCACGGAAACGAAGCCACGGTCCGGCCATGGAAATATGGTCGGTAGTACATTTTCCCTTTACCTTGATAAGCAGGGGTAACCCTATATAGTCTTCACCATTCCATGGACGGAAGGGATCCAGTTTTTGCAACCGATTGGAACTGGGATCAATAGATACCTGTACACTGCTACCGTCTTGCGATGGTGCCAGATATCCTGCATCTTTCACATCGTAGCCTGCGGGAGGCATCTCAAAACCGGTCGGTTCGGCCAGTTTGACCCACTCTCCCCTCTCATTCCGAAGGGTATCGGTCAACGGATTGAAGCAGAGATCTCCGGCAATAGTCAGTGCGGCTACCAGTTCGGGCGATGTCACAAATGCATGTGTATTGGGATTACCATCATTCCGCTTCGCGAAATTACGGTTGAAAGAAGTGACGATGGAATTGGGACGGTCTTTTACATCATCTTCGCGTTTCCACTGCCCGATACAGGGGCCGCAGGCATTGGCGATAATAGTCGCACCCGCCTCTTCAAAGACTTCCAGGATGCCGTCGCGTTCAGCCGTGTAACGGATCTGTTCCGAACCGGGATTGATCAGGAACTGCGCTTTTACCGGCACATGCTCGTCACGCGCCTGCTTCACAATGGAAACCGCCCGGGTAAGATCTTCATAGGATGAATTCGTACATGAACCGATCAGGCCTACCTCCATTTTCTGTGGATAGTTATTCTCTTTAACAGCCTTTCCGAATTCCGAAATGGTATAAGCGGCATCGGGAGTAAACGGCCCGTTGATATGCGGTTCGAGAAGGGAGAGATCTATTTCGATCAACTGGTCGTAATATTTTACAGGATCGGCCACTACCTCCGGATCGGGTTGCAGATATTCGATCACTCTGCGTGCCGCGTCGGCCACCTCTTTCCTTCCGGTTCCTTCAAGATAGGCTGCCGACTTCTCATCAAAGGGAAAAATGGAGGTGGTAGCGCCCACTTCAGCACCCATATTACAAATAGTTCCCTTCCCTGTAGCCGAGAGTGATGCCGCTCCCTCGCCGAAATATTCGATAATGGCATTGGTTCCCCCTTTTACGGTGAGAATACCTGCCACTTTGAGTATCACATCCTTGGGTGCACTCCATCCCGATAACTTTCCGGTCAGTTTCACTCCGATCAGTTTAGGCATTTTCAACTCCCAGGGCAAGCCGGCCATCACATCCACTGCGTCGGCACCACCCACACCAATGGCTATCATACCCAATCCCCCCGCATTTGGGGTGTGCGAGTCAGTCCCAACCATCATTCCTCCGGGGAAAGCATAGTTTTCAAGTACCACCTGGTGAATGATTCCGGCACCCGGTTTCCAAAAACCGATCCCATATTTATTGGAGACATCACGAAGAAACTCATATACCTCCCTGTTGGTGATATTGGCTGTCTGCAAATCAACATCGGCATTCTTATATGCCTGTATCAAGTGATCGCAGTGGACTGTGGAGGGTACTGCCACACTGGTACGGCCGGAGTTCATCAACTGAAGCAACGCCATCTGTGCTGTGGCATCCTGCATGGCTACACGATCAGGTGCAAAATCCACATAGTCGTTCGCACGCTGATAGTTCTTTACAGGAACTCCCGGCCAGAGATGTGCAAAAAGGATCTTTTCGGTCAAGGTCAAAGGCCGTTGCAAAATATCTTTTGCCTGCCTGATCTTTTCAGGAAGATGGTCATAAACCTTTCGAATCATGTCAATGTCAAAAACCATAAGGATAGAGTATTAAATACGTTATTTTCAAATTTTCATCATTTCAAATCGCAATTCAACTTTTTAACAAATACCGTTCTGTAAATGTTCGACTAAGTCAGAGAAACTTACAGCGCCTACCCTATAAATAAAATCTATATTTCAAGTCAGGGTATCAGAATGAAAAATTGAATGACAATTATTATTGGCAGCATATTAACGTCTGAACCATGAGTTAGTTCAAAAAAAAATTTACATATCTCAAAAATAATCTTAACTTTGCCTTGATGTTGGAAGTAAAAGATAAGGGATTTTTTACAATTATTTCATGATTGAACACGAAGGAATTATTGAGAAAATCTGTGATAATTGTGTGACGGTACGTATCCTGCAACAATCGGCCTGTAGTACGTGTCATGCCAAAGGGATCTGTATGGCCGGCGACTCGAAAGAAAAACTTATAGAGGTAGCCGACTTCTCCGGCGGATTCCATAAAAACGAACGGGTGATTATCGAGGGAAAAGAGTCAACGGGCTACAAAGCTGTTTTATGGGCCTTTGTTATACCTCTGATTTTGATAATATTAACACTTATTCTCACTTTATCGTTGTGGGACTTCAGTGAAACTGAAGCAGCAATAAGTGCTATGGCTGCTCTTATCCCCTATTACCTGATTCTTTATCTCTTCCGAAAAAAAATGGCTAAATCGTTTCAGTTTAGCATAAAGAAGTGGGAAGGTAGGACAGTGGATAAGTGGGAAGGTGAATAGGTGAATTTTTCCAAGTTCTTAAAACAATAATTCAATAATATGATAACTGCCGTTATAACTTTGAGTTTGATAGGCGCTGGTAGTGCAGCCATATTATATCTGATAGGGCAAAGATTCAAGGTAGTGGAGGATCCCCGCATAGAGGAGATCCAAAAAGCCTTACCGACAGCCAACTGTGGGGGATGCGGATTCCCGGGGTGTGCATCGTTTGCATCGGCCTGCGTAAAGGCGGAAACACTCGAAGGGCTCAATTGTCCAGTGGGAGGCCAAAATACCATGGACATCGTAGCAGAAATTCTGGGACAAACAGCGCCGGTAACGGTGAAAAAGATAGCGGTAATACGCTGTAACGGGACATGTGAGAAACGTTCCCGTATCAACCTCTATGACGGGGTGTCCAATTGTACCATCGCGGCAGCGCTTTACGGCGGAGACACCGGATGCTCTTTCGGTTGTCTTGGACTGGGTGACTGTATGGACTCCTGTATATTCGACGCCATTCATATCAACCCCGGGACATTACTCCCCGAAGTGGTGGAAGAGAAATGCACCGCCTGCGGTGCATGTGTAAAAGCCTGTCCCAAAGATATCATCGAACTGCGTAAACAAGGGCCTAAATCACGACGGATTTATGTGAGCTGCATGAATGAGGAAAAAGGAGGCGTAGTGCGGAAATCGTGTAAAGTGGCCTGCATAGGATGCAATAAATGTCAACAGGTTTGTGAGTTTGATGCTATTACCATTGAGAATAACCTGGCATATATCATCGACGATAAATGCCGGCTTTGTCGCCAATGCGTGCCAGTGTGTCCTACCCACTCCATCCTGGAACTAAATTTCCCGCCCCGGAAAGACATATCATCGAGAGAAGACAAAGTTAGAGTGAACGTGTAAGATTAAGGAAATCATAGTATGTTAAAGACTTTCAGAATTGGCGGCATTCACCCAAAAGAACAGAAGGTATCTGCAGCGAATGCGATACAACCCATTTCTATTCCCAATGAGGTAGTCATACCCCTGGGCCAGCACATCGGCGCTCCCTGCCAGCCTGTCGTCAGAAAAGGCGATACGGTAAAGGTGGGAACCCTTATCGGGAAAACGGTAGGATTTGTTTCAGCCAATATCCACTCTTCTGTATCGGGAACCGTGCTAAAACTTGATGAGGCGATCGACGTAAGCGGATACAAACGTGATGCCGTATTCATCAAAGTAGAAGGCGATGAATGGGAAGAATCGGTCGACCGTTCTCCTCTCCTGAAAAAAGAGTGTACTCTTTCATCCAAAGAAATCCTTGATAAGATCGCTGCTGCCGGGATTGTAGGTATGGGTGGTGCCACTTTTCCTACCCATATAAAACTAACCCCTCCTCCGGGATCAAAACCCGAGATGCTGATCATTAACGGTGCGGAATGTGAGCCCTGGCTTACTTCAGATCACCGGCTGATGATGGAAAGGACCGAGGAAATCGTAGTGGGGATTACCATCGTGATGAAAGCATTGGGTGTGAACAAGGCAATCATCGGTATTGAAAACAACAAGAAAGACGCCATTGAGAAGCTCGAGAAATGTGTAAAAGCATATCCCGGCATTAGTGTGGAAACCCTCAAAGTACAATATCCACAAGGAGGTGAAAAACAACTGATCGCTGCCTTGACAGGACGTCAGGTGCCAAGTGGCGTATTGCCTATCGCGACAGGTGTGGTGGTACAAAACGTGGCAACGCTGCTGGCGGTCTATGAAGCGGTTCAGAAGAATAAGCCTCTGATAGAACGGGTGGTAACCGTCACCGGAAAGGATGTGAAACATCCCTGCAATATCCTCTCACGAGTAGGTATCCCTATAAGCCACCTGATTGATGCTGCCGGAGGGATACCGGAGACAACCGGCAAGATCGTCAGCGGTGGTCCCATGATGGGGAAGGCGCTGGCAAGTATCGACGTACCGGTGACCAAAGGTACTTCGGGGATATTGCTTATTCCTACATTGGAAGCTAAACGGAAAGCGATGAAGAATTGTATCCGGTGCGCCGAATGTCTGAATGTATGTCCGATGGGATTGAATCCTACGCTACTGATGAACCTCACCGAGTTCGAGGTATGGGATGACGCCGAGAAAAACGGCATCATCGACTGTATCGAGTGTGGAGCATGCAGCTACATATGTCCTGCCGATCGGCCATTGCTCGACTATATCCGGCTGGGTAAGGGCAAAGTGAATAAAATTATCAGAGGAAGAAAAACAAACGCTTAGAGTGACTACATATATGGAAAACAAACTCATTGTTTCTCCTTCCCCCCATATACATAGCGGGGAGACGATCCAAAAGAAAATGTACAATGTGCTTATCGCGCTTATTCCGGCGTTCATGATCGCCTTGTACCTCTTCCGGCTCGATGCTTTGATCATTACCGCACTGGCTGTACTCTTTTGCGTGGGATTTGAATATCTCATCACAAAATATATGATGAAAGAAACGCCAACTGTCTTCGACGGATCGGCTATCATCACCGGCGTACTGCTTGCATTCAACGTTCCGTCCAACCTTCCCATCTGGATTTTGGCGCTGGGATGCCTGTTCGCCATCGGTGTGGTAAAACTCTCTTTTGGGGGATTGGGCAATAATATTTTTAATCCTGCCATTGCAGGACGTATTTTCCTGCTGATCTCATTCCCGGCACAAATGACGGTTTGGCCGACACCAGAGACCTCAGGTGCAGTCGATGCGATCAGTTCGGCAACCGTTCTGGGTAATCTAAAGCTCAATCCCGAATTATTACCGTCGCTACAGACGATGTTCCTCGGTACCGAAGCCGGATCAACAGGTGAAATGAGTTCCCTGGCACTCCTTCTTGGATTGGGTTGGTTACTTGGGAGAAAGATTATCACATGGCATATTCCAATCTCTATCATGGCTACTATCGCCGTTTTCACCGGGATACTGTACATCATTAACCCCATTCCATTCTATAATCCGCTGATTCACCTCTTTTCAGGTGGTTTGATGTTGGGGGCGATCTTCATGGCTACCGACTATGTAACATCACCGATGACAAAAAAGGGAATGATCATTTACGGTGTTGGAATCGGCTTTATCACCATCACCATACGACTCTGGGGAGCCTATCCGGAAGGAGTTTCATTTGCAATCCTGCTGATGAATGCCCTTACACCGCTTATCAACAACTACACAACGCCAAAACGATTCGGGGAGGTAGTGAAACATGGCTAAATTGGATTCAACATTCAGGAATATGTTCCTGTCGCTTTCGTTAATATGTCTCACAGGTGCAATATTATTGGCGCAGGTAAATAAAATGACTGCGCAACCGATTGCGGATGCTAAAGCGATAAAATTACAGAATGCCATCAGCGAAGTGGTACCTGCGTTTGACAATGATCCGGTTTCGGAAGCGTTTCTAATTCCGGACAGGCAGGGCGATTCTCTGCGGGTTTACCCTGCAAGGAAGGGTAATCAGATTGTGGGATACGCACTGATCAGTTCTTCCAACAACGGGTTTGGTGGAGTCATTCAGATCATGGTAGGGTTCGATATGAAACACAAGATTATGAATTATTCGGTGTTGCAACATGCAGAGACACCGGGATTAGGATCGAAAATGTCGGAGTGGTTCAAAGATACAGCCAAATTATCCCGATCAATCATTGGACGGGATTTGTCGATAGGTGCACTAGCCGTTTCGAATGACGGAGGAGATGTGGATGCCATTACCGCATCGACCATCACCTCGAGGGCATTCCTCGAAGCGGTGAACAGAGCCTATACCGCGTACACGGCGAGCAAGAATGTAATAACCGGCGACACCGAATTACCAGTTGCAACAAATGGTACCGGAGTGGCAGATAACAATAATGAACCGCAAACAACGGAGGAAGGAGGAAACAACAATGAGTAACAATCTAAAAGTACTGGTTAACGGCATCATTAGAGAAAACCCTATTTTCGTGTTGCTGCTGGGAATGTGCCCCACGCTGGCAACAACCAGTTCGGCCATCAACGGGATGAGTATGGGACTGGCAACAATGTTCGTGTTAGTCTGTTCCAACGCAGCCATCTCGATGCTGAAAAACATCATCCCCGACATGGTACGTATTCCTGCCTACATCGTAGTGATCGCCACTTTCGTAACCATTATCGAAATGCTGATGAATGCCTACGTACCGGCGCTGGCTGACAGTCTGGGTATATTCATCCCGCTGATCGTAGTAAACTGTATTGTATTGGGGAGAGCGGAGTCATTTGCTTCAAAGAACAACGTAATCTCATCCATCTTCGATGGAATGGGAATCGGACTGGGATTTACTTTTGCACTCTCATTATTGGGTGCAATACGCGAGCTATTGGGCACCGGAAAAATATTCTCACTGAACATCTTCCCTGAACAGTTCGGCTCACTGATATTTATATTGGCGCCCGGAGCCTTCATTGTACTGGGTTACCTGATCGCCATTTTCAACCGACTCCAAAAGAAAGAACAATCCAACTAAGACTCAATCATTATGGAAATTATCGGTATCATTATAGTTGCCATATTTGTAAATAATGTGGTGTTGGCGCAGTTCCTGGGTATCTGCCCATTCTTGGGTGTATCGAAGAAATTGGATACCGCCATCGGCATGGGGCTCTCTGTCACCTTTGTACTGACCATTGCCACCATTGTTACCTTTCTTCTACAAAAAGGAGTGTTGGAACCCTTCGGGCTGGAATATCTGCAAACGATCTCCTTTATTTTAGTGATTGCTGCACTGGTGCAGATGGTGGAGATCGTTCTCAAGAAAATATCCCCTTCATTATACCAGGCGCTGGGTGTGTTTCTACCGCTGATCACTACCAACTGTGTGATACTCGGTGTGGCAATTCTAGTGATACAGAAGGACTATACCCTTTTAGAGTCGGTCATCTACGCCATAGCCACCGCCCTGGGATATGCCATGGCATTGATCATCTTTTCAAGTATCCGTGAACAACTGGCGCTCACCAAAGTCCCTAAGGGCATGAAAGGAATACCCCTCGCCCTGATCACAGCCGGTATTATGGCCATGGCGTTTATGGGATTCTCCGGGATAGACCAGGTGTTTAGATAGGTGAAAAAAGTGGGAAGGTGGATTTGACGATGGGTGTTAAACCATTCCGTAAAAAGGATGTCATATTGCAAAAGAAAAGAAGTTACACCCTTTAATAACTACGGATATGAAAGCTTTAAGAAATTTCCTCTCTTTCGCGGTGATCGCGCTACTCTTTTGGTCATGCGGAACCTCTCGGAGTTATGTCTATTCTCAAGGATATGCTGAGTCCTATTACGAAGAGGAATATTATGACGACGGCTATCAAGGAGGTGGTATATCGTTCAACGTTTTCTATAACGAATTGAGACCTCACGGACGATGGATCAACGACCGTCATTACGGCCGCATCTGGGTTCCCAACGTTGGGAGAGAGTTTCATCCGTATGCAACCAATGGATATTGGGTGGTGACCGATTATGGAAACACCTGGGTATCGAACTTCTCCTGGGGATGGGCACCTTTCCATTATGGACGGTGGTATTATGACGATTACTACGGATGGGCATGGATCCCCGGTTACGAATGGGCGCCTGCCTGGGTATCGTGGAGAAGCGGTGGCGGTTATTACGGCTGGGCACCGATGGGCCCTGGGGTCAACATTCATATCCACGTGAATGCTCCTCACAATTACTGGACCTTCCTGCCTACCAGATACATGTATAATCGCAGTATGTACAGGTATTATGACAGGTACAGCCCAACCATCTATAATAGGACGACTATCATCAACAATACCTATATATATAACGATAACCGTTATTACAGCGGACCGAGCGTAAGGGACTACGAACGTGAAACAGGTAGGAAGGCTACGGTACGCAGGCTCGAAAGTAACAATAATCGTTCGGGCAGGGTTACAAGGGTGAGCGGTAATTCGGTAAGTGTCTATCGTCCCGACGCCGACAATAGCAGATCCTCCAGTACAAGGTCTTCTTCAGTAAGCGGTAGGACAAACAGTAGTTCCAGCAGCGGAAACGTCAGAAGCAGCAATAACAATACGAGGGTTTCCGAAGGGACAAATTCACGGAGTAACTCATCAACAACGGTGAGGTCGCAGAGCTCGTCAGGCACAGATAGGAATTCCACCGTAAGATCTCAGGGAAATTCCTCTGAGAGGAACAGCAACAGTTCGGTAACCAATAGCCGAACCAACTCATCCAACGATAGAAATACTACCGTTACTCCACAGGGTTCCACGAGAAGTAGCAGCGGTACGACGGTAAGATCGTCGCAAGGGACTTCGGAAAATACAAACAGAAATTCAACCGTAAGCCCACAACAAAGAAGTACTTCAAGTGAGAAAAGTACAACCGTAAGCCCTCAGCAACGAAGCAGTTCGAATGAGAGAAGTACAACCGTAAGCCCATCACAAAGAAGCAACTCGAATGAGAGAAGCACTACCACTACCCGATCCCAAACTTCTACCCGAAGCAATAATGAAAGTAGCAGCAGTGTAAGGTCAAGTTCCGGTTCTTCCACTAATAGAAGCAGCAGCACCTCTACTTCGTCATCATCAAAGAGCAGCAATAGCAAGGAAAGTAATAATTCCGGCAGATCTTCCGGAAGGAGGTAGGCCATACAGATAATAATCCCGGGCTATGTTCCAATATCCGGGGGAAACTATTCAAGATAGCAACCCTGGTTATCCCTGAAACGGATAGCCAGGGTAAAAAAAATATATTAAAATGAAGAAAATAATACCCGTTTTAGCTTTATGCCTGTTAAGTTTTATGTCAATCCGATCCCAGGAGTCGGAATATAAATATGTTGATTTCAATCATGGGCAGAATGATGGAAATACGGAATGGATACAATCTATTCAAATAATGGAACCGGCGTGCCGTACGGAAGTAAAAGGAAAGGTAAAAGTGAAATTCAAGGCAGAAGGAATGGACCATGCAAAAGCTTTATGTTGGAGTCAGCCCACAAAAGAAAATCCAGGTTATTGGGGTCATAATGTCAATCTAACGCCAAAAGGTATCAAAATAGACAAAAAAGGAGAAGGCTCCTTCTCCTTTAATGCGGACAGGTTTCCTACCGGTCCGATGAATGTCCGTATCTACGCCCACAATGAGAAAGGGTCGAAGGATTTTTTTGAGCTTCAATTGTACAATAAAGGTGGTATAAAATGGAACCAAGGTGTACCCGACACAATCCCACATGGCGCTAAAGGTATGAAATTAGTCTTTCAGGATGACTTTGACGGTCCGCTTTCCATATCAAACGATGGCAGAGGGGCCAGATATAGTGCGCATAAACCTCGTTTCGGAGACTTTAGCGGCTATATTTTTTCGGATGTCGACGGTCCGGATAATCCATTCGAACAGGTGGATACTTACCTGAAAATAAAAGCACGCAAGCGCCCCGGCACAAAAGGAAGTTCGGGTATCATTGCTTCGTGTGATATGGATGGTAAAGGCTTCTGGGTAAAAGCGCCATTTTATATGGAATGTCGTTTTACGGCCCAGTCCGCTCCCGGCACCTGGCCCGCTTTCTGGACAATAACCAAATTGGATAATGGCATGATTGGCGACGAATTGGATATTGTAGAAGCTTACGGTGGTGTGGGTAAAGGAAATCCCAATCATCCGGGATACTCCATCGTCAGTCATTTCTGGGGACAAAAAAATCAGGATGGAACAAAGAAAAAAGAATATGACCGGGTGGTACCGATCATGGAGTTGGGAGGTAAATCGTATTGGTCGACTACATTCCACACTTATGCTGTTTCGGTAGGTTTGGAAGAAACCGTCTACTATTTTGATGATATCGAAGTACTTCGTCATCCTACCAACGATGAATCATTGAACCCACATATTTTTCTGATTAATTATGCGATCGGCGGGATAAGCGGTTGGCCGATAGATCTTGAACGTTATGGTAATGGTTCTGACATGTATGTCGATTTTGTGCGTGTATATGCAAAAGAAAAAATTGATTATTCGCAACCTCCGATAAAGTGAAAGCAAAATATGGTTTAATGGATAAATAGATACCATAGAAATGAACTCTTTACAAGGAATATTCTAAAATTTTGTTTAACTTCGTATTCAGTTGTGCGATCAACAGATATTTATAATGACGACAATGAATAGAAGAAGTACAATAATCATGACTGTACTCCTTTTCCTGGGAAGCACCACCGTTATAGCGAAAAGTTCTGATAAGGCAAAAGAGATTATCGACATAATTCATAAAGTAAATAGTTATTGGCAAACTCAGAACCCAAAACACGGCAATTCCTTTTGGCATTATGCAGCTTATCATACCGGAAATATGGAAGCTTATTTTCTGACAGGGAACGGGGAATACCTGAGATATTCAGAAGCGTGGGCCAACCAGAACGAGTGGAAAGGAGCTAAATCAGACAACAGATCCGAGTGGAAACTAACTTATGGGGAAACAGACCAATATGTACTGTTCGGGGATTTCCAGATCTGTTTCCAGGTATATGCAGATCTCTATAAGTTATCCCCTGCCGACTATAAGATTGCACGTGCACTCGAGGTGATGGAATATCAAATGAGTCTTGACCGTAACGACTTCTGGTGGTGGGCGGATGGGCTTTATATGGTTATGCCGGTCATGACCCGTTTACATCGACTGACGGGAAATAATCTCTATCTGAAAAGACTATCTGATTATCTGCATTATGCCGACTCCATTATGTTCGATCAGGAGGAAGGGCTATATTATCGTGATCATAAATATGTATATCCTTCTCATAAGACTGTTAACGGAAAGAAAGATTTCTGGGCGCGTGGTGATGGATGGGTTCTTGCCGGGTTTGCCCGTGTCCTGCAGGATTTCCCATTAGCTCATAAAGACCGGCAGTTTTATGTTGATCGTTTTCGCTCTATAGCCAAGGCAGTCGCAAAAGCCCAACAACCCGAAGGTTATTGGACACGCAGCATGCTTGACCCGGCACATGCCTCGGGACCAGAAACAAGTGGCACAGCATTCTTTACTTACGGATTACTATGGGGAGTTAACAACGGCATCCTGGAAGAAAGTGAATACGGAAGTGTGATTGAAAAAGCATGGAATTATTTATCAAATACAGCTTTACAACCTGATGGAAGAATCGGGTATGTGCAACCTATCGGGGAAAGAGCCGATCAACATAAAGATGTGGGTCCCCGAAGCACAGCCGATTTTGGTGTAGGTGCCTTTTTATTGGCCGCATGCGAGTATGCACGTAAGCTGGGGGCTACTACAGCAGAGAAAGAGTCTTTCGGTGATTTCGAAAATATTTCAGAAGTACATCAGGTCTCCAGCGAAGGTGCCTGGTGTTGGTTTGGTGATCCGAGAGCGCTACACTACAAAAGTGAGAATGGGAATATCAACAAAACCTATATCGGCTATATAGATATTCATGGGAACATAAAAGCCATGCAATATGACTTTAACAAGAATATGCAGGAAGAAATTCTCATCCGTTCCTGTTTTCAACCCGATGATCACAACAATCCCACTTTTCTTGTACTTCCCGACGAGCGGATCATGATATTTTACTCACGTCATACCGATGAACCCTGTTTCTATTACCGTGTATCCCGTGAACCAGGCGATATAACTACTTTGGGTGAAGAAAAGAGAATAGAAACGGAAAATAACACCACCTACCCCTCCCCTTTCATCCTTTCTGATGATCCGAACCACTTCTATCTTTGCTGGCGTGGAATAGGATGGCACCCCACTATCGCCAGATTATCCCTGCCCGACAGTAAAGACAATGTAACTATCACCTGGGGTCCCCATCAAATAGTACAATCGACAGGGGCACGTCCCTATGCAAAGTATGCCTCAAACGGGAAAGATAAAATTTACATGACCTATACAACCGGACATCCAGACAATGAACTTCCCAATTTCATCTATTTCAATTATATCAATATCAACTCTCAACAATTGGAGGACATAGATGGGAATATCCTTTCAAATATTTCAGAAAAACCGTTTAGGATTGATAAGAGTGACGAGTACGTCGGGAAATATCCCAATACCGTTGTCGATAATTCTCCGGAACGGGATTGGGTGTGGCAGATAGCCATGGACTCCCAGGAAAAACCGGTCATCGCTATGGTGCGAATCAATGAAGATAAAAGCCAACATGCCTACTATTATGTCCGCTGGACCGGGAAGAAATGGAGAAAGAGTTTTTTAGCCGATGCGGGAGGGCATTTTCACCAGAGTGACGACATCGAGAAGTGCTATAGTGGCGGGATGACCATTGATCCGGCAAACACGAATATCATCTATTGTTCGGTTCCGCAGAGAGGTAAATACGGGAATGTGTACGAGATTATTAGATATACGCTGGATGAGGACGGACGTATCGTTTCGAAAGAAGCTATGACTAATAATTCACCGCTCAACAATGTGCGTCCCTACCTGATTCCCGGATCAGAAAATACTCCTCTGAGACTGACATGGATGCATGGTAATTATTATGACTGGATTGTCAGTGCTCAACGGCCCCAAGGCTTTTGTACATCCATCTATTGTGATTTTGAAGGATTTCATTCGAAAACGGAGGGAAGCAAAGAGAGTACTTTATCCGATATTAATAAGAAATTCAAGTTTAATCCTAAAAAAGATTTTGATTTATCGGTTATCATCACCCCGGATACGGCCAATTATCAGGGCCATTTACTCCAACTCGGTGATCTGGATTATTGTCTGAATGGAGAAACAGTGAAGCCAGAGATCATATATAAGGGGAAAGTATATCAAAGCAGCAATATTCTGGGAACGTCTGAAAACTGGAGAAAGATAGCAAGGGGCACCAATGGAAAATGGTATTCACCGGAGAAACCGGAGCGTTTTCTGTTAAGAATTAAATATAAGGATGGGATTCTGTCTACCTATATAAACGGCTTACTTGATCAGAGGATTGATATATTGAATCCCAACTAAACAATGCGACACTACCTTCCTCTCAATAGGTCTGCAGGAAGGAAGCCTGAGGTTTTATACAGGAAAAGAATATAAACTAAAAACAGGATATGAAGACAAATTATCAATTACGTTATGCAGCGCATCCCGAAGATGCAAAGTCTTATGATACGCAACGTTTGAGAAAGGATTTTCTCATAGAAAAAATATTTGCTCCGGATGAAGTGAATATGGTCTATTCGATGTACGACCGGATGGTGGTGGGTGGAGCAATGCCGGTAAACGAAGAGTTGCATCTGGAAGCAATTGATCCGCTAAAACAACCAATTTTCTTGTGCCGCCGCGAACTGGGCATTTTTAATGTAGGAGGTAAAGGAAAAGTAAAGGTAGGGGAAACTATCTTTGAACTCGACTACAAGGAGGCGCTCTATCTCGGTTCCGGTGAACGGGAGGTCTATTTTGAGAGTGACGATGCGGCAAAACCGGCGAAATTCTATTTCAACTCGGCAACAGCCCACCGTAACTATCCTGATAAGAAAGTGACCAAATCGGATGCGGTGGTAGCCGAGATGGGATCTTTGGAATCATCCAATCACAGGAATATCAACAAGATGATTGTGAATCAGGTACTGCCGACCTGCCAGTTGCAGATGGGGATGACCGAACTGGCTCCGGGAAGCGTATGGAACACCATGCCGTCACATATCCATTCACGCCGGATGGAAGTTTACTTCTATTTTGAAGTGCCGGCAGACCAGGCAGTATGCCATTTTATGGGTGAACCCGATGAAACACGCCATATCTGGATGCACAACGACCAGGCGGTACTCTCTCCGGAATGGTCGATCCACGCCGGTGCAGCAACCTCCAATTATACTTTCATCTGGGGTATGGCCGGTGAAAACCTCGATTACGGCGATCAGGATTTTTCAAAGATCGTCGACTTACGATAAGGAAAATCCGGGATTACATGTATATCAAATAAAAAGTTACATCCAATCAATATAAATAGTATGGTTAATTTTTCATTGGAAGGGAAAATAGCGCTTGTCACAGGAGCCTCTTACGGTATCGGATTTGCCATGGCATCCGCTTTTGCAGAAGCCGGCGCCAAAATCGTATTCAACGATATCAATCAGGGATTGGTAGATAAAGGCCTTGCGTCTTATAAGGAGAAAGGGATAGAGGCCCATGGCTATGTATGCGACGTCACCGATGAAGAGGCGGTAAATCAATTCATTGTCCGGGTAACGGAAGAGATAGGCGTAATAGATATCCTGGTCAACAACGCCGGTATCATCAAACGGATACCGATGCACGAGATGAGCGCCGCCGAGTTCCGCCAGGTGATCGATATCGATCTGAACGGGCCGTTTATCGTCTCCAAGGCAGTCATTCCCCATATGATCAAGAAAGGGCATGGAAAGATCATCAATGTCTGCTCCATGATGAGTGAACTCGGGCGTGAGACTGTTTCTGCCTATGCGGCTGCAAAAGGGGGATTGAAGATGCTTACCCGTAATATCTGCTCCGAATACGGAGAATACAACATACAGTGTAACGGTATCGGACCGGGATATATTGCAACCCCACAAACAGCCCCTTTACGGGAAAGACAACCCGACGGCTCCCGTCACCCGTTCGACTCTTTTATCATTTCCAAGACACCTGCTGCACGATGGGGAACCCCGGAAGACCTGGCAGGACCCGCCCTCTTCCTCGCTTCGGATGCCTCCAACTTTGTAAACGGCCATATCCTCTATGTGGACGGCGGTATTCTGGCATATATAGGGAAACAACCGTAAACAGGTGGAAGAGTGGTTGGGTGAATAGGATAGGTTTCAATTCTACATCAATCTACAAATCAACATATCTTTAAATCAACACATCAAAAAAGTATGCAGACAAAATATTTCATATTGCTCCTATTGATAACATTCTCTATAGGGTGCAGTTCCAAAAAGGGATTGACAATAGGAGTGACCAATCCGAGTTCCAGAGAGAGAGAAAATGAGATGGTGGAAGTCTCATGGGAAACGGTACAACAGAAGTTATCGCTTTCTGAAGGGAAAACAATCATCGTGACTGACAAGAAGGGGAAACAACTCCCCTATCAACTTATAACCAACGGAACGGGTAAGATAGAAGAGCTTATTTTTCCGGTTTCGTTGCACGGTGGAGAAACAACCTCTTTCCGGATCGCAATCGGCCAACCCGAGTCGTTTCCTCCTATGGTTTATGGCCGTCTGGTTCCCGAGCGGAAGGATGATTTCGCATGGGAAAACAACCGTGTAGCCTTCCGAATCTATGGCCCTGCCCTGAAAGCGACCGGTGAGATCAGTAATGGAATGGATTTCTGGGCGAAGAAAACAGAATCACTGGTTATCGACAAGTGGTATAAGGACGATCTGGCTGGCGTGGCCTCCTATCATCAGGATCACGGCGAAGGGTTGGACTTTTACAAGGTCGGAAGAACTTTGGGTTTGGGAATGACCGCCCCCGTAGACAACGACACTCTCTGCCTGGGCGATAATTTCATCAGAGCGGAGATCCTTGATAACGGACCGCTCCGTATCACCTTCAACCTTAGCTACGAGCGATATAATGCAGGAGGCAAAACGGTCACAGAAACACGTATCATCTCATTAGATGCGTATAGTCTTTTCAACAAAGTGACTAATATCTTCGAGGTAGATGCCGATCAACTGATCGTGGCAACCGGTATTGTGATGGAGAAAAATAAGCCGGAAATCACTTACGGCGACAATTCCGGCATTATCGCCTACGAGACGCCTGCCGATAAAGTAAACGGTACAATTTACACTGCTGCCATCCATCCTACAGGATTCAAGGATACCAGGATTGCAAACGGGCATTATCTGGGTTTGAACAACTATCAGCCCGGCACATCTTACACCTATTACGCAGGAGGTGGATGGAGCAAAGCCGGTTTCGACAACTTTGAAGAGTGGATGCAGTTCGTAAAAGAAGAGAAAATAAGGATCGATCAACCCCTTACTATCACATATTGAACAGGGTTATATTCATTCCCTACTTTACATCCCTATAAATAACTTGTATACTACAAGCTATTTATAGGGATTATTGTTTGAATCCAATAGCTTTTTCTAATTTATTGTAATACTGTTTCCGGTGCTTATAGCCTTCATCGGTATAGAAGCAATATAAAAATATCGGACCCAGATCATTCTTGTGTATCATCAATACGTCGCAGTGGGTATATTCCTTTCCCTTTTGTTCTATAATATAATTTATATTTTCTATTACAGGGAGTTTATAAGTAATCGCCATATCCGCATTGAATTTTTTGCGAGCCTCCCGTCTTGAAAGGAATTTTACATTCCTCTTCAAATCTTTTTGTGTAAAATCCTCCCGTTTATTTTCATTATACTTTCCAGCTATATCGATCAAATTATCTCTTATGTGATTAAAATAATAAATATTTCTCTCCTCTTTAAGAAAAACATCATATCTCTTCACACTATAAAAAATATCTATCAAACAAAAGAAATTATTGTGCTCTGTATGTATGATAGTAGATGGACCATGAGAGGTATATGGTTCCCAACTCACAAAATTATCATCTAGAGAAAATCCCTCAACCGGAATATACTCAAGATCCATTGCTTTATATACACTCTCCGGGGTAGCCAATCCCACAATCTTCGGGACATCCTGACCCTTTACAGGGCATAATTGCGCTATGATAATAAATAATAACGGTATAATTTTTTTCATCTATTCCTATATTTAAATTTAAACAAAGACCTTTTACTATAAAATTATTGAATATCCATATCGAGGATTATCATCCTACGGATACCCTGGATAACCAGAATATCCAGGATTATTGTCATCCCCCGGATATCCGTAATATCCCGGCAGCCCAAATACAGATTGTTTATCATATGTAAAGAAAGCGGTTATTTCAGATTGCGGCACACGATAGGTTCTCTGGTGAGTCGGGTCATATACTATAACAAATATATTTCCATTTTCAGCAATAGCTTGTATTGGTCTTACAGTATGTATTTCACCAGTATTATATCTACATTCATATACATTAAATAATTTGGAGGAAAAGTACCATCAGGAGAATCAGGTCCAGAATCTTGAGGCGTCATATTGATCTGATATGTAGAACAGATAAATTCATCAAACAAAGTATTCATTACAACTCCATCATTAATTATATCTTGTTTGGAAATTCCATAATATGAACAATAGGAATTAACTAATTCATTCTTATCTACATTATAACCCTGATTTCCCATATAGGAGACGAAGGCGTTAAAGGTGCAGTCCCATGTGGGAGGAGGGGATCCGGACCCACCACCAACAAACTGTCTTTATTCAAAATCTGACAGAAGATAAAATCTTTTACTCGACCTCAATTCAGAAACATTCAACTTTTTCATCATATTATTCTTATAAATTAAACTTGGCAATAACTAAAACGCCATATTTACCTTACTTATAAATAAACCAAGGCAATTAACCATTGATCCTTCTCAATTCATGCTACAGATTATTGTTTGAATCCAACGGCGTTTTCTAATTTGTTGTAATACTGTTTCCGGTGCTTATAGCCTTCATCGGTATAGAAGCAATACAAAAATACCGGGCCCAGATCATTCTTGTGTATCATCAATACGTCGCAGTGGGTATATTCCTTCCCTTTTTGTCCTACAAGAGAATTTAGGGCTTCCATTACAGGGAGTTTATAGGTAATCGCCATATCCGCATTGAATTTTTTACGGGCCTCCCGTTTGGAAAGGAATTTCACATTCCTCTTCAAATCCCTTCGGGTAAAATCC
>NZ_JAYFQD010000041.1:0-10150 GCF_034927365.1 Proteiniphilum sp. | reverse complement strand
CGGCAAGGGGGATTACGCGAAATATGGAGTAATAACTGTAAGGACGAAAGAAGAATCCCGGGAGGGTATCGAGAAAAGAGCCGCTTCCGCCGACAAGGGTAGGGCTATCATGAAGAGGTCTGTCAAGAATAAGCCTCTTGTCAAGAGTAGTTATATTAAATAAAAATAGGTGACCGGATGTTGCGGTTATCAACCCAGACTAAAAAAGTGTGGATACCGGGGCTCTATTCTTGACAATTGAAATTACTCCTGCGTTAATTAAGTAATAATTAACGCAAAAAGAGTGTTGTATCTATTTTATTCTCTGTTTTTTTGTAAAAATTATAATTTTTTCGCCTATGGACTGTCATGAAATTAATACCGGTCATTCCATGGAATGTCGCTATATAGCGGTTTCCTGAGTATTCATATACTTAATAGCATAGGGACTGCCTTTAGTTTTTCTGTAGCATGTATAAACTTGAATAGTTTATGAGAAATATCATTGTGATACTATCTATTGGTTTTGGTCTTACCTTTCTCTCCTGTAAGGAGGAGCCAAACTCGAAAATTGTCGATACGGAGGGCGAGCGATTAATCCCCCTATCTGCTCGATTTTAAATACAAAACAACATAATTATATAAATTTAAATAATTATATGAGAAATTTAGGTGCAGCTATTATCACGACCTTATTATTTTTAAGTGCTTGTGGAGAGAAACGGATTGAGCCGATTGTTGAAGCGCAACACCTCATCGAGATTAATAATCCCATCGAAATTGTGCTGGAAGATTTTATTGTGGACGTCGATACCCTGAGGCTAGAACTTTCCGATGCATCCATAATGTATGAAATCAAAAATATACATATTATGGGGGATCGATATTATATTAATGTCTGGGATCGTACAACAGTGTATATTTTCGACTCTCGGGGTAAATATATAAACAAGATAATGGACAAGGGAAATGGCCCGTTAGAGTATATTTCAATCACAAGTTTTGAGGTTGACAGGATTAATAAAAGAGTTATTATTGCAGATGGTTTTTCTCGCAGGATATTTGTTTATGATGAAAACGGAAATCAACTAAATGTAATCCAACTCGACTTTAATCCAATTATTATTCTGCCTTATGAAGACGGCTTCTTACAAATCTATTCCGGCCCCAGACATGAATATGAGAATCCGGAAATGGAAAATTACAACATTCATTTTCTTGATTCGAAGGGCAAATTTATCTCTTCGGCTATTGAAGTCGGTACTCCCGAAAGAATTGATATTGGTTCGGATTATAAAACGGACTGCTTAGAAAATGGGGAAATCCTGCTCCAACCAGTATTAAGCAACATCATCTATAAGATTGGAACCGGTAAAAAAGTTATACCTTTTTACGGTTTAGTAGATAATTCCTCCAAACATAAGTTTTTAAGCCAAAAGGAAAAGGAGTCTTTTGAGTATATTGTGAGAAAGGGAGATAAACGCATGAAAGAAAAAGAGTCGAAAGGTTTTTTGTTAAGTTGGGGAGCAGTGAGTGATTTGACAGACTATGCCTTTTTTGCTTTTGGATTTGACAAGAAATATTATCTTTATTATTCCAAATCGTTAAATAAGTCACTTTTTATTGATCCGGAAAAAGTAAAAGGGGACAGGAATCTTGTCGATATTTTTTTCAGCTACCCAGTATCGATACATGGTAACAGGTTTTACATTTCACCTCATCCGTTGCTTATAGATCAGGTTAGAGATCAACTACCTGATGGAATTTTAAAGACTTTTTTTGAGAATACGTATGATGATTCAAATCCTGTATTGATATCGTTCACAATAAAATTTCCCGAGTAATAGATTGTTTAAATTTCCACATTGTAAACATCGATGTACCTATCAGGTAAAATAAACAAGCCAGCAGTTATTGATCTGCTTATTATCCTTTTCACAGGGATAATACTCATTACATACAACTATCGGAAAGACATGCTTCCTGACGGGTTGGCTTTTTCTGTGCAGTTGTGTAGCGGGTGGTTCTTATTCAGGATTCTCTATACTTATTTCCCCTCCTTTCCTCTTTACACCTGTGTTGGAATATTGCTATTCGGGCTGGTGGAGGCTGTATGGGGTTTAGGGCAATTATATGACTTTTTCCCCTCGAAACACAGGCTCTTTAAAACAACGGGGTCATTTATGAATCCCGGCCCATACGGTGGATTTATAGCTTTGCTGTTCCCCTTGGCATTACATTACTGGTTTGTATTCAAACACACGAAGAAATGGATTGGTTACCTTTTTCTCTTTGTGGGAGCGGTTTGTATGATGGTATTCCCAGCCACGTTAAGCCGTGCGGCATGGGTTGCAGCCGTGGCAGGGTGTCTGCCCGTTCTATTAATGGATACACCTGTTGTTACAAGGCTCCGTATCTTCTGGCGACGCCATAAGAGGAAATCCATTATCACTATAACCATTGTGTCTATATTGCTGTTCGGAGGTGTTTATGGGATATACTATTTGAAAAAAGATTCGGCTGACGGGCGGATGTTCATGTGGAAAATTACCGCCTTGGCTATAAGCGAATCTCCCTTGAAAGGAACCGGTCCGGGAGGATTTTCTGCTGCTTACGCGAAGGCGCAAATTGAGTATTTTAAAAGCGATAAAGCCACTCAAGCCGAAAAACTGGTGGCGGGATGTCCGGATTACGCTTTCAATGAATATCTGCAGATATTCCTGGAGCAGGGATTGACAGGCATTATCCTGTTTCTGTCGCTTACATGCCTGATTATAAAAAATGGAATTAAGAACAGGCAGATTGGAGCGGCCGGCAGTTTTCTGGCTTTGTCTGTATTTGCATTGGCCTCCTATCCTTACCGGTTGTGGGAGTTTCCTGTCGTATGGATAATGTTGGGAACCGTTTGTATTGTACAGTCAGGTTATAAAACTGTCGAGAAGCAACCCTATAGCTGGAAAAAAATAATTCCTTCATTTTTGTTGATAGCGATTTTGTGTTCTATTTCCATTACGGGTATTATAAAGCAAAAAGAATTTTACCAAGCAGAGAGGGAATGGAAGAAGCAACGATCGATGTACAAAAGGAAAGCATATACAGCAGTTATAGACGGCTATGCAGGACTCTATCCTTTGCTCGACCATAAACGGAAATTCGTGTTCGAGTACGGAAGGGCCTTGAATGAATCCGGAGAGAAAGAGAAAGCCGACAGCATCTTCGGCAGGGGATTGGAAATAAGCTGTGATGCGATGTTTTACAATGTGAGAGGCCGTAATTATTACGAAATGGGAGAATATGACAAGGCTGAGAACTGTTATATAAAATCCACGTTGCTTCTGCCCGAACGTATCTATCCATACTTTTTGCTTACTAAACTCTATGCCGATCCCGCCAACTACCAACCGGATAAGATGGTCCGCGCGGCAAATGCCGTGTTGCAAAAAGAACCGAAAGTCCACTCCATGGCCATCATGGAAATGCGGGCTGAAGTGAGGAAAATATTGAAAGAAAAAGGAATCAGCCATGAATAAAGCAAGTAAGATATTACGCAAAACAGGGCATGTTCTGCTGGACATATTTTACTATTCTTCCATGGCCCTGTGTGGTTTTATTCTCCTGCGCATTTTTGTTTTCGGTTCTTACAGGATACCTTCCGACTCCATGGAGCCGGCCATATTACCCGGCGATTATGTGCTCGTGAACAAACTGGCTTACGGCGCCCGGCTTTTTGACCTTTTCAGTGCGATGGAAGAAAAAGAGGTGAGGATTAAACGTGTGCCGGGTTACACTTCCGTCAAGCACGACGATGTGGTCATATTCCATATTCCTTACCCCAACAAACCCGACAAGATGGAGATGCACATGTTGAAGTATTATATCAAACGTTGTATCGCTATCCCGGGCGATACACTCCGAATCGTAAACGGCATCTATGCCGTGAACGGCGACACATCGAAACGGTTGGGCAACTACAAGGGGGAACTGGTCATGAGCCAAAAATCAAAAGAGGCTTTTCCGCAAGGGGTATACAATACTTTCCCTCGGGATACTGTTTTGAACTGGAATATCAAGGATTTCGGTCCTCTTTATCTACCTCGCAAGGGAGACCGCATCACATTAGACAGGACAAATACATTGCTTTATAAAAAAATCATTGAATGGGAGAAAGGATATCCCCTTCCATTGGAGAACGATACGTTACGGGATAACGGGACCCCGTTGCAAGACTATGCCTTCTCCCATAATTACTATTTTATGGGAGGCGACAAGGTGGAGAATTCACACGATTCCCGTTATTGGGGATTGCTTCCCGACGACCTGATAGTCGGGAAAGCATGGATAGTATGGAAGTCGGTCGATCCTTTCTTGAAAGAGACCAGATGGAATAGAGTATTGAAAAGAATAAAATAGGTGACCGGATGTTGCGGTTATCAACCCAGACTAAGAAAGTGTGGATACCGGGGCTCTATTCTTGACAATTGAAATTATTCCTGCGTTAATTATGTGACAATTAACGCAAAAAGAGTATTATATCTATTTTATTCTCTGTTTTTTTGTGAAAATTATAATTCTTTTGCCTATGGACTGTCATGAAATTAATACCGGTTATTCCATGGAATGTCGCTATATAGCGGTTTCTTGAATATTCATATACTTAATAGCATAGGGACTACCTTTAGTTTTCTGTAGCATGTATAAACTTGAATGGTTTATGAGAAATATCATTGTGATACTATCTATTGGTTTTGGTCTTACCTTTCTCTCCTGTAGGGAGAAACCAAACCCCAAAATTATCGAAATTGTCTCCGAATGGCAGGGAAAGGAAATTGTTTTCCCGGAGAATATCGTCTTTACCCGATATGGGAAAGATACTTTGTCCTATCAAATCCCCGAATCCGATTATAAAATTGTGATGTATACCGATTCTATCGGTTGTATGAAATGCAAGATGCAACTTTATAAATGGAGGGAGTTTATCAAGGAAGTAGATGACTTAACAGAAGGAAGCGTTCCATTCCTTTTTATTTTCCATCCCGCAGATCCACGGGAAATAAGTTTTTTACTCATGAGGGATGAAGTAGATATTCCAGTATTTATTGATTTGGATGATAGAACCAACAAAATAAACAATTTTCCTTCAAATAGTGCATTCCAAAGTTTCCTTCTGGACAGAGACAATAATGTGGTCTATATTGGTGACCCTACCAATAATCACCGTATTAAGGCGATGTACCTGAACCGCTTGTCGGAAGGAGCATATAGTGCGGCAAGTACTACAAAGAAAACCAGTGTGGAGATAGATCAGACAGAGTTCGACCTCGGAACGATACGACAGGGAAAACCGGTTACTATTACCACTACGATACGAAATACAGGTGATGCACCATTTATAATTTTCAATACGAGAAGCTCTTGTGGTTGTACGGATGTGCTATACGACAGAAAACCTGTATTACCGGATAGTTTGACAGAAATATCAATAACTTACGATGCCGATGACAGCGGGTATTTTCATAAGACCGTTTCTATACATGGAAACGCAGAAGAATCACCGTTTATTTTAAAAATAAAAGGAAATGTTGAATAATCCTTGCAAGGATTTTTATAAATCAGTTTTTTTAATCACTAAATTTTTTTCGAATATGAAGAAAAAATTATTACCGGGCATTGTAGCCCTTGCCGTCCTGCTAATCGCGGGACTGGGCATGAACAGGAGTATGGCCAGTTATGGCGATCTCAGTGATGTAGCACTGCAAAATGTATTGGCATTGGCCGATGGGGAAGATTGGGGAGATCCCGATCCTGGAGAATCGGGAGATGAAGTGAAACTCTGTGGTACACGCACTACTTCTGAAGAAATAACAATAACCTGTAATGGACGTTTCATTACGGCTACAAACTTTTCATTTGAGTGTACAAGTTCTGGAGATCATTGTAAAGGAGTATCTGGTTATGTTTTTATATGTGGAGGAGAAAGATTTGATATGACCTCGGTAGATCAGAAGTTTTGCATTTAAAAATTAATTACATTTTGATTTTCTTTTGATAAACTCTCTATTAAATGAAATACCCATATAAGTGGTATAATCTGTATATTATTGACCTATTGTAAGGAAAATTGAAATTTACTTAAAAAAACACGTTATTTGAGTCCACTTTATTGGGTGTATTTCTTAAAGTGGACTCTTTTCTATTTAAAATAAAAATATAGATATGAAAGCATTAATAATCTTCTTTTTAGTTTTATTTATCTCCGTATCGTCTTGCAGAGCTGATAAAAACGACATGATCATGCACAATGCGCAGTACGAAGTTGATATTGATATTTTGAAAAAGGAATATAATGTGCCGGTTTCATCCTATTTCAAATCGGTAAAACCTATCTTTTTGGAAACCAAAGAGAATTGCCTATTGCAGTCTATTGGAGGGATTCAGGTAACGGATGACTATATCTTTATCCTGGACAAGAAATACAAAAGACTTTATTGCTTTAGCAAGGAAGGAAAGTTTGTAAGAAGAATAGGAAATCTAGGGTCTGGTCCTGGCGAATTCTCTAATATTTCAGATTTTACCATTGATAGTAATGGGACAATTTATACCGTAGACCCTTACGGTAATAAAATACATTCATATACCCTTTCGGGAAAACATATCTCATCATTCCAGTTAAAAAAAATTGAAGGTTATCTGGGGCATATTCAGGTAGTGGGAGATTTTCTGTACCTTGATTTCGAAGCCGAGAAAAAGACATCGAAGGCGGATATCCCGTTGTTATTGAAAGTTGACAAGAATTCAGGCGAGATTGTAAATAAATATTTATCGGTATACAAGCACAATCTTGGATTCCCGTTCATCACTGGCAAAGATGGTAGTTTCTTCTACTCCAAAAATAGTAACAAACCTTGCTATGCTCCTATTTATTCATCTATTATCTTTTCTCTAGATAATGGAGTAGAGCCTTATTTCCGAATCAACAGCAAGAGATTATTGCAGAAGAAAGACCTTGAAAAGTTAGATTTTTCACATTCTCAGGTGAAAATGAAAATAGACGAAATACACAAGATAAAATCAATTAAGAATTTCATAGAAGTCGAAAATTATATTTTTTGTCAATATTTTGATGATTCCTCTTCCGGTTCAGACATATTATTGTATAATAAAAAATCAGGAGAAGCAAGTTTATATGACGCTTTTGTTGATGACTATTTTTATAAAACTACAGATAGGGCGCTTATGCCCCATTTTGGTTGTTCAGATAAAAAAGGAATATATGCCTTTACTCATGTTCAGGAGATGCCAATTTTCATTGAGAGTTATAAATCCGGAGATATAAAGTTTGAACTTGACAAAGAACAGCATAACCAGATCAATAAATTCTTAGAAGAAATGAATCCTCCATTGTTTTATTATGAGTTGAAGGAATAAAGAGAGAAAATGTATGCATGTATTCAAGAATGTTTTGGTTAATTCATGTTGATATGATTTACACAAATATATTGCTATGAAACGACAGAAGAACAGACCCTTCGGTATAACTATGCTCTATTGGGTGTTCCTTTTGGGAGGGGCATTGCTTTTTCCCGGTATTCTGTTTGCCCAAAGCAAAACCATAAGTCCGGATTCGGCGGCCATCCTCTTGTCCGAACAGTTGAAACATTTCCCCCAGGAGAAGATATATGTCCAGACGGACAAACCGAATTATCTCCCCGGTGAACGGATGTGGCTGCGTGCCCATCTGATCGACGCGCTCAACAACCGGCCGACGTTCATGAGCCGGTATATTTACGTGGAACTTTTTACCCCCGCCAATGAGTTAACCAACCAGATTCAAATCCGTCAGGACACCATGGGGGTATATGCCGGCTATTTCGACCTTGACGACTGGCTTCCGGAGGGTAACTACACGATAAGGGCCTATACCCGGTATATGCGGAACCGGGGAAACGATACCTTCTTCAGGAAGACGGTGAGGGTGGCCAAGCCCCATCCCGTGGAAATGGAATTCCTGCCGGAGTTCTCCTTTCAGGGGGATACGGTGGAGGTCGACTTCCATTTTATGGACCGAAAAAATGGGAATACCATTGTGCCCGCGGAAGTCCATACCCAGTTCGAAGGTGATCCGTTAAGAGCCATCAAGCGGAAGAAAGGGAAATTCAAGGGGACTTTTTCGCTTGCCGGGAAGGAGAGCCGGAGTTTCCGGCTGGATATTTACCGCCAAACCACGAAGGGGAACAGGCAAAAACATTCCTTGTTCTATACCATACCCTATCCTGAAGGAGAGTTCGATGTCTCTTTCCATCCCGAAGGAGGCTGGTTGATACCCGGCCGGGCCTGCCGGGTGGGTTTCAAGTGCATCAACCCTTCCGGGCTTGGGGAAGAGGTCTCCGGCACGCTGTTCAATTCCCGGAACGAGGAGGTTGTGCAGTTCAGTTCCCTTAAATTGGGAATGGGTTTCTTTGATTTTATCCCCGTGGCAGGGGAAAAATACCATGCCGTCTGTCGGACGGAAGATGGACATGCCCGGCAGTTCGATCTACCGGACCCCAATTCCTGTGCGACAACTCTCAACGTAAGGCAGTTACGAGACCATTTCATGGTGCGTGTCCTGAGAGGAGAATCTTACCGTTCCGGTTCCCTCTCATTGTTGATTCATCACAAGGGGGGTGTACTGTATCATGAATCCTGTAGCCCTGAATTTGATAACCATGCTTTTCCAAAAGAATTTTTCCCGTCCGGCATATCAAGCATCCTGCTGCTCGATGCCAACCGGGATATCATCAGCGAGCGGCTTGTATTCAATATCAACGAGATAGATTTCGCAGATATAAAAGTCGACTCCTCCGCACCGGTATACGGATGCCGGGAACTTGTCACCCTTACGCTTCAGATGGATGAATCTACCGCTCTCCTCGCTAACAATATTGCCGTTTCTGTGACCGATAAGCGTATTGTCTTTTCTGATACGGTGAACAGTCTTGTCTCCACGTTGCTGCTTTCGTCGGAACTGAAGGGACACATCGAATCGCCTGCCGGCTATTTTACAGATAGGAAGGAGGAGAGGAATGCGCTTGATGTGCTGATGCTGACGCAGGGATGGAGGAGGTACGATATCCCGTCGGTGTTGAAGGGTAGGATTGAAGAGCCTTCCATTTTGCCTGAGCGGTTCATGGTAATAAGCGGCAGGGTAGAGCCCCAGACTCCCCGTAAGGTGCAAGGGGATACGGTCACCCTTACCATGACATTTAACTGGGAGGACCCCGATGAGACCGGGACGGTGAAAAAGGAGTCCAAATCAAAACGTTCCACATTTTTTGTAACAGGCCTCCAAAGAACCACGACTGCGGATAGGCAGGGACGTTTCAGCTTTAATGTGGAATACCCTTATGATCCGAAGTGTGATCATCTAGGTGGTGCTACTGTTCTCTCTGTGTTGTCATCCTCTTCCGGAGAGAGAAAAGAGGAGAATTATGTCTTTCTTGACAGTATTATCTATCGGGATTGTCGCTTTGGCATGCTGCCGGAAGCCAGGCTGCTCAAATCGGACAATCGATCCGGCATGGATTCAATCTTGGAACAATCCGGCAGGGCTTCTCCCTTGAAAATAAATAAACTGAAAGAAGTGGAAGGGCGTTTCTTGGTCGGGGAGCAGAAGAACCGTTACCCAATCATCTTTCCTTTCGGGTTTCAACCGCTGGGATATCTGCGGCCCGTGGAATTCTACTCACCCAAATATGAGACCCCGGAGGAAGTGGGTTCCCCTACCCCCGACCAGCGTACCACCGTCTACTGGAATCCCGGCATACAGTTCTCCCCGGCAGGGGAAGCCGTGGTGGAATTCTATTCGGCCGATATCCCCACCACCTACCGGGTGGAGGGAGAGGGTGTCACCACTTCGGGCAAGTTAGTGCATTTTACCAAAGACATAGTGATAGGGGACAGTACCCTTTCGGCATCGAAGCTGGCTGCCGGTATTTCCGGCAATCCGGCAAATATGAAAAATCCCATAGAAGATACTTTGGATATCCGGGAACTTAATCCCGATAATATCAAATCGATACAAAAAGGTGCCATAATTTACGGGAAAGAAAGAGAGGACGGGATGATACCGGTAGTAAAAGAGGAAAAAAATAAGAACCCGATAATTTTCCTGGATGGGGAAAAGATATCTCCG
>NZ_JAYFQD010000027.1:0-101274 GCF_034927365.1 Proteiniphilum sp. | reverse complement strand
GAATGAAATGAGAACCATTATGAAAACTGATGTTCCTGAATTACTGTTTCCTTCACGTAGTGATTTTCGCACATGGCTGACTGAAAATGCGAAAAAGAGCGACGGAGTATGGCTTGTGTTCGGCAAAACGAAAGAGGTTGTTACCCTGACAGCAAATGATGCTCTGGAAGAAGCATTGTGTTTTGGTTGGATAGATGGACAGATGAAAAGCATTGGCAACACAAAATACCTGAAATATTTTTCTCGTCGTAAGGAAAAAAGCATTTGGTCCGATAAAAATAAGAAAACGGCGGAAATGCTGCTGAAAAAAGGATTGATGACTGAATTGGGAGAAAAAGCCGTGGAGACAGCAAAAGCAAAAGGCTTATGGGATGCACCAAAACACGATGCCATAACCGATGAACAAGTAGAAGAGTTTGCGGAAAAGTTGGCTGGCATTTCTCCGGCGTATGAAAATTTTAATAATATGTCGCGGTCGATACGATTCACATACACGAAAAGATACCTTTCATTTAAAAGTGAGGAAGCACGACAGCGTGATTTCGAGAAAATTGTAGACCGACTGAATAAAAACCTGAAACCTATGTAAAATGCTTGGCATACAACGAGGGGCTTTGTGAGATCATGGTTGTAGCCTCGCAAACAGTTTTCTGCGAACTTCAATGTTTGAATCCCGTAGTAAGTGATGTGAAAATGACTACATTCGTAAAAATGAAAAAATGGACAAAATAAGACAGGCAACAAAATCGGATGTGAAAAGTATTACAGAGTTATTTTACGAGACGATCCAAAACATAAACATAAGAGATTATTCCAAAGAAGAAGTTGATGATTGGTCGTCGTGGAGTAACGATGTTGAAAAATGGGAAGAAGGAGTCGTCGAACAGTATTTTGTCCTTTATGAGATGGATGATAAAGTTGTCGGTTTTTCTTCGGTTGCAAAGGATGGTTATTTGGATTTTATGTTTACGCATAAAGATTTTCAAGGTAAAGGAGTTGCAAAAAGGATGCTGGCAGAATTGGAGAAAAAAGCAATACAACAAGGAAATGATTTTATCTACTCCGATGTGAGTATTACAGCAAAAGATTTTTTTCTTTCCCAAGGATATAAAATTGAAAGACAACAATTAAAACGCTCAAAAGAGAAAGAGTTGATTAATTTTAGAATGACGAAACAATTAAAAGGTAAGAATTAAGTAACTGATATCCGGCAAGTGGTTGGGTGACTTTAACTGAAAAAGGTTGACAAATAGTAAAACGGATTACCCTCCCGCTCTTAGCCATGGTTAGCTATCCTGTATCAAATTATCTTCTATCATTGCGATAAAGTCCTCTGTTTGTGGACGTAATTCTGTGACCATTTCTTCATCGTATTGGACAAAGTCATCATAATCACTGCTTATGCGGTCGTTGAATAAACGGCTATAAAATAGTGAATAATGCTTTTCTATTTTCCCGTTGACAACAAAATGCAGAGAGAACATTTGTTTAACACCCTGATGGGTCTGCGCGGTAATATTATGCTTTATTAAAAGTGCTATCACTGCATAGTAACAAGCATAATATAGCCTATTTACAGCTGCATTATAAAATTCAGCCTCTATTAAGCTATCGGCTTCTGCTAATGTTTCTTTTACTCGCTACAGGCGATAGTCGACTAACAAGAGACGTTCTGAATCGGCTAATGGGTGTTGTTTCATTGCAATCTGACTCCTTCATTCATCACGTTTATAAAAAAAGGTGTACGAAATGGACGGTTATACCACTCTTTTCGAGTATATACCAAAGGGCTGATGCTCACTTCGCAATTGCCTTGCAGTTCTAAATCATACAATGATTCTGTGATATGCACTTCTTCCTTATAGGATAAGTTTTCCTTGTTCACCAAAATCAACAAGTCGATATCGCTGTCTGCATTTGCATCCCCCCGTGCCTCCGAGCCATAAAGAATCACTTCAGCTTCGGGTGCAACCCGTTGAAGGACCATTTTTATAGCTTGTACTATTTCGGGACGTTTCATCTTGCTCTCAATTAGTTGGTTGTAAAGATAGTATTTTTTTACACCGTTCAAAGAAACCGATTCTTTTCATGATTTTCTTTACCAGTTGTTTTGAAAGGCATTTGACACATATATTTGGGGGGTATTCCCCGTTAATTATCCATTGGCTCCTCAATCTTTATCCCATTGCTCCTTTAGCTGTAACAATCTGCTTATTTCTTGTCTGAGTGTCTCTTGTTCTATTTTGGATTTGGTTAATTCCATAGCCCTCGTATAGTGTTGAATAGCTGTATCAATATCCACATTAGCATACAAATAGCCTAATAACTCATGGAAGTAATTGCTTTCCGGAAGCTTTAACTTCTCTACTTCTTTTATTGCTTTTTCATAGCCATAGACCTTGGAAAATGCAAATGCCCTGTTCAGGGCTGTAACAGGAGAATACTCGATGAGTAACAGTTTATTATATAATTGCAAGATATGCGACCACTTGTTGTCATCTGTGGGGGTAGTATGCCAATAGGCTATGCCAGCTTCTAAGTGATACTTTGAAATTTTTATATCATCAAATGCATTGATTAGATAGTAATTGGCTCTGTCGATAAGTGATTTATCCCAAAGACTTTTGTCCTGTTTGTCGAAAAGTATGGCTTCACCGTTTATACCTGTCCTCGCTTCCAATCTCGAACTCTGAAAACACATTAGGGCAAGCAAGGCATTCAGTTGTGGGGTATTGGTTAGTTTGTTTTCAGTCAGGACTACCGCTAATCTGACGGCTTCGGAGCAAAGCTCTTTTCTGATTAGCTGACTATTGGTCTTGGAGAAATATCCCTCGTTGAAAAGCAAGTACAACGTTTTTAGGACGGTGTCCAATCTCGTTTTTATATCAGTTTCCGTTAAATCCCTGATTTCAAAGTTATCATTTCGCAAATTAGTCCTTGCTCGTAGCAGTCTCTTTTTAATGTTTTCCCTATTTGTCAAAAAAGCATTGGCAATTTCTTCAACACTGAAACCACATAAGATTTGAAGTGCCAGCGCAATTTGGGATTCTATCGGGTTGGCAGGATTACATACAGCAAAGATCATGGCTAATTGACTGTCCGCAATGATTTGATTGTCAAATTCTAAATCCTTTTCAAAATCGGTATCTACGGGTGTTATGGCATTCCTGACTTTATTTTCAAAAACGGATTTATGCTTGAAATAGTCTTTTACCTTGTTTCCGGCCACGGTATACAGCCATGCTGTAGGGTTATCGGGTATGCCGTAGATAGCCCAATCTTCGGATGCTTTCAAGAAAGTATCGCTGGCGATATCTTCGGCAATTTCAATATGCGACAAGCTAAAATGACGGCAAAGTACAGCCGTCATCTTAGCATATTCCTGTCGGAACAAATGAGGTAATAACTCGTTATATGATTTCGATTTATCCAATGCTAATCACGTTTTAAGACCTCTCTCACTTCTATACTCCCTCCAATCTTAAAAATTGGATTCTCTTTGGCAATTTCTACCGCCTCTTCAATAGTATCGACTTTTACGACGATATAACCGCTAATAAATTCCTTGATTTCAGTATAAGGGCCATCAGTTATCACGTTGTCAGCTTTTACAGTTTTCGCACTTCCCAAAATTGGCAATAATGTATTACCCTTATCAGCCAGTTTATTTTGTGCTGCGATGCCTCCCAACCAGTTCATTCTTTCCTGCATTTGCTCGGGAGATGGTTTGAAATCGGCGATGTCTTTTAGTCTGAAAATTAATGCGAATTCTTTCATTGTCTTATAATTTTAAAATGTACTCTAATGACGATCGAGTTTATGGAATGGGGACAACTTATAATCTTTTTTTCAGATAGTTTTCAGATAGACCATATCTGCAAGTTGTATTCCCTCCTCAAATATTGAATGGTCATAATTATCTGTAAAAAAGTTCTTGATACGATGCGATTTCTCAAACCCGCAACTTTCGTAAAATGATAAAATTGACGGTACTTCGCCTGTTCCGACAAGCATTGTTTTATAGCTGTTTTTGTAATAATCAGCGATGAATCTTATCAATGACGTAGCATATCCTTTACCTTGGTATTTTTGATAGGTTGCTATGTTCTTCAGTTCACAGGTTTCTCCATCTATTTCCGCGACAACGCAAACCGTTTTCAGATCGTCATCATACAATGCAAACATATCGCCGTTTTCCAAATATCTGTCAATCATATCCTCCTGCTCGTCTGCTAACAGCAACAAGTCAAGATATCGTTTCTTGTTATGGGTAATCTGTTCTATTCTCATTTCGGACAGTTTATCATTCGTCTAATATTCAATTTTCTACTTCATTTTCTTATTGCATTGTCGTTCCTTGCTCCTGACATATTATTTTGTTCGTTTCAAGATGCATTATACGATCCGTTGACAGGTAGGACAATAATAAACCGAACCGCCCAAATAAGCCTCTTTCATTATTGTGTCGCCGCAACGTGGACAAGGGTTTTTCCATGTTTTAGCAGAGAATATGCTGTTGTATCTTCCGTTGTTGCCGTAAAGGTCGGTTTGTGTGTCACGCCCACCCTTATCGGTCATTTCCTGTAATGTGCCCTTTAATGAGTTGAAAAGTCTTTCTTTTTGATTTTCAGATAGATTGAATACCTTTTGTTTGGGATGGATTTGTGCGTTAAACAGAATATCCTGCGTTACGCCGTTGCCTACGCCGGGAATTCGTTGTTCGGTAGCGAGCAGGGCTTTTGCCGATAATGTATTTTTAGCTTCTGCAAAGAGTTTGTCGAATTGATTCGGCGTATATTCTTCGCTTAGTGGCGAAATGCTTTCCCTGCTTATTTTGTAATATTTATTGTCGATATTGTTGTCGGGATAGACATTGATAAAACCGTACATGGCGACCGTGAACACAAGGAAGGAATCATCGTCGAAAGCAAGTAACAACTGATAATTCGCCGGAATTTTATTCCCCGGATTATAATAGCGGGCACTTACTCCGTCTCCGATATTCATCGTGATATTGTCCGAAAGATAGAAATCGACAAACATGCCGTATCCTTTGGATGAGAGGATCGTTTTTCCGACCAGCAACTTGCCGTACTGCATCGGATCGCCATTGTAAAACGTGAACCGGTGTGGCTTTGTCGCGTTAAAGAGCTGCGTTATCGTTTTGCCGCCGAGAGTGTCTCGGACTTGCCTGCTTATGGTTATCACTTCCGGTAATTCTAACATACTATTGCGTTTTATTTGTCGATGGGTATATATATTTCCGTTAATAATTCGTCAAGCGGGGTTTCGCCCGGAGTATTCAGATAAATCTCGAATGTTTGAGGTTGATTCTGATGGTATATACTGCCGGGCAACCATTGCTCATAAATGGTTTTATACAGTTCAGGCAAGCCGGAATAGCCCCCTTTATGCCTGAAAATGGCATACATGCCGCCGGGAATCTCCTGAACGGAGAATTCTTTATCGGATTGCAAGCTCTGGGAACTTAGGATTCCGAGATGAAACCGTTTGCGTTCCATTGACGTAACGAAAGGATTATCCTGACTGATGCTGATATAGCGGCTATCCGTATCCGTTCTCAGGTGTGTCTCTTTAAAATCCGCCAGTTTTTTCCAGATAGCGGCGTAAGCCTTTCTGTCAAGGAATGCATGTCCGACCTCCAGGCAAATGGCCTTTCGAGTGTTTATCCATCTGATGGTCGGTTGAATCGAATCATCGCCTTGCGGCTTTATCGCTTTCGGCTGATATTTCGCCCGGTATTCAGACATGGATATGCCGAAATGCTTCTTGAACGCTTTTGCCAGACTGAATTTGCTCTGATAGTTTGTCTGTCGGCGAATATCTTCAATGGAATATCCGGTAGCGATAAGCAAGTGGGCTATATATTCCAAACGCAGCCGTTGAATGTATGTGCCTACGTTTTCTCCGGTCACGTTGCGGAATACTTTCCGAAAATGATAGAAAGAAAAATTGGCTGTTGCAGCCAGCTGTTCGGGATCGATCTCCCGAAACAGATTCCGCTCGATATAAGTTTTTACCCGGTTAATAACTTCAGAATGGATATGTTGCGTTTCTTCCTTATGATTCCATCGTTTCAGTGTTGGAAGCCGTTTATTTAGCAGTGTTCTTAATTCCTGCGGAGTGTAATTTGTTCCCGAATACCAGTTGTATTTATCGGTATATTTTACCCAGATATCCACCATCTTGGTCATAGGGATGATATCAACGATATATTCCCCGTCTTTCAGACAGTAATAACAATATTCATCGCTGTGTGAGCTGTCGGCGTTAGTACCTAGGTACTCTTCCACATCGAACCGGAGCGGCATTCCGCAACTCTGGCAATATCTATTCTTGTTGCCTGCATCCATAGCTCGTACATTAAAAAATAAAGATACAGAATAAGTCTGAGAAATAGTTGTCCTAAATAGCTATTTTTAATGTGAGATATTGTTATAATTCAGGACGGATGTTCCTCTTCGTGTTGGAGTTAATGTTGATGAAAGTGAATCCCGGATAAAACGGGATGCCTTATTTTGGATTTGATTCAAGAAAGCGGTAGTTATCAATACTATTACGTATATTTGCCGAAGCGTTAGCGGCAAAACAAAAGGAGAAAATGATATGAAAAGAATTTGTATTACTTTAAGTCTAATCCTATTTACGGCAACTATATTCGGACAAGCAAAAAATCTCACAAGAGAACAAATGATTCAAGACATCGACACGTTATTCTCAAATATAGAGAAAGTGCACGTTGATATGTATGAAGCTTATCCTAAGCAGCGTATAGAAAAGGATATTGAAACCTTAAAGGAGAAACTTAAACCTACCGGTAACACTCTTTATTTTTACAAACAAGTAACCCCACTGGTTGTAAACCTTGAAGATGGACATACAAATGTAGCTTTTCCTTTTGATGCACTAGAAAATATCCCCAATCTTACTCTATTTCCATTTTATATTAAAGTAACTTCGCCTGACAAATCTATTTTTGTGGCAGAAAATAGTGTTCAGCCCCAAAATATAATTCCTGTCGGAGCAAAAATTACAAGCATAAATAACCGAAAAGCAAGGGTTTATGTGGAAAAGATGATGAAGTATGTCAGCGCCGAAAAAGATTTCTATAAAACGGAACTGTTGGAATATTTTTTTACCCCTCTACTATACACACTTTATCAGGATTCCGTTTTCGATATTAAATATATCTACAATGGTAAGAAACAGGCTATAAGAGTAAAAGGAATCTCTTTTAAAGAGAAATATGAAAAACTTTTTCAACAAAGCAATTCCGAAGCCGATGTTCCATACACTTTTACGATTTTAGAGAATGCCAATATTGGTATTATTGATTTTAAATCATTTGTCGATGTGGATAAGTTCAAACTCTTTTTAGATTCCACTTTTCAGGTTTTACAAAAGGAGAATATTGGAAATCTGATTATTGATATTCGAGAGAATAGCGGTGGAAATTCAGCGTTAGGTGATGAGTTACTACAATACATTTCCCCTGTCCCATTTGCACAGTTTGGAAAAACTATCGTAAAAACATCCGACATTCAAAAGCAGTTTTTTAAGTCTCGTTACAACAAAGATATTTCGAAACCCAACGGAATTGAAGTTTTTGACGAAAATACAGAATTAACGGAGTTGAGAGATAATAACTTTCGCTATAAAGGCAATGTTTATCTGCTGATAAGTCATAAGACATTTTCAGCAGCAGCAAGTTTTGCTTGGGCTTTTAAGTACTTTAAGATAGGAAGTGTAATCGGAGAAGAAACTGGTGGCTTGGCAGTGTGTTTTAGCAACAATGTTAGCCAGAAGCTACCCAATAGCGGACTGTATTTCAACACTTCTTGCGGTAAATATTACTTGTATGGAGCTACTGAAAACAACAAACACGGCACATTGCCTGACTATAATGTGAAAAGAGAAAAAGCATTAGACTTTACAATCGAATTAATCAACGGACGAAACAAATAAATGTTCTACTGCTAATACGGGCTTTACGCCAGCCCCCAGACCGTTATGTACTATTTGCGAACATTACATTCGTACTTGGGAAAAGTAAAGGAAAATGATATAACAAATATTCAATTATAAATGAAAAAACTATTTTTGATTGTTGCAGGTGTTTGCTTTTTTATGATTTCTCATTCGCAAACGAAAGTCTATGTGATAGGTACTACACATACCGAAAAAGACGAAATTAATGTGGAAAGGTTTGAAAATATTTTGGGTAAAATTGGTCCAGATGTAATTCTCGTAGAACTTGATAGCACGATGTTAAGGAAAGAAAAAGGTTTCAATTTCGAAAATGAACATCTTACGGGTTCAATGGAAAATTTAGCGATGTATAATTACCAACAAAAAAATCGGGTTGTATTGCGTCCATTTGACATAACTAACCGCAATAAGTTTTATAGAGAATCCGGCTATTTTGCCAAAGAGAGAGGGATGTTTAATGACTTGCATGAAATGCGAAAAAAGCATGAATTGTCGGAAGCAAATGAAAGGTATTTCGACCTTGCATGGAGTATCTTAGACTTTTATGCTGAATCTGAACATAGGATGTTTTCAGATATTAATTCTGATGTTTGTCAGAAGTTTACCGAGTTGAAATACACTACTTATGATATTTTTCTGCAAATTTGTAAAGACGAACCGAAATTACAAAAATGGGTTGATTTTGCACAGCTACAAAGAGATTTCTGGATAAAACGGAATCAAACCATGGTAGATAATATCACTCATTTTGCAGAAGAATTTAGAGGAAAGACCATAGCAGTAGTAGTTGGATATGAACATCTTTATTTTCTTGTGAATCAATTAAAAAAGAATGAAAATGTAGTGTTGAGTGATTGGCGCTAATTTTTATTTGTAATTGGGAACTTTTGAGGTTTATGGTAATTTTGTGGTAAGACTTAAAACGAATAAAATGATTTTAAAAATAATACTGTTTGTTTTTTCAACAGGTGCTTTGACAGTAATATTTGTTCTTACTCAGCAAAAAACAGGTTTGAGTTTTGAAAAAATATCATTGCCTCAATTAGCACCAGCCATTGCTGTTTTGGTATTATTTCTAATTTATAAAGATTTACCAGCACGAATAAATTTGTGTTTTGAAAAAGTTATTTTGACCAAATCGTTAATAGCATTTATTTTACCTATGCTTTTATTTGCTATTTCTTTTTTCATAGAAAAGCAACTAAACCTCAATGTAAAAATTACAGAAAATTTGACAAATCTTCTATCTTTGATGATTACGGGAATGTTAATTGGTGCTTTGGGAGAGGAAATTGGTTGGAGGAGTTTCTTACAGCCAATTTTTGAAAAAAAGAATTCTGTTTTAGTCGCGTCAATTTTTGTTGGAATTATTTGGGGGCTTTGGCACATTGGACATTATAAAAATGGATTTTTGTTTATGACAGGATTTCTTCTATTTACAATCTCAGCTTCGATAATAATTGCGGGGTTACTACGAAGAACAGAATACAATTTGATTATTTCTGCAATATTTCACTTTTCTATTAATTTCGGCTTTTTGGTTTTTTTCCATAATTCACTAACCGACAACAAATTTATGTTGATAAATGGACTTGTTTGGTTAATTCCTGCAATTGGAATTGTAATTATAACTGGAAAGGATTTGATAAAAATATGAGAAAACGTCATGTAAAAAGCGGTTTGGCATCAGTTGGGTCGAACGGGAGCGTTCGACACTTTTTCGCAAATTTGAGCTTTGTCCCTCGCTCGGAACTTTCTACTGAGAATCCCGCCCGAACGCAAAGCCCCAGCCTGTTACCTGCAAGCGAACGACAACAGGGTTAATAAGATGAATGCTGTTAATTCTAATATTTTTGTAATGACTTTTTTTGGGAAAAAGAGTAAGTAATGAGAATAGAAAAGATTACCCATAACAAGAAGCAATATCTTGATTTATTGCTGTTGGCAGACGAGCAAGAGGATATGATTGACAGGTATCTGGAAAGTGGCGATATGTTTGCACTCTACGATGATGACTTGAAGACCGTTTGTGTTGTTGTAGCGATAGACGAAGAAACCTGCGAATTGAAAAACTTGGCGACCTATAAAAAATATCAAGGTAAAGGATATGCTAAGGCAATGATAAAGTTTGTCTCAGATTATTACAAAGACAACTACAAAACTATGCTTGTTGGAACAGGTGAAACTCCGTCAATATTGACATTTTATGAAAGTTGCGAATTTGGAAAATCCCATTCTATCAAGAATTTCTTTACCGATAACTATGACCACCCAATATTTGAAGAAGGAATACAACTTATTGACATGGTTTATCTGAAAAAAGAGCTATAAATGCTACTGAAAATATAGACGTTTACATGAAGGTCGCTCCACCATTGGCAACCATTGCTTAAATGTTTGATATTCTATATCCATTGAAAATTTCTGCGTATATACGCATTTTTTTCAGGGGGAGGTTTTGAACGAGTAAACTCGTTCTACGTTCTCTTAATGGAATAATTCAAGCGATCTTGCCTTTTCACTTGGCATTCACTATCTTTGTACTTATAGTTTCGTTACTCACCTCCTATACGATTATTTATAAAGAAGAATCAATCCTCCCAGATACTGTCTCCTGAAAACTATATCCTCCAGAGAGCCCGTAACCTCCCGTTGTTCAAATGTTATGTCAATGAGGACTGGAATGAAGAGGGCAGTATCACGCATTTAACCATCTCCCGCAAGCATATCAATGGGAATATCACCTTTTGTTCCTATCTGGTGGATCTGAAATGCCTGGGGATAAAGGATACGATGTACAAGTTCAATATACCGGATTTTGAATTCGATGAGTTTGTGGGTCAAGTGGATAGCAATCTCCATCTGATGGAAATCGATTACAATCTGGCACATAATATTATTTATGCGGCGTGGGAATTTGGAGAAGAGATCGGATTTGAACCTCATAAGGATTTTCTATCCATCACCCAGTACATGCTTGCGGAGTACAGTGACGATATCCCCCTGATTGAGATCGCATGTGGTGACAAGGACGGAAAGCCGCTTTACATACAAGGACCCTTTGAAGATGACGCGATGGCCAATATGATCATCAATAGGCTGGAGAAGAATGTGGGGGTGGGAAACTTCCATTTTGTCATGGGTGACGATGATCGTATTGGCGACGGTACTTTTGCCTGAAGTATGACGACAAGTTGTGCTGTTCGATTATGTGAAAAGGTATAATTTGTATGTGGTTTGAGTAGCACTCATTTAGAGAGAGAATAATTACGGAGAAACCCAGAAAAAGCTACAAATATGCAAGATTCTCGTTTATTTTTGGTAAATTTGTGATATGAGACGGAATCCTCAACATATTGACATAGAAATTGATAAATTGACGAACTCGATTGAAAATGTTATTACTGGTGACAGTTTCCAGACCGATGTTTCTTTGATTGACTAAGATGATTTAAAATCAATCACAAAGAAAAGCGGATGGCTTTTCGATTGGAAAAGTGAGTATAAACAAGTTGATAGGGATGTTTATAAATTGACGATTACTGGCAATCCCAATGTAATTCAAGGGTTGATTAGCATAACAGAAAGAGAAGATCACGTTTATATGCATTTGATAGAGAGTGCTCCGTTTAATTTAGGTCAGAAAAAAGTATACTTGGGTGTACCTGGAAATCTGGTCGCATTTGTTTGTCGAATTTCATTTCATCGAGGATTTGAAGGTTATGTTTCATTTACTGCTAAAACACAATTGATTGGTCATTATGAGAAGACACTTGGAGCAATTAATATCGGTGGACATTTGATGGTAATCAATACAGAAGCTGCGTTAAAACTGATTGACAAATATTTTAAAAGATAGATATTATGGGATTGATTAGAGAACCTTTAGATGTGGATTTATTTGTTGACCCAAGACCGTTAACAGAGAACGAAAAAAGAATGATTGGTGATTTCATTAAGGCGGACAAAAAGAAAAGAAAAAGTAAAACGACATCGAAGAAAGATACCTATACCCAACATACTGTGTAATATTGGCAGGGATCTCTTATTGCTCCACAATGGATATGTAGAACGCTGAATTATCATACAAGATTGCCGTATTATAGAAGTGTTTTGGAAGCCTTGACTGGAATAGCCCCTTCTTCCAAGAATGAGCCGGACAGAATCAATATGCTTTACGATCCCAAAATATTTCTATCTGTTTTGAGGCGAGATTTCGAGGCCGCGAAAGAAGAGATATTGATAGTATGTCCATATATCCGGAAAAAACAAGTCGATATGACGCTGGATTTGTTGAAGATTCCTTTGTCGAAAAATATACCTGTTACAGTTATTACCCGGCCTGTAGATTCATATCGGGAACAAGAGCGGCAGAGGAAATGTATTGAAACTCCTCAAGAGAAGGTAATCGTCAGGACAGAACCTGATGTCTATCAGAAATACATCATCATTGATGACCAACTCGTTTGGTATGGGAGCATCGGACTTCTCGAGTATATAAATTCGGAAGATACTATCATGCGTCTGGAAACGAAAGAATTGGTTCGTGAACTGACGATACTTATCCAGCCCAATCGTACTAATCTTAATCCAAAGCTTCAGCCTTAAATCCTTTGCTCTGGACAATGGCGATCACCTGATCTGCGGTAATTCCTTCAGATTGTATGGTCAGGATTTTATCAGGATTGTTGATATCCACATTCCATTCACGGATGCCTTCTGCATTATCCAGTCCGGGTTTAACCCTCGAAACACATCCTCCGCAGTTGATAGTTGTCTTGAATTGAAGTTCTTTTGTTTCCATATTGTTCATTATTTTAATAGTTGTTTGTAAATGCTATTGTTTGAATTGATGATCAATGCCAGGGTCATCAGGATATGCGACAGATAATAGGTCGGCATGATCAGCTGGTTGTATTCCCTATATCCCGCGAACTCCGAGAAAGCAATGATCGTATCGGAAAAGACGATGCTGGCGATACCGGCGACGAATAGGCTTTTCGGTAGTGCCGGAAATCGAAGTCCCCCTGCTGCAGCGAGCGAAAGGCACGATATCAACAGGTAACCCAGCACCGCTGTCATCAATATGCTGTTATCGATATTGGGGTAAATCATCACGAAAAAGAGAATAAGATATCCCAACAATAGCACGGAAAGTATCCACCAGTTGATTTTCCCGTTTTTCAACGAGAACCAGAAGAATCCGACATGACCGAAGAAAAAGAAAAGGATGCCGTAGATGAAGCGGGCGGGAATGCCATTTCTGTTATCGAGGAACCAGTCGCCGATGATGGAAAAGAACAATGCGGTGATGAAAATCCAGATATCTTTTCTGATCCTGACATTGTACACCATCAACAGGATAACCATACTTGATGCGGCTACACCAACCTTGAAAACATTGCCGGCTCCATTCAGTGCCAAAATAGCACATATTACTGGAATGGCGATCAATAGGTTTTTGTACTTTTTCATTGTTTCTTATAATTCAATTGGTCTTGTCGGACGAAAACGGAATTGTTACACGCCAAAGTCTACAACTAATTATCAGCCACTATGAATTGATATTTTTCCATTTCAACCGTAAACTATTGGTCACCACGCTTACACTACTCAATGCCATTGCCGCACCGGCGATCATCGGATTCAAGAGGAAGCCGTTGATGGGGTAGAGGATGCCTGCCGCGATAGGGATGCCGATCATATTGTAGATAAACGCCCAAAACAGGTTTTGCTTGATGGTCGCTATGGTCTGTTTGGAGAGCCGTATCGCCTGCGGTATCTTGGTGAGCTCGGACGAGATGATGGTCATTTTGGCGACGTCCATCGCGATATCACTTCCTTTTCCCATGGCGATGCTTACATCCGAAGTGGCAAGCGCCGTACTGTCGTTGATGCCGTCGCCGACCATCGCTACTGTCTTGCCCTGCTGTTGCAATTCCTTGATAAACTCGGCCTTGTCCTGTGGTAATACTTCGGCTTTGTAATGATGAATGCCGGTCTGCTGTGCGATGACCTTTGCCGTAGCTTCATTGTCGCCGGTCAGCATATAGAGCTCGATGCCCATATCCTGCATCTGGCGGATGGCTTCTATCGATGTCTCCTTGATCTTGTCGGAAATGGCAATCACCGAAAGTGCCTGCTGGCTGTTGGCGAACCAGATCACAGTCTTGGCCTGGTTGCCCCATTCATCGGCATATTTTGATAATTCATCTGGGATGGTGATATTGTTTTCCGTCAGTAGTTTTTTGTTGCCTGTGAAATAGGTTTCGTTGTTATAATCGGCCTTGGCTCCTTTTCCGGTGATGCTGTCGAATTTTGTCAATGGAGTGGTGGCAGTACCTTCCAGATGTTTTGCCACCGCTTCCGCTAATGGATGTTCGGATTGTTTCTCGATACTGAACAGGATATCTTTGGTGGAATCGTCGTTATTCAGCCACCGGATATCGGTCACCTGCGGCCTTCCTTCGGTGATGGTACCGGTTTTGTCCAGTACGACGGCATTCACTTTCTTCGCCAACTCAAGACTTTCGGCATCTTTAATCAGGATACCGTTCTCGGCACCTTTTCCTACGCCGACCATGATGGCGGTCGGAGTGGCCAATCCCAAAGCACATGGACAAGCGATTACCAGTACCGTGACGGCTGCGAGTAGTCCATGTACGATACCATGATCACCACCTAAAATTACCCATAGGATAAATGATAAGATGGCAATTCCGATCACTACGGGGACGAAAATCCCTGCGATCTTGTCGACCAGCTTCTGGACGGGGGCTTTGCTTCCCTGTGCGTCCTGCACCATCTTGATGATCTGGGCCAGCATCGTCTCCTTACCGACTTTCACCGCTCTGAACTGGAAGCTTCCCTTCTGGTTGATGGTACCGGCAAATACTTTTTCGTCTTTTTCCTTCAATACGGGGATGGGCTCGCCGCTTAGCATGCTTTCATCCACATAAGAATTTCCGGATGTAACGATACCGTCCACCGCGATTTTTTCTCCCGGTTTGACGATGATAATATCATCCACGTTCACATCCTCGATATTGACCTGTTCTTCGATGCCGAATCGTCGTACCACCGTGACGGTCTTAGGTTGTAATCCCATCAACTTTTTAAGTGCAGTGGATGTATTGCCTTTGGCCTTCTCTTCGAGCAATCGACCTAACAAGATAAAAGCGATAATGACTGCCGCTGCTTCGAAATAGACGTGTGCATGCAATCCCCTCTGATGCCAGAAATCGGGGAACAACATATTGAATACGCTGAACAGGTAGGCGATACCGGTACTCAAAGCGACCAGTGTATCCATATTGGCGGAGCGGTGTTTGGCTTGCTTCCAAGCATTGACATAGAAATCCTTCCCCAGCCAGAATACGACAGGAGTGGCGAATAGCCACATGATCTCGTTAGCATAGGGCATATCCATAAAGAACATGCCGATGACTACTACCGGCAGCGCCAATATGATTGCCCAGATGGTTTTCTTTTTGAGTTTTTGGAATTTCTCGGCGTGGATATTCTCCAGGGTTTCCTGTTGAGTGGTTTCATCTTCGATCAACAGGTCGAAACCGACATCTTGCACCGCTTTTTGTATCGTTGAGATATCGGTGACGCTGGGTTGGTATTCCACCGTCAGGTTTCCTGTCCCGAAATTGACCGATGCATAGACCACCCCCGGTTCATGCTCCACGATAGTCTGGGCGCTGCTGGCACAGGATGCACAAGACATCCCCAATACCGGAAGGGTCTGCTTTATTGTTTTTGTATTGTCTGTTGCCATAGTTTTTTAATTCTCTTTTCGTTACGACATGTCACAGACAAGTTTGGTGTCTGTCCATCTACATAACGAAATACTACAATTTTAGTTGACAATGCAAAGATGGAAATAAAAAGAGATTATCCTGTTGTAGTTTTATGGATTTGATTTGTAAGATTTACGGATGGGGTTTATTTTTCGCAGAATGTGTGGAGATTAGAAGTATTATTCACCGCAATTTTTGCGGTGTATCAATGGTGTTTTCACCGAATGTAGGTTGTATGTCAGATATCTATGAGATTGTACTAATTCCAATATCTCGTTGATAGATAATTTATTAATTCTATATGTCTTCGTTTGTCAATGTTTGAGAGTAGATTTTTGGGTGAAATAACTTTGTATTTTGTTCTATCTTTTAAATTTTCCTCCCATTTTTGACAACAACCAAACAACTCCCTATTTTCTTCCGGACAAACTACAATATTTTGGTCCCTCTATCAAGACGGCTCCAGTGGCCTCCAGTTTATCAGCCAGAATTTGGTCTGCTATTCGTCGTTTATATTCCATTAAAAAACTCATTTCCTGTATGATTGCAAAATAGTATAAAAAATTGTATTACAGTATATTTTTGTATTAAAATGGATAGTTTGGCATATTTTTGATGGTGCGTTTGACTTTTTCGAGAGCAACAAATTATTCAAGATTACAATTTGTGATCTTGAAAGTTCTTCACTTGTAGCCTCAAACATAAAATCATCACCTTCAAAGCGTTTCAACAAATATTTTTTGCGGAGATTATAAGTACTAATGCATAAATTTTTTCCTCAAATAATTTTTTATACCGGAAATTCTATTTATTTTTGCAGACCAAACGGTCGGTTTATTGATAGTGATGAATGAAGCGAGAGAACATATTTTAAAAAAGGCTACGGTTCTATTTCTACAGAAAAACTTCAAAGCTGTAACGATGAAAGATATTGTAGATGCTACAGGTCTTTCTAAAGGGGCTTTTTATCACTATTTTCCGAGTAAGGAGAAACTCTTTCTTGAAATAGTAGAGACCTACACAAAAATGTTGAGTATTGATTTTGAGAGTTTCAGTAAAAATTCATTTTATGAGTTTTATCATGATTATATCGTCAGCAGCTTCAAGAAATTTATGAAGTTGAAAGAATTTCTTGGTGATACGAACGATGAAGATGACATCACTTATTTTACCTTAACTTATGATGCGATGAATCTTTTTCCCGGTTTTAGTGAACGAGTAAAAAAACTTCATGTCGAAGAATTATCAGCTTGGGAAAAAGTTCTACAATTGGCTATAAAACGCGGAGAAATTAAAAGCTCAATGACAGCTATGCAAATCGCCCAAATATTTGTTTACATCAGTGACGGTATCGGGCAAAGGTTGATTATGGAAGGACAAATCAGGGGAATTCAAGACCAGTTACTGGCTCTTTGGGATAGTTTATACGCTGATTTGAAAGCATAAATTTTTTTAAAATAGAAACATACCGAACAGTCGGTTTATTACTTTTGATTTATTGCATACCGAACGGTCGGTTTAAAAGTTAAATACAAATGATATGACAACAAAAAAAGTAATCGTGACGATACTGTTCATTTCTGCAATGATGCAGTTATCGGGGCAGGACACAAGGATATCGCTGTCGATAAAGCAATCCTGCCAACTGGGAATTGAGCAGAATGTAGATGTGCGGAATTCCGCATTGGAACAACAGAAAGCGCATTACCAATTAAAAGAGGTACAAAGCAGATTGTACCCTCAGTTGGAAGCCTCGGCAAATTTAGCTTGTTACAAACTGCTCATTCCCGCAGCAATGCTCGGACAAAAAATGGAAATGGGACCGGATTACAGTTGGTCGGGCGGTTTGAACTTGACGCAGTTGCTATACAGCCAAAGCTATTTTACGTCGCTGAAATTAGCCCGCCGGATGGAAACGCTGGGCGAATTGAACCTGCAACAGAAAAAAGAAGAGATCATTTTTCAGGTATCTCAACTGTATTATCTGTGCCAGACTACAAACGAACAAATTGTGCAGTTGGAGGCGACATTAGAAAAAATGGAACGCCTGCTTGATATTGTGAGACTTCAAAATGAACAGGGCATTATCCGCAAGGTGGATTATTCGAGGATTTCGGTGAACAAAAACAACTTGCAAACGCAGGTGGATAACCTGAATCAACTCTATATCCAACAACTCGGTTTGTTGAAATATCTCATCGGATTACCTGTCGAAACGGAGATAGTCTTATCTGATTCCCTTGCGTTCTTGCCTGCCGTTTTTTTTAATGGAAGTTCCGATTTAACGAACAGGACGGAATTGCAACTATTGGATAAAAAAATAGAAATGGCCGAACTCAACCGTAAAATAAACAAGCAAGCCTACTTGCCGACATTGGCTGGATTCGGGATTTACATGCAGGGACAAAGCAAAGAATTCGAGCCTTTTAACGGAGACAAGTTCTACCGGATTGGAGTGGTAGGGATGAGGATGACCATTCCTATTTTCGACGGTTTTGAAAAACGCTCGAAAACAAGACAATACGATTTGGAATTGAAGCAATTGCAAAATACGCAGGAAAATATGGTTGATTATTTTTCGAAAGAATATGCTGATGCGATAATCCAATATAATAACAGTTATAGTGCTGTGATCCGGCAAGAGGAAAACATTAAACTTGCCGAAGAAACCTATGATGTCACTCTGCAAGGTTACCGTCAGCAGGTGGTTCCGCTGTCCGATTTGCTGATGTCGGAAAGCGGCCTTACCGAAGCCCGACTGTCGTATTATAACGTGCTGATGCAGTTGAAAAATGCAGAACTGGGAGTAAGAAAGGCAAAAGGGGAACTGTCTCTGTTAATTGAAAATTGATAATGAATAGATAACTCATAAATATTTTAATCGTATGAAAACAATCAGAAAAGCGCTGGTGATAGCAGTTATTATACTTGTGGTGGCGGGAACAGTCATTATTTTGTTCGGCAATAAAAAAGCGATGGATGACGAATTGAGAGCATTGCAGCAATACAACTCGGTGGTGCCTGTCGAAATAGTCTCGCCGAAAAAGCAACATACTTCGCAGAACATTGTCGAAAACGGTGTTTTGCAATCAGGAGCGGAGGTGAAAGTTCTTTCCGAAACTTCGGGGAAAGTACTGTCGGTAAGTGGAAACATCGGTGACAGGGTATATGCGGGTCAAACGCTGGTAGCGGTGGAAAAGGAAGTAATCGAAAGTCAGTATCAATTGGCAAAGGCCAATCTTGAAAATGCCGAAAAAGACTTTGAGCGTTACACTAACTTAGCCGATGGCGAAGCCATTACGCAACAGCAACTGGAAGCTGCAAAACTGAAATATCAAAATGCGCAGACGCAGTTCACACTGTCGAAGAAGCAACTTGAAAACACCACTATCCGTTCGCCTGTCAATGGTGTGATTTCTAAACGCCTGATAGAAGAAGGTTCTTTTTTGATGTCTTCCATACCTGTATTCCTGATATCGGAACAGAACCGCATGGTTTTCATCGTAAACGTTGCGGAAAAAGATATTTTAAAGCTGTCTGCGGGACAGAAAGCGGATATTTCAATAGATGCTTTTTCGGGAAAATTGTTTTCGGGAAGCATACGGGGGATAAGCGTGATTCCCGATTTGTCGGGGCGCTACACCGTAGAGACCGTGTTGAATAATCCCGACGGGAAACTGCGGTCGGGAATGAGCGGGCAGGCAGTTTTTGTACATGAAGTAAATGAAAGCGGTTTTGTCATTCCCCGTAAATGTATTACAGGCAGTGTGCGGGATGGGAGAGTATTTATCGTCCATGGTGACAGCGTAATGTCGAGACAGGTAAAAGCCTTGTCCCTGAACCAAACCGAAGCTTTGGTTATGGAAGGAATAACGGAAACCGACAGGATTGTGCTTTCTGGGCAAATTAACTTGCAGGAAGGCAGTAAGGTAAGAATTATCAACCAGTAAGAATTATAACGATGAATATATCAGAAATATCCATAAGACGCCCCACATTGGTGGTCGTCTTATTTACCGTGCTTGTGTTCTTGGGCATTTTAAGCTACAGGTCGTTGAATTATGAACTGATACCCGAATTCAGTTCGCCCATTTTCACGGTGGTAACTGTTTATCCCGGAGCAGGCCCTGCTGAAGTGGAGAACAGCATCTCCAAACATATTGAGGAGGCTGTTTCGGGTTTGCCTAACATAGATGTCATCCGTTCCATTTCGCAGGAAGGCTTATCTATGGTAATTGTAACCCTGAAAATCGATGCGGAGGTAGATCCTGTCCTAAACGATGCGGTACGTAAGATTCAGTCAATTGGCGGGTTGTTACCGCCCCAGGCACGGGAACCTGTCGTTACGGAATATTCGGTAAACGTCCTGCCTGTGATGACATTGAGCGTAAAAGCCGACATACCGCCGACAGCACTGTTCGATGAACTGAATTTTCGTGTCAAGCCCGCTTTTGCCAAAATTGACGGGGTTGCGGAAATTACTTTTCTCGGAACGACGGAACGAGAAATACAAGTGAATATCAATCACGAAAAGCTGGATAATTACAATTTGTCCGTGTTGCAGGTGGTACATGCCGTACAGGCGTCGAACCTCGATTTTCCGGCGGGAAAAATTGCGGACGACCGCAGTCAAACCATGCTGCGCATGTCTGCCAAGTTTACGCAAATATCGGAGTTGGCAGACCTTGTCATCACTCAACGTCCCGACGGTTCTTCGGTAAAACTGAAAGACCTCGCGGAAATCATTGATGCCGAAAAGGACGTCAGTTCGCTTTACCGGGTGAACGGCGAAGCCGCCATAGGTATTCAAATCAAAATGCAGGACGGAGCCAATACCGTTACCGTTTGCGAAGCGATAAAAGAAGAAATTTTCTCGCTCGAAAACCGCTACGCTTCATCGAATATGCAATTCAGTATTCCGCAGGACGGCTCGCAAATCATCATCAACGCTACCGACTCGGTAAGTTTCGACTTGGTATTGGCGGTTATATTAGTAACGCTTATCATGCTGTTTTTCCTGCACAGCGGACGCAACGCAGTGATTGTAATGGTTGCCGTGCCTCTCTCCATTATTTCCACATTTGTAGGAATGAAATTAATGGGATATTCGCTCAACCTGATGACTTTGCTGGCGCTTTCCTTGGTTATCGGGACATTGGTGGATGATGCCATCGTGGTGCTCGAAAACATATACCGCCACCTCGAAATGGGAAAAACACGCTGGCAGGCAACTATCGACGGCATACGTGAAATAGGGATGAGCGTGGTTTCAATCACGCTGGTAATTGTGGTGGTATTTCTTCCTGTTGCCTTGTCCGACAGTGTTATATCGCCTATTATCGCGCCCTTTGCCATGATGGTGGTTATTGCCGTATTATTAAGCCTTCTGGTAGCGTTTACTGTTGTTCCCTTGCTTACCTCTCGCTTTTCGAAGCTCGAATCGCCGGACAGGAAAACACTGTGGGGAAAAATCGTCACAGGCTTTGAATGGGGAGTCGGAAAGTTTGCAGACGCCATTCAACGCATTCTTCAATGGTCATTGTGTCGCAAATGGCTTACGCTAGGGCTTGCCGCCACAATGTTTGTCGCTTCCCTGCTGCTTGTGGCAGGCGGTTTTATAGGAAATGAATTTATGAATGTCGGCGACACAGGAGAATGTATCGTCAAGGTGGAATATCCGAAAAACTATACGATTGAGCAAAACAACCTGATGACGCGGAAAATAGAGGAAGCGATCAGCCGGAAACCCGAAGTAATCGGTATCTATACCTCCGTGGGCGGCGGGTCGGGTTTTCTGACGGCACAAAGCGGAAATTACCAATCCGAAATCAATATCAAGTTAGTGGACAAGGATAAGCGGGATATTTCGTCCAATTTATTTGTAAAAAGGCTCGAGCGTGAATTGAACGAAACATTTACCGATGTAAAAGTAGAGTCGGCAGTCGTAAGTCTTATTGGTGGTGTCGATGACACTCCAATTCAAATTGTTTTTCAATCGGCGAATATTGACAATTTGATGGTGTTTGCCGAAGAAATGCAGAAGCAGATAGCGCGGATACCGGGTACGAGCAATGTCAGATTGAGCATCGGAAGCGGAAATCCCGAAGTGGTAATCAGAACGGACAAGGAAAAAATGGCACGCTTGGGACTGTCGCCCGCAGTGGTAGGTTCAACCCTTTATACTTCGTTCAGCGGGAATACGAACAATAAATTCCAAAGCGGCAATTTCGAATATGACATCAATGTACGCCTTGATGCCTTTAACCGCCGATCTATAAGCGATGTCGAGAACCTGACCTTTATGAACAATATGGGGCAGACGGTAAAACTTAAACAGTTCTCGACCATTACGGAAGAAACGGGTACTTCGAAACTCGAACGCTACGGGCGCATATCGTCCGTGATGCTCGAATCGCAGGTTTTGGGCAGGCCTGTGGGAGATGTCGGTAATGACATAATAAGTCTTCTCGAAAAAACGGGTATGCCTGAAGGAGTTACATACGTTCCCGAAGGAGAACTTAAATATCAGGAAGAAGCCTTCGGAAGCCTCGGCACGACTTTACTGATAGCCATTGTGCTCGCCTACCTGATTATGGTTGCGCTGTATCAAAGTTACCTGCATCCTTTTGTTGTGCTGTTTTCCATCCCGCTTTCCATTATCGGTGCTTTGCTGGCTTTGGCGCTGACAGGGCAGGCGCTCGGTATTTTCAGTATTTTGGGTATTATTATGTTGGTGGGTTTGGTGCTTAAAAACGCCATACTGGTGGTTGACTTTGCCAATCACCTGCGCAGGGAAGGAAAAAACATCCACGACGCATTGACCGAAGCTGTAAAGCTCCGCCTGCGCCCTATTCTGATGACATCCGTTGCCATAGTGGTCGGGATGTTACCCATTGCCCTCTCGCATGGTACGGGTAGCGAATGGAAAAGCGGCATGGGCTGGGTGATTATCGGAGGCATGATTAGTTCAATGTTGCTTTCGCTGGTTGTGGTTCCCGTGGTTTATACCATTGCCGAACAGGCAAAAGCACTAGTTACTGGCGGTAAGTACAAGTAAAATAAATTTATGCAAAGGTGGTCGATGAAAAAGCTGCTAAAGCTATAAAATTGAAATCAGGCAATGATTGTTTAAAAAAAGATGTAACTTTGTAAAAAATTAAAATACAATGTATTATAACTTTCGTTCCTCAATAGCACGTATCTTTAGAATTCGTGCATAATTCATACTGAGAAACTTCTCTCGGTTTTCTTATAGCCCTCAATTCCTTTGAGGGTAAAATTCTCATTATTATTAATTACTCGAATTTGAATACGTATTACGATGTACGTGTTCCGCGAATTCGTATATAAGAAAACAGGTATGGATTTAAAATTATTGAAAACAGATAAAGATCAAAATACAACAAAATATCTTTTTGAATTAAATGACGGAAACAGGATAGAAACGGTATGTATCAAACGTAGAACAGGCATTACAGTATGTGTAAGCACGCAAGTTGGTTGTGCTGTAGGATGTGCTTTTTGTGCTTCGGGTTTACATGGTTTGATACGAAATTTAACTGCATCGGAAATTGTTGCACAAGTCCTATCTGTCAAAGAGCGCATTAACCGTATTGTTTTTATGGGAATTGGCGAACCGCTGCACAATTATTTGTCGCTGATTGAATCAATTCATATTCTTCGAGACAGAAACGGATTGAATTTCCCAACAGATGGAATTACCGTATCAACGGTGGGTGTACTAAATAGACTTAAAAGGTTACGTGAAGAACATTTGAAAATTCAATTAGTCTTGTCGCTACATGCAACAAACCAGTCGGTTAGAAACAGGTTAATTCCAGGAATGAAAAGGAACAATATCGAAGAAACAGTAAAGGCCTTTCTTTCTTACGGCAAACGGCATAACAGAAAAGTAACCGTTGCATACTTGCTCTTCCCGGGGATTAACGACCGTATTTCTGATAAGAAACAGTTAGCAAAATGGTTTAGAGATGAAAATGTACGTATCAATCTCTTGCCATTTAATAAGACTATTGGAACATTTCGTTGTGCGACAGCCGAACAATTACAAACTTTCAAGAAAGATTTGGAGGCATTGGGCTTAGAAGTGACTATTCGCAAAACAGAAGGGCGAAATATTCAAGCCGCATGTGGACAGTTAGTTATTAAACACAAAAACAAATTTAATTCTGAAGCTAATATGAAAGAAAAGTACAATCAAAAAAAGTGTCTTGGTGATTGATGTCACCCATATTTTAGAGATTTTGAGGCAACATAATCTTTCAAATCAGAAACTGGTTGGGTTGCTTCAAATCCTCTATTAAATTGTCTTCACCGAGTTTAATCTCGAAGAGTCCGTATGAAGCGTTTTGCAAGTGTGCTACTGCATCATTTCAATTCCTTTCTTGTCTGTTTTTTTGATTTTACGGTATTCGGCAATTAAAGAATCAATGTAAGCAAAAGCAGTGGTAAATCTGTCCTTAGGGAAGAACTGTTTTCCTTCCTTGCTTATTTCAACACTCCTAATTTTTCCAGCCCATGCATAAACGTCTTGAAATAAATGTTTATGAATATCCAACAGCGTTTCAGCTCCTTTTATTTTAATCGGCTTAAGGTATAATTCTTCCAGCCTTCTGGCTACATTGAGATTTTCGAATACGGTTAAAAATTCTTGATTTTCAATATTGGCCAAATTGCGCAATATTCCTGTTTTGGGATTTGTGTAGGAATGGTCGGGGTCAAGATATTTGTAACGCATACATCTCTTTTAATCGTTGAAGGAAAACGGTAGGGCTTATGATGTTTTGTTTCCATTCCAGATAGAGTTGTATCAATTCAGGCGACGGTTCAAATCCTTCGAACATATTGGAGCCGATTGCATTTGCCGTAGCTTCGAGCGATGCTAAATCAGGAAATTTAATCCCCATCAAGGTCAAATTTTCCCGGTCTATTTTCAGAGGATTATACATGATGATTTATCTATATGATTACCCAAAGATACAACTTTTTTAGAAGATTTGGTATATGGAGGTTCAATTAAATCAGTAAATTAGGTTAATCGGAGGTGTTCGAGAAAAGAGATTTCATATTGCCGTTTTATGGGTTTGATTTGTGAGATTTATGGATGCGGTTTATGATCTGGTTATTGTATTTCAGCAAGATTTGCATAATATATAGTATAATCATTATGTAACTTTGCACGGAAAACTAATGATATGAATGCTAAACAGCAGAGTAAACAGGAATACACTGCTCGGATAAATCGAGTGATGGATTATATAAGGCTTAACCTGGATAAGCCGATAGACCTTGATGTATTAGCGTATATCGCTTCTTTTTCGCCATATCACTTTCATAGAATATTCACAGCCATGGTGGGCGAAACACCGAATAATTTTGTTTCCCGTATCAAACTTGAAAAGGCTGCACAACTATTACATGACAGTCCTAAGGCTTCGGTGAGTGATATTGCGCTTATTTGCGGATTCATCAACATATCCTCATTCAGCAGGGCATTCAAAGGATATTTTAATATGACTACAACCGAGTTTCGCAATCAAGATAAAGCTCTCTATATTAAAAACGGGATCAGATATAGCAAGGATTGCAAAGCGGTTAGCAAGATCGGCAAAAATACGCAACATATAAATGATCAATTTTGCACTGTAGAACTTAAACAATTAATCATTATGGATGCAAAAATTGAAATTAAACAGATGCCTGAACTCAAACTTATTTATTGTCGCCACATGGGTGCGTTCGACAAGATTGGGCAGGCTTACGAGAAACTTTTCAAGTGGGCAGGTCCTCGCGGACTTGTAAACCAGAACACGAGAACGGTAACCGTTTATCATGATGATCCCGCCATCACGACCATTGATAAAGTACGCCAAGATGCCAGTATGATTGTGGATGGGGATGTAAAAGTGGAAGGGGAAATCGGAAAATCGATAATCCCATCAGGTAAATATGCTGTGGGTCGCTTTGAAATTAAAGAAACTGAATTTGAACAAGCATGGAATACGATGTGCGCCTGGTTAACCGAAAGTGGTTATCAACCCTCCAATAGCCCTACTTACGAATACTATCACAATGATTACAGTGAGGATGCCGAACATAAATTCATAGTAGATATTTGTATTCCAATAAAACCGTTGTAATAGCTATTAGCAGTTTTACGTATAGCTTCCACTCAATCTATGATTTAGTTTCGACAAACAAAGACATTCTGACTAAGAGGCTGTCTCTCCATGAAGTTAATCTTCATTTTGAGATAGCCTCTTTCCCAATATTGTATTCAAACAGGTTTTACCCGCCTTTTTTGAATATTATCCCATTTTCTTTGCAATGAAAAATGTATAACCGTAAAATTCCTTATACTTGCTGTATAATTCATCTTCATGACGTTGAGACGCAATGAGTTCTTCGGCAGTTTTATTTCCTGCATATTTATGAAGAAAGACCTCTTCAGCTATTATCTTTGGAGCAAAGTAATGTTCTGTCCAACAAGTTTCGGGCAGAATGAATGTAGCGACAGGGAGATATCCCGCTTTGTGTATCTTGGCTACTTGATTGGGAATTGTATCTATTTCGGGATACGCATTCATCCAAAAATCATCAATTTCCGCAGGGCGTTCATCTGTAAACCACGAACTTTCAGAAACGGCGATATATCCCCCAGTTTTCAGATACTTGCGCCACTCGTTCAGCCCCCGCTCGAAACCGATATTATAAATGGCTCCTTCCGACCAGATCAGGTCCAATTCCTCATCCTGAAAAGGAAGATTGTCCATAGAACCTATAATACCTTTTACCCTGTCTTGCAGACCTAATTGCGTTGCATTGCGATTAAAGATATGGATAAAGTCGGGGAACAAATCGAGTGCAGTAATCTTTCCCTGAATGTGTTTGGCAAGCGTCATTGTCTGTCCTCCTGTTCCGCAGCCCAGATCAGCGATAAGGGACTGTTCGGTCAGATTATCGATGAAGCCAAGCGCTTTCAATGTAACATCGGGACTACCGGGACCTTGCCGCTCCATAGAAGAGAAAAATTCGCAGATTAAATTAAAATCGAAATCGTGAATTGATTTATTTTCGTTACTCATTTCATTCAATGTATTTGGCATACACGTGAAAGCATTGTTATGCATTCGTGGTTGCATGCAGTTATAAAATAAATTATAATAATAGAAAATTGCTCTCGAAAAGAACTATCCGAGAGTGAACGAAGGGACAATCTGTACAGGAAATACAGATTGTTTACAAAACCAAATCCGATTTCAATAGATTTCTTGTCATCCGGCAAAGGTATGTAATATTTTGGTTATCAGAAAATATATCATCTGATTATTGTACCGCTCCTATAAAATTCAATCTTGTTTATCCATTTAAAGGAAAGTAAGCGGTAGTCATATTTTATTCAACGTCCTTAATGCTTTCTTCGTAATGTATTTCGTCTCCTTGATGTTACTTTCGGTTTCCCAGCGACTGCATAGTTGTTTTACAAACTCCGGTTGGGTTTTGCTGGCATCGTTCAGCCAATTAGCCACACTGTCCTGTACATATTCTGACTTGTCGGATTTTAAAGGTTCGAGTATTGGCAACCCTAATTCAGGATTTTGTTTGAGAACTTCGATATGTTCGCACCACACCCCACGTGGGCGGGTTGATTCAGTTGTAAATCGCCTGATATTTTGATCTTCGTTTGTTGTCCATCCGGAAAGGATTTCGATACTTTTATCGAGATTTTTGGCAATCTTGGGTCTGACTGCCATCCAGCAGATTTCTCTTACTCCAAAATGTTTATCGGCCGAAAATGGCTGGATTCGGGCAAGTATTTCGGTTATGTTCAGACTTTCGTTTTTTCCGATTGTATAAGTTGCCCAACAACGGATAAGGTCTGCTTGATGGTTTGACATGATTTCCAGAAACTCTTTGTCGTTATTTTTGATTGTCAGTTCAAAAAGTTCAAAACCAATAGCTTCATTTATCGTATTGACGGTCTGCTTTTTTAGTTGGTCTATTTTTTCCAAAATAGGACTGAGATAGTCTATCCGTTTATGTTGGTTGAGTAAGTTTTCCAATAGAAGCTTTTGGTCGACAGCCAGCCACTCCACCAGATTGGCCGTTTCGATCTGCCCTGCGTTTAATTGTTGTAGAATGTCTGCCGGAATATCCTTTGTAGAACGAGCTCCTTTTCGTTTGGGGTCTGTCATCTGGATATTATTTTTTGTATGATACTTTTAAATGTAATAGCATTAGATAATCCTCATCATTTTCAGCTACAATTTCAAAACCGAGTTTTTTATAAAGTCCCACCGCATAATTTTCTTTCTGTACACTTAGCGAAGTTTGTTTATATCCTTTTCTCCGTAAATATTCAATCATCCTCGTCATAAGTTTCGTGCCTATTCCCTTGTTACGGTACTCCTTGAATAATGAAAGGGCAAATTCTGGTGTTTCATCATCAATATAGCCATACCCTTTGATTGTTCCGGATATTACCCGAACCCAAACTGCTCCAATAATATCCCCATTCAGGTCTGCGACTAAACAATAATCGTGCTTCAGTTTTCCAAAATCTTTTATGTATGCATTGATCTCAGGGATATTCACAACACTTCTTGGAATTGGATATAGTTCATCTGTCTGATAAATTGCTTCATAAAGCATGTCTTCTAATTTTCCAATTTCGTTATTTCTGATTTCCCGTATTGTGATTTTGTTCATAAGTGTGATACTCTTGCGTAGTGATTATTTCGGCTCTATGAGTTTGTGATTGTTTATTTTAAACAGTTTTGGCTGTTCAGTTAGGATTAATGATTTCCTTACAATACAGACAAAAATTGCGGTGAACACTTAAAATCTTTTGACAGGATGGACATGTCTGTTTCAAGGTTTCTGATTGTAAAAAAGCTTCAATGCCTTTTGATTGTATTTGCCTAAGATTTTCAATCAGGCTTGTACGGTAATTCTTCCTGTATCTCAAATCCAACTGTTTCATTCTTTGACAAGGAAACCTGGTACAGTCAAAACAGAATTTAGAGTTGGTTTCTTCTAAATATTCGCAATTTGCAATTCTACAGGTAATACAATGCTTGGGTTTGTTTTCAGTTCTATTCCTGCAACCCGGACAAGGATTCTTCTCCCGTAAATAAGCAATACAGGTTCCGCAATTCATTCCACATGGGGCGATTAACTCTTTATGAAAAACAGGTTCATCCATTAAAAGTTGAAAAGTAAAAGGTGTAATCCAATATTCGCTACTTTCGATTTTCTCGAGTCGACTTTGTCTTATATATCCATTATGATGCCGTAGATAAATACAGTTGGGAATAGTTTTTTGCCTGTTTGTAAGTGTCTGCTCTTTTCTATGTTTAGGTTCGTTGCAGCAAATTTTCTATACCTTGTCCAGCGGTTTTCTTTTATCCTCCCTGATTTGTTTGAAGTGGCTCGGCGTTAATCCGGTTACCTTTTTGAACTGATTGCTGAGGTAGGCGACGCTTGAATAATTGAGTCGGTAAGCAATTTCGCTCAAAGACAATTCATCATATACCAATAGTTCTTTTACTTTTTCAATCTTCTGGGCGATGACGTATTTCTCAATAGTGGTGCCTTCCACTTCCGAAAAGAGATTGGAGAGATAGTTATAATCGTGACGTAGCTCACTACTTAACAGTTTCGACAGGTTTACCCTGGCATCGTTATCCTGATGATGGACGAGGTCGATGATGATGGTTTTGGTCTTTTCTATGATCCTGCTCTTTTTATCATCGATCACCTCAAAGCCTAATGGGACTAAAACGGCCTCTATCTGCTTTCTTTCTTCGGATGTAGGCTCTTTGCCGAATTTTACTTCTCCCAGCGTGACGCTCTTCACGTCTAAGCCTAGTTTTTCCAGTTCTTGCTGCACCACCATGATACAGCGGTTGCAAACCATGTTTTTAATGAAAAGTGAGCTCATAGTGTTTCCCGCTTAATCTTTCAGAGAGGTCATATCAATCACAAAACGGTATTTTACATCGCTTTTCAACAGTCGTTCGTAGGCAGAGTTGATGTCCTGGATGTTGATCAATTCGATATCGGCAGTGATATTATGTTCACCGCAGAAATCAAGCATCTCCTGAGTCTCTTTGATGCTTCCGATAGTCGATCCGGCAAAGTTTTTCCTTGCAGGGATCAGGCTGAATGCCGCAATCGGCAGTGGATGTTCGGGTGCTCCGACCAATGCCAGTGTACCATCTACTTTGAGTAACCGCAGATAGGCATTTACGTCGTGTTGTGCCGAAACGCAGTCCAATATAAAGTGCAGGGTATTTCTGTGGACCTTCATTTGTTCCTTGTCAGTCGACAAGATAACTTCGTCAGCGCCTAACCGTTTGGCATCGGCTACTTTCGATGGGGAAGTGGTAATAACTACTACATAGGCACCCATCGCTTTTGCCAGTTTTACACCCATATGTCCCAATCCGCCGATACCGACAATCCCTACTTTGTGGTTAGGGCCTATATTCCAATGTTTCAACGGTGACCAGGTGGTTACTCCCGCGCAGAGCAATGGTGCGGTAGCGGCCAGATCCAGATTCTCGGGTACGTGTAACACGAAATCTTCGTCTACCACTATACGCTCCGAGTAGCCGCCGAATGTTTGCTTGTTAAGATGTACGTCGTGTCCGTTGTATGTCTGGATATTTCCGTTTTCACAATATTGCTCGTTTCCGTGTTTGCATTGTTCGCATTCCCGACAACTATCTACCATACAACCGACAGCAGCGAGATCGCCCACTTTGAATTTGGTCACTCCGGCACCGACTTTTGTAATTCGTCCCACGATTTCATGCCCCGGAACATTGGGATATATCGTTCCGTGCCATTCATTCCCAGCCGTGTGCAAATCGGAATGACAAACGCCACAAAATAGAATATCGATCTCGACATCCTTTACTGTTGGTTCACGACGATCGATGATCATCTGCTGCAAATCGGCTTCTGGTGCTTCTGTCCCAAATGCTTTGATTGAAAATGTATTCATATGCTGATGTTTTTAAAAATTTTCTTTTCGTTAAGAATCAATCTGAGTTTGCTACAAAAATAGATATTATCCGCATAAATTGCTTCCTCTAAAGGAATAATCTCTTACAAGCTTATTGGTTATTCGGGAAATGAAATCCTGGTAATCTCTTCGCATAACGATATAAATTCTTCCTGAAGTGAGGTGTTATCGATATCGGGATGGATGCGTGCTTTTTTCTGATGAAAGAAATATTGTCCGCTAACCTTAGCCTTATCGTCGTTATTCGTGGCAAGCCATACCTGAGTCTCATATCCTTTTTGCAAGTCATCGGTCGCACTGCTACCACCCATTTTTGTAGGCACCCAACCAGGATTGAGACCATTGGAATATACATCAGGCCATTGCCGGGTGACGAATTTACAGAGTAGCAAAAGGTGAAGTTTACTGTCGGAATAGTTTATTCGCTCCGGGTTGGTCTTGAAACAGTCGAGCTTGGGTTTTCCACCCAGATGCATCGACGAAGAAACGTAAATCAGTCGTTTGGGCTTTTGTATCAGGCAGGTAAGGATATAAGGAGCCAATACATTCACTTTAAATATCTGCTCTCCTGAAGTATCATAAACACCTGCATTATGAATGATGGCATCGAATGATCCTAATTTATTCACTTCTTGGGCAAGAGATATTGTTTCATCCATGTTCGACAGATCCCCTGTCAAGATAGCTTCTGCTCCTTTTATTCTTTGCAGTGTGTCGTCTTTCCGCTTTTCGTTACGTGCATGCAGCACAACCTGATGTCCTTGTGATATGAGTACTTCTGCTGCCAGTAGTCCAATTCCGTCCGAAGAGCCTGTAATAAATATTCTTGCCATAGAGAATGTCTTTTAGAAGCCGAGTTATATAATCATCGTATTGTGATCACTAAGATAATCAATTCTTTCATCATAAAAAAATTAACCTTAATGATGTGTTATAAAGACTGAATAAAGACGTAAAGAGGATATTGTCTATTTCTCCTATATTGTCTTGCCGGGTTGTGTATGGTTTTATTTTTGTATGTTTGTAGGTATAGAATTATGGGCTTTTCGTGTTGAATCGATTAGCTGTATTTGTTTAATAATTTTATGTCGTATGGAAAATTTCTTTGAAAGCCCCTTTAGAGGCAAAATAATAAGAGACCAGATCAAGAATCCGAATATTATTGCCGGTAAATATTCTTATTATTCCGGTTATTATCATGGGTACTCTTTTGATGATTGTGCCCGTTATTTACTCCCTGACCGGGATGATGTAGATAAATTGATCATAGGTTCTTTCTGTTCAATTGGGAGTGGGACGAAAGCATACTTCAGGAGGCTATTTCTATCCTCTGTTCGGGTGATATTGATTTGCTCTATGAATTTTACATGAAAAACCTCAAGTGATTGGTTTTCATGTTTATATTTATTTATCGGATTTGAGCTTGCTGTAAATTTCCAGATCTGTGAAGATATTTCCCGTGAGTAATTCCCCTTGCCGTTCAATGCCCTCGAATTTAAACCCTAATCTTTTGGGAACGTTTTTACTACGTTGGTTGCCGACTGCGCATTTTATTTGAACCCTATTCAAATCCAGTTTGTTGAAAGCAAAATCACAAAGCTTCTCGACGGATTTTGTGATAATTCCCCGCTTCTGATATTTCTCAGAGAGCCAGTATCCGATTTCTGTCTTTTTATTGGTTCTGTCTGTATCTTTGAAACCGATCAAACCTATGAATTGATCCTGTTTTCTGATGGTGAATTGCAATTCAAATCTCTCTCTTGGAGCATTGATTACTGAGTTCACAAATGCCTCAGAATCGGAAACCGTTTTGGTGAATATTACAAATGGGAGCCATTTCCCTAAGTATTCGCGTTGACTGTCGATGGCTTGAAAGATATCAATTACATCTGTTCCTTCCAACTGTCTTAGTTCTATCTCGTTGTCGATTTTTATGATCATATTTATTCTCTTTGAAGTTTTTCAAATCAAGTATGATAGATACGATAAAGGGCGCTTATCTGTTTTAAATCAGCCGTGTAATGATTGTGGCGTTGAAAGATAGATTATCAATACCATATTTTGTAATTTGGAAGTTTGTCTCGTTCAGAAATTGTTCGATAAACGGCAAGTCTGGAGCATAGCAGAAACAACCGCCTATTTTCAATGATCTCAAGATATCCATGAATTTTTTTGCATACTCGATATATGCCCCGTCGTTGCGCAGATGGTGATGAACAAAATGGTTTGAGAATCCCAGGTTACTTACAATCGTTCCCCATTTTTCTGTTCCATAATCGAATTCCAACCAATCGGCTTTTTTGAGAAAGGGAGAATTATCAGAAAAACGATCAATTCCATAAGCTTCAAGATTCTCTTCCCGTAGATTTTTCACCAGATTACCATCTTTTCCGCAACCAATATCCAGAATGGGGTCTGACAATTTTATCCTATCTAAATGCAGCGTTCGTTTTTGTAGTTGAGCACTATATTCGGAGCAGGCAACGGCATTCACTATGGCGTCACTTTCCGAATATATTTTTTGAGAGAAAGGATTGGTTTTCAACAGCCAATATTTCAAGTTCTCATAATGATTATCTGCAATGGTGGATAAAGGGATGGTCTTTGTTGTGATCTTCCGATGTAAATTTCGGTAGATTTCTTTCAAGTCGTTTTTATCGTTTTCATCAAAAGAGAAATATTGGTTAATTCTGCAGAATCCCTGTAGTACTTTTTCGGTTGTATAATCCATTAAAAGCGGTAAGTCTTTCTCTGGAATATCATCCAGACGCCGGATTGCTTGCAATGTCGACTGTGAAAACTTCATTGCTTGAGGAATACCGTGATAAAATAGGTTTTTATCCTGATTAAAACCTATCTGATGATCAATGTGCTGTCTCCATTTGTGCATAAAGTCTACTTTATTCTGTGCAATTTATTACAAAAAATCAATACCGCAAAAAACGGACTATCTAAATCTCTTTTTAAGAACAAGTAAGTTCTGTCGCATCCTTGTACTGGTAATCGAAACTGCTTCTCATACCAGTATCTATTTGTTGATACTCAATTCGATTGTCCTTCCAATATTTATCTGTTCCAGAAATGTTTCATCATGAGAGATGACGAGCAAAGTTCCCTGATATTCATTGATGGCTTGCGTCAGTATTTCGATATTTTGGATATCGAGGTTGTTGGTCGGTTCGTCGAGTACGATAATATCGGGTGATTTATCTGCAATATTTAAACAGCAGATCATCAACCGCATTCTCTCTCCACCGCTCAGTGTACTGCAAGTCTTGTCCCAATCATCTTTCGAGAACAAAAATCGGTTCAGCCTGATCTTTACTTCATGATCTTGCAAAGCCGAAATATTGAACTGTTCCGCCTGTTCGAGAATTGTCAGCTCATTGTTTATCAGTGAATAATCCTGATCGATATAGACTGATCTACTTTCAGCAAACGATACCGTGCCGACTTGAGGAGTGAGATTTCCCAAGATTATATTGATCAATGTTGTCTTCCCCGAACCGTTTGTACCTTTAATCGCTATTCGTTCACCACTCCTGATCTGTAGGCTTAAAGGTTCTCGCCAAATATAGTTTTCATATTTGTAACTGAAATTGATATTGGTAGCAGTAAACAGTATTTTCCCTTGATGCAATCCTGAATCGTCGAATCCGAACTTCATTTTATCGACTCCGGGTAGTGAAGAGCGTAGCTCCTGTAATTCTTGCGAGATATTTCCGGTCTTTTCAGCATGGGCACCTTCGATTTTTCCCGTACTTCTCTCGGCACTGTTTCTCAGCGTATTGGCTACTATCTTGGGCAGTCCCGCACTTGCCAGATTCTTTTTTGCCCGTGCATCCAACTTTTGTCGGCGCTCGATCGTTTCACGTTCTTTCTCCCTGGCTTTCTTCAATGCTTTTTCTTTGCTTTGAATATCTTGCGCCAAAGCGTTGGCTTTAATCAGTTTTTGCTCTTTATAAAAATCATAATTTCCACCATAAACAGTGATGCCGTTTTTGCTCAACTCACAGACCATATTCAAATGGTTCAGCAGTTTACGATCGTGGCTGACAACAATCAATGTACATTTTGTATTCTCTATAAAATCATACAGGGATTCCCTCCCGGTGGTATCCAAATGATTACTCGGTTCGTCGAGCAATACCAGTCCAGGCTGATGAATAGAAATACCCGCCAGGAAGATTTTGGTTTTCTGACCACCGCTGAGTGTGCCGATTTTTTGAGACAGGTCCAAATAACCCAGTTGCCATTCGTTCAATGCCGCAGAACTTCGTTCCTCGATTGTCCAGTCGTCGTTGAGCAGTTCATAATTCTTTTCGGAGACATTGCCGTTCAGGATTTCGTGCAAGGCATTCAACTTCTGATCTATTTGTAATGCTTCAGCGACTGTGAGGTGATCGAACTGTCCGAATATTTGAGGAATATAATAGGGGTTGGTATCCTTCTTCAATATGCCTTCGGAAGGTTGCAATTCCCCTGCAATGATTCTTAACAATGTGGTTTTTCCGGAACCGTTGTTTCCGATCAATGCAATTTTTTCATTCGGATTTACTGTCAGATTGATATTGCTGAACAGCAGAGTTTTATCGGGATGTATATAGGATAGGTTTTGAATAGTAAGCATAATAATTTCTTTCTTTGAATAGATGAATAACCCAACAAACCGTTTTACGATTTGTCTCTATAAAAGTCTGAAAGAAATTATTTTATTTCATCGGATCGTTTTATTTCGATGTCTGGAACTCGCAAGAATTAACATCTTTGGATATAATGATGTTCATGCTCGTTTCATTATAGCTTACTTATTGATTTGTACTGCAAAGATAAGGCTTTTTTGTTTTTATTTTATACGTACAGATATATAATCTTTATACAGATAGTCAAACCCTATCTGATTTTTTTCAGGGTGAGCAGGCTGGTGATGATATCGTAGGCTGATTGCAGGTAACTCTGCCGTGCATTTTGTAGTGTCCGCTGCTGGTTCATAAGATCCTGTTGCAGTATATATCCTTTTTCGAACTCCAATTGGGCGGCTTTCATATTTTGCTGACTCATCACCAGATTCTCCTTATTCAACAGGTAACTCTTTCTCCGGACTTCAAGTTGCGATTGTTCACGGAGTCTCTCTTTCGCTTTTGAATTGACAATATCGCGTAGATTCTCCGTTTCTATCTGCTGCCGTAGGCGTAATCTGGCGACTTCATTTGACGTCTGCAACGATTGGGTAATAGGAATCTTCACCGACAACCCTATATAGCTATAACCGCGCCACGAATTGGAGTCGAACAGGGTCAGTCGTTTGTTGTAATAATTGGTGCCGAAATAGCCATTTAAAGATAGGGTGGGTGCATACTTCCATGAAGCGGATTTGATATGTAGACCTGCCAGTTCAACTATTTCATTTTGTCTCATTTCTTCCAAACGACGGGCAGGAGCGGTAGAAGGAAACAGATGTTCTATTTTTTCGAGCAATTCGGGTATATCTTCTTTTGGGCTAAGGAGGGAAATATTCTCCGCTGTAATCTTTCTTCCCATCAGATAGAGTAGTTCCGCCTTCCTCTCCTGTGCAATCTTTTCTGCTTCCAGCAAATTGACCAACGCTTCGTTGTATGCCTTGTGGGCATCGTTCTTCTCGACTAAAGATACTTTCTCCCGTTTATATAATTCATCGGATGTTTTTAGCAGTTCCGCAAAGTAATCGACATCGTTCTTCAGTAATTTCTCCTGCTCCATGGCCAAAACACATTCGGCATAGGCCATTGCGACACTTGCCCGCAGATCCTGTTCGGAGATCAATGCATCATATTCCCTGATTTTTAACTCCTGTTCTTTCTCGTCTGTATCAAATAGTTTTTCAGGACTGAACAGGTCGTATTGAAGATTTAATCCTGCCGAAGAGTTCCATTTGGTATTGAATTTCAGATACATCGTCTCATTCTCCACTGCATCGGGATTAAGAAGATGAGCGGGTACGGGTGTGGAAGGGATGATCAGGTTACGTCTCAGATCGCCCGAAGCATAGATCGTAGGGATATGCTGCAATTGTGCTTCTTTCAATTGTAATCTCGCCTCTTCGAGTTCCATCCTTTGGATGTTCTGACCGGGAGATCGTCTGATGGATAGGTCAATCGCTTTATCCAGGGATAATTGCCCGGTTACTCCTTCCTGTGCCGTAAGGAGTATCGAGAAAAAGATAGTTAGAAATAATATGATGATTCGTTTCATATTATAATTCAAATTGGCAAATAGTGACAGATTCTCCGGGGAATATCAACTCATTTACCTTTTTGTTGATTGGTTTGTAGGATGTGGAGACAACATTCGTATCCGGATCACTTAATTTGTTTTTAACACTTAAAGATGTAGCAGACAATGTTGTTGTCCCGATCAGCTTGCCTGCTTGACTGTTTATGAAATTGATAGCTGTTTTCAGGCTTTCCGGATTGATGTTGACAACGTAGAGGGTAAGTAATTTCTTTTCCCGGTCTATGGTCGCTGAAACATCCAGGGAGTACAGTCCTTCTTCTACGGACGGAGAGGTCGCTTTGGTCCAGACACTTTCATTAAGAGCATGTGCCCGATATTCTTTGAGTGGGAAGAAAACGGTTTGCCTGACAGAGGTATTCTCGTCTGTCATGATGGGTGCAAGTATATTTACCATCTGTGCCCAATTGGCCATGGCAATATGTGCTGCATTCCGGTGGATTACATTCAGAAAGTGCGCCGTTGCCAGTCCGTGACGCCATTCATACGTATTTGTCGTCCCGTAGGGTGGATCCTGATACTCCCAGATACCCCATTCGTCCAATGCTATTTTGACCGGTTTTTCGCGATGAGGAAAACGGTACCATTTTTTCCAATTCACTACTTTTTCGGCAGAATTTTCCTTGACAAGAAGGGCAAAGTCTCCCAGTCGTTTGTCTGTATCGTTTATTTTCCTGAAAATTGAATAGGGCTTATTGGCATCGGTACCCACATAAGCATGGTAGGAGATATAATCAATAGCTCCATCCAGACCTTTCAGGATAATCCTGTTCCACTCGGTATGGCCGCTTTCACCGTTGGCAATGAGTTCGATGGAGGGGTCGGTCAACTTCATAAGCTTTATAAAGTGCCATACATCTTCCACATATTTGTTGGGATCCTGGTGTCTTCCCGCATCCGGTTCGGCAGCCTCCTCATTTCCCAAAGCCCAATATTTTACATTGAACGGTTCCGGGTAGCCGTGGGAACGTCTTAGATTGGCGTAATAAGTATCTTCCGTACCATTGCAATATTCCACCCAGTTGGCAGCTTCGTCCGGTGTGCCGGTGGAAAGATTAACCACCAATACCGGCTCTGCGCCTATCTCCCGGCAGTATTCAATAAATTCGCATGTCCCGAAGCGATAGCTGTTTATTCCTCCCCAGATGAGATTTTTCTTTGCCTTGCGTTCCTCTTTTGGCCCGACTCCATCTTCCCAATGGAATATCTTTATGACAGTCCCTCCCGGAAATCGAAGCATAGGAGGATTCAGTTCTTTAACCTTCTCCAATACATCTTCCCGGAACCCTCTTTGATCAGAAAGTGGCGATTTTTCGTCATAAATTCCACCGTCGATACAGCGTCCCATATATTCGATGAACTGACCGTAGACAAAGGGGGATAACTCTCCTAAACTATTTGATGGATCGATGCTGACTTCACTTTTTTGTGCAAACGAAGGGTGAAGCAGGAGACAAAATAGAGTAGAAACAACAATTGCTCTTTTCATATGTACATTTTTATTTTATCGAAAGACGGAAGATGGTTCCACTTTCTTTAGTTTTCTGATGGAGAAGTAGGAGCTCCCTACCGAAATAAGCAGGGCGGTCATAAAGAGAAACAAAAGGAAGGGAGGAGAGAGGGCAATGATCAGCCCGGCTTTCGCCATTCCCATTTTGGTGATTACAAGTAACAGTAATGATACAGAAAAGCCAATGACGGCGTAAATAACCGATTGTGCCATCACCAGGCGGGTGATATATCGGCTGGATGCACCGATGGCTTTCAAGGTGCCGTAATCTTTCAGGCGGTCGTAAGTAACAGAATACATGGTAAGCCCGATAATAAAAAATCCACTGATAATCCCGAAAATGATCAATGTGGCGAAACTCATTCCCATGTTGTTGGCAGTCATCACATTCACAATGGAGGTAAACCCTAACTTTTCGGAGCGCCATGCCTGCAGGTCAGGTGTCATCCGGTTGATATGCGTAATGACCTGTTCGATCTTGGAAGGATCTTTCACGGTTACAATAACTCCGCTGACCATATAATCCGACAATCCCGAATAGTAACGGGCTTTCGATGTCGTGGAATACAGCAGCGGAGTAGAAAAACCTCTGGCCTTTTTCGTGGTGATTCCTATGGTTGCCGCTTTGCCGTTAATTTCAAGGCTTGTTCCCTGTTCAGTGGTGTATCCGAACGTTTTGCTATCATAAAAATCGGCAGAAATAATACCGGGGGAGGCGAAATCATGTATCGATCCGGAAATGATTTGTGCGGCGTGAGGTCCCGCTGCCATTACCGGATAATCACTTCCTACGATCACTGCCGGAGCATCCTTTCCGTTCGGGAATTTCACCGATACGTTGGTAACGACAAAGCCGTGGGTATCATCCACTCCCTGCACGCTCCTGAGTTGATTCACCCAGCGTGTGTCGAAAGGGGATAGCTGATTGACATTGGTTGTCTGTTTCTCCACGACAAAAATCTGGGAATAGTCGGGGTTGGCATTCCGGACGATACCCCTTATCAAATCGGAGAGGTAGAAAAACATCCCCAATTCGATTCCTATCAGGTAGATACTTATTACGATAGCGGTAAGTATACCCAGGCTTTTGGATTTCTCGAAAGAAACAAATTTGTATGCTGTTATAAACATACCCGTTTAATTTAGGTTGACCTCGCATTCCACTTTCGTATCGATCAGCGGGATGGTATCGGCATGACGCAGAGAGATCTCGATCTCACGTACGCGTCGGTCTTCCAGATCGCTTCCACTATCTGAAAAAAGGGATTTCCGCTTCAGGTCGGGGGAGATATGGAGGATTTCCTCGTCTGATGAGAGGAGGGAATCTCCGGTTGTTAATCTGATGGAACAACGTTGACCAACAGCCAGTTTGTCGGCAAATAGTTCATCTATTTCGGCCCGGACAATGAGGGATCCTTTCGGTGACAAGCGGGCGTATGTTTCATGCAGATCAACCGCTTCTCCCACGCGATGAGTAATATCGAGAACAATTCCGTCTATGGGTGCCTTGAACTGCATCTGTTCGAGTGATGCCAGTCGGGATGCCCGTTGGATGGTCGTTTCATCCAGTTGTGCTTGCTGCATCTTTTGGTCGCTTTCCAGCTTTTTTAGCTGTTCCACTGCCAGGTCGTATTCATTTTGCAGTGTTCGTACGTTCTCTCCGGTGGTGGCTCCTACTTCCAGTAATTCTTTTGCATCATTCAACCGGCGTAGTTTTTCGGCCAGTGCCAGTTTCTCCTGGTGAAGTACTGATTTTGCCGATTCCAGGGCATGCCGTTGTGATGCAATGCGGGAATCAATCTCTTTGACAGATAATGTCTCAATGGTTTCATCCACGACAAGGAGGATATCGCCCGCTTTGACTGTATCACCTGCTTTATGACGTATTTCCGTCACTATTCCCGAAGCCGGGGCGGCCAATTCGCTTACTCCCCCTTGGGGGGTGACCTTGCCTATTCCCACGATGCGTGTGACAGGTGGAACATTGATCGGTCCGGAGCTCTCTTTTTTGTTGTTACAGGCTAAGATGACCAATGTTAGGGCCATTAACCATACCGGTTTTGTTTTCATTTGTGACAGGTTTAGGATCTTGTACATTTCCAAAATAAATTAATAACGGGATGATTAAAAATCCTCTCCGGGATCACTTTCTCTGATTGTACCTTCCGACACGTAGATGGTACGGTCGGCATATTTTTTTAATCGTAGGTCATGTGTGACAATAATCACCGAACGATCCTCTTTTGAGAGGCGGCTCAACATATCCATTACCTGGCGTGCACTCTGATGGTCGAGGGATGCCGTCGGCTCATCGCACAATATCAGTTTAGGATTGGTGATTAGCGAGCGTGCCACGGCTATACGTTGTTGTTGACCGCCGCTTAAATTACGGGGTAGGCTATATGCCCGGTCTTCCATATTGAAAGTACGTATAAGGTCGAATGCCTTTTTTCTGGCTTCTTTTCGATGTACGCCTTGTAAAATAAGCGGTTGCATTACATTTTCCAGCGCATTGAGCGGTGCCAGAAGATTAAAGCCCTGAAAAACAAAACCTATCTGCTGTAGCCTTAATGTAGCCAGCTCTGTTCCCGAAAGTTCGTTGACACAGGTATCGCCTACCCATACTTTTCCCATGGTAGGGTAGATGACACACCCTAACAGTGACAAAAGTGTGGTTTTACCTGATCCGGAAGGGCCGACCACCAGGGTTACCTCCCCCTTGTGGAAAGCCACTGTCGTTGGTTGCAGGGCGACGATCGTAGTGTCTCCTGTCCTGTATTCCTTTCCCGCATTGGAAAGTCGTGCAGCAGTGCCGGGTAATGCTTGCGGCTGGTCCATACTCGTTATTTACACGCTTAATTTCACAAAGGACAAAAATAATACATTCACGCTCTAAATCGTGGGTATCCTCTTTTATTTTACCACTTTTACAAGTTTTACCGCTTTACAGCCCGTAATATTTCCCGTTTTCCGGGAGGGCCGGGGAGGCGTTCCACCTGATAGCCGGCGGATTGAAGCATTCTTCTTACCGCACCCTTGGCGCAATAGGTGGTCAATATCGCTTCCTGATTGCTGAGGATATATAACCTGTTGAATATCTCTTGAGTCCACATGTTGGGTTGTTTTTCCGGGGCAAAGGCATCGTAGTAAATTATATCGAAAAGTCCTTCCGGTTGAAATCCGTCCGGATTGGTTGCATCCATTTGCAATTTTTTAAGATGGAAATTTGGGGTTATCTCCTCCCAGACGCTCCAAGCAGAAGAATGGAGACGCATAAACTTCTTTTCCTGCGATGGATCCAATAATTTGCTATAGTTGAACATCCGGGCATCCACACAAGATACCGGATATCGTTCAAGAGAGGTATATTTTACTGTCTTTTTTGATTTTTCAGTATCGAGCAGAGTAAGGAAAGCGTTTAACCCTGTGCCGAAGCCGATTTCCAATAAATTAATCTCCGGTTTGTCGCAATGGTGCAATCCTGCCTCCAGATAGACATGGAGAGACTCCTGGATGGCTCCGTGTGTGGAGTGGTAGTGTTCATCCAATTCCGGCACATACAATGTATGGGATCCGTCTTCGGTTATTTCTATGATATGTTGCATTGTCTCTTTGCCTGGATATATCTATTCGGATGAAGTTGATGTGCGTTGGATTTGTCCCTGTTCAGGATGAGCCTGATGATAATCGTTCTAAATCACAAACAAAAGTAGCAACTATTTGTTTATTGTTTCCATTGACGGGCACTGATTTTAGTGTTGCTGTGGAATAGAAAAAAATCACTACATTTGTAGAATATAGGATACGCCTTAGGTAAACTCAAACAAGTTTGGTTTACCATTCGGCTTTCACTATATTGTATATCAAAACCATCACATGCAAAAATATCTGTATATCATTTTGTTGTCGGTACTGGCATTGGCGTGCGGTTCCGGTGCAAAGAATCAGGCTCTTGAAAAAAAAGGTGTGCTGACGGTTACTATTGAGCCCCAGCGTTATTTCCTCGACAAGATCGTTGGAGATGCCTTTGCGATCAATACGTTGGTACCTCCGGGATCTAGTCCGGAGACCTATGAGCCGGCTCCCTCTGTAATTGTCGACATGGCGAAGAGCGATATCTATTTTATGGTAGGCGACCTTGGTTTTGAAAATGCATGGAGTAAGCGCTTGGCGGAAAATAACCCGAATGTGACTATCATCAATTGTTCGGAAGGTATTGACAGGATGGAAGGGCATGACCACGATCATGATCATGGGCATACTTCCGATCAAGCAGACTGTGATGACCCCGCTCATCATCACGGTGATGATCACGGGCACGACCATGATCACGCTCATCATGGTGACGATCATAGTCCTGGACATCTGAATGCCCATAGTGGTGTCGATCCGCATGTATGGTCTTCTCCGCGTGCCGTGACTGCTTTTGCCCGGAATATGCTGAAAGCGGTAGTTGAATTGGATCCCGATAATGAAGAGAAGTTCCTGGATGGTTTTGAAGCACTTCTTGAGAAAGTGGAGCAGACAGATAATCAGATCCGTGATTTATTGAAGGATGCCCCTTCGAAATCATTTATTATTTATCATCCCGCGCTGAGTTATTTCGCCCGCGATTACGGTTTGAATCAGTTGAGTATAGAATTTGAAGGAAAAAGTCCTTCTCCCGCACAGATCAAGGAACTTGTGGATATAGCCCGGAAGGAAAAGATCAATACTATTTTTATAGAACGGGGTTTTGATACGAAGAATGCGGAGGTAATCGCACAGGAGATCGGGGCGGAGGTGTTTGAAATCAATCCGCTCAGGTATGAATGGGATGAAGAGCTGCTGCGGATTGCCACTATTTTAGCCCGTGAAAAGGGTGAATATTTGCGTTAAGCTAAATGGGTATCGTCAAGTTTACTTGAGCTATGCCATAGCGGGTAGTATCTATTTTTTTGTAAGAAAATGAATAAGCTGATCGACATACAAGACCTGACAGTCGGCTACGAGAACAAGCCCAATGTGCTCAAAGATGTGAACCTCAGTATCTATCAGGATGATTTCCTCGGTATCATCGGGCCTAACGGAGGAGGAAAGACCACGCTTTTAAGGACGATCCTGGGATTGATAAAAGCTCAGTCGGGCTCCGTCACGTTCTACGACAAAGGAGAAAAAACATCATCACTCAACATCGGTTATCTGCCTCAAATCAACCGGATCGATAAAAAATTCCCCATCTCCGTATCGGAAGTGATCCTGTCAGGATTAACTCCCGGTACGAATATTTTCAAGAGATACTCTTCCGAAGAGAGGAAAAAGGTAAAAGAGGTGGCGGCACGGCTTGGGATCGAAGAGTTGCTTTCACGTGCCATCGGAGAACTTTCGGGGGGACAGTTACAACGAGTCTTACTGGGGAGAGCTATTGTCGATAACCCGAAGCTGATTATCCTCGACGAGCCGAGTACTTACGTCGATAAACTTTTCGAGACAAATTTCTATAAACTGTTGGGTGACATCAATAAAGATATTGCTATTGTATTGGTCTCACACGATGTGGGTACTATAATTTCCCTTGTGAAGAATATCGCCTGTGTGAACCAGGGATTACATTACCACCCGGGCAGCAATATTTCGCAGGAATGGCTGTTGAATGCTTATGAGTCGTGTCCCATCGAGATACTCGGTCATGGTTCTCTTCCTCATCGAGTGCTGATGGAACATGATCATCTGGAGCATGATCATACCGAAGGTTGCGCACATACACACAAATAGCGATGGGAGATACTATTTGGATTATTCTGGCAGGTTTGCTGTTGCTTGTAGGGGCTATCGGCACCGTTGCGCCGATACTTCCAGGTCTTCCTCTGAGCTGGGGCGGATTGCTGGCGTTGAAGTTTATCCCTTCTACACAGGATGATATCTCATGGCGGACAGTGATTATCCTGGGTGTATTGATGCTCATTGTCACTGTTCTTGATAATATCCTGCCTGTGTGGGGTACGAAGAAGTTGGGTGGCAATAAACAGGTGGTGTGGGGTGCTACTATCGGCTTGCTGATAGGTTTTTTCCTTGGTCCGTGGGGTATTATTTTTGGCCCGTTCATCGGCGCTTTCGCTGGAGGTCTCCTTTCCGGAACACAATTCATACATGCTGTTAAACAGGCTACGGGTGCCTTTGTCGGTTATATTGCAGGACTTGTACTGAAATTGATCACCGTCGGTTTACTTATTTTCTTTTTTGTGAAAACACTTATTATCTGAATTACTGTACTAACGTAATTCCTCCGGCTAAATATATCCAAAAAAAGAAACTACTCTCAGATATTTTGCATGGTACCATGGTTCACAAATGAGCAAAAAAAGGACCGGTAGAAACTACCGGCCTCAATTCTATAGTTATCCAAATTTTTTTAGTCTGTATTCTTTATGATGTATTCCGCAATCTGTACGGCGTTGAGTGCAGCACCCTTGCGGATCTGATCCGACACACTCCAGAAAGTCAGTCCGTTTGGATTGGCCAGATCCTTGCGAATACGGCCTACATAAACGGGATCTGTTCCTGAAAGCCTTAACGGCATAGGATATTCCTTGTTAGCCGGATTATCGATTACTTCAACTCCCGCAGCTTTGCTGAATGCTTCTCTTGCTTCTTCCACAGAGATGGGGCGTTCAGTCTCGATCCAGATAGCTTCAGAATGGGCACGCATTACCGGCACCCGCACACAAGTAGCGCTGACTTCTATGTTGGAGTGCATGATCTTACGTGTTTCGTTGTACATCTTCAATTCCTCTTTGGTGTATCCGTTATCGGTAAAGACATCTACCTGAGGAATGAGGTTGTATGCGAGTTGATAGGCGAACTTGGAGACGGTCGGTTCTTCGCTGTTCGTCAATTGCGTGTATTGGTCTTGCAGTTCCTGCATAGCAGCGGCACCCGCACCCGAGGCAGCCTGATAGGTAGCTACGTGGGCTCTTTTGATGTGTGAGATGTTTTCAATTGCCTGTAATGCTACCACCAACTGAGCCGTAGTACAGTTCGGATTGGCTATAATACGGCGGGGGCAGTTCAGTGCATCTTCGCCATTTACTTCCGGAACGACCAATGGTACATCTTCTTCCATACGGAATGCACTGGAGTTATCAATCATGATAGCACCATGCCTGGTAATGGTTTCAGCAAACTCAATCGAGGTGCCTCCACCGGCAGATACAAAGGCAATATCTACACCTTTAAAATCATCGTTATGTTGCAATTCTTTTACTTCGATCTGTTTACCTTTGAAATTATATGATGTTCCGGCACTTCTCGATGAACCGAATAACAGCAGTTCATCCAACGGGAAATTTCTCTCATCCAGTACGCGGAGTAATTCCTGACCTACAGCTCCGCTGGTACCTACAATAGCAATCTTCATATGATTATAAGTTTTAAAAAATAAAGAGTAACTAACTAAACCTAAAACACAACCTAATATTGTCGACACCACAAAGATAGTAAAAAGCAGATAAATGTTGCAAAATGAAGATATTTAACGATAAGAAAAATTATCTGACAGCAATTTTTCGGGTGAGTTTCCCGATTTTAATGATGTAATATCCCTTCGGAAGGGATAGGGGATACTGATTAGTCCCTGCTTTTACACGACGGTTAAATGCTTTCACCCCCATGATATTGTATATTTCGAGGACGCCATCTTCAGGGAGATCTTCAATGATAAGCAGATTGCCGTTTAGTTTAATTTTGGTCTTATCCTGAAGGTCTTCCCCGTTCTCCGACTCCTGCCTGATCGGTAATCGAACGGAGTCCTGCACTTTTCCGTTGTTATCGAATCCCTTTATACTATTGATCATCGCCGAATCCTGAAGTTGTTGCTGCGAATGTTGCTGACGTTCTCTGTTGGGTATCCTCACAGTATCCCCGGGTGATACAAGAGGACCGGAATCTTCCTGTGCAAGCAGCGTAAATCCTGCTTGGCAGGTCAGGCATATTATCAAGAGGAGTGGATAATACTTCATAAGATCCCTTTTCTGTCACTAATTGTCCGGTAAGATATTATAGGAAAGCTTCAATATGGGCATCGGCCAGCCTGGGCATAGCCCCATGTTGTTGGCATACATATGCCGAAACCTCGACGGCCAGCCGGTGAGCTTCCGTGATCGGTTTACCATGCAAAAAGGCTGCAATAAAAGCTGCAGTGAATGAGTCACCTGCGCCAACCGTATCGGCCACATCCACTTTTGGCGTAGGCAGATAGGAAACTTCTTCGTTATTGAAAACGAAACTGCCGTCGGTCCCTTTCGTGAGAATTACGATCCCGAGGGAGTATTGTTTTAGTAGTTGCCTGCATATTTGCTGTTCATCCATTTCTTTCCAACCATACATATCGGCTACGATCTTTATCTCATCTTCATTTATCTTTAATATATCCGATATTTCCAGAGACTCTTCAATGATCTCTTTTGTGTAATAATGCTGGCGCAGATTGATGTCGAAAATCTTTATACACTCAGTAGGGACTGTCATCAGGAATTTTTTTATCGTCTCTCGAGACCTGCTGCTGCGTTGTGCCAAAGAACCGAAGCAGACCGCAGCACTCTCCTTTGCCAGATTTTCGGTCTTTTCTGTGAACGGAATATTATCCCATGCCACGTTCTCACATATTTCATACCGGGGAATACCATCGCCACTCAGTGTAACCTGTACTGTTCCTGTGGGATAATCGGTAGTTTCTATCAGATGGTTGAGCTTCTTTTCTACGAGTGAATCGAGTATTTCCCTACCCAACGGATCATTGCCTATAGCGCTGAGCGCATAGCCGTTAAATCCAAACTGAGAAACATGGTAAGCAAAATTGGCGGGTGCCCCGCCCAATATTTTCCGCTCCGGAAAGATATCCCAAAGTATTTCACCGAGTCCTACTATTATTTTATTCATAAGATTTTAATTTAGAGCCAAGCATTTCAGAACGTTTTCTCCGTTCAAAAAATGTGTTGAAACATTTTGTTTCTTAAGAGAGTCAAAACTTTATTAATTGACAATTGACAATGAAAGGTGAAGAACTAAAAACCAAAAGTGAAAGTTTGATATTTGTAAATCACACTTTTCCAATTCAACAATTCATCTCATTCATTACATTGGCATATTGGCACATTAGCACATTAATATTTATCCTTCTTTAAGCCTGAGCGAGAGGAATATCAGGTAGCTTACTCCTGCTGCCAGGACAACCAGTGCTCCTGTCTGTGAGGCCATCGCGTCGGAGAGCATTCCCATCAGGATAGGGAAGACGGTTCCTCCAAAGAGTCCCATGATCATCAATCCCGATACCTCGTTTTTCTTTTCAGGCAGGTATAGCATTGCTTTCGACAGGATGATGGGGAAGATATTGGAATTGCCGAGTCCTACCAGTGCTATCGAGATATAAATGAGCGTAAGATCGTTGAAGATGAAAAGTCCGGCCATGGAAAGAATCATGAGCACAACACTTATGGCAAAGAACCTCTTCGCTGAGTAACGTGCCAGCACAAATGCTCCGGTGAAAGAACCGATAGTGCGGAACAGAAAGTAGACACTGGTGGCGAATCCTGCATCAGCCAACGTCATCCCCAGCCGTTCTATGAGTATCTTGGGAGCGGTTACGTTTACTCCCACGTCGATACCCACATGACACATAATTCCCAAAAACGAAAGTAATATTGTTTTATCACCTAACAAAGCAAAACACTGTAAAAAAGTAGAAGTCTTTCCACCGGTATCCTCTTCTTTTATTTGAGTGGCTCCTAACCAGAGTGTGGCAAGAATTGCTACCACCATGAATATCGGAAAAAGAAGTTTCCAGTCGCCCAGAGTTGCAGCAGCCCAGGCAGCTATGATTGGGGCTATGAACGATGCGATTGCTTTCACGAATTGTCCCAGCGTGAATGAGCTTGCCAACTTATCCCCTTTTACGATATTCGATAATAAAGGATTGATGGATACCTGCATCAGTGTGTTTCCTATTCCCAGGAGGGAGAAAGATATGAGCATCGATACGAAACTGTAATTTATAACCGGAACAACCAGGGCAACGGCGGTGACCACCAAACTCAATAGCACTGTTTTTCTACGTCCTATCTTATTCATCAGCATACCTGTGGGAACGGAGAAGATGAGGAACCAGAAGAATACCATTGAGGGAAAAATATTGGCAACTCTGTCCGGTAGGTCGAAGTCCGCTTTCACGTAATTGGTTGCGATACCCGCCATGTCTACAAATCCCATGGCAAAAAATGCCAACATAACGGGGATGACTTTCAGGAGCCGGTTCTCTTGTTTTGTTGTATTCATAATTAATCTCAATTAGTTTTGTTTCTAACCAGTTTGGATATTGTTACTTCTCGTTTTTCACTCTTCATTCTTCCTTCCCCGGATCGGGTACACATTCATATTACTGACGGTTATTTTTCCTTTACTTTCAAAGGAGAGTGAATTATATGGCGTGGTTGGGAAAACACTATTTGTTTGCACCAGATCTCCGTTATTAATAAAACATTCTGTAGATGATTTATCTACAAAGAGCCTGATATTGAAGTCCTTTTTCCTTGGAAGCGGTGCTTCGCTGGTTCTGGCAGCAAAGTTGCCACTAAAGTCAATGATTCCGCTTTTCGACCGGTCAACGTGGAACAATCCTCTTTCGAGATCGAAACTGAATACAACCCTTTCGTCTTTTTCGTTGCCTAATACAAAATTGAAAGCAGATGCATTACCAGTCTCGATATCCATCTCTATTTCAAAAACAGCTGTGCCTCCTTCCGTCAGATTATTGATTGTGTGTGATTTGTCGATAGTGAATGGTTCTATCCTCTTCGGGTTTCCACGCAAAGTATTTACCTCTTTTACCGGAGGATTAGCCACAATAAGGTGTTTGCCGTTATGGGCCAACCTCAGTTCGCGGGGTAGGGTCATGGCCCCTTTGAAATTGACCGGTGGGATATTATTGGCATAATCCCAGTTATTCATCCATCCGATAAACAATCTGCGTCCGTCAGTTTCCGGAATATTGCTCCAGGTTACGCCAGCGTAGTTATCACGTCCATAATCGAGCCAAAGGGGGTAGGGCAGTAGATCGGGTGTGAAGGTTTTCCCGTCGAAGTTCCCGATGAAATATTGTGTAGCGCTTCCGCCGTTTGGTCCCCCGGGGTTGATACTCACAAAAAGTACCCATTTGGTTTGACCATCATAAGTGAGGGGAAATAAGTCGGGACATTCCCACACACCGCTATGCGCGCCTATACCTTCTCCGAACTCACTTAGCCTGTTCCACTCTTTCAGGTTCTTAGATCCATAGAAAGAGATGGTTTGTCCGGTTGCCAGTACCATGATCCACTGGTTACTGTTTGTATGCCAGAATACTTTCGGGTCACGGAAGTCGGGGTATTTCAGGTCACTCAGTACCGGATTGGCTTCGAATTTGGTAAAAGTTCGACCGTTATCCGAACTATAAGCAATGGATTGGGTCTGAGTTTTACCCGCAGAAGTGTAGATGGCAACCAGTGCGTCTTTTCCGAAACCGGCTGTATTCTCTTTATCAATGACCGCACTTCCGGAGAAGATAGCACCGAGGGAGTCAGGCGCAAGTGCAAACGGCAGATGTTTCCACGAAACCATATCCTGCGATACGGCATGTCCCCAATGCATATTTGCCCATCGCGAACCATAGGGATTATACTGATAAAAAAGATGATACTCCCCGTTATGGTACACCATCCCGTTGGGATCATTGATCCAGCCATGGTTGGCTGAGAAATGATAAGTTGGCCGATATGTCTCGTCGTACTCAAAAACAAAGCTGTCCGATTGTTTTATCTGAGCGAAACCGATGTCTGTTGTTTTCACATGCTCAAAGGTGAGTGCCACTTTTCGGCCTTTGTATTTCGACACGTCGATGGGTATCCAATAGTCTATGTTGGTTTGGGATACACGGATATACATCGGCTCACCGGTCTCTTTACCATCGACTGAAAGTTGTACGACCGATTCGGGATCATTGTCTTCGACAGGTATCAGGATGTAGTTTCCGGTTATGTTGAATTCGATTGTATGATTCATCAGAAACAGGCTTCTTTTTGTATTACTTTGGCTTATCTCATCAGCCAGGATATGTCCCCAGCCGCCATGTTGATTATCCACAATTTTTATGATGGCTTTCTTACCCTTGTGGTCTTTTATATCCCAGGTTTGCCATTGTAATGTTTCGCTTTCGGTGACCGGGCGGCTTTTGACTATCGACTCGCCATCGACAACCAGTTCCATATAAGTGCCATCATGCTTTCCACCACCTATCAGAAAATTAATATAATTGCGTTGGATTGTAAATTCCCGGGAAGTGATAGTCCCTACGGTATTATCACCGCTATGATAGCTATTGGCTAAATATGTACCCTCAAAACCGGATACCTCCATCTGTGAGTTGAGAGTCCCCGTTGCCGGGGTCGTGCCAAAAGCGTCACCTTCTACGATCCAGCCGTCAAAGGTGCCGGATTCAAAATCCGCAATGGGAATATCCTTTGACGTACAAGCGGATATAGTTCCTAATATCAGGAAAAGAGATAATAATCTGGATATTACCTGTTGTGCCATACTATTTATATTCTTTCAAAATGATACAATCCATTCCGATCAGATAGCGGTGGCCCACTGAATGCTGGTTGGTGCCTACTAACTTTACCGTCACATCAAAACGCCCATTTTCAGGAGAATATGTTCCGAGTCGAAGTGCTCCTGAGTTTTTGACCTCCTTGTCATATCCATCAAAAATTAGTGGAGATGGTTGTCCATTCACAGAAAACCGCACTTTCCCATAATCTGATGCGAGCGTCATATAAATAATAATATCGTGTTTCACCGGATTTAGCTCACTAAAACGAAATGTTACGCTATCACCGTTTTCACCTCCGGTACACAATAGTTGTGATTCATTACTCCATTTATCACCCGTAAAGTTAGCCATGTTTTGAATGTCAGCGTTGATGGCTGGTGATTTTTGGATAGGAGCCAATTTTTCAAACTCAATGGCTTTTTCTATTTTATATTTATCCTTTTCTTTTGGAGCCTCAAGTAATGGCCGGGTAAATTCTTCTGCTCCGGACCTCTTTATGGTCCAGGCATCCAGATCACCATACCAATATACGGTAGTGGCATAATCAGCCGATCCATTTTGCCAGCTGATCATTTCTATATCAAACCGTAACCGGTCTTTGAAAGGAATAGCATCCAGGTTGCGCGTCCTGAAGAAAGTGTTATAGCCGTGGGAACTCTCCATATCGGCTCTGGGAGCACCTCCGAAGGGAGTATGGAAAGGAATGACGGGCGCCCATGAACTGTTGTAGTAATCTTCCGTACCCGTTCCGAAATGGGATGGAAATGATTCGTTATCCACAAATATCTTCTCATCTCCTTCTCCATACCAGGAGGGAGCATGATTGAAGAGCGATAATACATCTCCCATATAAACACCTCTTCCCTCTATCGTAGTAAAATTCCAGTCGATGCACTCTTTTTCATCATTACGCAAAGGGATGTTTCTCTCCTGTTTCCAATCGGTGTGGAAATAGAGTGTGTTCGTTTTCCAATCGAAAGGGGATGTATGCACTTTTACGGCTGCATTCCTGATAGTATGTGCTGAATAATTTGTAAGGGTGAGGGACGCTTTCTCTTTGTAAGGCATCAACCATCTGCTTATAACTTTCCCTTTACCATCGGCATCCAGATACCAGCTATTTACTTTAAAAGCTCCCATGCCTGCACCCGAAAAATCACTTAAAGGAACGGAGACGGTCTTTGTACCGTCAAAACTAATCTCGAGCAGTAGTTCCCGCATTATCTGCGCATAAGCGGAGGAGTCTTCTATATTGATGTCAAACTCGATGGTATGGATAGCATTCTTTCCATTGGGTAAGGAAACGGAAAGTTGCTCTTTGTTTTTCAGTTCTTTTTGGTCTGTGAAGGGAGCATCGGACTGATAGGTAGGAGGATCCAATAAAAGATTACTGGCAACTTCTATTTTGGAGAGAGCTCTTTCAACTACTTCTTTGGAGAATGTTTCTATAATAGTCCCTTTCGGGTATTCCCGATAATTGAAGTGATAGTATTTGGGTGTAATATTCTCTTTTTCAAGATTTTCAAAAGTGACTTTACAGCTTTTCCCGTATGGGATGGGTAAGAAAAGAGTACTACCGCCTTTGCCATGCTCGATATAGCTGGTATGTGGCTGGAGCAATCCTTTTCCTGTCGGAATCCCGAATTTCATCATGTCATAAGCAGGAACTGTCCAATCAGCCTCTTTATTGTCATCAAAATAAAAACGCATTGTTCCATTCTTATTCAATGTTGTAATCCAGATACGGGTGATAACTCCCGGTCCGCTATGCTCGAACAGCACATTCTCTGTCCGGTCTTCAATAGTATCTGTACGGATGATACCAAACCCATCGGCATTGGCAAACCAACCGTCAGTATCAGGAGAGACCGAACGTCTGTCGTAACTGCTTATCTGATGGCAGGTATAAGAGGGAAAACCGGTGGGAGACTCAAACGATATGATCTCATCTAACAATGTTTCCATTGTTATTTTCTCCTGATGGTTACATCCTGTTACCGTCAGGAGGATGATGAGTATCAAAAAGTTCTTCATTACTTCCATATAGATTGCAGTGTAGATACTTCCAGTTGCTTGATTGTTATGTTATTTCCCCAGAATTGAAACCCTCTTGCCGGATCTGAAGGTCTCTTTTCGAATGAATAGGAATAGGCACCCTTATCAATGAAGACTTCCACAGAGGTCTTGTCAATAAAAATATCGGCAGAGATTTCCATGCTGGTCATCTCTTCGGGAGAATAAAATGCGCCGTTCACCCTATTGGAGTTCATGTCGTAGTTCAACAGGTTTTGTCCTTTCAAATCGAGGCCGGCATTCGTGGCATGAGACAGGCTCAGCGTAACTCTGATCCGTAATAATGGGTCATCGCCGAATTGGTTTAAAGCTTTGTTTGCCTCTTCAGCACTCATATTTTCCCATTTCCTGCTTTTGTCGACCAGGCGGTTGATCTCTTCAATGGGATAACTGAATAGTCTGGCACCATCTTTTGTCGTGCGAAGAGTGAGTTCGGTAGGCAATAGCATCATTCCGTTGAAAGGCATTCCCGGATGGCCGATCCGTCCCCATCCCACCTGTCCCCGTCTGCCATCGGGCATGTTGGTGTAAGTCTGTGCAGCATAAATAGCTCCTGTCGTGTAGAAGTATTTCCCTTTTTCGGGTGTGAACACTTTCCCGTCAAATGAACCGAGCATATATGTGCCTGAGGCGCCGTACATCACCCATTTGGTATTGTTGGGATTTCCATCCACGGGGAGTTCGAATAACTCCGGGCACTCCCAGAATCCGGTCACATGGCTCTCATACTTCCACTCCTTCAGGTTGGATGATGTGTAGATTGAATGTCCGTCTCGTTCGTTAAGCACCATGACCCAATGGTTGCCGGGGGCATACCAGAACACTTTGGGATCGCGTGTATCCACGCTATTCCATATATGTTTGGAATCTATGACGGGGTTTCCTTCATACTTGGTGAATGTTCGTCCCCTGTCGAGGCTATAGGCGATGCACTGCACCTGTTTATCGGGACTGGCAGCGGTATATGCTGCTATCATAGCCGGGGTTTTACCTTTATTGTATCCCGCGCTGTTTTTGTAATCGATGACAGCTGATCCGGAGTACATGGTACCCAAATGATCGGGATATAAAGCATCCGGCAGTTCCTCCCAATATATCAGGTCTTTACTGACAGCATGTCCCCAATGCATATTTTCCCACTCACGTTCATAAGGGTTATGCTGGTAGAAAAGGTGATATTCTCCTTCATAATAAATAAGTCCATTCGGGTCATTGACCCATCCCCGACGTGTGGTGAAGTGGAATTGAGGGCGGTTCGTCTCTTTATACAAGCTGTCCTGTCCTGCGATCACATCATCCTGGTATAGGTTTTTCAGTCCTTTGCTATTACCTTCATAACTGATTGTTAACGTTTTTCCTTTTAGGTTGGAGACATCTTTGAATACCCAATAGTCGGCCTCGTCGGGAGCGAGTCGTATCACAACTGTCAGATCGGGTTGACCATCTACTTTAAAAGTCATTTTAGCACGATCTTGCTGATGAGAAACGGGTAGGTTCAGATATTTCTTGTTGATTTTAATCTTGATTTCTTCTGCTGACAGGGAGAATCCGACAAGGAGACAAAGAGTTACAGATACAGTTTTTAGAATCAGGGTTTTCATGCTTTTTATATATTGAGTTACATGTTATTGCGGACGGATCGTTATAGATCAAATACTTTACCTTCAATGGCCAGTTCCGTATTCGGGAATACAGCTACGGCCTCTTTTAAAAGGACGCCCAGTTCATTGTACCGGGAGGAATAGTGGCCGATCACCAGTTTCTTTGCATTGGCCGCTCTTGCGATTTCCGCAGCCTGCCGGGCTGTAGAGTGGTGGGTCTCACCTGCCCGTATCAGTTCGCTCTCTGCAAAAGTGGCTTCGTGGTACAACAGATCTACATTCTTTATATGGGGAATAATTTCGGGTGCATAGGCTGTATCCGAACAGTAGGCATATTTACGTGGGGCATCTCCGGGTGAGGTGAGTATCTCATTCCGGATGACGGTACCGTCGGACGTTATAAAATCAGCTCCCTCTTTGATATCGAAAATCTGAGTCAGTGGAATTTGATAGAAATCGATCATCTCACGGATGATATGTCTGGTTGATTCTTTTTCCTCAAAAAGAAATCCGTTTGTGTCAATGCGATGTTGTAGTGGAAAAGAAAATATTCTGATCGACTTGTTTTCAAAAATCAGTTCCTGTCGATCAGGATTCAATGGAATCAATTTTATCTTGAACGACATATGTTTGCCCATATAGATCAAAAAGGGCTTTATCAGCAGGTTGATCTCTTTATGCGCATAGATATGCAGGTCGCCGGTCCTCCCTAACATGCTGAGCGTGGAGAGTAGTCCGGGTAATCCGAAAATATGATCTCCATGCAGATGAGAGATGAACAGGCTATGGAGTTTACTCATCCGTGTTTTGAATTTCCTCATCTGAAGTTGTGTCCCTTCACCACAATCGATCATGAACAGTTTTTCGTTCAGATCCACCAGTTGTGAGGGAGGGTTGTGCATTGTGGTGGGTAGGGCCGAGCCGCAGCCCAGTATGGTTACCTGAAATTTGTTCATACTAACGGATACCGATGAGTTTATGAATCTGGAGGCTAAGTGCCCACAGCGGATTCTGTTTCACGAGAGAGACACAATAATCTATATTTTCCTGAATAATCTGTTGATCGTCGAAGATAGGGCTTAAAAAATGATATTTTGCTTTGGGAAGGATAGTGACATCCGGTAGTGGATCCCCTTTCTGAATGGGAAACCGCAACTCATCCACTTCAGGGATTAGCTCCCTGACTTTTTCAAACTCTTGTTTGGGACTACAGGTGATATAGTCGATTCCCCGGGGTACTCTTCTGGTTCCGTTGGTCTCTATCGCCTGTAGATATCCTTTTTCTTTGAAGAGAGCTACCACGGCATCGTTGAGTTGTAGCGTAGGCTCACCGCCGGTCCAGATAATCCATTTGCAGCCATACGGCTCAATTGTCCGCAATACCTCATCTGTAGTCATTTTTATGCCCCGCTCATAATCGGTGTCGCAAAAGCTACAGGTCAGGTTGCATTTGGCCAGCCGGATAAAGATCGACGCTTGTCCCGAACGCCCTCCTTCACCCTGGAGCGAATAAAATATCTCATTCACATTCAGGTTCATAGATCGCGGATGTTTTGGGTGTCTCACTTACCTCCACGGCGTAAAGCTCCGGTATGTTGGGTTTGAATGTGTCGTAGAGCATCTTAGCCAGATTCTCTGCCGATGAATTGAGCGGTGAGAGAATGTCGTTGAGGTTACGATGATCTAAATGCGTATCGATGTATTCTTTCACTATCTTCAATTGGTTATAATCACGGACAAAACCTTGCCTATTCAACTCTTTCGACCGGAGATGAACAGTTACCACGTAATTATGTCCGTGCAGCCGGCTGCAAGGGTGATCGTCGGGCAACCCGTAGAGGGAGTGCGCCGCTGAAAAAGCAAATTCTTTACTTATCTTGTACATCGTTATGATTCGCTGATTTACTGATTTGTTGAGATTGAAGACCTTGTCTTCTTATCTCTACTTTCCACTTCTTCACGTTCCCACTTTTTCACTCTAATTTCAGATAAGTTCTGAGCGGGTAATGATCCGAATATTTTATTTTGTCCCTTCTTGTCCGGTACGCTTTTATATTTTCACTATGCATAATGTGATCGATACGGAAAAGGAAAAAATCTTCGTGATAGGTGATGCCCGGTCCGAAAGCGGTAGAAACGTACGCATCCTTTAATCCTTTCTTCATCCTGTGGTAGGCGTACGATATAGGGGTATCATTGAAATCGCCGCAGATAATAACTCCCCGTGTATCCTGCTTGTCAATGAATTGTTTCACTTTTTCAACCTGTTGCGCCCGTGTCCGGAAAGCACTTCCAAGGCGGGCACGAATATTGGTGGCCACCTGTTCGAGTTTTACCGAGTCGGTATTCTGAAGGAAATCGTTATATAGCTTTTTATCTTCCGGCTTGATATTGTTCGATTCCAAATGGACATTGGCAATAGTGTATCTTTTGCCATCAATATTGATAGTATAAACCACCGCCCCATTATAGGAGGATTCGAATACCACCTCATGGGTTTTCTCAATTGGGTATTTTGAGAAACATGCCAGCCCGAAGGTATGATATTTTCCCGAAGATTCCAAACCTGTGATTGATCGATAGGGATATTGTTTGAGAATCCGGTTCACATCGTGTTGTGAAAAAATATACTGACCTGTCTTACTGACCAGATATTCCTGTAGACAAACAATATCGGCATCGGTATCAGCAATATATTCAAGTATTGGATGGTGTGATGCATTTTTTTTTCTTTCCTGAGGAAATCCCTGTACATTATAGGTCAGTAATTTGATACTTTCTTCAGGTTCTTCTTTGCTGATAAAGTGTAACGGGGAGAATGTGGTTGCAGGTTTGTAGCAGAGCAGGATTGCAGATAATGAGATCAGAGCGAGTTTCCATTTTGAGAAAATTATCCAGAAAACAAGGTATACGACATTAATAAGCAGAATGAATCCGAATCCCAACCCTATATACGAAAACAGATTGGTTTTCAAGGGAGATACTTCCCAGGACAGGAATGAACTGAAAAGCAGAATGATAGCCACTACATTGGTAGCGAAGATCATCCATTTGATCATATCCCTGATTTTCAATCTTTTACTTCTTGCTCGCATCAAAAAGTTTCCTTTTTTCCTCTGATGATAAACTACTGTATCCCGATTGTTTCAACTTATCCAGAATGGCATCAATTTCTTCCTGTTCTGTATGTTTACGTTTGTTGTATTCCCAATCAGTTTCATTACGGGCATGATTTACCTTCATTTTGGGTGTGTGTCTACGGGGTTTGAACAGTCCTATAACCCAGTCGATCATATTACCCACCCAACGGGTAATATCACTGCCTTTCTTGTATTGAATAGCGAAAAAATAGCCTAACAGGGCTCCACCTATATGTGCCACATGTCCTCCGGGATTCATGGAATCTCCCAATGAGAGGAAGTCCAGTACAAAAGCGAAAATTGCTATGTAGACAATTTTTATGGGGCCTAACAACAAAAGATTCAGTTGTACGTCAGGGCGATAAAAAGCGGCTCCCATTACGATGGCCATTACTGCCGCTGATGCACCGATCATTACCGATCCTCTCTCCATCTGCGTATAATAGGGGATTGTGTTGAATGCAATCACATATAACGTTGCACCGGCCAGTCCTCCTAAGACATAGAGGCTACCGAGTGTCCTTCCTGTGAAATACTGCATAAAAATTTGTCCAAACCAATAAAGCCAGAGCATATTGAAAAGCAGATGGAGAAATCCTTCATGTACGAACATGTAGGTAATAGGAGTCCATATCTTGTTAATTAACAAAGGAATATGAGAAGGTACCCCAAGGAGCATGATGAGGTCGACAGCGTAAATGTTGAACAAGGTGAAAATGACATTGATAATTTTCAACGTGATGAAAACGAAGACGTTGATAAAAATCAGTCTTGTCATTACGCTGCCGGTCCTATAGCTATGTTTCAATTTTTCAATAAAATCTGCCATACTTCTTGTCCTTTTTTTTCCAATACAAGATCATGAAAATTCCGAAAAGCATTCCCCCCAAATGGGCAAAATGGGCCACATTGTCACCCGTCCGGTTGGCAACACCAAAGAACAGTTCCAGCAAGCCGTACCCTAACACGAACCACTTTGCTTTGATGGGAAAAGGAAAAGGAATGATAAATAGTTGCGAATTGGGGAATAGCATGCCAAAAGCCAGTAGGATGCCAAAAACGGCGCCCGATGCGCCTATGGTTACGCTGTTCACCATTGAATACATCTCCACGGGGATTTCGCTCTGCACCCTTAAAAAGAGGACAATCATCTGAATTAGTCCTGCACCTATGCCGGTAACCAGATAATATGAGAGGAAACGTTTCTGTCCCCACACCTGTTCCAGGGTCCTGCCGAACATGAAGACGGCAAACATATTAAAAAAGACATGAGAGATGGAGTAAGGGTCGTGCAGGAACATATAAGATACCATCTGATAAATATGAAACTGATCAGATTTGATAAAATGTAACCCGAGCCATTTGGACAGGTCAAGACCGAATCTATTGAGCAAGACAAATTGTGCCAACCAAATGATTCCGTTGATAATGATAATATTTTTTGTTACCGTGGGTATTACCCCGGCGAAGCTATTCCTTTGGTTATCCATCGTTATGATCCATTGTTGAGTCGCAAAATTACGTATTATTTCGTTGAGAATGCGGATTTTTGCCTCTCAAAAGGATTTTTTTTACCAAAAACAAATACTTTTTATCTTTTTTCTTGATTGTTTTGGATTTATCGCTTATATTTGACGCCAAAATGGGGCTCAGCCTTGGACTTAATGTATGTTTAATTTATTTATTTACGTTTTCTATGAACAAATCAGAACTAATTAGCGCTATTGCTGAAAAATCAGGCCTTAGCAAAGTGGACGCTAAAAAAGCGTTAGATGCTACCCTCGAAACCATTTCTGGAGAAGTGAAAGCTGGTGGTAAAGTGGTATTGGTAGGTTTCGGAACATTTTCTGTTTCTGAAAGAAGTGCCAGGAAAGGTATTAATCCGCGTACTAAAAAGTCAATCAACATCCCGGCTAAAAAAACGGCAAAATTCAAAGCCGGTTCAGAGTTGTCCAATCTTTAGTATCCTCGTTGATTGTGGAATAAAAAAGGAACAAATTGATCAATTTGTTCCTTTTTTAGGGGCTGTACCGTAGAGTTTAAAACTCTGAGGTACAGTTTCGTGAAGGAGAAGTTGTAAAATTTCAACAAAAGATTATTCATACAAAAGAAAAAAAACTTACCTTTGCACTCTCTAAAAAATGACTCCGTAGCTCAGCTGGTAGAGCAAATGACTCTTAATCATTGGGTCGAGAGTTCGAGCCTCTCCGGGGTCACAAAAAGTCTCAGCGCATGTTGAGACTTATTTTTTTTATAAATAGTCTGATTATTAATACACTGCGTTTCTCTGATTTCATTATTCTTTATTTCCACAGATTGTGACTAATAGAGAGAAAACTCTTTAGAATTACGACTGTTTTTCTTTTAAATAAATGATAAACAGAGGTTTGTTGACCTTTCGGTTTTTATTCTTTTCAATAAAAAGTTCGAGAAACAGAGGCTCGACCTGTTGAGGTTCGAACCTGAATATTCAAAAAGTTCTTATTCTTGCCTATACTATTAAACTTTAATTTGTATCTTTGTGTATCATATATACATTACATGAATATGGCTATAAATCAATCCTTTATATCAGATATAAAGGCAATAATAGCTCAATCAAGAGGCAAGGCTATTCGAGCTGTGGATCATCAGCGAACTCTGATGTATTGGCATATTGGTAAGCGTATCTTTGAAGAGGAACAAGAAGGAAAAGACAGGGCAGATTATGGAACTTACCTTATCAAATATCTTTCAGAGCAGTTGCAACCCGAATTTGGTAGTGGGTTTTCAGTCCGTCAGATCAATCATTATCGTCAATTTTACCGTACATTTCCAATTGTGCACGCACTGCGGGCACAATTGAGCTGGACACAGTATAAGTTGCTTTTGAGTGTTGATAATGAGGATAAAAGAGCTATCTCTAGTTTTTAAATTTTTAATTTTGCTACTTTCGTCTTCGATTGAGACTGTTTCTGTTGAGGTAGATTGCTTTCCGAATCCCATTGGTATGGACTGTCTTTTAGTCGATTAAGCCGCTATAAATATGTGAAGATGTAACTTGTTAATTTAGAGGTGGAAATAATTTTAGGTATAGCCTGACTGCCAGAATCATCCAATTGAAACATAATTATGAAAAGAAGTTTTTATTTTTTATCGGTATTATTTATTATTGTAATCATTCCTTTTTTATGGGGTTGTGACAATGGAAAAGAGACGGAGCCGGATATTATTTCCGAGATCAAATCTGAGTTAAAGTTTGAATCGAATACTGAATCTCAAACGATTACTTTTACAACCAATAAAGCTTGGACTGCGACTCTTTCTGCGCCGAGCTCGTGGTGTAAAATCTCCTCTTCATCTGGGGATCCTGGGCTTGCGAATTTAGTGGTGAATGTGACTGAAAACGAAGAGTATAATAATAGAATAGCGATACTAAATATTAAGGTCGGGAATGTTGAGAAAGCTGTGACGATTACACAAAGGCAGACAGACGCTATTTTAGCGGGAGATGAATACGAGATACCGGAAAATGGGGGTATTCTTGAAATAGGAGTAATCGCAAATGTGGATGTGAAAGTTCACATTCCTTCTGAAATAACTTGGATCCGCCAGCAAAATACAGGCACTCGTGGATTGTCGCCCGGAAAGATTATTCTGGAGGTGGATGAGAATGATGATATACAAGAACGTAAGGCAATAATTACAATTCAAGATGGAAAAAATAGTGTTTCTTCCGTAATTACCGTGTGTCAACCGACGAGGAGTTCAATTAGGACAGTACATGTGGAAGAACCGTGGACTCTGGTAAAAAAAATGGGTCCTCACTATCAGGATATAACAGAATTGACGCTTTCAGGGATGATTTTTATATCTGAATTGGAAGTAGTTCTGTGCATCCCTGGTCTATATTATCTAAATTTGTCGGATGTAGTCCTTGCTGACGGTCCCGCTGATAATCCTTCTATCTATAGTACGGTTTCTTCGGATTGGTTTTCACAAAATACTAAGTTAAAGACCATTATTATTCCGAATAATGTGACTGAAATTGGAGAGTCTGCCTTTTCTGGTTGTGTGGGCTTAACTTCAGTAACTATTCCGAATAATGTCTCTCTGATAAGAGGGTCTGCCTTTTCCGATTGCACAAATTTAGCCTCAATCGTTATACCCGATGGTGTTACGAGTATTGCGGAAAAATCCTTCCTCAGGTGCACAGGTTTGATGTCAGTAACTATTCCCAGTAGTGTCACGAGCATTGGAGAGCTTGCTTTCGGCGAATGTATACGTTTGACTTCCATTATTCTTCCGGGCAGCCTTAAAAGTATTGCACGGTACGCTTTCTCAACATGTATTAGCTTAACTTCTGTTGTTATTCCGAATAGTGTTACGAGTATTGGTGAGGGTGCTTTTTCACACTGTAATAGTTTAACCTCTGTTGCTATATCCAATAGTGTAACCAATCTTGAAAGTTCCATCTTTTCCGGCTGTAAAAGTTTGACCTCGGTTGTTATACCTAATGGTATTACGGCTATTGGATCAGACCTCTTTTTCGGTTGTACTGGTTTAACCGCCGTTCATATACCTAATAGTGTTACTAACATTGGGTGGTCCGCCTTTTCTGGTTGTGAAAATTTAACATCCATTACGATACCTGATGGTGTGAAGGTTATTAGAGCCTCAACCTTTCATGAGTGTAAAAAGTTAACCTCTCTTACTATACCTAATAGTATCACAAGCATTGAACATGCAGCTTTTAATTATTCGGGTTTAACTTCCATTACTATACCTAATAGTGTTACAAGTATCGGCCATTTTGCTTTTAACGGTTGTCCGCACTTGACTTCTGTTGTGATTCTTGATGGTATTACGAATATTGAACAATCTGTTTTTTCCAATTGTCCACATTTGATTTCTGTCACTTTGCCTAATAGTCTTACGAATATTGGAGAATCCGCTTTTTTAGGCTGCGTGAGTTTAACGTCCATTACTATACCCAATAGTGTGACGAGCATTGAATGGCAAGCCTTTCACGGTTGCTCAGCTTTAAACTCTGTTTTTATTGGTTCCGGTATTAAGAAAATTGGAGAGAACTATGAATTTGCTACCCCATTCTCTTTCTGTAATTATATAAAAGAGATACATATTAAAGCTGCTGTTCCACCCATAGGATATCAAGGATTTCATAACGAGGCAATAAGCCTGTATGTTCCTAAAGGATGTAAAGATGCGTATCAGGATAGCCCGTATTGGAAAGATTTTAAGGAATATATTGAAGAATAAATATAAGCCAAGAGTAGAGAATACTCTTTTGGATACACAAAACAGGGCCCGTAAACTGAAAATCATTCTTCATGGTTCTCATTTACCCTATGTCCCGACTGTCAAACATTAAAAGTGCATCCATAATTCTCGCCTTCACATGTTTTTCCTTAACTTTGCAATTCAATAACAGCACACTTGCATGAATCGATTAAAGTTATCCATTACATTACTGCTCCTTTGTATGTTAGTATTCTCATCCAACGCTCAACGAAACATCGATTTTGTCAATCCGATGGTAGGGACGAAGAGCATGGGACATACATTTCCGGGTGCATGTGCACCTTTTGGTCTGGTACAGTTGAGTCCCGATACAGAAATGATCCCTCACAACATCGATGGGGTTTACCAGTCCGATGCCTACCGTTATTGCGCCGGTTATCAGTACGATGATAAAACCATTGTCGGTTTTAGCCATACTCACTTCAACGGTACCGGACATTCTGATCTGGGTGATATCCTTATCATGCCGATGACCGGAGAGGTGAAGCTGGATATGGGAACAGCAGATAATCCCGAAAGTGGGTACCGTTCCCGTTTCAACCATGATCAGGAAAAAGCCGGGGTGGGATACTATTCGGTGATGCTGGATGATTACGGCATACTGGCGGAATTGACGGCTTCGGAGCGGGTAGGGGTACACCGGTACACTTTTCCGGAAGGGACCGGGACGGGACATATTGTACTCGATCTCGATTACGGTATTTACTATTATGACGGCAAGACGGTGATGGCTAATCTGAAGGTGGAAGACCCCTACACGCTGACCGGTTATCGTATCACACGCGGATGGTCGCGGATGAACTACACCCATTTTGCCGTGAAGTTCTCGAAACCGATTGTCAACTATGGTTGCCGTAATAAGGAGAAAGTGAAATATAACGGTTTCTGGCGTAAATTTAATATGACCGATAATTTCCCTGAGATGTTCGGAACCCGCCTGACAGCGTTCTTCGATTTTGATTTTTCCGATGGGAAGCCGCTTGAAATCCAGGTTGCCCTCTCTCCCGTAGACTGCCTGGGTGCAATGAAGAATTTGGAGGTTGAGACTGCCACTAAATCGTTCGATGAAGTACGGATGCAAACTCAACAGAAATGGGAAAAAGAACTGAGTTGCATTAATATGGATGCCGATGATGATACCAAAGCCGTTTTCTATACAGCGTTGTATCATACGATGATTAATCCTTCGGTCTATCAGGATGTGGATGGACGCTATCGCGGGATTGACCATAATATCCATCAGGCGGAAGAGGGACAGGTCAACTATACTGTTTTTTCCGTTTGGGATACATTCCGTGCCCAACACCCATTGATGAACCTGATCAAACCCGCCCGCAGCGAACAATTCGTCAATTCTATGCTGCACCATTATCAGCAGAGTGTGCATAAGGCGTTACCCGTCTGGTCGCATATGGGGAATGAAAACTGGTGTATGATCGGTTATCATTCGGTCTCGGTTGTAGGAGATGCTATTGTCAAAGGACTGAATATTGATAAGGAATTGGGATTGGAGGCCTGCGTGAATAGTTCCAATCTGGATTATTACGATGGCATTGGAGAATACAAGAAACTGGGTTTCGTACCTTTGGAAAAGAGCGGTTCTGCTGCTTCTGTCACATTGGAATATGCTTATGACGACTGGGTGATTTCTCAATTGGGTGATCAATTAGGCGACAAGGAGGTTGCCGATATGTATGCAAAACGCGCACTGAACTATCAGAATATATTTGATCCATCGCTTGGTTTTGCCCGCCCCAAATTACAAGACGGAACGTTTAAAAAAGAGTTCGACCTGTTGGATACTCACGGGCAGGGTTTTATTGAGGGAAATACGTGGAATTATTCGTTCTATGTGCCTCACGATGTAAATGGATTGATAACCCGGATGGGTGGAGAAAAGCAATTTGTCCGCCGTTTGGATTCACTGTTTACGATGCATCTTCCGGCAAAATATTTCGAGAATACGGAAGATATCAATGAAGAGGGTTTGATGGGGAATTATGTGCATGGAAACGAACCGAGTCATCACGTACCCTATCTGTATAGATGGACGAATGAGCCGTGGAAGACTGAGTCGAGACTTCATTCCATTATGAAGCAGATGTATAAAAACAAGATAGATGGTTTGTCGGGCAATGATGATTGCGGTCAGATGTCCGCATGGTATATCTTCTCGTCGATGGGCTTTTACCCTGTCTGTCCCGGTTCTGATCAATATGTCATTGGTTCTCCCCTGGTGAAAGAAGCAGTCGTGCAACTCGAGAACGGGAAAACTTTTACGGTGAAAGCTCAGAATTATGGTGATAAGAACATCTATGTAAAATCAATTAAACTGAACGGAATTCCTTATACGAAAAGTTTTATTACTCATTCCGATATAGTAAACGGAGGTGAACTGGTCTTTGAAATGAGTAATAAGCCGAACAGGAAATCCTCTTCCTATCAGAAGCCCTATTCATTTACGCGTTAATTTGGAAAATAATATCCCAGCAATAAAAAAATAAAATAATCGTATGAAAATCAGAAATCTGTTACTTGTTTTGGCCGTATTGTCCGTTGTCAGTTGTTCTTCCATTATGTTCTCGCAGAAAAAAGCAGGCAATTGGCAAAACTTTCGCTATCCCGAAATCAATTTTGTGAACCATGCTTCCGGCACTAAAGGCTGGGAGACCTATAACCGTATTATCCCCGATCCTGAGGGATATATCAAAGCGGCAGCGCTGGAAGTGGTGAAAACATTGTACTGGAGTGAAAAGGATTCGATTCCCGGTGTGACGAAGATCAATTACGAGATCAGGGATGTGGATGGTATTTCTGCAAAAGGTGGCACTCCTCCTGAAATTACCATCTTCTACAGTTCACGTTGGGTAGAAAAATGTGAGAAGGATGGAGGTGATGATAAGATATTGTTTGAAACGAGGGGCGTCTTACTCCATGAGTTGACACATGGATTTCAATTAGAGCCACAAGGTATCGGCACCTATGCCGATGGAGGAGAATTCTGGATTTTTATCGAGGGAATGGCCGATGCCGTCCGTATTCATAACGGAGGGTTTCCGGAAGGGAACCGTAGACCGGGAGGGAGTTGGAGAGACGGTTACCAGCGTACCGGCTATTTCCTGGATTGGTTGACCACCAAGGATCCCGATTTCCTTCGTAAATTCAATAAATCGGCGCTGGATATCGTGCCCTGGGGATTTGATAAAGCCATCAAGCATGTGTTGGGAAAACAATACAGTGTGGATGGGCTGTGGGATGAATACCAGCAATATATTCAATCGACCTCAGTCAAGAATTAGCTCCTGAGAAGGATGCTGTTTGGTTTTTTCTTTGTAGTATTTTGCTATATAAGATATTTCCTGCGTTTTTTGATGAAATCCGGGCGTAAATAGAAAGCAATACAGGATTAAATTCTATACATTTGCAGATCATTAAACTATAGATACTATGACTACAAGAAGAGAATTTATCAGGAATGTTGCAATTGGTACTGCCGCTGTGTCTGTCGGTGGTGTATTGCCGGGGTTCAGTGCAAGAAGTTATCACAACATTGTGGGTGCCAATGAGAAGATCAGGATGGGCGCTATTGGGGTGAATTCACGAGGGAATGCGCTGGCCGGAGGATTTGCCAGGGAAAAAGGTTGTGAGATCGCTTATGTCTGCGATGTGGACAAACGTGCCATGGAGAAGTGCATAACCAGCGTGACAAAAATTGCCGGAAACATTCCCAAAGGAGAAAAGGATATCAGAAAATTATTGGAACAGAAAGATCTGGATGCCGTCTTTATTGCTACCCCTGAGCATTGGCATGCACCCGGTGCCCTTATGGCCATGAAAGCAGGGAAGCATGTTTACCTGGAAAAACCGACAAGCCATAATCCTGCTGAGAATGAGATATTGATGCAGGCAGTGAAAAAATACGATGTAGTGGCTGTTACGGGTATGCAGCGGAGGTCGTGGCCGAACATGATCAATGCGGTGCAGGAATTAAAGGAAGGAGTCATCGGAAAGGTCTATTTCGGCAAAGCATGGTATACCAATAACAGGCCCTCGATAGGTACGGGGAAGATAATATTGGTACCCGACTGGCTTGATTGGGAATTATGGCAGGGCCCCGCACCGAGAGTCTCTGCCTACAAAGATAATTATCTTCATTACAACTGGCATTGGTTTTATGATTGGGGAACCGGGGAGGCCGGAAATAATGCGGTGCACTTCCTCGATATCCTGAGATGGGGGATGGAGCTGACTTACCCCACGCATGTAAGCTCTTCGGGAGGAAGGTATGTGTACAATGATGACTGGCAGTTTCCCGATACCCAGATGATCAACCTTGAGTTTGGAGGAGATAAAATGATCACTTGGGAAGGGCGGAGTTGCAATAGTCGTGATATTGAAGACTCTTCAGTAGGTTGCGTTTTTTACGGGGAGACCGGTAGTTTGGTTATAGGAGGTGGAAATGCTTATAAGGTCTACGATCAGAAAAATAAACTGGTAAAAGAGGTGGTCAGTAAGCAGGAGTTTAGAGACGGAGATACCTCGAATCCAACGGCACAACTCGACTCATTCCATTTCTCCAACTTTCTGGACGGTATCCGGAAAGGTACGCCATTGAATGCCGATATCAATGTAGGATGTATTAGTACCACTCTGGCCCACTTAGCAAATATTTCCCAGCGTACAAAAACAACTTTCAGGACCAGTCCGGAGAATGGTCATATCATCAATAACCGTGCAGCCAGTAAACTCTGGAACCGGAAATATGAAAAAGGATGGGAGATGAAGCTGTGACGTTTTTATAATTTATCGTTGATAGATTGGATCGCCTTTAAAATAACTTTTTCAGTATCTTCTGTGACGGGACTTGAGAGTATCTCATATCCTCCTTCTTTATAAGCTTCTTTTGTCCCGATATAAAACGGACCATAGTCGCCATACGCGGCCATGGCTACGAATTTATCGGGAGACATTTTCTTTGCCGCCAATTGGTATTCGACAAACAATTCTCCCGGCATAAAGAAAATTTGCGCGTTTTCTATGGAGAGAGAGCCTATATCGATGGTCTTCCCTTCCAAGGCACGTTTGTACCAACCTAACCGGCCCATATTATTCGCCATGTAAGGGCCGTCACCTGTCGCCATATTCTTCTCAATTTCGGCAGTGACCGGGTTTACGGGTAGTAGAAGAGGGGCTGTGGTCCATTTGACTTTTTCTGATGAAACGGTATACTTTTTCGTGCTATCCCAGGCACGCTTCATGCCATCAGCCATTCTTTCTGCCAATCGGAGCCGGTTTTCACGACTGCCGTCATTGTATTTCCCGGCAGCGATATTCCCTCCCGCTCCGTTAAAATGGACATGTAGTGCCTCAGGAACAGCCTGCTGGCGTAAGAAACGGGCAATACCGGGAAAATCGGGATTTGCAATTCCAGTCCGGTAGTAACTCTGGGGATGAGTAGCATAAAAACTCAACACAGCTAACGGCTTATCGTTATTCCAGAAGCTGATTAAGGATACATCGGGATCAATCAGGCCCTCCGGCATGTCCCTCAACAGAGGATCCTTGCATGCAGATCCCCGCATTGTCTTAATCTTCCCATTCTCCTTATCCACCCTCCGGTTTGAGGCAACCTCATAAATCGGAGCTTTACCCATTCCCACATGTGTGACAGGTTGCAGTTCCTTCCCTGCACTTATAATTGCCTCCTGGATATTCTTGATGACTATCCTCGCAAAAGAACCTTCGAAACATCCTACCGGAAGATTTTTTTCTTTCAATAATCTCTCAGCCGTAAAATCGCAAATAGGGGCATCATGTTGATGAACCGTATGTACTGCCACCCGCTCTGGCGTAGTGCCGGCAGCGGATGCCAGAGATTGTTTGAAGAGGTCTTGCGATTCGTTGGAAATTCCTATCCAGTCGACGGCACATAAAACGATAGGTGCCCCCGCTCCGGAGAGGATAATTCCTTTGGCTCGTAATCCAAGATCGGATGAATTGACCATCCGGTCGTATGTCAATAGGCTTCCAACCGGTGGAGTTGCATCTACATCGAATAAGCCTACCTTCAACTCTCCCGGTGTATTTACCTGTTCCATATCGGTTTGTGGGTAGATATTCTCTAACGGATGAGTTATATTTGCAGTGGCTGTGGCAGCCACTGCAGCAGTTACGGTCGTTAAAAATGATCTTCTCGTTACATTTTTTTGGATCATAATAATAGTTTTATCTGGAGAGTGAGTGCATAATTTCATTTATCTGCAAATCCGGCTTTCACGATCTCATATTTTTCTGGATCTGCTTCCGGGTTAGGGTGTGTATAAATGAGTACCCCATCTGCATGTTCCTTTCCCCTTCGAATTACCTCTTCTACATAGGAGGGGGTAGAGCCTCCCAGCCTTGAATGTGCGGTTAGGTATACATCGATATAAATAGGCATACCTTTGTTGAAGAGGCTTCTTAATGTAGAGATTTCCCGATCAACCAATCCTGCATTTTGAAGATTGGCTCCTTCAGATTCTGCGCGATAAGGAAACAGTATTCCATCCAGCATGTATCCGTACTTCTCCGCAAAATCCACTGTTATCTGTTTGTAGTAGGAACAGGGAATAAATTGAAGTGATGGGTTTATGTCATCTATTGTATCCATCATTTCCTTCACATATTCCGGAGTATAAAAATCGAGATTATGGACAAAATCATCTATACTTAGTGCAATCAGATTAGGGTAGGTCACACTAAGTTTAGCGATCTCTTCCGACCATTTGATATAATCCATTCCAAAAGGTTCTGAACTCCATTTGGCAATAGGTTTTGATTCTGAAGGCGGTACCAGGGATATCCATACTGCAATCTGATTTTCTAGCGCGATGGGAAGAAAAAGTTGCAAATCGTCCCAGTCGTTTTCATTTTGCCATACTAACCAGTTGTATGTATTTGCATTGAGTTCTTTTAATTGTGCAATTAACTTGTCGAGATCTGCCCTCCCATCCGAGAGTCTTGGCAAACTAGCATAAGTGCCGAGAGTCGCCCTGTTTTCAGTAGTGAATATTGGCTTGTTTTTATCCGGTTGTTTCTTGGTTGAGCCGCAACCGGATAAACAAAGGCCACCTATGAAGATAAGAGAAGCGAGTGCTACTATCCCCATACCTGAAGATAGGATAGAGAAAAAAGATATTCCAGTTTTTTTATTTGTCTTCATTGTTCTTGCAAAGTTACATTTTGCACAATACGACTTCTTGTAAAGAAGTGTAGTATTGTGCGATAGTAACATGCACAATACTACAATATTCTCAAAAGACGATATTATATCCCTTATGGCAATTCAATTTTTATCAAATCTTCGATCTCTTTCCCATCATGCATAAAACGCGCTAAAGTATATACGTTTCCAGCGTCGTCCAGGGCAATCGAATTTACATAGGTCGGGATAGCTCCATCTTCATAGAACACGGAACCTAAATCCTTGTATTTCTTATTTGGAATATCGTAAGTGACAAGGTGTAGATGTTCCAATCCTTTAGCAGCGCCCATGTTAAGCTTATCTATTCCGGCAAGCCTTTTTCCGTTTTCATAAATAGGAGCGCCGGTTAAATAATGAATTACACCGTCTTTATCGATCATAAAGCCGAGATAGCCATAGCTGAACAGGTCAAACATTCCACTTTTCCTTGACGGTTCGGAAGTAATACGATCGATTACTTCAATTTTCTTTTCTTTCGGATCAAATGTGAACAGATAGCCCGAATTGCCATGTACTCCATAAGCTTTGTTTTCCGGTTCATACCAATATATTTTTCTCCAGTTATATCCCATGCTGCCGGCATCACTTGGATCATAGGACCCAAAATAATCAATTCTCAAATCAACTCCTTCGAGTTTTTCCGGGGCAGACATAGTGGAGTTATAGAAAAAGATATCACCGTCTCCGGTAGAATAGTAGACATTTCCATCACGGGGATCCACGAACATTGAACGGCATATCACCCTGAAGTTTTCAGTACCTAATTGTGTTTCTCCGGCCCTTGATACGGGTCCCAGATTTTTGAGGGTACCGGTTTTCAGGTCATGATGGAGTAGTAACCCTTTTGGCCAGGTCAGCCCGTATAACTGTTCCCGTTCCCGATCCATCACCATGGTGATAATTCCTTCCCCTTCGGGAGCGAGGGAGAGACTCTTCAATTCCTTTGTTTTCATGTCGTAATAAACGAAATGTCCACCAGGATAGAGTTTATACCCTTCGGGTGCTACTACGGGTAGATTTTCAGCTCCATCTATCATCTGATAGTAACCGATATGGGTAGCAAAGTAGAGTTTTTTGTCTTTCTCATAAAATTCCACGTGACTTTTTCCCTGAGCAATATATTTCTGCTCTTTTTCGCCCAAAGCTTCAGACAAGTCGGCAATAAACTCCGTTTTATCGGTTTGAGGATCATAGCAATAGAATTGACCTCCTATATCGTGTCTTGTAGATGATAGTACATAGTATATCTTACCATCACTTGCTTTGGATATTGCGTTATAAGTGTCATGGGCATCGTCAAACCCCGAGAAATATTTTTTTGCCACAAAATTACCTTGTTTGGTAGATTGATCCACCTCTTTCTTATCAGTAGTGTTATTCTGATTTTCAATGCATCCAGCCAAAAAAAGGCATAATAAGACAGGGATAAAAATAATTTGTTTCATTTTTAGATTTTTTATTGATACTATAATTTTTAATTATTTCCGTGTAAAAGATAATTCTAAGTTATCGATAATCTCATTAATTCTATTTACAGTTGCTTCTGTAACCTGTGACGAGGGATCTTTCTTCAGCAGCCTTGTATAACTTTTCCTGATCATCATATCTTCCCCCGTGTATTCGGGCATTTTCAGCTTACGATCACTGGCTTCCTGTGTTTCAAAATATGTCTTGTCCATATAAGTGAAGTCCCAGATCGTCAGCGTACATTTCCCCTCTTCATAGTCTAACCGTAAGCTATAGGTTACGTAAAGGGCGAAAAGCTGTGTTACGTTAGAATCAATTTCGAAATAGTCGGTTATTCTGCAAACAGTTGAATCGCTGTTACTGGAAAGAAACACTCCGGAGTAAGGATCCAATTTGCCATTCAGATACGTAACCGATCTTTTCATAAACTCTTTGTTATTCAGGTCGTATTCGAAAGTAACCGAAAAAACAACTTTCCCATCCACTACAGGAATTGAATCTTTAGAAAAATTGTGATTTTTCTGTGCATATCCTGTTATAGGGGGTAAAATGAGGAGCAATAAACATAGATTGGAGATAAATCCCCTTTTTTTCAGCATGATAGAGATACGAGTAAACATTTTGATTTAGAATTAGTCGATGAGTAACTGTTTAAACGCTTCAATAATAATGGGCTCTATCTGTTTATCCCATTTTGCAGGTAAACCGTACACACGCTGCGATGTATCGCCCTCGTATCCTCCTTCGTCAATCACGGCCGCGGAAGGGATATAGGCAACGATATCATTGGCGTATGCCATCACAAAAACATCTTGTCCGTACAACTTTTTCAATTGAATGGTATAAGAAACCAGTACCTCTCCGCCCATCACAAAGAGAGGTTGATTTCCTATCTTCCAATATTGTATCGGGTACGGATAGGCTTTCCTAAAAGTCCCTTTCTTTTTGTATTCATCGATCATCCCTTTTGCCCATCTTGCCTGGTAATCGTTCCCCTTCGATATTTCTTCCAATTGTTCCATTGGTAGCGGAGTGCTGAGCGGAAGATCGATCTCGTTATATTTGTTGATCAATATACTTTCCTGGATATTCATGTTTTCAGAGAGGACGGCTTCAACGGATGCTGCCAGTTGTTTACCGTATTGTATAGCTAAGGGTAGAGTTCGTCTGGGTAGCGGGTTTTGGTCGGCACCTGCCCCCTGAAAGAACATAGCCGTCGTACCAGGGTATGTTTTCTCCAGTTCTATTTGTGCAAATCCTACATAATCGCCTGAAAACTGATTGATAGACAAAGTAGTCGGATGACATGCGTATCCAAAGATCACAGCGATTAGACTTTTATCCAATCCTTCCACCTTTATCACGGGTACCGCATAGTCGTTCGGTCCATTCAGGCTGGTAGTGGGAGTTAATTCTCCTTCTTTATTGTTACGCCGGTTTACCTGAAAACGGGCTGTTCCATTTTTCGTATAGATCCTTGCCGTTTTCATATTTTGCATAGACTCGCCGACTAATTCAAGCAGCATTGTCTCCAGTTGCACGGTATAGCGATCGACTTGCTTCCAGTCTCCGGTTTCCATCGGATAAATGTATTCCAGTGCTCTGGCTACCACCGGTCCTGAATGGGTGTGTGAGCAACTTAATACGATCTGCGATTTGCTCAGTCCGTATTTCCGTTCAATCTTTTGTCTCAATGCATCCGAGAAATCCTTCGGAATTCCCAGTAAATCCATTGTGATCAATACCGATTTGTTTCCCTTCGCATCTTCCAACATAAGACTCTTTGCCCATAGGTCATGTAACTTTCCTTCGGACGGAGAAGTCCTGCTTGCATAACCTGCCATCCATACCGGAAAGGAAGGGGTGATATTTTTCCGGGCAACTCCTGCTTTCCATATATCATGGCTACCGGAAGTCTGTCCGAATGAGAAGAGCACCCCTCCAAGAAATAGAATGATAAAAACAAATCGTTTATATGATTTCATTTTGATCGTGTCGCCTGTTATTTTTTAAATTTCCTGACAATCTTATCGGCATTAACCTGTATCTTTTCAATGGCATTTGCTATATTATCCATCGATGATTTATTCCCAAGGAACAAGCTCTGGCTCAGCCATATTGATGCCTCATTGCATATGCGGTCATTCATCGGGCATTGGTTTTTTTCGATAAAATCTGCATAATCCAGATCTTTTTTGTCATATACCTTCTGGTATAATTTGGAGTCGAAAGCTGCTTTGATAAATGGCTGAGTATGCAACGGGGTGTAACCCGAAGAACAGGGTATCCCTTCTGCTTTTAATGATTCCAGGAACTGGCTACGGGTCAGTCCCTTGAATTTATCTTTGTTGTATAGTAGCGGGTATAAGTGATATACGGCTTTTGTCGTTTCCGGATAGAGCGTGGCGGGAGAAATACCGTGGATACCGTTTATTTTCTTCGATAAATATTGTGCATTCTCCCATCTGGTATTTGTCTCTTTCTCCAGGTTTGTCAGCTGTACCAATCCAATAGCAGCCTGATACTCCGTAAATCTTATTTTCGATCCTACCCTTATTCCTCCTCCGCTTACACTGCCTACCTGGGTTCCATAAGGATGGCCTAAATTGTGATAGGAGAAACATTGATCCATAAAAGTTTCGTTATCACTGGTAATCGCACCTCCTTCGCCAATCGGCATATTTTTTGAGGTTTGAAAACTGAAACATCCCGCATCGCCGATTGAGCCGACTCTCTTCCCGTTCACTTCTGCCAGATGGGCCTGGCAGGCATCTTCAATCACGATCAGGTTATGTTTTTTTGCGATCGCCATTATCCGGGTCATATCGGCTGGGATTCCCAAAATATGTACAGGCATGATGGCTTTTGTCCTTGCCGTAATTTTTGCTTCAATCTTTGCAGGGTCTATCTGGAAGGTTTTTGGATCTATATCCACAAAGACGGGTAATGCCCCATTCATTAAGACTGCCTGTACGGTAGCGATAAATGTGTAGGGAGGTATAATCACCTCATCACCGGGGCCTATATTGAATTGGGCTACGGAGGCAATCAACGCGTTGGTTCCATTTACCACCGAGAGACATCTTTTTGTACCGATCAGTTCAGCCCATTTTTGCTCGAACTCGGCTGTCACTTTTGCTCTTGACCATACCCCACTACGTAATACTTCCAGTACTTTTTCATCATAAGCCGATCTCCATACCGGCCAGTCAGGCCATACATCATGATGTGATTTGGTGCCACCCAATATGGCGGGGAGCTTATCATCTCCATTTGACTGTCCCCACGCATATAGATTATTGAATCCGGATACAGCCAGCAAGCTGGTTCCTCCGATTGTTCCCGTTATAAATTTACGCCTGTTCATATTATTACTTTATCTTACGCATCATGTTGTTAAATATATTGTATTTGACTAAATTACAAAGATATATAATTAACATTATCTACCGTGGTAATTAGCGAAATGTTGTCCTCAAAAGACGTTGGCTGCCGAATTCTCACTATTGGGAAGGTGACTTCAATTTTATTTGAATATTTATCCCTTAAAAGTGCCGGGATTGGTTATTGTCGTATACGAAAACGCGCCAGACGCAGGTCACACAAACCTGTAAATCTCCACTCCTCGTTATATGGGATTGCCCAATAAGTGAGCAAACATACCCCATCCTGTGTCCATGTGATCCCCGGATTGGAGAATCCTGTTTTAGGATCAGTTTCAATATCCCAAAAGTCTGTAAAAGTTATACCTCCATCAGCAGAGATAGCAGCCGTGAGAGGGCTCCGTTTGCCGTAATGGCTGGACCAATGCATATTGTATTCGGCATTATTCCAGACAACCATAATCTTGTTACTATTGGGAATTTCAGTTACATAGGGGCAGGATTCAGGTGTTGAAAGCCCGGTTGTCTGTGGTAAACTCCAGCTTTTGCCTTGATCCGATGAATAAGATTTAAACAAGGATCCGAGTTGGTTACGCATGACCATGATCAGCCTTCCATCCGTCAACTCTGCCACGAATGGCTCCATAACTCCGCGCATGGGTAAGGAAATGTTCTGTTGTCCGAAAGTCCAGGTACGACAGTCATCATCAGAATAAAATACACGCACATGTATCTTTTCGTCTTTGCTCCATAGCGTCCCTTCCGAATAAGTTACCGGCAAGATTACACGACCTGTAGAGAGGCGTTTGATGCAAGAATTAGAAATTGCAAAATGATCTTTTTCCCAGATTGTTTCCTGTGGTCCGAAAGTTTTCCCTTCGTCACCGGAGCGAGCCATGTATGCGGTGGCTAACTTTGTCTTACCTCTCTCTAACTGGTCATACATCATGTAACAGAGCAATATTTCGCCATTATTTAGACGTAGAAAGTTCGGGCTATAAACGTTTACACTCTCTTTGCGCCTTTCCACCGCGATACGAAAATTATCCCATGTCCTGCCGCCATTCGAGGAATTCATCATTGAAATGGTACTCGGTGCTCTGTCGCCGGATCCGAAAGGGCTGTCTTCAAACCGCATCCATGCTAAAAGAAGAGAAGAATCTTTAAGTTCAATAATCGACGCTTCACTATGACGGGGAAAATTCTTATCCGCTTTGCAAATGGTGGTAATCTCCCTCTCGTAATATATTGATGTGTTATCAATATTTTTGTTCGGGTAGAGACCTTTACTGCAGCTTGTAACCAGAGATCCGGATAGTATGCCACTGGCTCCTAACAGGAACGATGAGGTAGTGGCGGTTTTTAGAAAACTTCTTCTTGACCTTTGCATTTTGTTTATTATGATATTATTTTGAGTCTTCATTCTAATATATCTTCGGATAATACATTCATTTACTGCATCATTTTCAGGATACTCCATATTTGACTAGATTACAAAGGTACGTGACCCGAGTTGTCTTCGGTATTTATTCACGAAATATTCTCCTCAAAAGACGTTGTTAGTATTAGATTATAGTCATATTCGTTATCTTATGATAGTTGGTTCAATCTGTTTCGGATATTTTTCGTGAATTGAGCGTATCTTTGCGCTAATTCGGGGAAAGTCTAGTTTGTTTCGTTTTTTTTTGTAAAAAATAATAATGAGTTTGCTAATGTGCTATCATGAAAGGGCGATTATAATTAGTATGTCATGAAAAAGGTCTTTTTGATTATTTCTTTTTTCTATCTAGTGGGTATCCTTTTGGCTCAGAATAGTGATATGGTTGCGGATACGGTCGTAAAGCGACTTACTGAGCAGTTGACTTATTTTCCTCATGAAAAGATATATGTGCAGACCGACAAGACTGATTACCTGTCGGGAGAGCGGATTTGGCTACGGAGCCATTTGGTCGACGCACTGAACAACCAGCCGATATTTATGAGCAGGTATGTCTATGTGGAACTCTTTAATCCCTTCAATGAGTTAGTTAAACGAGTTAAGATCCGCCATGACAGTACCGGCGTGTATGCCGGATACATGGACCTGGAACAGGAACTACCGGAGGGGAGCTACACCATAAGGGCCTATACGCGGTATATGCGAAATCGTGGGAACGAAGAGTTCTTCAGGAAAACAGTTAACGTGCTTGATCCGTACTCCCTGCAAATCGAGCCGTTGCCGGACTTTACCTTCCACGAAAAGAGGGTGGATGTAGGTTTCAGATTTATTGAACGGAGAAACAGGGATACCATTATCCCCGAAATTGTTACCCTCAGACTTCCCGATGGTCCGATAAAGACTATCGACCCAAAAAACGGATCCGTTTTTCGGGAAACATTCCCTCTTACCCAAAAGAGTAACAGGAACCTACTTTTGAGCATTATCCACAAGGGGCGGAAATACAATCGTTATTATTCAGTACCTTATCCTGCCGGTGATTTTGATGTTTCGTTCCATCCCGAGGGAGGCTGGCTTATTCCGGGTCAGGTCTGTCGGGTGGGATTCAAGGCCGTTAACCCTTCGGGGTTGGGTGAAGATGTTTCAGGTGTTATCTATGATTCTAAGGGTAAAGAGATTATGCAATTCAAATCCCTTAAGTTAGGGATGGGTTTCTTTAATTTTATCCCTATGGATGGAGAAAAGTATCACGCTATATGTATGACCGGAAATGGTGATAATCGGCGGTTTGATCTGCCGATACCTGATTCCCATGCAATGACCGTCAACGTGAAAGCTTTGCGCAACCGTTTTTTAGTACACATTCTGAAGGGAAAATCGGCCCGGGCTGATTCCCTCTCCTTGGTGATTCATCATAAGGGTATAGTCCTGCACCATGAATTTTGCTCTGCTGAATCCGGTAATTACACTTTTCCTGCTGAATTTTTCCCCTCGGGTATTTCAAGTATCCTGTTGCTCGATACCAATTATGATATTATCAGTGAACGTCTTGTTTTCAATATCAACGGAGAGGATTTTGCTACTCTAAAAACCAGTTTATCGGCATCTGCGTACAAGCGCCGGCAACTGATAACTTTTAAGCTTCAATTGGCCGGTACCGACATAGGATCGTCTCATAACAATATCGCTGTTTCGGTTGTCGATAAAAATGTGGTTGTTACGGATACGACAAATACCCTTGTATCTACCCTGTTGCTTTCTTCGGAATTGAAGGGGCATGTTGAATCGCCTGTAAGTTATTTCACGGGTAATAGGGAGGATTTGACTGCGCTTGATGTGCTGATGTTGACACAGGGATGGAGGAGGTATGATATTCCGGGTATATTGAAAGGGAAAATTGATATTCCTGAAATCTTACCGGAACAGTTTCAGGAGATAAGTGGTAAAGCGGAGGCCAGGTTCTTCCGGAGTATGGATGAAGGGAAAATCAGCCTTTACGCCACGCTAGACACCCTGTCCAGTATAGAAACTGCCGCTGCAGATGAAAAAGGTCGTTTCATGTTCAAAGTTGAATATCCAGAAGGTACTGAAATCACTGTTCAGTCACTAGACAGAAAGGATCGGGAGGGTAATTTCATTTATCTCGATGAGATCACCTATCCTGATTATAGTCTTGCTACTTTGCCGGCAAGGAGACAATTGAAGGAACCGGACGACAATAAAGGTAATGCCAGCGATTCCTACCTGAAGCAGGCTGATGAAGAATATTCACAGAAATACGGTATGCGCAGTATTATGCTTGAAGAGGTGATAGTCACGGCTAAAAGTATAAAAAATATCAAAGAATCCGCTTACTATTCGCCCATTTATTCGTCCGGTTTGACGACAGTTGAAGATATCCAGAAAAGAAATTTCAGTAATATGCTTGCCGTATTGTTGGCTACCGAAGGAGTCGTGGTAAGAGGGGGAAACAAAATAACTACTAGCCGGTCCGACATGCCGGTATTGTTTGTGATAGACGATATACCCTATACAAATTTCGATGTTCTATCGATGGATGTAAATGATATAGACAACTTATTTGTAATAAAAGATCATACTTCCATGTTTGGATATTATCCTGAAACAAGCGGAGCGTTGGTGATTACGACCAGGGGCAGTACTTACCAAAGGTCAAAATCTATTAATATTGATAGGATTAGGCCGTTGGGATATCAGATGGCTGCAGAATTTTATTCCCCGAAGTACGAGACCAAAGCACAGCTTGAATCTTCCCTCCCCGACTTGCGTACCACCATTTACTGGAATCCCGGCGTACAATTCTCACCGTCGGGGGAAGCAGTGATTGAATTTTATTCGGCAGATACTCCCACAACCTATCATGTGGTGGGAGAGGGCGTCACTGTTTCCGGTAAGATGGTTCAATTTACCAAAGAGATTGTGATAGAGAGTAGTGTCAGATAAAAATAGTTCTTTATATCTTATTGTGCTTTCTATTGTTTTTTTGAAATTTAAGAAAGACAATAACCGCCTGATGGTCTTTATCAGACATCAGGCAGTTATTTAAGAATGAGAAAATATCAAAAACATCAAAATGAAATCCTTCATTATTCTTTAAATCAACAGATATCTTGTTAAGATAGTGTTGCTATTTACTGCATCATATTATCGTATTTAACTGGTTTGCAAAGATATATAATTAATATTATCGCCTGCGGTAATTTGCAAAATGTTGTCCTCAAAAGGCGCTATCTTCGGATTTATCACTGATAATTAATCCCCAACCTTACAGTTGTTACTGTAAACGGTTTTAATATTGCTTGGTGAGCGGCACGCTGAACCGTGATGGCTTCTAAAGGAGTTATGGTGGTTGGTGCGAAAGAATTCCCAACAACCGATTTTCCGGATAGCGTTTCAAACCATGCGCAAGCGGCGGTGTAACGTCCTAAATCGAAAGTCAGGTGATGTCCGTCACGACAGAAACGATCACCTATGAAACTATTTCTACCGTTCTGAATGGCTGTTCCGGAGGGGATTATTGTTCTTATTCCGGCTTTCCGCGCGGCCTTCCGCGATGCTTTTACAATTGATTTATACATCTGTTTTTGATCGCTATTGTATTTTGGAAATGCATCGCTTTTTGAATTTTGGGCATAAGCCCAAGTCTGGTGAAAAAGGAATTTGGCTTTCTGATTGGCTATATGTTTCTTTACATATGCTGTCAATTGGATCAGATAGGGGGAATAAGTTTCGATCAGTCCCGAATTTGCACTGTTTTGCTGAAAACTGATATAATCCCAACTCTCGTCGTTGATGCCTTGTAATAAAGATATGCCGGGAGTTGTGGTTTTTTTTCCCGCGGGGTCGATTTTACGATACGAATATTCCGCTTTATCGTTTTCCACATTGTTCCAGTGTTTTTCCAGCGAGCAGCTACTGATGTGTAAATTCCCGATAATAAAAATCACTCCATCCGCTTGTCCCAAATCGTATAAATAGTTTTCCACCGCATCTATTGAAAAACTATTGCCCACAGCTAACACTTTTATTGTATCCTGCGACCATGCATTGATCGAAAATAAAACAATAAATAACCATATAGTTAAAATATACTTTTTTATACGATTGAAATTATTTATATTCAATGGTGTCGTATAGAACTCGCGTTTAGTCATGTTTTTGGGTGTAATGATGTTCATGTTCGTTTCATATATAATTAAGTTATTCACTCACTAAATTCACTTTTTAAGGGGTGCTGATCACGGGATTTACAATGACATGCAGCTGTTGTGATGCCATATTTCCCGTTTTTTCATCTATACGGTCAACCCGCACAATATAATTGCCCGGCTTTTTATAATGGTGAATAATTGTACCATAGCCATTTGCAGCGTGCTGGCTTGGATCAATATTGGAAGGGACCTCCATTTTGGGTGAACCATCACCAAAATCATAAATGTCCACTCCTCCTTCTTCCGGGAAGCCGAATCCTCTTGAGCGGAATACGACCGGATCTCCCGGTTTAATGTTGAATGTGGGGTAATATGCGGCGTGCACTCTGGGAATTGAACGGGCAATCACCCTGTCTGAATCAGCCTGGGCAACGGGATAGACGTCTACTCTCATGAAATCATAATCAACATTGCCCTCATTATCGATAATTTTGATAATTTCACTGTAAGTGCCGGGGCGCTCATAAGTTCTTTTCACTTTTGCTCCTGCCTCCCTATTCCCATCCATGAACAACCACTCATAATGGCGAATGCCGGCTTTTGCCCATGAATGCGAGGCATCAAGTTCTACAGTCTTACCGGGCAGGGTTTTTATATGTGGACGGGCGACCGCGATCACTTTCGGGTCATACTCCTCAATATATGACTGCCATAAAAAAGGGTAAGCATCCTGATGTGCCCATAATCCGGATGGCTGGATGCTCTCGATATGAAAATGAAGATGCGACCATCCACCACTACTGCCCTCTTTTCCCACATAGCCAATCCTTTGGCCCATTGTTACTTTACTGCCAATACTGAGCTCAGGATCAAATGTGCTCAGGTGCGAGTACCTGTAAATCCAACCACGGTTGTCCTCAATGTACACAATGTCATATCGTGGTCTGGCTGCGGGATGAAGTTCGCCATCCACCTCATTTCCCAGTGTTATGATTTTCCCATCAGTGGCGGCAATCACTTCAGTGAGACCGTCCACTCCACCAAAGTCCATTCCTGCATGGTAATACACTTTCCCCATTACTATTGGAGAGAAAGGTTCATTGGAAAATACTGTTCTTGAAGCGGCCCACCGTTGTTTCAGCGGGTATTTAAATGTGCCGGGTTGAATCCATGGTGATCCGGCGGGCCACAGCCGCAACCTGGCGGATTTTTTCAACTTCCACCAGTCAGAACTTGCGTCCGCCATGAATCCGATCACCGCCGGCACGTCCACCTGCAGATCTCCAACCGGCACAGGCAGCCGGTAACTTTTACACTCCAAATCAGCCTTTGTACCATTGATCTCCACTTTAACCCGGGTGCCGGTCAATGTGTTAAAGACCGGCTCCCGATCCTCTTCCAGTCCTAATAATTTGATTTGTGCCTTACTTCCATCATGGAGGATTATATTCGCTTTTTCACCGATATCAAGGTCGACAACTCTTACGATTGAATCATTGTCCCCCATGTCGTCCATACGTGCCACATCCGGCAATTGATATTTCGAAAAACCAAATGAAGTGGCTGAAAGGGAAGCTGCTGAAGTCATCACAGCGGTTTTTACAAATTTTCTCCTGTCCATAATACTTGGTGGTCAATATTTTATTGCTCAGTCATCTAATAGTTTGAATATAGCCGGTTTTAATCTTCTTTCTGTTTCAGGATGTACATTCGTGGCGGTTTCACTTGTTTCATATCCTCCTTCGTGATACGCTTTTTCAGTGCCGATATAACCGGGACCATACTCTCCATAAGCGGCTATAGCGACAAATAAGTCGGGGCGCCTCTTTTTGGCCGCCAGTTGATAATCCACGAATAATTCCGCCGGAAGATGAAGTATTCTTGCTTTTCCAATCCCAAGACAAGAAATATCTACTTTTTTCCCGGAAAGGCAACGCTCATACCATGCCATTTTACGGGCATAACCCACATTTTTCTCATATAATGAAGGGTTATTCTCTAATTCTTTTTTCAAATTGGCCAGGTAGGGGGCGGGAGTAAAAGCGACCTGTTGCTGTTTCCAAAAAACTTCTCCTGCGGTTATTTTCTCCTTTTTCGTGTTTTCCCATGCCTTTTTCATTCCTTCCGCCATCCGTTCTGCAAGGATCAACCTGTTTTCTTTCGATCCGTCATTGTATTTCCCCGCTGCCACATCTCCTGAGGCACCGTTGAAATGAATGTGGAGCGCCTCTGGCACGGCGAGTTGTCTTAAAAAGCGCGCGACTCCCGGGAAATCGGGATTAGCAATCCCGGTGCGATAGTAACTTTGGGGGTGTACGGCATAGTAACTCAACACCGCCAGCGGTTTATCCTCATTCCAAAAACTCACCAATGATACAACCGGGTCAATCAATCCTTCCGGTTCCGCCCTCAGGCTCGGTGAGGGACACGCGGAAAATCTTGAGGCTTTTACAAGCCCATCCTCTCCAAATATCCTTCTGTTGGAAGCCACATTCAATATATTTGCTTCTCCTACCCCGATATGAGTAATATCCACTGTTGTCTTGACCGACTTCTCTATGGTTTCTTTCAGGCGAGTTAAAAAACCGCGCGCAAAACTGCCCTCAAAAGATTTCGGCTCCACACCGTTCTCCATTAATATTTTTTCAGCACCGAAATCGCATCTGACAGAGTCATGCTGATGTAAGGTATGCACCGTAACCCTTTCCGGAATTGTTCTCGCCGCCTTTGCCATTATTGAACGAAACTCGTCATAACCTTCATTGCTGATCCCTATCCAGTCGATGGCGCATAATACGATGGGTTTTCCCGCCCCATGCAATACAACCCCTTTTGCGCGAAGTCCAAGATCCCATGAATTAGTCATTTTGTCGTAAGCCAACTCGTGCCCTATGGGAGGGGTTGCATCCAAATCAAACAAGGATAAAGATATTTTTCCCTGATTCTCATTGTTCAATGTTTTTGTATAGGAAGACAAAGGCAATCCTGAGCCAAGCAAAATGCCGGCACCTGCCGTGATATTTTGTCTTAAAAAACTCCTTCTGGAGCATTTGATACTATTCATTCTCAATTTTTTAAAGAGATATGTGTAATTACAATTTATTATAAGGAAAATGTCCTATGTCTTTTTCACGTCAAATTCTTCTCTAAATACGTCAATTTGGCGTAAGGAGTTTTCTTTTACCAGTAAACTTATTCTATCTGTAAATCGTAATTTTATCTATCAATTTGATTTATACAGTAGTCAGTATATGAAGTTTTTTGAATATGTTTACGATTTTACAGTTGTTGTGTTTCCTTCCGACAAGGAGATGTCCACAGGTTGATTTGTTCTCCAGGCTCCCCGTGTGAAATCGGGTATATCGACGGGTTTTGAACGGTTTGATACGGACTTTTCACTTAACGGAATAATCACGCTCCAGGCAGCGGCATCATACACGTCGATATCCATCGGTAGCCCGTTTCTCAAACAATCAATGAGCCTCCATGTCATTAAAAAGTCCATTCCCCCATGTCCCCCGACTTTTTGGGCCATATCTCCTATTTGTTTTACTATTTCGGGCGTATACTGGTCGTTCACTTTCTTCATCCCTTCGTCGTCAAGCCATTGGCTGCCTAAAGAAATTCTGGCGGGTAAAGGATATTTCTGGGCAGCGCCTTTCGTGCCGCTGATCATGTGAATGCGGGAATAGACCCGGGGGCTGGTTATATCGTGCTGGAGCATGATGGTACGTCCTCTCTCCGTCCTGATGGTAGAAGTATTGATATTTCCTCTGTATGAGTCGGTATCATACTTTTTATAAAACGGGTCGTTTTCCGCCAGTTCCGAGACCTTTTTCCCCAATATAAAATCATTTGAAGACATCGAGGTCATATAGTCCAGTTTATCCCCCCTGTTTATGTCCATGATTTGACAAACAGGGCCTAATCCGTGTGTAGGGTACAGGTTTCCGTTGTGACGCCGGCTTTCCTCCAAACGCCACATGTTATTATCTTTTGTCTTTTCATAGATTGACTGATGATGAATATAAGCGGCATCGGCATGGATAATATCCCCGAAAAATCCTTGTCGCGCCATGTTCAACGTGAGTAGTTCGAAAAAATCATAGCAACAGTTTTCCATCATGTAGCAATGTTTTTTTGTCTTCTCCGATATTTCCACCATTTCCCACGCTTCGTCAACGGTGGCTATGGCCGGCACTTCCACGGCCACATGCTTGCCGCATTTCATGGCATATACGGATATGAGCGCATGGAGCGGCCCTCTTGGGACGGCAATGCTGATTAAGTCTATGTCAGGATTTTCACATACTCTTTTCCAAGCATCTTCACCTCCCGTATAGACCTTTGCTTCCGGTAATCCCCGTTTCCGAAGCAACTGTTGCACATCGTCAATACGGAATGGCACAATATCGCAGATTGCCTTTATTTGAACACCTTCTAAAAAGGTCATCTGGTTCAGATTTGCGTAACCGCGATTGCCTATCCCGATAAATCCTACACGAACAATATCCAATTTAGGAGCCCGGTAACCACACATATTAAAATGTTGCCTTTTTCCCGTTCTGTTGGATAAGTTTTCAGATTTACCCGAAAAGGAATTTTCAGCATGAAGACCAGGAATAAAGCCTAAGCCAATACTTCCCGCCGTTATCTGTTTTAAAAAATTTCGTCTGTTCTCGTTCATTTATGAAAATATTGTTTCAGTTTTTACTACTATCCGTTTATAAGTTTTACAGGAGCATCAGTTTATCGGATCCGGAATATGCGCTTATCAGTAATGCGATACAAATAGTCAAAAAAAGAAAACTCTTTTTTTCAGCCACTTTTATTATGTTCATTTTGATTTTACTTTACCAATTTGAAGGAAGCTTTAAAGACCAGACATCATTAATAAGCGGTGGAACCATTCCCCCGGCAATCCATATTTTGTTTTGAAATACAAAAACAGAATGTTCATGTCTCTCTTTCCATTTTAATCCTTCCGTTTTTAATTCTTTCCAATCTTTACCATTTTTTGAATACCAAATATCGTCCCAATTCTTATATGGGTTTCCCGACCAACCTCCTATAATCCACATATACCCCCTGTAAACTACTGAAGAAAACCATATTCGTTCATGCCATTTTGCATTTTCAGTCTCTTTTTGCCAATGAATTCCATCGGGACTACTCCAAACATCATTATAACCCCAGTATTCCGGATCATAATTTCCTCCACCCATTACATATATCCGATTATTTGATACTATAGCTTGATGAAAAGCCCTGGGTGGCCATTCAGCATTTTTTGTTATTAATGTCCAGTTTTTCCCATCATCCGAACACCAAACATCGTTCAATACACTATTTTTGTTTCCATCATAATAAGCAGTAGTACCTCCTAATATCCATAACTTGTCTCGAAAAGAAACTATGGCTGCAGCACATCGGGGAGACCATTCAGCGTTTTGGGTAACTAAATTCCAATCTTCACCATTCAGGGAAGACCATACCATATTGCTTGCCGATCGGTTTTCTAAACGGCCATTGTACCAACCTCCCATCATCCACATTTTATCTTTAAAAGTTATACTCATAGGTAAATCACTATGTATCCACGGTGCATTATTCGATATAAGTTCCCAGTTCTTACCGTCTTTTGATCGCCATACATCCCGGGGTGGGGCTTCGTATGAATTATGCCAACCGCCTAATATCCACATATATCCGTTGTATACGACTTCTCCCTGCGAATCTCTCGGTTGCCATGCTGCAGTTTCTTGTTCTAATGTCCATTTAATTAAAGGATCCTGCGCTTTCACCATACATGGGAGGAATGGAAAAAAGAAAATAAAAATATATTCTACTTCTTTCGTACAAATTCTCATATCAATATCATTTCTGGAGAAGATAAACAATACCATATTTATCCACCGTCCCTTTGGGCACTGTGACTTTATAACGGTTTTTCCCTGTTTTTTGAATGTCGACTTTTTTATGTCCTTCCGCGTCGGGCGAAGCATAATAAGCTTTTTTGAGAGGCGACAGTGTAATCTCAAAACTCATATCTTCATTGATCGGTTCCCAATCAGGATCGGGCAGGGGAAGCGTATCCCCATGTTTCACTTTCACTCCCGTAGCATTCAGTAAATGAACCATTACACTACTCCTTTCCTTTTCCGTATCTTTATAAGCTGTTACAAGCACTTTGGAAGGAATGGATATCGATTTGAACATCATCGGTCCGATCGTATTCTCTAATATTTTTTCGTTGGATACGGTTATTTTCGGATCGGGAGTAAAGCGGTATATCATGCCGGTTTCCCTGATCGACGGGCAGAATTCGTTGATCATGCTTTTGCCTTGTGCATATACCACCTTTCCTTTGCCGTATTTCACTTCTACCCACCCTGTTTCTGCGGCTTCGGCCAACCGGCTTTCGGTGAGGATATCGCCGAATGCCCTTTTATCTCTGGCTTCGCCGTACGGCGTAAGCATGCCTGCTTCTCCTGTAAGGAATAAGGTTCCGCCATCAAGGATAAATTGTTTTAACGTGCGTTCCTGTTCATCCGAGATACAATCCATTCCCGGCGCCAGCAGCACCCGGAACCTCGAGATATCCTGACCAGGGATCGCATCATCCAGGATAAATGTATGGGGTATATGCCTTGAAGCGAGGAACTGGCCGGTTCCCATTATTTCTTTGGGATAGTTCCCCGTATTCTTCATAGACCAATCCCTCGTCGACCGTGAGAACACCACTGCGATATCGGTATAGGGGACGGATGTTATCTTGTCCATATTTTCTTTCCAGCCTGTATAGGGATTCATTTTTTCCTTCTCTTCAAAATCAACCAAAGACCATGTCACTTGTCCGAACATATTGTTCATCGCCCATCCTATAAGGGCATAGTTAAATACTCCGTCGGGATAGACCAGCCCGAAGATAGGAGACCCATATGTTTCCCTGAGGCTGTTATACATATTCCTGCTGGTGAAATTATACCGGTAATCGTCCCATACGTCGCGGCTCATGATCTCGGTGCCTAAAAAGTCTTTTGACCTGGCACTCAGAGGCAAGTCCCCTCCCTGGCCGTATGAAGCGGCATTGGCCAGGAATCCCCCTTCCGAGTAGTATTCCAGGTTTGAAAAATAAGGATTGATCTGGTGGGTTAGATTGCTTAAGTCAATTCTCCATTGGGCCATGGCATGTTTACGCCATTCAATCCAGGTTTTCCATAATTTTGATGATTTATTATGCAATAAAGGGTTGGTTTCATCATCCGGTAATACCAATCCGGTAATATCGGTAAATGATTGCTTGCAATGGGCACAATTACAGAAATTCGCATAATGAAAGACCGTTTCATCCAGCATGAAGCCATCAATATTGGTGTTTTTTATATGCCCGGAAATATAAGGAAAGAAATATCCATACTTAAAATCGGGGTTTACGGGACATAATCCCCATGTAGGCAATCCATTGGTATGGTTATGCTGTAAATACCCGGGGTTTGCAGCCAGAAACCGGAATCCCATATCGGCATTCCACAAAATAGTCAGATCCTGGTGATCGATGATCTTCATTCCTTTTTGATGGGCTATTTCCACGGTCTGCCTGATATTCTCTTCCACCCGTTCCAAATGTGTGGCATAGGTGTGCCTTGAAAGAAAACCATTCAATATCACCGCGTTTACTCCACTGTTTTTGATCTGTTCCAGTCTTTTTTCAATTTTTTCGGGTGTGTTGAATTCGTTGAAGGTGCCCCAGTTATCGGGTCCCATGGTTCCCAACGGACTATTGAACCGCCAGGCCAGTTCGTCCGCCTGTTGGTCGGGCAATGCCGTGCCTAATTCCGGGAATGGGGGAATCTCCGGCGTTTCATTGATTTCACCTGCCAATGGTGAAAAAGTGAGCGCTTTCCCATACACCGGAGGAGTATCGTAATAATTTGCGAAGAGGATACCCGGGCAAAAACCGTCATTTTTCAACCAGTTTCCCCGCCTGAATTGAAAATCTTCTTCACGGTGCATGAACAACTGGAACCCGACCACACTCACTGCCCAATCCCCTTCAAAGCTGATAGCGGCGTTACCATCCTCTATCCATCGCACCAGGGTGACCTCGGCCATTTTACCTTTGTCAATTGCAATGTCGTGGTAAATTTGTTCTCCGTCGAATACAACGGAAAAAGGCCCTTTTTCCTTCTGCAATGCGCTTGATTTTACTGTAATAAGGTATAATCCCGGGCGTAATCCCTCCGTAATAAAGGTGTTGGGACTTGTAGAAGAGCAGGAAGCATACAATGCCCCGGTGCGCTTGCCTCCCTCGATAGAGAGCCCTTCGGTGCGCTGCCATCCGTAGCCTGCAGACGGGTCATACCGGTCTGTTCCCGCATGGGTGAAATCTTCTCCGGCCTTGTCGTTGAAAGAGAATAATTTTTCTTTCTTGAGTTCGGAGAAATAGTGATAATAGGTGGCGGCATGGTGGTTTGCATAATCATTTTTATCTCCCTCGAAAAGGGTGAGCTTACTGGTAAAATCACCCCCATAATGCGAGGCGGATGTCGAAAAGGAGAGCTCTATCATATCCCCTTTTTTGGCTACCGTCCATTGTGCTACCATCGTATTGATACTCGCCACATAATAGGTGCTGACTCCATGTGGGTTGAAATCGAAAGTAATAGGTCCTTTCGGGGTGTTGAAGGTGATCCACCGAGTTCCGGTGACAATATCTCCGTCGGGCATGGAGGCATCAAAATCGCCATTGCTCCAACGGGCATTCTGCGACCGTCCCGTCAAGGCGTCCCATGTTGAATTATTTAATGTGGAAGCAGACACCAGGATTTTATAGGTGATACGCGGGGAAGGATACTCCTCCATCAAGGCATCCTGATGTACCTGGAAAGTCAATTCTATTTTTCTCCCGTCGGGCGATAATCCGATCTCTCTGCGATAGGGCGCCACAGCACTACTGTTCCAGACATTGATGGTTTGCCAGCCGTTTTCACGTGTGACAGTAAAAGTATCGGCGTGGTCACCTACGGTTTGGCCTGCCGCCCAGGAGAGAGAGTCGCTGTACAGCAGCATTTCCCCTTTCCATTTTATTCCCATATTACGCGTGGCAGCAATCTCAAATGGAGACTCTTTCGCAGTGAACATCTTTTGCGCGTTGGATACTACTGTTCCCAAAAGGATAAAACAGAAAAAAACGATTATAGACCTCTTCATAGCCTTGTATTATATTTTAATTGATAGAGAATACATTTCCATTATTTTTGTATGCGAAAGCAATTTTTTTTACATTTTCATGCCAAATACTTTTCAACGTCTCAAAATCGAGGTTATTGTAGGAATAATTTCGTTCTCATTGTACACCTATTTCGAAAACTCTTCTTTGATAATATCATATTTCTCTTGGGCATTCGTCGGATGAGGATGAGTATATATCAATAATCCGTCTCCATGTTTTTTTGATAATTGTATCATTTCGGAAACATAGGATGGTGTGGATGATCCTGCTTTTGAATGTGCGCTTGAATAAATATCGATGATCAGAGGCAATCCTTTGAATTTTGTCCGCATCCACCCTATTTCATTCACCAGGAGATCCGATCTGCTTAAAGTTTCTTTACCGGACGATTCTGCTTTATAGGGGAACAGAATGCCATCAAAGTAGGGCAAATAATCCGAATAATCTGTTATTTTGGTGGAATTATAATAAATACAGGGCACGAAAGCCAATTGAGGGTTGATATTGCGCATGACATTTACAAATTCGGCTGTATATTCCGGCGTATAAAACTGCATATTCCAACCTACAAAATCATCAATACTTAATGCCGTAAGGTTAGGGTATACCAAACTCAGTTTGGTTATTTCTTCAGCCCATTTCACATAATCTGTCTGAAACGGTTCGGATGACCAATTGGTTTTGGGTTTTGACTCCGAATAAGGAACGAGGGTTATCCATACATCGATTTTATTTTTTTTTGCGACCGGCAAGAATAATTGCAGATCGTCCCAATCTTTTTCACCGCGCCATATCAACCAATTGTAAGTATTCGCATTCAGGTCTTTTAGTTCATTGATTAGTTTGCCGATATCTATCCTGCCATTTTCTAATTTTGGAGGAGACGCGTAAGTTCCTTTTACTCTCGACAGTACATTTTCCGTCGTAAAACGGGCTCCCTCTAAATAGGTGATTTGGTCGTTTTTGTCTTTCACATAGGGGAGAATATAATACTCTGTTTGGGGTTGCAGGCCGCTAAGCGTTATCTCGGGTTTTAAAAATTCCTTTTTTACCGGGTCATTTACCGTCGCTTCTGTTTCACTATAATATACACCCCATTCTTTTAACCGATCGGTAAGATTAAACGAGACCACTGCCGAATTACGTGTCATTTTATCCGGATCGACGGTAACAGTATGCGTAAATGGAGGTAAGGTTGTAAAGCTCTTTTCACTCCCGTGCCAGATGTTTCCGTCGTTAACATACGCCCGGTAGTGGTAAATATGTTGCGGGGTCAATCCTGTCAGGCGGACACTAAATTCATCATTCAAAGAGACAGTCCGGGTATACTTCGTATAGCCGTTACCTCCATTCAACTCGATGCCGTATTCAGAGATACCGCCGGTGCCGGTATTCGGAATTCTACCTCCGCAAACAGCAGAAATATCGGTTATTTCCCGTGCAATGAGCGTTTCAATCTGCACCGGACGAATTTCCACATCCGATTTTATACATGATGTAAGAAGGAGCACACATACAATAATACTTTTTTGATAATTATTCATTGCTTACTCCTCCTTTTTATCAATGCGGAAATCTTTTGTTTATTGTATAACATTCACCTTTGATAGAAATCATCATTGCGTCCGGCTATATCTCCGAAACATAAACTTCCAAAGGTTGTAATTCTTTTTTGTCAATCCCTGCAATATCTATTTGTATTTTATTTGTTTTACTTGTGTTCGTAACTATGATATATTTTCCCTCTTTTTTACCTTCCTTGATCATGATATGCAAATTATTATCCACCTTCTTATCAATCGTCTTCAGTTTAACAATAGGCAAATTGTCATTCAATTCCTTCAACATCGGCAATAAGGTGTCAAAGACTTCCGGGGTTTTACTCCAGTCGTTCCAGAACAGGATACCTGTGGCTCCATGAATGATGGATGTATAGATTTGACATTTTACTATTTCAATATATTCTTTCGGTGTCATGTTGGCTGGTTTGGCATACCCGTTACCATCGAAATAGATCCAGATGGGTACATTGGGTCCTAATCCCTCCCTGAGGGCATCCACCGTTATCCCTGCCAATACCGGATGGGCGAAGTAATCACGGAAAGCATTGATCCCGAAGACATCTCCATTTCCTTTATATCCTGATGCAATCAATTTTGTATTCTCATACCAAAGAGATTTTAAAGTGTCAAAATCATATTCTGTATATGAATATTTTCCGTTATTGAATTGGTAAACAGGAAGGCCGTTATGGGCGTGGTAGAATCCCAATAGAGGGATTTCGCATTCGAGTGCTCCCGGATCAATCAACTCGTAGGGAGGATTTTTGGAGAGGGTGTCATGAGTTTGCAGATACTTCTCCTCAAATAAATAAGTGCTCCCTTTACAGTGCCCTAATAAATCGACGAAAACAAGCGCATTCGGGTCGTGGAGCTTCACTCTTTCATTGATTTTCGCTCCCATGGAAGGCGGGACAGCCCATTTACTCACTCCTCCCAATGCAATCTCATCGATATGTGAATAGATATATTTGTTGTTTGGAAGGGTTTCCAGTATCTTTTTAATTTCCGAATCAAGATATTTGTTAAAGTTGGTATCGTTCATCAGCCCTTTCATGTATTGGCTTCTGTAATAATCCTTGTCTTTGCCTTTTGGTAACTCTGGTATCTGATCCAAATAATTATGAAGTATAGCGGAAAATGGATTGAGTATATGTATTATATCAGACATATAGTCTTTCTGAAGCCCGGGAGTCATAAAAACCATGTTGAAAGGAGCGCTCCGTTCTTTAAAAAGAACTGCATTCTTTTCATAATCAGGCTCATTGGCTTCTGTGGAATCGGTAAAGGTGTATCCCGGCACATGCCAGGTTCCAATGGCGAAAAATTTTTCGTATTGATTACCAGAGAAATCTTTTTGTAAAACCCAACCCTCTTCATATTTCCATTCCAACCCGGTAGGCGTTTGTGATACGGGACCGGAACAGGCGACGCATACAAAAAATAAGAAAGTAACCATCAAATAATTTATTGTCTTCATAATATTTCCGAATATAGCGTATGTTTCTAAGTTTCAAAAATATATAATTGAAATTATGTATGGTGGTTATTCGCGAAATAATATCCTCAAAAGACGTTGCAGGGGACTCCTGTCCGTCAGTTTCCGGTAACCTAAGTTTGTTTTTGATAATCCGATGTCTGCAAATGATCGTCTCCAAAGTACTCCGGCAGATAGTTCAGGTATTTCAGCCGGCAAATGGCACCTTGAAATGTTCTATATCGAATTCCCCGGCTTAAGTATGAGTTTTATACTTCCTTACGAACCGGACCGGTCCGGTGTGCATAATTTGTTTTTTATCAAATTTTAAACTGATGCTATGTAAAGTCTGTTTTGTCAATTAGCTTATACAAATTACCCACATAATTTGTGGAATATTGATAGATGAAATTGATATTTCAACATTAACATGGCACTAATATATATCATTTCGTTCTTTCATAGACACTAGTTTTCCTTTCTGGAAAACTAGTTCCATACATGGTACTTTGTGCCATTCTTCAATACTGATTACAGGATAAAACTTCGGTTTTGGTGTACCTGCTTTTCTATAATAATCAACAGTTTCTTGTCTGCTATTAAAGTAAGGACCCCGTCCTCTTTTAACTAGAAGTGTATCATTTAGCCAAACGGCAGGCATCAAGCCATACTCTATTTCTTTTGAATTCTGTAGCGCGTATTTCTGGCCTAATTCCTTGTCAAATTTGATCTGCGTCAGTTCTTCCATAATCCGGTATTGCTTATTATCCGGAAAAGCAGACTTAATGGCACTATCATCGAAGAACGTTATATTGCCAAGATAGAGGGTGCTGTCTATTAAAAACCAACGTACATAATAGGTAGTATTTAGCCCTTGACGATAAGAACTAGGAACAATAAAACTGGTTAAATCTGCATTTATTTCTACGATAGCGAATTTGTGATAGGAATCATAAATGTCCCGGTAATTTTGAAAGACCTTTAAAGGGGATTTCTGCATTAAATACAAAGAATTAGGGTGATCATTTATATCGAGCATATCTGTCGTTTCTGCCGACATCAAAAAGTCAAAAATAGAATCTTTTTTTGTTTTAGGTTGATTCTCAGTTATCTTTCCATCTTCACTTTTTTTGTCGCTATTCCTGGCGTTTTGGCCGCTTAGTGTGAAACAGAGGATAATCAACGCTAAAGAAAACAGCATTCTTAAATTTTTCATTTGGTCAAAAATTAAAGCAATAATTCAATTACATTAGATATTTTCTCCGATTGACAATACAAATTTATTTATTTTACTCTTGCCTAACAAACTATGATAATTCCTTTGACAAATTTTCTGTGCGGCTTGACATAAGACGTACAAAATTGAACTATTATTCTTTTCATCTCTTATATTTTAATAAGATACGACAACGAATTATGATCCTTTTTCCTAGGAAAATCAGGTGTAAGCGGTATCATTTTATGATTTCACCATTTATTACCAATCGCGTAACAGGTAATAATTTCTTTATCCGCTCGATTTCAGTATTGTTTATTTTCCCTGATAGCTGTAATGTCTCAATTTTGATTTCTTTTATTTTCTCAGGAATATTTATTTCATCTGTAAACACTATATCAAGGTTTTTGATCTCTTTTAGCTTAAAAATGGCAGCAGGAATTTCTTTCACTCGAATAGCAATGCCACCTCTGGATTTATTGTCGGATTCAAATTTTTGCTTTAAACCAATATTTTGAATATCCTTCTTTCTTATCATCCAACCTATTTTTGGGGTTAAAGCATAATTATCTTTATTTTGTTCAAGGCCGACAAAACCTGCCCATAGTTCTAACATGGTTTCTTCTTGTTGTTCATTAATGTGTTTTAAATCAACTTTCACGATCTCTTCCGGAAGAGTTTCCCTACCTTTAACTTGTTTTAAGTCATTACGTTTTCCGTTCTTATCGTATGGGAAAAATTTCACAATCCACCCATCGATGATATTTGGTGCTCCGTATTTCTTTTGGGAATGATATTTAAACATATTCTGCCAAAATATCTTGTCAACTTCTCCGTTAGATGCTGCTATAAATTGTGCTAATAATGGTTCCAATTCGGATATCCACCAGTTCAAATCATATTTCGCCAATTGTTTTGTCTTATCTAACACTTTTTGCCAATCTTCCGTAGTCCCTTGTAAAGTTATTTCAGGTATACCGCAAATGGCATAGATGACAATAAATTCAAAATAGGGTTCCATAGCTTCCATGATTGTTATTTCAGAAGCAATCCGGGTTGTAGGTGTTGTTGTGGAAAAATTGGCAGATAACAATTCCATTAGATCGGTTCCTGTGTACAAGGCTATTTGGTTTTTGAATTCGGAAAAAATTTCTTCCCACGGACTATCAGGATTTTCCAGGGTTATTTTGCTGGAAGATATTATCAATGATAACTTGCCTGAAGAATCAATAAAATGATGTCGTAAATTTTCCGAGTTGGCATTCACATGCCTTGCAAATCCTTGGCTTATGAGCAGCCATATCATATCGGGCGACAATACAAAAGCTCTGTGGTCGGCATATGCTTGGTACATTCCATTGAAAAAAGAATGATACCCGTAATTTACAAGGCTGTCGGGCAATTCACTTTGAGCAATGATACTATAAGGAAGTTTTATACTATCCTTTAGTACTTTTGGCCATAAATCCACATCAGACGCGATAAGCCTTTCATAGATACTTTTGCTTGATTGCTCATACAATAATTTCTCGGGTTTAGATAAATCCTCTATTGAAAAAGTTATCTCATTTTGACAATACCCCTTCAATGAGACTAATATGCATAGCCATATAACCAATTTTTTCATTATTTTTAATCTTTAGTGCCAAGTTATAAGTCAAATGATATTTTCATTATTTTTCCATCACCGAAAAATCGTCCAATATACTTTACGCCAACAGATATCTTTTCAAGCTTTTGCTTTTATTTATCGGATGATGTCTCAGCATGCAGTGTATGTAATAGAGTTTCAAATATATATAATTGAAATTATTTATCATGGTTATTTGCGAAATATCGTCCTCAAAAGACGTTGTGGGAAGTGCTTGCCCGTCATTTTGCAGTAATTTGTTCATGTATTGACGTTTTTTGAGGGATTTCTTACGCAAAAAAGGATCACAAAAAGAAAATACACTCCACTTTTGATAAAATTATGTAATTGGCCGGTTTTTAGTTGTGGGCAAGGTATAGAAACTACAAGACCGTGTTGAATTCATGCAAATCCTGGTGGATGCGAAAGCCAATCAATTAGATGAATCAAAAGTTTATTGCCGTATTAAATACATTGGAAGAGTAACTATAAGTCATGTTTTAGAGAAAGGAAAGGTATAGAATAACCCAATAAAGTAACGAGATCATGAAAAGAATATTTGTATTAGCACTTCTTGGCCTGGGGCTGATGACTCAGACTCACGGACAAACCGCCAAGGAACAGGATGAAAACAAGGTCGGGAAAACATATAAGAACGAAGTTTTTCGGTTTAGCGCGACAGTACCCGACAGTTGGAGATTGTACGGGCAGATTGTGAACGACACCATACATCACATGGCGATTGCCGATTGGGGATTACCGTTGGTTTATAGTGAACTGGAGAAAGTGGAAATTGAAAACTCCGTTTCGATTGTTGCCTATAAGAGGAAAGAGATTAATTCGGTGGAAGAATTGAGTCTATTTGAATATGCAAGATATATGGGAAATAGTAATAGAGGCGATGAAATAGTGATGGAAGTAGATCAAGTAAACCCGGATGCAAGATTCCTTCATATTACAAAAACGACAGGTGTAAAATTCCGTGCAAAGCAGTATCTTGTTTTCAAGGATAACACCGGTTATGTCGTTACTTTTATGGCAACCCCAGGGACATACGACAAGAATTTGAACGCCTTTGAAGAGTTTTATAAAAATGTGAGGTTTGAATAAGGTGATAACCGGATAAATAGTTGTTTCATGAAAAGAATAATTATTGTTATTACAGTGCTGATTATCTATGTGATAACAGCGTGTTCTCAGGTATATATGACAGGGGATATAGAGAGGTTATATTCAGGCCATGGTCCTTATACAGTTACCGGATTGCGTTACCTGATCCGTAACGACGACAATGCCATACGGCCGGGCGACCGCTACGAACTGGTTTACTGGGATAGAGGCCAATGGATTTCACTGGGAAAACAAATAGCACAGGAAGCGAAACTCAAATATGATGATGTGCCCACAGGAGCGTTATTCCTACTGCATAACCATACCCGGGGAAAGGAGGAACGGCCTTTCACCTATGAAAACGGACAGCAAGTCTGGTGGTGAGAGCCGGGCTCTTGTTGAGAAATTTTTTCAACGTTTGATAAATATGGAAGTGAGCCCTCTCAAGAGGATTTAGATACACGATTAGATGTTTTAGATGAACGTATATATACTTCTGGTGGTAATACAAATCCGTATAACGATAATTAAATATGATATTTAGTAAGATAATAAGATATGGAATACATTATAAAATCAACATTATTGACTTTCTGTTTATTTGTATTATTACCAAATCTTGAGATTATGGCTCGGCTAATTAACCCTGATCCGGAAAGTTTCGAGTTTAAAAAAACAGTTGAGCCGGCTATGATTGCTCACGGACTTCACAATACGAAAGGAAAAAATGCTTCACATCAAAAATTCTTTTCCGGGTATAACAGTATGGTGGAATTTTTTATGAACCACAGTTTTAAAGGTCCCTCCGGTTTTAGAATAGACAGTCTGGATGAGTGTAATTACAGGTTAGAAGTAAAATGGGTTTCTAATCAGCAGGAAGTTCTGGGAAAATTAAGAAAAGAGTTTCCACTAAAAAGTATCAAAGCAGGGGAATCTTTTACTTTAACAGAAGAAGAAAAAAAAGAGATAGCAAGATATAATCGGCGGCAAACTGAAGAAATGTATACAAAGGCATCTGAAAAATATGAAATCAAAATGAAAGAAATTTCTGTAAGTAAGTCTCTTGGAGATAAACTATACGAAATAACAACGTTACTAATAGACAGTCATGTTAATAAAGGAATTCCCCGGATATCGAAGGACGGGTATACGGCTATTTTCCGGTGTGTTGTTGGAGATGAGGTGTGGAATTTTTCGACTAGAAATCCTTTAGGTGTCTTCAAAGAATTAACAAAAGTCTGTAAAGATATTGTCAGGGATGTACAAGAAAATGAAAAGAAATTAGATGAGAATGAGTATATTTATCGATTGGAAGAGTTGACGAAAAATCAATAATTACGAATGGGCCAAGTTAGCTATCAAAATAATCATGATAGCTAACTTGAATTGTGAAAAATTATCAAAATGAAACAGGAATAATAACCAAATAAAGTAACGAGATCATGAAAAGAATAATTATTGTTATTACAGTGCTGATTATCTATGTGATAACAGCGTATTCTCAGGTATATATGACAGGGGATATAGAGAGGTTATATTCAGGCCATGGTCCTTTCGAAAAAAGAATTGAGTTTAATTTATTATTTCCGGGAGGAGGTTTCAACTCAAGTTCAAAAGAAGAGATGGAGATAAAACTTTTCGGGAAATCTAACGCTTTTGTAGAGTTTTTCCATCTCCCTTCACGTGCGGGAGCATCAGGTTTTCGTGTTGTGAAGAATGACTCAACTTTAACTTATGTAGTCGAAATTAGATACATTACGAATTACGAAGAGCTACAGGAAGAGATGAGTAAAAAATACCTTACGATAGGCATTCCGGGACCGTTCTCTGTGAGTGAAGACAGTATGAGGAAAATTAAATCATATAATACTGCTGCACTCAACAAGCAAAAAGAGGAGAGAAGTGAAAAATATGATATAGAGAGCTTAACATTCCCGGTTAGTCCCCAATTTGCGGAAGAGTTGCACAAAAAGATGGTTTCGTTTATTGGCAATTTTAAAGGAAAAGGTGTTCCCCGTAGAATTATAGGAGGACATAGTGTCGTTTTCCGGAATGTAGTTGAAGATGAAGTGTGGTCATTAAGAATCAAAAATCCTAAAGTACATCCTCTTAAAGAGCTATGCATACAAATCCTAGTGGATGCGAAAACCAATCAATTAGATGAATCAAAGTATATGGCCGTATTGAATACATTATGAAAAAATCATAATATGAGTAGAATAATGGAAAAAAGTAATCATCGTGTTATGAGAAAGATTGCATTATTTTTAATTCTTCTTCCCCTGTTTTGCCGGTTGTCGGCTCAAAACGAGCTGGCCTACAAACCGTTCGAGGCGTTCAATAACGATACGCTCGCGTTTATGGATTATAATTTCAGGCAACGGGCTGAATATTACAAGGGAAAAACGGTGGGCGAGGTGTTGGAAGACATCTCACTGCCGATAAAAGTATTTACTCGTTACATGGAAGGATACACTACAACTGGTCTTTTTGTATATACTGACTTTGTTCCCCATGAGATGAAGGGCAATTATATAGCAGTTTTTTTACAAAATCCTGTAGATTCCAGGAAGCTTGTCAAATTAATGGGCGGGGATCCAAATTCGAAAACGTGGACCCCTGAAATATACGAATTTCTAAAAAACGAGAAGGTGAAAGTTGTTCGGCCTAATCATTACAGGCTCTGGAAAGAAAAAGGAATTCGGATGTAGATACAACCGGTAAATGAAACCGTTTTATTGTGAAAGGGAACTGCCGTAATACAGGCAGTTCCTCTCCGATAAGAAATTTTACTTCCCTTCCCGGCCAATAGCATGGTATGGAACCATCCAATCAATGGAATTCACGTTCATACTACTGGAGATAAAATAATTTTCCGTTGGCGGAGCTGGAAAGATATGGAGATAATATGAAACGAGCATTCAGATCATTAAACGCAAGAATATGATTAAAGCAAGTTCCATACGCCAACTAGAAAAAAATAAATTAATCGTATGAAAAAGATTGCATTATTTTTAATCCTTCTTCCCCTGCTTTGCCGGTTGTCGGCTCAAAACGAGTTGCCCTACAAACCGTTCGAGGCGTTCAATAACGATACGCTCGCGTTTATGGATTATAATTTCAGGCAACGGGCTGAATATTACAAGGGGAAAACGGTGGGCAAGGTGTTGGAAGACATTTCCTTGCCGATAAAATCATTTACACGTTACATGAGAGGAAACACTACAATTTGTGTTATAGTGAATGCCGATCCCGTTTACCGCGAGTTTAAGTCCAATTATATAAGGATATTTTTACAGACTCCTGTAGAATCCAAGAAGCTTGTCAAATTAATGGGTGGAAATCCAAATTCTATGATATGGACCCCGGAAATATACGAATTTCTAAAAAATGAAAAGGTGAAAAGTGTCCGGCCTAATCATTACAGGCTCTTGAAAGAAAAAGGAATTCAGATGTAGATACAACCGGTAAATGAAACCGTTTTATTGTGAAAGGGAACTGCGTAATACAGGCAGTTCCTCTCCGGTAAGAAATTTTACTTCCCTTCCCGGCCAATAGCATGGTAAGGAACCATCCAATCAATGGAATTCACGTTTATACTACGGGAGATAAAATAATTTTCCGTTGTCGGAGCTGGAAAGATATGGAGATAATATGAAACGAGCATTCAGATCATTAAACACAAGAATATGATTAAAGCGAGTTCCATACGTCAACTAGAAAAAAATAAATTAATCGTATGAAAAAGATTGCATTATTTTTAATTCTTCTTCCCCTGTTGTGCCGGTTATCGGCTCAAAAGGTTCTTTGGATATCCGGGAGCTTAATCCCGATAATATCAAATCGATACAAAAAGGTGCCATAATTTACGGGAAAGAAAGAGAGGACGGGATGATACCGGTAGTAAAAGAGGAAAAAAATAAGAACCCGATAATTTTCCTGGATGGGGAAAAGATATCTCCG
>NZ_JAYFQD010000043.1:0-2646 GCF_034927365.1 Proteiniphilum sp. | reverse complement strand
CACGCTATTTTCCCCGGAAACATTAGATTGTGACGGTCATACTTTCGAAGAACGGTATGTATATTTCCTGCAAAGCGGCAAACTTCTCGCTACTGATTCGACTGAGAACGTAAACTTTATCAGGGATGTCGACAGTATGGCCCAAATTGAAACAGATTCCTTGCAGGTTGATTCCCAAGTGTCAGAAAATAACGCAACACATGAAATTCTTGATAAGATATATTGGAGCCAAACGGCCTACATTGTCGGATATCTGCTTGACAATTATGGGATAGAAAAATACAAACAGTTGTGGCAGATTGGAGTGAGTCATTTTAATGAAATATATGGGATTTCATTTGATGAATTAATGCAAACAATTAATGATGGATTAAATAAAAGATATCCCGATCCCATTGATTTCAACTGGGCCAAATTAAAAGAAAGATGTATGAAATAAATGACAAATACCTAGTCCTAACTGAATTGACCCCAACAGTTGGATAAAAAACTTTTGGGGTCACTACAAAGCTAAGACAGCTTCTTATTAAAACGTGCATTGTCCAGAGCAATACAATCTGGGAATACCTGTAAGTCCAGCACAATAACCTTGGCCTGAATTACTTCTTTAAATGACAGGTATTCAGGATTTTAAAGATTTAATCTTTTACGGTCAGCTTCTCAGCGATCTCGCAGGCGTGAAAGAGAATATTGACCATAACTACGACTGAGGATAAAATAACGAGCAGATCATAATCAGATTTTATACCTGTTATGAACGGGACTATCTATTCCTGTGAACAAAAGGGATACTTTTTGATTGAAAGATCAGGTAATTTATAGTTAATATTCATTAACAATTTCATTACATTTTACTGATTGAGAATTATTTAATAACTTCGTACCAAATAATACTAAATAAAGAACATCATGAAAAAGAGAAGAATATTCTGGTTACCCACCTTGCTAATATTGGTATTGCTCACATTGTTTGTTGTAAAAAAGATAAATGACGGCTGGCTTTCTCCAAACCCAATCAAACGAGAATTGTATGAACAGGGAATGAGACCCTACAGGGATGGAAATCTGAAGTTCTCACTGCCTGAGACTGTAAGCCGTTCCAAGCGGAAAGAACTTGTAGCAACTACCAGAAAATATATCGCGAAAAGTGTGGAATTTATCCATGAAACAGCGCTTGAAGATACTATTCATTTGATATTAGTGCCTACCCGGAAAGAGATGGAGAATCTTTTAGGACCAAGTATTTGGGGAGGTGGTATTGCCGGAACGTATTTTACGAAAAATTACGATAGTTATCCCGAAGGATCGAACCCCGGTGAAAATCAGATATATGCGGTATATGGAGAAAAACATAATGAACTCAAAACATTAGTGATGGGCATGGTATCTATTCTCAAATGGGGTAATCCGGGTAATTATGACTATTGGCTTAATGAAGGCTTGTCGACGCTATTTTCCCCGGAATCACAAGATTGTGACGGCCATACTTTCGAAGAACGGTATGTATATTTCTTGCAAAACGGGAAACTCCTCGTACCTGACTCAACAATGAGATTTGCCTTCGAAGGAAATGAGGTGGTGCAAAATAAAATATACCGAAACCAAACCGCCTATCTTGTAGGGTCTCTGATTAATAATTACGGAATAGAGGAGTTTAAAAGGTTATGGCAAAGCGACATGGAGAATTTTGAGAAGATTTATGGTCTTTCCTTTAAAAATTATATTCTAAAAATTAACGATGGGCTAAATGAAAAATATCCCGATCCCATCGATTTCAATTGGGTCAAATTCAAAGAAAGATGTATGAAATGAACATGAATTTTCTATATATATTTATCTTCTGTTATGAATAGGAGGATTATCCATTCATGTAAGCAAGAGAGTTACTGCTCGATTGAAAATCAGGTAATTTATAGTTGATATTTATTAATAGTTTCATTGTATTTGACTGATTGAGAATTATTTAATAACTTCGTACCAAATAATACTAAATAAAGAACATCATGAAAAAGAGAAGAATATTCTGGTTATCCACCTTGCTAATATTGGTATTGCTCACATTGTTTGTTGTATATAAAGTGAATATGCGCATGTCTCCTTTATATGATATCAAACAGGAGTTGCATGCAAAAGGAATGGTAATAAAAAAGGAAGGAAACCTGTTTTTTTCATTTCCAAAGACAGTCAACCGCTCAGAACGGAAGGAAGTTGCAAATACAACCAGAGATTTGATAGCAAAAAGCCTTGAATTCATCAATGAAACATCACTTGAAGACTCTATTCTTATTGTACTGGTTCCTACGCTAAAAGATATGGAATATTTTATAGGAGATCCCATTGCCGGAATTTCTGCTCCCAAAAACTATGATAATTATCCGGAAGACTACAATATAAATATAAGTCACCTTTATGCTGTTTATAAACAGGAACATAATACACTCGGCAAAGGAATAATGGATATGGTGTCTACTCTCAAATGGGGACAACCCAAATCCTATACTTTTTGGTTGGTTGAAGGACTGGCCACGCTATTTTCCCCGGAAACATTAGATTGTGACGGTCATACTTTCGAAGAACGGTATGTATATTTCCTGCAAAGCGGCAAACTTCTCGCTACTGATTCGACTGAGAACGTAAACTTTATCA
>NZ_JAYFQD010000003.1:0-193075 GCF_034927365.1 Proteiniphilum sp. | reverse complement strand
CAATCATTGGCAAATTGACGTATTAGTGAATTGACACTACTTGTCCCGACTTCTCGGGATTAGTTTTGCGGAAGTAGCTCAGTCGATAGAGCATTAGCCTTCCAAGCTGAGGGTCGCGGGTTTGAGTCCCGTCTTCCGCTCTCTTGCCTATGTAGCTCAGAGGTAGAGCACTTCCTTGGTAAGGAAGAGGTCGCGGGTTCAATTCCCGCCATCGGCTCAAACAGATAGATCAACAGATTTCAAGAAAAGGCTTATTGTCCTGTCTCTTGCGTTTTACTGTTTATAGAAATGCATATATAATTTATTTAAACTAATTAATAGTATATTTTATGGCAAAAGAACATTTTTCCCGGACGAAACCGCATGTGAACATCGGTACAATCGGCCACGTTGACCACGGTAAAACTACTTTAACGGCTGCTATCACCACCGTTTTAGCAAAGAAAGGTTTCTCTGAAGTACGTTCGTTCGATTCTATCGACAACGCTCCTGAAGAAAAGGAAAGAGGTATCACCATCAATACTTCACACGTTGAATATGAAACTGCAAATCGCCACTATGCACACGTTGACTGCCCGGGTCACGCCGACTATGTAAAGAACATGGTTACCGGTGCTGCCCAGATGGACGGCGCGATCATCGTAGTAGCTGCTACTGACGGTCCGATGCCCCAAACTCGTGAGCACATCCTTTTGGCACGTCAGGTAAACGTTCCCAAGCTGGTTGTTTTCATGAACAAGGTTGATTTGGTAGACGACGAAGAAATGCTGGAACTGGTTGAAATGGAAATGAGGGAACTTCTTTCATTCTATGATTTCGACGGTGACAATACGCCTGTTATCCGTGGATCTGCCCTTGGTGGATTGAATGGAGACCCAAGATGGGAAGAACAGATTCTCGAACTGATGAAAGCAGTTGACGAATGGATTCCGCTGCCTCCGCGCGATATCGACAAACCATTCCTTATGCCGGTTGAAGACGTATTCTCGATCACTGGTCGTGGTACTGTGGCTACAGGTCGTATCGAAACAGGTATCATCAAGACTGGCGAAGAAGTACAAATCATCGGACTCGGTGCAGAAGGCAAGAAGTCAGTTGTTACCGGTGTTGAAATGTTCCGTAAGATTCTCGATGAAGGCCAGGCTGGTGACAACGTAGGTCTGTTGCTCCGCGGTATCGACAAGGATGAAATCAAACGTGGTATGGTAATCTCTCACCCGGGTAAAGTGAAACCTCACTCTAAAGTAAAAGCCGAGGTGTATATCCTGAAGAAAGAAGAAGGTGGTCGTCACACTCCTTTCCACAACAAATACCGTCCTCAGTTCTATATCCGTACGCTGGACGTAACCGGTGAAATCACTCTGCCCGAAGGCGTAGAAATGGTAATGCCCGGTGACAACGTAACGATTGAAGTAGAATTGATCTACCCGGTAGCATGTCACGTAGGTCTCCGCTTCGCTATCCGTGAAGGTGGACGTACCGTAGGTGCTGGACAGATTACTGAATTATTGGATTAATACACTTCTCCATCATCTCCTTTTCGGGGGAAGATGATGGAAGAGTAATATAAAAACCCTGCCTGCTTTGGTCCTTCCCTTGAGGAAGGGAATAGGCAGGGTTTATACGGGTCTAGCTCAGTTGGTAGAGCACTGGTCTCCAAAACCAGGTGTCGGGAGTTCGAGTCTCTCGACCCGTGCAAAAAAACTATCCGAATTAAATGAAAAAAATAGTTGCATATCTCAGCGATACTTATAATGAATTGGTTCATAAGGTATCCTGGCCATCCAGAGAAGAACTCTCCGGCAGCACGGTAATTGTATTAATTGCTTCCCTTATAATTGCCGCCTTCGTGTTCGGTATGGACTCTCTGTTTGAGTGGATCTTAAAGCTTCTCTACGGTATTTTATAAAATCTGAAAGAAAGAGACTTGTTATGACTGAAGAGAGAAAAAAATGGTACGTACTACGTTCCGTTAGTGGAAAAGAAAATAAAGTCAAAGAGTATCTTGAGTCAGAGATGAAAAAAACCGACTTGGGGAAGTATATTTCTCAGGTTCTCATCCCCACGGAAAAGACTTACTCAATACGTAACGGAAAGAAAGTGATGAAAGAACGCGCTTATCTTCCCGGCTATGTGCTTATTGAGGCTGAACTGACGGGGGAGGTAATTCACGAACTGAAGAATATCAATTATGTAGCCGGCTTTTTGCCGAACACGACCGATCCCCAACCATTGCGGGAGTCGGAAGTAAAACGGATCCTCGGAACGATGGACGAGTTGGAAGAGGCAGGCGACGAAATGGATATGAAATACTATGTAGGCGAAAGCGTGAAAGTGACTGGAGGTCCTTTCAGCAGTTTCTCCGGCGTGGTAGAAGAGGTGAATGAAGAGAGGAAGAAACTCAAAGTGATGGTGAAAATTTTCGGAAGAAAACAACTCCTCGAGTTGGGTTATATGCAAGTAGAGAAAGAATAGTCAGATATTTGGTTACGCAGATTCTGTAAATTCTTTAAGTGTTTCGAAAACCCCAATTTATTAAAATCAAAAAAATGGCTAAAGAAATTGCCGGACAAGTAAAATTACAAATCAAAGGAGGAGCTGCAAATCCATCTCCCCCGGTAGGACCTGCATTAGGTTCGAAGGGGATCAACATTATGGAGTTTTGCAAGCAATTCAATGCCAGAACTCAGGACAAGGCCGGTAAAGTGTTGCCAGTAGTCATCACTTACTATACCGACAAGTCATTTGATTTTATTGTCAAGACTCCACCGGTTGCAATTCAGCTATTAGAAGTCAGCAAAATAAAAGGCGGTTCGGCAGAACCCAATCGCAAGAAGATTGCGGAAGTCACCTGGGAACAGGTACAGACGATTGCCGAAGAAAAAATGCCTGACTTGAACTGCTTCACGCTTGAATCAGCAATGCGGATGGTAGCCGGAACGGCTCGGAGCATGGGTATCACAGTCAAAGGGGATTTCCCGGAAAATATTAATTAAAAACTTCAATTGAGACATGGGTAAACTGACAAAAAATCAAAAGTTGGCTTTAAGCAAGATTGAAGTAGGGAAAACCTATTCACTAAAAGAAGCATCGGCGCTGGTAAAGGAAATCACCAATGCCAAATTCGACGCCTCTGTAGATATCGATGTACGCCTCGGCGTAGATCCGCGTAAAGCTAACCAGATGGTGAGAGGGGTGGTATCCCTTCCTCACGGGACAGGTAAACAAGTAAGAGTTCTTGTATTGTGCTCTCCAGAAGCTGAAGCCGCTGCCAAAGAGGCCGGCGCAGACTATGTGGGACTCGATGAATATATCGACAAGATTAAAGGAGGTTGGACCGATATTGATGTGATCATCACTCAACCGCAGATCATGGGTAAGATTGGTGCCCTCGGCCGTATTTTAGGGCCAAGAGGATTGATGCCGAACCCCAAGAGCGGAACTGTTACCCCCGACGTGGCGAAAGCCGTGACCGAGGTAAAACAGGGTAAAATCGACTTTAAGGTAGACAAAGCCGGTATTATTCACACCTCTATTGGAAAAGTATCTTTTACGCCCGAACAGATTCGAGACAACGCAAAAGAATTTATTCAAACGTTGATCAAATTAAAACCGACGGCAGCAAAAGGTACTTATATCAAGAGTATTTATCTTTCCAGTACGATGAGTCCGGGTATTAAAGTGGATACCAAGGCCGCAGATGAATCTAACTAAAAGTAGAAAAATCAGATGAAAAAGGAAGATAAAAAACAGATCATAGAGCAGATAGCCGCTAATCTCCAGGAGTATGAAAACTTCTATCTTACCGACATCGCTACACTCAATGCAGCGAAGACAAGTACGCTAAGAAGGGAATGCAACAAACAGGGGATTAAGCTGGTCGTAGTGAAGAATACCCTCTTGCAGAAAGCATTTGAATCGCTCGAAAGAGATTATAGTGAACTGTACCCCATTTTGAAAGGGAATACAGCCATTATGTTCTCTAACACCGCGAACACTCCTGCCAAGCTTATTGATAAATACAAAGCTGATAAGGTACCTGCTTTGAAAGGTGCTTACGTACAAGAAAGTTTCTTCGTTGGTGGAGACACTTTACAATCGCTGGTAAATATCAAGAGCAAGACAGAACTGATCGGCGAAGTGATCGGATTGCTGCAATCACCTGCAAAGAACGTTATTTCCGCACTTCAATCCGGTGGAAACACTATCCACGGAGTATTGAAAACGCTGTCGGAAAGATAACTGTCCAGTCGGGACGTGTATGCCCGACGCAGATAGTGGATTTTTTTTACAACAAACAGAATTAGTAATCAATTTAAATAAATACAACAATGGCAGACTTAAAAAAATTTGCTGAAGACCTGGTTAACCTGACAGTAAAAGAGGTTAATGAACTGGCTGAAATTTTAAAAAACGAATACGGTATCGAACCGGCAGCAGCCGCTGTTGCTGTTGCCGCACCTGCTGCTGCAGCTGAAGCCGCACCCGCAGAAAAGACTGAATTCGATGTAATCCTGAAGAGTGCAGGTTCTGCAAAACTAGCTGTAGTGAAGGCAGTGAAAGAACTCACCGGGCTTGGTTTGAAAGAAGCCAAAGACTTGGTAGACGGAGCTCCCAGCGAATTGAAAAAAGGTGTAACAAAAGACGAAGCAGACGCTTTGAAAAAACAACTTGAAGAGGCTGGAGCAGAAGTTGAACTTAAATAACATTTACCTAATTTAGGTTAATATGGTTAGGAATCTTCGTTCCGAAGATTCTTAACCTTTTGTGTCAATATATAGTAGGTTCAAAAACTCACATCCATGTCTTCAAATAACGCCAATCAAAGAATCAATTTCGCGTCGATTAAGAATCCGCTTGATTTTCCCGATTTTCTGGAAGTACAGTTAAAATCGTTTCAGGATTTCCTCCAACTCGACGCTCCTCCCGAAAGTAGAAAGAATGAAGGATTGTATAAGGTTTTCACGGAGAATTTCCCCATTGCCGATACCCGCAACAACTTCGTACTTGAATTTTTAGATTACTATGTGGATCCCCCACGCTATAGCATCGACGAGTGCATAGACAGAGGACTCACCTACAGTGTCCCGCTGAAGGCAAAACTGTATTTATATTGCACCGACCCTGATCACGAAGACTTCACTCCTGTCATCCAGGATGTATATCTCGGTACTATTCCCTACATGACCGAGAAAGGTACTTTCGTCATCAACGGAGCTGAACGTGTCATTGTTTCGCAATTGCACCGCTCTCCCGGCGTATTCTTCGGGCAGAGCCTCCATGCCAACGGCACAGTGCTTTATTCCGCCCGCATCATTCCGTTCAAGGGATCATGGATTGAATTCGCCACCGACATCAACAATGTGATGTATGCCTATATCGACCGGAAAAAGAAATTACCGGTTACCACGCTATTGCGCGCCATAGGTTTTGAAAGCGACAAGGATATCCTCGAAATCTTCGATCTGGCTGAAGAGATAAAAGTAAATAAGGCGAGCCTCAAGAAAGTGCTGGGACGCAAGTTAGCTGCACGCGTGCTGAAATCATGGATGGAAGATTTTGTCGATGAAGATACCGGAGAGGTGACCTCCATCGAAAGGAACGAGGTGATCATTGAACGTGAAACCGTACTGGAACAGGAGCATATCGACGATATCCTCGAATCGGGTGTCGCTTCCATCCTTCTTCACAAGGAAACGGCCAACACCTCCGATTATTCCATCATGTACAACACATTACAGACAGATCCGAGTAATACGGAGATCGATGCTATCCGTCATATCTACCGCCAGTTGAGAAGCGCGGAACCGGCCGATGACGCCAGTGCACGGGAAGTAATCAACAACCTCTTCTTCTCGGAGAAAAGATATGACCTGGGTGACGTAGGCCGCTACAGGATCAACAAGAAACTGAATCTCGAAACCGATATCGATACACGTGTACTCACGAAAGAAGATATGATCGAGATTATCAAATACCTTATCGAGCTTATCAACTCCAAAGCCGTGGTGGACGATATCGACCACCTCAGCAACAGGCGTGTGCGCACGGTAGGGGAACAATTATATACCCAGTTCGGAGTAGGTCTGAACCGTATGGCCCGCATCATCCGAGAAAGAATGAACGTGCGCGACAACGAGGTTTTCACCCCGATCGACCTGATCAACGCGAAAACCATCTCGTCGGTGATCAATACGTTCTTCGGTACCAATGCGCTGTCGCAGTTCATGGACCAGACCAATCCCCTGGCGGAAATCACCCACAAACGCCGTCTTTCGGCGCTCGGACCGGGTGGACTTTCACGTGAACGTGCCGGGTTCGAGGTGCGTGACGTGCACTTCACCCACTACGGACGTCTTTGTCCTATAGAAACACCTGAAGGACCAAATATCGGGCTTATCTCCTCGCTTTGTGTTTATGCGAAGATCAACGACCTCGGGTTTATCGAGACACCTTATCGTAAGGTAGAGAACGGAGTGGTGAATATCAACAATAACGAGGTCATCTATCTTGCTGCCGAAGAGGAAGAAGATAAACTGATCGCCCAAGGTAATGCACCGCTCGACGACAACGGGAAATTCATCAACGCCCGTGTGAAAGCAAGACAGGATGCCGACTATCCGGTGATTGCACCCGAAGAGGTGGAACTGATGGACGTATCGCCCATGCAGATTGCTTCTATCGCCGCATCACTGATTCCATTCCTTGAGCACGATGATGCCAACCGTGCGCTGATGGGATCGAACATGATGCGCCAGGCCGTTCCGCTGATGAGAACCGAATCGCCTATCGTTGGTACAGGTATTGAAGGACAGGTTATTCACGACTCCCGCACCCAGGTCATGGCCGAAGGAACCGGAGAAATTATCTACGTAGATGCTATCACCATCAAGATAAAATACGACAGGACTGAAGAAGAAGAATTCACCAGTTTCGAGGATGCCGTAAAAACTTACAATATTCCCAAATTCCGGAAGACCAACCAAAATACCACCGTCGATCTGCGTCCGATCTGTAAGGTAGGACAAAAGGTAAAAGCGGGTGATATCCTTACGGAAGGATATGCTACGCAACTGGGTGAGTTGGCATTGGGCAGGAATCTGAAAGTGGCGTTCATGCCGTGGAAAGGGTATAACTTCGAGGATGCCATCGTATTGAACGAAAAGCTCGTAAGTGAAGATATCTTCACCTCCATCCATGTGGAGGAATTTTCTCTTGAGGTACGTGAGACCAAACGGGGTATGGAAGAACTCACTTCCGATATTCCCAACGTAAGTGAAGAGGCTACCAAAGACCTCGATGAAAGAGGAATTGTACGCGTGGGGGCTCGCATCAAACCGGGAGATATCCTGATCGGTAAGATTACTCCTAAGGGTGAGTCTGATCCGTCACCCGAAGAAAAACTGCTTCGTGCCATCTTCGGTGACAAGGCAGGTGATGTGAAGGATGCTTCACTGAAAGCATCTCCTTCGTTGAAAGGAGTGGTCATCCATACCAATCTTTTCTCTAAAGCATCCAAAAAAGGAAAGACCAAACTTTCCAGCAAGGCGCTTCTTCCTAAACTCGATGAAGAGTACGAAGAAAAAATGGAAGAGTTGAAGAAAGTGCTTATCAACAAGTTGCTTGCACTCACCGAAGGCAAGACCTCCGTGGGCGTAAAAGATTATACCAATATGGATATTGTTCCCAAGGGAGCAAAATTCACACTGAAAGTGCTTGCTGAGATCGATTTCCAATCGATCCAATTGAACAAATGGACAGCCGATGCTCAAAAGAACGAGCAGATACGTACCACGGTTATCAACTACCTGCACCGTCACAAGGAACTGGATGCCGAATTGAAACGGAAACGTTTCGACTTCACAATTGGCGATGAACTTCCTTCCGGAATCATGCAGATTGCCAAAGTATATGTAGCGAAGAAGCGAAAGATACAGGTGGGAGACAAGATGGCAGGACGCCACGGAAACAAGGGTATCGTATCCAGGATCGTGCGTCAGGAAGATATGCCTTTCCTTGCCGACGGAACACCCGTGGACATCGTATTGAACCCGTTGGGTGTACCTTCCCGTATGAACCTCGGACAGATCTTCGAGACCGTGCTTGGTTGGGCAGGGAAAGAACTCGGGTTGAAATTTGCCACTCCCATTTTCGACGGAGCATCGCTCGACGACCTGAACACCTGGACTGACAAGGCCGGAGTACCGAGATATGGTAAGAGTTACCTCTACGACGGCGGTACCGGAGAGCGTTTCGACCAGCCCGCCACCGTGGGTATTATCTATATGCTCAAACTCGGCCACATGGTGGAAGACAAGATGCATGCCCGTTCCATTGGTCCCTACTCACTTATCACACAACAGCCGTTGGGCGGTAAGGCGCAGTTCGGAGGACAGCGTTTCGGGGAAATGGAGGTTTGGGCGCTCGAAGCATTCGGTGCTGCGCATATCCTTCAGGAGATACTCACCGTCAAATCTGACGATGTGGTAGGCCGCTCCAAAGCCTATGAAGCCATAGTGAAAGGAGAGCCGATGCCACAGACCGGAATTCCCGAATCGTTGAACGTATTGCTTCACGAGTTGAGAGGACTGGGTCTTAACGTCAGTCTCGACTAATCGACAATAATCTGATGTGTCGAGGCGTATCAACCCCAGCCCGATAAATCGGGATCTTCGCTTTGCTTCGATTGGCATATTAGCACATTAGTAAATTGGCACATTAAAACAAATAACTCTTTATACTTAATAGTATATGGCATTTAGAAAAGAGAATAAAATAAAGAGTAACTTCTCAAAAATCACGATTGGGCTGGCGTCGCCTGAACAGGTTCTGGAGAACTCTTTCGGTGAAGTGTTAAAACCAGAAACCATCAACTACCGTACCTACAAACCTGAACGTGACGGTCTGTTTTGCGAACGGATCTTCGGACCGGTAAAAGACTACGAATGTCACTGCGGAAAATACAAGCGTATCCGCTATAAAGGCATTGTCTGCGACCGATGCGGGGTAGAAGTAACAGAGAAAAAAGTACGTCGCGAACGTACGGGACATATCCATCTCGTAGTCCCGGTGGCTCACATATGGTATTTCAGGTCACTGCCCAACAAGATCGGTTACCTGTTAGGAATCCCGACCAAGAAACTGGACTCCAGTATCTATTATGAAAGATATGTAGTAATCCAGCCCGGTGCATTGGAAGACCAGATAGCTGAAAGAGACCTCCTCACCGAGGATGAGTATCTTCAGTTGCTTGACACGCTGCCCAAAGAAAATCAACTGCTCGAAGACAGCGATCCCAATAAGTTCATCGCGAAGATGGGAGCAGAAGCCATCCTCGAACTTTTACAAAGGATCAACCTCGACAAGCTGGCTCACCAGCTTCGTCACCGTGCAAGCACCGACACCTCGCAACAGCGCAAGAATGAAGCGTTGAAGCAATTGCAGGTAGTGGAAGCTTTCCGCGGATCGAAGAATATCAACAAGCCGGAATGGATGATCATGAAAGTGATCCCCGTCATTCCGCCCGACCTGCGTCCGTTAGTGCCGCTGGATGGTGGCCGTTTTGCCACTTCCGACCTGAACGACCTCTATCGTCGTGTGATCATCCGTAACAACCGTCTGAAACGCCTTATCGACATCAAGGCACCGGATGTGATTTTACGCAACGAAAAGCGTATGTTGCAGGAAGCGGTGGACTCGCTGTTCGACAACTCACGCAAATCGAGTGCAATCAAGACCGAATCGAACCGTCCGTTGAAATCGCTCTCCGACAGTTTGAAAGGGAAGCAAGGACGTTTCCGTCAAAACCTGCTCGGTAAACGTGTGGACTACTCGGCCCGTTCGGTACTTGTCGTAGGTCCCGAATTAAAAATGCATGAATGCGGTCTGCCGAAAGATATGGCGGCCGAGCTCTATAAACCATTTATCATCCGTAAGCTCATTGAAAGAGGCATCGTCAAGACGGTGAAATCTGCCAAGAAAATCGTGGACAGAAAAGAACCGGTAGTATATGATATCCTCGAGTATGTGATGAAAGGACATCCGGTACTGCTGAACCGTGCCCCTACCCTTCACCGTCTGGGTATCCAGGCGTTCCAGCCCAAGCTGATCGAGGGTAAGGCTATTCAGTTGCACCCGCTTGCCTGTACGGCATTCAACGCCGACTTCGACGGTGACCAGATGGCTGTCCACCTGCCGCTCGGTAACGAGGCTATCCTCGAAGCACAACTGTTGATGCTGGCAGCACACAATATCCTCAACCCCGCCAACGGAGCGCCTATCACCGTTCCATCACAGGACATGGTATTGGGATTGTACTACATCACCAAGATCCGTCCGGGTGCAAAAGGGGAAGGCATGACTTTCTACGGAGAGGAAGAAGCTATCATCGCTTACAACGAAGGAAAAGTTGATGTACATGCTTTGGTGAAAGTGATCGTGGACGATATCGATGAAGAAGGCAACCCGGTCCGTAAGATGCACGAAACTACTGTGGGACGTGTAATCACTAATGAAGCCATCCCCAAAGAGGTAGGATATATCAACGAACTGCTTTCCAAGAAGTCGCTCCGCGATATCATCGGCAAGGTGATCAAGACCTGCGGTGTAGCCCGTACGGCGCAATATCTCGACGATATCAAGGACCTCGGTTACTACATGGCATTCAAGGGAGGACTCTCGTTCAACCTCGAAGATGTGATCATTCCGGCGGAAAAAGAAACGCTTATCGCTGAAGGATATGCAGAGGTAGAGCAGATCATGGAGAACTACAATATGGGGTTCATTACCTATAACGAACGTTACAACCAGATCATCGACACATGGACGCATATCAACTCCAAGTTGTCGAATATCCTGATGAAGCAGCTCGCTGAAGACGATCAGGGATTCAACTCAGTATATATGATGCTCGACTCGGGTGCCCGTGGTTCGCGCGAACAGATCCGCCAGTTGTCGGGTATGCGTGGATTGATGGCGAAACCACAGAAGAGCGGCGCCGAAGGAGCGCAGATTATCGAGAACCCGATCCTCGCGAACTTCAAGGAAGGATTATCGGTGCTTGAGTACTTCATCTCTACACACGGTGCCCGTAAGGGTCTTGCCGATACGGCGTTGAAGACGGCCGATGCCGGGTACCTCACCCGTCGTCTGGTAGACGTATCACAGGATGTGATCATCAACGAAGAAGACTGTGGCACACTACGTGGTCTGGTAGCTACCTCCATCAAGAATAACGACGAGGTGATCGCCTCACTCTACGAGCGTATACTGGGACGCGTATCGGTACACGATGTGCAACACCCCAACACGGGAGAAATCATTGTGAACGCAGGAGAAGAGATCACCGAAGATATAGCAAAGAAAATCGAAGAATCACCCATCGAGCGAGTGGAAATCCGTTCAGTACTCACCTGTGAATCATCACACGGCGTTTGCGCAAAATGTTATGGAAGAAATCTTGCTACCGGTAGGATGGTACAAAGAGGTGAAGCGGTAGGAGTTATCGCTGCCCAATCCATCGGTGAGCCGGGTACACAGTTGACACTGCGTACATTCCACGTGGGAGGTATAGCATCCAATATCGCGGCCGAAAACAGCATCGTCACCAAGTACGACGGTACGCTCGAATTCGACGAACTCCGTTTCGTGGAGACCACCGACAATGAAGGCAAACCCTATAAAGTAGTGGTCAGCCGGTTGGTGGAAATGCGTATCATCGACCCCAACACCAGGATCGTATTGCTGGCCCACAACGTTCCTTATGGTTCGAAACTCTATTTCAACCAAGGCGACAAAGTGTCGAAGGGTGATCTGATCTGTGAATGGGACCCGTTCAATGCCGTTATCGTTTCCGAAGCATCCGGAAAAATCCGGTTCGAAAACTTCACCGAGAATATCACTTATAAAGTTGAATCTGACGAACAGACCGGCTTGAAGGAAAAGGTAATTATCGAATCCCGTGATAAGACTAAAGCTCCATCTGCGCATATCGTGGATGAGAACGATGATGTCCTGCGTACCTATACCCTTCCGCTCGGATCTCACATCGTGAAGAACGAGAATGACGATATCAAAGCCGGAGATGTGTTGGTGAAGATCCCCCGTGCTGTTGGTAAAGCAGGTGACATCACGGGAGGTCTCCCGCGTGTAACCGAGCTGTTCGAAGCCCGTAACCCGTCGAATCCGGCGGTAGTTGCAGAAATCGACGGTGAAATATCATTCGGTAAGATCAAACGTGGTAATCAGGAAATCTCTATCACCTCCAAAACCGGTGAAGTGAAGAAATATATGGTGCCGCTCTCCAAGCAAATACTGGTACAGGAAAACGACTATGTACGTGCAGGGATGCCGCTCTCCGACGGAGCCATCACCCCGTCTGACATTCTGGCAATCAAGGGACCCACGGCAGTACAGGAATATATCGTGAACGAGGTACAGGATGTGTACCGTCTGCAGGGTGTGAAGATCAACGACAAGCACTTTGAAGTTATTGTTCGCCAGATGATGCGTAAGGTAGAAGTAGTGGATCCGGGAGATACACGCTTCCTTGAGCAGCAGTTGGTAGATAAGAACGAGATGATGGAAGAAAACGACCGTATCTGGGGCAAGAAAGTGATTGTCAGCGCCGGCGACTCGCAACTATTCGAACCGGGCCAGATCGTCACAGCACGTAAACTGCGTGACGAGAACAGTTCCCTGAAACGTCGCGACCTGAAACCGGTAGAGGCACGTGATGCCGTTCCCGCAACTGCCAACCAGGTATTGCAGGGAATTACCCGTGCCGCACTTCAGACCACCAGCTTCATGTCGGCCGCTTCATTCCAGGAAACAACCAAGGTGTTGAACGATGCTGCCATCAACGGCAAGACCGACGCATTAGAAGGTCTGAAAGAAAACGTGATCTGTGGACACCTCATCCCCGCCGGAACCGGCCAGAGAGAGTTTGACAAACTGGTAGTCGGCTCACGCGACGACTTCGAAAAGCTGAATGCCAATAAACGTGTAAACTTGTTCCAGGAAGCTATGGAAGGTTAAGCTCTCTGGAACCAATCATATTAAGACCCGTGCTGGAAATTCCGGTACGGGTTTTTTGTTAGTTTTACAGAAAATAAAATTTTGACATATTTGCATTTTTTTGTACTTTGCACGCTAATCATTGATTAGATGAAATTCACTTACCATATATGCCTTCTTGTTTGGATAATTACCGCTATGCTCTCCTGTGGTAATCCTCAGCCTTATGCCACGAAATTACTGGCACAGGCCGAACAACTGATAGATGAACATCCCGACAGCGCCTTGCTGTTGATCGATTCCATCTTCTATCCCGAGAAAAGTCTCAGTAAGGAAGAATATATGCGTTATTCGGTAGCAAGGGTACGAACCCGTTATAAAAACTATCTGCCTATTTATGAAGATACCCTTATCTTCACAGCCAAAGAATATTTCATCTCACGTCCTGGGAATCATGAACAAAAGGCTCTTGCCTCCTTTTACAGCGGTTGCGTCTATCTCGAAAAAGGCGATTATGAGCAAACTATGCAATACTATAAAGAGGCAGAAGAATTTGCAGCCTCGACCAGCAATATGGCTCTCAAAGGATTGATACAATACAACATAGGGGACTTACTCTCCACACAAGGAATGTACAGTGATGCTTTAGCCAATTACCGCCTGGCTGAGCAGTTCTATGCTCAGGCCCCTGATAATTACCGGGAGCAACAAGCCTATTCGCTGGGGGCAATAGGCCGGGTTTTATTGTTATCCGGCCAACAGGACAGGGCCTTTACCTCTCTGCATAAAGGATTGGATCTGGCAAAAGCGATAAACGATAAAAAATTACAAAGTATCCTGACCCAAAATCTGAGTATTGTCTATATGCAGGAGAAAAAATACAATGAGGCAGTAAGACATCTGCGTGAATCATTTACACTCAATATAGACAGTAATAGTGTTGCACGCTATTATCTGAATTTCGCAGAATTATATACTGAAACAGAGCAGACTGATTCAGCCGCCTACTATTCCAACAAACTGGAACAAATGGCCGACTCCGTGAAGCTTCTCAATCTTAAGAGTAGTATCTTCCACTTTCTCGCTACACAACACGAAGCAAAAGGGAACTATGAAAAGGCCCTCGATTTTCAAAAGAGGTACACAGGCGTAATTGCAGAGACAGGAGATAGAAGAATGGAGCAGTCGGTATATGATGTGCAACAGAAATACGATTTCATGGCGCAGCAAAGCAGGTATGATCATCAATTGCTGCAACGGCAACGCCTCAGTATCATCCTATTGACCTTTTTCCTGATGGCGAGCCTCTTTTCCGTCATTCTTCTACGCCGGGTTATACAGCAGAAGAATAAATTACTGAGCCTGCAGAATACCATAGAGACGTTGAATAAAACGGCAGTGGATTTGCAAAAACAAAAGACGATACCAATGGGGCATGAAGCACAACTGAGAGAAACCCTGTTATGGAGATTCGATGTTTTACATAAATCTTCTCTCTTAAAATCGGAATTGAGCCATATCGAAAAGATGGATACCAAAAAAGCAATTGCCCGGTTCGAACAGATCGTGTACGGAAAAGAGAGCGGATCGCAATGGGACACGCTGGTGAACGCGATTGACGAGTTGAATCCCGGCTTATCCCACTTCATACAGAATAATTATCCACAACTGTCGGAGACTGAATTCAAGGTTCTGCTCCTGTCGTATGCCGGACTGCCCAGTAAGGAGATAGCCCTTCTCATCAACCAAAGCGTACACACCGTAAATATGGGACGCACCCACATCCGCCGAAAAATAGGGCTGAAGGAAACAGGGGCCGATTTTTGCGCCCAACTAAGAGATAATTATGAAGAAAACCGACGCAGAACAGAGATACTCAACCCTTAAAAACTCCATTGTGCTTATACCTCCGATTCGTAAAACACAAATTATAAACACCTTACACTCAGCTAAAGGTTAAATTAGTTATACCATACTTATACCCTATTGATAGCACTTTCTATTGTCCCTATCTTTGGGATGGAATAAAACATATTATTATAGTTACGGAAAAAATGCACGACTATTCAATTAAAATGCAACAAAAATGAAAACAGTGGGATTTACATGCTTATATCTTTTTCTTCTTTTACCATTTATAGCAACAGAAGATACTATTCCTCATCCAGTATCGACATCCGGTCTGACTTCAATTATCTCAACAGGAATCCGGAATTCAGTCACGATCGATTCAATCGGTCAACCTCAACGGAAGGCCAGTACTGCATCAAGATTCATTTTCGACCATGCGCAGGGAAGCGATACAATCGATTCTATAAGTTCACTCAGCCAAATAGGACATAGGAGAGTAGCCGGAGTCCTGCGCATAGACTATCCGCAAGAGAATGACACCATAGGTTTAGTCCGAGAAACAGATTCAAATAAGAGAATACAAGCGCGCCAAAATGAGTCAAAGAAATACCTGAAAGATGCCACCCCTTTAAATAGTTATTCATTCGATCTATACCACAAGGTCAGAAAAGAAAAAGAGAATATCCTGTTATCTCCGCTTAGCAGCTATTATGCACTTTTATTGGCTTATGAAGGTGCGGAGGGACAGACAAGAGAAGAATTTGAAAAGGTTTTATATATAGAAGGAATTTCAAAAAAAACAATAAACTCCCTCCTACTCCCTCTCGCAGATACACTACAAGGCTGCCAAATCTCCAACGCCATCTGGAGAGATAACAACATGGTCTTGAAAGAAAAATACGAGAGGACAGTAACCCGAAAATATTCTTCGGAGATCAAACAAACCAACTTCAAAAATAAGGAAATAGCCGTTTCTGAGATCAATGGATGGATCGCTGAAAAAACAAACAACAAGATACAAGAAGCGATAAACAGCGGTCATATTAAAGATTCCACCTCGATAGTAATTGCCAACACGGTCTATTTAAAAGGAGAGTGGCAAAACAAGTTTGATAGAAAAAACACAAAATCGGGAACATTCTTCGCGAGCCATGAAAATCAATATAGAGTGGCTTTCATGCATATTACAGAAACTCTTCCTTACTACGAAAACGATCTATTTCAATTTATATCCAAGCCGTATCAAAATTCCCATTTATCATTTTGTATCATTCTTCCCAAATCATTATTCGGGATCACAGAGATCGAGGAAAGGATGAATACCGATTCTTTGAAAAAAATTTTAGAAGAAGTTCAACTGGCCAATACGAAAGTTTCCATTCCAAAACTAAAGTTGGAATCGAATTGGAATCTGACCAATGCGTTAAAAGAGATGGGAATCACGACTGCCTTCTCGAATAAATCCGACTTCTCAGCCATATCGGATACTCTACTGACACTTGAGAATATAATCCATAATACCGTGATAGAGGTGGATGAAGAGAAAACCGAAGCTGCCGCGGCTACGCTCGGAACTTTCTGGGTCAGGGGAATATCATCTTACCATGTTTTCAATGCCGATCATCCGTTTCTCTTCTTCGTGATAGATAACCGCTCGAAGGCAATCCTATTTATAGGGAGATATAGTAGACCCACAGATACAGCAACCATTGAAAAAGAAGATCTGGCAAAGAATATATCCATAAGAGAGAAAGAGGAATTCTTTTTCGGGAATAAACCGCAAAAGATATTGTTCGTAATAGATAAAAAGACAGAAATAGAAACACGAACTACATTCCCGAATATCGATCCTGAAGAGATTGAATCTTTTAAAATAGTTACCGACAGAAAGATAATTCAAAAATACACGTCAGAGGACTACAAACAGGCCGTCTTCATCACTCTGAAAAAGAAAAAGAAAGTTAGAAGCAGATAAAACAGGCCTACTGACTGGTCGATTTCTTGAGATATTCATAGATCGCCTGTTGTGCACGTAGAGGTGGTTGATCGTTATACTTGAACATATTGTGAAGGTTTTCATCAATCCATACCGCACTCTGATTATCCACAAGCTGTATCTTCAATATATCTATAATCTCCCGTTTTATTGATTCCATATAGATTGGGAAAGCCACTTCGATGCGGCGGTGCAAGTTACGCTGCATCCAGTCGGCCGACGTGAGGTAAACATCTTCTTCTCCCCCGTTAAAGAAATACCAAACCCGCGAATGTTCCAGATAAGCATCCACAATACGGGTAATGGTGATATTCTCACTATAAGGTTGTTCAGGCACCAGGCAGCAGATACCACGGATAATCAGGTCGATTTTCACCCCTGCTTCGCTGGCACGATAAAGTGCATCGATCATACCTCTGTCTTCCAGGCTGTTCATCTTTAAAATGATATAACCTATACCGCCGTTCTTCACATGCTCGATCTCCCGCTCGATCATCTTGTGAATCGCAGGAAGCATATTAAACTGGGTCACTAACAGATGCTTGAAATCATGCATATAGGGTTTTCCTTCCAGTACACGAAACACTTCATCGATATCTTTGATAAATTCCTTATTCGAGGTAAGTAACCCCTTGTCGGAATAAATCCGTGCCGTTTTCTCGTTGAAGTTACCTGTACCCAGATAGGCATATCCCTTGATGGGATCAGTTGGATCGTTGCTGCGCTTTCGTATGTAAGCCAATTTAGCATGCACCTTCAAGCCGGGTAGGCTATAAATGACCTTCACCCCTGCCTGATGCATCAGTTCGGAAGTAAGATAGTTGTTCATCTCATCGAAGCGTGCTTTCAATTCGACAAAGACCGTCACTTTCTTACCGTTTTTAGCGGCGCTGATCAGGCTGTTAATCACAGCCGAGTTCTCCGCCACACGATATTGGGTCACCTTTATTTCCAGCACTTTTGGATCGAAAGCGGCCTGCAAAAGGAACCGCAACAGATAATCAAACGACTGGAAAGGGAAATGCAGTAACACATCCTGCTTGCGCAAGACTCTCAGGATAGAGTTATTGGTTTCCAATTCCGGTACCCGAAGTGGCGACGGCAATTGCTGCCTCAGTGAGTCGCCCACCGGATTGGGAAGCTTTGACAGATCAGCCCTGTTCAGATAACGGCCTGAAGGCAGCATCTCCTCCTCTTCGATCTCATACGCTTCACAAAGGTATCGCAGAAAATAGTCAGGTATGTTATTATCGTACTGAAACCGGGTAACCGCTCCTATCTTACGTTTACGCACCTTACGCAGGATCTCCTCTGCAATATCCTTCCGGTCTTCATCCTCCAGGGAGAAGTCGGCATCCCGCGAGATCTTGATACTGAAACAATCCACGATTACATATCCCGGAAATACACTCTGCATATTCGCTTTGATCACATCATCGATAAACATGATATAATGATTCCCCTCATAGGATGGAAGTTCAATGAAACGAGGTATCTTGGTATAAGGGATCTTCATAATAGCATACGTATATTCCGGTCTTTCAGGCTTTTTCTTCTTTTTAAGCAGGCTGATTGCCTGATAGATACGGGCATCCTGCATAAAAGAATGAATATCATCCTTCTGAATGATCATTGGTTGCAGATAAGGAAATACCTCTTCGTTGAAATATTTTCTCACATATTCCTGATGGAAGGGTTCCACCTTTTCGGTTTGATATAATATGATCCCGTTGCGCTTCAGTTCCGGCAGGATCATCTTATTAAAGATATCATCATACTCTTTTTCTTGTGCCGTAACTTCCCGATTGATCTCCACAAGAGTCTTTTTCGCCTCTTCCAGCGATTCATCCCTATCGATACTTTCAAGCAGAGAACTATGGTATCCAGAAACGCGAATCTTATAAAACTCTTCCAGATTGGAAGAATATATAGAGAGAAACTTAATACGTTCGTACACTGGTAACCGTTCATCTTTTGCTTCCAGCAGTACACGATAGTTGAATGACAACCAGCTGATATCGCGTTTGAAATAAGAGTAGTGATTATTTCTCATTATAACCAATTTCTTTTTTACAATAAAACTCAAAATTACAAAGTTTGTTCGAATATATTATCTTTAAATACTACATCTTCGATATTTCAAACTGAAGTCTCAATTATAAAGTTCTTTGTACCTCCTATTCTTTGTACAAAAAAATTTATCTTTGCATTAAACGGTACAAAAAGATATCAACCATATGAAGAAAATCGGCCTGCTTTCCGACACTCACAACTATTGGGATGAGAAATTCGAAACATATTTTTCGGAGTGCGATGAAATATGGCATGCCGGCGACATCGGTTCACTCGCACTGGCCCGACAATTCGAAGTACTGAAACCCTTTCGGGCAGTTTACGGTAATATCGACGACACTATTGTCCGCAATACTTATCCACACACATTGCAATTCACACTTGAAAAGATTGATGTGATGATTACCCACATAGGGGGTTACCCCGGCCGCTATAATCCCGCCGTTCTTCCGCGACTGCAAGCCAATCCCCCGAAATTATTCATTGCCGGACACTCCCATATCCTCAAAGTGATGTTCGATAAGAAACTACAATGTTTATATATGAATCCCGGAGCGGCAGGTAAATATGGTTTTCACCAAGTGAGAACCCTTCTCCGTTTTGTACTGGACGATGGAGACATCAAAGATCTTGAAGTGATAGAGATAGGGAAGCAGGGGGGATAGGAAGAGGGGGGAGGATGGGAGACTTGGAAACTATAGAGGGGATGAGATGAAGTGGCAGGAATATCTAGGTTTGAAAAATAGAGAACTAAGCCACGCCAGGGAAGAATGAAAGAATAATCCCTCCGATACCCAATAACATTAATAATGTTCCTACACTTCTGTTAAGCAGCACCAAGCCTCTACGGTTAAAATGCTTGCGCAATCGCGCCACCAAAGAAGTAAGAAGAAACCACCACGCAAATACGGCCACAATGAATGCTATCAATCCGGCAGTAAAAAAGTTTATTCCATCCCCCAAAGGATTAAAAGAGAAACGGGCATAAAATCCCATGAATATCAAGACTATCGCTACATTAGAAAAAGTGAGCAGGAAGGATGAAACAAAATCTCTAATATATCGTGTCTCTTGCGGCAACTTATCAGGAGTCCAGTCTCTCAAAGGATTTGCTTTGCACACCCTAAGACCGAAGAAAAAAAGGATAATACTCCCTACAATTTGTATGATCTGCTCATATTCATCAAAAAAATCTGCAACAAAACTCAGCCCGACTAAAGTAATCACAGCATATGTCAAATCCGATAACATGGCGCCAAGGCCTGTTACAAAACCATGCGTCCACCCCCGGTTGAGTGTTCGTTGAATGACCAGCATATTGATGGGTCCCATAGGTGCAGAGACCAACAATCCAATAAGAAACCCTTTGACTATCGTTTCAATCATGTACTGTTGTTTACAGATATGACTCCAATTTTACCGGTACAAAGGTACATTCATTATTAAAACAGACAAAATAAGTTTTACTTATTCGTTTCACTCTTTTTCATTAACTTTGTCACTCAATTCAAATTAATAGAAGTATGATAGAAGATTGAGCGTCCACAGAGATTGGAAATATTCCCAAAAATCCAATCTGGTTCAATCTACTCCAATCTAAAAAAAGAGATATGATTACATTTTTCAAGACCCCTTCCCAGAGCGTGATTGCCGTACAATCCAATGTAAAATTCTCCACTGGAGAGATCCAAAAACTGACATGGTTGTTCGGTGAGGCTGAGATGCTTCCTACAGAGAGTGTCGACCAATATTTTATCGGTCCACGCAGGGAGATGATCACCCCTTGGAGCACCTGTGCCGTTGAGATTACTCAGAATATGGGTATTGAAGGTATCGCACGTATAGAGGAATATACACCATATAACGACAACGATTCAACGGAATTTGACCCCATGTTGCAGCGAAGGTACAACAGACTGGATCAATCTGTTTTCACTATCGACAAGCAACCCGAGCCCATTGTATATATCGATGATATTGCCGTATATAATCAGGCTGAGGGGCTTGCACTAAGCTATGAGGAGATCGATTATCTCAATGTGGTCAGTCAGAAGATGGGACGTAAGCTGACCGACAGTGAAGTGTTCGGCTTTTCACAGGTCAACTCGGAACACTGCCGCCACAAGATATTTAACGGTAAATTCGTGATTGACGGTGAAGAGAAAGAGATGACACTCTTCCAACTGATCAAGAAGACTTCCACTATCAATCCAAACAGCCTTATCTCGGCTTACAAGGATAATGTTGCTTTTGTACAAGGCCCCACTATACAACAATTCGCACCCGCAAGCGGCGATAAGCCCGATTTTTTCCAGATCAAAGAGGTAGAAAGCGTGCTCTCGCTCAAAGCCGAAACACATAACTTTCCCACTACCGTAGAGCCATTTAATGGCGCCTCTACCGGTACGGGTGGTGAGATCCGCGACCGGTTGGCAGGGGGAAAGGGATCGCTTCCGGTAGCCGGAACAGCGATTTATATGACCTCCTATCCCCGCCTCGAAGAGGGGCGTGCATGGGAGCAAACTCTTGCACCCCGCAAGTGGCTCTACCAGACACCTGAACAGATTCTTATCAAAGCCTCCAACGGAGCATCCGACTTCGGGAACAAATTCGGACAACCGCTGATCTGTGGATCAGTACTCACTCTGGAACATATTGAAAATAACAAGAAATTCGGTTATGACAAAGTGATCATGCTCGCCGGTGGTGTGGGGTATGCCAACAAACGTGACGCAAAAAAAGGAGAACCGGAGAATGGTGAGAAAGTAGTAGTGCTGGGCGGTGATAATTACCGTATTGGTATGGGAGGTGGTGCTGTTTCGTCGGTCAACACAGGGGAATACTCTGCAGGGATTGAGCTCAACGCCGTACAGCGAGCCAACCCGGAGATGCAGAAACGCGTTGCCAACGTGATCCGCTCGCTCGCAGAATCGGACGAAAATCCTATCGTTTCTATCCACGACCATGGTGCAGGTGGTCATCTGAACTGTCTGTCGGAATTGGTAGAAAAAACCGGAGGCGTTATCGAGATGGATAAACTGCCTGTAGGAGATGAAACGCTCTCCGCAAGGGAAATTATAGGAAACGAAAGCCAGGAGAGGATGGGTTTACTGGTAGGCCAACAGGATATAGGACGCATTGAGCGCATCGCTTCCCGCGAACGATCGCCCATGTATGTGGTAGGTGAGACCACGGGTGATATGAAGTTCACCTTCCGCCAGCCGGACGGCGCCTGTCCCATCGATATGGAGTTGGAGGATTTCTTCGGCAAGCCGCCGGTCACGATTATGGAAGACAATACTGTTACGGAAGAATACAGCGCTCCCGAATATGATCAGGAGTTATTGAGTACCTATATTGAAAACGTACTCAAATTGGAGAGTGTTGCCTGCAAGGACTGGCTTACCAACAAAGTAGACCGTTCGGTGACCGGAAAAATCGCCCGTCAGCAGTGTCAGGGTGAGATTCAACTTCCGCTGAGCGACTGTGGAGCGATTGCACTCGACTATAACGGTTATGCAGGTATGGCTACATCACTGGGTCATGCGCCACAGGTAGCGATGATAGATCCTGCCGCCGGATCGGTGATGGCTGTCGCCGAAGCACTCACTAATATTGTCTTTGCACCGCTTGCCGATGGGTTGGCATCCGTCTCCCTGAGCGCCAACTGGATGTGGCCGTGCCGCAATCCGGGAGAGGACACCCGGCTTTATAAAGCAGTAGAAGCCTGCTCCGACTTTGCTTGCGATCTGGGCATCAATATCCCAACGGGAAAAGATTCGCTTTCCATGACCCAGAAATATGGAGATGATAAAGTCTATTCACCCGGCACAGTGATTATCTCCGCCGCCGCTGAAGTAAAAAATATCCGCAAAATCGTATCACCCGTACTGGCCTACATAAGAGGTACTTATCTTTATTATATCGACTTCTCGTTCGACACCTTCAAGTTGGGAGGATCGACCTTCGCTCAGACAATGAGCAAGATCGGAGATGAAGCTCCCACGGTGACCGATGCCGAATATTTCAAAAACACGTTCACCGCCGTACAGGAGTTGTTGAACCGAGGATTGATCCTTGCCGGACACGATATCTCGGCAGGAGGAATGATTACTGCGATGCTCGAGATGTGTTTTGCCAACCCGCAAGGAGGATTGGAAGCACGTTTCGACAAGATCCGGCACGCGGACCTTATAAAAATACTCTTCTCCGAAAATCCGGGAGTGATTATCCAGGTGAAACATCATCACCTGGTAGAAAAGATCCTGCAGGATTATGGTGTAGGAGCCGCCATTATCGCTCGCCCGATAGAAGAGCGCAAATTAGTGATCTCGAAAGATATCTTCCACAAGGAGTTCGACATCGACCAACTACGTGATGTTTGGTATAAAACATCCTATCTGCTCGACCGGAAACAGAGTGGAGAGACTTGTGCCGCACAACGGTTTGAGAACTACAAAAATCAGCCGCTTCAATTCGACTTCAATCCCTCTTTCACCGGAAAGATGGAAGACTTGGGACTGAATCCCCAGCGGAAAGGGAGATCGGGGCTTACTGCTGCCATTATCCGCGAGAAGGGAACCAACGGTGAACGGGAGATGGCCTATTCACTTTGGTTGGCCGGTTTTGATGTAAAGGATGTACATATGACCGACCTCACTTCCGGCCGTGAAACATTGGAGGATATACAGTTTGCCGTTTTCTGCGGTGGGTTCTCTAATTCCGACGTCTTAGGTTCCGCCAAAGGATGGGCGGGTGGTTTCCGATATAACGAGAAAGCAAAAAGAGCATTGGATAATTTCTTCGCTCGCGAAGACACGCTCAGTCTCGGTATCTGTAATGGTTGTCAGGTGTTGATGGAATTGGGGTTGATTTACCCTGAAATGGGAGACAAACATCCTAAAATGCATCACAACCTGTCCCACAAATTTGAATCTACTTTCGTAAGCCTGGAGATACCCAAGAATGAGTCGGTGATGCTCAAGGCGCTCGAAGGCACGAAACTAGGAGTATGGGTAGCCCATGGAGAAGGCCGTTTCAGCCTGCCAGGATCAGAATCGGATTGGCATATTGCAGCAAAATATTCTTACGATGAATATCCAGGTAATCCCAATGGATCCGACTTTGCCACGGCCGCCGTATGCTCACGCGACGGACGCCATCTGGCGATGATGCCCCACCCGGAACGTTCCATCTTCCCATGGCAAAACGCCTGGTACCCGCACACTTATCGCAAGCATGAGATAACACCGTGGATGGAAGCCTTCGCCAACGCAAGAGAATGGTTAAAAGCCAGATAATGAAAGAGGTCTCAACATTGGCAAGAGAAAAATAATAATGGATCCGGTTTTTGCATACAAGATGAAGGTGCGCGACTACGAGTGTGACGCGCAAGGACATGTAAACAATGCTAATTATCAGCATTATTTTGAGGTAACACGACATGAGTTTCTGGAGAAAGTGGGACTCAACTTTTATGAGTTACATCTTCAGGGTATCGATGCGGTAGTCTCTCAGGTGGAAATCCGCTACAAGTCACCTCTACTCGGCATGGATGAATTCAATTGCACGGTACACCGTATAGAAAGATCAGGCGTGAAGTATATTTTTCATCAGAAAATCATACGTCTGTCAGACAATACCGTGTGTGCCAAGGCAAAAATTGAAGTGGTGAACCTGGTGAACGGCAGACTGTCCCAACCGGAACTGTTCGACGAAGCATTCGCAGCCTATATTTGAGGTGGACAGGTGGATTGGTGATCAGGACAAGGCACATTGGCATATTGGCACATTAACTAATTATCACATTAGTTTTGTCTTGGCTCTATGAAAACAGACAAATCCCTATATCGGATAGCGATCACGCAGATCAAAGGCGTAGGAGTGATGCACGCCCGTACGCTGATGCAGGTGATCGGCGATGAGGAAACAATCTTCAAAGAGGATGTCAGAAAGCTTGAAGCCATACCCCGCATTTCAAGGCGGTTAATCAATGAAATTCGCGATCCGGCCGTACTGAAAAGAGCGGAGAAAGAGTTGGAATTCGTGGAGGAGAATAAACTACGGCTCCTTTTCTTCACCGATGAAGGTTATCCCCAAAGGCTTACCCAGTGTATTGACGCCCCTCTTCTGCTCTATGCCAAAGGCAATGCCGATTTCAATCATCAGAAAACCATCAGTGTTATTGGAACGCGTAACTCTACGAGATATGGTGAAGATTTCTGTAAGGAGTTCATTCAAGAGTTGTCAGAGAGAATCCCCGGCATACAGGTTATCAGTGGATTGGCATATGGTATCGATATCTGTGCCCATCGGGCATCGCTGAAACATAACCTCTCCACCGTAGCCGTATTGGCACACGGACTGGATCGCATTTATCCACAAACGCACAGGCAGACAGCCATAGATATGCTGCAACATGGAGCACTTCTCACTGAATTTTCCAGCAATACCAATCCCGATAAACACAACTTCATAAAGCGTAACCGTATTGTTGCCGGAATGGCTGATGCGGTCATAGTCATCGAATCGGGCGAAAAGGGGGGATCACTTACTACCGCCGACATAGCCAATTCCTATTACAGAGAGGTCTTCGCTCTGCCAGGCCGGATCCGGGATAAGATGTCGATCGGATGTAACAGGCTTATATCGGGCAACAAAGCAATTCTTTTTCAGAGCTTTAACGAGTTTGTTTCACACATGGGATGGGAGCCAGAAGAAAAACAACCTATCACCGCACAGCAAAAACTTTTCACCAATCTATCGGAAGAGGAGGTGTTGGTCGTTGAAAAACTACGTAAAGTAGGTTCCATGCATGTAAACACATTGACCATCGAGCTTAATATCCCCGTATCAGAGCTGTTTATGACTTTACTGGAGTTAGAAGTGAAAAATATTGTAACATCACTTCCCGGTGGAATGTACTGTTTAGTGTAAAATTTGACGCTTTTCCCACCATACCATCTCTTTATTTTTTATATCTTTGAAGAAATAATCAAATTTGACAAAAGATTCATGGCATTACAAATTGGTGATAATATACCCGAAATATTGGGAACAGATCAAAATGGGGAACCGGTGAGGGCAGCACAATTCAGCGGCAGGAAACTGGCGCTCTACTTCTATCCGAAAGACAATACGCCCGGGTGTACGGCCCAGGCATGCAGCCTGCGTGACGGATACGATGATCTACGAATAGCGGGATATGAAATCGTAGGCGTCAATGTCGACAGTGAGAAGTCACACCAAAAATTTATCGATAAGTTTTCGTTACCCTTTCCATTGATTGCCGATAGCGATAAAAAACTGGTTGAAGAATTTGGAGTGTGGCGGCAGAAATCGATGATGGGAAAAAAGTACATGGGTATCGTACGCACAACATTCCTTATAGATGAAAATGGGATTATCCGGGATAAGATAGAGGGAAAGAAAGTGGATACGAAGAACCATGCAGGGCAAATATTGGAGAAAATGAGAATCAGCTGGGACTAACAAACCGGATATTACAAGTAACAAGAAAAATTAAACATAGCTAAAAATATGGCGGAAGAAAAAGATAACAAGAACAGTGAAAAATTGAAAGCGCTGCGTGCAGCAATGGACAAGATTGAAAAGACCTACGGTAAAGGCTCTATCATGATGATGGGTGACGAGAAAGTGGAAGAGGTGCCTGTTATCTCTTCCGGCTCTATTGCCCTGAATGTGGCGTTGGGAGTGGGTGGCTACCCCCGTGGACGTGTGATCGAGATCTACGGACCGGAATCATCGGGAAAGACCACTCTTGCCATTCATGCGATTGCCGAAGCACAAAAAGCGGGTGGCGTGGCTGCTTTCATAGATGCTGAACATGCTTTCGACCGTTTTTATGCCGAAAAGTTGGGTGTAAATACCGACGAATTACTTATTTCGCAGCCGAGTAGTGGTGAAGAGGCGTTAGAGATTGCAGAGCAGTTGATCCGTTCCTCAGCGGTAGATATTATCGTTATCGACTCGGTGGCAGCACTTACTCCCAAAAAGGAGATAGAAGGAGAGATGGGCGATTCCAACGTAGGCCTGCAAGCACGCTTAATGTCGCAGGCACTCAGGAAACTCACCTCGGCTATCAGTAAGACCAACACCACCTGCGTCTTCATCAATCAATTACGTGAGAAGATCGGGGTAATGTTCGGCAATCCGGAAACAACAACAGGGGGAAATGCCTTGAAGTTCTACGCCTCGGTACGTCTTGATATTCGTGGTAGTGGTACGGCCATCAAGGATGGAGAAGAACAGATTGGGAAACCCACACGCGTAAGGGTTGTCAAAAACAAACTGGCTCCTCCCTTCCGCAAAGCCGAATTCGACATCATGTATGGAGAAGGGATCTCGCGTACAGGTGAAATCATTGATCTCGGGTCCGATCTTGGAATCATCAAGAAAAGCGGCTCATGGTACAGCTATAACGACACAAAACTGGGTCAGGGACGTGATGCGGCAAAAGCGGCCATCAAAGACAATCCCGAATTGGCGGAAGAACTTGAAAAGCTCATTTTTGACGCACTCAAAGAGAATAATAAGTAACATGAAAAGCGAGACCTCTTTCTTAGGGGGCTCGTTTTTTTCTTTTGTCTCAGATTTTTCTCATTGGCTTATTGGCACATTGAACAATGCATAATCATAGAAATTTAACCCCGTCAGAAATTGATCAGTTGACAGGAAATGGATGTAGTAGCAATGACTGGGGACTGGTTAGCGTAAAGGAAGGTTTTAATCCCGGCTATGTAAGGGATAGTCATTTTTCAGGTAACGTCGAACTCGGCATATTTGAAAAGGTATTCCTGTTGCCCGGCGGGCTAAAGAAGCATGCCGGTATTAATCGTGCCGTTATCCATAACTGCACCATCGGCGATAATGTAATGATCGAAAATGTGCAGAACTACATTGCCAATTATACCATTGAAGACAACTGTTTCATTCAGAATATAGATGTGATCCTGGTTGACGGGCTTACTACCTTTGGAAACGGAGTTCAGGTCAACGTATTGAACGAAACCGGGGGACGAGAAGTACATATCAACGACAAGTTATCTGCCCATTTTGCCTATATTTACTCTCTCTATCGCCATCGACCAAAACTGATTGAGCGAATGAGGGCAATCATCGATCATTATTGCAAAAAACATGCATCCGAGCGTGGAATTATCGAGCATGACTGCAAAATCGTAAATGTCGGTTATATCAAGAATGTGCGGATAGGTGCTTTCTGTAAGATAACCGGCGCAATGAAGTTAAAGAACGGAAGCATCAATAGCAATGAGCATGATCCGATCTATATTGGGCGCAATGTAATCGCAGAAGATTTCATTGTCTGCTCCGGTTCCACCATCGACGGAGGTTCTATTATTTCTCGCTGCTTTATCGGTCAGGCATGCCATATCGATCATGGCTATTCGGCTTCAGATTCTCTCTTTTTTAGCAATTGCCAGGGAGAGAATGGGGAAGCTTGCGCACTTTTTGCCGGCCCCTATACTGTTACCCACCATAAATCAACCCTGCTCATCGCCGGGATGTTCTCTTTTATGAATGCCGGATCAGGATCCAACCAGAGTAATCATATGTACAAACTGGGACCTATCCATCAGGGGATTATTGAACGAGGTGCTAAGACAACCAGTAACTCCTACGTATTATGGCCTGCTAAAGTGGGGCCATTCTCACTGATCCTGGGACGTCATTATCAACATGCCGACACATCAAATCTCCCTTTTTCCTATCTGGTAGAAAAAGACAACGGCACCCATATTGCCCCGGGAGTAAATTTGCGGAGTGTAGGGACCATCCGTGATGCTAAGAAATGGCCGGAGAGAGACCGCCGTAAGGATCCCGACCAACTCGACTGTATCAATTTCAATCTCCTCAGTCCCTACACGATCCAGAAAGTATTTGCAGCCATAGAGATTCTGAAAAACCTCCAGGCTGTAGCCGGAGAAACATCTGAATTCTATACTTTCCAAAGTTGTATCATCTCCAATTCTTCACTGCGAAGAGGATTACAACTCTACGAGATCATTATTCATAAGTTTCTTGGGAATTCTATTATCAAGCGTCTGGAAAAGATTAACTTTAAGAATAATGAGGAGATCAGACAGCGACTCGATCCCAAAGGAACACCGGGGTTAGGTGAATGGGTAGATATCTCTGGATTGATCGCTCCTAAATCAGAGATTGACGATCTGCTTTGCAAAATAGAATCGGGAGAGATCACCAGACTGAAAGAGATCAATCATGTATTCAGGAAGTTGCATCAAGACTATTACGAAAACGAATGGACCTGGGCCTGGGATAAGATTCAATCGTTTTATGGCATTCAGGGAAATGAGATTACCACATCGGATGTGATCTCGATTGTAAAAAAATGGAAAGAAGCGGTGGTCGGGCTCGACGAGATGATTTACTGTGATGCAAAAAAAGAGTTCTCCCTCTCTTTTAAAACGGGTTTTGGTGCTGATGGAAATATACAGGATCGGACCATGGATTTTGAATATGTACGTGGTGCATTCGATCAAAATCCTTTCGTGATAGCCACATTACAGCATATCGAAGATAAAAAGGCATTGGGAGACGAATTGATAGACAGAATAAGAAATATTCAATAAATACTCTACTTTATGACAGATAAGATTGAGGAGCTCATCCAACAGTTCAATCCGCAACCCATACGCATTCCCATCAACAAGTGCGAGTTGGAAGAGGTCATTGAAGCACTTATTTCGCTGATGTTCCCTATCTGCGACTGTCAGGAAGGGGTCAATGTGCATGAAGGGCTGAGAATAGTAGCCAAAAAACTACACTCCAACATCACTTCTCTTATCGGTGAGGAGAAGGCTGATGAGATCACAGAATCTTTTTTTCAGCAATTCCTTTCACTCCGGGAACGACTCTATAAGGATGCGGCGTGTTATCTGAGAGCCGATCCTGCAGCTAAAAGTCTGGAAGAAGTAATCCTCACCTACCCCGGGTTTTACGCACTTTGTGTGCACCGTGTAGCACATGAACTGCATTGTTTGGGAATACCTCTGATTGCCAGATTATTTTCGGAATACGCCCATTCAAAGGTCGGTATCGACATCCATCCTGCCGCCAAGATAGGCAAGAACCTGTTTATGGACCACGGAACGGGAATCGTAATTGGCGAAACTGCCGAAATCGGCAATAATGTAAAGATATATCAAGGTGTAACTCTTGGAGCATTATATGTGGAAAAGAAATTATCCGATATAAAACGACATCCCACCGTGGAAGATAACGTGGTGATATATGCCAATGCCACTATTCTGGGTGGTAAAACGGTAGTAGGACACGATTCCGTCATCGGTGGCGGAGCATGGCTCACTCGGAGTGTAATTCCCTACTCTCTTGTTTCTAACTCGATAGATGTAAAAATACGCACAGTGAAAGATTTTTCCAGTCCATACGATTTTGTGATCTGAATTCTTCCCGGGTATACCTCTTCATTTGATCCTATCGATTATTACACCTTTTTTAAAGTGTAACAGTAGATTAGTACGTAAACTCATTCCTGCCTTCCCATCTCTTCCAGCAAGGCGACCGCCGTTTCTACAGTTTCAATCTGGCTTATCACTACAGACCGTTTTTTACCTTTTTCCTGTAAGCGGCAGCGACGTGGTTGCTTCTGCACAAAATCCAGTAACTGGTCGAATGCCGGCGAGCTATAATAGGGTGATTCCGGATCTGAAATCAGGAAGAGTGTCATCTGTCCGTTCTTGAGCACTACCTTCTCTATACCCAACGATTTGGCAATACGACGGAGTCTCACGATCCGGATAAGTTCCCTACCCTGCGGAGGGATCTTACCAAAGCGATCCTCCAGACGTTTCATAAAGTCCATGATCTCCGTCTCCGACTCCATATTATCCATCTCCCGGTAAATCCCCACCCGTTCTGCATCATTCGGAATATAATTTACGGGGAACATCAGTTCCAGATCGCTCTCCACCAGTACATCATCCACAAAATTCCGAGTCAAAACCCTTTCCGCCTGCTGTGTATCATATAATTCTGCAAACTCGTCTTTGCGCAGTTCCTGTACCGCTTCGGCCAATATTTTCTGGTAGGTCTCATACCCCAGGTCGGCGATAAAACCACTCTGTTCTGCCCCCAACAGATTTCCCGCCCCACGGATATCCAAATCCTGCATGGCAATATGGAGTCCACTCCCCAGTTCTGCAAAGTTTTCAATCGCCTGCAATCTCCGGCGTGAGTCACTACTCAGCATATAAAATGGAGGAGCAAGCAGGTAGCAGAAAGCCTTGCGATTGCTTCTTCCTACCCTGCCCCGCAGCTGGTGCAGATCGCTCAATCCAAAGTTCTGGGCATCCATCACGATAATGGTATTCACGTTGGGCATATCAATACCTGATTCGATGATGGTAGTGGCAATCAGTACATCCTGTTCATGGTTGATAAAATCGGCAATTATACTTTCTAAATTCTTCGGATCCATCTGCCCGTGTCCTACTGCCATACGCACTCCAGGCATCTCTCTTTTGATAAGAGCTTCCAGTTCATAGATATTCTTGATACGGTTGTTTACTATGAACAACTGCCCGTTCCGGTTCAACTCAAAATTAATGGCATCGCGAATAAGTTCTATATCGAAGGTATGCACCTCTGTCTGTATCGGATAACGGTTGGGGGGCGGTGTGCCTATTGTGGAGAGGTCGCGCGATCCCATCAGCGAGAATTGTAATGTGCGTGGTATCGGCGTAGCTGTCATGGTAAGAGTGTCCACGTTCACTTTCAGCTGTTTGAGCTTCTCCTTGACTGATACACCGAATTTTTGCTCTTCATCAATAATCAACAGGCCCAGATCTTTAAATTCCACATCTTTTCCCACTAACCGATGGGTACCGATAAGGATATCGATTTTACCTTCTTTCAGCCGGAGCAGTATCTCTTTCTGTTCTATAGTCGTACGTGCACGACTCAGGTAATCTACCTTTACCGGGAAATCGGCGAGCCTCTCGCTGAAAGTGTGGTAGTGTTGCGTGGCTAATACAGTGGTAGGTACTAATACAGCCGTCTGTTTCCCATCGGTAGCCGCTTTAAAGGCAGCACGAATAGCGATCTCGGTCTTGCCGAAACCCACATCACCACAAACCAGCCTGTCCATAGGGCGCTCATTCTGCATATCAGTTTTCACATCGCGGGTCGCTTTCACTTGGTCGGGTGTATCTTCATACATGAACGATGCCTCCAGTTCCGTCTGCAAATAAGTATCCTTCGAAAAAGCAAATCCTTTCTCCTGCTGGCGTTGAGCATAGAGTTTAATCAGGTCGCGGGCAATATCCTTGATCTTCTTCTTGGTCCGCTCCTTCACCTTCTCCCAGGCTCCGGAACCCAGCTTATTGAGTTGCGGCTCCTCCCCTTCCTTTCCTTTGTATTTCGATATCTTATGCAGGGAATGGATTGAGACAAATACAGCATCATTATTCTTATAAAGAAGCTTGATCACCTCCTGCACCTTATCCCCAATGCGTAGTCGTACCAATCCGGCAAACCGGCCAACACCATGATCCATATGCACCACATAATCACCCTGTTGAAGCTGGTTGATCTCCTTAAGTGTCAATGCAATCTTACCAGTGCGCGCCTGGTCTGACTTCAGGCTATATTTATGAAAGCGGTCAAAAATCTGATGATCGGTGAAGCAACATATCTTCAGCGTCTCATCCGAGAAACCTTCATGCAACGTTTTGTTTACAGGTACAAAAGGGATAGGGTCGTTACGATCTTCAAAAATATGAAAAAGCCTTTTTTGCTGTTTTTCGCTGTCGCTTAATATATAAATTGTATATCCTTCCTCTATAAACCGATGTAGGGATTCACTCAAAAGATCGAAATTCTTATGGTATAAAGGTTGCATCGACGTATAAAAGTGAATAGCGGCATCAGGGGTGTCCAGCATCTTCGTGTCGAAACGTATCTGACGGAATGAAGCGATATTTTCCAGAAAAACCTCTCTTGAGAGCAGATCGGCTTTCACAAATTCCTCATCTTTGGGATCGATATGTAGTTCATCTTCGTTGATCGATTCCACCCTGCTGACTATCCAGCGCATATCCTCCATCCCGATGATCGAGTCACCGGGAAGCAGACCAAAGAGGGAAGCCGCTTTAGATGCATTTTGTCCGAATTCGGGTACGATACGGATTTCATTAAACTTCTCTTTGGACAACTGGGTCTCCAAGTCGAAATTACGAATAGTTTCCACTTCATCACCGAAGAAATCGATTCGGTATGGATATTCGCTGGAGAAAGAGAACACATCGAGGATACTTCCCCGCACGGCATACTGTCCCGGTTCATATACATAATCGGCTATCAGAAATCCTTGACTATCGAGCACTTCACTTACAAAAGCACTGTCGATACGGTCACCTACCGACACCTTCAGGGTATTCTCTGCCAATTCCTCACGGGAAACGGTTTTTTCTGCCAGTGCATCGGGATAACTGACAATAATCACAGGTCCGGAACCGTCCTGCAGACGACTCAACACGCCTGCACGGAGCACTTCGTTCGCCTTGTCCAATTGCCCGTACTTAGCCGCCCGTTTATAAGCCGAGGGAAAAAATAGCACATCGGCCGTCCCCATCATCTGTGTCAGATCGTGATAGAAATAACCGGCGGTTTCTGCATCATTTAAAATATAAAGGAATGTTTGCGGTTGTTTGTGGAATAATTCCCCAGCGAACAAAGCACTCGACGACCCGTGCAAACCCGTTACCGATAAAACATGTATAGCTTTCAGTAGTGAGCCTGCTGCCGCCAGGTTGGGATGCTTTCCAATCAACCGCTGTAATTGGGTAATATCAATAGTTTCAACCATTCAGAAGAAAGTTACAAAGATAAGCCATTTTTTTTAGTATCTTTGTCACCCTGAGACAAGAAAATAATCACATATGGAGATAGATGCCAGGCATACACCTGATTACCTCTTCGAGGCCAGTTGGGAAGTATGCAACAAAGTGGGCGGTATTTATACCGTCTTATCCACTCGGGCCAATATTCTACAGAAAACTTATAAGGACCGGATATTTTTTATTGGCCCAGATATATGGGGTGAACAGGGGAGTCCCTGGTTCAAAGAGGAAAAAACCCTTTTTTCGTCATGGCGTGAATTTGCTTCACGCAATCAGCACCTTCCGATTCGTATTGGACGGTGGAAAATACCCGGAGATCCGATTGTCTTTCTGGTGAAGTTCGATGCATTTTTCGAGAAACAGAACGATATCTACGCTGAAATGTGGATGGATTATGGTGTAGATTCGATTGCCGCCTATGGTGATTATCATGAAGCAACCCTGTTCGCATATGCTACAGGTATCGTCATCGAGAGTTTTTACCGATTCCATCATCTGGAAGCGGAGAATGTGGTCGCCCATTTCAACGAATGGATGACAGGAGCGGCAGCACTTTATATCAAGAAGCATGTGCCTAAGATAGCCACGCTCTTCACTACCCATGCCACCTCCATTGGTCGCTCGATTGCTGGGAACAATCTCCCGTTGTATGATCATCTGCAGGGATATAACGGTGATCAGATGGCGCGTCAATTGAACATGGCTGCGAAACATTCCATCGAGAAGAAAGCCGCCCTGAATGTCGATTGCTTCACTACCGTGAGTGATATCACTGCCGCGGAATGTACACAACTCTTACAACGACAGCCCGATATAGTGACACCCAACGGTTTCGAAAAGGATTTCATACCCAAAGGGCCATATCACAGCCGGGCAAGGAAAAAGGCCCGGAAGACGCTGCTCCATGTAGCAGAAAAGGTGGTGGGACATGCTATTCACCCTGATGCGTTGCTGATTGCGACCAGCGGCCGGTATGAATATAAGAACAAAGGTATCGATGTTTTTATCGATGCCATGCATCTTCTTCGGAAAATGCCGGAACTGACAAAAGATGTGATTGCCTTTATCATGGTACCCGGCTGGGTAAAAGGGCCGCGGAAGGACCTTCAGGCATGGCTGGCAGAGGATAATTCCACGGAAAGTGGAAGTCTCTCCTCCGGCAATTCTTCCGGTTTACACGTCTCACCCGAATGCCCTTTTATCACCCACGAACTGGTAGATCCACAACACGATATGGTGATGAACCAGATCAGGCATTTGGGATTTTGCAACGCTGAAAAAGAGAGGGTAAAAATTATCTTTGTACCTTCCTATCTGAATGGTGACGACGGTATATTCAATCTCCCTTACTATGATCTTTTGATTGGTTTCGATCTGTCGGTTTTCCCCTCCTATTACGAACCATGGGGATATACTCCGCACGAGAGCGTAGCATTCTCAGTCCCTACCATCACCACAACTCTGGCGGGATTTGGTGTATGGGCTAAAAAGGAGGGTGACAGGAAAGAAGGGATAAGCGATGGAATTGAGGTTATCTACCGCAATGATAAAAATTATACCGAAGTAGCAGAAGAAATTGCAACTCTTATACACGAGCTCTCACTGAGAAGCAAGGAACAAATCAAGCTGTTAAAGCAAAGTGCATCTGCCCTGGCAGACTGGGCAGACTGGGCACATTTTATCCGCTATTATCAGGAAGCCTATAGCAAAGCGTTGCACAACTCCTTTGTCCGATTATCACTTCCTTATAAACTTAAAGCAGAATAAAACGTTATACTTGCCACTTTTTATTGATTCATTACACATTACAATAGATATAAAAGAAAAAAATAATAACAATGATTATTCAATCAAGTCATACAAACACTCCTATCTGGAAAGATATTCACGTACGTGCAGAATTGCCTGACCAATTACGTCCGTTGGAGGAAATTGCCCATAACTTATGGTGGGTATGGAATGAAGAGGCAAAAGCCATCTTAGAGATTTTAGACCCACAGGAGTGGGAAAAAAGCGGGAAGAATCCGGTTGTTTTGTTACAAAACCTCCGCTCTGAAGCCATAGAGAGTGCATTGGAGAACAAAGAGCTCATGGAACGAATTCAACGTGTCTATAAGAGTTTCAATCATTATATGAGTATTCCACACAATAGTGAACGCCCGAGCGTGGCCTACTTCAGTATGGAATACGGACTCTCGCATGTATTGAAGATTTATTCTGGTGGTTTGGGTATCCTTGCAGGGGATTACCTGAAGGAAGCCAGTGACAGTAATGTGGATATGACCGCAGTAGGATTTCTTTACCGCTACGGTTACTTCACGCAGACCCTATCTATCGATGGGCAACAGATAGCCAACTACGAAGCGCAGAACTTCGGTAATCTCCCCATTACGCAAGTGATGAATGAGGATGGCTCCCCCATGATACTGGAAGTACCTTTTCACGACCGCCCGATCTATTCACATGTATGGAAGGTAGCCGTGGGACGTATCAACCTCTATCTGATGGATACCGATCTGGAATATAACAGCGGGTATGACCGCCCCATCACCCACCAGTTATATGGTGGGGACTGGGAAAACCGCATGAAACAGGAGTTTTTACTGGGTATAGGAGGTATATTGCTACTAAAGAAACTGGGTATCCGGAAAGATGTATATCACATGAATGAAGGACATGCAGCCTTCATCAATATTCAACGATTGCGTGATTATGTGCTGGAAGAAGGATTATCATTCCAGGAAGCTTTAGAAGTTATACGTGCATCATCACTTTATACAGTTCATACACCGGTACCGGCAAGTCATGATTATTTCGATGAGCAGCTCATTACCAAATACATGATGCCTATGATACAAAGTATCGGTATTCCATGGCAGCAATTCATGGATATGGGACGAGACAATCCCGGATCGCATGAAAAGTTCTCCATGAGTGTATTCGCACTCAACACAGCGCAGGAAGCCAACGGAGTCAGCAAACTTCATGGTACCGTCTCGCAACAAATGTTTCAGCCTCTATGGAAAGGTTATTTTCCGGAAGAGCTTCATGTAGGTTATGTGACCAATGGCGTTCATTTGCCCAGTTGGGCGACTTCTTCCGTAAAGGCGCTCTATGAAAAATATTTCGGTGAGACATTTTATAATGATCAGTCTAATCCGGAAATCTGGAAAAATATCTATAACGTGAGTGACGATGAATTATGGAAGCTCCGGATGCACTTAAAAAAGAAACTGGTTGACTATATACAGGTTGAATTCAAAGAAGGATGGCTTAAAAACCAGGCAGCCCCTTCAAGGATCATGAATATGCTGGAAGAGGTCAATCCCAATGCATTGCTGATTGGTTTCTCGCGTCGTTTTGCCACTTACAAGCGCGCGCATTTGCTGTTTACCGATCTCGACCGTCTTTCAAGGATCGTGAATAACCCGAAATATCCTGTACAGTTTATTTTTGCAGGGAAAGCTCATCCGGCCGACGGAGGTGGACAGGGACTGATCAAGCAGATTGTAGAAATATCCCGTCGTCCTGAATTTCTCGGCAAGATCATCTTCCTTGAAAATTACGATATGCGGTTGGCAAAGCGGCTGGTTTCAGGCGTGGATATCTGGTTGAACACTCCTACCCGTGCACAGGAAGCATCGGGAACATCCGGCGAGAAAGCGGAAATGAACGGTGTACTGAACCTTTCTGTACTCGACGGTTGGTGGTATGAAGGCTACAAAGAAGGTGCGGGTTGGGCGTTGACCGACGAACGGACTTACGACAACCATGTCTACCAGGATGAACTGGACGCATCCACAATCTATTCTCTGCTTGAAAACGAGATTGTACCCCTTTATTATGCATATAATAGTAACGGTTTCTCCCACGAATGGATCCAATACATCAAGAAGTCAATGGCCGGGATAGCTCCCCATTTTACAACCAAACGTATGATGGACGACTATTTCGACCGTTTCTACAATAAACTGGCTAAGCGTTCTCATCTGCTTCACAAGGACAATTACGCAAAAGTAAGAGAGATCGTGAGATGGAAGATGGATACAGCTTCGAAGTGGGATCAGTTCGAAGTGGTTAAATTAGAGTTCAATCCCAACCAGAAGGCAAATCTCAACGGGAACAAAGAACTTTATGCACAGATTGTGATTGACAGGAAAGGGTTGACATGCGATTTGGGTGTGGAATGTGTGGTTGTGGATCACGATACGATGATCAAGGAGCCGCAGTTTGTTGAGTCATACGAATTCGATCTGGTCAAGACCGAAGGATCACTGCTCTATTTCGAATCACGCAAAGCATTGAATGATCCGGGCACACATCAGTATGGATTGAGGGTATATCCGAAGAATCCCGATCTTCCTCACAGGATGGATTTCGCATATATGCGATGGATTTAATCGACTCATTCATTACAAAAATAAAAAGCGCTCTCTCACGAGTAGCGCTTTTTCAATTTCACCGTCACACAAAGAAATAGTAATCGAAAACAATTACGAAGATTGTGCCTATTTATTATCAAAGGGTAGAGTCAGATAGCATTCGATAATCTGCTTTTATGCGGTGAAATACCAAATCTCTTACTATAGGCGTTCACTAAATGCGATACGCTTTTGAAGTCATACATCCTTGATATCTCAGTAATACTGATATCCGAATTGAATACCAAAGACTGTATTTCCTCCATTTTACGGTCAAGCATCCATTGATAAGGTGTTTGCCCGAAACATTTCTTAAAGTGGCGCGTGAACGTTCTTAAGCAGTCATATTTACATGACCTTGCCAGCTCATTCATATTCTTTGCCGCTGAGTAGTTCCTCAACACGCTATCCTCGAAATGTTTCGACTTTGAAGTCCTTGGGATCAACTTTACCATTACTATCTCACTTTCGGGAGATGGAGTCATCCTACTCTTTAATCCGTCGGAGAAAGTAAAGGTACACGATGACACATCCGTCAGCAAATATTTGCGTACGTCTTCTCTGTTTATTCTTGCATTAACATTCATAAGATCACTTTTTAAACTCTCCTGTATATACTTCCGTTCCAAGCGTTACACGTATAGTGTATTCTCCTGAATCAAGCCCGGAAAGATTCACTGCCTCGAAGCCCATATCACGTACGTCTGTATAAGTTTGTTTTAATACTCCTCTCGGCCCGACAATCTCAATCCATGCTTCCCCGCGATAATTCTGTACCGATATGGTTACTACCTGTTGTGAGACATAAGCCTCCACAGCTGCTTCTATTGGTTGATCTGCCAATACACGGCTCATAGTTTGCATTGCTGCTCCTGCTGGGCGACGGGTGGTCCCCCCTTCACGACTTAAATTAATTTTATCCTGAAGCATGTCTTGAGCATTACTCACGCTCAAATTCAGAAATGTACCGCACACTGCTACTAAAAGTATCCAAACTGTCTTTTTCATAAAAATTATTTTTTTAAATGATAAATTCTTACCGAGTTGCTTTATAAAATAATTGTAAATTATAGACACAAAGTAATAGAGGAAAGACACAAAAAACAATACCTCATCTGTATTTTAACGGCAAAAAAGAGCATAAAACACTCAAAATCAATACATTTAACACATCCAGTTTAACGGCGATTTATTCATGGAACAGGTTCGTATCCAGGTTTTTTTCCTGCATTTTCCTCTTAAGTTGTGATTTTCTCACCCTGATACTCTCTAAACTGGTATTCATGAAAGTGGCCAATTGTCGGTTGTCGGCATCACATGCCAGCAACATCAGCAACATTTTTTCGGTTGCATTGAATATTCCCTCTTCATCTTTTAATTGGGTATATGCGAAGAAAGTTTCATCATCCGTAGCGATAACTTTGGTAATATCTTTCAAATCGGTATTGGTATTTTTCAAAATTTGTTCCATATCCCGATAGACTTTCGGATGGGAAGAGATATAGCGTTGGGTAAGAGCTTCAAATTCCCCTTGCAGAAAAGCCAATCGTCCCGAGATATGACTATAGAGTTGTAACAACCATTTACGTTTACCCGCTTCTTCCCTCAAAATTTTAGCTTGCAATTCCTGTTGTTGCATTGTATATTCAGCTTGAAGCAGTTTCAACTTGGCAGTTCTCCTCACCTTCCAGGCATACATCAGGATAAAGACAAGCACAATTACCAGAATCAGTGTAGCGATAACAATACGCAGGTTTTGTTGACGAGCCCTAAGAACCTCATTTTCAGCTTCCGTGAGATCGTATCTCTTTTCCAGTTCTGCAATTTGTGTATCCAGACGGTCACTAATCGATTGATTATGCAATTCGAAGGCGCTTTTGAGGTATTTGTTAGATAGTTCGAAATCACCTTGTTTTTCGGCAATATTGGCCACATTATGATAATAAAGGTAGTTCTGCATGAAGGATTGATCCTGAATACAATCTATCGCCATCTGTGCGTATAGCATGGCGCTATCCAACTGTTGAAGGCCTACATACCTGTTCGATATATTATAATAGACTCTTGATAATTCTATATTTTCCTCTTGATTTATGTATAAAAGTAATTTGGTTTTTTCCCGTTCGAGCGCTTTTTCCGGTTCACCCGTCACATCGAAATAGATGGATTGGGCGTTCAGTATAAAATAATCTTTCCCGGGCAGCCGGTTATAAAAAGTAGCAAGGGTATCGAGGAATAATCGGCCCTTCTCAATCTTTTTTTGTTCCATTTCATTCCAATAAAGTGCCAGATAAGTGTCAAACAGATGGATGGAATCCTTTTCATGGCGTGCATAATTGAGTGTTCGGCGGAAGTACTCATCTGCCGACGTGTAATTCCGGCTATTATAGTTAATATTACCGAGAAAGTAATTGATCAGGTATCCAAGTGAGGGATCGGGATCAGGCATGGCAAGCAGCAGTTTACCAGCTTCTCTGAGAGGGTCATACACCGTACTATCCCTCACACCCATACGGGTACGCACAATACCCTGATAAGCCAGTGCACGTATATAATTCCGGTTTTTTGGATCATGGATACGATAGTAGTCGCTAACAGAATTGATCAGAGAGTCGCTGGTAAAATTGACATAAGTCTTATCATCCGAGATTACTTTGAGCAGTCCATAATAAGCTTTAAAGGGACGACTAAGATTCTCATATTCAATATTCAAAAGACTATCTGTGACTCGTTGTGGCATACTGTCAACCATACTATCCCATTGTGATAACCTCTGGTACACACGTTCATCATCCTTGTCATTACACGAAATACAGGAGACAAGAAAGAACAGAGACAGCCAAAAAATAAACAACCGCCACATCGATTTATAACCTCAACTATAATAATGAATACAAATATAAGAATTTATTTCTGTAATGTCCGAATTTTATAACTTCTGTCTCATTATTTTTCCTTCTCATTTCTGGAAAAAGCAGCTACATAAAAGGTAAAAAAACTCAATTAACCGATATTTTTTCCCTAAATTCTGTCAATCGATAAACAGTTATTACTTTTGTGCCGTTATAGCACTACCATTCATTTAAATTATGGTTTTAAGCAGCATGCAGCATGAATAATAATAATTGGAAGAGAGCCTTTGCAATAATCTGGAGTGGTCAGTTTTTCTCCATCCTTACCAGCAGCCTTGTCAATTTCGCTATCATTATTTGGATCAGCCTTCAGACCGGTTCTGCAGAGATGCTGGCCTGGGCAGCATTTGCCGCCATGCTGCCTCAAACGATTATAGGACCTTTTTCAGGTGCTTTGATTGACCGTTGGAATCGTAAACGGATCATGATGTTTGCCGACTCATTTATCGCATTATGCACATTGGCATTGGCTTTTCTTTTCTGGCTTGACATTGCCCGGATATGGCACATATTCGGTTTATTGGGCTTACGTTCTATAGGGTCCGCATTCCATATGCCGGCGATGCAGGCTTCTGTTCCTTTGCTGGCTCCTACAGATCAGTTGACACGTATAGCAGGAGTAAATCAGATCATCGCTTCCGTCAGCCAGATCGCAGGGCCGGCGCTTGGAGCCATGTTGATAACAATATGGGATATAGAGTATGTATTGCTGTTCGACGTAGCTGGGGCTCTGATGGCTGTCACCTCGCTGTTTTTCGTACATATACCTAATCCTGATAATGAAGTGGGCAGAGAAAGGCATATCTTGAAGGAGATGAAAGAGGGAGCCATGATTATACTCAGAAACAGGGGGTTAAGTTGGGTTTTCCTATACGATGTATCTGTAATGTTCTTTATTATTCCCATTAGCGTTTTATTTCCTCTGATGACTCTGGATTATTTCCAAGGGACAGAATTCCAGGCTGGCATTATAGAGGCGATATGGAGTGTGGGAGCATTGGTAGGCGGTGCAATCATGGGCGCAAAGGTATATAAGGTCAACCGTGTTGCATTGATAAACTGGATGTATTTATTATGTGGAATCACGTTTCTTTTATCCGGCCTTTTGTCTCCCGACGGATTCGTATGGTTTGCCGTACTGACAGCCATTGGAGGCGTTTCCGGCTCAGTTTACAATTCGGCATTCACCGGACTTATACAAACCAAGATAGATCCGGCGGCTCTCGGCAGGGTATTCTCCATGTTTTACACTGTGAGCCTTATCCCTGCCATGGTGGGATTAATAGGCATAGGCTTTCTGGCCGATGGTTTAGGTCTCACTGCATCGTTTATCCTATCAGGAGCAGTGATATTAATAACCGGGATTGCCGCTTTCCTCACCCCGGCAGCCATGAAGCTCGACCGGCAAAAATAAACAGTAAAGCCGGAGAACGTAACAAAGCTATACCTTATCCGTTCCCCGGCTGAAATCTTCACAAATGAAGCGAATATCGCTTTATATCAAAATCGACATCGATGAAAACACACTAAAATAATTTTTATTGCTCTTTGCTGAATAACCGATTCGCACTTAAACGTGTTATTTTCCCGTGATTCTGTTCTATTTGATTGGTGTTAATCAGTTTTTGATCCCCCATAATGACAATCGTAATCGGTTTTCCCTTAATCTTCTGTTCGTAGAAATTTTTAATCTGATCAAAAGTGAGGTTGTCTATTTTCTGCATGTGGATTTGTGCGGGATCTACAGGATAACCCAGTTTTCGCCAGCCGGCGAAACGTTGACTTTTTTGGCGGAAGGTAGGTTTATCCGTCAGGGCACTCTGCTTCAGATAGGTTTTAATATTGTCTATCCGTTCCGGGTATAATGGCATATCAGTCAATAGTTTCATATATAAATCGATGGCGTCTGCCACCTTATCCGATTGTGTGCCTATATATCCCAGGAAATAGGTATTCTTGCGCTGGAGGGGAGGCGTAGAGAGATATCCGTAGGAGGTGTAGGCCATTGCATTGTTCTCCCGGATTTCCTCCATCACCAGACCGTTAAATCCACCGCTAAAGTATTGGTTGAATGCATCAATACTCACCTGATCATTGATCGTATAATCAAATCCTTCAACATAAAAATAGATTTTAGCCTGTTGCGCATCGGAATTGGGCAGGAAGAAGATGGTCTGCTGGTCATACTTTACGCGATCCTGTACCAGGGGGGACTGACTTGGTTTCACCCCCTCTTTCAATGGAAGGTTCGCTTTTAATAATTCTGCAACCTCTTCGACCGGCTTCTTACCCACATAGTGAATATCTAATTCATAGTCCGTAGCACGTACTATTTCTCCGGTAAGCTCACTGATGGTAAGGTAGTAGATTTCTTCCAGCTTCAGTCGATCGATATAATCGGATTGATCCTGATACAATACATACTCCATTAAGGCACTTCCCAGCATGTCTGCGCTCTTCTTCTCGAACATCAACCGGGTAGAAATGTCACTACCAATCACACGGTTCAACTGCTTCTCATCGAGTTTGGGCATTAATGTCTGAAGGGTCATCAACCGGCATATATCTTCCAGATTGGCTTCCGATCCCACCAGGTTAATATAGAGATAGTCGTCGGTTACCCTATAGTTACAGGTAGCATTCAGTTCACTGAATTCACGACGTACCGTTTGAGCATCCTTGTCGGGCATCACACCGGCCGAGTTCATCAGATCCACCGCGTATTCCAATTTCGGCATCTGCTTTGTACCAATACCATATTTCAATGTGAGAGAAAAGTAATCATTCAGGGGATTTACAGAATGGTGTAATGTAACTCTATTATACATATTGACGACGGTCACATCGGAAAAATTATTATACACCTCTTTCACCGGGTCGACAGGAATACTCTTCAAATAAGCGGCATACTCAGATGCCTTACCCTTGGGTTGTTCGATCGGCTTGATATCCGGTTTCTTCAGTTTATTCTTCTTCGGTGTTCCCTCTTCAATGGATATCGTCAAATGGTCCGTATCGATATATTTTTTAATAGCCTGCTGGATATCGGTTTTTGTAATGGCTTTGATCCTCTCGGGAAATTTGGCAAAATAGTCTTGAGGAAGGTTGTAGGAGAAGATAGTACGCAAAAGCCCTACCTTACTGGAAGGAGATTCCAGCATCAACTCGAATTCCCTCAATTCACTGTTCCTCACCGACTCAATCAACCAATCTTCGATAGCGCCCGTTTTCAGTTTATCGACCTCCTGCATCACTCTCTTTTGTACAGTCTTATTCGAGTCGTATTTACGCTGATTCGAGTCGTAGTAAGGTACCGCTTGAATGATAAAGCGCCCTTGGTCTCTTCTCGAGTCGAGGCTTGCACCGGCAAATTGTACTTCACCGTCGAGAGTTATCTTGTCAAGTAATCCGGTCCTCATCGAGTTTGAAAGAAGGCTCGCACAAAATTCGAGCACTATCTCATCGGGATGTCCCACCGGGACCCCTTTAAATCCCCAGACAGCCATCGGAGAATAGCCCAATTTAGCGGAATAAGCCGGATTTCCCGAAAAGCTGGTCTCCGGATAGGAAGGGCGTTCGGGAGTCGTTTTAGCCACCAACCTCCCAAACTTCTGTTCGATCAATGGTTTTGCCGTCTCCGGATCAAAATTTCCCACCAGGATCAACGCCATATTATTCGGTACATACCATGTATTATAGAATTCGATAAGTTTACTCAAGCGCGGATTTTTCAAATGCTCGGGAGAACCGATAATATCACGTTCATAGGGATGTCCTTTATATAGATGAGAGAACAGGAACTGGCTGATATGTGTGTTATTATTATCCTGATACATATTATACTCTTCGAATACATTTTCCAATTCTGCCTGGAATGAACGGAAAACCGGATTAATAAAACGTTCGGAATACAAGTCTAACCATTTTTCTATTTGAAACGAAGGAAAATTGTTATAATAATAAGTCATATCGTATGAAGTGCCTGCATTGAGTCCTTCGCCTCCCATACCTTCCACTAAATTAGAGAATTCGCTTGTATAAGCATACTGTGCCGCCGCAATCGATTCTTCATTGATTTTCTTCTCTAAGTCCTTCCGCTTAGCAGCATCCGTTGTCGCAGCATATTCATCGTAGAATTGAATAATCTTCTCATAATGAGTTTTTTCTTTCTCCCAATCGAGAGCACCAATTTTTTCTGTTCCTTTGAAGAGCACATGTTCCAGATAGTGTGCCAATCCGGTATATTCCAAAGGTTCGTCGATAGAACCTGCACGCACTGCTATCACGCCAGTAACGTCGGGTTGATTCTTATCAGGCCATAGATAAATGGTCAGTCCATTTTCGAGCTGATAGCTGGTAAAATTTTGCGAATAACCATTCAGCAAAAAACCAAAAGCAATCAATAAAATAATAATTCGTTTCATATTATAAGATTTTTAGACACAAGACTCAAGACTCAAGACGACGACTTATTTTGTCCATTTGAGGGAGAAGATCATCGTCTGCCCCATATAGCTGTTACTGCCACCAATCATATAGGCTATATCAAAAGAGAACCCGGAGAAATATACACCACCACCCAAGGTGGCGTAAGAGTCGCCTACCTTTTCTCCTTCGAAATGATAGCCGGTCCTCATTGAGAGCATATTATTATAGTTATATTCAGCTCCTAATCCGGCAGCAACACCACTGTGATCAGGCGTGAATTGATAGGCCGCATCTGCAACACCTTTTAAGGCGTGCTTATCTTTTGAAAGGAATTGATAAGCTGCTCCCGTGCGAAAACGTGAAGGCAGACTATATGATCCTCTACCGTAGTCAATTTTTGATCCCAGATTGGTAAGGCCTAATCCCAACGTCAAATCGGCACTATGATACAACAATGCTATATCAGCGGCAACAGCAGATCCCTTATTATCTTTATATATATTCGATCCGATCTGTCGCATAGTTGCCCCCAAAGAGATATCAGCGCTAACGTTATAACCTACCCCCACCTCCAACGCATATTCGGAGGGAGAAAATGATGCACCTGCATTTCCCTGGTCATCCATTTCTTCTATGGCACCTAAAGAGTTATTACGAAATCCTACTGCAAAACCGAAATTTTTAAATTTCGTGTATCCGGAGACATTAAAAATCGTACTGTTTATAGCATTGGGTTGCCAGAATACTCCTGAAAGTCCCACTCCTGCCGACGGGCCACTTTTGGGCATCATTGCCGCTATATTATGATGTACAGCAAAAGGGGAAGACAAGACATAACCGGCATTTCCCATCCCGGCCGTACGGGCATCTGAAAAGGAATTCAGAAAGGAAGCGGTCTGTCCGTAAGAGAGTCCTATCATACACGTCAGGAGTGTGACAGTGCCTAAGTATCGCTTTTTCATAATTTGATTATCTGTTTTTTGATTTCCTTATTCCCATATTTAATAATCACGGCATAGGCACCCCCACTGAATGTTGACATGTCGATTTTTGCCGGGGAGAATGGAGAGATATCCAACTCACCCTCAAACATTTTCACTCCCGCGTTATTGATAACCGCTACGGAGCAACGTTGATCCTCACCCGTTCGTAGCCAGACAAAGTCCTTTACAGGATTGGGATAAACATCTATTTCCTGCCGGCTATCTCTCACCAGCACTTTGAACTGTTGTGATACTGACAATCCCACGGCATCGGTTGCCGTCACCGTTATATCAGCCAGTCCGTAAGCAATTGACACAATATATAATTGCCCCATATTCTCGTTTACGTTGACAATATGCGGAGCCGTATTGGTAAAGGTATACCGCAGGAGTTCGTTGTCCTCATCCTTAAAGTAATCGGCAATCGACAATGAAATCTCCTTATTCAAGGCACCTATATGAAAATCGTCCATAGATTGCACGATCACCGGTGCTCTGTTCGGTTGTACTTCGAATTTGATTTCCTGGGTCACTGAAGCTCCGTATTCATCACTCAGGACAAGTTCCAGCCTGTTTTCTCCTACTTGCGCCTGTACCCCCGTAATGGTAACCTGAGCAGTGTTATCGCCCATATCCACAAGGGCAACACCGGCGAGTGAAGATTTTAAATCCCAGAATAGCTCATGTCCATCCGGATCATTCCCGGAGAAACGCAGGATCACGTTCTGATGAGGTTTCATCTTTACATCCACACTATCAACTATAGTAATAGAGGGTAAGCTATTCGATAAAGTTGTCTGGCTCACCTGTGCCGAGAGAGGAGAAAAATTACCGGAAAAGTCAAAGGCATTCACCACGAAATAATACCTTGTCTCAAAATCAAGGCCTTTTATTTCAGCCTCAAAAGTCTCTCCTACATCATGATTTCCTGTAGAGAAGCTCCTGATCATCACATCGGCAGGCGGATTGTTCACATTCAGTCCGGTCAATGGCGTTTTACGATAATAGACATTAAATCCTGAAGCTTTAGTATCATCGGGATCACGGGGCACAGCCCACTTGAGGGTGACGATATTCGATTTGACACTCCCTGTGACTGTTCCTACACTATTTGGAGGCGTTGTACTTCCTCCGGCAAGCGCTGCATGGGCATTCACCAATTTTCCGAGCCTTCCCCGGTAACTCGAGTTGTAATCGTCGATATTAGTGGCGCTACTCTCCAAGCGTGCACGTAACATATCAGGATTATAACCGGAACGTTTGAAATGTGACAAGACCAAGGCAGCTACTCCTGAGACATGCGGGCAAGCCATCGAAGTGCCCTGCATATAGCCATACCCATTGACAATTGTACTGAGCACCGTCCCGGTGTTACCAAAACTCTGCACATCACCTCCCGGTGCTGCCAGGTCTACCCAATTACCAAAATTGGAATAGTATGCTTTTCTAAAATCAGGAGCGATGGAAGAAACCGCAACCACCTTTTCATAGTTTCCGGGTGCCGCCGCCGTCCTGTTTTCGTTTCCCGCGGCAAAAATCACGATACCGCCACGCATGGGGCCTGTTTGCTGTCCATTCTCGTCAATCCCGGCGTAAGTGATAAAATAATCAATTGCGGCCTTATCAGAAGCCGGTGTCTCAGTAAGGGTGGGATAACCCCAACTGTTCTGACAGACGACGGCGCCATTATCGGCAGCGTATTTAATTGCTGACGCCCCTTTACGCCCGGTACTACCGGCATAAGGGTCATCATCGTTCACAAAAATCTGGCACGACATGATACGCACGCCGGTATTATTTTGTCCATTTCCTCCTGCTATTCCGGCCACTCCCTTGCCGTTATTGCTGACCGCTGCCACCGTACCTGCGACGTGTGTACCGTGATTATGTGGTACTAATTTTCCTATATTGGACACAAAATTGTAACCATGGATATCATCAATATATCCGTTCTTGTCATCATCCAGCGACGATGTGCCGTTTTTCTCCGCGGAATTCACCCACATATTGGCGGCAAGGTCCTCATGGGTGTAGTCGACACCTCCATCGATCACGGCGACAATCACTTCCGGACTACCGGTAGTATAATCCCATGCATTGAACAGATTTATATCGGCTCCTTTGCGAAAATTGCCTCCCAATGATCCGTCATTTTGATAATGCCATTGTTTATTTAGTTGGGGATCATTAAAGGTTGTCGCCCGGGTTCCCACTATGCCCTGTGCTATCTGGTTAGTGTATTCCACCACGCTATCATCCCAATAGCGTGCCGCCACCGGCCTGTACTCCACTTTTCTGACACCTCTTACAGCAGATAAATTCTGTTTTGCCTCATGAATAGGCACTTCGGTATCGAATATCACATCATACCAGAGATGCAAGCCAGCTTTACGGGTACGTTCCTCGAAACGTCCTGCATAAGGGAAAGTACGTTCCATCGAGCGGATTTTAACTTGTGAGACTATATCATCAGCGGCCATAGCAGCCGAGCGCAATCCTCCGCTACGGGCTGTTGTTTCCATTTTATCAGAAAGGTCTTCAGAAACGAGAATTCGCACATATCCCTCTTCATACAATTGTTCTATAATCTGTTGCGGTTCCCCGGCCGCTTCTTTTTCATCCTGCAACACAATCTCGTTTGTACAAGCCACAAACGACAAGAGGATTAAAAACAAGAAATTTCTTTTCATTTATTCAGTTTTTAAAAAACTCCAACAGCGTTATCAACGATTCCTGACGTTTCCAATTAATCTTATGTTGTTTGACAAATTGTTTAAATGCCTCCTTTTCACTTCCCGATAACTCCGATTCAATACCTTTACGGGTTGCAGGATAGATCTTCTCTGAAGTTACAATATAATATTTTCGGGCGAGTGGGAGAAGCGTACCTCCATCTTTTTTACTTTTCAATTCCATATGATTGGTAATTGTAATACCACCGATATCTATAGAGGTAAGTTGATTGGTTGCCTGTACGTTAGCCGATGAGCCATAAGCGCCACCAATATCCCGTAAGGTACCGAAATCTGCCAGTATAGTTTCACCCAGAAAAGCCAGACTATCTCCTGCGATTACATATATCAATTGGTTATTACGCATAAAGTAGCTGTCGTTGTCAATTTGTACCAGTACGATATCGGAGGTGGTTACCTCTTTTATTTCCTCTTTATCCAGATAGTGCAATGAACTTTTGAGCAAATGCACATTAACAGGAGCAGACAAAGTCTGCCGGCTTTTAAAATAGACCGTTCCATCACGGAAATCGGGATATTTATAGGGCCACATGGTAGTAATGTCCTGTGCACTTATTGTTAGTACACATAACAAGGTAATCAGGGAAATTGTTATTTTTTTCATACGCAAAAATTTTTTTCGGGTTTGAATAGTTTTCATCCCCGGACAGTAAATAATATCGCTGTATCTCACAAAAATAAGATAAATTCTTAATCCCCGCAAATTTTATACACGAAAGGGCGTTCTGTGAATGAACGCCCTTTCTATGTAGTTATTTAAATTTCAAGCAATAATCTACTTCTTACGCATACTTTCAATCTTCAACGAAGGCATCTCCTTCACACCAAATGGAGTAGGAATAGCTGCCGATGTTGTTGCTGTTGAAGTACGTACCCAGACAGAACTGGAATCATACCATCTCACCGCACCGACATTCGTAGTACCTCTCGCTAAGTAATAGCCCCATATATCATTGGAAGGACCGATGTTACCCGGCGATGTAACCGCGAATATAATCGCAGGTGAGCTATAAGTAGCGAAGAATACATCGGCCGTTCCGACCGCAGGATTCGGGTGTGTCCAATCCTTAGCCAGAAGTTGCCAATCCTCCACAGTTAATGCACCCGATACCGGATCAAAAATTGCTTCAACTTCCGAGTCTACGCCTGTGATAGCTTTTGCCATATTTTTAATAATCACGGCATTCTCATCATCGCTTTCCTCATCTGCCACGATGATTACCGTTTCCGGTGCAATGGGAGCTCCCGTGGATGCATTTATCCCCCTAATCTCATAGGTTCCTATAATATCTGCCATGGTATATCCATAGCTGTAGAGATAATTACCTTCTACGGTCAATTTTTCGTTCTTGTTACCATAGACATCCTCCACAGCGCCGGCCGGGATAAAGAGGTCAACAGTAGCACCACGAACAGGTTCTTCCGGAAGATAGAATAGAAGGACATTCTTTGATATACCCCAATCATCCACATTTATAGTCGTGAATTTGTTTGATTCGTGGAAAGTCACGGTAGGTTTCTCCTCCATCTTTTTACGGATAACAACTCCACTATCGGGAAGAGCAGCTATTGAGAATTCATACCAATCTTCAAATGTAGCCACTGTATCGGGATTGATGTCTGCAAATTCACTGCGCAATTTCCATGTTTTATTAGCAACAGCCACAGTAATTCCACGCGAAGGAGCGCCACTTATAAGCGTATCCGCTTTATTCACATAAGCACTAGCTTTATTTCCTTCAAGGTCGAGCACAGCACCTTCATCATAGGTTATACTGGCATAAGCACCTGCCGGAGCCTTCGGAAGTTTGATAACGAGCTCACTTCCACTGACCGACAATCGACTTTCCTCCAGCACAATATCCTGGGGATTAAATGCTTCAAATCCAGCAGCTATTTTCAACGGTTTGTGACCTGAAAGGGTATTTTTTGCGAAATACGACACATATACTTTCCCGTTTCCGCGTTGTAACGGTTCGTGGAAAGTAAGGGTAACAGTAGTATCTGCAATTGCAAATTTAGTAGGAGTAGGTTTACCTCCGTCATCCTTGGTACGGATACTGGCGTTTTTTACCACGCTTACGATCCCGTCTTTAGACGCGGTTACTGCATAAATCTGATATACCGTATAAGGAGTCAGTTTCGTTACGGTTACAACTGTATCACTCTTCTTCTCATAATTGGCGATACCCTTTGCAAGTCCACCCGCAGTAAGTTTCAACACACGATCAGCCTGAATAGAAGTGTCTGCCTCATCAGCAGCAACAACCATCCACGAATAGAATCCAGATTCCCCTTTGGGCACTACCTTAAAGGTGATACTGGTACTTTCAGAGGAAATGTTTGATATTTCCACAGGCGGAGCATCAGGAAAAGTCAACTGAGTTTCTTCTCCGAAATCGGTACAGCCGGTGGCAATTATTGCCACACACACTGTTAAATATAGTAAGAATTTTTTCATATTCTATTGAATTTTTATCACGAAACTTATCACACTTATTTCTTGGTATATACAACGCTCTGAGCAACTACATAATATCCAGCATATGCCCCTGACGTTTTATCATACGCTAATATTGCCACCGAATTTTCTTTCAGTTCAATGGTCGTCTTATCTCCTGTTTTGATATTAAAAATTACTTTTGCTCCAGTATCCATAATGTTATCGTCAGCATCCACACCATCAAAATATGCATTATAAGAACTGTTCACTACACTTTGATGGACGGGAACAGATATTTCTGTTTTCTCTGCATTCACGACTCCATATACTTTCGAACCTGCGCCAGCACCACCTGTTCCAAGGATATTACCTTGTATCCAAACTTTAGTTACATCAGTTTCATCTTTCGCGATCTCAACATTGTCCCATGCTAATGCTGATCCATTAAAAGTATGAATGGCAGAGGCTGAGTACATCCCTAAAATAGCTGACAACGGGTGATCTGTATCCGCAATATTGACATAGATTGTTTTCTTACTACCAATATTTACATTTGTGGCATTCTTTATAGTTATACCGAATAAACGGTCACCGGTAAATTCGCCCAAATGTCCCAAAATATCCAATTCAATATATTGTACCGGATTGGTTCCGTCAAAAGTAAGGACACTGGCACCTCCGCTAAGGGCAAAATCCCTGCCTGACAGGGCAGTGCTATCCTTCAATTCAAATGTAACAGTGGAGGATTTTCCTTCCAATGAGGTGAGCCGTACCGGAATTCTCACCTTCCCGGCATTTTCATTCACTGTTAATCTTTCGGCCGAAAAAGCAACAAACGCATCGGCATCATCAAACTCGGGATAATCGTTTACATTACAGGCGCTAAAGTATACTACGCTTGCCAAAACAGTGAGATATAATATTATTTTCTTCATATTTTTCTATATTACAATTTAGAAATTTTTTGTGATTTCAGGAATGGATACCTATTCCCTTTATCCCAATCAATTTAGTATCCCGGATTCGGCTCGAGATTTTCATTTACATCCAACTCTCTCTTATTGATAGGCAATACCCAGTATTTACTATCCGCAGGGATATTTTGGTTCTGTTCCGCTCCACTATAATGAGTGCGTGTTATACTGCCTCCCGTACGGGCAAGATCATACCAATGATGTCCTTCCCATGCCAGTTCCAGACGGCGTTCGTTCATTACGTCAGTTATACCGGCACTTGTCAGCTCGGAGGCACCTCGTTTTGCACGTATCGTATTCAGGTCTGACACCGCAGTTACTCCTGATATGGTAGCACCACGGGTAATTGCTTCTGCCCTGTTAAGATACATTTCACTCAAACGCAACACGATGGTATTGCTCACGTCAGGCGTACCCTTGTCTTTCCCTGCATATTTGGTAGTCCAAAAGGTTGTGGGTGCTTTTTCCTCATTATTGAGAAACATTTCCCCCCTGATATCATCATCCGCATAAAGAGAGATAAGATCATTACTAGCAGCACAATCGGAATATGCATCCGTAAGCGGACTGGTCATTCTACTAATCCCCTCCCAATATCCATCATATTCATTCGATTTCAAACCATACACTTCAAATATCACTTCACCTTCACCAGGCACATCCTCTTTAAACGCAGCAGCATATTTATCTTTTTCCCACATGATAAACTTACCGCTTTTGATCACTGTAGTCGCGTAATCTGCCGCTTTTTGCCAATTACCCATATATAGATATACTCTTGAAAGCAACGCCTGGATAGCCAGTTTATCTGCTGTTGATTTTGGATCGGCAATCTCGTCACGAACGTAATTTGGAGCCATCAGGTTTTCAGCAGTGGTGAGATCCTCTACAATATTATTGTAGACCGTCTCCACCGGATCCCTACTGGGTTTTCCTGCCGGATCGGTTACTTTTACGTAAGGAACACCAAGTGCAGTTTTATCAATCGTATATTGCTTGGCATAGGTACGCACCAGATCAAAGTGAGCCAACGCACGCAAGAAGAGTGCTTCAGCATGAATATTATCGATATCCTGCTGAGTAACACCATCTATTCCTACTTTACCATCTAATTGAGCAATCACGTTGTTCACCGCCGAAATAAGATAATAAGCGGTACCCCATAATGCCGGTGTAGCAGTAGAGGTATAAGTAAAGTTATAGGGTACAGTATAACGACCCGAATTCTTGTCCGGATCACGATAACCATTACCACTACGCATTTCGGCATCCAGTACAAAGGAAGCACCGTACCAGTTTACAGAGACCAACGGAGCGTAAGCACCTGCCACAGAATTATCCAATCCCTTATAAGTAGCTAAAGATAGTTCGGTACTTTGTTGCATAATGGGCTCTTCCGTAAGGAAGTTCTCACCACAAGCGACGAACAGTAAAGCTACTACAAAAACTATAAATATTTTTTTCATCTTTATCATTTTTATAGAATTTCTAAATTATTAAAATATCCGGATATGCATGTAACACTAAACTTATCCGTCACTAAAACGATAGTTCAATTCCACCCACCATCGCTTTTGTCATAGGATAGATACCATATCCGATACCGTCTACACCCCGTTCGGGATCCCACCAATCCACATCGTGGAATGTGTAAATGTTCTGAGCGCTCATATATAGCTTAAGTCCGCCAATCTTGGCTTTTTCCATCACTTTCTTGGGGAAAGTATAGGAAAGGGTTATATCCTTCACACGCAGATAATCACCTTTCTGTAAGAAACGGGTAGTACCAAAGTTGTTACTTTCAGTAGAGTTACCTGCTATCGGTTTAGGATTCACTCCGGTATCCCCCGGTTTTTTCCAGTAATTCAACGCTGTATTTATCTGGTTGAGGTTCATCGAAGCACCATCCGATTCCATATAACGACGTTCAATCAGCATCACATAGTTTCCACCCTTGAACTCGAAGAATGCACCCAAATTGAAACCGTTCCATGAAACGTTGGTATTGAAACCACCGATGAATTTTGGCTCGGGAGAAGCGGGATAAATAAATCTTGATTTGGTATAATCATTCGAGAGATTTCCATCTTCATCTACCCACAAAGCATCACCGTTTGTCGGATCTACTCCATAGTAATCCCTCAAGCGGAAGGTGTAAAGCGACTTGCCTACTATGTGTCTCAAACGGCCATCTTCTGAATAGGCAATTTCTGTATTGTCACCCAATTCCAGGATTTTAGTCCGGTTGAAAGCGATATTTCCGCCTATCTCCCATTTCCATTCATTGGTATTTATAATATCATAATTCAACTGAATCTCCACACCTTTGTTTTGGAGTGAACCAATATTCAGGAAGTTGGTGGAGAATCCTGTTGTCTGGGGTACGCTTTTATCCAGCAACATATCGGTTGTCTTACGGTTATAAACGTCGATATTACCGTCTAACTTGTCAAACAAGGTGAAATCAAGACCGATATTCCAGGTTCCGTTCTTTTCCCATGACAGATAGGGATTTGCAGGACGTGAAGGACGCAAACCGGTAGATCCGTTATATTGTGTCACAGCATACACACCATAGGCACGGTAAGCTGCGATATTATTATTACCATTAAGACCATAACTTGCACGCACTTTAAGAAGGTTCAGGAACGACAGGTCACTCATAAAATCTTCTTTGTGAATATTCCACGATGCTCCTACCGAATAGAAAGTACCCCATCTGTTTTCTGAACCGAACAAGGAACTTCCGTCGAAACGTAAAGATGCCTGCAGGTAATATTTTTCCAAATAATTATAATCCAACATCCCAAAATAGGAGAGCAATGTTTGTGCTCCATAGCCTTGTTCTCCTTCCACTCCCGATTGTGGTGCAGTTTGTACGTAAGGGATATCAGGATTTACATCCGGAGCGTAAACAAACAGGTATGACTCGGTACTTTTCATCGCTTCCTGCCCGATCAGTACACGGACACTGTGGTCATCAAGGAATATATCATTATATGAGGCCGTATTTGATGTGGTAAGCCGTACATACCTGTTCATGGAAGTTTGCAAAGTGGCTGATCCACTACTTGTTTCCGGAGACCAGTATCTACGTCCGTCACCATGGATACTCTCGATAGCATTGGTCGTTTTCAATGTGATTTGACTGATCGGCTTATACTGCAGAAAGATATTCCCCAATAACTGGTATGCCTTTCCAAACTGATCATCATACTGGGCTGTAGCACGAGGATTGGTGCTGCTGTTTTCCGGAATATTGACATTGTGCTTACCCTCTGCATCGTAAGCCGGGGTCCAGGGTAAAATCGTCATTCCCGCAAATACCGGATTCGCGTAATAAAGACTCTGCATCGGCACATCTTGACCTTGCATATAAGCAAGGTTTACACGTGCTCCTGTTTCCAATTTATTTGTCAGTTTATAGTCAGCATTCACACGTCCGGTAATTTTATACATGTCTACACCATAAAATACACCATCAGTCTTATTATAGGTAAGTGAGTTATAATATTTACCTTTTGCATTACTTCCCGTAGCGTTAATTTCATATTCCTGTAAAGTCCCCATACGAGAAAGATGGTCCATCCAGTTGGTAAGCGGACGACTCAACAACTCATTAGGACGGTAATAAGGTTCAGTGGGATCATCAGGGTTTTTACCTGCATTGATTACAGCATCTCTCTGATAAGCAAGAAGCTGGCTTGCATTCATAATCCCAAAACCGTTGTCGTTTGCCAGCCATGAAGTACCAAACCTTGCACGGGCAGAGAAACTGGTCTTTCCGTCCTTACCGCTCTTGGTAGTCACCAATATAACACCGTTGGCAGCCCTACTACCATAGATAGAGGCTGCTGCTGCATCCTTCAACACCGTGATACTCTCAATATCGTTGGGACTGATAGAAGCAAGGGCATTACCCGTATTTAAAAAATCATTGGAGTTTCCTGTCAAAACAGGTATTCCATCCACCACCCACAAAGGATTGTTTCCTGCATTAATGGATGATGTTCCACGAATACGGATGGAAGTAGCCGATCCAGGTTGTCCTGAAGAAGAGGTGATAGATACACCGGCTATTTTTCCTCCCAGCGCTTTATCCATAGATACCACAGGAGCATCCGAAATAGCATCTCCTTTCACTGATCCCACCGCACCGGTTTTTGCTTCACGGGTTACAGCACCGCCATAAGCAGTGATCGTCACTTCTTCCAACAACTGGGTGCCTTCTTCCAACACGACCCTGATATTGGTACTAACCGCAACCTCTACAGTTTTCATCCCGATAAAGGATACGATAAGCGTACCACCCTCAGGTGCAGACAGAGTGAAATCACCGTCGGCACCACTAATGGTACCCTGCGTGCCTCCTTTGATTTGGATAGTAGCCCCAATCACCGGCTCGCCCGCTTCATCCACCACGATACCTTTTACCTGTACCTGTGTCTGGGCTGTCAGTATCCCTATCCCTAAAAAGAACAGGGATAAAAACATTGTTAGTTTTCTTTTCATAAACTCTACTTTTAAATTAAACACTATTTTAAATTTATATTGCGTCCTCGATAAATAGCCTGAAAGGGGTTTTAACTAATAATAAAAGATTGATTGTCAAAACAATTAACATTAAACTCCATCCTTTTCATAGAAACTCTACCTCTCTAAATTCTACTTCCTACACCAATTTAACATTTATACAGTTATATATGCTTCGCAAATATAAACCATTTATTTCAATTATGTGGTTTTTTGTACTTTTTTTTTAAAAAAAACACCAGACTGAAATTTACATCCTATTTTAAATATATTTCAGTAAGATGATCGTAAAAAAAGAATGAATACTTCCACTATATTTTAACACCCATACTGAAAATAACCCTACAATCAATAATTGTGCAAATATACACCTTAAAAAAACAATATGCAATTAAAATGGTATTTTTTTTTACTTTTAGACAGTTATTGAAGGAATCAATATAAAAAAGACAAAATCAATCAATCTTAAAAAAACAAAAAAAGGCGACCATAACAGCCACCTTTTTAGTTCAATTACATTAGGCGTTTTCTCACAACGGCATAATCCAAACAAGTTTATCTTCTGCTCATATTACTTATCGAAAACGTTCAAATTTTCTGTAATATTTTATTTCTCTATATCCAATAACTCTACTTCAAAGATAAGGTTAGAGAAAGGTTTAATAGTACCGCGATCCTGTGCGCCATAAGCGAGATTATAAGGAACATACAATTTCCATTTCGATCCCACAGGCATCAGTTTCAACGCTTCGGTCCAACCGGCAATTACCTGAGTTACACCAAATACGGCTGGCTCTCCTCTGGTCACACTACTGTCGAACACTTCATTATTGATCAATGTGCCATGATAATGCACTCTTACCATATCGGTATCTGCAGGTGTAGGACCGTTACCTTCACGCAATACTTCATATTGCAATCCGCTGGGAAGAGTAACCACTCCTTCTCTCTTTGCATTTTCTACCATAAACGTATCTCCTTCGGCAATAGCATCAGCGTATTGCACCTTAAGCATCTCTTCCTGAATGGCTTGCTGGGCTGCTTGCGCTTTCGCCATTTCTCCTTGTATAAACCCATTAGCATCAGTAGTACTGATTGCCAACTCTTGATTTTTCAACACGGAAATCACAGCTGCCATTACCTGATCGTTATTTACCTTCTTTACAGAATCATTCCCATACATCTGTGAATTGAACTGCGGGATCATCATCATGGAGAACTGCACTCCCACACTCACACCTTGAGCATAAGGAGTTTCACTATCGAGATTCATGCCAACCTTCAACCCTTTAATGAATTCGTTGAGCCGGGGCCCATTGATTCTTCTTACTGAATCGAGTTTTGCTTTCAACTCTTTTTGTAGGGCTTCCTTTTGTGTCGAATCAGCCGAAACGATTCTCGACTGGTAATCAAACTCGATATTAGAGGTATTTTGCAATATTCCGTTTTGTTCAAGAAATTGCACTAACCCCTGATCAGACGCACTCACACCATAAGCATAAGAAACACTATCCACAGAATTCTTCAGGGAAGCCTTTGGAGTGGCGGCTCCTCCACTACAGGATGCCATCAACACTACCAGAACAGTCATTGCACTGAATGTGCCTAAAATTGTTTTCTTCATTTTTTCTAATATATTAATGTATTTATATCATTACATCTACATGACGGAAGCAATATTCTCCAGCCAAAAATTATTCAATACCTAATAACTCAACATCAAAAATAAGGGTAGAATTGGGTTCTATGGAATTTCCCGCTCCCTGTTCGCCATAAGCAAGGTCAGAAGGGATGTATAATTTCCACTTCGATCCTACCGACATCAGCTGAAGAGCTTCCACCCATCCTTTGATCACCTGATTTACGCCAAAAATAGCCGGCTGGCCTCTCTGCACTGAGCTATCAAAAACCTGACCATTCAGCAATGTTCCATGATAATGGCATTTTACTTTATCGGTAGCTTTGGGTTTGGCACCATCCCCATCCTGGAGGATTTCGTATTGCAGTCCGCTGGAAAGCGTAACAATACCGTCCTTTTTACTGTTCTCCGCAAGAAATGCTGCTCCTTCTTTCAAATTATTATCCAGCATCTCATCCTGCATCTTACTAAAATAACTCTGAATAACCTGATTGGCCTCCTGTGGATTCATGGCGGGAGTACCATTTTTCATGATCTCCTCAAAGGCTTTTACAAATGACTCTACATCTATCTGTTTCAATCCTGAATTCATCAGGTTAGAAGCCATACTCATTCCCAACGCGTAACTTAGTTTGTCCATCTGACTTTTTCTTTTTGATTTAAACGCACAAAAATACGATTTTAATATGAAATAACACTGATTTTAAGCAGAAAAAACTATTTTTGAAAGAAAAAACAGAGTCGTATGCAAAAGAAACTGGTTGTACTCACAGGAGCAGGCATGAGTGCCGAAAGCGGGATCGCAACCTTTCGTGATTCAGGCGGTTTATGGGAGCAATATCCGGTGGAGCAGGTAGCAACACCGGAAGGATTCGAAGTGAACCCCGGATTGGTACTGGAATTTTACAATATGCGTCGCCGTGAACTGTTAAAGGTTAAACCTAATGGCGGACATTGGGAGTTGGCCGAAATGGAGAAAGATTTCGACCTGTACATCATCACCCAAAACATTGACAACCTGCATGAGCAGGCCGGCAGCACAAAAGTATTACATCTGCATGGAGAACTGATGAAAGCACGTTCCACAGGGGATGAGTCACTTGTCTATGATATCGATCCGGAGCATATCGATATACATTTGGGAGACACTTGCGAGAAGGGCTTCCAGTTACGTCCTCACATTGTTTGGTTTGGAGAAGCAGTACCAATGATTTACGAAGCAGAAAAAATTTGTAGGCAGGCAGATATATTTGTCATTATCGGTACTTCCATGAATGTATATCCCGCGGCGGGGTTACTGCATGATGTAAGGAAAAATATCCCGGTTTATTTAATTGATCCAAAGGATGTATATACAAACCGATATGATATCCACCATATTCAAAAGGGTGCTTCTGATGGAGTTAAAGAATTAAAGGATCTGTTAACGAAACAGGGTTGACACCATCAAAAAAGATCACAGATCGATTTAGCTTAACAAAAACGTTCAATAGTCGTGCTTTTTTTGTAATTTCGCTTCTCAGATTTCAGATTTCAGATTCAAGAGCCAAGACTCAAGAAATATTTAGATAATTGATAATTGTAAATAAAATTTGTGGGAAAAAAGATAGCGGAAACACCTATGATGAAGCAGTACGTCGAGATAAAAACAAAACATCCCGACGCTATCCTGTTGTTTCGTGTAGGTGATTTTTATGAGACATTTTCAGACGATGCCATAGTAGCATCAGAAATACTGGGGATCACACTTACAAGAAGGGCAAACGGCACAGCTCAATTTGTAGAACTGGCGGGCTTCCCCCACCATGCGCTGGATACCTATCTACCGAAGCTGGTGCGGGCCGGCAAACGTGTAGCTATCTGCGACCAGTTGGAAGACCCCAAGATGACAAAGAAACTGGTAAAACGGGGTATTACAGAATTAGTTACTCCGGGGGTATCCATTAACGATAATATACTGAACCACAAAGAGAATAACTTTCTCTGCGCAATGCATATGGAGAAGGGAAACCGGTTAGGAGTTGCTTTCCTCGATATCTCTACAGGCGAATTTCTAACCGCCGAAGGAAGTAGTGATGATATTGACAAACTTCTCTCTAATTTCGCACCCAAAGAGGTACTTATCGAACGGGGTAACAAAAAAAAATTTGAAGAATCCTTCGGATCCCAATGGTTCCTCTTTGAACTGGATGACTGGATCTTTACCGAAAACAGTGCCCGCGACAGGCTACTCTCCCACTTCCAGACAAAAAACCTGAAAGGGTTCGGCATAGAGCAACTCAGTCTGGGTATAATTGCTTCAGGTGCCATACTCCATTATTTAGATATTACACAACACAAAAATATCGGCCATATTACATCCTTGTTACCTATTGAGGAAGAGCGTTTCGTACGACTCGACCGGTTTACCATCCGTAACCTGGAACTGATTAACCCCCTCAATGAAGGGGGCAAAAGCTTGCTCAATGTAATTGACAAGACTATCTCACCCATGGGTTCAAGGCTGTTACGTCGATGGACAGTATTCCCCCTGAAGGAGGCCAAACCGATCGAAGCCCGTCTGAACGTGGTAGAACATTTTTTCCGGGAACCGGAATTAAAAATAGTTCTCGAGCAACAACTCTTCCTGATAGGCGATCTTGAGAGAATCGTCTCCAAGGCCGCTACAGGCAGGATCAATCCGAGAGAAGTAGCCCAATTAAGGATAGCGCTCAACGCCATTGAGCCGATTCGGGAGGCATTTCTCGGATCGGACAATGAAAGTATTACAGAGATGGGAAGCCAACTTGACCCCTGTGTTACCATCCGGGACCGTATTGGAAGAGAGATCATACCGGAGCCACCTGCATTGATGAACAAGGGTGGTTTTATCAGGAAAGGGGTGGATAAAGAACTGGACGAATTGCGTCAAATCGCTTATTCCGGAAAAGATTATCTGCAGCAAATCCAGCAACGGGAAAGTGAAAGAACCGGAATCCCTTCATTAAAGATATCTTTCAATAATGTGTTCGGCTATTATATTGAAGTACGCAACACTCACAAAGACAAAGTACCCACAGACTGGATACGTAAACAGACATTGGTGAGTGCTGAACGCTATATCACTGCCGAATTGAAAGAATACGAAGAAAAAATACTGGGTGCCGAAGAGAAAATCATCGCACTCGAAAATAGTATCTATTCGTCACTGGTAGAAAATATACTTGAATATATCCCTCTTATTCAAACCAATGCCAATATAATTGCACGTATCGATTGCCTTCTCTCTTTCGCTAACGTGGCACGAGAGAATAAATATATCCGTCCGGAGATCAACAACTCAGAGATCATTGATATAAAAAACGGGCGTCACCCGGTAATTGAAAAACAACTGGCACCCGGAGAACCGTTTATCGCCAACGATCTCTATCTGGATAACGAAACACAACAAGTCATCATTATCACTGGTCCCAATATGGCTGGTAAGTCGGCACTCCTACGTCAAATCGCATTGATCACCCTGATGGCACAGATCGGCAGTTTCGTGCCCGCCGACTCGGCAAAGATCGGACTGGTAGACAAGATATTCACCCGAGTGGGAGCATCCGACAATATCTCTCTCGGGGAATCCACTTTTATGGTAGAGATGAACGAGGCTGCCAATATCCTGAACAACCTGTCGGACCGTAGCCTGATACTCTTTGATGAACTGGGGAGAGGTACAAGTACCTACGACGGTATATCCATTGCCTGGGCCATCGTGGAATATATACACGAGAACCCGAAGGCGCGGGCAAAAACACTCTTTGCAACCCATTATCATGAACTGAACGAGATGGAGAAATCGTTCAAACGAATCAGGAACTACAATGTGGCAGTGAAAGAGATTGATAACAAAGTGATTTTTTTGCGCAAATTAGTGCCGGGAGGAAGCGAACACAGCTTTGGTATTCATGTGGCCAAAATGGCCGGTATACCGCAAAGCATCACCAAACGTGCGGATGCTATCCTGGCACAGATGGAATCGTCCAACCGAAAAGAGATGATCAAGAAACCCATTCAGGATTTCGTGGAAAAACGTGAGGGATACCAATTGAGTTTCTTCCAGTTGGATGATCCGATCCTCAGCCAGGTAAGGGACGAGATCATCAACCTGGATGTAAACAACCTGACTCCCATCGAGGCGCTCAACAAGTTGAACGAGATCAAGAAAATTGTCAAGGGGAAATAGCTCCTTCATATGTTCCAACACCTGATAAACGGCCCCACAGGCTGATCAGGAAAACCATCCGTACCAAAGATGTATCACGAAAATAAACTGAACGAAACTGAACGTACCGGACGCATCGAAGTCATTTGCGGCTCAATGTTCTCCGGCAAGACCGAGGAACTGCTTCGCAGATTACGACGTGCCCAGTTTGCCCGGCAAACAGTAGAAATTTACAAACCTGCAATCGATACCCGATATTCGGAACAAGAGGTAGTATCACATGATAAAAACACCATCCTATCCTCTCCCGTGGAACATTCAAGCAATATCTTACTGTTATCCTCCGGAGCAGAAGTGATTGGGATTGATGAGGCGCAATTTTTCGACATGGGATTAGTGGATGTATGCCAGACTCTGGCCGATCAGGGAGTCAGGGTGATCGTGGCAGGACTTGACATGGATTTCAAACGTATCCCTTTTGGCCCGATGCCTGGATTATGCTCTGTTGCCGATGATGTGGTAAAAGTACATGCCATTTGCGTGAAGTGCGGAAATCTTGCCAATTATTCACACCGGTTGGTAAAAAACGACAAACAGGTAATGCTGGGCGAAACGGACGAATATCAACCCCTTTGCAGAAAATGCTATTTAAAAGTGAGAAAGTGAAAAAGTGGGAAGGTGGAAAGGTACGGAAAAATTTAGTGAAATTGATACTTTTTTAAGGACCGGCAAACAATATGCCTGATTATTTGTTAACTCCGTATATAAACCAAAACTTGGGTAACGAGCACTCTTTGCTCTTTACTCTTTATTCTAAATTAAAAATCATATGAAACTAAAAAGACTATTTTTCGCAGCACTATTAATGATCGTATTAGGAACGACAGTAAATGCACAACAGTACAACACCTCAGCGGGTGTGAGATTGGGTTATGATAGTGGTATCACACTGAAACATTTCTTCGCGCCTGCCTCTGCGGGTGAATTTATCCTCTCAGCATCACCCAATTACTTCCAGTTAACAGGTATGTATGAATATCAACAACCGATTCCCGATGTGTCCGGATTAGATTGGTACGTGGGTATAGGTGCACACCTTGGAGGAATTCACAGGCACAGATCTGATTATGACAACGCCTTTTTGTTGGGAGCTGATCTGATTGGTGGAGTCGAATATGTTTTCCCCTCCGCTCCGTTTAATGTCTCTCTAGACTGGAAACCCTCTTTCAATTTCACAAACAAATACAATGACTATTGGTATAGTGGTTTTGCACTTAGCTTTCGCTATATCTTCAAGTAAAAAGGAAACATATCTTCTTATCAGAACCACTCTCGTTTGAGGGTGGTTTTTTTATTCTGTTCCGCCGAAAATTCGTACTTTTGCAGTTATGCAGAAAACAAAAAAAAATAATGACCCTGACTTGCTCAGCTACCTGAACGAAGCACAACGTGCGGCCGTAGAATTTTGCGATGGCCCATCGCTTGTGATTGCAGGTGCGGGATCAGGCAAAACACGGGTACTTACCTATAAGATCGCTTACCTGCTGGAACAGGGACTCCCTCCTTACTACATCCTCTCGCTCACCTTCACCAACAAGGCAGCACGTGAGATGAAATCGCGCATCGCCGATTTGGTGGGAGAGAAAAGGGCACGTCGGCTCTGGATGGGAACATTCCATTCTATCTTCGCACGAATACTGCGAACTGAAGCGGAAGCAATCGGTTTTCAATCCAATTTTACAATCTTCGACTCATCCGATTCCAATAATTTAGTCCGATTGATCATCAGAGAGATGCAGTTGGATGACAAGATATACCGTCCCGGAACGGTACATGGTCAGATATCGAGGGCCAAGAACAGCCTGATTACACCTGCCATGTACGTCGCCAACGATGAAATTATACAATACGACCGGATGGCAAAACGGCCGCAACTCTTCGAAATATACCAACGCTATCAGACCAGGCTTCGATCGGCCAACAGCATGGATTTCGACGATCTGCTGATGTACACCAACATCCTGTTTCGCGACCATAAAGAGATACTGGAGAAATACCGGAATCAGTTCCAATACATCCTCGTAGATGAATACCAGGATACTAATTTCGCCCAACACCTTATTGTAAAACAACTGGCCGATGCGCACCACCGTGTCTGCGTGGTAGGCGACGATGCACAAAGTATCTACTCTTTCAGAGGTGCCAATATCGACAATATCCTGAAATTCAAATCAAATTTTCCCAATACGCAAATATTCAAATTAGAGCAGAACTACCGCTCTACCCAAAATATTGTCAATGCGGCCAATAGTCTGATTAAAAAAAACAGTGAACAGATATTCAAAAATGTATTCTCTGAGAATGAAGAGGGTGAAAAGGTTGAGGTCCGAAGCGCTTTTTCCGATTTTGAAGAAGCAGTGATCGTCTCCAACAAAATTATCCGGATAAGACTCGAAAATCACACAGGCTACAGCAACTTCGCCATTCTCTACCGCACCAACGCACAATCGCGTGCATTTGAGGAGGCGTTGAGAAAGAACAATATCCCCTATAAAATATACGGAGGACTGTCATTCTATCAACGTAAGGAGATCAAGGATATCATTAGCTACTTCCGTCTGATTGTCAACCCAAATGACGAAGAGGCTTTCCGACGTATCATCAACTACCCCACCCGGGGTATCGGCGACGTGACCGTAGCCAAGATCACTTCAACCGCTCAACTTCATAATGTGAGCCTATGGCAGGTGGTAACCACCCCCCTCGAATATCATCTGGATGTCAACGCGGGAACAGCAAAGAAACTGGAAAACTTTCATACCCTGATACAGGGTTTTATCGATCAAAACGAAACGATGAATGCCTTTGAACTGGCAAAAGAGGTGATCAAAAGCAGTGGAATCGCCAAAGAGGCCTATGATGATATGACTCCCGAAGGGATGAGCCGTGCCCAGAATATGCAGGAACTCCTCAATGCGATGAACGAATTCGTAGAAACACAACAGGAACAGGGAGAAAAAAATATCCGCCTGGCGGACTTCCTTTCGGAAGTGTCTTTACTTACCGACCAGGATACGGATAAAGAAACGGATAATGAAAGGGTAACGCTGATGACAGTCCACTCGGCCAAGGGATTGGAATTCGATCATATATTTGTGGTGGGAATGGAAGAAGACCTCTTCCCATCAGCCATGGCGAAATCGGAGAATCGGGGGTTGGAAGAAGAACGTCGCCTTTTCTATGTGGCAATCACCCGGGCAAAGAAGAGCTGTACGATTACTTATGCGAAAAGCCGTTTCAGGAATGGGCAGACCAATCCTGCGGCGCCCAGCCGCTTCCTCAAAGATATTGACTCATGCTACATCCAGGGAGGAGAAAATGAATCTTTCACCCCATCTGCATGGGCAGACGACTTCTGGGGATCGATGCGGGAACAGAGGGTACAGAGAGAGCAAGCAGAACAGAGCAACTACCGCCGTATCCCCATCACTCCGAAAAAGATAATACCTATTGAACGGACTGTTTCTTCCGCTCCGTTATCAAAAGAGGCACAGGAACTGGCAGTAGGAAATGTGATAGAACATGAACGATTCGGACGCGGGGTGGTGACCTCCATCGAGATGAGCGGTAACGATCGACGTGCTTTTGTGGAATTTGAAACTACCGGTAAAAAACAACTGCTACTCAAATTCGCCAAGTTCATAATTGTAGAATAAAATCAAACCCCTAGTAATGCTTTCTCGCCATTACTCCCACTGAATAACATATCTGTAGGTTTCTCCAGCAATTGTTTAACCCTGACAAGAAAACCGACAGACTCCCGCCCGTCAATTATCCGATGGTCATACGACAATGCCACATACATCATGGGACGGATCACTACCTGACCATCGATAGCTACAGGACGCTCCAGAATATTATGCATTCCCAATATAGCAGATTGGGGAGGATTAATAAGCGGTGTGGACATCATGGAGCCGAATACGCCACCATTGGTCACGGTGAACGTACCACCGCTCATTTCAGCCACGGATATCTTACCACTGCGAGCCTTTCCGGCAAGTTCCTCGAGTGACCGCTCGATCTCTGCAAGGCTTAAACTTTCCACGTTACGGATCACGGGAACCATCAATCCTTTTGGCGTACTTACTGCCACCGAAATATCAGCGTAGTCGTAGGTAACCATATTCTCTCCGTCGAGCATGGCATTCACGTTGGGAAATTCACGCAGGGCGATAGCACAGGCTTTCAGGAAGAAAGACATGATCCCCAGTTTGATACCGTATCTCTCCACAAACTGCGTCTGGTATTTTTTCCTCAGTTCCATGATCGGTTTCATATCTACCTCATTGAAAGTGGTCAGCATGGCGGTCTCATTCTTCACCGACACCAATCGCTCACTTAACTTCCGGCGTAATGAACTCATCCGTTCACTCTTCGACTCCCGACTGACCGTTTTTTTCAAACCATTGGTATTAACTGCCCCCAATGCACCCATCACCGCTTCTACATCCTCACGTTTTAATCTTCTCAAACCATTGATGACATCCTCTACCGACAACCCATTTTCAGTCATCACTTTTTTAGCCAGCGGCGTAATTTTCACTTTATCGTAATCAGTTGTACCATTTTCCGGTCCGGAAGAAGCAGTAACTATAGTTTTTTCCTTTGATTGCGGGGTTAACGGTTTCGGATCTGTCTGTGATACGGTCTGCCCTTCGTCTCCTTGCGCAGGAACAGATGATTGTGCAGAAGCGTCACTTACTGACAAGGCTGCGGTTTCCTCCGGTCGCACCGAAGTATCTATAACACAAGCTACAGCACCCACCTCTATAGACTCCCCCTCGGCGGCTTTGAGTGATATCTTCCCACTCTCTTCGGCCACCAGCATCAACGTAGCTTTCTCCGATTCCAGTTCGGCGATCTCACTATCTTTCTGTACGACTGCACCCTCTTCCACCAGCCAGCGGGAAAGCTCTACCTGTGTAATGGATTCTCCGGGACTCGGTATTTTTATTTCTATTATTGCCATATATCTAATGTGCTAATGAGTCAATGTGCCAATATGCCAATTGTCTTGGTTCTTGACTCTTAAATCTAACTAAATGCTTTTTCCAAAATAATTGCCTGATGTATTTTGTGTTGCGCGGAGAGACCTTCAGCCGTAACACCACTGGCAGGGCGGCTGATAATCTTTAAGGTGCAATCATCCATTTGTTGCTTGACATATACAGCTGCACCCATATTGAATGGCTCCTCCTGCACCCACACAAGTTCTATATTCTCCGGATAAGAACGTAATATCGCTTCGAGCTGCTTTTTCGGAAAAGGATAAAGCTGTTCCAGACGAAGGATGGCTATATCGTTGATGCCCCTCTCTTTCCTTAAGGCATTCAATTCATAGTATATCTTGCCACTACAAAGTAATACCCTTTTCACTTTTGCAGGATTTTCAATTGATTTGTCTTCCATCACTTCCCGGAAACAACCTTCGGTGAAATCGGCAAGGGTAGAAGTACATTCCGGATGACGGAGAAGGCTCTTAGGAGTAAAGACAATCAGCGGAATACGGATATCACGGTGCAACTGACGACGAAGAACATGGAACAGGTTGGCAGGAGTAGTACAGTTCACCACCTGCAGGTTATAGTTGGCACAAAGGCTCAAAAAGCGTTCTACCCGTCCACTTGAGTGCTCTGCCCCCTGTCCTTCGTAACCATGTGGAAGGAACATTACTAATCCCGATCTAATGCCCCATTTCTCCTGAGCAGCAGATATATATTGATCTACTATCACCTGCCCCACATTATAAAAGTCGCCAAACTGCGCCTCCCAAATGGTTAATCCGTCGGGATGACCCAGCGAATAGCCATACTCAAATCCCAATATTCCATATTCATTGAGTGGCGAATTATATACCCTTACAGGAGCTTGTCCCTCTCCCAGAGTTTTCAGGGGAAAATATTTCTCTTCACCGTCTTCAGTAATCACCTCAGCATGGCGGTGGGAGAAAGTACCCCGCTCCGAATCCTGACCACTCAACCGCACCGAGTGCTTCTCTTTTGCCAGGGAGGCATATGCCATCAGTTCGCCCATCGCCCAGTCATAATTATCCTCATCGATCATTGCCGCCCGCTGGGCGAACAGCCGTTTGGTTTTATTGAAGAACTTTTTATCCTCCGGTAGTTTTGTAATATTACTTGCCAGTTCTATAAACAGTTCTTTGGAGATGGATGTGTCGACACTATTCTCAAAATCGGTGGCTTCCGGATAGCGTATATCTTTATATCGATGAGGAAAAAAAGGCTGGAGATTCAGTTTACTTGATTTGATGGACTCTTCGTACGATTCTTCCAATCGCCGGTGAAAATCGGCAACTCTTGCATCAAAATCCTGACGGGTAATAATTCCCTCAGCAATCAATTTCTCAGCATAAATATCACGCGGATTTTTATGTTTGGCAATAATATTATACAATTTCGGTTGTGTAAAACGCGGTTCGTCACCTTCATTATGACCGTACTTACGGTAAGAGAGCAGATCGATAAAAACATCAATATTGAATTTCTGACGAAATTCCAGTGCCAACTTCGCGACATAAACCATAGCTTCTATATCATCCCCGTTCACGTGGAATACGGGTGAATGGGTCACTTTGGCCACGTCGGTAGAATAGGTGCTTGACCTCGCCTGCAAATAATTAGTTGTAAATCCCACCTGGTTGTTGATCACAATATGGATGGTACCTCCTGTTTTGTACCCCTCAAGCTTGGAGAATTGGATGGTTTCATATACCACACCCTGTCCGGCGATGGCGGCATCTCCATGAATAAGAATGGGTAATATCTGATCGTAATCCCAATCATGCACATTCTCCAACATCGACCTGGCAATCCCCTGCACAACAGGGCCTACCGTTTCCAGATGGGATGGATTGGGGGTGAGGTGCAGTGAGATAGTTCGTCCTTCATATTCGATAGTGTTATTGTATCCGAGATGATATTTCACATCACCGTACCTGATCTCTTCCTCGTAATTCTGGGCATTGAATTCCCTGAAAACCTGCGCATAAGGTTTTTTCATCAGATTGGTGAGTACATTCAATCGTCCACGATGAGCCATACCTATCACGATCTCATTCACATCATAAGCCCCCCCACGCGACATCATTGCATCCAACGCCGGAATGATCGATTCTGACCCTTCTAATGAAAACCGTTTTTGTCCAACAAATTTTTTGTGAAGGTAATCTTCGAATCCCGATGCTTCTATAAGTCTGTCGAGAATACGTAATCTGGCCCCCCGGGGGAGATCCTCCCGGTTTTCGGATAGTTCCATTTTCTCCTGTAACCATCGTACAATTTCCGGTTTGGTCATATAGCGGTATTCTACTCCGATCGATTTACAATAGGTCTTGTCCAGACGGGCAATTATTTTCCTCAACGTGGCTTTACCCATACCTACCTCATGTCCGGCTTCAAACTCGCGGTCCAGATCGCTCTCGCTAAGATTGAAATTTTCTATGGCAAGTGTCGGGGTGTAGCTCCGGCGTGTACGTACCGGATTGGTCTTGGTGAAAAGATGTCCTCTTCGCCTGTAAGCCGTAATCAAATTCATCACATCCAATTCTTTCCGGGAATTTTCTACCGGGACATTACTCATCTCCGGTTTAACCGGAAAACGGGTAATACCCAAGTCAAACCCCTGAAAAAAATATCGAAAACTCTCATCCACACTTTCGGGATCTGCCTTATATTTTTTATATAACTCCTCTATGGCCTCCAGATCCACTACATTCATCCCATTTTTGGCATTCATCGGTCAATTTTATGAATATTCATATAAATGAAAAGTGAAAAATGAAAAATTTAACAATATTCCCACTTTTCCACCTTTCCACCTGTTAGATATGAATGGTAAAGATAGTAAAATTGTTCACGAAGTTAGACATTTTCTCGTTATGACATAATCCAGGTAAACTTGTCTTATGCTCATTTAACTTAGCGAAAATATTTATTTTTCCCGAAAAAATAGTACTTTTGGGGTTGACTTCATCGACTAGCAGTCGTTGTCCCGCCGGGTAGCGCTGCATGGAGTTATCCTCCATTCGTTTGTTGAGGGTAGAACCCGGCAAGAAACTATCCTAAAAGAGACAAATACAATTTATCATAAAAAAAATCGATCTAATGACAAAAAGTGCTTTACAAGTTGCAAGGGCAAGTTATATGCCCAAGATGCCCGAAGGTTTGAAGGGCAATGTAAATATTCAGGAAGGTACTGCCACGCAATCGGTACGTGATCAGGAAGAGATCCAAAAGCTCTTTCCCAATACCTATGGGATGCCGATCGTTCAATTCACGCAGGCTGCCGGAGAAGCCGGAATATCTGCACCGATCAATGTGGGGGTTATCCTTTCAGGTGGACAAGCACCCGGAGGACATAATGTGATTGCCGGAATATTTGACGGGATCAAACGGTTACACAAAGAGAGCAAATTATATGGCTTTATCCTGGGACCAGACGGACTTGTTAAGCATACCTACAAAGAACTGACCTCCGACATTATTGACGAGTATCGTAATACCGGTGGATTCGACATCATCGGCTCAGGACGTACAAAGTTAGAGACCAAAGAACAATTCGACAAAGGACTCGAGATATTGAAAAAACTGGACATCAAGGCATTGGTTATCATCGGAGGAGACGACTCCAATACCAACGCCTGCGTATTGGGCGAATATTACGCATCCATCAATGCCGGCGTACAGGTGATCGGTTGCCCCAAGACCATCGATGGTGACCTGAAAAATGAGCTGATTGAAACCTCTTTCGGTTTCGATACAGCCTGTAAAGTATATTCAGAGTTGATTGGCAATATCCAACGCGACTGTAACTCGGCGCGCAAATACTGGCACTTTATCAAAGTAATGGGCCGTTCGGCTTCGCATATCGCACTGGAATGTGCATTGCAAACGCAACCCAATATCTGTCTCATATCGGAGGAGATAGCTACCAGGGAACAGTCACTCGACGATATTATTGATTACATCGCCGGTGTAATAACCCAACGGGCTGAAAAAGGGTTGAATTTCGGTACGGTGATTATTCCCGAAGGGCTGATCGAATTTATTCCGGCGATGAAGAAGTTGATCAATGAACTGAACGATTTTCTGGCACATAACCAGGAGGAATTCAACCTGGTGCGTCGTTCGGGACAACGCGATTACATTATCAGCAAGCTCTCAAAAGAAAATGCCGATATTTATGCCAGCCTTCCCGAAGCAGTGGCACGCCAGCTCACACTCGACCGTGATCCGCACGGAAATGTACAGGTATCACTGATCGAAACTGAGAAATTGTTAGCTGAGATGGTGAAGAAACGGCTCGACACCTGGACCAGTGAAGGTAGATATAAAGGTAAATTTTCAGCCATTACCCATTTCTTCGGATATGAAGGACGTTGTGCCGCTCCGTCGAACTATGATGCCGACTACTGCTATTCTCTCGGTTACACCGCATCAATGTTGATAGCAGGAGGCAAAACCGGATATATGTCATCTGTTCGCAATACCACCGCTCCTGCAGCAGAATGGATTGCAGGTGGAGTACCCATCACGATGATGATGAATATGGAACGTCGCCACGGCGAAATGAAACCGGTAATCCAAAAAGCATTGGTAGAACTGGATGGCGCACCGTTCAAATATTTCGAAAGCCAACGTGATCAGTGGGCTGTGGAAACGGACTATATCTATCCGGGACCGATCCAGTACTTCGGCCCTACTGAAGTATGCGACCAGCCAAGCAAAACACTGCAACTGGAGCAGAACGGCAAAATCAAGGGATAATTCACCTGAAATGAATCGTAAAAAAAAGGTGGCCTCATCTGAGGTCACCTTTTTTTGCCCTATCAGGCTATGATCTTATATCCCGGATCAGGATAGAGATTGACTAGTAGAATCTGGAACGATTGTCTTCCACTCCCAGTTTATCTTTCAATACTTCTATCGACTGCATCTGCAAGCGATAAGCATTGCTATTCAGCATCCGGTTTTTCTGTTCTTTTGCATCATACTCGTCCTCTCCTTCCGACCGATCAGTAACAGTAGCTACATAGACACCCATATTACCTTTTGCAGGCCCTACAACTTTGTTCATCGGAGCAAACGTAGAGACGGCATTCAATATTGGTTCAAATCCCAATCCGGTAATATTCTGCGTATTGAAATTCACAAAACGGACAGTATCCGTTTTGCTGTTTATAGCAGTTGCATACGCCTCGAGAGAAGTCAGATTCTGCGCTTTCAGATCGTTAATAATCTTTTCGGCCTTTTTCTCATTTACTAACTGGGAACGGATGCCGGAAGATACTTCCGACAAAGGGGTTGTGCCTGACGGTATCACCTTTTCCACCCTTGCGATGACACGCAGATTGGTGAGATCGAACTTCTTCACGGAACCGGTCTTTTTCTCATTCGCAGCCCAACTGATCACCTGACGTGAACTTGGAATTTGTGCCAAAGTGAAATCATTCGCTGAAACGGTGATATTTGGCATCACCATATATCCTTTTTCAGAAGCCAATTCATTGAATTTTTTCTCCACATCGGGCGTGGAAACGAACTGGTTCAATTCATTATCAATATTATTTGAGGTCTTCTCACTTGGCAATACCGGCATGTCAATGATGGCCAGTTTGTATTTATTTACAGGACGCGTTCTTTCTTCTATCTGAAGAATGAGTCGTTGCCCCGGGACACTCAATTTAACGGGACGTCCCAGGGGAGCGTTGAAGGCAGCATTCACCAGATCAGGACCCAGAGAGACAAGATCGATCTCTCTTGCCCAGCCCATATCTCCTCCATTGGAATTCGGGTTAAGACTATTGGCGACCTGGGCGAAAGGAGTACCATTTGCTATCGCTCCGTAAATACTATCTACGAAATGAGTAACGATGGAGTCTTGTCCGACCATGGATGCATCGGGAATGGCCATCATCCTGATATGCACGGAGTCGGGGGCCACCGTTTTATCAATCAATTTGTAAATATGAAATGCATCTCCTTCGCGTGAAGGACCATGCATATCGTTGATAGATGCCGTACGGGCAAACTCCAATTGGGTAGGGGTCAGAAGATACTCTCCGAGGAACACGTCACGATAAGGAGTCTGGGAATAATCGGCCACGATGGGTGCCGGATTTACAGCATTACTCAGTTCATCAAACGCTTTACGTGATTCTTTTTCGACTTCCGCGTAATCCTCTTCACTGGGTGTAATCGCTTTGGTAAAATAAGATAACTTTACCAGCGGGGATTCCATCTTAAAGGATCCCTTGTGCTTATTGTAGAATGCTTTTACTTCTTCATCGGTTACGGTTACCGTGGAGTCGGGTACAGTAAAATAACTCTGCATCACGTAAGCGATATCAGCACTCCGTTGTGAAAGGTTGAATGCATTCTTCGCCTCCATATCGTTCACGATGACAGCATTGGACAGAAGAGAGATATATTTTTCTTCGAGTCTTTGTGTTTTAATCATCTCCTCAATGAAGAGCCACATAGTTTTGTACTGACTTACCACCGCCTGCTCTTGAGGATTGGGATTGGGAGTGTTGACAATAGTAAGAAATTCCATCAGGGCAGCACGGTCAAATCTACCTGACTGAGGATCGACAAAAAAGGGAAGCTGTTGCAGCACCGGAGAAATAAATTGTCCATGCACCAGATCATTCAATTCGGCTTTGGATATGGTAATTCCCAATTTTGCGGTCTGATGGTTGAGTAAACGACCACGTATCATCTGCTGATATACCGCTTCGCGAATTTGCGCCGTCATGTTCTCATCAAGTGACGACTGTCCGCTCACCATTTTCTGGAATTCTTCGAACTGTGTGATTTTATCGGCAAACTCATGGGTTGATATCACTTCGCCGTTTACGACAAACGCTTTGTCTTGCGCTCTTCCGAATAATGTTCTCCCAGAGGTCAGCAAATCTCCCAACACAAAGGCAAGCAACGCCACGCCGATTACAATGACAAGAAGCGTACCTTTATCCCTAATCTTTTGTAAAGTAGCCATTTAACTATCTTTTTAATGTACTTAGAATGTGATAAATTGTTATAATTCAAATAAGGGCACGAAGTTAGCAAAAATAACGCAGACAGCGTTATTTTTTTCAGGAAAAGTGCAGGTTTATTTGTACATACGGTCAGAGTAGTATCTCTTCGGCAGTTTCTCCTTCGGTAATAAGCCTTACGACCTCTATTTTTCGTGCAGTCACTTTTAATATTTTGAAAGTATATTTTCCAATGATAACAGTTTCATAGGTTTTGGGAAAACGCTGCATGTGATGCAACAGATAACCGGCCACCGTAGAATACTCGTCCGATTCCGGAATATTCAGGTGATACATTTCATTGAGATGATCGATTTCCACACGTCCCGACATTACAAACTCGTTTTCATTTTCCCGTTTTACGAATTTCGATTCCACATCGTATTCATCTTCTATATCTCCGAAGATCTCTTCCACAAGATCCTCCATCGTGACAATCCCGGAAGTGCTACCAAACTCATCCACTACTACAGCAATACTTTTTCGATGTTGCATCAGGTCACTCATTAGCCGGTTGGCCTGCATACTCTCCGGCACGAAAGAGATAGAAGCCAGATTATTTGTCCAATTTTGCGGATTATTAAAGATTTCCCACATATGTATATATCCCACAATATTGTCGAGATTTTCTTTAAAGACCAATATTCTGGATATGCCTGTTTCCATGAACAGTTCTTTTAACTTCTCCATACCGGTATCGAGACTTACCGCTACTATATCGGCGCGGGGGACCATACAGTCTCTCACCTTTTTAGAAGAGAAATCAAGCGCGTTACGAAAGATCTTGATCTCGGAATCGATTTCCACATCTGCCGACATCTCGCTTATACTTTTCCTTTTGATAGAATTAAAATCAACTTTATAAAACACCTCATTCACTTCCGAATCGGACAGATTTACTCCCGATATTCTGAGAATTACTTTGGAAAGGGATACAAATAACCCGGCAAGTGGATAAAGTAAGATGTAGCATAAAAAAGCAGGAAATAGGAACAATTTCACCCAAAAGTCAGGATTCCTTCCAAACAGGATCCGCGGCAGGAACTCATTCGTAATCAAAAGTAGAAGCGACGCAAAGAGAATAATCAGTAATACTTTCACGAAGTCGCTGTACAATGCGTTGATCGAAAGATGATACCCAATCAGGATAGTAAAATGAACAAAAAAGACAAGGAGTGTAATTCTTACCAGCATCAATACAGCCTGAAACCGATGGAAACGGTTGTAAATGATATCCAGCATATGTCTGTAACCTCGTGGAAAACTATTGTCAACAATATACTGGTACTTGCCGGCAGCAATATAAACCATCTCTATTCCTGAAAAGAAGAGAGAGAGAAAGAGGAATGCCATCCACCAAACGATTTCAGCATGAGTCCACATTTATCTGTTGTTTAATTGTTGAAGCGTTTAATTGTTTATTGACTTATCCGGAAGCTCTGGTTTTTGCCTTGGCGCTGTCAGAAGTTCCTCTTCATTCAGACCCAAGGAGTCTGATTGCAGGGAATCCGCAGGAACATTCTCGGTGAAAGGTAATTTAGCATCGTACGGCCGCACAATGTGCCAATTGGTCATTGTAAGGTTCGATTCAAACCCATGCCCTTTCGTTTCCGTAAGTCCACTCTTGATCTCAATATATGCATCGGAAAATACTTTGTCATTCTTCCCATCCCAGTAAAGTTCCTCACTATCAAACTGTTCCCCTTTCCAATTTTCCACATGAACATTTTTTATCAACCGCCAAAGATCCTGCTTATTGTAATACCACGCTGTATCAGCTTCAACAGTAGCTTCAATCTCAAAATTGGGTCCAAATTGTTCAAAATAGATTCCTTCAGGAAAATACCAATATGGTTCTTCTGTATGTTCATAAGCCATCCACACCTCATACATCAGCTTATACCGTGTAATACCTGAATCGGAGATAAGTTGTGATGCTGAAGTCGTAATCATGGTCGGTACTGAATCCGGATTATAGGTCAGCGCCACCAGATTTTCACTCTTGTCCTTACAGGAAAACAGAGACATAGCGAACACTGAAGCAATGATAGCTAAATGCCATAACGATTTCATATAACGATGGTCTCCCAACACTTGTTCAATAATTTAAATTATCAGAATCATCTCAAACGAACGGTAGTTGTTTCTCCGATCCAACCTGGAATAAATATCGATTCTCCGGTTTTAATACCCATCATAAAAGCCGTTTCGGAATCCATAAATGCAGCAGAATAACGATTAATAAGATCATTCGCTTTGCTGATGACAGTGGGATCAATCGATCTTGCTTTTTGCAGTTTATCCACTGCGGCCAGATAAACCAATCCTGCCTTTTCCGGCTCCGGGAAAATATTGTGCGCCGAACTGGCATAGAGCTGGGCTATCAGTATATACGCTTCACCGTTGTGAGGATTATACTCCAATGCATCATAAGCTGCTTGTCGTGCCTTTGCAAAATCGCGCTGGCTGGAAAAAACAGCTGCAAGTTGCATCATATAACCTGATGCCTTATTCTTATCGCTCTCCATATTGGCTGCCTCGCTATAATACCTCACCGCAGTTTCGTAATCCTTTTCTCTCACTCCTTTATTGGCCAACCTGATAGCAATTCCGGCCGAAGGTTCAAGTTTATAAAGATATTGAGCAGCGGTAAAGTAGAGATCGGTATCCGAACAGCCTACCATAGCAAGAACTCCGACCGCTTCGTTCAGGAATTCCTTATTTTCTTTATTGGGTTCGACCCTTTCGGCATAATAATCTGCAAATATCTCACAATCACCTGCGCCACTACTGACAAACCCTTTCACAATACCTTCTTTCACCATACCAAGATAGTCGGCACTGGCTCCGTCACCTGCATTCTTCGCATTAACTATAGCCTTATTCACATATCCCATCACAGTGAAATAATCACTAATATACTGTTTTTTTTTCGAATTATCGCCCAGATAGAGGTACAACGAAGCAATCATAAAATAAGAATAGGCATCGAGTGGTTCCATCTTATCTTTCATCTCTCCGATAGCCTCATTCAACATTCCATATACAACCGACTGATCCACCTGATCGCCCATCAACTCCATATAGTCATAGGCTTTAAAAGCAAGAATTGTACCTTTGCTATCTTCCTTTCCGAAATATGTAAGGCGTGTATCATATATCTCCATTACCTTATCGAGATATTCCTTCTTTTTGACTATATCTGCTTCTGCAGCATATAACGCCTTAAAAATACGGGGACCATAAATATAGATGCTCTTACTTGATGCAGGACAATTCTCATAGACGGCTATCCACGGTTTCAATGCACCGGTAAAATCTCCCGCCTTGGTAGAAGTCTGCATAAGACTTAAATTTAAACGGCAGTTAATACTATCCTCTCCATGTCCATATGGAGCATTGACAGGATCATATCCAGGCTTTTGTGCGAAAACAATAACGACTACCATTATAGTCATTAGTCCCGATAACAACAACTTTTTCATATTCCTTGACGTCCTGAGAATAATTATTCAACTCATTTAACAGACGAAAACATCGTTTCAGCAGGTTGGACAAAGTGATAATAGAAAAGTTTAAACAGCGGCCTATTGTGATTTTATATACGAACCTCTTCCATTCGACTTCGCAGATATCCCTACAGTATCAGTTAAACAATGACTTAAGGAACCACGTCTCATTTAGGTTCATATTTATGGAGATCTTGAACATATCTTGCTTTATCATGTGGCTGGCATTGGGTTGCTGCCGGGTATAACCAAATCCGATATTCAGCATAGACATACGCCCCCACATGTAATCCCAGAAGGGAAGTCCAAGCCCCACATTAATACCGTATTCGTTGAAAGAGCCAACGGTGATCCCGGAAGTGCCACTCCGGTCATTGGGATCATTCACTCCGAAATTGCTATAGGAGTTGGAATAGGAAAGGCCTCCCCTGAACCGCACGCGATGAAAAAAATTCTGACTCGCCGGGTTAATCACATATTCCACACCGGTATTTACCCGAAAAGCATTATTGAAACGATCTCCTGAGGCCAGGTTGTCCAACACGCCGGGATAATTAAGATCCTTCCACATCTGATAGGTACCATCTATTCCTACAACTAACTGTCGAGTATTAAAAGTGAAGCCAGCGCCAAACGTATGGGGTAGTTGAAAGGAGGCATTCTTCAGCGTATCGGTCTTCAGTATCTGCGAAGGCGGTATCCCTGGAATCTGATAGGGATCATTGACATATAGCATCTCGCTGGGGTTTACATCGGCCGTGGCATTCAGTTTCGGCGAATAAACCGCACCAATCGTGATTGAACGCCCCTTTTCGAGGGGATAAGTAAACTGTACACCCAGATCATATTTAAGTTCACGGATCGAATATTCATATTTTGTTTCTCCTACCAATCCTGAGCCAGGTATAACGACACTACTGCGTGAAAAACTGCCAAACATATACGATAGATTGGCGCCTATTGAAATATTCTTGAAAGGCTCCCATGCGATTCCTCCATATATCTGGCTTAATCCGCCTGTTCCCCTGTAAGTCTCACGATAGACAATATTCGAAAGCGAGCGTTCATCACCAAAGTTATACCCCATCTTGGAGTAAGGAAGGAGACCGATGCTCGCACCCACCTTATGCAATAACGGGAACTGCATGGCAACATAATCGAGGTTGCCATTGTAGAAATCGCGGTTGTTTGTCCCGTCATCCATCCGCGCCATATGCCCCGAAATTCCCACATCAAAGATAAAGGTAAGCGTATCGAGTTTCGAATAGGATGCCGGGTTGGTCCAATTCACCTGTTGACTTCTTCTCAGCCCGTAACCGATTCCTCCCATTGCTTCGGAGGCGCCCGGCGTTGGGTTCATTAAAAGCCCATACCCATATCTGCTATAGGGCGAATTTGATCCTACCTGCTGTGCGAAAATAATTGAGGTAATCGTGAGAAAAGCGATCAATAAAGAGAAACGTTTTTTCCTAATATTCATCTGTTTCGGTATAACCAGCTCTTAGCCGCCTTGTTTCATAATTTTTTTTAGAGTGTACAAAGATGACATATTTTTATGATGTCACCAAAAATCGGGACAAACATCGTGTTAAAAAGATCAAAGTTTAATGTTTATAAACGATTCAAATCAATTTGGAAACTACTTTTTTACGCTATTTTTATAACCGTTGTAAGAGACTACATCCTCGAGCGATTTGCGTTTTTTGGATCTCAATGGCTGCACGCTATATCCTATTGCAATATCGAGCCATATTCTTTTCGAGTCGGGGATCGACAAGAGATCACGCATCTTGGGTTCATTGAACCATCCGAGAATACAGGATCCCAGTCCTTCGGAATGAGCTGCCAGTACGATATGTGCAGCAATTATTCCAAGATCCATCTGGGCGTAATTTTTCTGCTTTACCCATCCTCCCACACCCGAAGAGAGATTTACCTTTTCCTCCACCAACACGATATGCACGGGCGCCTGCTTGGTGAAATGGTTCATTCCCAATGCACGGGCAGAAGTTGCATCGGCTACTTTATTCTTCAATTCCGGATCATCCACCACGATGAGATGCCATGGCTGAGCATTACAAGCCGAAGGAGCCAATCGCGCCGCCTCCACGATCCGTTCAATTTTTTCTTTCTCCACCTCTCGTGCAGGATCAAAAGCACGATCGCTCTGGCGGGTGGAAACAAATTCTAAAAAATCCATATCCCTATAAGACATTCAATGCCGCTATCCGGCTGATATATTTACCGATAATGTCAAATTCAAGATTGATGACCGATCCCTTCCGTATCTGATGGAAATTGGTGTGCTCATATGTATAGGGGATGATAGCCACCTTAAAACTGTTATTAGTAGGTTCCACAACTGTAAGGCTTACACCGTTCACGGTGACCGATCCTTTATCGACAGTCATATATCCTTTTTTGGCCATCTCCCGGTCAAAAGTATATTCAAACGTATAGTACCAGCTACCGTCGGCCTCTTTGACATCCACACAAACAGCGGTCTGATCTACATGTCCTTGCACGATATGGCCATCGAGCCGGCCATTGATCTTCATACTGCGCTCCAAATTCACTTTGCTCCCCACCTCCAGCAGACCCAGATTCGAACGGTCAAGGGTTTCCTGAATGGCTGTTACGGTATATGTATCTCCTTCAATAGAGACCACTGTCAAACACACACCGTTATGTGAAACGCTCTGATCGATCGTTAACTCTTCGGTAAAGCTACACCTCAAGGTAATATGCAGATTTCCCTTATCCCTTTTAAGTGCCACCACCGTGGCCGCTTCCTCTATAATTCCTGAAAACATTATATTGATTTATTAATGTAATGATTTGAATAATGATAATTGGATATATAATCCGTTCCATATATTCAACTGAATTTTGCCAATTCACCTTTTATCTCCTGAAGTGTTTTTTCACTTACCGGAACCAACGGTAAACGAAGCTTATTTTGTATCATTCTCTTCAAATAGAGCAGACATTTTACTCCGGCAGGATTTCCTTCCACAAACATAAGATGGAACAATGTTTCAAAATCGGCATTCATCTTACGGCGTGCATCAGCAATATTACCTTGAAGGGCATTCTTCACCAGCCATACCATCTCAACAGGGAAAGCGTTTGCAAAGACGGAGATCACCCCTATCCCACCGAGCGCAATCACATCAGTAGTAATGGCATCATCGCCCGAGATGACATGGAATCCTTCGGGAGACTTGTCTATGATTGTTTTGATCTGAGCGAGATCCCCGGAAGCTTCTTTCACTGCCACGATATTATCACACTCACGGGCCAACCGCAACGTTGTTTCGGCATTCATATTTACACCGGTCCTACCGGGTACGTTATAAAGTATCACAGGTAACGGGGACGCCTGGGACAAAGCACAATAATGTTGATAAAGACCCTCCTGAGTTGGTTTATTATAATAAGGAGTAACGGACAGAAGAGCACTTACTCCTGAGAAGCCGGTATTTTTCAGATCATAGACCAGTTCGGCAGTATTGTTGCTACCCAGCCCCATTACTACCGGAATTTTGCCATTGACCTGCTCTACGATAAAACGTACCACTTCATTCTTCTCCTGCTTTGAAAGCGTAGGTGTTTCTGCCGTTGTACCCAACGCAACAATATAATCTGTACCACTCTCCAGATGGAATTGCACCAACCGCGAAAGCGCATCATAATCTATGGAATAATCTTCTTTGAAGGGAGTGATTAAGGCTACTCCCAGGCCTTTGAGATCAACTTTTGACATAAAACATAAATTATATCAGATTATTTTTTTAAAAAATAATCTATTTTTTCAGCAGTTTATTCACGGAACATTATTTCAAAAACAAAATGATTCCAGACTACAAAGGTATATATTTTTCAGATGATTTAAACTATTGTCATTACAAGGATCTTATCGAACGTTTTCCAAATACGGCTATTACAGAGGGAACTAATCTGTTTAACATTGTTATCATGGAGATATATGTTTATTTATGAATTATTTTGTACTTTTGCAGCCAAAGAGCCGTAGCCTATCCATACTCATTAAAAGAATATATATTTCATTATAATTGAGCGAGATAAATATATTTACAATGTAAACGGCTGAGAAAAAGATCCTATTTATGCATAATTCAGAACTGAGCGAACAGGAGATCATACGCAGGCAAAGCCTGGAAGAGTTAAGAACGCTGGGAGTGGAACCTTACCCTGCCGCCCTCTACAATGTAAATACTTATTCCACAGAGATAAAAGACGAATTCAGCGACGATGCAGAGCGTCGTCCGGTAAGTATTGCCGGGCGTATCATGAGTCGCCGTATCATGGGAAAAGCATCCTTTATCGAATTGATGGATTCAAAAGGCCGCATCCAGGTCTATATTACCCGTGACGATATTTGCCCGGGCGAAGACAAGGAACTATACAACACAATATTTAAGAGATTGACCGATATCGGTGATTTTATAGGAGTGGAAGGATTTGTTTTCCGGACCAAGACCGGTGAGATCTCCGTACATGCGGAAAAACTCATCTTATTGTCAAAATCACTAAAACCGCTACCCATCGTGAAAGTGAAAGACGGCGTGGCATATGACAAATTCTCCGATCCTGAATTGCGTTACCGTCGGCGGTATGTCGACCTGCTGGTGAACGATGAAGTGAAAGATATTTTCGTGAAACGTACCCGCATCTTCGATGCCATGCGTGAGTTCTTTAACAGCCATGGTTATTTGGAGGTAGATACGCCGGTATTGCAAAGTATTCCCGGTGGAGCTGCTGCACGACCATTTGTCACGCACATGAATGCGCTCGATATCGATCTCTACCTCCGTATTGCCAACGAGCTTTACCTGAAACGGCTGATCGTGGGTGGATTTGAAGGGGTTTATGAGTTCTCACGCAACTTCCGGAATGAGGGGATGGACCGTACGCACAATCCGGAATTTACGGCAATGGAGATATATGTTGCCTATAAAGATTACAAATGGATGATGGAGTTCACCGAGCAGATGATGGAGTTCGTCACGATAAAAGTACTCGGGACAACAAAAGTGAAATCCGGTGATACCGAGATCGATTTTAAAGCACCCTACCGGAGGGTGACGATGATCGATGCCATAAGGGAACATACAGGTATCGATATCAGTGGAATGGACGAAAACCAACTGCGTGATGTATGTAAACAACTGGGTGTGGAACAGGATGAAACCATGGGTAAAGGGAAGATGATTGACGAGATCTTCGGTGAAAAGGCCGAAGGGAAATATATCCAACCCACCTTCATCATCGACTATCCCATCGAGATGTCGCCTCTCTGCAAACGGCACCGCGACAACCCCGAACTGACCGAACGGTTTGAATTGATGGTCAACGGGAAAGAGCTGGCGAATGCTTATACGGAGTTGAACGACCCGATCGACCAGCGCGAACGATTCGAAGAGCAACTACGCCTCTCCGAGAAAGGAGACGACGAAGCGATGTTCATTGATCAGGATTTTCTCCGTGCCTTGGAATATGGTATGCCTCCCACATCTGGGATGGGGATCGGGATGGACCGTCTTACCATGCTGCTTACCGAACAGACAGCCATACAGGAAGTACTTCTCTTCCCGATGATGCGACCGGAAAAAACTGTCAAGAAAGATACGGTATCACAATACACCGAAATCGGTATACCGCAGGAGTGGGTCGACCCGCTCCAGCAAGCCGGCTATATACGGGTAAAAAGCCTCAACGAGCTAAATCCCAACAAGCTCCATCAGGAGATATGCGGATTGAATAAAAAACTCAAACTCAATTTGGTCAATCCCACTCCCGATGAGGTGAAAATATGGATAACCAAAGCTTCGGAAATTTAAAGCCTGATTGTAAATAGATATATATGGATTCTATCGGCAAAATCTGTATTCTTGGCGGCGGTACATGGGGAACGGCGCTGGCAAAAATCGTACTGATGAACCAGAAAAGTATGAACTGGTTTATCCGGCGGGACGATCAGATAGAGGGTTTCTATAAGTTAGGACACAATCCCAGCTACCTGACCAATGTAAAATTCAACCTGGCACAGATCACCTTCTACTCCAATCTGGAGAAGGCCATCAAGGAATCAGACACTATTATCATCGCAATCCCTTCACCCTATGTGAAACAGTACTTCCGCCGCATCTGGAACAATACCTTCCGCGGAAAATTCATGGTGTCAGCTTTGAAAGGGATTATCCCGAACGACAACATGGTAATGAGTGAATTTCTTGCCGATAATTTCAAGATACCTTTCGAAAATATAGGCGTTGTTTCAGGTCCTTGTCATGCGGAAGAGGTGGCGCTGGAGCGTCTCTCGTTCCTGACTGTAGCCAGTAAAGATCAGACAAGGGCTAAACTGCTTTCGGAAGCAATCACTTCGAGGGTACTCAAAGCAGGTGTATCGGACGATGTAGTAGGTATTGAACTGGCTGCCGTATTAAAAAATATTTACGCTATCGCAGCAGGAATTTGTCAGGGTTTGCTTTATGGTGATAATTTCCAGGCAGTACTGATGAGCAATTGTGCCAAGGAGATGTCCCGTTTCCTTAACGGAGTTGTTCCTCTTGAACGAAATATCACCGAACAGCACTATCTGGGCGACATGCTGGTGACCGGCTATTCTCAATTCAGTAGAAACAGAACGCTTGGGGCGATGATCGGAAAAGGATATTCTGTGAAGTCGGCACAATTGGAGATGGAAATGATTGCTGAAGGCTATTATGGAGCAAAATGCATCCATGAGCTCAACAGCCGCTTTAATATTGATATACCCATCACCGAAACGGTCTACCAGATTCTTTACGAAAAGCTCTCTCCGCAAAACGGCATCAAGAAACTGATCGATATCTTTTAAAGATGGAAAGGTGATTGGGTGACTAAATGGTTAGGAGCAAAGTGGAGGAGTATAAGTTAGAAACAGGAAACGATCAATCATACAACAATTCAACGATTCAACAATTAAATAAAAATGGATACTATTCAATTACAAATCAAAGATCTCTCCGGGTTCCTTTCGGAAGAGGATATTCTGAAACAATCGGCACAAGCTGCGGCCTGCAATCAGGCGCTTCATGACGGATCCCGCGAAGGTAACGACTTCCTGGGATGGGTAACGCTCCCCTCTTCCATCACCGACCAGGTATTGAGGGAAATCGAAGATGCAGCAACGGTGCTACGCACACATTGTGATGCAGTGATAGTGGTGGGTATTGGCGGGAGCTATCTCGGCGCACGTGCCGTAATCGACGCACTCTCCTCTTCTTTCGATTGGCTACAGGATAAGAATGAACGCAAAAATCCGGTTATCCTGTATGCGGGGAACAACATCGGAGAAGATTATCTGTGTGAGCTGATGGGGTACCTCAACGACAAGCAGTTCGGTATCATCAATATCTCCAAATCAGGTACCACCACCGAACCGGCTATCGCTTTCCGGTTGCTGAAAGACCAACTGGAAGGTAAAGTAGGCAAAGAAGAGGCAAGAAAACGGATTGTAGCCATTACCGACGCATCCAAAGGAGCTCTTCGGACATTGGCTGATACAGAAGGGTACAAAACATTTGTGATCCCTGATAATGTTGGAGGACGCTATTCAGTACTTACTCCGGTAGGATTACTCCCGATTGCCGTAGCAGGAATAGATATCCGAAAACTGGTAGGCGGCGCTGTGGAAATAGAAAAAGGTACTCTCCCCTCCATCTCTTTCGATTACAACCTGCCCGCTATTTACGCTGTAATCCGCAATGAATTGTATAAACGGGGCAAGAAAATCGAGATCCTGGTGAATTATCATCCCAAACTCCATTTCCTGGCCGAATGGTGGAAACAGCTCTACGGTGAGAGTGAAGGAAAAGAGGGAGTAGGCATCTTCCCGGCTGCGGTCGATTTCACTACCGACCTGCACTCCATGGGTCAGTGGATACAGGAGGGTGAACGCACTATTTTCGAAACAGTGATAACAATTGGTGAAGCCAACGAAAAAGTGCTGATCCCTCATGATGACAGAGACCTCGACGGATTGAATTACCTGGAAGGAAAACGGGTGGACGAAGTGAACAAGATGGCGGAACTGGGTACACGCATCGCACACGTGGACGGCGGTGTTCCCAACCTGACGATAGAAATACCTAAATTAAACGAAAAATATATCGGGCAGTTGATCTATTTCTTCGAAAAGGGTTGCGGTATCAGTGGCTATCTGCTTGGCATCAATCCTTTCAACCAACCGGGAGTGGAAGCCTATAAAAAGAATATGTTCGCGCTGCTCGAAAAACCGGGCTACGAAGAAGCGACCAAGGCAATCAAAGCAAGATCATAACGAACTTCTATATATTGAAAAATCGGGTAGGCTTAACGTTTACCCGATTTTTTTATCTCTTTTAATAAACTGACCAGATATTTTCTCTCCAAAAACGTGGTTTTCAAAAGAAAATCATCTATATTTGAAGAATATAAGATGCACCTCATATTAAAAATCACCGACAATGACAACAGCAGAACTGACAGAAATGACTGAACTTCTTGTACAATATCTCCAAAAAAATCATTTTATACAATTCGATCTGAAAGCGGTACTTTTCGACATGGACGGTGTGCTCTATGACTCCATGCCGGCACATGACAAGTCGTGGCAACAGACAATGGATGAAATGGGGTTAAAACACCTTCCCCACGAATTTTATCTTCAGGAAGGCAAGATCGGGCAATCGACTATTGACGCCGTCTTTCAACGGAACCTGCACCGTGATGCAACAGATGAAGAGGTGAAAAAGATATACGCCCGTAAAACAGAACTGTTTCAGCAATATAACACTGGTGAGCTTATTCCCGGTGCCATAGAGATTTTAAAATATGTACAGACAAAGGGACTAAAGCCCGTACTCGTTACCGGATCGGGACAACCCTCACTGTTAAACAGGCTCGAAATACATTTTCCGGGGGTATTCACTTCTGAAACGATGGTCACTGCTTTCGACGTGCAACAAGGTAAACCTCATCCGGAATCTTACCTGAGGGGATTACAGAAAGGAGGCAATTTGAAACCCAATCAGGCAATTGTAATAGAGAATGCACCATTGGGTACAGAGTCGGCCGTCGGAGCAGGCATATTCACTATCGCGGTGAATACGGGCCCCCTCCCCGACTCCGTACTGTCAGAGGCAGGCGCTTCGATCGTTTTCGATTCGATGGGAACATTGCTTGAGACAATGCCCGAAATAGTACGGATCATACAAACAATCAGACTCTAAACCAATCGCTTGCAACTGACGAGAAATCAACTCAAAAATCATAACGGATGAGAACGATTTTAGGCCTATTCATTTTGCTGTTTCTGCCCGGTTGTTCATCTCCTAAGCAACAAAGTCCTGCCGGAGAGATCAACAAGGAGATAGCATCCGGAAATTACACAAGGGCTACAGCATTGATTGACTCCATCATATCGAAAGGAGAGATTGGCGAACTACAAAAACGCACCTTTCTTTTTACCCAAGACTCTTTGCATAGGGTAAAACTGGACTTCAACAGAACAAGGGATGATATAATCTTGTGGATCAAAAAGAACCGGCTCTTTACCCCCTCCGATTCAATGCTGAATAGTTGGGAACAATCCAAAGCGCTCGAATTCAGGATCATTGACGGTGAGAAACGATATTTCCGAAACGCCGCACCCAATCTATTCAGGGTGGATGAATCGGCGAGGGGATTGACCGCAGGATCTCCCCCCGGCACAGATGTACCTCTCGATACATTGTTAATTGATGCTTTCAATAACAAAACCGGTAGTGATATAAAAGGAAAATACCTGCTTCCTGAAAAGAGAATGAAAGCACGCTATACATTGACAGTAAATGCAGATGCGGTTCCGGAAGGAGAAATATTAAAAGTATGGTTACCTTTTCCCAGAAAGGATATAGACAGACAAACAAACGTTGAATTATTGGCGACCTCACAATCCGATTACATCTTATCAGATGACAAAACGGTACACACGAGTCTCTATATGGAACAGAAAACCGTAGCAGGCGAACCGACTGTTTTCTGGATCGATTTCCAATTCAACTCCCGTGGAGAGTGGTTCGATCTGTCGGAGATAGAGGCAGTGCCATACGATAAAAGCAGTTCACTATTCCAGAGATATACGGCGGAACAACGACCACACATCGGGTTTTCACAAAATATCAGGCAACTTACCGACAGTGTAACCCGGGATGCCCAAACACCAGTAGAAATCCTTCAGGCTGTTTATCGTTATATTGCAGCCAATTACCCCTGGGCAAGTGCATTGGAATATTCTACCATCGCCAATATCCCCGAGTATGTCATCGAAAACCGTAAAGGTGATTGCGGACAAGTGGCATTGCTATTGATAACTATGCTGCGATACAAGGGTGTTCCTGCCCGATGGCAGAGTGGATGGATGACACATCCGGGAGAGGTGAACCTGCACGACTGGGCAGAAGTCTATTTTGAAGGGACAGGATGGGTTCCGGTCGACATTTCATTTGGAAGGGGCGGACCAATCCCCATTCCGCCAGGACGCGAGTTCTTCATGAGCGGAATCGACTCCTATCGTTTATATCTCAACACCGACTTTTCAGGGGATTTCTATCCGCCAAAGAGATATCCCCGTAGTGAAACTGTAGACTTTCAGCGGGGCGAAGTCGAATCCGGCCAATGGAATCTTTACTTCGATCAGTGGAGATATAGAATGAATTTAAGCTCTCAATAATGGATTCTATTCATTATCTTTGTGATAACGATCGTATTCTCATTAGATATGATGAATCTCCTACACTAAAATAAAATAATTACATGAATATAAATGATTATGGATTTCTGCGTGTAGCAGCAGCATCTCCAAAACTCAAGGTGGCGGACTGCGATTACAATACCGAAGAAATAAAACGGGTCATAGAACAGGCACTACAGAACAACGTACAGATACTCTGCTTCCCTGAACTGTGCCTGACGGCTTATAGCTGCGGTGATCTTTTTTTCCAGAAAGCGTTGCAACAGAAAGCGTTGGAATCGTTATGCAAATTGGTTCGATTTTTAGAAGAGAGGCCATCTATTATCACAATCGTAGGTCTCCCATTACGTATCAAGAACAGTCTTTATAATGTAGCTGCCGTATTGTCGGGAGAGGGGATTCTGGGCCTAGTTCCCAAAATTTACATTCCAAATAATAACGAATATTACGAGAAAAGATGGTTTGCCTCGGGAGACGACCTTACCGATTTAACGGTAAATATAGAAGGAGACAAATTCGATCTCACAGTAGATATCGAAAGCAGTAAGGTACCGATCTCATCGAAAGGGATGATTTTCCATACCACTTTCGGTTGTTTTGGCATAGAAATTTGTGAAGATCTCTGGATGCCTGTCCCACCCTCATCCGAGCTGGCGATACAAGGAGCAGATCTGATCTTTAACCTCTCAGCAAGCAATGAACTGGTGGGCAAGAACCGTTATCGCAGATCCCTCGTACAGCAACAATCAGGGCGTTGCAATGCGGCATATATCTATGCTTCAGCCGGCTGGAATGAATCAACTACCGATATGGTTTTTTCCGGGGCCTGCTTCATCGCTGAAAACGGATCGATATTAGTGGAGTCTGAACGGTTCTCTGCAGAAAGCGAACTCATTATTGCGGATATCGATATCGAAGCATTGCGCTACGACCGGTTAAAGAACTGCAACTATCTGTCCGCAACATCACACAACACAATGAAAATCAACTGTTATATCGATTTCGTGACTCCCGACAAGATGTTTCGCAGATTCAACCCTCATCCTTTTATCCCTACACAGGAAGAGAAAGATGAAAGCCTGTCCGAAGTTTTCGATATTCAAACACACGGGCTGGCAAAACGATTGTTACATACCGGTACAGAGAAAGTTACTATTGGAGTTTCGGGAGGATTGGACTCTACACTGGCTCTCTTAGTAACCGTCAAAACATTCGATCTATTAGGCCTACCACGTCAAAATATTTACGGCATCACCATGCCCGGCTTCGGAACAACCGGAAGGACATACGATAATGCCATCGCACTGATGAAATCGCTAGGAGTCACCGTGAAAGAAATATCCATTGTAAACGCTGTCATGCAACATTTCAAGGATATCGAACACGATCCCGACAATCGAGATGTAACCTATGAGAACAGTCAGGCACGTGAACGGACCCAGATACTGATGGATTATGCCAACAAGATCGGCGGCCTGGTGGTAGGTACAGGAAATATGTCGGAATTGGCATTGGGGTGGGCAACTTACAACGGTGATCATATGTCGATGTACGGTGTAAATACAAGTGTGCCCAAAACCCTCGTAGCAACCCTTGTAACATGGATCGCCGATACCCTGACAAAAGAAGAGGCCTCCCGTAATATCCTACATGACATCCTGGATACTCCCTTCAGTCCAGAGCTGCTACCTGCCGGCGAAGACGGTAAGATCGCACAGAAAACGGAGCAGTTTGTGGGACCCTATGAGCTGCACGACTTCTTCCTGCATCGTATGCTGCGGTATGGCGACGCACCCTCACGCATACGCTTTTTGGCTGAACAGGCATTTGCCGGGGAATACTCTCCCGAGGAACTGGTAAAATGGTTAAAACTTTTCTATAGACGATTTTTTGCCCAACAGTTCAAACGCTCCTGCATACCGGACGGTCCTAAAGTAGGATCCGTAAACCTATCTCCTCGCAGTGACTGGCGTATGCCAAGCGACGCATCGGTGCACATATGGCTGACGGAACTGGAAGAGTGGAATGAAGTAAAATTATAACAAAAATGATATGCAACAGCTTTTATCCCTTTTTACCTTATACACCGGCAAAACTAATCCCATACTGGAAGCATTACCCTCTTCAGGATCAAATCGCAGATATTTCCGGCTGAAGAAAGGCGATCTGTCACTTATCGGTGTACATGGTGAATCGCGCGAAGAGAATCGGACATTCATTGCACTGGCACGACATTTCCATCAACAGCGGCTAAACACTCCGGAAGTATTGGCCGTTTCAAAGGATGAGATGTTCTACATCCAACAAGACCTGGGAGATGAGATCCTGTTCGATGCCATCAAAGGAGGCAGGCTCACGGGCGTTTTCAGTCACGAAGAGAAAACCCTTCTGCACAAAACGATAGGAATGCTTGCCAATTTTCAGGTGAAAGGGGCGTTGGATCTGGATTTCAAGGCCTGCTATCCTCAACCGGAGTTCAACAGCCGCTCGGTATACTGGGATTTGAATTATTTCAAGTATAACTTCCTCAAAACTACCGGTATGGATTTTCAGGAAGATCTGCTGGAGAATGATTTTGACAAATTGGCTGAAAACCTGTTGCGTGACCGATCGGAGACTTTCATGTATCGTGATTTCCAATCACGTAACGTGATGCTGGTGGAAGGCAATCCCTATTTCATCGATTTTCAGGGTGGCAGGAAAGGACCCATCTATTATGATGTAGCCTCATTCCTATGGCAGGCAAAAGCCAATTTTCCGGAGGAACTGCGAGATGAACTGATAGACACATATATCGAAACTTTAAAAAAATATCAAAAGGTAGAAAAAACCGATTTCCTGAAACAACTACGCCAGTTCGTTCTTTTCCGCACACTGCAGGTGCTCGGGGCGTACGGATTCAGGGGCTATTTTGAGAAAAAACCACATTTTATCCAAAGCATTCCTTTCGCACTGAATAACCTCCGGGAGTTGCTGAAAGAGGGGTTTGAAGAATATCCCTATCTCTGCGGCATATTGAAGGAGATGACAGAGCTAAAGCAATTTGCCGATACCCAAAAGCGAGAGTTGCACGTGCGAGTCTATAGCTTCGCCTACAAAAAAGGTGTTCCCAATGACACGTCCGGCAACGGAGGTGGCTATGTGTTCGATTGCCGAGCCATCAATAATCCTGGAAAATATGAACGGTATAATAATGTAACCGGTCTGGATGAGCCGGTGATACAATTTCTCGAAGAGGATGGTGAAATGCTGGAGTTTCTCGACAACATCTACCCTCTGGTAGACAGGCATGTGAAACGATATAAGGATCGTGGTTTCACCGACCTGATGATATCGTTTGGTTGTACCGGAGGACAACACCGATCGGTCTACGCCGCCCAGAAAACAGCGGAACATCTCTCGAAAAAATTCGGTATAAAGGTCTCCCTGGTACACCGGGAACAAAATCTGGAACAGATTCTCAGATGAAAGCGATGATATTTGCCGCCGGGCTCGGCACAAGACTCAAACCCCTTACCGACACCATGCCGAAAGCGTTGGTACCGGTCGGAAGAAAACCATTATTGCAGCATACGATCGAAAAACTGAAAGTCGCCGGATTCGATGAAATCATCATCAACATACACCATTTTGCCGACCAAATCATCAAATTTGTAGAGACCAATCACCATTTTGATGTCCATATCAAATTCTCCGATGAACGGGAAAAACTGCTCGATACGGGAGGCGGAATCAAAAAAGCGGCTGAATTTTTCAACGACGACAAACCATTTCTGGTACATAATGTTGATATTTTGTCCAATATAGATTTGGGGAAATTGTATGAGACAGCTATACAAAACCGCACCCTTTTAGATTCAGCCCCTGGCCACCCTGGGCAGAACCAACCTCATTCTACCCTCGCCACTCTCGTCTGCAGTGAACGTAAAACCTCCCGCTATCTCCTCTTCGACAGCGATAGCCATTTAAGAGGATGGATGAATGAATCAACCGGTGAAGTAAAATCGCCACTTTCAAATTTTAACCCACAGCACTACAGAAAATTGGCCTTTGCAGGCATTCAAATTCTTGATCCCTCCATTTTCCAATATATGACCGATTGTCCCGACCGTTTCCCGATTATCGATTTCTTCCTCTCTATTTGTGACAAGGTCACAATAAATTACTATACGACTGACAATATACAGCTTATCGATGTAGGAAAAACAGGTTCACTGCAAGAAGCTACCCAATTTTTAGATAAACTCTATTGACAATATTTTTTTGTCAGACACAGAAAGCGACATATAAAGGCATTGACCTTATACTATTCTCAAAACCAAAGTTCTACGGATTCCATAACTGTGCTTTAAAAATATACATACTTTTTGAACGAACCCACACTCTTGATTTTACGTCCATCCGGATCACATCTACTCCTTTCTGAATCATCAAATCACCTTTTTTACAAATATCCAATTATCTATGGAAAAATACTTATTATTCATCTTTTTCATAGATAAAAATCATTAAGATGCGGGTGCGTTATAGTTCATCATCCGACTTATATACGGCATTTAAATAGTTATATTTTGTTAATAATGCAATATATAATAAATTATTTTACTTTTATACTTGTATATATAAATTTATTGTTCTTATTTTGTCGATATATTATAATTTAATTTCCATAGAATAGGTAAGAAAAACAGTATAAATTATTATAACGATGGATAGAATGAATGATTTTAACATACTGGCGTCACAATATAAAACGGAACTATTTGAGAATGTGATTCCTTTTTGGCTCACACACTCTCAGGACAGACAATATGGTGGATATTTCACCTGTCTCGATCGGCAAGGCAACGTATTCGACACCGATAAGTTCATCTGGCTTCAAGGGCGGCAGGTATGGATGTTTTCCATGCTATATAATAAGGTAGAAAAACGGCAGGAATGGCTCGATTGTGCTATACGGGGGGCGGAATTTCTAAAGAAATACGGGCACGATGGTAACCTGAACTGGTATTTTTCGCTCACCAGGGAAGGAAAGCCATTGGTGAAACCATACAATATCTTCTCCTATACTTTTGCCACCATGGCGTTCGGACAGTTGAGCCTGGCTACCGGCAATCAGGAATATGCCGATATCGCCAAACGCACCTTCGAAATCATTCTCCACAGAAAAGATAACCCGAAAGGCAAGTGGGACAAAACTTATACGGGCACCCGTCCGCTCAAAGGATTCTCCCTGCCTATGATCCTCAGTAATCTTACACTGGAAATTGAGCATCTGCTTGATAAAGAAATTATCGAGCAGATGATGGAGGAATGCATTCGCGAAGTGATGGAACTGTTTTTGCGTCCCGAATTGGGTGGTATTATTGTAGAAAATGTGAATCCGGATGGTTCTCTATCCGATTCCTTTAACGGCCGTTTGATCAATCCCGGGCATGGGATAGAAGCCATGTGGTTTATTATGGATCTCGGGGTGCGACTTAATCGACCTGCACTGATTAAGAAAGCAAATGAGACTACACTTAATATTATAGAATATGGGTGGGACAAAGAGTATGAAGGCATTTTTTACTTTATGGACAGAAAGGGATTTCCTCCACAGGAATTGGAGTGGGATCAGAAACTATGGTGGGTGCATATAGAGACATTGATATCACTGTTAAAGGGATATCAATTGACCGGCTCTAATGAATCCCTGCAATGGTTCAAAAAAGTACACAATTACACCTGGGGGCACTTCAAAGATCCTGAGTACCCCGAATGGTGGGGTTATTTAAATCGTCAGGGGGAAGTATTGCTCGAGCTGAAAGGTGGAAAATGGAAAGGCTGCTTTCATGTACCGAGAGGATTGTATCAATGTTGGAAAATACTGGAAAATTTAAATCAGAGGGACAATGAAACCATTTTATAAATTATCCTCATATTTTCTCTTTATTCCGATAATCATGGCAACCATGATTGTCTGTTCCAACAGTTATAACAAGGTGGATGAAGAGATTATCTTCAAGGAAGATATTGAATTGGACAATACCAAAAATCATAAAACTGTACCAAAAGATATGGTTCTGATTTATGATGGAGGCGCTCACCGGAGTGTAAAATGGGACAAAAATCATTTCTCACCTTATATTTATTCGATAAAGGAAGGTGAGCACAAGTTATTATTCGATGGATTTCTATTTTTAGAAATAACAGACGGAAATGGCAGAGGGTTTGCATCCGGTTATCAGAAAAATGCCGCCCGAAAAGTTGAATGGGAAAACCTTCTTCTGAATTATTTTACAGAGAACAATGCTGTTCATGCACTGAATAGCCGGATAGAGGATCTGGTAAAAAGCAAAACCATATCAGGTAAGTATGAGAAAAGGAAAGTGATCATAAGCATTCCGGAACCCATCCCCAATCAGAAGGATTGGGGAGAACTGGAAAATAGACAATTGGATTTTTCCAATCGTAAAGACAGGATAGCTGCCTGTAAATGGTACATAGAATATGCTGAACAACTCTTCAGGGAAGCAAATTTCGAGTATGTGGAATTGGTGGGCTTTTACTGGTTGGCAGAAGAGGCTACCAATAGCAGGGATCTGGCAAAATATATTGCGGATATCATTTATAAAAAGGATTACGATTTTTACTGGATTCCTTACTTTAATTCGGATGGCTATCAGGAATGGAAGACACTGGGGTTCAACCAGGTTTATTATCAACCCAATTATTTTTTTAATGAAAATGTACCGTATTCACAACTTGAGGAGGCTTGTAAAAGAGCTAAAAAACATGGTATGAATATGGAAGTTGAATTTGACGAAAAAGCTTTGGCAAAAAACGGATGGGGACATCGATTATATGATTATTTGGATGTATTCTCCCAATATGAGGTATTTGACTCTTTAAATGTGGCCTATTACCAGGGAGGCGATGCTTTTTTCCAACTATCGCAATCAAAAGACTCATCAGATATTGAACTATACAATAAACTCACCGATATTATCATAAAAAGACAAGAATAATGATTGTGAACAAATGACTTAGAATGAAGGATCTCTTTTGCCATAAGACTTTTATTAAAAATTTAAGACGAATAAATTGATTGTTAAATTAAAATTAAACCAAGTTCAATGAAAAAAATGAAATCACTCTTCTCCGGAAGAAAAGTAAAACGAACGGCATTCGTTTTGAGTTATTTCATATTCCTGATTTGCAACACATATATGTATGGACAAAGCAATATCAGAGGTACTGTGAAAGATTCAAAAGGCGAAAGCTTAATAGGCGTGAATGTGTTGGTTAAAGATACCAAGCAAGGTGCGATTACCGATGTGAATGGAGAGTTTACGATCAGCGTTCCAGACAGGAATGCAGTTCTTGAATTCTCGTATGTCGGTTTTAAGACACTCGAGGTTCCTTTAAACGGACAGACCAATATAAATATAGTCATGTCCGAAGATACAGAATTATTGGACGAAGTTGTAGTGGTAGGCTATGGAATACAAAAAAAGCTACATGTTACCGGCTCAGTAGCCCAAGTAGATTCAAAAGATATTGTGCGTGCACCTTCAGGTGACTTGACAAGTATTCTGGCTGGAAAGTTACCCGGATTAGTGGCCACACAAAAATCAGGACAACCCGGTGCAGACGGCTCCAACCTTCTTATCCGGGGTATCTCTACATTGGGAAATTCCGCGCCGATGATTATTGTGGATGACGTACAACGCTCATTCAATAACTTAGATCCGAATGAAATTGAAAGTATCACCATCTTGAAAGATGCATCTTCTGCCGCCGTATACGGTATGCAAGGAGCTGGTGGTGTTATTCTGATCAAGACAAAAAGGGGTAATTTGCAAAAGCCGCAAATAACCTATACCGGAAAGGTACAGTATAACCAGAATACCAACTATCCTAAATTCTTAAATGGTCCAGACTTCATCAAGTGGTACAACAAAGCATTAGAAATGGATGGATTGGATCCAATTTTCACCGAAGCCGTATACAATAAGGTATTAAATGGCGATCCTGAGGGGAAATATGCCGATACCGACTGGTTTAAAGCGCTGATGAAAGACGGAGCCATGACTACTCATCATAATATCTCGGTAAACGGAGGCAACGAAACAACCAACTACTTCCTCTCACTGGGCTATTATGATCAGGACGGTATCCTTGACAAATTCTCTTTCAAAAGATACAATCTTCGTTCCAACGTAGATGTCAAATTGAATAATGGCTTTACATTGGGCCTCGACTTAGGCGCCCGTCAGGAAGGACGTAAAAGTGGATATTATTCCGTGGGAAATCAGGACTGGAATAACCCTATCAACCTGGCACAAAGAATGTTACCAATAACCCCCACCGAGTACGACGGATTACCGGTAGCAGCTAATATCAGTGAATCGTCCAAATTCAATCCTATGGCATTTAACAGCCAAACCGGATATAACAATTCTATACTGAATGTATTGCTTACCTCAATGACATTAGCATGGGATTTACCGTGGATAGAGGGGTTAAATCTAAAAATAAAAACATCATACGACAAGGATTATACCACTTCAAAATCATGGCGCGAACAGTTCAAAATGAACAGCTATAATGTCAGAACAGAACAGTACGAAATAGTAGAGGCCAATCATGGTGATCCGAAAGAACCGGTATTGGGCAACAATGCTTCCCAGGCACAACGGTTAACCATTCAGCCATCTATAAGCTATGCTGCTACTTTTGGCAAACATGATATATCTGCCTTATTGCTCTATGAGCAATCCTCCTATGAAAGCGAAAATATGGGTGTGAGTGTGCAGGGATTCGATTTGACGACACTGCACGAAATAAATATGGCAAAAGATATTTTATTGGGTACGAAAGCAAACGGAGTGAGGGGCGGTAGTTATAAATTTAACCGTGCCGGTTATGTTGGGCGCATGAATTACAGTTATGCAGACAAGTACCTGGCAGAACTGGTAGCCCGCTATGATGGATCGGTCCGCTTCCCGCCGGAAAACAGATGGGGATTCTTCCCCGCAGCCTCATTCGGATGGAGAATATCCGAAGAGTCTTTTTTCGCCGATCTTAAGGATAAAGTTGAAAACCTGAAATTACGGGCATCCGCAGGATTGCTGGGTAACGACCGGATTGCAGACTTCCAGTATCTGAATCTGATGAACCCAAATCCACCGACATTGTATATAGGAGATAAGGAATATATTTCTATCTATACTGCCGGAAATGTGAACCGGAATATTACCTGGGAGAAGACTGCCACCTATAATGTCGGATTTGATCTGATATTCAATAAAGGCATCTTCGGAATGGAATTCGATTATTTCTACAAATTGACCAACGATATATTAATCTCAAGCAGCGCACTCTATCCCCCTTCTCTGGGAGGGAACCACCCAAGCACTATGAACGGGGGAAAGGTCAGCAACAGAGGTTTTGAGCTGATATTGACGCACCAAAACAGTATCAACGGGTTCCATTACAACGTAAGAGGAAATATAGGCTGGTCGCGCAATAAAATACTGAAAATGAATGAAAGCCCGAATACTCCTGACTATCAGAAACGCACCGGACGGAAAATGGGGGAAAAAATGGGATTTATAACAGGAGGCCTTTACCAATCTAACGAAGAGATTATCAACAGTGCTACGTTGGGCCATTTAAGTAAAGACCAAATCCGTCCGGGAGATATCCGGTATATGGACTTGAATGGTGACGGAAAGATTGACCAAGCTCAAGACTATACATTCATCGGTAACAGTAATTTACCGGAATTGATGTATGGCCTCAATATAGGAGCAACATGGAAAAATTTTGATCTCTCTCTGTTCTTTCAAGGAGCTGCCATCACCGATGTTTTCTTAAGTGGAGTATATGGCAACGGAAATGTGGATGCCACTATATTTACCCGCCCGTTCCACGGAAATGGGAACTCACCCTATTTCCTGATTGAGAACAGTTGGACACCCGAAAACACGAATGCCGAATTTACCCGTTTGACAACTATCGCAGCAGAAAAAGGAAACACTAACGGTTGGGCATCCGAATGGTGGATCCGCAACGGCAGTTACCTACGTTTGAAAAATGCTCAATTGGGATATACGTTAAAGAATAATTATGTCCACAGCATGGGTATCGATAACATTCGGTTTATGCTTACCGGTGGTAATCTTTTCACCTGGTCTGAATTGACAAAATACAATATAGACCCTGAAACACCGGAGATTACAAACGGTTATTATCCGCAACAACGGACGTATGAATTTGGTATCAGTCTAACATTTTAATAAACAAGAATGATGAAAAGATCAAAAATAATAACACTCGCTGCGATCGTTTTGGTATTTGCCGGTTGTTCCGATTTTTTAGATCCGGAGCCACGCGAAAAGTATACCGAAATGGATGCCTGGAAATCGGTAGAGAATACCTATCTATACATAAACGGATTTTATAAACCCATTTATGAATATGGCCCGTATGGACTCAAATATGCCGAGGTGAGTATGCATGACGGATTTTCTGATATCCTCCGCTATAATGCCAATGTAATGGGAGGCGCCGGGGGAGACGTAAACAAAGTAGTTTATACGGGAAATATCAGCCCTGCAGGGAATATTTTAAGCGATTACTCGTATGAATATAACCGGATCCGACGTATCAATGAATTTCTGTATGGACTTAAGACATATGCAAAATATGATGAGAGCATAGTTAAGCTGATGGAAGCGCAGGCACGGTTCTTCAGGGCTTATTTGCACTTTATGCTCGTCAGGGGGCACGGAAGTATTGTGATTCGTGACTATATCGATGGACCGAACGAAGCTTTCAAAGCACGGAGCCCGGAAAATGAATGTTGGGATTTTATTGAAAAAGATTTGGATTTTGCGGCTGAAAATCTACCGGACGAATGGGATAAAGACAATTATGGCCGTATAACAAAAGGAGCGGTATATGGCTTCAAATCAAGGGCGATGCTTTATGCCAAACGGTGGGATAAAGCCGCCGAAGCTGCCCAGAAAGTAATTGACAAAGAGGGAACACTTTACGATTTATTACCTGAGTACGCCGATGTATTCAAGCAACCTGATTTTTGTAAAGAAACGGTACTGGGATACAGATTCCACGGACAGCTCACCCATTCGATCCAATTTGACAAATTATATACCCCCAGCGGAGATTTTCCCCCGGAAAACACAGATGTAAAATGTCTGGCTGTACCTACTCAGGAGATAGTGGATTCCTATTACATGGCAGACGGTACCAGATTTGACTGGAATAAACCGGAACATTCCGCCAATCCCTATCAGAACCGGGAGTCACGCTTCTATGCATCCATTTTATACAATGGTGCTCCCTGGAAAGGGCGTACTATAGAAACCTTTGTAGGAGGAAAAGATGGATTCAAGGAATTCGGAACAGCCAATCATCCCAATACCACTACTACCGGTTATTACATCCGTAAATTGTTGGACGAAGGGGTTACCGATATGACTAAAAAAGGACTTACAGCATGGTCAGAAGTTCGTTACGCCGAAGTACTGTTGAATCAGGCCGAAGCACTGAATGAAGCCGGCAAACCCAATGAAGCGCTCATTCCATTGAACAAGGTGCGTGCAAGAGCTAAATTACCCAATATCACAGAATCAAATCAGGCAAACCTGAGACAGATTATCCGTGAAGAGCGTAAAATAGAATTAGCGTTTGAAGGGCAACGTTATTGGGATTTAAGACGATGGAAAATAGCGCTGGATATATTGGGCGGAAAACGAATGCACGGAATGAAAATTACAAAAAATGCCGATAATACGTTCACCTACGAAAGAGTAGATTGCGACGGTCAAAATCGCTTTTTTGAAGAGCGTTATTATCAATTCCCCATTCCATTATCCGAAATTCAAAATAATCCGGAATGTAAACAAATAGATAAATGGTAATTAAAAATGAAAATAGCAATGAAGAATTTATATAAAATAGCCGGACTTCTGGGATTGATACTGCTGTTTTCCTGTGAAGCGGCAGAGGAACTTATCCCCACTTTGGGAAACGAAATAACGGGTATCCGAATTATGCTGCCCAATGGAACCAATACCGATTTTACAGTAACACCCGATGAAAATAACAATATTCATTTGGAAGTAGACGGGAGTCGTAAGACAGATGTCACTAAGATACGGATGTCGGTCAGTGTCCCGAACAATGCTATTGTCGAATCATCTGTTCCCCTCGGAGAGTATATGGATTTTTCCAAGCCTGTAATAATTAGTGTTACCGGTGCAGATGGTGCAAAAAAAACATATACCATCACATTAGACGTTATCCCTTCCGCCATCAGCACAAAAGAACTGTGGAAGAAAACGGGGTCAGAATTGGGATTTGCTCCTCATAACAATGGAGCCATCGGTATAAGTGGAAATTATATTGTAGTCCATGACAGGGCGCGATTCTCCTATTTTAATATATCAGACGGTGCGAAAGTGGGTGACATGTCCTGGGAAGGTATCGATTGGCAAAATTTAGGATTTAAAATGCCGCTCCACATGACTACTGACGATGCAGGCAATATAGCATCGTGCAATGCCGCTACCGCAGCCGGTCAAGAAATTCATATGTTCTGGTGGAGAGGTGTAACCGCCAAGCCTGAACTCCTCTTCAAATATGTACTCGAGAATATGCCGGGCGCCCAACTCGGCAGGAAGATTTATGTCAGAGGCGATTTAACAAAACATGCTTTCGTATATCTTGCAGTGTCGAATAACAACACGATCCTGCGATGGGAAGTAAAAGATGGTAAAGTAGTTTCGGAAACACCCAAAAAGATCAATTTCGACATCGATTATACCATGGGAGTGCAAGCTAAAGTTGTTCCTGTGGAGTTCGGGGAAAATACCAATTATTTTATCAATCGTTTTGTGAATGGACAGGCTCAGGTCGCGATTACTTATATGGATGGTGTAACAAATACAGCCATATATAAATCAGAACACCATATCCAAGATGTATTTCATCAATGGCTTGGCGGCGGACATGCCTTTGATTATGCCGATATGAACGGGGCAAGATATATCTTCCTGATCGAACAAAACGGCTATAATTGGATGAGGGAAATCTTTTCATTGAGAGCAATGATGAAAGATCCCTCAAGCATAAAGGATATCACCAGTTTGATCCATACACGTGTGTGGGAAGATTGGTTATACTATCCGCTTGATCCGGCCCTTGGCGCAAACGGCAATGCCACGGGAGAAGTAAAAGTCCGTGTAGCACCCGATGGGAACTCTTCCACCGTAGCATTTTTATGTACGAATGGCGGAGTTATCGTTTGGGATGTCAATTTAGAATAAATTATTTTACCTTGCAGGAAGAGGAAAGCTATTTTTCTTCTTCCTGCTTTTTCTGTCAAGAAACTCTCTCAACGCTATGCATATTATACGATGTTTTGCCGTTATACTCTTCATTTATTACTATACCCCGGTACATTCCAGATCATCTGAAGATCCTGGCGAAATCATTTGTATAGAAAATGGACAGCTATTATTAGGGTTTAATTCAAAGGACGGAACGCTTCACAGGTTTGATGATATAACAGGGGATTTATCTCTCATTGCCGAAGACAACCCCAAAAACTCGTTTTGGCAGATTCATCTGCATACCTCTTCGGGAGTGATTCCGTTGGATATATTTTCAGCATCGCTGTGCAATATAGAAAAAGTGAATAGCCAATACATGAAAATGACCTGGTCGGATTTTCGCGAGATTGATCATCCCGATTTTGAGGTAGTGGTAACCGTACGGTTGGATGAGCACGAGTCAGTTGCCAAATGGAAAATTTATCTGAATGGCATCAGGGGAATCGACATAGAAAAAGTGATTTTCCCCAAAATCAGCGGGATAAAAGATTTACAGCAGGAGAAGCTGGCCGTGGCTGATTGGATGGGCTCCCTATTGAAAGAGCCGCGGAAACATATGCAGAAAAACAACCAGCAATATCTTGGCTGGGCCTACCCCGGACATTTGTCCATGCAACTGATGGCGTTGTACAATCCCGGTAAAACCGGTCTATATTTATCCTGCAATGACAGCCTGGCTTACCGTAAAAATTTCGGTATCGGATTGGATTCACAGGGATATCTGTGGTGGCAGATAGATAATTTTCCCGAATATCACAACTTATCAGTCGCCTATTCTCCAAAATATGAAGCGATAACAGGTATATTTAAAGGAGATTGGATCACGGCAGCGCAATATTATCGGCAATGGGCCGTTCAACAGAAGTGGGCCAGGGAAAGCCGCCTGAAAAACCGACAGGTTCCGTCATGGGTTGAAGAGACCGCTTTATGGGTCTGGAATCGCGGTAAAGTACAGGGAGTATTGTTACCGGCGGAGGAGTTAAAAAAGCGGTTAGGCTTACCGGTCAGCGTATTGTGGCACTGGTGGCATGGTTGTCCTTATGACGAAGGGTTTCCCGAATATTTTCCACCTCGTGATGGGGAGCCACTGTTTAAAAATGAGATCACAAAAGCAGACGAACAGGGAATAAAGGCACTGGTCTATATGAATCAGATCCAGTGGGGAAATGCTACCGAAAGCTGGGAAAAAGAGAATGCATCCCGGTATGCGGTGAAAGGAATTGACGGGAAAACCATTACCCATGTCTATAATATTTTCTCCGGACAGGCACTGACAACCATGTGCATGGGCACCTCTTTCTGGAGAAACAAATATGCATCATTGGCCGAAAAAGCCATCAACCACTATCATGTAGGAGGTATATATATGGATCAGGCATGTCTGGGTTATCTCTGCTACGACCATTCCCACGGCCATCCGGTTGGTGGAGGTAATTATTGGATGGAAGGATCGGGAACACTTACCCGGCAAATCCGTGCCTCGTCACGCTCGACAGCCAAAATCGCTCTTTCGGGTGAAGGAGTCAACGAATGCTGGTTACCCTACCTGGATCTGTTCCTCACGCTCCAGGTAAGCAAAGAAAGATATGCAGGCGTTGAGGGGTGGCAAACTATCCCATTGTTTCAAGCGGTTTATCACCCCTACGCAGTTTCTTACGGAAGTTATTCCTCTTTGCTTTCACCTCCGTATGACGATCTGTGGCCAAAGGATTTTGCCCCCTCCGATACACTGCAATTACTCAACGAAGGTTTTAACAAGCAATTCTTAATGGAACAGGCAAGGTCTTTCGTCTGGGGGATACAACCGATGATTGCCAATTATAAGGATTTTCTGGCCAACGACCGTAAAGAAGAGATCGATTACCTGATGAAACTGGCAAGAGTCCGTTCACAGGGATTGAAATATTTACTCCACGGGGAATTTGTCCGGCCGCCCGAAATAAAAGCCCCGGAGCAGGAGATGAAAATTTCCAGGCTTTCCATTTATGCCGGGAGAGAAGCGAAACGGGTAACGGAGTTACAAGGCAACTACCCGACAGTATATGTTGCTGCATGGAAATCGGACGACCACCATCTCGGGATTGCCGTGGCGAGTATCCTCGACTATCCCTTCCCGGTAAAACTGCAGTTCGATACGGAAACTTACGGATTGCAACCTAACGGGGACATTTTCCTTATAAAGAAAGAGGGGAAAGATAAGATCGGAACATATCGCGATGGAAAGATAAACCTGACAATACAACTATCACCGAAAGATGCGTGTATACTGGAGTTCATATCCAACAAACTAAAATAATAAACCTCATGACAATCTATTCACGTAGAAATTTCTTAAAGACCGCTACCATGGGTGCAGTCGGTCTTACCATAGTGCCCAATACCGTATTGGGGAAAACGCGGGGACATATTTCTCCCAGTGACAAACTGAATATCGCCGGTATCGGCGTAGGGGGTATGGGGCGTCGCAACCTGGCGAACATGAAGACAGAGAATATCGTCGCACTCTGTGATGTCGACTGGAGATATGCCGCCAAAACATTCAACGATTACCCTAAAGCCAGGCAGTTCAAGGACTGGAGGGTGATGTTCGACCAGATGGGAAAATCCATCGATGCCATCATGGTGGCAACACCCGACCATACCCACGCCGGGGTAGCAGCTCATGCCATCACACTGGGGAAACATACTTACGTACAGAAACCATTGACTCATTCAGTGTATGAATCCAGACTGCTCACCAAACTTACCCAAAGGTACAAGGTAGCCACCCAGATGGGTAATCAGGGGAATTCGTTCGACTGGTGTCGCCAGGTGGCCGAATGGGTGCAATCCGGAGTGATCGGCGATGTATATGAGGCACATTGCTGGACTGACCGCCCCATCTGGCCACAGGGGCTGGGAGAACCCAAAGGAGGAGTACCCGTTCCGGAAACATTGGAGTGGAACCTGTTTATTGGCCCTGCCAAAAAACGCCCTTACGATCCCGCATACACTCCCTGGAACTGGCGAGGGTTCTGGGATTTCGGCACAGGAGCGCTGGGCGACATGGCATGCCATATCATGGATCCCCTCTACTGGGCATTGGACCTGGAGTACCCGGTAAGCGTCTCGGCAAGTTCCACACTGGCCAACCTCTATTCCCCTCCCCAGGCACAGAAGGTGACCTATAAGTTCCCCGCACGGCCGGCAAAGGGAAAAGTCAATATGCCCGAACTCACCGTACACTGGTACGACGGCGGGTTACTGCCCGACAGGCCACAAGAGCTCAAAGACGGTGAAATGATGGGGGATTCCAACGGGGGAATTATCCTGGTTGGCACCAAAGGGAAAATTATGACCGGCTGTTACGGGATGAATCCTACCCTGCTGCCCACATCCAGGATGGCCGGTTTTAAACAGCCCGAACCGACTATTCCCCGCATCAAGGGGGGGAACGGCAATATCTGGGATACCAACGCCCATGAACAGGACTGGATCAGGGCCTGCAAGGAATCTCCGGAAAACAGGACTGAACCATCTTCCAATTTCCGGTTTTCAGGACCTTTCAATGAAATGGTGGTGATGGGAGTATTGGCCGTACGCCTTTCCGGTTTGCAGGGACTCCATCGCGAACTGCAATGGGACGGGGAGAACATGCGGTTTACCAACATATCCCCGAACGACAAGATCAGCATTGTGACACACGATGAGTATGCGGTGATCGACGGGGATCCAAAATTCGACAGGCGGTTTGCAGAGTTCAATGCCCTGGAGATGTCAAACGAATGGATAAAACACACGTATGAGAACGGGTTTACACTGCCCGATATGCCAAAATTATAAACAACTACGAAGAACATAACGATGAAAATAACAAAAATGGTATTTATCGCACTCTCCTGCCTTTTATTACATGCAGGATGTGCACAGGACAACACGAAAACCAAAGCGAAAAAACAGGGATGGCATTTGTCGATGCAGTCCTACACATTCCATCTTTTTACGGTGATAGAGTCATTGGACAAGACCCGGGAGTTGGATATTCCGTTTATCGAGATCTATCCCGGTCAAAGGATGGGGAAAGGATTCGGTGAAGCAGTATTCGGCTATGGGCTCGATGGGGAACAGCGAAAGAAACTGAAACAGGAGGCAGCCGCCAGGAACGTGACCATCATCTCTTCGGGAGTATGGACGGCACAAAGGGAGGAATGGGAACAAATCCTTACTTTTGCCAAAGAGATGGGGCTGGAATTCATCAGCGCAGAACCGGCACATGAGGACTGGGACGTAGTGGAAGGACTGGCTAAAAAATATGGCATAAAGGTGGCGGTCCACAATCATCCGAGTGAGCATTCTTACTGGAAACCGGAAGTGTTACTTGGCTGCATATCCGGACGGGACGCCCTGTTGGGAGCCTGCGTGGATGTGGGCCATTACAGGAGGATGGGGCTGGATCCCGTTGCCTCGATGCGGCAACTCGACGGGAAGATCATCGCATTGCATTTCAAGGATATCGCACCGCAAGGGGAAGAGCAGAGCCTCGAAGATGTGGTATGGGGAAAGGGTATCCTCAACGTGAAAGGGATGATGGAAGAGTTGAAAAGACAAAACTTCAAGGGATATTTTACGATTGAATATGAAGCGGATTGGGAAAACAACCTGCCGCAGATCAGGCAATCCATCGATTACTTCAACCAGGTTGCAGAAGAGATACTATAACAATGGTACGTAGAAATTTTTTGAAAACAATATCGGCGGGAGGCACCCTGTTGATCACGCCTCCCGGCTTGCATGGCATGTCGGAGACCAATGTCCTGGAACAGATATCCGTCATGCGGCATAAAGAGATATTAACGGCAGATATCGTGATCATCGGGGGTGGCCTGGGAGGTGTCGCGTCAGCACTGTCTTCACTCAGAAACGGAAAAAGAGTAATTCTTACGGAAGAGACGGACTGGGTGGGGGGACAACTTACACAACAGGGAGTCCCGCCCGATGAGCACCCATGGATAGAACATACCGGATCCACAAAGACATACCGGGATTTCCGGAACAAAATAAGGGATTATTACAGGAGGAACTATCCGCTGAAAGAACATCTTAAAGATGTACTTTACCTGAATCCTGGCAATGCATCGGTATCACGCTTCTGTCATGAGCCCCGGGTAGCACTGGCGGTGATCAGTGAATTACTGGCTCCCTATATAAGCTCCGGCAGACTGACACTATTATATCGGCACAAGGCTATTAACAGTGTTACCAACAAAGATATAGTGGAGGATATCACTGTAAAAAACATCCTGACAGGTGATATCAGAATATTGAAAGGCCAATATTTTGTGGATGCTACCGAATTGGGCGATCTCCTACCCTTAACAGGAACAGAATTCGTTACAGGGAGCGAATCCAAAAAAGAGACCGGGGAGTTACATGCCCCACAAGAAGCCGATCCTTCCAACGTACAGGCCTTCACAGTCTGCTTTGCAATGGATTATCTTCCCGGTGAAAACCATGTGATTCCCAGACCTAAAGATTATTCGTTCTGGAGAAAATTCACGCCTCAGTTGAAACAACCCTGGCCGGGAAAGTTACTGGATCTCCACTATTCCAATCCCCGGACGTTAGAGAAGCGGGAATTATGCTTCGACCCCACAGAAAAAGGATGTGGCAATATCTTCAATCTCTGGAGTTACCGGAGGATTGTCGATAAAAACAACTTCGAAGAAGAAGCATACCGGAGTGATATTTCACTGGTGAACTGGCCTCAGAACGACTATTTCCTGGGGAACCTGATCGGAGCATCCGACAAAAACTTCCACTCTTATGTAGAAGGAGGCAAACAACTGAGCCTGTCGTTGTTGTACTGGCTGCAAACCGAAGCACCACGGCATGACGGAGGAAAAGGATGGCCCGGGTTACGGCTGCGGAAAGATATCCTGGGATCGGATGACGGATTGGCAAAATATCCCTACGTGAGGGAGTCGAGACGTATCAAACCTCTCTTCACCGTGACGGAACAGCATGTGGGAAAAGAAAACAGGGCGTTGGTAGCCACCGGGGATAAGGATAAAGCCGCTTTCTTCCATGACAGCGTAGGAATCGGGTATTATCCCATCGACCTGCACCCCTCTACCGGCATGCAAAATTATATCGACATGGACGCACTGCGGTTTCAAATCCCTCTGGGGGCTTTACTCCCCATCCGGATGAAGAACCTTATTCCTGCGAACAAGAATATAGGAACGACTCATATCACCAATGGCTGTTACCGCCTGCATCCGGTGGAATGGAACATCGGTGAAGCCGTTGGAGAGCTTCTCTCTTTCTCGATGGACAACCGGTACACTCCTCATCAGGTACGGGAGCAACAAGCTGTTTTGAGTGATTTCCAGTTACTGCTCCGTTCGCGGGGGATCGAACCCGAATGGCCTTCGGATGAAGAACTGGAGAAAATGAAATACTGATATGAAAAAAAGCCTCTGTTTACTCTATTCCTTTTTCATCTCCCTCTGCTTATTCTCCTCCTGTGAAGAGAAGCATAAAGAGGTAGCATGGGAATGGCCTTATGCGCCGGAAAGAGAGAAAATACCTGTCAGTCAAAAACCTAAGATACTGTGGGTGGACGCTTCGGCTAACTTCAAGTATACGGCGAACAGCAAGGAGAATATTGTCAAATATATCAACCTTGCAAAGGCTTCGGGATTTACTGAGATTGTACTGGATGTACGCCCCGGGTGCGGGGATGTATTATTCAGAAGTGAACTGGCACAACAGGCAAAAAAAATAGGAGAAGTGGAAAGGACTGCAACGTGGGATTATCTTGGTACGTTTATCGAGGAAGCACATCGGGCCGGCTTGAAACTGAATGCCAGCATTTGCGCGATGGTCGGTGGTACAAACCGGGACGGCGGCATGCTCTTCCGGGAGCCTGAGAAAAAAGATTGGGCTACCACGATGTACTATTCATCCGGATTAATTTCGATTATGGATGATACCAACTCCTTTACGAAATTCTTTAATCCGGTTCACCCCGACGTACAACAATATATATTAGACCTTGTAGCCGAATTAGCCACCCAATACCCGGAACTGGACGGAATTGTCTACGACTACGGACGGTTCGAATCGCTACACAGTGATTTTTCCGATATAACCCGGAAAAAGTTTGAAGAGTATATCGGAAAAAGTATCACAAATTTCCCACAAGATATTCTCCGGTGGAATGGCAATAATCCCGTACCCGGGGAGTTTTACAAGCAATGGCTCGAATTTCGGGCAAAAGTCATTCATGACCTTTTTGACAAGACAAGGCGTGTAATCAAAAATATAAATCCCAACCTTCGATTTGGGACGTATACCGGTTGTTGGTATTCAAGCTATTATGAACTTGGTGTAAACTGGGCAAGCAAAGAATATGATGCATCCAGGTATTATAGCTGGGCCACACCCGACTATAAGAACTATGGTTATGCAAGCTTACTGGATTTTTATATGACCGGCGCTTACGGAAAAGAACTTTACGGAACAGACAGTGAATGGACGGTGCAAGGAGGCATTCTTACAGCCCAGAAGGTCACAAGAAATGAGATCCCTGTCATCGGAGGATTGTATGGCCTGAACTATTATCAGCAGCCTAAAAACTGTGAAGAAGCCACTTATCTGACGTTGACTGTGGGTGACGGCCTAATGTTCTTTGATATGATATACCTCATCATGTATGACCAATGGAATGATGTCAGAAAAGGGATTGACCGGGCATTGGCTACAGACAAATAAATTACTTTTTACGCTATGAAACGACGTCATTTTTTACGATCATGCGGTGCGACGCTTCTGGCGGGGAGTCTTCTTCCTGAACTCCGGGCGTCCATCCAATATAATCCGGGGAAAATAAAACCGATAACAGGATCATGGTTTGAGTTTCAACACCATAGCCTCGTGGAAGGAAAATACTGGAATGAAACCCTGAAAACATTTTCCGCGGTACAGTGGGATGCGAAGGTAAAGGAAATTGCCGACAGTGGCATCCGGTATCTGGTATTACTCAATGTGGCTATTTACGATAAAATATTCTACCCTTCCCTATTACTTCCACAACATGATATGGGTTGCGAAGATCCACTCGGCACGATCCTGAATGCCGCCGACAAATATGGAGTAAAATTTTTCGTGAGCAACGATTTTTTTGGTGACTGGACGAATCCTTACCTTCTGATGACCGACCCCGGAATCAATAAGATGCGTCTGCTGGCTATGAATGAGATTGCCGAAAAATATGCACATCATAAAAGTTTCTACGGATGGTATTTCCCGAATGAGACGGGGATATCAGGCTATTATGAAGATTTCTTTATCAATTATGTCAATGCATCTTCTGCCGAAGCGGCAAAACTAACTCCCGGCACGAAGACATTAATTGCGCCTTATGGGACGAGGAATGTGATCGCCGATGACAAATATGCAGGTCAGTTAGAGAAACTGAATGTGGATTATATCGCCTACCAGGATGAGATCGGGGTAGAGAAGACCCGTGTAGACGAAAGTGCGGGATATTTCGAGCAATTACACCGCATTCACAGCAAAGCCTCGCACGCCCGTTTGTGGGCGGATGTGGAGATATTCCGTTTTGAGGGGAAAGTATACCAAAGTGCCTTACTGCCGGCGCCGGCCCAAAGAGTTATCCGGCAACTGGAGGCTGTCTCACCGTTCGTGGAAGAGATCTTGATCTATCAATACACCGGACTGTTAAACAAGCCAGGCAGTACAGCTTTTGCCGGCCCCGTGGATACTGAAATCCTCTATACTGAATTGACAAAAAAGGGCTTTTTAAAGAGTCGATCTCTTTAATATGCTTCAGAATCATTATCAAGTCACATTGAGATTCACGGATTCACTCTGGAAACAAAAGAACAAACAGGAATGAAAAAGAATTTACTATACAATATACTACTCATTGTCATTCCATTCACGGGCAGCGGTTGTGGAGAAAAAACAGGACAGACCGACTTCGACTTCAGGTATATCACCGCTGTAGAAGTAAACCGCCCGAAAGCATTGGATGTCAAAATAGATAATTTCATGCGTACGGTAACCATCCAGTTCCCTATGGGAACAAATATCTCCGAAACAGAGATCAATATAATACCGGCCGCAGATGTTAAGATGATCGAACCATCCATTACTACTTCCACATACAATCTGACGGCGAACGCTTCGTTCAAAATCCAGAAAGGAAATGAGACCCTGACATACCGGCTACTGGCCAATTTCGCCTCCGTTTCATTTGAGCCGCCCTCCGACGAATGGGAAAAAAGGAGTGATTTCGGAACTCTACCGGATTACCTCTCTGTGTATAAATACACAAGAAGCATCTCAGGGAAACAGGTCCAGGCCTACATTGCCGTAGCAGATATCACTGAAGGAAAAGCACGTTTCAGAGTATTGGGAGAGAAAACTGGCTCTCAAACCCCTAAGCAGTTCTATGAGAACAATTCGCGGCCCGGGATAGTATTAAACGGCGGGTATTTCTGGAGCGGGACTTCTCTAGGGTTAATGGTCAGGGATGGAAAAATTATCTCCGGGGCACAACAAATAGTCTACAGGGATTATAATGGTAAAAGTACCGAATATTATCCTACGCTGGGCGCATTCGGCACAAATCCCGATAATACGTTTGGGGCTTATTGGGTCTACGAATCGGAGAACACCCTCTATACTTATCCCCATCCTTCTCCGAACAAAACAGGAGAAGCACCACAGCCCGTTCCTTCACCCGGTTTTCCGGAAGGAGGGAAAGTATGGAAACCGCAACATGCCATAGGAGCCGGACCATTGCTGATTACAAAAGGTACATATAAAAACCTGTGGGAACCGGAAATGTTCGATGCTCTGAGCGGCGTAGGACCAACGGTTAATCACCCGCGTTCAGCCATCGGCTATCATCCTTCGGGACATCTCGTGTTATTTGTGTGTGAGGGGAGGAACAAAACGCCTAATGCCCCGGGATTGACGCTGAAAGAAGTATCCGATATCTTGCTTCGGGCAGGTTGTACAGAAGCTATCAATTTAGACGGAGGAGGTTCTTCATGCATGTTGGTCAACGGGGCAGAAACCATCAAGCCCAGTGACGGCAACCAACGAACAGTCACCAACGCTGTCGCAATTTATTAAACAGGTTCAGGATATAGTAACAGGAATATGAGACAACTTTTTTCAGTCTTTCTTCTTGTATCCAACATTTTCTTCGCTTGTTCATGCAACGATGATAAAAACAGCGGTTACAAAGAAGAGATCATTTTTAAAGAAACAAAAGAAACAGGATCAACAAAACCGATCCAGATGTGGATCGACGCCCATGCCAATTTTAGCAGATTTGCCAGGAAAGAAACGATCACATCCTACATGAAAAAGCTGAAAGAAACCGGCTTTACTGAGGTTTATGTCGATGTCAAACCCGGAATCGGATATGCATTGTATGACAGTGATATATTGCCACCGTTGACGAAATGGGATCATGAAGTGGTCAACCGTGACTGGGATTATCTTGGTTTTTGGATTGAAGAAGCCGAACGCCTGGATATGAAAGTGATCGCGAGTCTTTCAGTCATGGGATACGGTTATACCAGGACAAAAGAAGGATTGATTTATGACGACAGTTCATGGGATGGAAAAACACAAGTGGAAATGCCGGATAATAATCCGGATCATCTCGTAGATATACGTAATCAAACAGGGGTGGATGCCGCCATGTTGAACCCATGCCTGCCGGAAGTACAATCATTTATCCTTTCAATCATCGAGGAAATTGCCACAAAATATCCTAAGCTGAAAGGTATCTGCCTGGATTATTGTCGCTGGTATGGAGGGAATTATGGATTTGGGGATGCTACAATCCATGCATTCGAAACTTATAGCGGATTAACCGTTACAAACAGAAATGATATCATCACAAGCACAGGAGGGATTGGCCCCTTATATAGTCGATGGATTGAGTTCCGCACAATGACAATTACTCAGCTTATTACAGATATCCGTTCGAAAATAAAATCAATCAATCCTGAAATGGAACTCCATGTATGGTCATCAGCACATTGGAAATCACGCTATAGTGTAGGACAAAACTGGGCAAGCAAGGACTATAAACCCACCAGTAGCGGCATATATACCGAAACGTATCATAAAACTGGTTTTGCCGATCAGATTGATGTTTTTTCATTGGGAGCTTATGCGGAAAATGTCTGGAAATCGGAGAACCCACAATCCGACTGGTCGGTAGAAAATTTTGTAACAACTTATTACAACTATACAAAAGGTGACTGCCGGGTATATGGATCGATCGGCACTTATGCCTATGGAAATAAAGCATCAGCCATATCCGATGCGGTATATCTATGTTTAAAAAATACCGATGGTTTAATGGTTTTTGAAATATCGCATGTGATCAACAACAATCAATGGAATGCCATCAAAGAAGGCATAAAACGGGCCAACTAAACATCAAAAACAGAGATTGAAGTAATGGATCGTTCTAACAATAGCTATATGAACGGACTTTAATCAATAAAATAAATTTAAAATTGGAACCGGTTATATTTATTACTTATTTTGTGATGTAAATGGACAACCGGTGATACTATCTTTCAGATCAATAGTCAAACACTATAAAACATATACAATGCAACACAACAGAAGAGACTTTATCAGGAGAGCGGCACTGGCAGGCGCTTCAGTAGCGGCGATTCCTACGTTATCCGCCTGCAACGGAGCAGAGAGATCATCTTCAGCAGGTGAGAGCCACTCGAATATATATAAAAACCATGCGTTGAAAAGTAAGCTTATTGTACCTGAGAATAACGGGATACAAATAACCGGCACATTCCTGGATGAGATCTCACATGATATCCCCCACCAAAACTGGGGAGAGGCGGAATGGGATCTGGATTTCCAATATATGAAAGCAATGGGTATTGATACGGTCATCATGATCCGTTCCGGATACAGGAAGTTTATTACCTATCCTTCGAAATACTTACTGAGTAAAGGGTGTTTTATGCCGTCGGTCGATCTGGTAGACATGTACCTGCGCCTTGCCGAAAAATATGGCTTGAAATTCTATTTCGGGTTATACGACTCCGGTCATTATTGGGCGACCGGTGACATGTCCCACGAAATCGAAGACAATAAATATATCATCGATGAAGTATGGAAAAATTACGGAGAGAAATACAAGAGTTTCGGAGGATGGTATGTGAGCGGTGAAATAAGTCGTGCCACCAAAGGGGCTATTGACGCCTTCTATGCTATGGGCAAACAGTGTAAGGATGTATCCGGAGGATTACCGACCTTCATCTCGCCATGGATCGATGGAAAAAAGGCAGTGGCAGCAAGCGCGACAGCCCTTACCAAAGAAGATGCGGTATCGATTCAGCAACACGAGAAAGAGTGGGATGAAATATTTGCCGGGATCCACGAAGTGGTAGATGCGGTTGCATTCCAGGATGGACAAATCGATTACGACGAGTTGGACGCTTTTTTCACGGTAAATAAAGAGCTGGCTGACAAATACGGTATGCAATGCTGGACAAATACTGAATCGTTAGACCGGGATATGCCAATCAAGTTTTTACCGATCAAATTCGATAAGCTACGGATGAAGTTAGAAGCAGCCAAACGATGTGGTTACGATAAAGCAATCACCTTTGAATTTTCACATTTTATGAGTCCTCAGTCGGCATACAGCCAGGCCGGGAATCTTTATAACCGGTATGTAGAGTACTTTAATCTGTAATAAGAAGTGAATAACCTACCTCTACAGGAAGGGATAACAGTGTAGCACACATAGAATATTATAATTAAAAAATATGCAAAAAACAGAGAATATCAGCAGTTATGTGATTTTTCTTTCGGTTATCGCAGCGTTAGGCGGTTTCCTGTTTGGATACGATACCGCTGTCATCTCGGGAACCGTATCACAGGTGACCGGTCAATTTATGCTGACAACACTTCAGAGTGGCTGGTATGTGGGCTGCGCACTGATCGGCTCCATCGTAGGAGTCTTGTTTGCAGGGGCTTTGAGTGATTATTTCGGACGTAAAACGACGATGTTATTATCGGCTGTACTGTTCACTGCTTCGGCATTGGGATGTGCCATCGCTCCGGGTTTTAACCAACTGGTCATCTGGCGCATCGTTGGCGGTATAGGCATTGGCATTGTGTCTATTGTCTGCCCGCTCTATATTTCGGAGATCTCACCGGCCTCTCACCGTGGCAGAATGGTCTCACTCTACCAACTGGCGGTCACAACAGGCTTTTTGGGAGCCTATCTGGCGAATTGGTACCTGCTCAACCTCTCCTTCGACTTTTCCTCAGAAAGCCCATTACTTCTTAAAATCTTCGGTAGTGAAAGCTGGCGTGGAATGCTGGGTGTCGAAACCATTCCTGCCCTGCTATTTTTCATCATTATCTTCTTTATTCCTGAAAGTCCCCGTTGGTTGATTGTAAAGGGAAAAGAGGAGATCGCATCCGGCATATTCTCCAAAATCTATACCAAAGTATCGGAAGTATCATTCCAGATCAGCGAAACCAAGCAGATGTTGCAGTCGGAAGAGAAATCGGATTGGAAGTTACTGCTATCACCGGGTATTTTCAGGGCAGTACTGATTGGTTCTGCCATCGCCATCCTCGGGCAATTTATGGGTGTGAATGCCGTATTGTACTATGGCCCTTCGATCTTCGAGACAAGTGGCCTCTCCAGTGGCGATTCCCTTTTCTACCAGTCGTTGATCGGACTGGTCAATATGGGCACTACCGTGCTTGCCCTTTTGATCATTGATAAGGTAGGACGCAAGAAACTGGTGTATATCGGTGTCTCCGGTATGATTCTGTCATTGATCCTTATCGGTATCTATTTCCTGATGGGTGAATCGTTGGGTATGTCGAGTCTATTCCTGTTGGGATGTTTCCTTGCCTATATTTTCTTTACGGCAGGATCGATCAGCGCAGTGATCTTCGTCTTCCTCTCCGAGATGTATCCTACAAAAATAAGGGGACTGGCCATGTCTGTCGCAGGATTTTCTTTATGGATCGGCACCTATCTGATCGGGCAACTCACACCATGGATGCTGGAGAATGCTACGCCTGCCGGCACATTCTTCCTCTTCGCCTTCATGTGTATCCCCTATATGCTGATCGTATGGAAACTCATGCCGGAAACCGCCGGAAAGTCGTTGGAAGATATCGAGCGGTTCTGGACGGGTAAGGAAAAACAATCTTAATGAAATAATATTGGCACGTTCAATGAAATTTTAAAACAGATTCTATATCTTTCCGGTATTTATCCCGATTAGAAAAACCCTGATCGGTGTAGTAGCCATACAGAGTCACCACGTCTTCGCCTTTGCCTATGATGATCACTTGCTTATGTTTATAATCTTTTCCCATAAAATAAATGTTGTCATCAACGAAATATTCAACAACATGGTCGGCATTGAATGTCTTTTTTGCATATTCGCCACCTTTATCGTCCACAATTTTATCCTTTGCGGCATAGTATACTTTCTCGAAATTTTTATTTTCTATATCCCTATCGGATGATTTATTATAATACCTCATATCTATATTCATTTCCAGTGAAAGTTTCAAATGGAGCATCACTTCCTTTATCATGCTTTTTTTCCGGACTGAACCTATTTTTGGATCATTATGCCAACTAGCTTCTTTGTCATATATCTTCACAAAAGAATCCCATATTAACAGGCAATGCCTGTCTCTGGATTCGAAAATCCCTGTCATAGTTGTATGAAGGCCTGCGACTACTCCTGATCGAGGGTTTTTATACCTGAAATTTTCAGGTATCGTAATGTCGAAACAAACAGTTTCAAATGCAAAAGTTTTGTTGTAAGGCATGTCAATCAGTTTCAGGGAGTCGGTATAATGCGTAATATCGGGATATGTGTAACCGGCATCGTAACCGCCTGCCCTGCTATTGGCACACGCGTTGATAAAAACATATGCATCAAAACGGTCTTTCGACAAGAAATAAAACTGACCTTTTCCCGCACCGTCTCCTACCATCCGGAAAGTATACAAATCGCGTCCCAAGTCATTACTTTTGCAATAAAACTTGTCTAAAACAATGTTTTTTGCCGACCTTTCAAAACTACCATGCACAGGTTTAGGCAATTTCCCTATTCCGGTTATCAGATCATTCCTGAACAAGTTAAAAACACGGTCGTATGATTTTATCTCACCGCCCCCCACATGAAAACTCATCGACCAAAAATCATCAGGATAGTTTTCGGCAATATGACTTCCCAGGCTTTCAATTTTCATTAAACCGCTCAAGCTGTATCGGACGTGGTGTGTCCTGCTCAAATGCAGGCTATGTGCGAAAATAACTACACGGTCACTTTCGCCGGGGGCATAGTGTGCTATCGCTTTCTGAAAAATTTTCCACATAACACTGTCGCGGTCGATGCTTTTATCCTCGTTTCCATCATCTGTTGTAGGAACATTCAGCGACAAAAGATCTAATAAAAAACGGTAATCCCTTTCCCGCATCATCGATTTCAACTTTTTTTCGGATAGGATGGATTCTGTTAATCTGCTGAACTCAAATCTTAAAGTGTCTCGTTGTTTTGTTTCTATTCTGTGTTTATTGACAATAATATTACTTTTATAATTAAGATTGTCATATTCCAAAGAACGCATTTGGAGTAACAATGGGTTAAGGAATTGCTTATCGCGGCTCAAATTCTTATGTGCCATGAAATAATGATAAAAATTAGATTTATCCGAACGCAAATCCAAACCGACAATATGTATCCTATCGCCTTCCTTCCGCGTGGTGTTTATTTTCCGTATCTGATCCAGAAAATCCACCATATCAGCGGCATCGGAGAGAGACGAGTTCAAATCTTTCAATATGATATCGCGGTAGCGATAGGGATGTACTCCCTGCACATAAAGATCCCAGTTCAGACATACATCAACCGGACCCTCAAAGCAGATCAGTTTCACGTTTTTATCAAGTAGTTTCTGTGCGATTTCGGCTTTTTCCTTAAATAGTGTCCGACTTCCATGTACGGATTCACCGAGTCCGATGATTTTTTTATTGTTCAATTCATCTAATAGTGTAACTTTTTTCAGAGGAAATAATGATGCTGCGTCGATATCGAAATCCAAAGACCGGAACCACTCATCTATATCCTGATTTTTGGCCCGAAAACTGGCATCTACTATTTGAAAGGAAATAGTATCGGTTTTGTATGTGCTTCGTCCATCAAGTGTTATTTCCATCCATTCGGTATCGGTATTGTTAAATTGCAAGAGGTTGTGTCCGTCGGGTTGAAGTTGAAAGACAAGGGAGTCGATAAATCTTTCCCTTTCACCGTATAAATATAGCTTAAGCGACAACGAATCCAGCCTGAAGCTTTTAAAATCAAACGAAATGAAAACAGTGTCCTTGGGCAAGGGAACGCTGTGTTGTAATTCGAACTGTAAGAAACGATGATTTTGAAAGAGGAAGTTCGGCTCGTAAATGGCTTCAAACAAATTACCTGATTTTTGATCGATTACACTTCGAAATCCATTAGGAATATAATGCCAGCACTCAAAATCACGGAACTGTTCGGTCAATTCCTGAGGTTTTGTTGTAAAACAAACACACATCAATATGCATGATAAGATTAATCTCATTCTGTTGTAATATAATGTCGCACTTATACAATACGTTACTGTTTCAAAGTTATACACAAATTTTATATTTTCTCGCAATTTTATGCAAAAAACATACGTAACTACTCAGCCCCCAATTTTTGAAACTTGAGTAATAAATATTCCATTTGGTATAAGGGGGGTGCAATTTGAGTTATTCGTTTGCAAAAACCCCGATTAACCCTTCCGGTGTAACAGTTTCCGCGCTTATACTGAAATTCGTGCATCTGCTGTTGTTATAAAATGTTATTTTTGCATTGCCGTTTTCGTCGGCTGTTACCGTGGGATTCCAGTATAAAGTGCGCCGATAGTCATTTGGTTCAGGTGGTAAGATAGCGTAGTTAGGGCTGTAAAATTCACTCACCTCGCTATATCCTTCCAACCATGTTTTCCGTACTCCTTTGGCGCCGCTGACAGGAATTTTCCCTTCATACGTTTCTATAAATACCACACAGCTATAACCAGAACAGTCAATATTAACTCCTTTTGGTGCGTAATGACATATTATGTCCCGAGTTTCATTGATATAAACAGATTTAATGGCATCAATATTCAAATATTGATGTATGTAACTGTCGAATTTCGGGTCATTATAACTGGCGTGTTTATAATTGATGATAAAAAGCGGTGGCTGCTGTTTGTATAATAATTTTTCTTTGTCAAAAACACTTTTAGTAAAATGCTTATTCATTTTCATCAATAACCGGTCTAAATCATTACCTATATATTCGCCTTGGTCAAAAATATTATCCATTTCAGTGTGTACATCATAATAGGCTACCGATGTGGAACGGTTGCGTAAAATATCCCGTGTTTTCGTATTTCTTTTGCCTATTACGGTCACTTCATCTAATAGATGCGTTTTTTCATCTATTCCCAAACCGGCCATTGAATCTCTATTAGCGGTGAGAGACAAGTCCGAATCATCATTCTCCTGTCCGGCTAATTCTTCTTCACCCATGGGTTCGTTATTTTTACCGGCAGTGATCACCTGCATATCTGCATAGCGATACTTCTTCCGTTCGGGGCTAAACGCCCTGTCCAATAATATCAGGTGGTCTTTCTTCTTTCCTTTTTCACTTACCGTCAATATCATGCTCCACCTGCCGGGTAAATCCGACACAAAAGAGAAACCTCCCTGTTCATCGGTAACAAGGGATTTGATAAAATCACCGCCAACCGCATTTTCTTCCCTTTTTTTAGTCAACATCATGGAAACATCAACCTCTGGCTGTGGCTTTTGTCTGACTAAGGAAACCACCTTTCCGTGAATTTCGATTCCTTGTTCCGGAAGATACTTTATGTCAATCGGCTCAAGTCCGGCCATTTGCTTCCACGGATAACGTCTCCAACCCTGTACCATCAGTAATTCATCAAGCGCACGTTCATCGCCTTTTTCAAAATAATATACAGGATCTCGGACAAACCCCCTAATTTCCGACATCAACAAAAGGTCGGTTAAAATATTTTGTCGATGTAAAACCTCATTTTCGCCATCCCTTACCGAAAAGGAAAAAACGGCGCTTAACGGATTCGCCTTCTTATCGGTTACAGATATTTCCATATTGACCTCTTCGAAAGGTTTGTATGTGGATTTTCCGCTTTTTATTTTGAAATGTAAAAGGTCGTTATTCAAAAATTCTTTCATTTGGATAAACACCAAACGGTCGCAAAGAACCTCTCCATTTGCATTGAACAATACAATTTGCGAAACTCCGGAAGAAAATTGTTTCTTATCTATTTTAAAAACAAAATCGGCTTCTTCAACGTAGGAGAAAAAAGCGTTTTGTAGTTTTCCTCCGTTTAAGACAGCTATGCCGAGTATTTCCGCAGGGGTAGAGGCGTTTTTTCGTAGCGTAACGCCAACACTGTCGGTATGCGATAAATGATCCACCTCCATCACAACTCCCTGCGGTAAAGCGGTGGGCAATTCAAACCTGTATTTTTTTCCGGCGTATTCAACCTCGGCAATATCCCTTTGTCTCCTATCCACATCTGTCGGGGTGTACGTGAAAACACCCCTTCCTTCGTGCAGGGTAATGATGCGGCATACTTCCCGGTCCGTGGCGTCCCTCACCACACCTGTGACATCTGCCGGATTCCCGATTTCATCCGTAGCCTCAAAAGCAACACGTGACGCAACTCCCTGAACCAAATTGCCCCCTTCGGGGAAAAAGCGCAAATTTAATTTTTTCTCCTTTTTCTCAATTTTGCGAATAACCGTATAATTGCGAATACCCCATCGGGTAAAATTCAACATGCTTTTTTCTTCAAAATTGCCTTCTTTTTTGGGTATGTCGAAGACAGGTATCAATCGTGAAAAGATAATGTCTTCATCAAAATTAAGCATATACTTAGTGTAGGCGCGAACTTCGAAAAAACCCGAATAAAACGGAAGGCGATTCAAAGTAAAATCACCATGACACACCCCGTCCTCAATCGGCAAAATTCGTTTGTCAACGATTTCACCGCCCGGATTCAGCAGTTCCACATACAGCGTTTTGCTCAATAGGCTTAATTGGCGCTGCCCCGAAGTAACATAACATTTAAACCAGATTTTATCGTTCTGATAATAAGATGTGTTGTCGAAGTGCAGGTACACCTTTTCCTGCGGAATATTTTTGGAAAAATTTTGAAGCGCTTCAATATATGGAGATAACTTTTTTATCTCCATATCTAATTCCTGTCCAAATACCTGGGTGCCAAGGATCAACAAAAAAAACGACAACAGATATTTCATAATACCAAAGACTATCCGTTGAAAAAACCTGTCACATTATACGGAGAGTTATTTTTTCAATTCGATTTCATCAGGCGTTTTCTGCGCTCGGCAAAGTAAATAAATTCACTTTACGCTCGCTTAACGAAAACGTTCTTTTACCCGGATATTTCTGAATTTAACCACAGAGTTGTGCCCTAAAAAAGCGATATGACCTTTTTCGTAAAATAAGGTAGCCGGGATTTTATCGGCAGGAGTTCCTTTTGTGGCTTCCCTTAAGTGGCCGTCCACAATAACCGTTCCATTAAGGATAACCTTAATATGATCGCCATCCGCCACTACCTCCTGGTAATTCCACTCTCCTGCGGGTTTCAGGAAACCTCGCTTTGCGGGTATCCAGCCATATACCGATCCATGGTACTGATAGGGTTTTAAGTCTTTATACATAGGAGCCTCATTATCCAGTATCTGTAATTCCATTCCATCGTATCCACTTGGAGTGGTCACCATTTTATGCCGCAATCCCAATCCGTTATTTGCCTCCGGAGTCAACAGAAATTCAAAACGCAAAATAAAATTATCGAATTCCTGTTTTGTGTACAAGTTGCCATGTCCTGTTTTGGGGTACATGACAATACAACCGTCTTCCAGGACATATTCATCCGTATTACTTGTCCATTGCGACATGGATGTACCATCAAAAAGAATCTTGTACCCCTCTTTTTTTTCTTCTTTCGACAGCCGGAACGTACCCTCTTTATCACTTGTCTGTGGAACCTGACTCTCTTTGGAGACATGGCAAGAGGTAGCTATAAGTAAAAAAGTAACAATAAGCGCTGTATATTTCATCTTCATTATTTCATTATTTTTAAGTTCCGGGCATCCCATTTGATTGCTTTATCTTGCAAATAGCTTTCATAGCTTAGCAGTGCCGGCGCGGCTGTACGGACAGCAAAAAGGACATCCGCAGTCAGAGGCTTGTTATTTCTGATACCGTCGATAAAATTGAAATGATGGTCATAATGGCCTCCTTTGTATCCCTCCTTCACCGAAAACAGATACTCTCGGGAAGAGACCTTTTCAGGGCTTTTCATCCCTTGTCCCAACTGTTCCAGTACCTGCAAATCACGGGGATCAACATCTCCCATCGTCTTCAGGACAACGTTGTCCCAACCGACATCCAGCGTCCCTTTGGAACCGACAATCCGGAAATCCATGCTACCCCATTTTTTCGACACTCCGTCCACATAATTGGCGCCCAACTGTACCGTAAAAGCGCCTAAATTATTCCTGTCCGGATAATCGAAATATCCCAGCATAACGTCAGGCGTATCTCGTAAACCATCGGTATAATAACGTATTCCTCCGGTAGTATATACCTTTTCCGGCCCTATTGCATCCATGATATAGTGAATGCTTGAGAGGACATGCACAAACAGGTCTCCGGCTATGCCCGTACCATAATCCTTCCAGTTTCTCCATGCAAAGAAATGCTGGGGATTGAAAGGTATTTTAGGTGCGTTTCCCAGGAAACGCTCCCACCAGATTGTCTCTTCCGAGGCATCATCGGGAGCTGTAAAGGAATTCAACCTGCCCGGAGCCGCCGTAAATTGCCCGTCAACAAAATTAACCGCTCCGATAACTCCCTGTTGGACCAATAACCGGGCTGCCCTGTTCCCTAACGAAGCCATACCCTGGCTGCCCGTCTGAAATAGTACTCCGCTTTTTTTCTGTGCTTCGATCAGGGCTTTTCCCTCTCCCAATTTATGAATGACCGGTTTTTCACAATACACATGTTTGCCGGCATTCATTGCTTCAATGGCTATAAGCTGATGCCAATGGTCGGGTGTGGCGATGATTACCGCATCGACATCCTTCCGTGAAAGAATTTCCTTATAATCTTTTGTAACGAAAAGCGCATTTCCCCATTGTGCCTTGGCATCCTTCAAGCGCTTATCGTATAGGTCACACACACCGACAAGCTTCACCCCGTCAACCGACAAAGAAGTGTTGGTATCTGAAGTTCCCATACCTCCCTTGCCTATCAGGGCGATATTAACAAAAGAATTGGGAGATACCGATTTTTTCACCTCATTACTCCACTTGCTTCCTGCTGCTGAGAGCAATGAGGGAGTTGATTGAATGGCTACAGTGCCTATAGCCATTTTTTTTAGAAAGTTTCGTCTGTTTTGCATATATATATGATTTAAAAGAAGAAGATGCTTAGAAAGAGTAGACGTCTCCTAAACATCTTCTTTAGATATAGTAATTTAGACATTATATACATTAAGCTACAAAGATATCAATTATCAGAGATCGTCAATGTATATAATGCAATTTAATCTATTCTTCCCCCAACACATTCAGTTCGGATATATCACATCACGCACGGCGCGCCAAAAAACTGCCGTGAAAAAAATCTCACGGCAGTAAATAAAAAATCGTCAGTTTATTTTTTCGAGAATACGTTGGTTGGTGTTCAAATCCATTGTAAAACGATAATAACCTCCTCCAAAACCAGCGGGTCGAACATTGATATCGGTATTCGTTGCCGTAAATCCCGCAGGCGCTACCAACGTCAATGGAGTTCCGGGAGGATCCGACCAGGAGCAAAGATTATGCTTTATGGTAATCCAAAAGGCAGAAGACTGAGCCGCCGATGTGATATAGATCGATGCCTGAAATCTATTATTACCCAACGGTTTCATATATGCCGCAAATCTTACTTTTGCAAGTCCCCAACAATATCCTCCGCTGGATCCTCCAAGATCGGAATTCCATACGGGAGCCTGAGTGAATCCTTGCCCTCTCAACCAGTAAACACCGGTTGTACTACCGTTACGTTCATCTTGTCTAATCCAAAAATAACGGTACTTATTTGAATAGTAAACATCCCACTGACCTGTTTCTCCTGTAAATGTGAGTGTCTGCGTTGCCGGATCCCATTCCATGAAATCACGGTTGTATACGGCAGAAATATCTGCGGTAGAAAGAGCCGGCACATCTATTGGCTTGCCTTTCTCAAAATATACTCGTTTATAAACGAGGTTATCATTTAATCCTGTACCCTTAAATTTCGACAAGTCGATCAAAGAGGGAGATTCCACATATACCGGAACCTCTGTATATACGCCCGGATCTTCATTTAAGGCCACTCTTATGGTAGCTTGACCAGCTCTCATAGCTTTAAAAGTACCATCTGTTACCGACACGATAGAAGGGTCGGAAGAGGTTAAAACGAGTGATTCGTCTCTCACACTATAATTTACCGGCAGGAAGGATGTGGTCAAGGTCGCGGTCTCATCCACTATTAAATCTATAGACGATTGAGATACTACAATGTCCGTTATCCGAATTTCGGGTACATCTACCTTGATTACTCTTTTTACATCCGGTTTTTCCACCGATGATACGGTAATTTCAGTGCTGCCAAAATCAACAGCTTGCAATACACCTGTAGCTTCATCTATTACAATAATATTCTCATCTTTCGATTCCCAGACTACGTTGAATGGTATTCTTTCATTGTAATTTTCCGGTGCGGCTATCGGTTTCAAGGTCATCGTCTGTCCGAGCAAAATGGACAATGATTCCACCTTTACGAGATTAGCAGCATTTACTACATCAATCCCGGCAAGTGGAAGATACTCAACAACATCTACAGGTATTGTCCTTTTTAAACCTTCACTACTTGTTACATAAATAAAACATGAACCGTCGCCGATAGCCCGCGCCAAACCTGTTGAGGTAACCGTTACAACAGCTATATTGCTGCTTTCCCATTTAAAGGTTTGGCTGGTAGGACTTGCAGTGATTTGAATTTCATCGCCTTCTATCATGCTTAAATCCGCATGGGTAACGAAAATGTTGTGTTCAATATCTCTGTCGGGGCCTTTGGCACAACCGGAAAGCATCAAACCAACAAAAACAACGATGCCTGTTAGATGAAATAAAAATTTATCTTGAATGTTATTCATTTCATTGTAGTTTTAAATATTATTCTTCTATACGTATCAACCTTTCTTCTACATCTCTCCAACTGCCAAATTCTCCGGTAGTGACGTTCTTTTGACGGAATCGGTAGTTCAACCAGAGCACCCGCTGTTTTGTAAGACCTTGCACCAACGAAGGATTGTATCGGTTATAACCGGGAGCATTAGAAAGCATTTCTACTTCCATCATGGAACTATCATATGGGGAAACAACGACGGTGCTATCGGCATTTATCTGGACCACCACTGATTTTCTGGCAATATCTTGAGGGGTTGTATCGTCATTATACAGCTCATTACCAATAAACATCCTCACTTTGTCCTTTGCCAGTGGATGCACCAATTTTGTTCCACTCATTACAACAAGGGGATTTGAGAGTTGACCGCTTTTCCGGTAATAGGTTTGCGGATACTGGGTTGCATAGTCATTCTCGATAGTAACACGAAACAGAACGTCCTGTTTTTGCTCATTTACTTCATACTCGGATACGCTTACGATTTTCAGAGGAACGAAATAAACCGAATCCGGCGACAACCCATCCGGCCACACTTTCACGTCCATCCGTTGATAGTGATAATCCGATCGGGCAGGTATTGTTACCGTGTACGAGGGAATTTCGTATTTAGACTCCGGCAATAATTTGGCATATTGACTCTCGTAATCATAATTTATCTTGTTGTACCTGTCTAACATTTCAGGGCTCGGCTCAATTTTCACCACAACCGGCTTATCGTTGGTGTTGGAACCTCCGCATCCGACAGTAACATACTGTACCGGACTTTCTTCGTTAAGCGTGTAGGATGCTATAAAAACATTCTCATTCCCTTTACTTAAAAGATAAACCAAATTTTTATAGTGCTCATCCTTATAAATGGATTCACTGTCGCAACCGACAAACTGTAGCATGATGAGACCCGCAATGAATATTTTTATTGATATTTTCATACGATTATTTTATTTTTTCTTTTCGGTGTATGGAACTCGCAATCATCATCATCTTGGGTGTAATGAGGTTCATGCTCGTTTCATATTATTTCCTATTAATATTGATAACCGGGATTCTGATCCAGAGAAGGCGACTTTCTTACCTCGTTCAAATTAATAGGAAGAAGAATTAATTTTTTATCCACTACCCTATTTCTGGCAACCACCTGATTAACCGGAACTATATTGTAAAAAGCCAATCCGTCAGCGTCCATGTCCATACCCATAATGGATTCCCTTTCTGTTGTTTCATACTTGCCCCAACGTCGTACATCCCAGAAACGAGCGTTTTCATGAAGTAATTCAACCATACGTTCTGTTTCTATCAATTTTTGCATCGTTTCCCGCGAGGAAAGTTCTTCAGGAGTCAATCCCGGCAAACCTGCCCTATAACGAACCATGTCGAAATATTTAGCCATTTCTCCCATATCTCTCGATAGCGTATAGGTTTTATTGTCGCTCCCTTGAATGGTATGGGTGGTGGTCAGATTATTCAATGCTTCCACATAAGCAAGCAGGATTTCGGCATAACGTATAATGGGATATGCCTTTGCCACGCGCCGTGAATTTTCGTATTCGGTACCTTGGCCGGTGAGTCCCCATGAATCTTCAGGATGTACGAACTTTCTCAATGTATAGCCGGTGGTATTTACGTTGTAAGGCAAATTGCGAACTGTGTTTTTGCCCGCGTTACCACTTAAATTATACCAAAATTGCTGGTTTCTTCTTGCATTGTTCGAAGTGGAAAGCATAGGCCAGTGTGCACCGCTGAATCCGATACTTGCATAGAACCTGACCTCACGGTTGATAAACATTTTGTGTACATTTGTTTTCAGTGTATAACCGGAAAAGATACTATCTTTCATTCCATTCCATATACCATCGGTTTCATAAGGATATTCTTTACTTGAATTATAGATGGTACGTCCGTCAGCCATACGAAATGCGTCAATCATCTTTTGCGGTACGGAAACAGTAGCATATCCGTTAAATATTTCATACGGGAAAGCATGCCGCGTATAGTTGAGCAACCCCGATGACATCTGAGCCCATAAAAATTCGGGATTACGCATTACAGGCGATTCTCCGTTGAACATGTCGTGGAAGGATCTGAACACGTCAATATCTCCTGCTCCATCGGGAAAATTAAGTTTCGACACATTATCCGGTAAATTCGGACTGTCGGCACGTCTCTGAAGAACATGCAGCGAATAAAGATTGGTATCGATAATCCGTTTACAAACCGCCGCGGCCTCTGCCCATCTCTTTTCGTCATATTGTTGCGACACATAATGTTTTTTGTCTGTCGACCTGAACCATGTACCATACGTTCTGCGAGCCGCACTACCTCCATTCCACAACGGACTGGCCCTGATAAGCCGTAAGCGGGCGCTCAAACCTAACGCGGAAGCGGACACGGGGCGTCCGAAAAAGCTTGCGGGAACAGTTTCCGGCATAAGGGCTGCCGCGCGTTCCAATTCACCGCAAACATAATCGACAGACTCGTCAAACGTCGCTCTGGACCGGTCATAATAGGCTGTTTCCTCATTCGTTTCCAACACGGCATCCCCCAAAATAACCACGGGGCCATAGTGCATGACCAATCTGTAATAGGCATAAGCCCGCATGAAATAGATATAACCCAACAATTCGTTTTTTTCCCTACTGCCATCTTCCAGATCAACTACTTTGTCGATGTTGGCGAGAATAGTATTCACCCTGCGAATCACAATATACATTTCGGGCCATATATTGAATGACCTGAGATTAGTGGGTGTTATGTTTCCCTGCACGTAATCGAGCGCAGTATAGTCACTTATCATAATCGAAAAAGCTTCATCACAGGCAAATGAGCCTAATTTATCGAATTTCCAACCTTCATCCGGGAATAAAGTAGGTATAGTCCATACATACCGCTCCAAATTTCTCTGGGAAACAAAGATGGAATCCCACTTAAATGATTCTTCAAAATTATCGGCAACATCAAGATAATTGCATGACGGCAATAGCATGATTGCCAAACTCGCACAAATTATTATGTGTTTTAATTTATTTTTCATTTTTTTTATTTTTAAAAGTTCAGAAAAACTTGTAAAGAATATCTCGTCGGTATGGGATAAGCACGCCCATTTCTGAATCCCTGCTCCGGATCCCAATCTTTAATTTTGTCCCAAACATAAAGGTTGCTACCCACAAATTGTATATCAGCCGAAGAGAGACCAAACCGTTTGATAAACTCGTTTCTGAGATTGTAATTGAGTGTAATTTCCTGAAGTCGGAGGTAACGGGAATCATCTTTCCAAAATGTAGACAATTGCGAGTTATTGGCATTGTATCCATACGAAAGTCTCGGAAAACGGGCATTTGGGTTTTCCGCTTTAGAAAGGTCAATGTTGTTTTCCATAGCATACTCTTTCGGGATCCAACGATTTTCCGGATTGTTGACCATTGTCAGCAAATTCCCTATTCTTCCATCGTTAAACGGTACGTAACCGGGGCCATTCACATAAGTACCATAAGCATAGCCAACATGATAAAATGTTGTTTTACCCGTTCCTTTGAACAATACGCCAAGCGACAATTTTTTATATTTTACTTCAAAGCCAAAGCCATACATCAGACGGGGATAAGTAGGATCGGACAAAAAGACCCTATCGTCGGAGTTGATTACTCCGTCGCCATTCACATCCTTATATTTAATATCTCCCGGCCTCACCTTGAATCCTCCAAAAGATTGGGTAGCGCTATTTTTCACATCATCTTCGTCGGCAAACAATCCTGTAGCAATATAGCCACGTATCGCGCCATTCGGGAATCCTTCGCGCATCTGATACGGATACGGCGTAGGAAGCTCTTCCCAATAGTCGATTTCATTCTGAGAATAAGTATAATTTCCTCTAAGCGTAAAATCCCAATCTTCATTGATTTGCTGGGTGAAAGTAAGTTGTCCGTCACTACCGAAACTGCGCATACTCCCCACGTTGCCATAAGGTCGCGCAGACCATACCAGACCCACAAAATCAGGTATTGTTTGACGGCGTTGAAAAATGCTTTCGCGCTGGTCATTGAAGAAGTCAACCACGAACGACACCCGATCGTCAATCAGACGTCCTTCGATACCTACATTGGATTTTATCGCCTTTTCCCACATCAGATTATTGGCGCCAAATTGCGTTTCAGTCACACCATTGAGATTACTACCCCATCCTACATTTTGATTTTCAGTTATGATGGTCATAAATGGGAATCGGAAATTGGCTATAACGTCGCTACCTACCGTTCCGTACGAAGCGCGTAGTTTCAAATGCTGAAACCAGCCGACATTATCCTTTACCCATTGATAATTGGTAGGGACCCATCCTAAAGCCACAGACGGGAAAAACCCGAATTGTTTACCCGGCTCAAAGTTTTCGGAACCCGTGTAACCAAAGTTTAAATCAATCATGTAGGTATCTTTGAACCCATAGGTTAGGCGGCTCGAAAGCCCCTGATACCTTTTAGGCAGGGCTTCCAATGCCCTACGTCCCGGGTCTGCGAAGTCAGCATCGTTTGTATCCTGATGATCACTCATATAATAATAGAGCAATGCGCTTAATCGGTGGTCTTCCGCCACAAGTCTGTCCCATGTCAAAGTGCTTTCAAAATGATATTTTCTGGATATCCGCTTGGAATTGAAATATTGCGGGGTTCTCGCGTCAATAGTTCTTGTCAATAGCAGATCACCCCACACATTACGTCCGGTTGCCAAATACAAATTAGGCAATATGGTGCGTGATTCGGTTTTCCATGAATAGTTGTCATAGGCTCCCTGCATTCTCAGTTTCAAGTTTTCTATCCAATCAGAGAAATCATGTGATATGGCCATCGTTTGCTTTCCCGAATAATTCTGTGCAGAGTATCTTCCTGAGTAATTCAATAACACATACGGTGAAATACCTGCTCCGCCAAACCCTGCACTGTACGCTGCCAATTGTCCGGTTGAATATCTTACGGGTACTGTTATTGGCGTAAGCATCGATTGGGTATTCCACATGGCATCCGTATCGGCATAGCCGGGTTCTTTCCTAATCGACAAGAAACCATCGGTGCCAAAGTATACTGTGGTTTTTTTAGTCAGGTTGATATCCAAGTTCATACGAAAATTGTAGGTATTGTAACCCACAGCGGTCCGTACCGTATTTTCGGGGGCTACTTTGTATGCCGCATCTTCGATGGAAGTTCCCAAGCTGACAAAGTATCGCGCCACATCGCCTCCTCCTTGAGCGCTCAGGTAATAGGTCTGTTGAAATCCGTTTTTCTTCATGATTTCCTTCTGCCAATTCACGTCGGGATACAAATCAGGGTCTAACCCATGTCGGATAATTTTAAGTTCAGCGTCATTGTACAAAATTTCTTCTTCACGCACAGCTCTTGCTTCATTCGCCAAACGGGCATAGTCGTATGCCCCAAGGTATTCGGGCATTCTGCTCAAATTAGACAAAGTATAGTTTACCCTGCCCGTAATTTTCAACTTTCCGCTCAAGCCGCGCTTGGTGGTTACCAACACAACCCCATTCGCTCCACGAACACCATAAACTGCTGTTGCGGATGCATCCTTGAGTACGGAAAAGGACTCCACATCGGCAGGGTCAATGCTGCTCAAGTCACCTTCCAGCCCGTCAATTAATACCAATGCAGAGCTACTTGCTCCGAAAGTACCAATACCACGAATCCAGAACTCGGCAATGTTTTTACCCGGCTCACCGCTTGACTGCATGGTAATCATACCCGGAACTCTCCCTCCAAGCATATTGGATAGAGAGGTTGCGGGCGTTTGCAGATCAGCGACATCCACAGAGGTAATGGCACCTACAACGCTTATTTTGCGCTGTGTACCTAACGCGGTAACCACAACCTCTTCAAGTTCGGAACTGGTAGGTGTTATTAATACCTTGATATTTTTATCTTCCTTATCTACGAGATATTCAACGGTATTATAACCTAAAAATGTAAATACAATGACATCGCCTTTGGATGCCTTAATACTGAATACACCATCTATATTGGTCGTTGTGCCTACAGACGTCTTCCCCTTTAAGTATACACTCACTCCGACCAAAGGCCCCTCTTCGTCGGATACCACACCGCCCATGTTAAATACATTTTGCGCCGAAACAAAAAACGGAAAGAGGCAAAGCAAATAAATGACAACAATTTTTTTATTGATAATTTGCATAAACTTGTGTTTAATGAATGATGAATTATTCTTGCGTTAATTTTCTGATGACATTATTCTCCCAGTCTGCGATGTACATGGTACCATCCGGCAACACGGCTACACCTCTTGGGTTATTGAACAATGCGTCATCGGGGTTGCCATCCTGATAACCGCTTACACCACCCTTGCCAATAATGGTTCTAACCATGCCGCCATCTCCGTTTTCATCAGGAAGGACAATTTCCCGAATACAATGGTTCGCTCTGTCTGCTACATACAAATTACCGTTGGGCGCCACTATCATCTGGCTTGGCCTGTTGAATCGGGCCTCTTTTAGCGGTCCGTCTACCCATCCAGCTTGCCCTGCCGCTCCTGCAAATACACGGTATTCTTTTGTATCAAGGTTATATACTCCAATGCAGTGTATGTTATCAAACGCGATATACAAAAGATTAACATGAACCGGGTCGAAAACGAGATAAGAATCGGCCGAAGCTACGGTTTCAGCCTCAAGTGTCGCTGCTCTGGTAGTAGGATCAATCCTGATAATTTGCCCACTTGAGTAATAACGGGTGTATAACATACCGGTTACCGGATGAGCCGCAATACTGTGCGCGGTTGATCTCGTATAGGTATTATCTGCAAAAATAGAACGTTCCCTTGGCGTCCAACCTTCATTAGGATCAAAAGAGAAATAGACAGCTCCGTTGTCTGAAATTGCCGATACCACGCCATTGGCATCAACAGTGGGCGCGCCCAACGCAAACTTCGTATCCGTATTACTCCCGGGCAACAAGAACTCCGCGATATCTTTTTCTTCGTTAATTCGAATAAAACTATATGGAACGCGCCAATGCGACAAAAAGATATTACCATTCTTGTCCGCTGTCAAGGTAGAAGGGTTATGAAATTCCGCTTCGCTCAATTTACCCGGTTTAAACTGTCCCGTACCCTTTTTCCCGGAAATGGTTCTAACAACGAAATTGACAGTGTATTTAAACTTTTCCTTTTCATACACAACACTGTCTTTTTCAACTACAACGGATATATTCCTTTCTCCGTCGTCCTGTTTGGGGGAATATACATACAGATGCTCTCCGGAAGAGTTTACTACCGTTGCCCGGGTTTCTCCAAAATATACTTTTATTTTAGATTTATCAGTGCCAAAATTGCTTCCCGAGATAAAAACCTTGGTCGCAAACCCTCCCTGCATAGGTTCAATTTCTGTTATTTGAACCGGTTTTGAAGGGTCATATTTCTTCCCTGATTCGTCAGAATCATTACCACACGACAAACATAAAAAAAACAGAACTGCGGTAAAACAGATAACACTTATTTGCTTTCTCCTTTTCATTTTTGCATTATTTTTTACTTGTATTATATTTTGAATTAGACATATACACGAGAATTTATCAGCCATTCACGGATTATTTTTTCTTGTATTCCCATTATCACGTAATTTACTCCGCCCGTAAACCTGGTTTAAAAGCGGCATAAGTAAGTAGCAGGGCGGATCGTCGATTTTCATTTTGGCAATTATTGTTTTACGACATATATATAATTTAATCAAGACCTTGTCTTGATTTCTTAAAAATATGCAACCACTCAGCACAAAAGGATAAATTTCTCTATTTGTTAAGTCGTTATTCCTTCGAGTGACATATTCGTATACTGTATTTTAATTTGTTTATGCAAATAAATGAACATTCACTAGTGTCCGGTTAAGGACGAGTTAATTGTTTATTTTTTTCATACTTCTCTTTTTAATATTTATACACTGCAAAGATAATCAAAAAGATTATGAAATAAACAAATTATAAACATTTTGATCAATAATATCAAATAATAGACGCAAAATATCATATAAATAATGTTTTAGCTTACAAAATGATATCTTATCAATTCAAAATCAAATATTTAGAAAATAAGAAAAAAATTCTTATTTTTGTCTATTACTTAATAATCAATCATATGAATTCAGGGAAGACGCTACTGGCATAACTTATGATGTTCAAATCAGATTTTCAATTCAAGAGATGCGTTGACCGCTATAAGGGAGACTTCCGTACAAGGAAGTTTACCTGTAGCGAGCATTTTCTTGTCATGAGTTTTGCCCAGTTGACAGCCGGGGAAAGCCTCCGGGACATTGAGAATAGCCTGACTGCTTTCTCATCTAAGCTATACCACTCGGGGCTCAGGCCGGCAACAGCTAAACCCATGCTGGCCGGGGCTAACGAGAAGTGCCACTGGCGGATCTATGGCGACTACACTCAAGTCCTGATCAAACAGGCCAGACCCTTATACGTGAACGATCCCAACTTCAGGATGGATATTGACAATATCGTCCCTGTTTGAAAAACGAATATTAAAGAACTCTTTAGTGGCAATAATAATTTAAATAAACAGTCCGATTATCCCTTCCTGCCACTATGAAAAAATTAAACCGGACAGTAATGAATTTAAATATAAAACAAATATATAGTATTATTATTAAATTAAAATCATATTATCTATTACAAATTATTATTTTTGCGTTATTAGAGGATAATTTTATACAAAAAATCATTAAAAGAGTGCTTTATTTTATAAACTAATGTTTTTTTCAAAATCTATTGTAAGAAAATTAAGAGATGACTGCTTCGGAGGATTACTTCTCCACCACTTTGTCGGTCAGCCATCTGGATATCCATACAAATAAGAGTTTCTTGATAAAACTCACACTGATTGAATTATCTAGCCTATCTTTGCAAGCAAAATTACACAAATAAAAGAATTCAAAAATGAAAAGGATCTTTTCAGGCTTGTTACTTTCATGCCTCATTCTCTCCATCCAGGCTACAGATACGGTATATATAAAACAAACAAAAATCCCTGTCCTGATAGACAGGTTGGATAACGTATTATTCTATATGCGTATTGATGCTCAAAACAGCAAAATGTTGGATGAGATAAGGTTAAAACTCGCTGAAAATACTAATCCGAAGGAAATAGCCTCTATAAAACTATATTATGGAGGTACCGAAGCACCGGAACGAATGAATAATTTCCACTATGCGCCTGTGCAATACATCTCAAACCATAACGTGGAAGGTAAGACACGTGGAGCAAATCCCTCCTACTCCATCAAAATAGCAGAAGAGCCCTCACCTGCATCGGAGGTAGTTTTTAAAGCGGCATATGATCTCTTTCCAGGGATAAACTATTTTTGGGTGAGCCTACAGATGAAACCGAGTACTTCTCTTTTATCCACCGTTGAGATAGATTTTGTTTCTGCCAAACTCGATGGGGAGGAGGCTCCCGTCATCAAGCATGATAAACCGGTAACACACCGCATGGGTATAGGAGTACGCCATGCCGGCGACGATGGTGCCGCCGCTTATCGTATCCCCGGATTAGCCACCAGCAACAGAGGTTCACTGCTGACTGTGTATGATGTCCGTTACAATAGCAGTGTGGACCTGCAGGAGCATGTGGATGTGGGATTGAGCAGAAGCACCGACAAGGGGCAGTCGTGGGAAAAGATGCGTATCCCTTTACAGTTCGGTGAATATGGGGGATTACCGAAAGCACAGAATGGTGTAGGTGACCCCTCAATACTGGTAGACACGAAAAACGGAACCATCTGGATCATCGCCCTGTGGACACACGGAATGGGCAACCGGCGAGCGTGGCATAACTCGAAAGCCGGCGTGGAGATCAACGAAACCGGGCAACTTGTACTGACAAAAAGTAACGATGACGGTAAAACATGGTCGCCACCTATCAATATCACTAAACAGGTAAAGGATCAGTCGTGGAGGCTTCTGCTGCAAGGACCCGGAAGAGGTATCACCATGCAGGACGGAACACTGGTTTTTCCGATACAATTCATCGACTCTACCGCGATTCCCTTTGCCGGTATAATGTACAGCAAAGACAGCGGAGAGACATGGCACATTCATAATCCCGCACGTTCCAACACGACCGAAGCACAGGTCGCCGAAATAGAACCTGGCTTACTGATGCTGAATATGCGTGATAACCGGGGTGGTAGCCGTGCTATATCGACCACCCACGATCTAGGACAGACATGGAGCGAGCATGCCTCATCCCGGAAAGTATTACAGGAACCAATCTGTATGGCCAGCCTTTTACAGGTCGATGCCAGGGACAATATCCTGAAGAAGGATATCTTGCTGTTTTCCAACCCAAACTCGACAAATGAAAGGAATAGAATCACCATCAAAGCCAGTCTCGATGGAGGCCTTTCTTTTCCGGAAGAGTATCAGTTACTTCTCGATGAAGAGTATGGATGGGGATATTCATGCCTGACGATGATCGACAAGGAGACTATCGGCATCCTCTACGAAAGCAGTGTCGCCCACATGACGTTCCAAGCCATAAAACTGGGCGATATTGTGCCAACAAAATAGATCAAGACTGATATCCGGAGCTATATCCTCTCCCGACTGATCTCTTCTATTATTTCGGGATTGACCAAGGTAGTGATATCCCCGAAATCAGATTGCTCTCCTTCGGCAATTTTACGAAGGATACGCCGCATGATTTTCCCCGAACGGGTTTTTGGCAATCCTGTCACAAACTGGATCTTATCCAGCTTGGCAATCGCCCCGATCTGATCGGAGATGAGTTGGTTGATCTCTTTCTCAAGATTTTGCCGGTCACGCCATAACCCTGTCTCCTTGAGCACTACGAAACCGTACAATGCATTCCCTTTAATATCATGCGGATATCCCACAATTGCGCTTTCTGCTACCGTCTGGTGCTCATTAATCACATCTTCGATCGGTGCAGTCCCCAGGTTATGCCCGGAAACGATGATCACATCGTCTACCCGACCGGTGATACGATAATAGCCCACTTCATCACGCAGGGCCCCATCCCCGGAGAAATACTTACCCGGAAATGTCTTGAAGTAGGTATCGATAAAACGCTGGTGATCGCCCCAGATAGTTCTTGCGATACCCGGCCAAGGATATTCTATACAAAGGTTACCTATTTGCTGATTGCCTTCGATCTCATTCCGCAACTCATCCATCAATACAGGCTTGATACCGGGAAGAGGCAGTGAAGCGTAAGTAGGTTTTGTAGGTGTGACAAAAGGAATAGCCGATATCACGATCCCTCCGGTTTCGGTCTGCCACCAGGTATCCACCAGGGGGCATCGCTTATTCCCCACATGGTCGTTATACCAGTGCCAGGCCTCCTCGTTGATGGGTTCACCAACCGATCCGATCACCTTGAGAGACTCCAGGCGATAATCCCGGACATATTCAATCTTTTCTTTGGCCAGCGAACGGATCGCCGTGGGCGCGGTGTAGAACTGATTGACCTGGTGCTTTTGGATCACTTCCCAGAAACGGCTATGAGTTGGATAAGAAGGAATCCCCTCGAAAATCACAGTAGTAGCACCATTAAGCAGCGGGCCGTAAATGGCATAGGAGTGACCTGTCACCCAGCCGATATCTGCCGTACACCAATATACATCGCCCGGCATATAATTGAATACATTTTTAAAGGTATATGCAGTATAGACCATATATCCAGCCGTAGTATGTAGCATTCCCTTCGGCTTCCCGGTAGAACCGGAAGTATAGAGAATAAACAGGGGATCTTCGGCATCCATCATCTCCGCCTTACTGGTAGCGGGCGCTTCGTCCAGAAGGGGTTGCAGCCAAATATCACGCCCCTCTTTCATATCAATCCCATGCCCCGTACGTTTTACCACCAGTACTTTTTCTATCGTCGGTGATTTAACCAGGGCATCGTCTACGATACGCTTCAGATCAATGGTCTTGGTTCCACGAAAACCACCATCTGCAGTAATAATAAGTTTACAGGTACAGTCGTTAATACGGGTAGCCAGTGCGTTGGAAGAGAAACCGGCAAAAACCACCGAATGAATGGCACCAATGCGCGCGCAGGCCAACACACTGAATGCCAGCTCAGGGATCATGGGCAGATAAATACATACCCTGTCGCCCTTTTGGATTCCCTGCTCACGAAGCACATTGGACATCCTAGAGACTTCCGCATAAAGCTGGCTGTAAGTGTAATAACGAGCAGGTTCTTCAGGATTGTTGGGCTCAAAGATAATGGCATTCTCATCGCCCCTGTTCGCCAAATGCCGATCGATACAATTTTTGGTGATATTAAGTTTGGCATTTTTAAACCAGGTGAACTCTGCCTTCTCCATATCAAACTCCACGACCTTATCCCATTTCCGGTACCAGGTGAAATTGTTTTCTGCTATTTTCGCCCAGAACTTTTTTGGCTTACGGATCGATTTACGGTATACCTTAAAATATTGCTCTAAGGATTTGATTGAATAACTACTCATATTAAGCCGGATTTTTAATAATTACGGTTAAACAAAAAATATCCGGCAAAAGTTTTATTCTACTACATTTATATCCGGTTTTATTTCGATTTGATATTATCTAAAGCCAATATCTTCTTTTCTCTAAAATTATCTATCCGGTGAAAGGTAAGAAAATTGGCATCATGGTTATTGTTTGCTCCTCCCTGTTTATCGTCGTATGCCGTACGGGAGAGAAAGACGATATCATCACCGTCAAACAGCCAATCGACATATTGAAATCCATGCTTCTCTACATCGGGATGATCAAGCACAATCTGATGGATCGTCCATTTCCTCAAATCGGCCGAACTGCACAACGCCTGTTTATTTCTCACCCCTGCCGGATGCCTCTCCTTATATTCAGAAGAGATATAGTTGGCCAGCATCCAATATCTCTTTGATTTGTCATCGTAACGAATGGTGAACTTCTTACTACCTCCGGGAAGTGGAATAAAGTCCTTTTCAGGATCAAAAGAAGCAGTCTTCCCATCTTGCGATATCCGCGCCACGGCAGCTTGCTCCTCCATACCCACTGGAATATCTACACGCAGAATATCTACCATATTCCCGTCGGGATCCACTACCACATTACCTTCCAGCCATGCCCTGAAATTGCCGTTCAAATAGGCAGGATCAAAAGGAAGCCAATTTGTTTTTTGCCAGTTATCGGCATTCAGCAGGTCTGCATCCATAGGAGCGGACAGTACCATGGCGCTATAGCGTTTTCCCCATTCGGATGTGGGAGCTGTTGCATATTCCACAGCTCTCCAGATACGGCCGTTGTGATAAATCATCGGCATCGGGGCGGTATGGTATTCGCCTTCTAAAATCAATCCGTTGGTTTTCAGGCAAGGGATTGTCCAGGTATGTCCGCCATCTTCCGATTTTCTGATGATCAGATTACCATGATGTTTATTGGTTCCCATCAAATAAAGGTTACCATTATGAAAGAAGAGATTGGACCAAAACTGTCCGTCGATTTGGGTAATTTTCTTCCACGTCAGACCCTTGTCTTTCGATTGAAAAACAAGGGTCTGAGCAGAACGATACTCCGATGAGCGGGGACCAAATTCATCGTGCGAGGCGATATAGGTCCCGTCGGGAAGAACACACAAACTTGGCGAGCCAATGTAGCGCCCGGTCTCTTTACTGATATGATTCACTACAATGCCCGGAGGATTACCGGATTCCTGCGCCATCACAGAGACAGCCATCATCAATACAAAAATCAAATGATTTATTCTAGTCTTCATATCCTTTCTCATTATACTTGTCTAAAAGCATTATAAAACTATGATTTCCAGATACTACTTCTAAATCAGTATCAACGATTTTTACTGTAGCTGTAGTATTAGGAGGTAAGGTCACCTGTATTTCTATTCTGTTGCCGTATCGTTTCCAATGCGTAGTTATAGATCCATACATAGAATTATAATGAGCTTTTACCTCAGTGGGACCATCAGGATTTATCCAGGGATGTATTACAAAATGGCTGCTACCCGAAACGGGACGTTGTATTCCAGCCAAACCTTCAATAAACCAACTGCCCACATATAAATATGAGCTATGTAAAGCCGACCCGTTGCAACGCCAATCTTCAAAGAAGGTACCCGGACCTTTCCGTATCATATTGATCCATCCGGGATAATCTTCTTGGCCAACCATCAGGTTTATCAGGTCGTGCCGGCCGGCATCTAACAAAAAATGAAATAAATAGGCGCCGGCGGTAATACCTCCCCAGAAATGCCCGTTCCGTTTTATCTTTATCTCGTATTCCAGACGTTCCCACACTTTGGTTCGTAATTCGGCAGGAGGGATATCTGATGCCAGCGCCATTGCCAAATAGGCCTGATATCCGTTTACATAACTATTATCTTCCGGATTAAAGAATTTATTGTGTATTGCCCGGCGTACCTCTCCGGCCCTTGAACGGAAGCGCTCTCCTTTACCATTACCAATAATATCGGCAATGCGGGCGGCCAGTTCCAGGTTGTGGATCCAGACACAGTTGTTGAAAAAAAGTGTTTCCGGTGTATCCCCCAACGCTAATCCTTGTTTCTCCATACGCGAGCGCTCATCCCAGGCATTGGGCCATATCCAGTCTCCCAGGAAACTCCATTTTCCTCCCCAACGGACTAGCATATTGTCTTTGGATTTTGTTTCCATGAAGGCTAGCCAACGCTCGATAGTAGGAAAACTTATTTCCAATAGTTGCTTATCACCATATTGTTGGTACATCTCCCAGGGAAGCACTACACTAAAACCGCTCCATGAAGGGCCTCCACCTCCCTGATAAGTAGGTGCGGTATAAGGTATATCGCCGTCAGGCAGTTGTACGTCGCGCCAGTCTTCCATCCATTTGGTATAGAAAGCCCCCATTCCGTAATTTCCCAGCGCAGTCCGGGTCGTAGCCAACGCATCTCCTCCATATCCGCGCCGTTCCCGATGTGGACAATCCACTACGTAATTACCCAAGCTGAGATTCTCGAATGTCCATAATGTTGTATTATAAATCTCATTAAATGCGGGAATATCGCATTCAAAGAATCCTGTACGGCGGTAATCGGGGTGTATCATCCACGCTTTAATATCAGATACAGAAGGTTTGGCAGTAAGCCCTGTAATCCTTATCCAACGCCCGGTCATGTAATTAAAGCGATTGCAGAAAATACCTTTCCCTTGTCGCCCTATACGATATATACTGTGAATACCGTAACTATCGTTTTTATCTTCCCACTCAGAGAACTCGAATTTAATTTCATCACCCGGATTTCCTTCGAATTGTAGCTGAAACCAACCGGCATAGTTTACCCCCATGTCTACACGATATATACCCGGTTCGATTTCTTCAATAGATTGAGGTATCAGTTCCTGATATAAAATATTAGGTTCGCACATTTCGGCCGAAACGATTAATCGGGGAGTAAATACCGTTGCTCTTTCCCAAGTCGAATCGTCAAAACCGGCTTCATTCCATCCCGGCAATTCCAGCATGGCATCATAATATTCACCTCCGAAATGATGAGCATCCCAATAACCAATCAGCCGGTTAGGACTTGGATGCGTTTTCCATGTATCATCGGTTATTATCTGCCGGTGCCCTCCGTCAGGGAACTCAATATCGACCTGTGCTAGCACAATTGGCGAAGCCGGCTTATCTTCCGTTTGATAAGAAGGATAGATCGACCAGGATACACCCAACCATAAGGCAATGACATTTTTACCGGTTGTCAGAAGGGAAGTAACATCATAGGTTATATAGCGTGCCCGCTTGCTGTGGTCCGCTACCGAAGGCATCAACACCGCATCACTTACCCGCTTTCCGTTTATATAGAGTTCATGATAACCAATGGAAGCCACATATATCATTGCATGTTCAGGGAATTGATCCAATTCAAATGACTTCCGAAACCAAGGGTCTGGTTGAGTATTATCCTCGGGTTGAGAAAGTACCTTTCTTCCTGTTGCCTGTGGACTTCCTATCCAATATGCTTTCCAATCGTCGGCAGACAACAGTCCGGTTTGCCAGGTAGCAGCTTCACTCCACGAACTCCATTGATCTGATTCGTCCGCAGTACGTACTTTCCAGTAATACTTGCGTCCTGAGATAAGAGGATCACCTCCGTACACAATATGGTTAGACTGTGATGATTCTACCGGCCCCGAATCCCATATATCGCCTGCATTCCGCTCTAATAATTGTGGTGAGGAGGCTACAATAATATGCCAACCGGTCTGTCTCTGCCCTTTTCCGATAGAATCAGTGGGAGCAAGTCGCCAACTTAGCCGGGGTTTGGGAGTATCGATTCCCTGAGGATTACACAAATACTCACATTGCAAATCGATTGGAAGAATGGTGGCTGCCTGTAAAGACAACATACAATTCAACGAAATGATTAGCAAGGCTATATATCTAATTGTCCGCATTGTGTCAATATCATAATACTATGTTTTAGAACTTTTCATAGCCTGTATTTCAGTCGTTAACTCTCCTCTTTAATCTTAATCAAACATTCTTTTGAATTTATCGAATACTTTTCGCTTTTCCGTTTTAGACGGGATAAAGTTCTCCGACTTATCCATCTCTTGCAACCATTTCCGTTCTTTGTCGTCCAGGTTCTCTGGTACGTATACATTCACGTTGATCAATTGATCGCCTTTACCAAATCCATTGACAGAAGGGAGGCCTTTATTCCTTAAACGCAACACTTTCCCGGGTTGGGTACCCGGTTCTATTTTCACTTTCGCCACCCCGTCGATAGTTGGTACTTCCACCGTTCCACCAAGAGCAGCCATCGGAAAACTGAGGAAAAGGTTGTATATCACATCATTTTCGTCACGGATCAGGTTGGGATCCTCCTCTTCTTCCACGACGATCAGCAAATCGCCATTCACGCCTCCTCTCCGGGCAGCATTTCCTTTTCCCGACATGGAGAGTTGCATTCCTTCAGCTACACCGGCAGGTATCCTGATAGAAAGTATCTCTTCATCTCGTATAATACCTTCACCACTACAATGGGTACATTTTTTGGTAATGGTCGTACCCTCTCCGTTACAAGTGGGACAGGTAGATGACGTTTGCATTTGGCCGAGAATAGTGTTGGTCACGCGTGTCACTACACCCGAACCGTTACAGGTGCTACAGGTAGAGGTCGAATTACCATTCTCTGAACCATTACCATTACAATGAGAACAGGAGACATACTTCTTCACCTTGATTTTCTTCTCCACGCCATTGAGAATCTCTTTCAAATTCAGCTTCACCTTCACGCGAAGATCGGATCCCCTATTGACTCTCCTACCGCGTTGGGAACTACCGAAGCCTCCAAATCCACCAAATCCGCCAAAATGGCCACCAAAGATATCGCCGAATTGAGAGAAGATATCCTCCATCGACATGCCTCCACCGCCAAAACCACCAGAGGCAGCTCCTCCTACGCCGGCATGGCCGAACTGGTCGTACCGTGCCCGTTTCTGTTCATCGCTCAGCACCTCGTACGCCTCGGCCGCCTCTTTGAACTTTTCTTCAGCTTCTTTGTCACCGGGATTTTTATCAGGGTGATACTGAATGGCTTTCTTCCGGTAAGCTTTTTTTATCTCGTCGGCAGTAGCAGTTTTGGATACTCCCAATATTTCGTAAAAATCTCTCTTTGCTGCCATTTTATTCTCCCACAATTACTTTTGGAAAACGGATAATCTTATCGTTCAACCGGTATCCTTTCTGGATACAATCAATGATTAACCCTTTCTGCGACTTATCCTGTACGGGAATAGTAGTGATTGCCTCAAAACTGTCAGCATCAAACGGCTGTCCAATCGCCTCGATCTCATTCACCCCGTGTTGTTTCATGAAAGCGATAAACTTTGCATAGATAAGATCCATCCCTTCCAACATGGCTTCCCGATCATCTGTTTTATGCAATGATTCAAGAGCACGTTCAAAATCATCTACCAATGTGATAACATCGAGCAAGACCCGTTCACCACCACTCTTGATCAGGTCGCTCTTCTCTTTGAGCGTACGCTTCCGAAAGTTATCAAATTCAGCATGTAGGCGAAGATAACTATCATTCAACTCATTATATTTTTGCTGAAGATCATCCTCTTGTTGCCCCACCAACTCGTCGGAGCCATTCAACTCTCCGACATCACCTGCCATTTTGTCTTTATTCCCTTCGTTCATGACCTCTTCACGGCCTTCAAACTCCTTTTCATGGATCTCTTCGGGATCCCTATTCGATTGATTGTTATTGCTCATATTTATTATTTTGTTTTTTCTTATTGAAAGAATAGAACCAAGAGTCAAGATTTTGAACTTGAGATTAAAGGAGATTAATTATAGATTGAAAAAGATTCCTACTCTCCCACTTAACCACTTAGGTACCTATCCACCTTTCTACTGCAAATAGTTTGCCAAAAATAAAAAAAAGAAGTGATTATCGGTTTTAAAGAAAAAGCTCACACCATTCATCAAAGAGCTCTACCTGATGTGATCCGTGGTTGGCGAGGCTCTGTCTAATCTTTTTTAAAGGCTTTTCTTTTCCTAGCTGTGATTTGGAGAAAAATTTATCTGCAAAGCAAATAATTTTCTCTTCCAGGCTCTGCGGTCGCATATCCCTATGCGGAACCGGCAATTTTCGGTTGATAATGGTCTCCAGACTTAAGCCGGTACCCGTATGCCGTTCGCTCACTAAACCATGCCTGTAATAACCTTCCTCTGTAAGTAATTCACGCCCCAGATAACCATGACAAATATAAGGGAAAGTACCTTCACAAGCAATATGAGGCGCTTTTGTAAGAAAGATGCCTATATCGTGAAGCATACCTGCCTCCTCAATAAAACGAACATCCACTGCCAATTCCGGATGGTTTTGGACTATAGATAGGGATTTATTGGTCACATCCGTTACATGCGACATATAAATATCATAGAGTTTTGTCCCCGTTTTGTAATATTTGTTGATAATTGCCTGTATATCCATAAATAAGCCAAATATGAAGAATGCAAGAGAAACCTATGTCGTGTCTATAATGGCACTACATATTTCTTCATGGCAGTATCCTGGAATGATTTGGGAACGGCAGACTTCATTTCGTCAATGATGATACCGATCAAACGTTCCCGCAAAAATTCCTGTCGGGTGATCAGGCTGATTTCACGTACCGGAGTGGAGTTCTTAAAAGGACGTACATTCTTTTTCTGCTTCTCGCTCATATTGGAAAGTGCCATTTCCGGTATAACAGTAATTCCTTCATTTTGATCCACGATATTGATCAGTGTGTCGATACTTCCGGCCTCGTAAGAATAGATAGAATTATTATTACCTCGTTTTTTCTTCAAATTACAAAGGTGCAAAATCTGTGTCCTGAAACAGTGCACTTCATCCAACAACCACAGTGGAGCGGCATTCAGATCACTTTCATCGAGCGCGGTTTTGGCGAAAAGTGCTTTCTCCAGGGGAGATACATATGCAAAAAACCGTTCATAATAGATTGGATATTCCTTGACAGAAGGTTCTTTCAGAGGTGTAGCCAAAATACCTCCGTCCAGCGAATCATTGGAGAGTCCCTTCAGTATTTGAGCGGTAGTCAGTTCGGAGATAGCGATACGGACATCATATCGGTTTTCACGATGAACCTGCATCAACTTCGGCAAGAGATAAGGAGATACGGTAGGGATAATTCCCAGACGAAAGACACCTTTCACAATCCCTCTCTCCTCTTGAATAATCTCTTTGATCTGATTTACCTGGGCCACTGCGATGCGTGCCTGGGTAATGATCCGCTCACCGATATCGGTAGGGTGTACCGGAAGTTGGGACCTGTCGAATATTTTCACTCCAAGCTCTTCCTCCAGTTTTTGGATCATCATACTCAACGTGGGTTGAGTGACATAAGAGGCCTCCGCGGCTTTGGAGAAATGACGATAATTATCTACTGCGATAATATACTCTAATTGCTGTATGTTCATCTTCTTATCTTACTTGTAACTGGAAAAATATTTCATGAATTGTACTCGTTCGAAGAGTGCCGGGCTTTTTATATTCGCATAATTCAATTTGGCTTTAAATTCATCAATGCGATTATAGCTGTTCTGACGCATCCATTCCTCCATGCACATAAGAATATCTTCTATTACATCGGGCCCTTGCTCGTAAAGGATACTGCAGAGTTGAACAGCACTGGCCCCGGCCAAAATCCCTTTGATTACATCTTCCCAGGAATGCACACCGTATGAACAGGCAATATCGAAATCAGGTACCCGCCCCGAGACAATAGCTGTCCAACGAAGTGTTTCACTGAAATCGGAAGGATTACTGAATACCGGTCCTGAAGTGATCTCCAGATTTTTGATATCGATATCGAGTTGGTAAAAGCGATTAAAAAGTACTATCCCGCCTGTTCCCAACGCCTTCAGCTTCCCTGCCAATCCTGGCAAATTATTGATATTTTTTGCCATCTTTATCACAATAGGAATTTTGATGATTTTTCTTAATTCCCTTACGATATTCACATAAGATTCTTCAAGATAGGTATCACTAAATTCTCCCGCATTTAATACAAAGAGATTCAGTTCAATCGCATCAGCACCAGCATCCTGAATAATTTTAGCAAACTCAACCCAACGGTTCAGTTTGTAACAATTGATACTGGCAATAATAGGAATATCACACTCCTTTCTGGTCAAGCGGATCAGATCGAGATACTTCTCCATGTGATTCATCTCGATGTAAGTATTGATATAATCAGTTGCTTCCGGATAGTCAGCAATTTGGGAAAGTTTTTCAGAATGATTTTCAATCTGTTCTTCAAATAGGGATTTCAACACAATGGCGCCAATACCGGCCTCTTCCAACTCTTTAATTTTCTTTAGTGAATTGGTAAGGCCACTACTCGCAGCTATCAATGGGTTCTTTAATCGTAGCCCTGCAAAGGTTGTTTCTAAATTGACCATGAACGTATGATGTTTTTCAAACATATAATCTCCAACAAAAATAGGCATTTTATTGATAAAATCAATAGCCTATATCAAAAATAAATCAGGAATTGATAGCAGATGGTGGGCTAACGGTTACCAAAGATAAGAGTTCCTATCCGTATCATGGTGCTTCCTTCCTCAATGGCAAGAGAATAATCGCTTGTCATTCCCATTGAGATATCCATAAAATCAGGGTCGTCAGGGAAGAACCCGGTTCTGAATTCGTCGAAGAGTGATTTTAATTGTCGGAATTCTTTACGAACCTGATTTTCATTGTCGGTGAAGGTAGCCATCCCCATTATTCCGGCAATCCGCATATGTGGACATGATTTCCATAGCCCCCCTTCAAGGAATCGGCGGCATTCGTCAGGCGAAAAGCCGGACTTGGTCTCCTCTTCGGCGATATGGATCTGCAACAGGCAGCGAATAACCCTGTTATTGGCCGCTCCCTGTTTTTCAATCTCCAGCATCAACCGCTCATTATCGAGACTATGAATAAGTGAGATAAAAGGAGCAATCTGCTTCACTTTATTTCGTTGCAGACTACCGATAAAATGCCACTCTATATCTCCGGGTAGCTGATCTTTTTTAACAAGGAGTTCCTGCACCCTACTCTCTCCGAAAACCCGTAGCCCGGCATCATAGGCCTCAAGAATCATCTCTGCTGGGTTGAATTTAGATACCGCCACCAGTTTCACTCCCGGTGGAACAGTTTCGCGCAAAGCATCAATATGAAATCGTATAGACACTATTCCTCCTTTTTATTCTTCTCTCCCCCATATGGGAACACATCCATGATAGCCGTCTCCGTCACCGAAGCAATAGCATAGTCAATCATGGTTTTTTTCATTTCTCCCTCTACGATCTCTACCGCTTCTTTAAGCGTGCATGCCTGCACCAGCATATGAACCGCCGTTTTCTTCTCCGAGCCGCTCTTTTCATCGAGTGTGATAAAATAGAGTTTCGCCTTATAATAACGATCACCCGTTTCATTAAAGAATGATTCCGTGTATTTCACCCGTTTGATATCGGATACGGAAAATTCACCCGAAATAAAGGGTTTGATCTCTTCAATAATTCTCGCTTCCGCTTCAGTGAACGACAAAGCGTCTACCAGATACGGTTCCGTTACTGTTTTTTGCATGCCGGTTTCCAGCATCTTATCATATCTTATCTTGCACTCAAACCAATTGTACATATATTTTTGTGATTTGTCGGTTGCATCCTTTTACAACGTAATGCAAAGTTATGACTTTCCTTCAAAAATGAAAAAATAATATATCAGATGCAATAAGTAAGAACAACTATTATAAAAAAAATGATACTTTTGCAGATTATCAAACAACAAATGATTGGAACCCTCGTAAATACAGCAGCAGTAGTGGGCGGTGGTATAATTGGTCTGCTACTCAAAAAGCGGATGCCGGAACGTGTCACCACCATCTATTTTCAGGCTATTGGCCTGTTCACCATGGCCATTGGTGCATCGATGGCTATTGAGATGGAGAAGATACTTATTGTGGTTAGCAGTCTTGCTATCGGCTCATTGTTAGGAGAGTGGGCAGACCTCGAAAAAGGAACCGAACGGATGAGTGATTGGTTGAAGCACCGTTTTCGCATCGGCAATGAAAAATTCTCGGAAGGATTGGTGACTGCTTTTCTTCTATTCTGTGTGGGCTCGCTGACTATTATCGGCACTATCCAGGAAGGCACGGGAGGTTCACCCGATCTGCTTTTCACTAAATCGCTGATGGATTTCTTCTCTGCTATACTATTAGCCTCTGCTTTTGGTGTGGGTGTCGCAATATCCGCTATCCCTCTTTTCATTTTTCAGGCCTCTCTCACGTTGTTAGCCAAATACGCTGCAACCCTCTTTACAGATGATATCATCCTCGGGCTCACCTCCACCGGTGGCATCCTCCTCATTGGGCTCGGCATTAATATATTAGGCATCAAAAAACTACGTATTATGAATATGCTCCCATCATTGGTTATCGTCGTACTGCTAATCTGGATATTCGGATAGCATAAGAAAGAGTGAATTGATACAATGATAAAGAAAAAAGATGAAAAGTTAGGGTTATGGCTACTGGTCTTCGTTGGTCTCGGCTCAATGATCGGATCAGGCATCTTCAATTCACCGAAAGACCTCATCCGGATAGCTAATCCCCAAGGCACGATGCTCACCTGGATCATCGGAGGGACAGGTGCATTGATGTTGGCATTGGTTTTTGTCTATCTGGCAGGGCGGAAACCCGAACTCAAGAGTGGGATCTACGCTTATGCCCGCGACGGATTTGGCGATTATATGGGATTCAACTCTGCCTGGGGATACTGGTCGGTCGGCTGGCTGGGCAATATAAGTTACCTTGCTCTCTTTTTCAAAACATTGAACGACCTGCTAGGCGAACATGCCCTTTCGCCATTGCAATCTTTCTTTATCGGATCGACTATCCTATGGCTCTATTATATTATCCTGATGGCAGGTGTAAAAGAAGGCGCCATTCTCAACTTCATAGTGACAGTTGCCAAGCTTATCCCCATCGTGCTGATTATCCTGCTGGCTCCGGCACTTTTCGACCGAGACCTCTTTCTCGTACCTGATTGGCAATGGAAACTCGCTGCCACAGGATCGGAAACAACACCGATACAGCAAGTAGGAGATGCCATGGCAATCGTACTGTGGTGTTTCGTAGGGATAGAAGCTGCCTCCGTATTGTCGGGCAGGGCAAGAAAACAGAAAGCCGTACGTACCGCCACTATTCTCTCAACCTTAATTGTGTTGGGGATATATATGCTTATCACGCTGATAGCGATGTCGACCATTCCGGCAGGGGAACTGGCCTCTTCAGAGACACCACTCGCTTTAGTGCTCGAACGAACAATTATAGGTGCTGCAGGAGGTGTGATTATCAAACTGGGGATTATGATTTCGGTATTGGGAGCCAGCCTTTCCTGGATATTACTCTCGGTGGAGACTATGTATGCCGCCGCCCGGGACGGTGTAATGCCCCGCCAGTTAGCCAAAGTGAACAGTAAGGGAACCCCGGTGAATGCGTTGTTACTTACTCAATGTTTCACGCAGGTATTTCTCCTTGCCATTCTGTCACCCAGACTGAATGAGACCTATCTTGCCGCCATTACCATAGCCACCACACTCGTATTGATACCCTACTTTCTATCATCACTTTACGCTGTAAAGACCGCAATCCATTACAGAAAAGAAGAGAAAACAGCACGGAACCTGATTATTGCCCTGCTCGGCACTCTTTATTCAGTCTATGTGATCTATGCGGTAGGGATCAAGTACCTGTTTCTTTCAGTACTCTTTTACGGTATCGGTTCCCTACTGTTTATCAAAGCAAAAAAAGAGAGACGGGAACAACCTAAACGGTGGGAATGGATCGTTATCATACTGCTGCTCTCCGGTGCGATATTGATTATCTTGCGAATCCTGACTGGGAAGATTACCATATAAAAAAGGAGATCGCCAAGACAACCTCCCTTTTGTTTATTCAACGGATTATAATACTATCTGTTAAAAGTATATCGCAACGTGGCTCCGAATCGGGTGGGATATCCGCGTTGCACGAAGGTATTGGTTTCAGCGGTCGTTACATCCTCCTGCTCAAATAGAAATGAGTTGTACTTCGTGTTAAAAAGGTTTTCAACCCAGCATTCCAATCCAAAGGCACCCCTCACTATTACAACACTGGCATTGGTAATTCCATAAAAAGGTTGATAAAGATTTTCCGTTCCGGCTTCATTTTGATTTGATTCCGTCCAATAAATCTTCCCTACCCCCTGATAATGTATATTTCCCACCAAACGGTCAATAAATGAACCCTCAGGAAGATAGTGTATATAGCTGGCTCCCAGACTTAATGTATGCTGAGGAGCAAAAGGCACATGCTTTCCGGCATAACTCACTATAGCAGTATCTTTCTCATTCCCGACAAATCGGGCATCGACAAACCCATACTCGCCGAAAAGAGAAAGATTCTCCAATGGAACATATTTCAAACTCAACTCAAATCCTTTGCTTTCCGATTTCCCGACATTGTCAATAGTACGTCCCGATGTGCCCTGTTTGGCTAATTTTGTGAGCTGCAGATTATCGACATGGGTGTAAAAGATTGCATAGTTGAGGGAAAGTTTTCTCTCCAATATCTCATAACGACCACCTAATTCATAAGTCCAACTGGTTTCGGGATCATAAGAGAGTTGATCCTCAATTGGGGTCATGGGAGGCATTTCGGGAAGCTGCACGTTGCGAGGCACATAGGGCTTTACATTTCTAAACAATGATTCCCTAAGTGCATCTTGCAGCACATCAGAGAAGACCTGTTCATTATATCCACCCGTCTTATATCCTTTTGATGCGGAAAGATAGGCTTGTGAAGTAGGTGACATCTGATATTTTAGCGCGAACTTAGGGAGTATTTCCCAGAAATCTTTCCGAAAAGATCCTTCCAGCAAGGTATCTCCCTTCACAAATACGGGATCGATGGGCCTGGGAGTCTGAAACACCATATTCACATTTCCCCCATCACTTTCAGTGAAATAATCGAGGCCTGTATGCTCGTAATCGAACCGGATGCCGGCTGTAGCCGAAAATCCCTCCACACCAAAAAGGTTATGAAGAGTGGACTGGTGAAACAAAGCCACCCCACGCGATGGTTTGGTATATATCCCTGGGAGGTCAATCCGGTCACCTTCATACACCAGGCGCAGAGGTGCTCCAAGGCTCTCCATAAGCCTGTCCAAAGGACGTTGCAACACAGTCACCATATCTTCCTTAAGTGCTACCGGCGTATCGATCTCCCGATTGTCAACAAAACCGAAAGCACCTACTACCCAACGATAATCTCCTTGTATATCCGATTTCACAGTCACCTCCTGACTTACGGAGCGCTGCTTCTGCTTCTGGTTGATAGAAAATACAGACTTGGGAGAGTAATCCTGGTCCATCTTCATATCATCTTTCAGGTATTGAAAACCTGTAGTAGAGTGAATAGTGTAACCGCTTCCCGTATAATTGAGCGACAACCCGTTGGTAAACAGATGACGATCGTATGATGACGGTTCATTGAAACTGGCTGCAGTAGAGTCCTCATGCATATAGGGAAAAGCGCCGCCGGAGACATAATCATAATTCCCAAAAAACATTGCCTTCAACGAAGGAGAGGCTTGCCACTCCAGTTTGAATCTACCTCCGGCATTTTCTGACGCATCGACTTTCTTTCCGGTATAACTATTCATAAAATATCCATCGTCACGCTTATAATAGCCGGCAACTGAAAGGCCTAAACGATCGGAGAGCTTCCGATAATCGGACCCTTTTATCGAGAATTGCCCATAATTACCTCCGCCTACCTGAAATTTAGTACCCTGGAAAGAGAGAGGAGAAAGAGTGTATATATTGACAATACCCCCGATAGCATTGCGTCCATAAAGGGTACCCTGTGCTCCACGAAGCACCTCGATCCGTTGTATGTCCTGAAATTCAAAATCGAATGCCGACGGACTGAAACTGGGCACATTGTCCACATAAAGGCTTACTGTCTGCGATCCGAGACGGGCTCCTACCCCACGAATATAGATTGGTGTGGAGACTTTCGCTCCATAGGAGGGAATAAAAAAGTTAGGGATAAAAGCGCTCAAGCGAGGAAGCGACTCAATACGTGCATCCTGTAACTGTTTAGGTGATATCACCGACACAGCAGTAGGCAGATTCCTCAATGCATTGGTCTCCTTCACAGAACTGCTTATCACTACCTCATTCAGATAATACACTTTTAATGTATCATTGGGGTTGGCTCCCTTAACCGGATCGTTATCGACAGCAAACACAAAAAGAGTACTATAGAAAACAAATATTGATAAAATTGATTTTTTCATACTATTGAATATTTTGATACAAGGAAAGAATCCTGTTCATTTTATCATCGATCTCTTTAACAGAAATTGTATCCAATATACCGGAATACATATGTTCGATTGCAAAGGAACACCAAATTGAGGTGTCTGTCAATCACCACAATTAGTGATTTTTATACAATCCAAATCACGATAAAAAGCTCATATTAATCTCCTCCTCTTGTTAAAAGAAGATTTTTTTAGTGCAAAATTCTTCAGTTATTATATCAACATATTATATTTCGATGTAACTTTACCGGATAACAATGCGAGCGTAAGAAAGTTGGTTTTAAAGCATAAGGTGGAGAACCTTTATTACGGGAAGATCCGGAGAATTACTATATTGCCAGCTGGAGGAAATGGGCAAAAAGAGACAAACTGAACCAAGAACAGAAAGAATTTTAGCTATAATATACCGTTTTTTAACTTGACCAAATTATTCCAATCATGACATGAATAAAACAGTTACTTTTTGCAGTTTAGCCGTGATTATGATTTGTATTTCTTCATGCAGAATCCAAAATCCCCGATACTTCAATTCTCCGTCTGCTCAGGCTCCCGTCTACCTGGAGAAAAAGGGAGACAAAAGAGTTACTGCCAATATCGCTATTCTTCCCAAACACGAGAATTCCGAATTCGATCAATTACTCAATTCTAGCGGAGCCAGGAATTCTTATACTGTCGGATTCGATCTAGGTACTGCTTATGCATTCTCAGACCGGTTCATGGGTACATTGGGCGGATTTTACAGGAAAGAAAAGGATGCCTTCAGTGACAACGATATCCTGCAGACAAAGTCTACTTCTAAAATCAACTATACCCGAAAAGCATTCGATGTGGGTTTGGGAACATTAATTCCATTCGGTGAACAAAAAATAATGATTTTCAATCCTATTATCGGAACTAATTTTGGCCGTTCAGAATCTTTCCTATACAGTACAAGCAATACTACTAGGGACACTAGGATCTTTTATTTTCACGGCAATTATCATAAATTCTACCTGAAGCCTAATCTAAATTTTCACTTTAATAAGAATTTTAAAATGAGTTTCATTCCACAAGTCTCGGTCATGAAATACCATGATATCGAAGATAATTATCCGGGAGACTCACAAGAATTTCTGGGACTGAATAGATTACGAAAAGAAAATATGTGGCTTTTTGAACCCGCCACTTTCTACCAGATAGGGTTAAACGAACAGGAATGGTTAAAACTCGATTTAGGGATAGCATTTTCGTTTTATCCGCACGCTAAAGATATCCCCGAGAAGCTGCGAACCAGAAACGTACAACTTTCCATCGGGTTCTCCATTTATCCGTAAATAACCCGGGTGATTCCTGAAAGGTCATTAACACCAATTATAACCATAAATGATATTAAATATCGAACCCCCAACGGTTTTGTTTTGTTGTATATAAAGAGGGAAGGGCGTTCCTAATGTGGTCAATGTGAATGACGTGGTAGGTTTGACTCTTGGTACTTGTGTTTTTGTAAAAATAACCATATGAAGAAAGCATTACTTATCGTGGATGTGCAGAATGATTTCTGTCCCGGTGGAGCCTTGGCTGTAAAGGATGGCGACAAGATAGTATCGGTAATCAACGGGATTATGGATAAATTCGACCTGATTATTTCATCGCAGGACTGGCATCCGCAGGAGACAGTGCATTTTGAGAAATGGCCAATACATTGTGTAGCCGGAACAGCAGGAGCAGAATTCCATCCCGATCTGGAAAACAACAAAATAGATCTGAAGTTATTGAAGGGTACAGGCAATAAAGATGATGGCTATTCCGCTTTTGAGGCGACTAGTGCATCGCTTACCGGATTCCTTCATGAAAACAATATTGAGAGCCTTTATGTATGCGGTCTGGCCACCGATTACTGTGTGAAGGCCTCTGCCATCGATGCGGTGGAACAGGGGTTCCATACCTATGTAATCACCGACGCCATCGGTGCCGTCAATGCACAACCGGGCGACGACGAAAAAGCAATCCACGAGATGTACAGTAAGGGGTGTCTGCTGATAGAATCAGAAGAAATTTAATGATATTATCGTATCTTTGCACCCAATGGGAAAAGATATTTCACTACGCACAGTAAAAGTTGTCCGTTACATTCTACCTTTGCGTGAGGGTGGATCGTTACCGGCTTTGGCAGAGGCGGACGACGGATTCAAATATGTGCTGAAGTTCCGGGGCGCTGGACACGGCACCAAGATGCTGATTTCGGAATTGCTCGGTGGAAAAATTGCCTCTGCATTGGGATTACAAATTCCCGAATTGGTCTTTGCCACTCTCGATGAGGATTTCGGGCGCAGCGAGGGTGATGAGGAAATTCAGGATTTACTGAAAAGCAGCGAAGGACTCAATCTTGGGCTACATTACCTCTCGGGGGCTATAGCTTACGACCCTACAGTGAAAATTGATTCATTCCTGGCATCAAAGATTGTCTGGCTCGATGCATATACCACCAATATCGACCGCACCTTCAACAATACCAACCTGTTGTGGTGGCACCGTGAGTTATGGGTAATTGATAATGGTGCATCATTTTATTTCCATCATTCGTGGAACGATTTTGAGAGGCACGCCCTTAACCCGTTCCCTCATATCAAAGATCACGTCCTATTACCCCAGGCGTCAATGCTTGACGAGGCAGATCAACTTGCCCATGAGGTGCTCTCGTCTGATCTGTTGGAGGAGATCACTGAACTTATTCCTGATGAATGGCTGGAATGGAATCATACACAGCAGGTACCGGATGAGATCCGAAGAGTCTATCTGAATCTTTTAAAGACTCGATTGCGATATTCTCAAAACTTTCTAAAAACTGCCAAAGATGCAAGAGGATAAACTGTATCATTATGCCGTTATTCGATTGGTACCGAGGATTGAACGGGAAGAGTTCTTCAATGTGGGACTTATTCTGTTCTGCAAGCGGGAGAAGTATATCCGGTTTGAATACCATCTCTGTCCCGAGAAATTCAGGCTGATGCGTTCGGAAGCGGACTATAGTGACGTGATCGAAAACCTTGAAACACATAAACAGATTGCACAGGGCAATCCGAATTGTGGCCCCATCGCGCAACTGGAAATCCCCGAACGTTTCCGCTGGCTAACAGCCGTTCGCAGTTCCATTATCCAGACATCGCACCCCCACCCCGGAAAGACCGACGATCTGGACAAAACATTTGATCGATTATTTGAAGAGTTAGTGAAGTAAGTAATTCCTCCTCATTTTTTCATCAACTTGCCGAATGAAAAATGGCCAAATTACCGAATAAATATTCATAAAACATTCATAACCAAAGAAAAACATCTTATATTTGCATCCAGGATATTCAGTATGATCTAACACGGTCATACGTGATCTTTGCGTGTATGTGGTATCCATAGGCAGCCTGAACAATTAATAACTATGCAAAAATATATTACCGTTTCTCAAGCTATAAGAAAAGCCCGTAGCAGGGTTGTATATCCTGCACTAATAGCTATGATGTTAATCATGGCAACAGCTATTTATATTTTAGCAGCCTTTGAAGGCTCTCTACCATTCACCATATTATCAATAATCTTAATGATTTCTTCATTTGGTGCTTTTGGTGCTATAATGACCTATTTTGGGGACAAATGGAAAACATGGGCTTACAAGAACGTAGATGATGTAAAAGAATTTAGAGAGAGGGCACCCAACAATCGATTTTCAGTAAACATTTTCCCTTCCAGGTGGCATCTCTCTATCAGGAAAGAGAGGCTAAAGGCCCTTCATATTGTCAGGGAAAGAATTAAAAATAACACCCTCAAGGTGATATTGGAGGATGATTATTCTATTCCCCGTAAATTGGAGATAAAACGATCGCTTTTTTATTATCTGATACCACTTGCCGTATGTGTCTGGATATGTTACAAAACCACCGATCGGTTAATGAATGGCACCTCTGTTGAGCTTGTTATTGATATAATCCTTGCTTTACTGTCTTCTGTCGGTATCTTGTTTTTATTGATGAAGTTAGCACTGCATCCTACTCTGGTAATTATCTCGGAAGAGGGTATATGGAACAAAAAAACGGGAGAGCAATCATGGGATATGGTAGATTCTTTTGATTTTCAGGATAAAACAGTCTCCAACACCAATGGCTCACATATAACCACTTATCTCCATATCACATTTAAGCCGGAGTCTGGCTTGGAAAAGAAAAAAAGTGTGATCAGATACAATATGGCATATCTTAATAAAAACGCCGACACTATTGAGAAAACAATAAAGGTGCATTATTACCAACATACGCATAAACGGTATTAAAAACGGTTTTGTATTCCAGTCTCATATATGGTTCATCATCCTTTAAAAATAAAATAGACAGCCAGCACCAGAAAGACGAAACCGAGAAGGTGGTTCCATTTCAATTGAGTGCCGAAAGCGAGGTAGGAAAAAACGACAAAGACGACCAAGGTAATTACTTCCTGAATAACTTTCAATTGTAGTAGAGAAAAACTACCACCATTTCCTTCAAACCCGATACGGTTTGCAGGAACCTGAAAACAGTATTCGAAAAAGGCGATCAACCAACTAAAAACAATCACCCCAATAAGCGGCAGTTTGCTGAACCATGCACTTTCTGCCAGTTTTAAATGTCCGTACCACGCAAATGTCATAAAGACATTGGAGCAAATCAAAAGCCCGATTGTGACCAAATAATTCATTCGATAACCTACAAAAGAAGTAAAAAAATCGCGCAAATGTACGCACAAGTTTTTTATCTTCCAAAAGCTAATTCTTGAATCGGTTTTACACCGATACCGGGCTGGTCGTTGGGGATAATCTTCCCATTTTCAAGCTTTGCTCCATCGAAACAATCATTTCCTATCAGGAGGGCGCCGTCGAGATCAGCAAAGTCCATTCCGGCATAGAGTTGGGATGCAGCCGAGATGGCACAGGATGTTTCGGTCATGCACCCGATCATCACCTTCATCCCCAATGAATAGGCGAAGTTTCGCATTTTCCACGCTTCAAGCATACCGGTACACTTCATCAGCTTGATATTGATACCGGAAAATACACCTTTCAACCGCTCCACATCGGCAAGGCGCTGTATCGATTCGTCCGCAAAAATGGGGAGTGGACTCTCTTCGGTGAGGCGGGCAATATTATCCAGATCACCTTTCGGCATAGGTTGCTCTACCATCACGATCCCCTGCTCTTTCAACCAGAAAATCATATCGAGCGCCTGCTGACGGTCTTTCCATCCCTGATTGGCATCCACGGCCAGCGGCAGATCAGTTTCCGAACGGATCGCTTCAATCATTCTCTTATCATCGGGGCCACCCACTTTCACCTTCAGGATATTGAAGCGACCCAGCGCTTCACGGGTTTTTTCCCGCACCACTTCATCGGTATCGATACCAATGGTAAATGTAGTATCCGGCACATTATACTTGTCCATTCCCCTTATCTTATACCACGGCATACCCTCGATTTTTCCTGCCAGATCGTGCAAAGCAATATCTATTGCGGCCTTTGCGGCTGTATTGGCATCGGCGGTTTCATCGAGATAAGCCATAATCTCTTCGATATCGCGAGAGGGGTTAAATCCGGAGAGATCCACCTTTCGCAAAAATTCAATTACCGACTCCTGAGTTTCACCCAGATAAGGAGGTAGGGACGCTTCACCATATCCTTCGAGTCCGTCGTACTCTATTTTGGTCAGTACAACAGGAGTAGTTTTGCGTGAGAAGCCAGAGATGGTGAAAGTATGATTCAATTGCAAGTCGTAGGGAGTCCAGGATAGTTTCATTGTGCTTTTGGATTGTTTGTTTTTGGGAGAAGTACAAGCCGGCAGCAGTGACGGTACAGCCAGTGATGCTGCCGCGATGGCTGACATTCTCAGGAAGTGACGGCGATTTTGTATCATATGTTCATTATTTATAAAATTCATTTTCAAAGATCTCTTCAATTCCCGGCGTACCTATCTCTCCTATAATTCGTTTGGTACGGAGATAACGGTTCGTATTATACTCATCATAGAGTGGATCGGCAGGATCGAAACTGTTGATATGGATATAATCGGAGGCGTGTATAAACCGTTTATTCCCGATGTAGATACCAACATGCACCACCCGTTCTTTGGCATTTTCTTCCGTCGCTTTTGAGCCGAAAAACAACAAATCTCCGGGCATGGCGTCATTGAAATCACCCAAAGAATCCACCAACTGACCACAATGAACCTGCTGCGAAGCATCACGGGGAAGGACAATACCGTGCAGGAAATAGACGGTCTTGATGAATCCGCTACAATCCAGTCCTTTGGAAGAAGTACCTCCCCAAAGGTAAGGTATCCCCTGGAACCGGTAAGCGGTATTGACGATACTCTCTCCGGTCAATGTTATCCCTTTCAACCATTCAGCCGTCTCCTTGGCATCAGATTTTCTGACATAGGCTTCACGCCCATCAGGATAGACCACATGATAAAATTTACCTTTCGATCCTTTTAATTTCAAAATATTGCCTGCCACCAGATCGGAGACCGGAAAAGAGATATCTTCAGGTTTACCGAATGATTGTGTTGAGACGGATGTAATGATTACTTTCGGTTCTTGCAGGTATTTTTTCAACTCCTCATCCGTCATTCTCTCGATCGATCCGGACATCCATCCAATATACTTATCGGGAGTCTGAATACGTAACCATCCACCACGCTTCTCCAGTATCTTTACCGGCATTCCCAATAATCCCTGGGATACTAGTTCTGAACCGTAACCCGGTTCAGCACGAAGCGTACCCACTGAATTATAAATCACCCCCCGGGTTTCATCTCCCAACCCCTTATCAGGTAAGAGACAGATATTGTCTTCCACATTTTCCGATATACTCATTACCTGTTGGATCAATTCTTCATAAGCAGCCTTACAGGTGGTTTTCCCTTTAAGGAGAATACAATCCTCCTGTTGCAATGCCTCGATATCAAATATCTCTACACGACTGTCCGGAGCATATTTCTCTTTTAACAACTTAATAACGGATTCTATATCACTATTCTGAGGCATAACGGATAGCATTGAAAAGAAAAAAATAAAGAAAAAAATTGTCTTTCGCATTTTAATTATCGCTATTAAAATTGTTCGAAATATACGACTTTTTATTGAACTGAAAATAATATAACGAAAAAATCAGATAAAATACAGAATATCACTATCTTTGCTTCTATCACAATAGAATCACATATTATGAGAAGAGGAAAACAGCATCCCATTGCGGTACTCATCATTATCCTTTGCTGTACAGGGTTGATCACCTGCACATCGAACAATATAAAAAAACAGCAAAAAAACTCAGATATTCATATGACAGATTTTCCCCAACAGCACGATGAGGCCAAAAAACTTGCAAAAACGTTAAAAGGAAAAGGCATTTCCGACGAACGAGTTTTAAGTGCTATCGCTAATATCCCGAGACACTCCTTTATTGATGAGCAACTTTCGGCATATGCTTATTTGGATCGCCCATTACCGATCGAAAGCGGACAGACTATCTCTCAACCTTTCACAGTAGCTTATCAGACTGAACTATTACAACTGAAGCCTGGCGAGAAAGTGTTGGAAATAGGGACTGGCAGCGGATACCAGGCTGCAGTATTGTGTGAAATGGAAGCAGAGGTTTATAGCATAGAGAGGTATTATAATTTGTATGAAAGAGCCAAAGAGACCCTGAATGAGTTGGGATATTACCCGAATCTCTTTTTTGGTGACGGCTTCGAGGGTTTACCCGAGCATGCTCCTTTCGACAAGATCCTCATTACCGCTGCACCCGAAAAGGTTCCGGAGAAACTCTTACAACAGCTTCGGGTAGGAGGATGGATGGTCGCGCCTGTAGGAGGAAAGGGTGGTCAAAAAATGACCCTTATCCGTAGGATAAGCGAGAATAAATTCAAGAAATCGGAACATGGCGATTTTATCTTTGTCCCTATGCAACAAGGTATTGTGGAGTAGCAATCCATAAAGAGCCCACAAAGTTTTATCATACCTCTCTACATTAAAAAAGCTGCCGCCGGATTTCTCCAACAGCAGCAGGAAATTGAGCAAACAGGGAAGTTTATTTACCGATCGGTAAACGGCTCAATCGCCTTATACTTTTCACATCGCTATAATCGTACTGATATATACCGTCTTCAGCAATCACCATCAACACATTATTAAAGGGGATAACATCAAACCCGTCAATATCCGCGAAATGAGCAAGTTTATTGGCCATAATGGTCTGCGGATCCTTAGCATCAAATATTTTCAAACCCTCATCACATACAAAGAGGATTCCGTTATCTATCCCCAGGCCTTTCGGACCTTTCATCCCGTAGGTTACAATATGGTTAGGCTTCTTGACGTCACTCACATCTACAATGATCAATTCATTGGCATTTTGTCCACAGAAAGTTCCCGAACGGACGGTCACATAAGCGATATCGTTCTCCACTACCACGGGATCGCAGCCGAAGGCATGCGTAATCATGGACTGATATTCCGGTTTTAAGGGATTTTCCACCGAATAAATGATCATCCCCGTGGGTGTTCCCATGAACAGGCAATTTTTATAGCTGAAGATAGTTTCTACACTAAATCCCACATGGAGATCCTCACCGATCTTCTCAGGCACCTCCTTCGACAGATCGAAAATACCGAGTTGATTATTCATGACAGTATACAGATTGTCCTGATAAATGGCGAACCGTGACATGGAACCTGCCACTCCTACACCTCCTCCACCATTCGAGGCGGCATCAGAATATACCTTATCCTCTGTCACGCCACCCCAACTCCACCAGCGGGGTTTATAATTGCGGACCAATACTTTTTTTTCAACAAGTTTCCAACCTACAACAATATTGTTATCCCGATCCATCAACTTCTCGGAATCAATTCCATACCCGTTTTCCGGAATAGGGAACGCTTGAGGAAATACCTCTTCCTTCCGTCCTTTAAATACCGGTTTAGCCGGATCAGTGATATCGAACCAAACCAAATCGATATACGAATCGGCATACAACACATTGTCACGCACATGCATATCTGCATTACCCAACAATTCGAGAAAGGCGATGTTCCGAGGATTCGATGGATCCCGGTTATCAATCACATGAATTCCTTTCTCCGGCTGGGAAATATAGAGGTAATCGTTGTAAAATACAATTTTCCCTTGTTTTTCAATAGGCTTTGGCTGTTCCACATCTACACTGCTTCTGAATTCGGAAGCGGACATAAAGACCGGCTCATTCACGGTATAGGTGACATATTCATCCACATAATCCTTACACCCCGGCAAAAGAAGTAATCCGGCAATCAACAGTAAAAAATTTAAATTCTTCATACGCTTTATTCATTTGAATTGTATTCTTATTCCCATATTCAATCCGAATATCAATGGATTCTCCGTGCGGGAACTCATCGGCTGGTTATTCTGAAAATAATAGACGATCCTTGGCTCACCAAACAGCGCCAGATTATCCCGCAACCGATAGCTGAAACCGGCGCCTCCCTGCGCCGAAAACTGAAATCCATCGATATCACCATGCACATTGGTATGATACACTACGCCTCCATTACGCTCAATCCGTTGCTTATACACAGAACGAAGGCCTTTTTCAATACTCCCGCCACCAAACAGATATACCCTCCACGCATCATTTTGCCACATAGTATATTTCAAATTTAACGGGACACCCACATAATGTTGTTGTAATGTAGCCCGATAAATGAAATGGTCATTCCGGCTGAATCGCGAAAAAAGATAAGTATAGGATAACCCGGCTTCCAAGCTTATATTCTTGTCGATCGGAAAATCAACCATCAGACTGAAGGAGACAGGAGGACGATGTTCGATATTGGTATAATCTTCCGGGGATAACAAATTATACTCAACGCCTGAACCGATTCCACCACTGCTTTCGCCCTTATCTCCAGGGGAATAATCTCCAAAGATCGGATTATCAACATTGTAATTCTCCAATGATAAATCCAGAAGAGCATTGCCACTCCCCAATGCAGCCATTAGGGAATATTGTTTCCGATGCTTTTGAATGGGTGAGGATAGTAGATTTTCTGCCAGTGGCATAGTCTCCTCCGGCATTGATGACTCTATTGATTCCGCAACCTCTTGCGACTTTATAATTTCTGCTGATTCTTCACTTTCTTCCGTTTCTGAAATTTTTGTCAATCTTCCAACACCATTTTCATTCACCTTATTTTGCTGATTTACTGCTCTTTCATGCTTTGATCTTTTTCTCTCTTTCTCTTTTTTCGTTAGCTTGTCACTGTCTTCATTCACGGTCTGTTTTGTGATCAATTCCTTATCCGCATGATTCTCCTTACTATGCGGAATCGACTGGAGAGGGATCGACAACTGTCCGGCCTGTTCTGGTAATGATGAATTTTGCGTCAGTAACGGTTCATCGACCCAAGGATTAAGCAAGAAGAACCACACCAATGCTACGGCAGCTACACCGGCAGCAGCCCATGGCCAAAAGACGATAACACGACCTTTACGTGGCTGGAGTTTCTCCGCCAACGAGTTCCAGATATCAGAACCGACAGGCATCTGATGTTCCCGTAACTTCTCCCCAACTTCCCTCGAGAAGTCATCCGGATTATCTGTATATTTATCATCTGATTGCATCTCGCTGTTATCTATATTCCATTAACTCTCTGATTTTCTTTTGTAATAACTGCCTCGCCCTGAAAAAGGCCGATCGTGATGTACTCTCAGGCATATCCAGCAACACAGCAATCTCACGATGACTAAAACCCTCAACCGCAAAAAGATTAAAAACCGTTCGGTAGGTATCGGGAAGTTCATTGATACAATGCATTAAGTCATCAGCTGTGATATCTGATATATCCGGAATATCCCCGTAATAATCCATTTCAACATCCGTCAACAGTTCCTTCTGTTTCAGACGATTCTTTTTTCGCATATAATCAAGTGAGGTATTTACAAATACTCTTCTCACCCAGCCTCCAAAAGAACCTTTTCCCGAATATTGCCCTATTTCAATAAAAATTTTCAGGAATCCTTCCTGTAACACGTCTTTGGCATCTTCTACATCGGATACATAGCGTCTGCACAGAGCCATCATGGACGGAGCGTACTGTTCGTACACCTCTTTTCTAGCCCACAATTTTCCCTGCTTGCAAGCAAGTATTAATCGTTGTTCCGACATAAAGTTTCCCTGTTTACTATATTGACGTTTGTAGAAAACGAAACGTTGCAGAGATACAATAAATTTATGACTATCTTTTAATCTGAAGTTAATTCCGAAAAAATTATCTAAAGTTAAAGGTTGCTTGATAGATAAAGGATATTTGAAAATTTCAGGATCAAATACTAAAAAACAGAGCCAGGAATCTGAACAACCAATAATGCATTGTCTTGATTCTTGACTCTAATTATCCTGGTTCTATTAGAAATTATTCACTCCCCTTACTATAATTCGGTGCTTCACGTGTGATCATTACACCATGTGGATGACTTTCAGCATATCCGGCAGCAGAAATACGGGTAAACCTGGCTTCATGCAACCTTTCGATGTTTGCAGCACCACAGTAACCCATACCGGAACGCAAACCTCCCACCATCTGATAGATCACCTCCTGTAATGTCCCTTTGAACGGTACACGTGCTTCAATTCCTTCCGGAACAAGTTTCTTGATATCATCCTCTACATCCTGAAAATAACGGTCTTTCGAACCCTGCTGCATGGCAGAGAGCGATCCCATTCCACGATAAGACTTGAACTTACGTCCATTGAAGATAATAGTTTCTCCCGGCGACTCTTCCGTACCGGCAAGCAATGAACCCATCATTACAGAAGAACCACCAGCAGCCAATGCTTTTACAATATCCCCGGAATAGCGCAAACCTCCGTCGGCAATCACCGGAACACCAGTACCTTTCAATGCCGAAGCTACTTCATATATAGCCGATAACTGCGGCACACCTACTCCGGCGATTACACGGGTAGTACATATAGATCCCGGACCAATACCCACTTTCACGGCATCGGCGCCGGCATCCACCAGAAATCTGGCAGCATCGGCAGTAGCAATATTACCAACTACGATATCAATATCGGGGAAGGTTTTCTTCACTAATTTCAACATCTCACCGACTCCTTTGGAATGGCCGTGTGCAGTGTCGATCACTATTGCATCCACACCAGCTTCAATGAGTGCGGTCGCTCTTTCAATGGAGTCATGTGTCACACCGATCCCTGCAGCTACACGAAGACGCCCCTGTTCATCTTTACAGGCAAACGGCTTATCCTTTGCTTTGGTGATATCTTTATAAGTGATCAGTCCGACCAACCTATTATTGGAGTCGACTACGGGCAGTTTCTCAATCTTGTGCTGCTGGAGGATCTCGGCGGCATCTTCCAGATTGGTCGTCTGGCGGGTGGTAACAAGCTTATCCTTTGTCATCACTTCCTCGATCCGCTTTTCCATCGACTTCTCAAACCGGAGGTCACGGTTTGTTACGATACCTACCAGTCTATCGTCGCCGTCCACTACGGGAATACCCCCGATCTTGAACTCCGACATCATGGTCAGCGCATCGGACACTTTCCTGTCGGGAGTGATACTGATCGGGTTAAGGATCATTCCATTTTCTGCACGCTTTACAGCCCGTACCTGTTTGGCCTGTTCAGCGATACTCATATTCTTATGGATCACACCGATTCCTCCCTCACGGGCGATAGCGATAGCCATTGTGGTTTCGGTCACCGTATCCATCGCAGCCGACACCATTGGAATATTAAGCGAAATATTTCTGGAAAACTGAGTAGAGAGATCTACATTTTTGGGGAGTACCTCCGAGTAAGAGGGAACTAACAGAAGGTCGTCGAAAGTCAACCCTTCCATGATGATTTTATCTGCAATAAATGACATAAGATTCTATCTTTATTTTTTTATTGCATACAAAAGTAGATATTTTTTCGGGAATTAATCCGATTGAGGATGTTAATTTTAATAATAGATCCCGGAATTAATTCAACACAACAGTCAATATGCAATCAAATATTGCATATTGCTCAAATCAGGAGAATCCCTATGGTAAAATATTTAACTTTTTAAATATTTTGGTAATATGCTCAATAGAGTAATCGATCTGCTCCTTAGTGTGTGTTGCCATCAACGAGTAACGAATAAGGGTATCTCCGGCAGAAACTGCTGGAGAAACTACCGGATTGACAAAAATACCTTCTTCAAACAGAAGTTTGGTAACAAGGAAAGTCTTGTCGTTATCACGTACATAAAGTGGCATAATAGGTGTGGAAGTAGGCCCCAACTCAAATCCTCGCTCTTCCAACTGTTTAATGGCATAATGAGTCAGTTCCCATAATGCTTTTACCCGTTCAGGTTCCGATTTCAAAATATCCAAGGCTGCTGATGCAGCTGCGGTAGCACCGGGAGTAATACTGGCACTGAATATATTGGTACGGGCATTGTGACGCAAATAGTTAATGACAGGATAATCCCCTGCCACAAACCCGCCGATTGATGCAAGCGATTTACTGAAGGTACCCATTACCAGATCCACATCATTCAGTAACCCAAAATGATCGCATACTCCACGGCCGCTGTATTTCCGGCCAAGAACACCCAGACTATGAGCTTCATCGACCATAATATTGGCATTGTATTTCTTCGCCAATTTCACGATCTCGGGCAGATTGGCCAGATCTCCTTCCATACTGAAGACTCCATCCACAATAATCAACTTCACCTTCCCCTGATGACAACGTTTCAGTTGCTTCTCCAGATGCGCCATATCATTGTGACGAAATTTAAACTTTGTGGAGTAAGAAGTACGAAGCCCCTCTATAATAGATGCGTGATCTCTTTCATCCCAGATGATAAAATCATCTCTTCCCGTCATGCATCCTAATACACCCTCATTAACGCTGAAGCCGGTAGAAAAAACGATAGCCTCATCCTTATTCATAAAGTTGGCAAGTTTCCGTTCCAACTCCAGATGTATATCGAGTGTTCCGTTCAGGAAACGGGAACCAGCCATGCCGGTACCATATTTTTTTGTTGCAGCAATAGCTGCTTCTTTCACTTTCGGATGATTGGTCAACCCCAGATAGGCATTTGAGCCGAACATCAACACTTTCTTTCCGTTGATGACGACCTCGGTATCCTGGTCACTCTCAATAGCCCGGAAATAGGGGTAGATACCCGCCGCCTTTGCACGCTGCGGAGCATCATATTTCATCATTTTTTCCCTTAAGAAATTCATTTGAAAAAAATTTAATGAATAAGCTCCCACCTAAAAATATCGGAAGCATCTCTTCAATCAAGAACGCAATCAATTTGCAAAGATAACAATTAATTTAATTTCCGAAGTAAGGTTAATTTTTGAAATATATGGGATATTTCCGAAACTATCTACTTTTAAACATTTTAAGCATAAAAACGTTTTAACGTCAGTAGACATTAATAATGATAAACAGACGGAACTATGGTAAGTAAAGAATTAGAAGTTGCTATCAATAAACAGATCAATGCCGAACTTTGGTCGGGTTATCTCTATCTTTCCATGTCGGTGCATTTTGCAAACAACGGTCTTCCCGGTTTTGCCAACTGGTTTAAGGTACAGTTCAAGGAAGAGCAGGACCATGCTCACAAGTTGATGCATTATCTGGTCTCTAAAGGGAACAGGGTGGAGTTACAACCCATCGACAAAGTAGACACGTCATGGAATTCCTTGCTACATGCATTCGAAGTCACTCTGGAACATGAGAGGGTTGTTACCTCCCTTATCAACAACCTGGTAGCGATGTCGCGCAGAGAAAACGATTTTGCCACTGAGAACACGTTGCAATGGTTCGTCAGTGAACAGGTAGAAGAGGAAGAAACAGCACAGGGTATGATTGACGCTTTAAAGCTGATCGGCGATAACGGTTTTGGCATTTACACGATGGACAAGGAACTATCGAAAAGGACATATACTCCGCTTGAAATGTCGTCCGATAGTGAATAATTCTTCACGATAGAGATTTATCAGGAAAATCCAAAAAAACCTGTTTTTTTATTCCGGTAAATCTTTTTTATCTATTTTTGCCCTCAAATGAAAACCAAAGCTATGGATAGTAAATATAAAAAACTGATTAAGTGCATACTTTTGGATGCTGTCGGGATGGTTTCTTTGGCCATCCCTGGCATCGGTCCGTTTATTGATGTCGTATGGGCACCTATAGCCGCCTCTATCAGTTACAAAATGTTCGGCGAGAGAAAAGGAAAGTACACCTCATTGATTACTTTCATTGAAGAACTATTACCGGTTACAGATGTAGTACCTTCATTTACAATATTCTGGTTTTTATTCGATTTCCTGGGTCTGGGCAAAGAAAAGAACAGTTTCGGAAATTCTCCCGATGCCGATTTTGCAAAAGTACAGCAGTAAATACCGGAAAAATTACCCGCTATTATTGGTAAAAAGTCCTTATTGATTGTTAGCGGCTACCGGGAAACGACGTACAAACAGGTTATCTGATTCTATTTATCTAGTTTTTCTCCTGTCGTGCGATCTAAATCCTCCTGTCTGATTTTATCACGTCCCGGAAATTTATCTGAAGTTTTTTGAGCATGTTTTTTAAGTTGCTTTTTCAACTCATTATGCACCTTATGAAATTTCCTTTCTGACACTAAATTATTCATGCAGTCTTTATCAGATAAATAGTCAAATAATTCTTCCCCGGGTCTTGGAACTATAAAACAATCTGAATGTTCCGGTTTCAGTTTATTCTCTTTCCATAATAAAATCATTGATTGATAACCGGCACCACGCAGGGCATCAAGTGGAGGAGTTGCCGGAAGATCCGGTAAATAATTCATCGAATAAATATAACGCTCACTATAAATGGCCCGTTCATAGGCCATAAAATTATGCCAGTTATGTTCTGCAAATGCATATTTTCGAAAAGAAGCCTCCGGATCAGACAAGATTTGTCTGAAACTAATACCATCCACCTCTTTTGAATAAGAAGTTCCTGCAATATCCAGAATGGTTGGCATTATATCAATAGAACTAATTAATGCATTGGATGTGCTACCTTTTTTTACGGTACCCGGATAACGAATAATCAATGGAGTGCGCATGCCTTGTTGGTTCGTTCTTGTTTTACATTGCGGAAAAGGACGACCATTATCCGTCATGACCATTATCACTGTATTATCCATTAACCCTTGCCGTTCCAGTTCGTCCAAAGCCATTCCTACATGTTTGTCAAAACGGGCAATAGAATTATAGTAATCCGCAAGATCCTGCCTCATGCCTGGTGTATCCGGAAAATAAGCAGGTATAATCACATCGTCAGGAGTATAGACTACCTCCTTAATATCATTATAGGGACGATGGGGGTCATTCGATCCTGCCCATATAAAAAAGGGCTTGTCTTTAGGACAATTGGCGATCATAGCAACCCAGTCATTCCCCATTTTATTTCTTCTGTTTCCTCCATAATCCTGCACAAGATCAAACTGTTTTTTTACATTGGGACCAAGATGCCACTTACCCACAGAAGCGGTAAAATAGCCTGCTCCACGCAATGGCGTAGCTACAACTTCAGCAGTTTCGGGTAAAGGTTTGTGCAAGATTTCTGCATCAGTAGAATGAGGATACATTGCTGTCATTATGCTACTGCGACTCGGGGATGAACTACTGGCCGTCAGGAACACTTTATCAAAACGACATCCCTGTGCAGCAATCCGGTCAATATTAGGGGTCTTTATCACAGGATGACCATAAGGAGCTATATCTTCCCAGCCGAGGTCATCCGCGATAAACACGATAAAGTTCGGCCTTTTATCATCTTGTGCATTTATTTCCACAGGTGGTAATACAGCACATCCTAAAAGAGATAAACTCATTATGTATTTCTTCATGTCGTTTCGTTTTTATACAGATTATTTTCTTCTCTATGCGTCTGGCAGAACTATATAACACAGGTATCATCAAAGGTAGCTATATCATAACATATAACTACTAATCACGCAGATACTCTCTTTTCTCCAACAATAGCACATTCTCCACATGGTGCGTATGTGGAAACATATCGACGGATTGTACACGGGTGACCTTGTACCGGATGTCGAGAAGGCTCAGGTCGCGCGCCTGGGTGGCAGGATTACAACTCACATACACAATGTGTTGTGGTACAGCCAAAAGGATCGTATCGATCACGTCATCGTGCATCCCGGCACGGGGCGGGTCTGTGATAATCACGTCAGGGCGACCGTGTTCAGCTATGAAATCGGCAGTGAGCACATCTTTCATATCACCCGCAAAGAAAATTGTATTGTCGATGCCATTCAGGCGGGAATTCTCGTGCGCATCATAAATGGCTTCCGGCACATATTCTATCCCGATTACCTTTTTGGCATTCCGTGCCACGAAATTGGCAATACTCCCGGTTCCGGTATAAAGATCATAAACCGTTTCCTCTCCGGTCAATTGTGCAAAATCACGGACTACCTTATATAGATTATACGCCTGTTTGCTATTGGTCTGGAAAAACGATTTAGGTCCTATCTTGAATTTCAAACCCTCCATCTCTTCGTAGATATGATCACGTCCACGCCAGGTAATCACCTCCTGATCGGTTATGGTATCATTGGCTTTTTGGTTGACGATATAGAGTAACGAGGTAATTTGGGGAAATTTTTCGGCAATATAACTCATCAGCTTTTCCCTTTTCTCCCGATCCTCATCATAAAAGACCACTATCACCATCCATTCTCCAATGGAACTGTTGCGGATAATAAGTGTACGCATCAGTCCCGTCTGGTCCCGAAGGTCAAAAAAGGAGTAGCCGTTTTCCAGACAAAATTCCCGAACTGCATTTCGGATCTGATTAGAGAGATCATCCTGTAACCAACACTTATCGATATCCAACACCTTGTCGAACATACCGGGAATATGAAAACCCAATGCGTTCATATTATCAAAAGCTTCACTGCTGGAGATTTGTGCTTCGGTCAGCCACTTCTTATTTGAAAAGGTAAATTCCAGTTTATTCCTGTAAAAAATTGTATCAGGCGCACCTAAAATGGAATTAACGCCCGGTAGATCAACTTTCCCTATCCGTTCCAGATTATCGATCACCTGTTGCTGCTTGTGCTTCAACTGTCCTTCATAAGGCAACATCTGCCATTTACAACCACCACATACACCAAAATGAATACAAAACGGTTCAGTTCTATCTTCTGAATACTTTTCAAAACGTATTACCCTACCCTCGGCAAAACTATTCTTCTTCCGTGTCAGTTGAATATCCACCACATCTCCGGGTACAGCAAAAGGGATAAAAACTGCTCTGCCGTCTACTTTGGCAATCGCCTTACCTTCGGCTGCCACATCTGTAATCAATATATTCTCCAGTATGGGTAGTTGTTTTTTCTTTCTTGCCATCTTGTCTACCATTTTGAAGCACAAAGATAATGAAAGCCGAATACAGAGCCAAGCTTGCTTGAACTATTCGGTTAAGAGAGAGCAGAACGAGTTTACTCGTTTTGCCGAACGCAGGAATAGTCTAACTTGTTGAACTATGTTGAGGCGCATCTTATATTATACAAAGATAAAAAAAGTAATCCGGATGAAACCGGCTAACCAGAATAATAAATAGGATAATAAAATCGAGAACTAAAAAACAGACAAAAGGGTTATACCTTATATGGTATATCGGTTTTCAGAATTAATTCAGAAATGATATCGTTATTTGGGAAGTGGTTAAATGCCTATGTGGTTAAGTGGATAAGTTCTAACTTCTAAGTTCTACATAAAAGATGAAAATACTGATCGTAGAAGATGAGCCATCTTTACAGGAGTTAATCAAGAGGACTCTGGAAAGAGAAAGGTATGTGGTAGAATGTGCCTCTACCTATCAATCGGCCTTGCGGAAGATAGAAGATTACGAATACGATTGTATCTTGTTGGATATTATGCTTCCGGATGGAAACGGGTTATCAATTCTTAAGGCGCTCAAGAAGATACAAAAGCGAGACAGTGTTATCATTATTTCTGCCAAAGACGCATTGGATGATAAAATTGCAGGTTTAGAAATGGGTGCGGATGACTATCTGGCTAAACCTTTCCATCTTGCCGAACTCATTGCCCGGATCAGGAGCGTGGTACGACGAAAACAACAAGATGGGAACATGGATATTGAGATTGGCAATGTGAAAATTTATCCTGAAGGATTCAAGGTTACAGTCGACAACAAGGATATAGAACTTAACCGCAAGGAGTACGACATACTCTTTTATTTTGCCAACCGTAGAAACCGGCTAATCAATAAACATACACTGGCAGAAGCGGTATGGGGAGATCATATCGATCAGGTCGATAATTTCGATTTTATCTATGCACAGATCAAAAACCTACGGAAGAAGTTAAAGGAATCAGGGGCAAATATAGAGATTAAAGCCGTATACGGTATCGGCTACAAACTAATCATTGAATAAGCACCCATGAAGTTGATCTACCATATCATCATCCGCCTAAGTATTGTACTTAGTATCGTCCTGGCTATATGGGCCATCCTCTTTTATATAAGGATGATCAATGAGATAAACGACGAAACTGACGACTCATTGGAAGATTACGCGGAACAAATCATTATGCGACAACTTGCAGGAGAAGAAATACCTTCGGAAAACAATAATTCGAACAACCAATACTATCTGAAAGAGATAACGTGGGAGGAGGCACAAAGCAAACCCCACATCCATTATATGGATTCAATGATTTATATCCCGCTCAAACGCGAGACAGAGCCGGCACGCATACTCACCACAGTATATATGGACGATAGCGGTAGATTCCACGAATTGGTTGTCGCCATACCCACTATTGAAAAGAAAGATCTCAAAGAGGCTATTCTTTACTGGATGATCTTTTTGTATTTCGGATTGTTACTATGCATTCTCATTGTTAATATCTGGGTGTATCATCAGAGTAACAAACCCTTGCATAAACTATTAGGGTGGCTTAACCGATACAAGATAGGGAGAGAAAATATTGCTTTGAATAACGATACAGACATCACCGAATACAAAAAATTGAATGAGGCCGTTGTTCAAAGCATGCAACGTAGCGAAAAAGTCTTCGAGGAACAAAAACAATTTATAGGGAACGCCTCCCATGAGATTCAAACGCCATTGGCAGTATGCCGTAATCGTCTGGAAAATCTGATGGAGGACGACTCCCTCACCGAATCACAACTGGAAGAGTTATCGAAGACACTTCAAACGCTCGAACAGATTACCCGCCTCAACAAAACGTTACTGCTACTCTCCAGGATAGAAAACAACCAATTTTCAGGGACAACCGAAATTGAGTTCAATTCCATGATCAAAAAGAATTTACAGGACTACAAAGAAGTGTACACCCACCTGAATATCAACGTAGAGATTAAGGAGTCCGGTATATTCAAAATAATGATGAATGAAACATTGGCCGAGATATTGATCAACAACATTATTAAAAATGCTTTCGTGCACAACGTCACAGATGGAAAAATAATAATAGAAACCTCTGCGTCGAAGCTTATTTTCAAAAATAGCGGACAAGAGTTTGCACTCGATTCCCAACTTATCTTCAAAAGATTCTACCAGGGAAATAAAAAACCGGAATCTTCCGGCCTTGGATTGGCTCTGATTAAATCTATTTGCGATCAGGAAAAACTGCATATTGACTATTTTTTCGAAAATAATTTTCATTGTTTCAATATCTATCCCTGAAATTTCAAATTCCTTTCAGAATCGAGTGATAATTTTGTCATATACAAACAGAAAAAAAAATCACAGATGAGAAAATTAATTCTTTTATGCATGTTCCTGGCAACTGCCCATATAACAACCTACGCAGGGAACGACAAATCCATCAGTTTTAATCAACTGCCAGCTAATTCTCAACAAATGATCAAAAAATATTTTCCTGACCAGTCGGTTGCACTGGTTAAGATGGAACGTGAGTTTTCGGGGAAAAGTTATGAGGTCATTTTTACTAACGGTAACAAAGCAGAATTCGACAACAAAGGTGTCTGGAAAGAGATCAACTGTAAATACACGGAACTTCCTCAGGAAGTGATCCCTCAAAAAATCAGCAGTTATGTAAAGACAAATTATCCTGATTCAAAAATAATAAAAATAGAAAAAAAGAGTCGAAACAGGTATGAAATTGAGTTGGCTAATGGCTTAGAACTGGAATTCGATGCCAATTTTAATGTAACAAATATTGATGATTAAAAAGAACCAAGACTCTAGGATTTAAGATTTTAGGCGTAGGATTAGGAGGAGATTGAGTAAGATTGAATTTATATTGATTGAAGATTGAAGACTCGGTTCCCTTTCCACTTCTTAACTTCTTTATTTCCATTTTTTTTGACTTCTAGAAAAAATAAACTTCAAAAATAAAAACAATGAAACAAAAAATGAACCTAATAATGTTAGCTCTGGCGGTAATAACACTGCCATTTCTGAGCTGTGAAGATGATCTTGTATCCGATGCAGTAAGTAAGGATATCAAATCGTTTATCGAGAACAAATATCCGGGTGCCCAGGTCGTAAAGATTGAACGGGAAGACAACAAAACTATCGAGGCAGATATTATTCACGATAATATAAGCAAGGACGTTGTTTTCGACCTGAAGAACAACTGGCTGAGAACATCTTGGGATGTAGCGGTTGCCGGATTGCCCGAGGCTGTCAAAAACATCGTGAACGATCCCGCCTACACAGGATATCATATTGATGATGCCGATTATGTAGAAACTCCAACCGGTAACTACTACTTATTGGAACTTGAAAAAGGCAACTCCGAAAGAAAAGTAAATGTAGACGAGACCGGAAAAGTATTGAATTAACAGCATAACCCCGGTCTTACATAACGTGCCATCTTTTCACACCCTCCAAAGGGTTGCGGAAAGATGGCACCTCTTTTTTCCTACCCTATCTACCCTATCGAGCAATTAGGTTGTGTGACTACCTTAAAAAAGTCATTCCCTTTGTCATCCACCAGGATAAATGCGGGGAAATCTTCCACTTCAATCTTCCAAATCGCTTCCATTCCCAACTCGGGATACTCCACGCATTCGAGACGTTTGATGCTGTCCTGTGCCAGGATGGCTGCCGGGCCACCAATACTACCTAAATAGAAGCCACCATACTTTTTACAGGCATCGGTAACCTGCTGACTGCGGTTCCCTTTTGCCAGCATGATCATGCTGCCGCCGTGCGACTGGAACAGATCCACGTAAGAGTCCATACGTCCTGCCGTAGTGGGTCCCATCGATCCGGAAGCATATCCTTCAGGAGTCTTGGCCGGACCTGCATAGTAAATGGGATGATCCTTGATATACTGTGGGAGTCCCTCACCACGATCGATGCGTTCTTTCAACTTGGCATGAGCTATGTCCCTACCGACGATGATCGTACCGTTCAACGAAAGACGGGTAGAGACCGGATATCTGGAGAGTTCCGCGAGGATTTCACTCATCGGTCGGTTAAGGTCGATTTTCACACCTCCCGCTTCACCTCCTTCACGGTATTCCTCAGGGATAAGACGAGCGGGATTATCCTCCATTTTCTCGATCCAGATACCTTCACGGTTGATTTTTGCCTTGATGTTGCGGTCGGCTGAACAGGATACACCCATCCCCACGGGACAGGAGGCACCATGACGTGGCAGGCGGATAACCCGCACATCATGGGCGAAATATTTCCCTCCGAATTGTGCTCCCAAGCCCAGCTCTACGGAAGCTTTCTTCAGTCTCTCCTCCAGTTCAATGTCCCGGAAAGCCTGTCCCAGTTCATTTCCTTCCGTGGGCAGATTGTCATAATATTTGGCGGAAGCCAGTTTCACCGTCTTCAGGTTGGTTTCAGCAGAGGTACCACCAATCACGAATGCCAGGTGATAAGGAGGGCAAGCAGCGGTACCCAGTGACTTCATTTTTTCAATCAGATAGGCCTCCAGTTTGCCCGGTGTTAGCAGCGCTTTGGTCTCCTGATAGAGATAGGTCTTGTTGGCAGATCCTCCTCCTTTGGCGATGCAGAGGAACTTATACTCTTCCCCGTCCGTTGCATAAAGATCGATTTGCGCAGGCAAGTTGGTACCCGTGTTCACCTCATCATACATGTTCAACGGCGCATTTTGGGAATAGCGCAGGTTCTCGTTCACGAAGGTATTATAGACGCCTTTGGAAAGGGCCTCTTCATCGTTCCCTTCTGTCCATACCTGTTGTCCTTTTTTCCCGACAATAATCGCCGTTCCCGTATCCTGGCAGAAAGGAAGAATCCCTTTCGCGGATATCTCGGCATTGCGCAGGAAAGTGAGTGCCACGAACTTATCGTTATCACTCGCCTCGGGGTCGTTGAGGATGCTTGCCACCTGTTCCTGATGGTCGGGGCGCAGCAGGAATTCCACATCACGGAAGGCTGTTTCCGCCAATAGGGTTAATCCCTCTTTCGAGACTTTTAGTATTTCTTTCCCTTCAAAGGATGCCACGGATACATGCTCTTTGGTGAGCAGGTAATAGGTTGTCTGGTCTTTTGACATCGGAAATGGCTCCTGATAAATAAATGGTTTTGTTGCCATAAATATGATTATGTTAAAATTCGTCGGAGGTTGTTTTCTATTAACGGGCAAAATTACAAAGAAAAAACGGCATCGAAAAACGATGCCGTATAAAATAGATGCTGTATAAAATATCTGTTATTAATCCAGCGATTTGATCATATCTTCGGGTCGCACCCATTTATCAAAATCTTCCACAGTTACATAACCCAGACGAACTGCCTCTTCTTTGAGGGTCGTGCCGTTCCTGTGGGCTGCATTGGCAATCTCTGCTGCCTTGTAATAACCGATCCTGGTATTCAAAGCGGTCACTAGCATCAACGAGTTGTTGAGCAGTTCCTTGATACGGGGTCTGTTCGGCTCGATGCCCGATACACAATGGATATCGAACGACACAGCAGCATCCCCTAAAAGTTGTGCACTCTGCAAGAAGTTGGCAGCCATCACCGGTTTGAAGACGTTCAGTTCGAAATGTCCTTGCATACCTCCTACAGCGATTGCCATATCGTTGCCGATCACCTGGGCGCATACCATGGTGAGCGCTTCACACTGGGTAGGATTCACTTTTCCGGGCATAATGGAAGAGCCGGGTTCATTAGCAGGGATAATGATCTCTCCGATACCGCTTCTCGGCCCCGATGCCAGCAGACGGATATCATTGGCGATCTTATTGAGCGACACAGCCACCTGTTTCAATGCTCCATGCGCTTCTACCACTGCATCATGAGAAGCCAACGCTTCAAATTTATTGGGGGCAGTCACAAAAGGAAGACCGGTAAATTCGGCAATATAGCGGGCAACCGTCACATCATAATTCTTAGGAGTATTCAATCCGGTTCCCACCGCAGTACCGCCCAACGCCAGTTCTGCCAGATGCGGCAATGTATGCTCGATAGCCTTGATTCCATATTCCACTTGTGCAGCATAGCCGCTGAATTCCTGTCCCAGTGTAAGAGGAGTAGCATCCATCAAATGGGTACGACCGATCTTCACCACATCTTCCATCTCCTTCGATTTGGTAGCCAACGATTTGTACAACTGACGCAGACCAGGGAGGGTAACTTCTACCACTTTTTTGTAACAAGCGATATGCATTCCGGTGGGAAAAGTATCGTTGGAGGACTGAGATTTGTTTACATCATCATTAGGTTGCAGTGTCTTTTCTCCCTCGCCAATTGTCTTTCCTGCCAGTTGATGAGCACGGTTGGCAATCACTTCGTTCACATTCATATTGCTCTGCGTTCCCGATCCTGTCTGCCAGATAACCAGCGGGAACTGGTCGTCGAGTTTGCCTTCGAGAATCTCATCACATACCCGCGCAATATAATCACGTTTTTCCCGTGACAATACACCCAGTTCGTGGTTGGCATATGCCGCACCTTTTTTCAGGTAGGCAAAGCCGTAAATAATCTCTTTCGGCATGGAAGCAGGAGTTCCAATCTTGAAGTTGTTGCGTGACCGTTCGGTCTGCGCACCCCACAGCTTGTCGGTAGGTACCTGTACCTCACCCAACGTATCCTTTTCAATTCTGTAATTCATAAATGTTACTATACTATACGGTTTGACTTAACAGATGAAAGTGACAAGTTAGCAGTAGTGCAATTTTCTGCAATTTGCGATGCTATACTGTCAAATAACCCAATTGCGAAGGTAAGACTTTTTAGAAGAAATGAAAAAGGGAAATGGTATAAAATTGACTTACAAATACCATTCATTGCTGAAATCATTCTGATATAATTAGAAATACAATAAATAGATTACCGTTAAAGACAAACTCAAAATACTGAAATCATATGGCAGAAAAATACAATGCTTCCAACATTGCAATAGAGCAAAATTACAAGAAACCGAAAAAAACAAAAGGGAGTACTCAATAAGTCTCCCTTACAATAAATTTAAAATAGAATTTTTTTAAAAGAAGAGGGAAAACCCTATGGTACCACTATAGGAAGCAGAGGGCAGAATAGAATATATTGTACTACCTTCAGAGGTCAATAAACTTGCAGACAATCCGACAGAGAATCCGTCAGCAACAAAGTATCCGACAGAAGGAGTAAAAGCAACTGTTGTAGATGATGAACTCGCTCCTTCAACTTTTGACGAGGAAACTTGAAGTAGTGAATTACCCGAAACTATCCAATTACCTTTATTTATTTGACCAAATGATAAAGATGAAAAGGAAATTACTGCGAATAATAAAATAATTCTTGATTTCATAATTTATTAAATGAATGATGAGTGAATATAAATCAACTCTTGTTGTGTATCAAAATTTTCTCATATGCCCTTTAGTATAAAAAACAAAAGTAACCTTCAGTTAGACAATAACAAAGTAATTGTATGTTTTTAAATTCCTCGAAACCTAAACCTACTACTACTTTCTGCTATATTTCCATAAAAATATACTCATTTTAAGGGATAGTTTTACAATGATAAAATTTGTTTCTTTGCGCTCCTTAAAAGCGCAAATGAAACATATTTGTCTGACATATATACTGATAACTGTTTTTGTCTCTATCAATCCCCTCTTTGCGGATGACAGTAACAAGAAATATATAAAAGTGTCTGGAAATATCACCGACGCCAGCACAAAGGAACCTCTATCTTTTGCCTCTTTATATATCCACGAATTATACAGCGGTGCTGCAAGTGATATAAACGGGCGTTATTCCCTCCTGTGCGAACCGGGAGAATCGTACCGGTTGACCGTCACCTCTCTGGGCTACCAGACCGTTGACACGGTATTATCCCTACAAGAGGACACAAAAATCAATTTCTCATTAAAGCCTCGTAGTTTTGCATTGGAAGAGGTAGTTGTCTCCGCCAAAGAAAACACCAATGAGAACACCTCATCCGTCATCGGAAAAGAGGCACTCCAGCATATCCAACCCTCCAGTCTTGCCGATGTGTTACAACTCTTACCTGGAGGATTGACGAAAGAAGTGACGATGACCACTCCCAAATATATGCAACTAAGGCAAGCAGGGAGTGATGTAAACACCTCATTGGGAACGGCTTTCGTGATTGACGGGGTAACGCTGAACAACGATGCGGCTCAGAATGTATATGCCCCGACCTCCGATCCCACCATCGCATATGGGGGAACTCCAAAACCCACCGTTGCCTATGGGGCTGACCTGCGCTCCATTTCTACCGACCGTATCGAGTCGATAGAGATCGTACGGGGAATCCCCTCTGTGGAATACGGCAATCTCACTTCCGGGCTGGTAAAAATAGCGTTGAAAAGGGGAAAAACACCGTTGGAAGGGCGGGTAAAGACCGATCTGAACAACAAACTTTTTGCTATTGGAAAAGGGTTTCTATTGCCGGGCGATGCCGGCACGCTGAATATCGACCTGGACTATACGAACTACAAGGATGATCCCCGCAAGGAGCTATCATCCTATACACGCTTCACCACTTCGGGGAGGTACCAGAACAGGTTCTCCCTTTCGGAAGATGTGCACTTCAAATTAGAGGCCGACATGCATTATACCGGCAGCTTCGACAAGAAAAAGAGCGATCCGGATGCGATGAAGGGAAAAGACGATTACGACTATAACGACTACAACAACTTCAGCTTGTCCTCCGCCGGCACGCTCACTATGCCGCAAAAAATTTTAAAGGAGTTGTATTACAACGTTTCAGCCTCTTACGCCAGAACATTGATGGATCGCAAACATCTGATCACCCCCGGCGTGATGCCCCTTCCCTCCGCCATCAACGAAGGTGAATATGAAGCACAGTACCTACCGGCGCAATATTCGTCGCTCCTCAAAGTCGACGGCCAACCATTCAACCTGACTACAATTATCAGAGGTAAAACAAGTGCCACTACCGGCACGATTCATCATCTTTTTACCGCTGGGGCGGAATGGCGATACAACAAAAATTTCGGGAAAGGCGAAATATACGATCTCAACAGGCCGCCCTACCCCGCGACCAAGAGTACCCGTCCAAGACCTTATGTGGATATTCCTGCTATACATAATGTGGGATTATATATCGAGGACCGGTTAAAGTACAACATCGGGAAATCATCGCTGACGGTAACGGCCGGCCTGCGTGCTACTCCTTTTATGCTGCCGCAAGAATACGCTGTTTCCGGAAAGTGGTATATCGAACCACGGTTCAATGCAAAGTTGGATTTACCCGATTTTCAAGCCTACGGAGAAAAAGTCCGTATCGCACTGACGGCAGGTGTGGGCCGTCATTACCGCTTCCCCACCCAGGCACAGCTATATCCTGCGCCGCTCTATTTCGACTATTTACAATTGAACTACTATGCCTTAAATCCCGATTTGCGCCTTTTGAATGTGAGGACATGGATCGAAGATCCTACCAATTACCATCTGCAACCTGCCCTGAACAGTAAATATGAGACTGGTATACAGATAAAAACAGGGAAGATATCGCTCGACGTCACTGTCTTCAACGAGCGGCTCAACAACGGTTTTTCCGGTGAAAGCACTTTTGTGTCGCATACCTACCGAAAGTACGATCCTACTTCAGTGGATCCATCGACGATTACCCAGAAACCCGATCTCAGGGACTTCACCTTTACCAACGACACCATCTCTTCACTTTATTCCATGGCGCAGAACAATTCGTATGTCAACAAGCGGGGCGTTGAATACACTCTTCACTTGGGGAAGATTGATGCCCTCTACACCTCGGTAAGACTCAACGGGGCCTGGTTCCTGACGGAATATAAATTGAATGCTTTGCGGTACTTCAAGCCGTCAGCCGTGATCAACGGCCGCACCTATCCTTACGTGGGAATATATAATTACCACGACACCGAGAACCGTACACGGTCGCAGTTCAATACCAACCTCGACTTCGATACCCATATCCCCAAGCTGCGGATGATATTCACCTCATCGTTTCAGGCGGTATGGTTTACAAAAACCCAGGAGCCCTGGAACAACGGCTTGCCGGTAGGATACCTGGACGATGCAGGACGGTATTACACTTTCGAAGCTGAGCAAGCAAACAACCCGATAATGAAACATCTGACCGACTCCTACATGAGCCACTATTTTGATCCAACGATCGTCCCGTTGGCACTCAACGTCTATCTGAAGATGAGTAAGGAGATCGGCGATTTTATGCAGATCGGATTTTACGTGAACCGGATTTTTAATTATCTGCCATCGTATAAAGACAAATATGGAAGAACGGTATCCTCCCAAACTCGCGGGAGTAGTAACGGATATCCCTTTTTTGGCGCGGAAATCAGTATAAAAATTTAAATAATATATATCAATCAAATAATATTCAAAATGAAGAAAAAAGTATTACAATCAGCATTTTACATTTCTCTCATCACATTGATGAGTAGTGTATGGAGCAGTTGCGAAAAAGATGATCCGATTCCGCAAGTCGTAGACCTGACTGCAAAAGTTGAATTGAGCGGAGCTCCCACAGGATCAAAGTTCGATGAGCTGGCTATCAAGGTAAAAAACAATAATACCGCTGTTACCAGAGAGTTTACAGCCAATGCTAACGGTGAAACGACAATGACGACCCTCGAAGAAGGGGTTTACAATTTCGAGGCTACTGGTAAAATCAGTTATAGCTACACCGACTATGAAGGAAAAGAACAAACCAAAACCGAATCGGTTGCAGGCTTGCTAGAGAACGTTTCTATCTCCTCTTCCATGGCTAACAAGATGGTTGTCATAAAGGCATTTATCAGTACCAGCAACTCGGGATGGGTGATCAAGGAGATATATGCAGCCGGCACAAAGACCTCGGTGGGCAATAAAAACTACAACAAAGTGCAGTTCGTGGAGATATACAACAATTCCGGAGAAAAGATGTATGCCGACGGTCTGGCCATTGGGGAAACACAGGTTACCAGTGTCACTGATCCCAACTATTATGCTCCCGACATGGTTAATCATACCTTTGTACATACACTATACTCCGTACCGGGAAATGGAACACAATATCCTGTCGATCCGGGAAAGAGCATTCTGATTGCCCCCTATCCGATTAATCATCCTACAGAATTCGATCCGGTGGACAATAACCTGTTGGATCTCTCCATCGCCGACTTTCAGTGGTACGACGAACATAGCCTTGCCCTCCAGGTACCCGAAGTACCCGACCTGATCAAGCATTTTTCCTATTCTCCCACCATTTGGGTCTTGCCGGTGCTGACAAACCGGGGTTTTGTGCTGTTCAAGACCGATAATATTGCCGACTATGTGGAGAAAAATATGGATAAAAGGAAGAATAACGCGGGAAATGAAATGTCTTCCGTGAAACTTGACAATACCAAGGTATTGGATGCCGTAGATTTGGGTCATCCTGACAAGATAAAGGTAAAAACAATTACACCGTCACTCGACTTGGGATTCACCTACTGTTCAGAAACCTATAGCGGTAAGAGTGTCCGTCGAAAGGTAAGCCATGTGGAAGCTGATGGCAGGACCGTTTACCAGGATACCAACAACTCCACGGTCGATTTTACCCCGGATGCAGATCCGCAACCCAAACAATTCAAAGCCAACTAAGGATTACTGTCCTACAATAACAAGCGTCTCATGAATAGAAGAGTGTACTGTATATACCTGCTGTTGTTGTCCGCCCTATCGGTTCAAGCGGGCGACAGCACCCATGTGCGGTACACGCTTCCCTATATCGGCTTTTTCGAGACTACTTACAGCCATCCTTCGGCTGCCCTATGGCGTCCGGTAAGAGACCGGGTGACAGTAGAAGCGGCATGGCAACAGCATAATGCCCCCAATTACCATCTTATCAGGGAGGGTAGAAGCGGCAATAGTTTCAAGTTATCTGCCGAAGGTATCCAGCGGGATGTACGATCAGCTTTCTGGGGTTCTGCTTCGTACCGGAACCATACACGGAACGGCACCAAATGGACAAATGTAACAGACCTGCACAGGATCGGCCCCTATCAGGTAACCGATTCCATCGGCGGCAATGTGCTGGGTGAAGAGTACCTCCTGTCAGGGGGATTCAGCTTGACGGCCGGTAAATATACCTGGAGTGCGGAAGCTGGTTACAGGGCTGGGAATGATTACCGCAAGCGCGACCCGCGTCCCCAAACGACCATTTCAGCACCCTATCTCAGGATAGGCGCAGCTATGCCGACCGGAGATTACCGTTTGGGTGCCACTTTATCCGCCGGGCTCTATCAGCAGCGGTTAAGTGTAACTACCGTCGAGTCTCACCGTAGCGACACCTACTTCGCAATGAAAGGATTCGGGATGTATGATCGCCAGCAGTCGGATTACGGATCAACTTTCAGTTGGCTCTACGAGGGCAACAACTACGGATTGTCGCTATTTATGCTACCAAAAACAGGAAGCGGATGGCTCGGATCGGTAGCGTGGCTGTCCGAAAACACGGAATCCTACTCGAAAGCAAACATGTATCCGTTCCTCTTTCGCATTAATTCCGTCAATTTCCAGGCAGGACCCTCCCAAAAGAGTAGGTACGGCACCAGGGCAATCAAGATCGAAGGATACTTGCAGCAAGGCAAAGGCAAGGAACGCATCTATGAGAATGTTCCCATAGAAGGTAATTCGGACGGGATCTTGTATGAATACCGCCTTCTGAGTGAATCGGGACGATATGTACGTGATAAGGTAAGCACAAAAGCAAGTTTTCTCCAGGAGTGGTACCGCACAAAAAACGATCTGTGGGTAGAAGCCGGGACTGGATTTATCTCCTATGCTGAACGTTATATCTCGCCCGATTATCAAATCACCCATATCCATCTCGATATTTCCGCAAGGACAGGAATAGAATTTATCAGCGACAAGTCTTCATTGATCACGGAGTTGAAGGTAGGCTATCGGCCGCTACTTAACTCTCAAAAAAATGTGTCCGACAACGACGATCTATTCAATGCCTCGATGGCTCCCGATCTGGAGGTCATGCTGTCCAGCCCTTTATCGGCCGAGTGTATGGTACGATACGAATATCTCAAGGATAAAGTAAAATGGTTTGTCTCGGGCAACCTCTCTTTTTGGGGAATAAAGGATAGAAATGCAATCGCAGTCCAACTGACTGCCGGAATTAAATTATAAATAAAGAGGAGGACGTTTTTGCAACTAAAGCGGAGACCTTTTGATATTTTGAACGAGATAAAATATAATATAACCAATGGAGAAGATTATTCAATGTGAGAATATCACCCATTATTACGGTAAGAAGCTGATTTACGAGCATCTATCCTTCGACGTCTCGAAAGGGAAGATCCTAGGGCTGTTGGGAAAAAACGGTACGGGCAAGACCACCATCATCAATATACTGACGGGCTACCTGAAACCACGGGAAGGAGTCTGCCGCATCTTCGGCGAGGATATGGCACACCTGTCACCTGCAACTAAAAGCCGCATCGGCCTACTCCTCGAAGGACATATACAGCATTCCTACTTCAACGTGCAGCAGATCGAGAAATATTACAGCCGCTTTTTCCCGAGCTGGAAACGGGAAGCCTATTACGAGCTGCTGAAAAAGTTACAGGTCACCCCTACACAGAAAATCAGTACCATGTCCTGCGGCCAACGCTCCCAAGTGGCATTGGGATTGCTTTTCGCCCAAGACCCCGACCTGCTGATCCTCGACGACTTCTCAATGGGTCTCGATCCCGGTTACCGGCGCCTGTTCGTGGAATACCTTCGGGAATATATCTCAGCAGAAAACAAAACGGTATTCCTCACCTCCCATATCATCCAGGACATGGAACTGCTGATAGACGATTGCATTATCCTCGATTATGGTAAGATACTGCTTCATGAGCCCACCTCCTATATCATGGATCAATTCAGGCGTTTCAACTTCCAGTCCGACAAGGAACCAATGACGGACAACCCGTTGTGGCATACAGAGAAGATAGGAGACCATTGGGAAACCTACTCCTTCGCACCGACGGACGAGGTAGTCCGAACACTTAAGAGAAACGGAGCCGACATCCACAATCTCACCGAAACAAAGTTATCACTCGAGGATGCTTTTATCGGCCTAACAGGTAAATATTAAGGATATGTACAGATCACTTTTTTTCAAGGAATGGATCAAAACCCGCCGATTAGTATGGTTGCTGGCTATCGTCTTCGCGGGCGTGACGGGATATATCTTTTTGAATATCTCGAAACTGATACAGGCAGGTGTGATCCCTCTCTGGGGATCGATTATAGAGAATAACCTCATGCTGGTATCGCTGATCAAGTTCTTCCCGGGAGCGGCAGGATTGCTCTTTGCCATCGTGCAGTTCGCCCCGGAAATGCAGTCCAAAAGACTGAAGCTGACACTCCATCTGCCCCTCAACGAGTCGAAGAACCTGTGTGCAATGCTGGGATACGGCGTGGTTGTCCTTTCGCTACTGTTCATGATCACCTGTCTCATCCTTCTGGGAGGGATATCGGCATCGTTCAGCAGTGAAATCGTGATGGCCAACTTCCTGAAAATGCTACCCTGGCTCCTCGCCGGATATGCCACCTACTTGCTGGGCGCATGGATCTCTTTCGAGCCGGTATGGATGCAACGTGTGCTGAATGCCTTGCCGGCAGTCGCCCTTGTCTCCTTCTTTTATATGGAGGGTCCTTCCGGTGCTTATACCCCCTTCCTGCCCTTTTTAATCGTGATGGTGGTGGCAGTCTTTGCCTTTTCTTTCGTCTCGGTAACCCGCTTCAAGAACGGGGTCCAATAATAACAGCTGAAGTATGATGAACAAATCGTTTTACAGAATAATCATTATCCTCATTGTCACCCTGGTCGCCATGTGGGCGATGCCTGCTATCGTCAAGAAAGCCACCAGTGCACCGCAGAAGTACCCGTTTGTCTATTACAGTTCGATCATCGAAGAGTTCTGCTATAGGGAGGTCGAAGGGAAAAAGACAACCCTCAGGGATGCTTCGGGTAGACAATACACCGAGGCCCAATTCGACTCCATCCTACCGATGATGTATTACCGCCAGTTATCGACTGACGGCAGGATGCCCGACTCCATCAGAGGCCAGGCAGTGACAATGCCGCTGATCCGGCAAAAGAGTTTCACGTTCCGTTATAATAGCAACGAGACAAGCGCCCCCAACTTCGGCTTGTATGTGATGTACGAATCCCTACCGAAACGGTTGAACCTGGAAACGCCCGACGATGTGTTCAGGATGAAGGAGAAGATCGAGTTTATCGATGTGACCACCAACAAGGTGAACCACGAGAAAAGCGATCTCTTTACCCAAGAGTTGGAAAAGAGAGGTTACTCCTTTCCGGCACAATGGTCACAAGGAATTCTGACGATACGCAAACCCTATGATGAAGGTTACTTTACGTTGGATGCGGAAGGAAAACTATTTCATATGAAGATGGTGAACGGTCGCCCGTTTATCCGTGATACTCATGCCGGTGACAGCATCGATATCGCCTACTTCACCATGCAGGCCGTACCCGACAAACGCTTTTACGGCTTCCTCTTCGATACCGAAGGAAGCATGTATATCCTCGAAGCCCCGGGTTACCACCTCTTGAAACTCGATATTCCGCCCGTCGATGTCAGGAACGACGATGTGATGATCATGGCCAATATGTTCTTCTGGACGGTGAACGTTATCAAGCCTGGTGGCCGGTATACTTATGCCCTGCAGAACGACAACCTGACAAGAGTGGATGAAGCCTTTATCGCTGCCAACAGGGATAACTGGGACAAAGCCTCCCAATGGCTGTTCCCCGCTTATATTACGCTAAAGGAAAGTAACACGAAGTATATCGGGCCACAGATTCATTTTGCTACCTGGAATGCGTTTATCCTCAACGCCATCCTTGCACTTCTGTGTTTCTTCCTGATAAAAAGGAAGAAGGAGAAACTCCCGGGCAGCTTATGGATATTGCTGACAGGAATAGCGGGATTGATCGCCTTGTCAATTGTCTCGCAGAAAGAGTAATGAATGATTTATATGTACCGTATGCAACCAAATCGTAAACCTTTGGATGCAATCATACAAATCAGGAAACTCCGGAGAGTAGATAATAATCAATAAAAAGCAGTAAATTTGCAAACTAATTTATAATCAGTTTAAATAATGAAAAAGTTATCTTTTATTTTAGTCGCCTTCGCGTTGCTCGCAATCTCATGTAACAATGCAGGACAAACGCAAAAAAACCAGGATGATAAACAGTCCACCCAAGCCGTAGTTGTTGCTTTTGATGCCGATTCGATCTACGATATTGCAGAAACGTATATCGACAAAGAGATTACCATCAAGGGATATGTCACCCACACTTGTAAGCATTCCGGCAAACGATGCTTCCTGACCGGGGAGGGACACAAACAATCCATCCGGGTGGAAGCCAAAGGCGAAATCGGTGGATTTAACAGGGAACTGGAAGGTACTCAGTTGCAGGTGAACGGTATATTACGTGAACGCCGACTCACCCAGGTCGAGATAGCCGATATGGAAAAGAGTACCAATGAAAAACTGGCCAAAGAAGACGGTTCGGCAGAGACCTGTGCAGCCGAATTGGCCAATATCAGCGAAATGAAAGAATGGATGAAAGCCCAGGGTAAAGATTATTACTCCATCTATTATATCGATGGGTTGAACTATGAAGAAGTTCACAATTAGTCCCCAGGTAAGGAAATGGATACGGATCCTCCACCGCGATATCGGTTTCGTGATGGTGGGATTATCACTCGTTTACGGAATTTCGGGTATCTTGCTTAATCACATGAACGGCAAGGATCCCTCTTACAAGGTAAAGGATATAAGCCTCGCTTTTGACAAGGGATTGACACCGGAAGAGTTCACACAGGCATGGCAATCGGAAAGTGACAGGCCCAAGCTGAATAATGTAGGTGAGGTCCGGGGAAAATACCGCCTGATGCTACAAGGCACCATCGGAGAGTATGATCCGCAGACAGGTATCGCCCATTATCAGGTAAGTAAGAAAAAACCGATCGCCTATTGGGTAAACCGTTTACATTATAACCGGATCAAAGGATGGTCACCCATGGCCGATATATTTGCCGGCTCGCTCATCTTCCTGGCAATATCAGGCCTGTTAATGGTCAAAGGGAAACATGGCATCGCACAAAGGGGGAAATGGTACCTGTTGATCGGTCTGCTGATCCCTATCCTTTACCTGATATTGGGTTGAGAAAAAGGAATTAATCATAAGATAAAAAATCATTCATGCGCCTTTCAGAACTACAGACGGGACAAAAAGCATACATCGTAAAAGTAAACGGTAGCGGAGCTTTCAGGAAACGCATCCTCGAAATGGGGTTTGTGCGCGGGGAGGAAGTCAAATCGATACTGAACGCCCCTTTGAAGGATCCCATCAAATATGAGATCATGGAGTACGAGGTATCGCTGCGCCGGAGTGAGGCGGTGATGATTGAAATATCGATGATCGCGGCGGATGCCCGGAATGGTGCTCCATACAGGGAAGAAGCGGTTTATGAGGAAGATGTTCAGCAACAACAGGGAACAAGTCTCATCAACGACGACGAGCATATCATCCTTCATCATAAGAACGAAGGCATCCATACCGATAAAAAAATAAAGGTGGCTCTTCTCGGTAATCCCAACTCGGGAAAGACCACCATCTTCAACCTGGCATCCGGCGCCCATGAACATGTGGGCAATTACAGCGGTGTGACGATCGATTCTAAAGAGGGTATCTTGCGTCATGACGGATATGAGTTCACCCTGGTAGACCTTCCCGGCACCTACTCGATGTCGGCATATTCTCCGGAGGAACTGTTCGTAAGAAAACATATTCTGGAGGAAAAACCTGATGTAATTGTGAACGTCGTATCGGCATCAGCGGCAGAACGCAATCTCTATCTTACCACTGAATTGATTGATCTGCAAGTGCCGATGGTGATTGCCCTGAACATGTATGACGAGTTGGAAGAGAGCGGCCGGACCTTCGACTATGAGACATTCGGGTCATTGATCAATATTCCTATTGTCCCCACCGTAGGCAAGAGAGGCGAAGGGATTCCCCAATTGCTCGAGAAAGTGATAGAAGTCTACAAGAAAGATCAGTACGACTTTGTGCAGATTCCCTATGGACGGGTGCTGGAGAAATCGATCGCCATCATGGAACGAGAGTTCAAAAGTGTGGATCCGAGCCAGTATGCAGGATGGAATATGCCATTGCGTTATATCTGTGTCAAATTGCTTGAGGGGGACAAGGATATTGAGAGGCGTGTCCACACACTGCCGCAACATACACAGATCTTCTCCCGTCGGGATAAAGAGCGGGTTTATATTGAGAAACTACTTCGTGAAGACCCTGAATCAGCCATTACAAATGCCCGATACGGTTTTATCGCTGGCGGATTGAAGGAAACGCTGACTGAAAAAACACTCTTTTCCGAAAAAACAAAATTGCTGGACGCCATCGTAACCCATAAGTATATAGGGTTTCCCCTCTTCTTCCTCTTCCTTTGGGTGATGTTCGAAGCCACTTTCCGCTTGGGAGGCTATCCGATGGAGTGGATCGAGTGGTTGGTAGAACAACTGGGCAATCTTGTGAGGAACAGCATGGCTGAAGGACCACTGAAAGCGCTGATCGTAGACGGTATTATCGGCGGAGTGGGAGGTGTTATCGTCTTTCTTCCCAATATCGTGATATTATATCTCTTTATCTCCTTCATGGAGGACTCGGGGTATATGGCACGGGCGGCCTTTATCATGGATAAGCTGATGCACCGGATCGGCCTGCATGGGAAGTCGTTTATCCCGCTTATCATGGGATTTGGCTGCAATGTACCGGCCATTATGGCGACCCGTACTATCGAAAGCCGAAGCAGCCGCATGATCACCATGTTCATCGTCCCATTTATGTCGTGCAGTGCCCGGCTACCGGTTTATATCCTTTTCGTGAGTGCTTTCATACCCAAATATGGAAGCCTGGTGATGCTGGGGTTATACGCATTTGGTATTTTAATCGCTGCCGTCACGGCCAAGATATTACGCAAGACAGCCTTTAAAGAAGAAGAGACCCCATTCGTCATGGAACTCCCACCCTACCGGATGCCGACCAACAAGTCTATCATTACCCATATGTGGGACCGGTCGAGCCAATATCTCCGGAAAATGGGAGGTCCCATCCTGATTGCCTCTATCATCATCTGGTTCTTAGGATATTTTCCTTATAATGCAGAAAGAGATGCCGCCTTCGATAACGAAATTGCATTGATCGATGCACAACTCGACCGGAACGAAATAGGTGAAGAAGAGAGAGAGGAGAAAGTAACAGAGATAGAGCATATCCGCAATACGACCCATCAGGAGAGCTCCTACATAGGGAATATCGGGAAGTTTATAGAACCGGTAATGCGCCCACTCGGGTTCGACTGGAAAATATCGGTCAGCCTGCTCTCGGGGATGGCAGCCAAGGAGATCGTGATCAGCACCATGGGTGTACTTTATACCGGCGACAGTGAAGATCAGCAATCATTGCAGCAGCGGTTAAAAGCAGAATCCTATCCCGATGGATCACCCATCTTCACCCCTCTCGTGGTGGCGGGATTTCTGCTGTTCATCCTGATCTATTTCCCCTGCGTGGCCACGGTGGTTGCCATCAAGGAGGAGTCCCATTCATGGAAATGGGCGCTGTTCAGCGTATTCTACTCGACCGGGCTCGCCTGGTTAGTAGCATTTCTGGTGTTCCAGATAGGTAGCCTCTTTATGTAAGAAGTGGGTATCTAAACTTTTCACGGCGCAAAGTTGTTTTTATGGTATGAATCTACAACTATTTATAGTCATTATCATTGGTGTCATCGTGGGGGTTATCCTCGCACGGTCAATATATCGTTTCTTTTTCACAGGAAGAGACCACTCCATTTGTGGCGGCTGCACGGGATGTGACATATCAAAGGAACAAATCAACCATCTCAACCAATAACAGACCAGATTCCTCAACCCAAGGTTATGATTTCGGGGAATTTATTCCTATTCAATTGCTTATTCAATCAGGGCTATTGTACAATCGAGTAGATCAATTCATCCAGAAACTCTCCGTTTTTATAGATTGCTTTTTCCAATTTTGCTTCCAATGTGAAGCCAGTTTTTTCCAAAGCTTTCTGAGACCTTTTGTTTGTCGAAAAAGGACGGGCAGAAATGTTCCAATCGCGTAATGTATATTCCATAATTTTCTTTCTTCAAAACGGTTGAGGATTAGGATAGGCATCACTTCGCTTTGCGACATCGTGAATTTACGATTCCTCGTCCTTGTTTTTGCTTCCTGTAGCGAATAATCCTTAATCAGAGCGTTAAATTATTCGAAAAAATCGTCCACTATGAAATAAAATTCTGTAACTTTATGGCTGGAAATCATAGCGTAATTATTAGTGACGTTTTTATTTTCAACGATTTAAAAATACTAATTTTTCCGCCATTTTCCTAATATTTATCTGATTTTCTTACGCCGAACTCACGTTAATTACGATGAAAAAGTTAACAAAAAGACCCTTGAAGAATTGGTGAAAACGATAAGTGTAATCCCTAAAAGTGAAAGAAATAACTATTGGGGAATGCATAACAACGACTGTTTTTGGAGATGCGTTGCATATTGGAAAGGATACTATCCTTCTGAAGAAGCGGCAGAAGCCCTAGCAGATGAATGGTTTTCTTCTCAAGCTAAAGTAGTAACCAATAATGTACGACTCTCAACATAGGGTAAGTTTTATAGTGACTGATGAAAACAAAAAGAAGAAAATACGTGGTTTAAATTACTACGGAACAAAGTAATAAAGATGTTATTATGAAAACAAAGAAAACGCTCTGGAAATTATTACATGTTATATGCATATTGTTGTTGATATTTATTCTTGACAATCCTATGTCTGCAAAAGATCATCTCCAAAGTATTCCGGCAGATACTTCAGATATTTCAGCCGGTAAGTGGCATCCTAAAATGTTCTATATCGAATTACCAGGCTTGAGTATGAGTTTTATGCTTCCTGACGAACCGGGGCGTTCCGGTGTGCATAATCTCTTTTTTACATCCAAAGAATCCGGTGAAATTTTTTTGTTGGATACTATCAAAGAGAATAAACGCTATTTTACCCCGTTTTCGCCGGGAAGTTGTTATGATGTCACACTGCTGTATAATAACAGCACATACGTCAGATGTAATGAGATTATCCTTGAAAATGGTATTGAGGTTG
>NZ_JAYFQD010000022.1:0-155179 GCF_034927365.1 Proteiniphilum sp. | reverse complement strand
CAATCATTGGCAAATTGACGTATTAGTGAATTGACACTACTTGTCCCGACTTCTCGGGATTAGTTTTGCGGAAGTAGCTCAGTCGATAGAGCATTAGCCTTCCAAGCTGAGGGTCGCGGGTTTGAGTCCCGTCTTCCGCTCCAAAGAAGAGAGGAGAGATCTATTCCGGTATCGCCGGAAAGTCTCTTCTTCTTCATATCTAAAAAACATTCAAGGGAGTAACCGTCAATGGTTACTTCCTTTTTTAATAAATGGGTATTGGTGGAATCTCAACCTATACGAACATCTGCAGTACGTGATCTTACCCGGGGAGGAATTTTCCGGCAATTGCTCACGTTGGCTCTCCCGTTGATGGCGATCAGTTTTATCCAGATGTCCTATAATCTGGTGAATATCATCTGGATCGGGCGACTGGGCAGTGAATCGGTGGCTGCAGTAGGCGCCATAGGGATGCTTATGTGGATGATGAATTCAATGGCACTTGTCTCCAAAGTAGGTGCCGAGATATCCATCGGTCAATCTATTGGTGCTCGTCGCCTAGATCGGGCATCCCTGTATGCATCGCATACCACTACCATCGCATTTATCTTGGGACTTACATTCGGGATGTTCTTCTTTCTTTTTCCCGATCCTTATGTATCCTTTTACAAATTAGAAGAAGCAATTGCGAGGGATGCGTCCGAATACCTGCGTATTATCTCCTTGTCAATACCGATTATGTTTCTGATCCTCAATTTCTCCGGTATTTACATAGGATCAGGACGGAGTGATATTCCTTTTTATTTCAACGCGACAGGGCTAGCCTTGAATATCATCCTTGATCCTCTTCTGATTTTCGGACCGGGTCCATTGCCTGCATTGGGGGTAAAAGGAGCTGCAATAGCTACTGTCCTGTCGGAGAGTGTAGTATTGCTCCTTTTTATACATCATCTGAAAAAAAAGAACGGATTATTGGGAAAATTCCAGTTTTTGATCTGCCCTCACAGGAGATACATGCTGAATATCCTGAAATTGGGACTGCCTGTGGCTGCCATGAACGTCTACTTCGCGTTTATCAATATGAATCTGGCACGAACGGCTTCACTCTACGGAGGGCATCTGGGATTGATGAGCCAGACCACAGGCGGACAGATCGAGGGGATTACGTGGAATACCTCTACTGGGTTTTCCACTGCATTAGGAAGTTTTGTAGCTCAGAATTTTGCCGCACGCAAGATGAACCGGGGTAACAGGGCTTTCCGTTACACCTTGATGATGATGGGGGTACTGGGTATCGTCGTAACCATGGCATTCATGTTATACGGAGAGGCAATCTTCTCGGCCTTCGTACCGGAAAAGGCGGCGTACGAAGCAGGAGGAGAATATTTATTGATTATAGGTATTTCCCAGATCTTTATGATGCTGGAGATCACCACACAGGGTATGTTCAACGGCCTGGGCAGAACCACTCCACCCGCTATCATCAGCATCGTATTCAACACGTTACGTATCCCCATTGCCATGATACTAGGTAACCGGATGGGAGTAACCGGCGTATGGTGGGCACTCTCCATCAGTTCCATCCTCAAAGGGATCATTCTTTTCACATGGTACCTGATCTTACAAAGGAGATTGAGAATAAAAGCAGATATATAGACTTATTCCTAACTTGTGGCGGATGATGTCCAACTGCCGACTGTTACCGTTTTATTGTACGATAAAGAATTTCTATCTTTGTCATATGATGAGACAACAAGATATACATATTTGTTTTGGGCCAACAGCCAATAGCCTATTGATACAGAGCAATGAATTTGATCCGGCCACAAACAGGATAATCTGCATGGAAGATCATTTATGCGATGGCCCTCTGTGTGATATCAATACGGAAACGAAAACAGGAGAAAGGGAAGAGTGGATTTCCTCCGTTTCCCGCGACAATGAATACTCCGAGGTTGTCACAAACTATGTGAAGAAAGATCTGGACAGGATTCAAACACTGATTGCAGAAGCGGATAGTATCCACAGAATATTTCTTTGGACAGGCTTTGATGCTTCCGAGATTGTTTCCACAGCAAGGCTATTGTATCATTTATCAAAATTGAAGAAGGAGGTTTTCATTGCAGATTTTCCCCATATTCCGATTACAGCACGATCAGGAGAGATTATTTATCCCGACATATTAGTCGTTACAAACACATCTGATATAAAAGAAATTTTCAGGCATTTCAAGAGAGTCGACAATGACTCATTAACCCGCTGGGTACATTTATGGGAAAAAATTCTCTCTGAAGATGGGCTACTATGGGTTCTCGAAAAAGATGGAGATATTTCGGCACATGATGAAACCTATTTCGATTCTTATCTGACAGTAAATTGCACCGATCAGTTTCAATCCGCAGCATGGGTCATAGGGCATACACTTATAGATATTGACTTCGGTGTGGGTGATATGTTCCTCAATTGGCGACTTAAGCAACTGTCCCGAACAGGAAAAATAGCTTTTCGGGGAGAGTTAAAAGAAATACGGGATTATCAGGTAAAGCGTATCAATAGAGATTAAACTTTACATGTAAGAACTCAAAGTCATTGACTGTTATCTATCAACCGAAACATCATCAAGAATATCAAGAAACTACCTAAATATAAACTTTTGAAAAAGAACCATCCCCTACATATTCATACCCTGCAAAATCTAGAATATTCTTGTTATAATCTACAAAAACTCCAGCATGAAACACTCTCAGAAAAAGTGTGGGAGAGACCCCACTCAGATATCGAAGCCGGAATGAACAACCTTATTTCCCACCTAAGGAAATTGTTGCCAAGTAATCCCAATGTTATCATCTACACCATCAAAAATATCGGTTATAAACTGACCTGCTGATACTCAATACCCCGGCAGGAACAGACCAATATCAGTTACAGGAATATTAAAGTGGTTGCCGACGTAGCGGTTGACCATCTTTCCGGAGTAGAGATAGAAGCCGGCAGCAAAACCGCGGTCGAACCGGGCAAAATGATCGATTCCACCACAATCAGCCATAGCGGAAAAGAGCGACACAAAAATGTTACTTAAAGCGATGGACGCTGTACGTGCGACACGTGAGCTGAGGCTTGTCTCACAGAAATGCAACACGCCATATTTATCAAAAACAGTCGGATGATCCGGGAGGCAGGCTTCCATCGTGGTTTCAAAGCATCCACCCTGTGCCATTCGTATATCAATAATAATAGCACCCTGCTTCATCTCCCTGATCAGGTCGCTCGATATGCGGTAAAAGTGGGTTTTATTGATATATTGCAGGGCACCAATCACCACATCCGCAGAACGAAACACGTTCCTGAGTACATTGGGTTGAAGCGTAGAGGTAAACACCAAATTACCCAGTTCATGCCGGATAGTGCGCAACTTAACCACATCATTATCGAACACCTTTACCGATGCTCCCATGGCCAATGCTGCACGGGCAGCCATCGTACCTGCTACTCCGGCTCCAATCACAACCACCTCGGTGGGTGATATACCCGGAATTCCTCCCAATAAAATACCTTTACCTCCGTGGGCATTGCTTAACAACTCTGCTGCAAGGGTGATAGAATAAGTACCTTCTATCTCGGATATGGATGTTACAAACGGGGAGATACCTGTGTTGTCATACAGAAGTTCATAAGCCAACGCATTGATTTTCTTCTCCGACATCAACTCCAACAAGGAAATGGAGAGTTTATGGACATGGAGAAACGAAAAAACGGTTGCCCGCGGCCGCATCATGCTTACCTCTTCCAGGGTGGGAGGCAGAATTTTCAGGATCAGATCGGCCTGGAAAACCTCTTCGGCAGAATCTACGATCTCCGCACCCGATTCGGCATAATAGGTGTCGGTATAGTTGATGGTTTGTCCGGTACCTGCTTCCACTAATACTCTATAGCCTGATTCTACGAGGAGAGAAACGGTCTCGGGTGTCAACGGCACCCGTTTCTCCTGTTTCTGATTTTCCCTGGGAACACCAATCACCAGGGAGGCTTTCTGGTTTTCGACCTTTTGCAGTAATTCGCGCACAACAAACGAAGTGCTTTTGTGGTGGCTATACATCATTTTGTGCTCCTCTTTTTTAATTCTTCTCCAACACTACGCACAGTTAAATTAATCTCATCCTTTGTGATCATACGGTCTATAGGATAAATGACCTGTGCTTTTCTGTAATAATATTCCCTTTGCTCCAAATGTTCCGTGATAAAGGGTATAAGTTGCTCCCTCGATTTTCCGGCAATGAGTGGACGTACCGTTTTCGAATCCAGCAGATGATCGGCAAGATCTTCAGGATGAGCCTGAAGATAAATGGTGAGACCCGTTCCATTCATTATCTCCATATTATTGAAAAAGCAGGGGGTTCCTCCTCCTGTGGAGATTATTACATCTTCAAATGCTGCCACCTCCTGAAGAGATCGGTTTTCTATTTTCCTGAAACCCTCTTCCCCCTTTTCTGCAAAAAGAGCAGATATAGTCTTGCGATACTTATTCTCGATATAGGCATCGAGGTCGACAAAAGAAAGTGAAAGTAATTTGGCCAACCGCTTTCCAATAGTGGTTTTGCCGGAACCCATATAGCCTATAATAAAAATCCGTTCCATACGATAAATATTACACACAAGAATCAAGACTTAGGCTTTAGGATGTTAGATTTGAGACTTAGGATTGTCTCCACCAGTTCACTTCCAACTTCCTACTTCTAATTTCTAAGTTCAAAGTTCTTCCATTACTATCCCATTATTTACATTAAAGGGGCAAAGAGCCGCAGAAACGAGTCTACAAAACGCTTTGACACAGATCGTTTATACCATTCTTTTATAGAGCCCGGCTCTGAAAAGCGCTGATCTTCTACAAAAATGTCATTGGCCCGTGCACCCAGTTCTTCGTCATAGATAAAAGCCTCTACTTCAAAATTCTGCGCGAAACTACGAGAATCGAAATTGGCCGAACCGACCAATGTAAGAGATCCATCAAACACCATCATCTTGGAATGCAGAAATCCTTTGTGGTACATGTATACTTTCACGCCTGCCTTCAGCATATCCTTGATATAGGAAAATGAAGCTCTCTGTACCAAGGGTACATCCGAACGCTTGGACATTATGACTCTCACATCAACCCCCCTGATCGCTGCTGCCTGTAATGCGTCAACCATCGCGTCGGGAGGCAAAAAATAGGGTGTCTGGATAAAGATTGATTTACGGGCATCATAAATAGCCTGCATAATCCCGTGTGAAATCTCGTTCTCCTCGCTCAGCGGACCACTGTTTACTATCTGCATAGGGCATTCCCCATAATTTTCCAGAATAGGGAAATAATCGCGTGATGTAATGAGTGTTTGCGATACGAAATACCAATCGATCAGGAAAATCGACTGTAATCCCTGTACGCCTTTTCCCTCGATCCGGGCATGAGTATCACGCCAGCAGCCCCAGTCGAATCCCTTCACGTAACGGTCGGCCACATTCATTCCACCCACATAACCTATCCGGCCGTCGATAACCACGATCTTGCGGTGTGTCCGGTAGTTGAGTCTCGAAGTAAGCCTCGAAAGGGTAAGCTTCAAAAAAGGCTCGGTTTCTATTCCTGCTTTACGAAAATCTTCAAAAAATTTCTTTTTGGCTTTCCGTGATCCGAAACTGTCGTAGATAATCCGTATCTCCACCCCTTCTTTTGCCTTTCGGATAAGCGCCTGCTGAAACTTTAGTCCCAATTCATCATCGTCCAACACATAATATTCTATATGGATATGCTTCTCCGCCTTCTCAATATCGGCAAAGAGATGTCCGAATTTATCCTTCCCGTTGGTAAACAGCTTGACGTCATTTCCTCCCAACAAAGGGGTGTAATCCATATTCTGAAGAAGTTTGATAAGATTAGTGTGTCTATCGGGAAAAGAGTGTTCTACCGATGTCTCCATCCCGTCGAGAGGGCGTTTCTTTAGTTTGCTGTACATCCGCTGGGAAATTACATGCCTTTTGGTAGTATCCTGTCCAAAGAAGGCATACCAGATAATACCGATGAAAGGAAGAAAGACCACCGCCATTATCCATGCCACCGTTTTGATGGGGTTCCGGTTTTCGGAAATCACCACCACTACGATACTTACCACTGTGAGCAGGTAGAGTATCTCAATGATCAGGAATAGCGCATTATTCAGATATATAGTCATAACCGGTATTTTCCTTCCTCTATATCTTCCAGTATGTTCAGGTATGAGTGATAACGGCTTTCGCTGATATATTGCTTATCGACCGCGTCTAATACAGCACAACCCGGTTCGTTAAGATGAAGGCAGTTGTTGTATTTACATTTCCTGGAAATTCTGAATATTTCAGGGAAATAGTGGGATACCTCAGCTCGGCTCATATCAATAGTGCCGAATCCTTTAATTCCGGGAGTATCGATCAGGAAGCCGCCGTTTTTCAGTTCAAGCATTTCAGAGAAAGTGGTTGTATGCATTCCCTTATGATGATACTCCGAAATTTCACTCACCTTCTGCGCTTCGTTTCCCAACAACAAATTGGAGATACTCGACTTCCCGACCCCGGAATGGCCGGCGAGCAGTACGCTCTTTCCCTTAGTCAATGCTTCCAGATACTCCTTTCCCTCGCCAGTAACAGTAGACGTTTTTAAACAGTGATAACCGATGGAGGTGTAGAGATGTATCAGGGCATCCAGATATTCATGTTCCTCATCATTATAGAGATCAATTTTATTGAAGATGAGATAAACCGGCACGGAATAAGCCTCTGCCGTGGTCAAAAAACGATCGATGAAAACCGTCGTTGTTTCGGGATACTTCACCGTAATGCAAAGGAATGCCAAATCTATATTGGCAGCCAGTATATGAGCGTGTTTAGATAGATTGGATGCCTTACGGACAATATAGTTTTTCCGGTCAGCAATATCGGTGATAAAAGCGGTGCCATCGGGGTTTGGATCCATGAAGACCCGGTCGCCCACCACAATAGGACTTGTACTCCTGATCCCTTTGAGCCTCAGGTTTCCCTTTGCGATGCCAATGATATCATTTCCATTATCATCACGCACCAGATAGGCGTTACCGGTATTCCTGATAACCAGTCCCTGTAAGCCTCCACCGCTTTCATCTCCGCCTTTTTCCATTAAACGGTCAGTATCTCTTTCTCCTTTTCACCGAACATCTCATCCACTTTCTTGATATACTTGTCGTGAAGTTTCTGCAGTTCGTTCTCACCGTCTTTTCCCATATCTTCAGGCAAACCGTCCTTGACGGCTTTTTTCAATTCATCGATTCCCTCACGGCGTGCATTTCGGATACTGATTTTTGCTTCTTCAGCCTCCTGTTTGGTCTGTTTCACCAATTGCTTACGGCGTTCTTCCGTAAGCGGCGGTATACCCAAACGGATGACCTCTCCATTGTTCTCGGGTGTGATGCCCACATCAGAGTCCATAATAGCTTTTTCCACTACTCTCAACATCGCCTTTTCCCAGGGTTGCACCAAGATGGTTTTTGCATCGGGGGTATTCACCGTTGCCACATTCGACAACGGAACAAGACTGCCATAATATTCCACACGAATCCCGTCCAGAATACGGGTATTAGCACGACCTGCACGAATACGCGAGAATGTCTCATCCAGGAATTCGAGGGTCATCTGCATCTTTTCTTCAGCCTCTTTTCTGATCGTCGCTGTTTCCATAAGTATCTCTTATTTGTTGATTATTGGACAAAAATAGTGAATTTTTTCTAAACATGCACCAGCGTTCCGATATCTTCACCGTCAATCACTCTCTTCAGATTACCGTAACTGTCCATGTCAAATACCACGATGGGAAGGTTGTTTTCCTTACACATTGTAGTGGCCGTCAAATCCATCACTTTAAGACCCCGGGTATAGACTTCATCGAAAGTGATGGTTTTAAATTTTGTGGCGGTAGGATCTTTCTCCGGATCAGCCGTATACACACCATCGACACGGGTGCCTTTGAACATGGCATCAGCTTCAATCTCAATTCCACGAAGTGCGGAAGCAGTATCTGTGGTAAAGAAGGGGTTTCCCGTTCCGGCAGCGATGATCGCTATTTCACCCTTCTCCAGCGACTCTATCGCCTTCCACTTGGAATAGAGTTCGCCCACCGGCTCCATACGGACTGCGGTAAGCACTCTATTCTTCTGTCCGACAGCAGTGAGCGCCGAACTCAATGCAAGGCTGTTGATCACCGTGGCCAACATCCCCATCTGATCTCCTTTTACCCGATCAAACCCTTTGGTCGCCCCACTCAAGCCACGGAAAATATTTCCACCGCCGATCACGATACCTATCTGTACGCCTGTCTGTGCCACTTCATGTATCTGTTCGGCATATTCCTGCAAGCGTTTCTCATCAATCCCATACTGTTTCTCGCCCATCAGCGACTCCCCGCTGAGTTTGAGTAAAATCCTTTTAAATTGCATATTTTTATTTTTTTTAGAACCAAGAGTTTTTTAATTGACAATGGACAATTGATAATTGACAATGATTTCTCAACTTCTGCCTTCTTTATCATTAGTCTCATTGGCACATTGGCATATTGGCACATTGGCACATTGGCACATTGACAATCAATCTACAAAAGATACCTCTTTGAACGCGTACTTTCGTTCCTCCCCGGAATTCGTCTTTAACACCAGACGGCCGGAAGGGAGTACATCTTCAATCTTGGCCAGAAAGCGTCCATTTTTGTCTTCGTACCAATAATAATCATTCATCCTGTATAGATTGTGCATATATTCATCTTCAATGGTTCTAATTCTCCCATTTTGAAAATCATGATAAAGCTGAAAGAACTCCTTTTGAAAGATATCAAAAATATATTCCCGGTCTTGTGCCGAATGTGTAATCATCTTTAGACAAATAGGTTTAGGTATGATGGAAGGAAATATCACCTGATTCACATTAATACCAATTCCTATTATCGACCTTGTGATCTGTTCGCCTGTGATATCATTCTCTATCAATATTCCTGAAATTTTCCGCTCTTTCCAATAGACATCATTCGGCCATTTGATACATATATTGTCCGTGAACCGGTCCAGTGTTCTCTTGACAGCAAGTGATGCGATACGGGAAATAATAAACTGATCCCTCGGAAAAAGATTTTTCGGATAGAGCAGCAGACTGAATAACAAATTTCTTCCTTTAGAAGAATACCAGGAATTCCCCATCTGCCCCCGCCCGCCAGTCTGGTAGTCAGCTATGACAATCGACCCCTCTTCAAGAGTTTCTCTTTCGAGGAGGCTCCTTATATAGAGATTGGTCGAGTCGGTTTCTTCCAACCGGATTATCTTTCGATCCTTACTTAATAGTTCCATTATATTGTTCTTGCTGTTTTTTCGGCAATTTCTTAATAACCTCTGTTACCGAATGGTCGATCCATTCCTTCAGTTCATGGTCCGGCATATCACCATCCAGATAAATGACGTTCCAGTGCGTTTTGTTCATATGATAGGCACCCTCCACGCAGGCATACTTGTCACGTAATGCAATAGCTCTCACCGGATCGCATTTCAGGCTGATACACAATCTCTCTGCGTCAGTAGGTATTAAAGCGAACATCTTCCCCATCACCTTCATCACGATGGTAACCTCATCAAAGGGTGTGGTTGCCTCCGCTCCCCGAATGGATTGACAATACTCAAAAAGTTCCTCGATATTCATCTGCAATTCTTACAATCAAGATTACAAAAAAGGCAAAAAAGCATCTTCGATATGTTCGAGTTGAAATTGCCTCTTATTCCATATTACAGTAACAATATCGAACCGGGCGGGCTTATCAATACCATTCATCTTCAGATAATGACTGGCAGCACGGATCATGCGCCGCATACGTTGTTCAGTGACGGCATCCGAAGGATCGCCCCAATCGGCCGTCGTCCGGGTTTTGACCTCCACAAAAACAATAAACTCATCATTTTCAGAGATAATATCGACTTCATAGCCAGAAACAGACCAATTCCGTTCTATAATACGGTGACCTTTTTTCTCGAGATAGGTTACCGCAGCCGCTTCTCCCTTTCGACCCAATTCATTGTGCTCCGCCATCTCTTTTTTGACAAAACAGCTTATAAACTTTGTAAAAATACAAATTTACACTATAAACTCTTCTTTTTGGCGGAAATATTTTGTTTTTTTGCACTGGCAAAGGAAATGGGATGCCGAAACTTCAATGACTATTTGATGAGAACAAAGCAATACAAACCGCAGGGTAAGGTAAAGCCTCGCACGAAAAAGGCGATATTCATGCTTAGTGAGGAAGAATACAATTTGATTCATTTCTACTTAAAAAAGTATAAGATCACCAATCGCTCCCGGTGGTTTCGAGAGACCGTTCTCAATCATGTGCTGAAAAATATGGAACAGGATTACCCCACTCTCTTTGAAGAGAATGAGATGAGAAGATAATTGAAGAATGTGCCAATATGCCAATGTGCCAATGAGACTAATGATAAAGAAGGCTGAAGTTGAGAAGTAAAGAAGTTGAGAAATCATTGTCAATTAATAAAGTTTTGGCTCTGATTCTTCCAGTAATTTAGTAATTGAATAATGTTGGATGATCAATATTTTATGCAGCAGGCGCTACGGGAAGCACACAAGGCGTTTGAGGAAGGTGAGGTTCCGGTGGGAGCAGTCGTAGTTGTAAATGACCGCATCATTACCCGGGCACACAACCTTACAGAGACACTGAACGATGTGACAGCTCATGCCGAAATGCAGGCCATTACTGCCGCAGCCAATGTATTGGGAGGCAAATACCTGACCGATTGCACCCTGTATGTCACTGTGGAACCATGCCCTATGTGTGCCAGTGCACTACGATGGGCTCAAATATCGCGTATAGTATACGGAGCTACAGACGAAAAGCGAGGTTACTCCCAAATTTCCCCTTATCTACTCCATCCAAAGACTACGGTTACCTCCGGCATCCTAGCCGATGATTGTGCCGACCTGATGAAACTTTTTTTTGCTCGCATCAGAAAATAAATTCAAACAAAAACCATGAGAAAAGCGTTAATATTATTTAGGAGAAGTATATTTAAAAACCAATAAATCAGTCACAAAAATGAGTAAAAAGAAAATTGCAGTATTGGTAGGTAGCCTGCGTAAAGAATCAGTCAACAGAAAGTTGGCAAATGAAGTGATCAGACTAGCACCCGATTCTCTGGAATTGGAAATCGTAGAGATAGGCCAGTTGCCCCACTACAACGAGGACCTCGATGCAAACCCGCCTGTAGAATGGGTTGAATTCCGTAATAAGATCGGTGAAGCCGACGGATATCTTTTCTTCACTCCTGAGTATAACCGAAGTATTCCAGGGGCAATGAAAAATGCTTTGGATGTAGGTTCAAGACCCTACGGACAGAGTAAATGGGGAGGAAAACCCGGCGCTATCGTGAGCAGTTCCATGAGCCCTCTCGGCGGTGCGGTAGCTAATCACGCACTACGTCAATCCATGGTCTTTCTGAACATCTATATGATGCAGCAACCTGAGGCATATATAGGAAATTCATGGGAATTATTTGACGAGAATAACAACCTGAAAAACGAAGGTACTCAAAAATTTCTTAAAAGTTGGGTAGATGCCTTCGCCGAATGGGTGTATAAGTTTTAAAGGACAGGAAAAACTAAAAAAAATCACTCCGAAAGTGTTCATACTTTCGGAGTGATTTTTTAGTCTTATGTTTGTAATAAAACAAGAGAGTTCTAGACTTTCGGCAATTTCCATGGAGCCCGGTAATTGGCTTTGATCAGCCTGTTGGCTTCAGCATTACCAACAAACTTTCCGGCCTTGTTATCCCAGTTCAATGCAGATCCCACACGACAGGAGATATTACCCAGATGGCTCAGTTTAGCCACTTCAGCCCCGATTGCGATATCGGCATTGGGCAACTCACGCGAACGCATGCAGTCGAGCAAATTGCCCGCATGCAGGTATAGTCCCTTCCCCCCGCCTTTTCTCTTTTCTACTGCCTCCATCCGGAGCGTGTTAGGCTTCTTCTCATCATCACAAGGATAACAATAAGGGAATGAACGGCTATTGATAGCCTGTTCGGGAACTACCTCCCAACCCTGACGGGTAAGTATAAGTGTTCCGTTCTCTCCAAAGAAAGCGACGCCTTCCCTCAGTCCGAACAGTCCGGTTCCTATTCCACAGGCATGGTCCCACATAATATTGAAATCGAGATATTTATAAGTCACCATCAGCGTATCAGGCGTCTCCATGGCGTCATCCGGATAACCATACTTTCCTCCGGCACCGTAGACATATGAAGGCAATCCCACATTCATCCCTTTCATGGCATAATCCAGCAGATGCACACCCCAGTCGGCCATCAATCCACCGGCATAATCCCAGAAGAAACGGAAGTTATAGTGAAACCTGTTATCATTATAATTGCGTTTTGGAGCCGGACCTAACCACATATCATAATCAACCCCGGCCGGTGGCGCCGAGTCCGGTACTACCGGAAGTGTCCATTTACTGGTCTGATATGCCCATACTTTCACGGTACGTACACGCCCCAGTTTTCCACTCTGCACGTATGCAGCCGCCTCATCCCAGTGCGGATCGCTTCTCTGCCACTGTCCCACCTGCACAATCCGATTGTATTTCCGGGTAGCTTTCACCATCAGGTCACATTCCTCGATGGTATTAGCCAGCGGTTTCTCTACATAGACATCCTTACCGGCTTCGCAGGCAGCAATCAACTGAAGGCAGTGCCAATGGTCGGGAGTACCGATAATGACCATGTCCACATCCTTGTTATCGATCACGTTACGCCAGTCCTTCACCAATTGTGGAGGTTTTTTGCCTGTCATTTTCTCTAACTCGGCAGCTCGTTGGTAAAGCCACTCATCATCCACATCACACATGGAGATACACTCCACTTCGGGGAATTGAAGAAAAGTCCTCAGGTTACTCCATCCCTGATTACGACACCCGATCAAGCCTACCTTGATCTTGTTACCGGGGGCAGACTGACCGAAAACGGAAGAATAAGATTTTCCCATCAACGGAGTCAGACTCAAACCGGTTGCTGAAATAGCAGATTTCTTTAAAAAATTCCGTCTGTCCATGATAAAGTATTATTTATAATTTATATTTTGTCTGTTTCGGTACGTGGAAAGCTCTTTCCCGAAAATTATCGGATTGAAAAACAAGCTTAAGAAACACCTGAAAAGTTGTTATATAAATGGATATGACATCAAAGATAAAAACAAAGATAATAAAGATTATACAAAACGGGATAGGAATTCTTTTTTTTAATCGGAAACAAGTTAGACTTTGCTCGGCTTCCGCTACATTTGCAGAATATGGGAGACGCCTCGGAAAAACTCAAGCGAGCTTGGTTTTTCCCCCGGCTTTCGCTATATTTGCAGCCTTAAATAAGGGTACTAATCTGCCCGTAATTTGAAATTGAATATGTCAAAACAATTCAAACGCACGTTGATCACATCGGCGTTGCCATATGCGAACGGTCCGGTACATATCGGACACCTTGCAGGAGTATATGTCCCTGCCGATATCTATGCCCGTTATCTGCGCCTGAAGGGAGAAGAGGTACTTTTTATCGGTGGTTCCGACGAACATGGGATACCGATCACCATCAAAGCGCGTAACGAGGGTGTTACTCCCCAAGATATCGTAGACCGATACCACGCGGTGATCAAAAAGTCGTTTGAAGAGTTTGGCATCACATTCGATATCTATTCACGTACCACATCGGATGTCCACAAGAAAACGGCATCCGACTTTTTCCGCACACTCTACGACAAGGGTGAATTCACCGAACAGGAAAGTGAGCAATATTACGATGAAGAAGCAGGGCAGTTCCTTGCCGACCGCTATATTACGGGAACCTGCCCCCACTGCGGAAATGAAAAGGCATACGGCGACCAGTGTGAACAGTGCGGCACATCGCTCAGCCCTTCCGATCTGATCAATCCGAAATCCACGCTTAGCGGCAGTAAACCGGTAATGCGAAAGACGAAACACTGGTATCTCCCTTTGGACAAACACGAAGCGTGGCTACGGCAGTGGATACTGGAGGACCACAAAGAATGGAAGACAAACGTGTACGGCCAATGTAAATCATGGCTCGATCTCGGGTTACAGCCACGTGCAGTGAGCCGTGACCTGGATTGGGGTGTGCCCGTTCCCGTGGAAGGTGCCGAAGGTAAAGTACTCTATGTATGGTTCGATGCACCCATCGGTTATATCTCCAACACCAAAGAACTGCTACCAGGCAGTTGGGAAAAATGGTGGAAAGATGAGGAAACCAAATTAGTACACTTCATCGGCAAAGACAATATTGTGTTCCACTGTATCGTATTCCCCTCCATGCTGAAGGCAGAAGGCTCCTTTATCCTACCGGAAAATGTACCGGCGAATGAGTTCCTGAACCTCGAAAATGACAAGATATCCACATCCCGCAACTGGGCGGTATGGTTGCATGAATACCTGGAAGAATTCCCCGGCAAACAGGATATCCTTCGTTATGTGCTCACCGCCAATGCTCCGGAGACAAAAGACAATGACTTCACCTGGAAGGATTTCCAGGCACGTAATAACAATGAGTTGGTAGCTGTGCTGGGAAACTTTATCAATCGTGCACTCGTACTCACACAGAAATATTTCAATAACAAAGTACCCGCATTGGGAGAACTGAGCGACTATGATCGTGAAACAATCGCCGAGGTGGGTAAAGTAAAAGCGGCCGTTGAATCCAATCTGGAGAACTACCACTTCCGGGAAGCGCAAAAAGAGGCAATGAATCTGGCACGTATCGGAAATAAATACCTTGCGGATTCAGAACCCTGGAAGACGGCCAAGACCGATATGGAACGTACTGCCACCATCCTCAATTTAGCACTACAAATTACGGCCAACCTCGCTATTGTTTTTGAGCCGTTCCTACCTTTTTCTTCGGCAAAAATCAGGCGTTTTATTAACAAGGAAGATCTTCTGTGGGATGATTTGGGCAGTTTCAACCTGCTTCCCGAAGGAGATGCATTGGGAAATTCAGAATTACTGTTCGAGAAAATCGAAGACGATGTAATTGAAAAACAGGTGCAGAAACTACTCGACACGAAAAAAGCCAATGAAGCAAAAGAACACAAGGCGAAGCCGATCAAAGAGACTATCCAGTTCGATGCTTTTGAAAAACTGGATATCCGTATAGGCACGGTGCTGGAATGCGAAAAAGTCCCCAAGACGGACAAGCTGCTCCGCTTCCTGCTCGACGACGGACTGAAACAACGGACGATCCTCTCCGGTATTGCTGCCCATTATCCCAATCCCGAAGAGCTGATTGGTAAACAGATATGTTTTATTGCCAACCTCGAACCAAGAAAGATGAAGGGATTCCTCTCTGAGGGGATGATCCTCTCAGCCGAAAATGCCGATGGAAGCCTTGTTCTGGTAACTCCTGCAAAAGAAGTACTGCCCGGAAGCGCAGTAGTATAGTTTGTCGAGGAGAGATCAAACGAATAGGACAGAAATAAATTGGTTATTTTTAACATAATTAGAGGTAACCTTTTTTCGTTTTTTGCATCTTGATAAAAGAGACAAGAGGTGCTCCTCACGGCATAAGTGGAAAAAGGCTGCTGTTGCGTGAAATAAACTAATTCCTAATTAAAAATTATTTTTATGAAGAAACAAGCTATTCTTGCTATCGTATTGCTGATTAGCCTTAGTACTTTTTCCCAAAAAGCACACCGTGTGATGGGATGGAAAATATCGAAAGATATTCCAAAGAATGAGTTGAAACTAAACCTGGGAACCTCTATCTTCGGATTATTCCCTGAAATCAGCTATGAACGGATTTTAAATTCTGACATCAGTGCGGGCGTATCAACGGGTGTGGGATTAGATTCTGACTCTTATCCCTACAATTTTTCAATTATGCCTTACTTCCGTTGGTTTTTCGGAGGTAGTTCGGAAAACTTACAAAAATATGGTGCAGGTTTCTTTATTGAGGTAAACGGCGCGATAGTATCCAACCCGGATAATTCTTACTACGACCACTCCACGGAAACAATGCGCACAAAAAACGAACTTGGGGCTGGATTGGGACTTGCGATAGGGTGGAAATACCTTAGCAGCAATAACTGGGTAGGCGAAGTTTACTTCGGTAGCGGACGCGAATTCACCCACGATAGCGCCTATGGCCGAGTAGGTATTACTATCGGGAAACGATTTTAGAAAAAGAGCATAAAACAGAGAATCAAAGAGAGCCTTTATAATGGGGTTCTCTTTTTTTTACCATGGCTTCTAAAAAGAAATGCACCAAAAATAAGGCTATCAACGAATAATCTGTTAATTTTGTAGTCAAAGCGGCAGTCGATTCAACCATTCAATGATTTAACGATTCAACAATTCAACGATATGAAGAATTCTTTTGACTTCAAAAAGATAATCCCCGATCTGATCGTGATCGTGGGTTTTATCCTGATTTCATTTATCTATTTCGCCCCGGCAATAATGGAGGGACGCGTAATCGCCCAAAGCGACTCTTTGGCCGCCATTGGACAAGGACAGGAACAGCGTGATTACATGGAACGTCATGACGGGAAACGCACAAGGTGGAATCTCTCCATGTTTAGCGGAATGCCTTCCTACCAGATGAGCCCGACCTACGACTCCTCCAAACCTCAGGATACCATCAAAAAGGCTTATTCCCTTTTCCTCCCCAATTATGTAGGTCTGGTATTTATCATGTTACTCGGATTTTATATCCTGATGCGTGCTTTAAAAGCATCCCCCTTGTTGAGTGCGTTGGGTGCCATCATCTGGGCTTTTTCCTCTTACTTCTTTATCCTGATCGCGGCAGGACATATCTGGAAATTCATCACCCTCGCCTATATCCCGCCAACGATCGCAGGAATGCTCTATATCTACAGGAAGAAATATCTTTTGGGCGGACTGCTCTTTATGCTTTTCGTAGCCTTCCAGATATCGGCCAACCACCCGCAGATGAGTTACTATTTCCTGTTCGTCATGTTCTTTATAGCGACAGCCTTTTTTGTAGAGGCCATCCGGAAAAAAGAACTGGCAGGTTTTCTCAAATCGACCAGTGTACTTCTGGTGGCCGGGATCATTGGAGTAGCCGCCAATACGAGCAACCTTTACCACACCTATGAATACTCGAAAGAGACCATGCGGGGTAAATCAGAACTGACCCATCACGGCGAAGAAAACAAAACTGACGGTGGTCTTGAACGCGATTACATTACAGCCTGGAGTTACGGCATTGGCGAAACATGGACCTTACTGGTTCCTAATGCCAAGGGTGGAAGTTCCGCCGTCCGAATGGCTGATAATGAACGGGCAATGAGTAAAGCGCGTCCCGAATATCAGCAACTCTATCAACAGATCGGACAATATTGGGGGGATCAACCCTGGACATCAGGACCGGTTTATGTGGGTGCTTTCGTATTGGCACTCTTTGTATTGGGACTCTTTATCGTGAAAGGACCTTTGAAATGGGCTTTACTGGCCGGTACTCTATTCTCCATCCTGCTCTCCTGGGGGAAGAATTTGATGGGTCTGACTGATTTCTTTATTGATTGGATACCGATGTACAACAAATTCCGGGCAGTGTCCTCCATCCTGGTGGTCGCTGAATTCTGTATTCCCCTTTTGGCGATACTGGCGTTGAAGGAGATCATTCAGAAGCCGGAGATATTGAAAACCAATATAAAATATCTCTATATCAGTCTTGGGGTAACCGGAGGAATGGCGCTATTATTCGCCATTGCGCCCAAACTATTCTTTTCCTCCTTTATCCCCGCTTCAGAAATGCAGGCGCTACAATCGTTGCCACCCGAACATATCCAGGCAGTGATCACGAACCTGATCGATATGCGCGCATCTATCCTTACTGCGGATGCCTGGCGCAGTTTTTTTATCGTCGCCATAGGCGGCCTTATGATATGGCTTTTCATTCACAAAAAGATAAAAATGGAATGGATGGTCGCAGGTATCCTGTTGCTCTGTTTAGTAGACATGTGGGATGTGAACAAGCGTTATTTGAACGATAACGACTTCGTACCCAAAACCAATCAGCAACAATTCTTCACACTATCTCCCACCGACCAGCAGATTCTGCAGGACACCACAAAATATTATCGTGTACTGAATATGGCCACCAGTACTTTTAACGATGGTATTACCCCATACCGTCACAAAGTGATAGGTGGATACCATGCGGCAAAGTTACGCCGTTATCAGGATCTGATAGATGTGCATCTGGGTAAGGAAATGGCAGCTTTACAGCAAGGTATCATTCAATCTCAGGGAGAAATGGATTCGTTGAACGCCGACCGGTTCAAGGTGTTGAATATGCTCAATTCCAAATGGATCGTTATGCCGGCACAGGATGGTAGTACCATTCCCCTGGAAAATCCGTATGCCATGGGCAATGCATGGTTTGTAGACAATATCCGTTTTGTGGAGAACGCCGATGAAGAGATTGACGCCTTGGGTGTCATCGATCTTCATAAAGAAGCGGTAGCCGATAAGAAATATGAACCACTCCTTGCCGGTTTCCGGCCGACACCGGCCGACTCGGCGTCAGCCATCCGGCTAGTCGACTTCGACTCCGACTTCGTGACTTATAGTGTAGATGCGAAGAAAGAGGAATTAGCGCTTTTTTCGGAGGTTTATTATCCCAAAGGGTGGCAAATCACTATCGACGGGCAGCCTGTAGAAATGATTCGGGCCAACTACACCCTGCGTGCACTCCCCATTCCGGCAGGGAAACATACAGTGGAATTCCGTTTCGATCCACAAAGTATCAGGGTCACGGAGAGTATCGCTTATGCAGCGCTGCTAATTATGTTACTCACTGTTACTCTTCTTATATATAGGGCAATAAAACATAAAAAATCAAATATAAATTAGCGCACTTTCCGCTTCGTCATTGGTCCTATTATGCTCGGAAAAGCGATATATTATTGAAACATGAATATCTTGGAATAATATGAAGAAAGTTATGATATCATTTATGCTTCTATCATTATTTTCAGGGCTTTCTGCCCAGGAAAATGATATAAAGGCGCAGATACTATCTTACAAAGATTCAGACTACAACTTTATAAACAAAGGCAGACGTTTGTTGATTGACAACCTTCAGGCTTCCAGAATAGAGGAAGCCATCAATGTAAAGAATGCTCTGTTAAACGAATTCGACGGCAACGTAAGTGAAGTCTTTTACAACATTGAATACATTCACCTGCTCTATTGGACCGGAGAATTCGGGGAACTACTCAATTATCTGCGACAGGTAGACTTCGAGCAGAGTGTTTCTAATAATGTAAGATTCTCTTCACAGACGGATAATTTCTCTAAGGCAGTATACGCTCACACTATTGAAAATAAGGATATTCTTGAAATAGATATAAAAAATGGAGAATTAGACGATATGGAAAGGGATTTTCTGCTCCTTCTATTGAATGAGATAGTCAGTTCTTCATCTCAAAACGATCAGGGCAATTTGAGTCATATTGATAAAATCAATGAACAAGCCGATCAATTCCTGGCAAACCATCCCGGCAGCCCATATGAAAAGCTTGTACGCGAACAGATCCGATTCGTGGTTAAAGACTCCCATTGGGGTAGTTACATGGATTTTGGACTTGCAACGGTTCTTTACCAGGGCGACTTAAGCCGGCAGTTTAATCCTGGTGTGGGAGTGGACCTTCTGTTTGAGTACCGCCACCGCCAACTAATGGGAATGTTCGGAGCCGGGGTCCTCTCCAGCACACTCAGACAAGATTTCCAGATCAAAAATACAACATGGAAAAAAGGTTCAGGAGCCACTTTGGGTAGTGTATACCTGAACGCAGGATTCCTGGTCTTCGAGAACCATAAATGGAGTATCTATCCATATGCAGGAGTAGGGTTCACCGGATATGAAGCTGTTGAAAACGACACAAAGGAGGACGAAAATTTAAAGAAACTGGGGCTGAACTCTTTTTTCACACAACTGGGTGTGGGTATCGACCTGAAGATTAAAAGTTTTTTCATTGACAATCTATCTCCTTATCGTTCTTCGACTGACAGCAGAATAAGTTTGAGATATAGTTACAGGAAACCTCACTTCGAGCGTAAGGATCCGTTATTGAGTGGGTCACAACATCTGATCACTCTCTCATGGGGTTTAGGTGGAAGAGGTAAAGAACGTGATTTATAGTCTTCGACAATTGATAGTTGACAGTGGGTAATTCAAGAATTGGTTGATTGATTTGATTCTCCATGGTTAATTTCTAAAATAACATAATCAGATGAAAAAAAATGTCATATTAATATGTTTTGCATTAGTAGCGCTAAGCGCATGCAATACAGGCACCAACCGGAGTAATAATGCCCGGGTCAATGGGACTGAAGTAGCCGATCCGGCTCACAATAGCCGGAACTCGTTGGATTGGGCAGGAGTATATACAGGTACATTACCTTGTGCCGACTGCGAGGGCATAGACGTAGAGATACGTCTGAATGAAGACCTCACTTATGAGAGAGTGATGATCTATCGGGGAAAAGGAGATAACCGGTTATCCGACAGCGGCCGGTTCGAATGGGATGAAAACGGCAGCAAGATTAAACTGATCGACAGCACTTCTCCCGGTTCAGCCAATAATTGGTTTCAGGTGGGTGAAAACAAGCTGTTTGTCCTTGATACGGAGGGGAATCGAATTGAAAGTAGCCTTCCACCGGAAACCTATATCTTCGAAAAGACAGAGGTGTTTGAATAATATTCTTACCTCGGGAAGGAGGAAACCAGATATTATATCAGTCTACCTACAATGAAATGATGGAGAGATTAAAGTTAAAGACTATTCTTTTTGATATGGATGGTGTGTCGATTGACTCGGAAAGGTTGCATCTACGGGCTATGGGACTCACCCTGGAACAGTATGGTATCGAATATACACAATCATTCCTGAACGATTATGTGGGGAGATCGGATGAATCATTCTTTGGATATGTGTATGAGAATATGGATAATAGTCACACTATAGAGGATCTGATAAGAGAAAAAATTGCCTTCTTTGATGATCTTCTGAGAGAGTTGAAGTATATAGAAGGCTTTCCCGATTTTATTCATAACGTAAAGACAATGAAACTGAAGACCGGGTTGGTTACTTCCTCTTCTCTTTTTACAGTCCGAAAAGTGACCAAGGTGCTGAATGTGACATCTTTTTTCGATATTGTCATTACTGAAGAGGACACCAAAAAGCATAAACCCAATCCTGAACCTTACCTTCTGGCACTGGAAAAATTAGAAGCCGACAACAGGTCAACTCTTGTGATTGAGGATTCCATCAATGGGATACATGCCGGTAAAGCGGCAGGATGCCGGGTTGCCGGAATAACCACTTCATTTGATGCGGAGACTCTACGCAATGCCGGGGCAGATTGGGTAATTGACAGCTTTTCCGAACTGAATATTGAGAGTGATTTTTAATCCCGGGCCTATTATCTATTACAGAGTTCCTTAAAAGCACACCATTGGCAATTCTTTGTATTGCGTGTTTGGGTAAAGGGGATTGCGGGATTGAATATCTCCGTGAGGCAGTCGTTGAATAACGATAGAAACTCATCCATGAAAAATGAAATATCGGATATGGGACGTTTGTTACAGGTGACTCCAGGGGAAGGATCACCAAAAATAGAACGAAGATAATAAATGGCAGGAGAGAGTCGCACCTCTGGATTTTCCCGGGCGTAAAAGAGAGCATACAGAAATACCTGTAGTATCTGGTATGGTCGGTTTGCTTTTGATCCGTCAAACAAATCGGAAACCTGTTTGAAATCGGTCACTCCGATTCCGGTCTTATAATCGATAATACGATAACTATCCCCCACCCTGTCGATGCGATCTATAATACCTTTGAAGTTCACCGTCAGTTCGTCATTCACCCGGTATGGTCCACGGAAGCGATATTCTGCCCCTACAAATTCAAAGGGCGTAAACTGCTTGTCAATTTCCAATGTTTGTTTCACATAACTCCGCAAGATTTCACCTATCAGGTAATGCTGCCCTAACAACGGACGAGGCTCATCCATATCCTTGAAATAATACTCGGCAAATGCCTGTTCGAGTAACTTCGTCAACAAGGGATCATCTTTCGCAATGGATGTCAGCACATCCGGTGTAACAGTTTTAGCCTTATAACGGTTATAAATTGTCTCCATCACTTTATGGAAGATCGAACCAAACAGATCTGACTCTATTGACTCCCGCACTTCATCCTCTTCATAGAGACCCTCCACTGCCATAAAGTAAAATTGCAGGGGGCAATTGATGTAATTGTTGATCAGCGAGGCTGACAGGAATGACTCTCCTCCCTGACGGAATGCATCCATCTTTCGCAATACTCCAGGTGTCTTGATCACCGATACCGGCAATATTTCGGGTACCGCCACATCATAGGCCACCACACGTTCCGAAATATCATAATAATCGGAATAGAGATATTTCAACTGATAGAAATAGCGGCTCACTTCTCCCGTCTGCATCTCTTCCGTACGGATATCATACAACATGTAAACCCGCTTTGCACGGCTAATCATCCTGTAAAAATGGTATGCATAGGTACTGTCCTGGTGCTCATATACAGGCAGTCCGAATCCTTTCCGCAATGTGAATGGGATAAAAGAATTCACGGGATCTTTCACGGGAAACACGCCTTCATTCATCGAAAGGATAATCAGGTTTTCGAAATCGATCACACGCGTTTCCAACACACCCATGACCTGCAATCCTGAAAGCGGTTCACCACTGAATGACACACTGATGGAATATGCCATTTTCTTCATCAGCCGGAAACAGGTTTCCAGCGACATGTTTTTCGCATTGTGGAGTGTGTCTTGCAAACGGGTCACGGTCTTATGATACTGTACGATGAATTCCCGTTCCAGGTCCAACGCCCTTGTATTGTTTCCAGCCTCTTCCTTGTCCCGTTTTTCATCCGTCAGGCTACCATAAATAAAGGCAAGGATATTTTGTATATATTCAGAAATATCGCGCCAATCGGTCAACGGTTTAAAAATCAACTGGAACAGAGGATGTAGCGGGAATTCCGCTTGCGGCACAACAATGCGGTTATAAGTGAGAATATGCCTCTTGAGTGCCTCGGCCTCATCTTTCGCCGATGAATAGACTAAGGGATGATTCAGGATCGATAATACATCTCGATGATAAAACATCATCTCTCCTGCCGATTCCCGTTTATTCCGTTGTAAAGCGGCAATATGTTCCATCAGCGCCGAAATAGATGAGAAAGAGAGTCCATACCCCATGGTCACGTTGATCTTCTCAATCTCTTCCGGAATGGAGTAAAGCACCGGCAACAACAGCCGCTCATCAGGTAATACGATGGCGGTATTGATCGCCTCCTCAGGATGCGGCATATCACCGGATTGAATCAACCGGGAGAGAATCTGTGTAACATGTTTCGCCTGACCTACTCCGGAAGGAATACCGATCACCTCAATGCTTGGCTTTGTCTTTCTGTCGCCATCCGTATTGTCTCCTTCACGGTTATAATCCGACAGAGTGAATTTCGAAGGAAACCTCTGCAGGTTCTCTTTTACCCACAATGATGCCCGGTTCTGGGTGTCATGTACTTGTGGCGAGTCGTAATCCCAGTAGAAATCTGCAACTCCCCGGTTTTTCAAATGTTCGAGTAAAGCTGTCTCTGCGGGTGTAAGCGCATTCAATCCCACAAACAGATAATCTGCCGACTGGTTACCCACACTATCCAGTTCCCCTTGTCCGGCTTTTTCCGCCACCTCCCGAAACATCATTCCCTCATAAGCAACCCCTTTGTCTTGTAATTCCGTCCTGAAAGAGGAATAGAGTTCATACAGTATCTGCCATGTTGCCTGAAATTTTTTCTTGGTTTCACTCTCTCCTATTGGCATAAAATTGGTCCAGAAGCGACGGATAGCCTCTTTCTGTTTTTCGGAAAGATGGGTAAGATCATCATCCATCGACCTGAAATCATGTACATTCCGGAATAACTGTTTCGCATCCGTCATATACTTGTCCACATCGTTGAAATCGTTCAGCAGCATCTCCCCCCAATAGAGAAAGTCATCGAATGACTCGTCAGAACCACTGACTCTGCCAAAATGATCATAGAGCATCACCAGCATCTCAATCCTATCCGCGATCCGGTATGATGACAGAGATTCAAAAAGTTCCTGGATAGTTATTACCGAAGGAGAAAAAAGCGGCCTCCCTGCAATTTCAGCCAGATATTTCTGGAAAAAGAAGCCGGCACGCCGATTGGGAAATACGAACGTATATCGGTACAGTCCGTTGCCGTATTGCGAATAAAAGAGTTCTGCTATTTTATACAGGAATGGGGTCATATCAGGTTATAGGCTTGTGATGCGTTTCCTTTCTTGCACAAATTTACACAATTTATTCCGGATCAGGAAACGTTTATTTTTTTGTTTTCTACGATTATATTTCTTTTTTCTTTTATTTTTTCATTATTTTGCAGGAATGTTCTCAATCGAAATATAAAATAAAATGATTCAGTTTTCAAATATCGCTTCTACTTATAACGAATACCTTGATACCCTCTATGCATATGCCTTGCATCTGGGTTTCGACGAGCAGGCTGCGATGGATGCTATTCATGATGTTTTCTACAAATTGTGCACCCACCATTCCTCATTAAATGAAATAAATAACCTGAAATCTTACCTTTTCAGATCATTAAGAAATAGGTTGATAGATATAAAACGAGTCAATAGGGGAAATACCAATCCTCTTTCTGAGCAGGATGATATATATGAAGCATTTCCTTTTCAACTACATGTAACTATAGAGGATGAAATGATTCTAAAAGAAGATGCAGAAGAGATACGTCAAAAGGTTGAAAATGTATTAAACCGATTGACCGACCGCCAACGTGAAATCGTATATTTACGTTATATCCAGGAACAGAGTTACGAAGAGATTGCTGAGATTATGCAGATATCGGTTGCTGCCTGCCGCAACCTGATCAGCAAATCAATCTCCAAACTAAAAGAATCTTCGATAGTCATACTGTTGTTAATGATACAATAAACATTTATGTTATATTTTTCGGCATTCTTCGGTAAAACAGGTAATTTTGTTCTGTTCTCGTTTAATTTTAATAAAAGAATGATATAAAATACACCTTCTTTTTTTGTTAAATTTAAAAGAAAACCTATTTTTATTTTAAAAACAGATGATATTTGTAATAGTTAAACGTCTTAATTATACACATTCTCTAAAAGGGATAAAACATATTCTCAACACGCATATATGGGATTAAAAACAGACCATAACAACTTTATCCATTTTCTGAAAGATGAAAAGTTCATCGAGTGGAAGCTGTTCTCTACAGATGAGTTGGACACCTACTGGGAAAAATATCTTCAACAGCACCCAGATGAAAAGAGGGATATTCTATTGGCAGAAAAATATCTAAAAAAGATAAGCGTACCCCCTTTAAAGATAACGAAGGAAAAAAAACAAGAAGCTATTCTTCATCTGGAACAATCACTTTTTGCATTTAAACGTAAACGTAATTTCCGACGTTTTGTTTATGCCGCAGCATGCGCCGCGATATTAGTCTTTTCTACATTGTACATTCAAAGGGAGATGAATCCGTTTGGAAAAAAAATGGATGCATCCAAAAACTATATCGTCGGAAGCAAATTGGAATCGGAAGATATTCTATTTATCACTGGCAATGAAACCGTATCCTTTCAAGCCAATGTAGAGATAGAGATACGAGAGGATAAAATAGCTCAAATAAAAAGCGAACAAAAAGAAAATAGGGAAATCTCTATCGAACAATATACTCCCAATAAGCTAATCATACCTTATGGAAAACGATCGAGAGTCACACTGTCAGACGGAACGCAGGTATGGCTAAATTCCGGCTCATCATTGGAGTTCCCATCTACTTTCACAGGAAACTCCAGGGAAATATATCTTTCAGGGGAAATGTATATAGAAGTAGCTCCCAACAATCACAAACCCTTCTACGTACATACATCGGAGTATGATATAAAAGTATATGGTACAAGGTTTAATGTGTCCTCCTATTCCGGTTCATCTTCATCGGTTGTATTAGTGGAGGGAAGTATCGGCTTACAATCCAACGGGAAACAGGAATTATTATTATCTCCTGAAGAACAGGCGGTTTACGCAGGGAACGGTGATTTTCAAACTCAAAAAGTGGACGTAACTCCATTTATTAGCTGGAAAGACGGCTATCTCACTTTTGAAGACACTCCTGTAATTGAAGCGCTCAGGCAAATAGAACGGTATTATAACCTTTCTTTCAATTACGATGATACGATTTCTTTTCAAGGACTCACATGTACTGGAAAGATTATCCTCTCGGAGAATATGGACAATGTGATGATTGCCTTGACCCTAATATCGGGCACTAAATACAAAAAGGAGGATAAACTCATATACATCTATAAAGAATAAACCAAAACAACTAATATACAACATTTTAACACAACACATCCGATTCCACAAAAACAAACAGAGTCTGTGTTGTGGCAGGTGATTTTATTCCGCATCAGTAACCGAAAGATTGATTTCAAAAAATAAAAATATAATGAGAATTTGTCATAGGTATATAGTTATTACATTAGTATTATTCATAATATTTAGTGAATCAGCTTTTTCTAAAGAGCGTAAGTATCTTTTTTCTTTAAAGTCTGAGATGGAGCATGGTGGGAAAGCAGTTTGGTTAATGAGAAAAGCAGGAGAGGTAACCGATAAAACAGAAGATATTTCCAGTGTGGATTATGTTCCGAAAGGATGGACCAAAGCTATTGTTCCGGGAACCGTGCTCAATTCGTTAGTAGCTCAAGGAGTATATCCGGAGCCATATTTTGGTTTAAATAATAAAATTACCAGTGGATTAATTCCTGACTTGAATACTGTTGGACGTGACTTTTATACTTATTGGTTTCGGACAGAATTTGAAGGAGTTGAAGTGAAGAAAGGAGAGCGGCTGTGGATGCAAATAGACGGAGTAAATTACCGCGCTGAGTTTTGGCTCAACAGCAAGATGGTTGCCAATATAGCCGGAATGTTTTGTCAGAAAGTCGTCGATGTTACAGATTATATCCATTCCGACACGAAAAATGTACTTGCTGTAAAAATATATCCAGTAGACGAACCTGGCGGTCCACGTGAAGGCGTTTCCAAATCATGGGGTGCAGCGGGTGAATTCCGCAATGGAGGTAATGGGGAGATAGGAAAGAATGTAACAATGCTTATGACAGTGGGGTGGGACTTCACCTTCCTTGATGGTATCCGCGACCGGAATACAGGTATTTGGAAAGATATCAGCTTTTTCAAGACCGGAGAAGTTTTAATGAACTATCCCTTTGTCAAAAGCGATCTGAGGAAACCCGGTTATAACCATTCACGGCAGACAATAAGTGTTGAAGTACACAATCCAGGATTCAGAACACAAAAAGTAACGATAAAAGGAGAAATCGCAGGTGAAGGGATTACTTTCGAAAAAGAAGTTCAAATTCCTCGAGGGATGACCCAAACGGTAGAGTTCAACGCTTCTGAATTTCCACAGTTAGCTATCGATAATCCGCGTCTTTGGTGGCCAGTTAACAAAGGATCACAGGAACTTTATACCCTTTCTATAAAAGCAGAAATAGGAGGCATAACTTCAGACTCCCTTATTACCCGCTTCGGTATCAGGGAAATTATATCCTATACAGATACTCCCGATAAGTCACGTACATTTAAAATAAACGGGAAAGAGCTCTTTATTAAAGGAACTAACTGGCTTCCGGAAAACATGTTACGCACATCTGATGAACGAACCTACGCAGAACTACGCTATACAGCTCAATCAGGCGTCAATCTTATCCGTTTTTGGGGAGGAGGGATCACCGAATCCGATTATTTCTTTGATCTGTGTGATGAGTTAGGAATTCTGGTATGGAAGGAATTCTGGATGACAGGGGACACGAAGCATCCTATTGACAGGGGGTTACATCTGCAAAATGCCGAGTCAACAGTTAAACGGATCCGAAACCATCCTTCCCTGGCTTATTACGTATGTTCCAACGAATCGACCGAAATGCCCGGGCTCGAAGAGTTGCTCAGTCAGATAGACGGCACACGTGGTTATCAAATGCAGTCGGAATGTTGCGGAATTCATGATGGCAGCCCTTATAAAACGGTCAATCCGATGAGACATTATGAGAATACGGCGTCCGATAGAGGTAGCCGTGTCGACGGATTTAATCCTGAATACGGGGCGCCATGTCTTCCTACTGTTGAATGTCTACGGGAGATGATGCCCGAGGAAGATCTTTGGCCGATCAATAAAGAAGTGTGGGATTACAGCGATGGGAACGGATTTCATCAAATGTCATCATTGTACGTGGATTTGGTCAATGAGTATGGCAAGCCTGAAAGTATAGATGAATTTGCCATGAAAGGGCAATTTGTGGGTGCCATGAATTATAAAAGTATATGGGAAGTTTGGAATTATAATAAATTGAATTACGGAGACCGCTATACTTCCGGATTTCTTTTCTGGTACCATAATTCGCCTATTCGTCAGGTTTGCGGACGGATGTGGGACTGGTCACTCGAGCCTACGGCAGCACTCTATGCTGCAGCCAATGCATGTGAACCTCTTCATCCGCAATTTGACTATCTGAAAAATACAGTATCAGTAATAAACGATTATTACCAGGTTTTTTCTAACTATACAGTGACAGCTGAAGTATTTGATATTAATTCAAAATCGGTTTGGAAAAATAGGGCTTCGATCAATCTGCCTGAAGATGGAGTAGTAAATGATGTGTTCAGGATTGATTTCCCTAAAAATATTTCGCCTGTACATTTTATCAAATTACGTCTCTTCGATCATACAGAAAAAGAAGTAGGCAGTAACTTCTACTGGCGTTCAACAAGTATTTATGAAGGGATGAAATCGATGACAGGTCCTGCCACAGCAGGATTCCACAGCATAAAGGAGCTTGCTCCCGCCAAAGTATCAATGAAGTATAAAACCCGTGAAAGCCAGGGAAGGCATTTTATCGACATAGAATTAAAGAATACGAACCGGTCGATTGCCTTTTTCACTCAATTACAATGGCTCGACTCTGTGGGAAAGCCTGTTCGTCCATCCTATTACACTGATAATTTCTTCAGCATGATGCCGGGAGAAACCCGTAACATCACTATTGAGACAAACAAGAAAGACCTTTCAAAAGACATATATTCGTTGGTTTTGAAAGGTTTTAATGTAGCTCAGGTCAGGAATACGATTGTCGTTCAATAAAAATATTTTGCTGCATCTATTAAGCTTTGGGCAATTCAATGAGGTACGGCTACATTCAGGGAGGTTGAGTTATAAATTTAGTTTTGTATTCATTAAAAACCTATTTTATGTATAGGCGTAATTTTCTGAAAGCATCAATGGTAACGCCATTCATTTTTTCTGGTTTAAATTTATCTGCACTGGAAGTAGTGAATAAGGAACCCAGAGTTATCAATGCCGGAGTCGGAGGTAACACTACTGCCGATATGCTGGCAAGAATCGACAAGAATTGTCTGGCTCATCGTCCCGATCTCACTGTATTTATGGCAGGGACAAATGACATGAACAGTAAAAAATATATTCCGTTGCCTCAATATGAAAAAAATATGCGATCTATTATCGGTAAAATATTGGATGTGGGAAGCCATATCATTCTGATGCCTATTCTCCCTGCATACGAACCGTACTTATATACCCGGCACGATAAATCATTTTATGAACCGGAAGGATATGTGGGCAGAAAAAATGAAATGAACAAATTGATCCGCAATTTGGCCTCAGAATATCAATTGACATTCTTAGACATGCACCACATATTTGAAATGATTGGTAATATTGGAGAAGAGGAGAATAGTTTGATTCAAAACGAAGCTAACAGTGGTAAGACAGATGGACTACATCCCACAAATAACGGATACAGGTTAATGGCCGTAGCTATTTACGAGTGCATTATTCAGAATAATTTACCTCATGAACGGGTAGTTTGTTTTGGTGATAGCATTACTGTCGGCGCCTATCCCGGTTACTTGAGAAAACTACTTTCGGAGAGTTGATTCAGCTTACTTATTCTCAAACCCAATTCACACCTTTTATTTTTTCGTTAAAATTAAACCAAATTCAACATTTCTTTAAAAAAGTGATGATATTTCTAATTAACATTCGTCTATATATTATAGTAATCTCACAAGAAGAATAAAAAATTCTTTAGACAACCAGAAATAAATAACAACAAACTATTAAAATTAATATGCCTATGGAAAAATATAGTAAGGAGTGAGTCTGCCATGCCCCGGCACTGGTAGGAAAAAGTCGAACGGTAGTGCGAATACCGTCCGACTGGATAATTCTAATTACCTAATTTACCAATAATTAAAATCATAACAAAAGTATGAATAAATATTCTATTGAAGGGAAAAAAACCGTCAATAATTTTAAACACGTCCTAAAAATCATGAGAATAACCTTATTCCTGTTATTTTTCGGCATCCTCTTTTCGCAAGCCGCTACCGGTTATTCACAAGGCGTCGAAGTGATATTGGATTTAAAATCTGCTTCTATCAAACAGATCTGTGAGGAAATCGAAAAGAAAAGTGATTTCCGGTTTATTTTTGCGGGAAATGCCAATAAGAGCATTCATAAGAAAGTAGAAATAACAACCAATTCTCAAAATATTGAAAAGATCCTGGACAATATTTTATCCGACACGGACCTGATATATAATATCCTGGACAATCAAATAGTTGTTTACCGTAATAAGGAAAAAGATACCTCTAAAGAGATTGAAAAGAGTATGTCCGAACTGGCCGTACAACAACAAAACATTGTCAAGGGATATGTGACAGACTCGCAAGGGCAACCTCTACCAGGGGTAACAATCATTATAGAGGGTACTACCAGAGGTGTTATTACTGACATAGATGGCACATATTCGATTAATGCAAAACCGGCAGATAAATTAATTTTTTCATTTGTGGGAATGGAGAACCAAATTGTTGACGTCAACAGTCGAACTATTATAAACGTTGTGATGTCTGAAAAAGTGGATGAATTGGAAGAAGTTACCATTGTCGCTTTTGGAAAGCAAAAGAAGGAAAGTGTTACGGCCTCTATAACTACTGTACGTCCCGAAGAATTAAAAGTTCCAAGTTCTAATTTAACCACAGCATTGGCAGGGAGAATGTCTGGTTTAATCTCCTATCAACGCTCAGGGGAACCTGGTGAAGATGACGCAAGTTTCTTCATCCGCGGGGTAACTACATTGCAATACGGGGCAGGACCTCTTATTCTCATCGATGGTGTAGAGATGAGTTCTTCTGACCTGGCTCGCCTGCAACCGGATGACATTGCCAGTTTTTCGATTATGAAAGATGCTGCAGCCACCGCCCTCTACGGAGCAAGAGGAGGTAACGGCGTAATCATGGTAACCACCAAAGAAGGAAAAGAAGGAAAAGCATCCGTTTCTTTCCGTTACGAAACATCAATTTCTTCTCCTACCAAACAGATAGAATTGGCTGATCCTGTCACCTACATGCGTTTAAACAACGAAGCTGTATTAACACGCAACCCGATGCAATCGGTACCTTATTCCATGGAAAAGATCGAAAGTACTGAACGGGGTCTTAATCCATTGGTTTATCCGGCAAACAACTGGTATGATATTCTATTCAAAAATCAAGCTGTCAACAACCGTTTTAATTTCAATGTGAGTGGAGGAGGCAAAGTGGCCCGCTACTACGTTGCAGCTACTTACAATCAGGACAATGGGGTAATCAAAACGGTCCGTGAGAGCAAAAACAATATAGACTTAAAGCGCTACTTATTACGTTCGAATGTAAACATCAATATTACCGAAAGTACTGAAGCGATCATCCGTCTTCATGGAACTTTCGACGATTACTACGGGCCTCTTGATACCGGGAGCGGATTATATAGTAAAGTCATGCGAAGTGATCCGGTAGCTTTTCCGGCTTATTACACCCCCGATGATGCTCATAGGCACAAAAAACATATTCTCTTTGGGAATATGGATCAGGGACAATATATTAATCCATATGCAGATATGGTAAAAGGGCATAGGGAATATTCCCAGTCAACGATGATGGCGCAATTTGAACTCAGACAAAACCTCGATTTTATCACCAAGGGTCTGGGTGTAAGGGGGATGTTCAATACTAAACGTTATTCGTTCTTTGATGTGAACCGATATTATAATCCTTTTTATTACTCCATATCTTTTTATGACAAGATCCGCGACGAATATCTACTCACCCCTCTGAATCCGGAGAAAGGTTCCGAATGGTTAAGTTATAACGAAGGAGATAAACAGGTTAATACCGTCACTTACTTTGAGGGGATGGCAGATTATAATCGTACGTTAGGGAAGCATGGCTTGAGCGGCTTGATGGTTTTCCAGATGCGAAACAGGCTTGAAGGAAATGCCGGATCGCTCTTACTCTCTTTACCCTCCCGCAATATTGGCCTTTCAGGTCGTTTTACCTATAACTATGGATTGCGCTATTTTACAGAATTCAACTTCGGATATAACGGATCCGAGAAGTTTGCGAAAAAAGATCGATTCGGCTTCTTCCCTTCATTTGGAGCCGGTTGGTTAATTACCAACGAACCATTCTGGGAAGATAGTAAGAACTGGTTCACTCATACTATCTCGAATCTAAAGTTAAAAGCTACTTACGGCTTTGTGGGAAACGATGCTATTGGTGAAGCCGAAGATCGCTTTTTTTACCAATCCGAGGTAAATGTCAATGACTCGGGGAGGTCATATACATGGGGAGAGAACTTCAACCATACGGTAAACGGCGTAAGTATAAACAGGTATGCCAACAATTTAATTACCTGGGAAGTTGCCAGCAAATTGAATTTAGGCGTAGAATTAGGTCTTTGGGGTAAGATCGATATTATCGCCGATGTCTACAAAGAAAATCGTACAAACATCCTGCAATCCAGAACTAATATTCCGGCAACGATGGGATTGGCAGTAACCCCCAGGGCAAATGTCGCTGAAGCATCGGGAAAGGGTATCGATCTCTCAATAGACCTCAATCATTCTTTTAATCCCAACTTCTGGGTAACCGGTCGTTTTAATTTCACCTATGCCACATCGGAATGGAAACTCTATGAAGAGCCCGACAATAGTTTAACACCATGGTTATCGCATATCGGCATGCCAATCAACCAGCAATGGGGATATGTTGCTGAACGCCTGTTCGTGGACGAGAGAGATGTTTATAATTCGCCAGTACAATCTTTCGGTCAATATATGGGTGGTGATATAAAATATAGGGATATCAATGGGGATGACAAGATTACGGAATTAGACATGGTGCCTATAGGTTATCCTACCACACCGGAAATCATTTACGGATTTGGATTGAGCACCGGATACAAAGGTTTCGACTTTTCATTCTTCTTCCAGGGAATGGGAAGAGAATCATTCTGGATTAACCCTACTTCCACATCACCCTTTCTTGATACGGACGGTAACGGAGATATCAATTCCAAAAACGCGTTATTGAAAGTCTACGCAGATAACCACTGGTCAGAAGATAATCGGAATGTACAGGCACTTTGGCCAAGATTAACGGCTACCCTTTTACAAAATAATACACAAACCAGTACATGGTTTATGCGCGATGGTTCATTCCTGAGGTTAAAATCACTTGAACTGGGTTATCAAATCCCTAAGAAACTCACCAATAGAGCGCACATATCCAATTTAAGGATTTATCTGAGTGGCACCAATTTACTTACATTCAGTAAATTTAAATTATGGGATCCTGAAATGGCCGGTAATGGATTGGGGTATCCCATACAAAAAGTGGTAAATTGTGGAGTTCAATTATCGTTTTAAAATAAAAGAATCATGAAAAAGATAAAGAATACAATTATATTATTGATAATGATTTTCGTATACTCTACTTGCGACGATTATCTGGATATTGTTCCTGATAACGTACCAACGATAGAGCATGCTTTTACCGACAGGGTAAGTGCGGAACGTTTCTTAACCACTATCTATTCATATATGCCTCGTATTGGCGATATCGCTGCTGATCCTGCCATTTTAGCCAGTGATGAATATGGTGTAGTGGAAGATGCTTATTCTATCTCGTCAGTTGGTTATTTAGGCAACCGTATTAAACTTGGACATCAAAATACTAACGAGCCAATGCTGAATTATTGGGAAGGCAGAGAAAGAGGACGCGGACTTTTCAGGGCGCTGCGGGATTGTAATATATTCTTTGAAAACATTGACAACGTAGGACCGGACCTTCCTGATGATGAGAGAGAACGATGGATTGCAGAGGTTACATTCTTTAAAGCCTATTATCACTATTATTTATTACGTATGTATGGACCGATTCCTTTGGTCAAAGAAAATCTACCCATCGCTACAGGAATTGATGGAGTGAAAGTATATAGGGATCCCTTCGACGAGTGCGTGGATTATATTGTGGAACTATTAGACCAAAGCATCGAAGTACTTCCTTTAAATGTTATCAATATCGCATCTGAATTAGGTAGAATCACGAAACCTATAGCATCTACTTTAAAGGCAGAGGTTTTAACAATGGCCGCCAGCCCATTATTCAATGGAAATGAGGATTACAGCACGTTGGTTGACAACAGAGGCATAAAACTGTTTAACACCCAGGAAGACCCGGGGAAATGGACAAGAGCGGCAGAAGCATGCAAAGATGCCATTAAGGTTTGTGAGGAAGCCGGTATCCGACTTTTTACCTTTAACGACACTCGTTTCCAACTTTCAGAAGAAACCCAACGCTCAATGAGTATTAGGGGAGTTGCATCCATTAAATGGAACGAAGAATTAATTTGGGGTAATCCTGTGAATACGACGGTAGAACTTCAGAAAAGAGCGCTTCCATTTATGAAGATTGAAGATAGGTTAGGCTCTGGACCCTCAGGTGAGTTATATGCCGATTTTTCAATGGCTGAACTTTTTTATTCTCAAAACGGAGTGCCTATCAATGAAGATATTTCCTATGATTACAATGGTCGTTATGAAACCACTACATTAGAAAATGATCACTACTATTATATCAAAGAGGGACTTACGACAGCTAAATTGAATACATATCGAGAACCGAGATTTTATGCCAATCTTGGGTTTGATACGGGATATTGGTTTGGGAATGGCAGAACGAAAGATGTCGGACAAGGCAGTGATACGGAGACTCCCTGGATCATGAAAATGAAAGCGGGCGAAATGAGTGGCAAAAGTGGAGATATCCGTTTTTCCAGGTCTGGTTATTATATAAAGAAGGCAACAAGTTTCGAAACCTCCACAACAACTACTGGAACTATGACGACAACCAGATACACTTATCCTATTATGAGATTGGCTGATTTATACCTGATGTATGCGGAAGTGTTGAATGAATCTTTAGACGCTCCCTCTCCAGAAGTATATCACTATGTAGATTTGATCCGGGAGAGGGCTGGGTTAAAAGGTGTCATTGAGAGTTGGAGAGACTATTCTAATATACCGAACAAACCGCTTAATAAATCCGGTATGAGGGAAATTATCCGTCAGGAACGAATGATCGAATTATGTTTCGAAAGCAAAAGATTCTGGGATATAAGGCGCTGGAAATTAGCCTACATTTCCTACAACAGGCCCGAAAGAGGATGGAATGCAAACGGCAATTCATTGGAAACATACTACACTATCACCACCTACAACCAATATGAATTCACCACGAAACAATATTTATGGCCTATTCGGGAAGCGGAACTACGCAAAAATATTAATTTAGTGCAAAACCCTCATTGGGATTAACAATATAATAAAAAGCAGAATTATGAGAAAAATATTTATATTATTCTTAGTATCAATTATACTTACATGCTGTAAAGAGGATTATGTAGGTCAATATCCGGTGCATAGTACTCCTCCTCCTCCGGTGAGCAATGTAAGTGTTCAAAATTTACACGGGAAAGCAATTTTGACTTATGATTTACCGGAAGTGGATGATTTACTTTATATCAAAGCTTTATATACGACCAGCAACGGTCAGAAAAAGGAGATGTCAAGTTCTGCCTATTCCAACAATATTGTTTTAAAGGGGTTTGGAAAAGGACAAAAACAACAGGTCACCCTACTAACGGTGGACAAGAGTTACAACGAATCATCTCCTGTGACAGTGGAAATTGAGCCATTAGATTCCCCCATATATGATGTGTTTCAATCATTGAATGTAGTTGAATCATTTGGAGGAGTATCTCTTATCTGGGAAAATCCCTTAAGGGAAGATCTGGTACTCGAAGCACTTATAAAAGATGAAACTGATAGTCAATACAAATATATAGAGACTATATATTCTTCGGAAGCGGCAGCGAAAAAGGCTATCCGGGGGTTGGATAGTAAACCTATCGACTTCGCCTTTTATTTTCGCGATATATACAGCAATTATACAGACACATTGTATACGCAATTGACACCTATTTTTGAGACAGAATTAGATAAATCGAAATTTGTTCCGCTAAGACTTTCCTCCAAATTTACTTTGCACAGTTATGGAGGTGCGATGACAAAAATGTGGAATAATATATACAATGTTGATAATGACCTCTATTATGTGAACGTCGCGCAAGAAAAGATCTATTTTGGTTTTGACATGGGGATAGAGGCAAAACTATCTCGCTTCCGCTTATGGACCCGGAGAAACTATATGTATCAACTCCATCATATAAGGACTTTCGAAATCTGGGGTACAAGTAATGCTGCAGCCACAACGGATCCGGACAACTGGGACGGCTGGGTGAAAATTATGGATTGCGAATCGATCCGTCCTTCCGGAGCAATTGAAGGAGGAGCACCCACATCCGAAGAAGAGCAATATCTACTGGGAGGTGAAGAATGGGAAGTTCCACTGGAAGCTCCTTCATTCCGATATATGCGTCTTAAGATTAATTCCACATGGAGTAACTCGGCAGCGGCATTTATCAATGAGATCTCTATTTGGGGTAATCCAAAATAAAAATGATTATAGAACGGATTGAATTATACAATTGAGTTTTATATTTGTAATAACACGGAAAAATAAAAATTATCATATGAAAAAAATAAATATGGCAAGAGGATTACTTCTTCTCTTAATAATATTCGTATCAGCATGTTCCGATATGAATGACATCCATGATATCTATTTGAAAGACGGAGAGAAAATTTATGTAGGACGTATTGACTCACTCAAATCATTCTCTGGGAACGAGAGGGTACTCATCCAATATTGGATCACCGACCCTCGTGTTAAGAGTCTACATCTATTGTGGAATCAAAGACGTGATTCAGTCGTGGTACAGGTACCCACACACGATCCGACAAATCCCATTGAAGTAATTATTGGAGATGGGAATGGAACAATTAAAGAGGGTGATCATTCATTCTTTATATACTCTTACGACAGCAAAGGTCATCGTTCGATCGTATATGAGACTTTAATGAGTGTCTACGGAGAACGTTATCAGGCTTCATTGACAAACAGGCCTATCAGGAGTATTGATTTAAAAGAGGACAATAAACTATCCATCAGATGGTCGGGAAGTATCAGTTCAGATGAAGTAGGAATACAAATGTCATATTCCGATAAAAACAACAATCTGAAAAACTCTTTTATTCCAAGTGAAACACTTGCGAACCCAGTAATTTTTGATGACATTGATGTTACAAAATCGATCTCCTACAAAACAATGTATGTCCCTAAAGCAACAGCTATTGATACCTTTTATACAAATATGGCCGAACCGATAAAAGTCAGAATAGCAAAAAACGTAGTATTGAATAAGAAAGCAACTGTCAGTGACATGCTCAATAGCAGTTACCCGGGTTCGAATGCGGTTGACGGTATTATTTCAAGTGCTTCCAGATGGGTAAGTTCAGCTACCGGAGAACACTGGATTGAAGTAGATTTAGGAGAGTCCTATCCAATTCAGAGTTTCAAGACATATAACGGAAGTGGAGACGCACCCAATATGGCTATTAAAAACTTTATGTTCCAGATAAATAAGAATGGTGAATGGATAACCCTAGTAGATGTATCAAATAATACTAATCATTCTTATGGTGCGACCTTTGAAGAGGTTGTCACCGATAAGGTAAGACTCTTCGTTTCTAATTATCCGGATAACCAGGTCCGTTTATTTGAGTTAGAGGTTTATTCCATCGCAAATTTAAATTAACCAATATCCATTCAGATTATGAATTGAAGAATTCACCCTGTCAAGTCCTGTCCCTTTTTACAGGACTTGATAGGGGTCCATTTTAATAATCGAGTAGGATCCATATTGTGCTAATACGACAAATGTAATTGTCTAAACAAAAAAAAATTAGAAGAAATGGTAACACGACGGGATTTTATCAAGTTGACAACGTTGGGAGGAACATTGGCAGCGACAGGACAAATGTCTAATGCCCATAAGATTTTTGCTTCTGCCACAAAGCCGGACTCAGGATATATCATGGAAGGAGAAAAGAAAATACCGATAATTGAAGACGTGGATATCGTGATTGTGGGAGGGACTTCCGCTGCGGTAGCAGCAGCAGGCGCCGCTTCCCGAACAGGAAGCAAAGTATTTCTTGTGGCACCTCTCTCATATTTGGGAGATGATATATGCGGCTCATTTAAAATAGTGTGCAATGAAAACGAGAAACCCGATAATCCTCTAAGCCGACGACTGTTTCTTCAGACTAAAAATCCGACACCTCTTTACATTAAAACGGAACTGGAAAATGAGTTAATTGACTATGATGTCGATTTTCTTTATAGCAGCTACGTTACTAATATTCTGGTCGATCAGGCGAATAATCCTTCCGGAATAGTGATTGCAAACAGGTCTGGGCGACAGGCTATCCGTTGCAAGGCAATTATTGATGCAACTCATGTAGCCTCTGTCGCCCGAATTGCCGGTGCACAATTCACTGATTTCAAAGCTAGGGAATACACATTCAATTTTGTTACCGTCGGGAGTGAAATTCAATCCATACCTGATGTCAAAGCAGAAAAAATATCTTACTCCATTACGGTGAATAATAAACAATTACCCGTAGTACGTTACTCTTTTCAGATGCACGTTGAAAACGATTCCTATGCCATAGTGCAGGATATTGAACAAATAATCAGAGATAAAGTATGGACACCGGAGCAAAGCGACAGTTCAGACATTCTTGAATATGTACCTTTTGTCTCTATCCTTTCCGAGAAAGGAGTCAGTAAAGAGGTATCATCTGTCGCGGAAATTCCTATTGAGGCATTAAAGCCTAAAGGGATAAAGAATCTATGGATTTTAGGACCTTCGGCAGATATACCGAATGAAACAGCCAATAGAATCATGCGACCGGTACATGGCACTTCATTGGGAATTATTGTAGGTGAGACCGTTGCGTTATCATTGAAAAACAATCTGTTAAATAGTGAATTAAAAGTTTATAATCCTGCCATAAAGGGAGATTCTAAGGGTGAGATAAAAGAACTATTACGTCCTCTTCGTCAGGAGCTGCACCAAGGGTTTGTAACATCCCCAAATGATGTCTTACCGATCCTGGACAGCTACGATGTAATTGTCATGGGTGGGGGTACAGCCGGTGGTCCTGCCGGAATATCTGCAGCCCGTCAGGGTGTTAAGACTTTGGTCCTGGAATATCTGCATGGACTGGGTGGTATCATGACCCTGGGATTAATTGGACGATATTGGGACGGATATAGGGAGGGATTTTCATCGGAGGTAGACCATGGCGTACGTGCTATGGCGCCCCTGGATCATCCACGACAGCTTAAGAACTGGAAAAATGACCACTTGTCCGATTGGAAGCAGGAATTCTTCCGTAGAGAATTAAGAAAAGCTGGTGGAGATTTATGGTTTGGTATTTTAGGATGTGGTGCTCTTGTAAAAAATAATAAGGTATCGGGAATCGTTGTCACTACCCCATATGGAAGAGGAGTTATTTTGTCAAAAATTGTCATTGACAGTACGGGTAGTGCTGATGTGGCCATAGCTGCCGGGGCTGATTATAATTATACCGGCGAGAATGTAGCCGTACAGGGAGCGGGCATGGGTTCGTGGAAGCCTGGGGATTTCTATAACAATAATGACTGGGCTTTTATAGATGATTCCGACGTTTTGGATATAAGTCGTATTTATGTACAAGCCAAGAAAAAACTTACCGGGAACTATGACATGGTAAAACTTCCCCAGACCAGGGAAAGGAGACGAATGGTCGGCGAATGCACTGTATCAGTATATGATGTAATAAGCAAACGTAGATATCCCGATACGATTTCATACCACATGAGTTCTTTTGATACTCACGGCATGATTGTAGACCCCTACTTTATACTATCTCCTCCCGAAGCAAGACATACAATTTACGATGCGGATGTACCACTACGGGCATTACTTCCAAAAGGGATGGACGGAATTATTGTGACCGGGTTAGGAGCAAGTGCCGATCGCGATGCCATGCCGGTCATCCGGATGCAGTCGTGTTTGCAAAATCAAGGATTTTCTGTAGGATACCTCGCTGCAACAGCCATAAAAGAAGAGAAGTCTCTCAGAGAAATAAACATCAAAAAAATTCAAAAGCACCTTGTAGAGATTGGTAACCTGCCCGACCGTATATTAAAAGAAAAACCATTCAAAGGATATAGTGACAATGAGTTCTCTACAGCCGCCAAAAGTATAAAAGAGAACTATAAAGGACTGGAAGTATTGCTGAGCGATCATGACAAATGTCGTCGAACCATAAAAAAAGAGATAGAATTAACCTCTTTGCAAAATGATTTGATTATATATGCCTCAGTTCTATGCATGTTGGGAGACAATTCTTATGCTCATGTGATAGCCGACGAAATAAAGAAAAACGAAAAATGGGATGTCGGATGGAATTATACGGGAATGGGACAATTCGGACCCAGTATGAGCCGTATGGATTCTTTACTATTTGCATTGGGAAAATCTAAAGATAAAGCGTCTCTTCCAGTTATTCTTGAGAAAGCAGCACTTTTAAAGCCAGAAAATACTTTTTCTCATTTTAGGGCTGTAGCTTCTGCTTTGGGTGAGATAAAAAGTAAAGATGCTGTCCCGGTCCTCTATAATCTGTTAATGCATCCGGGGATGCGTTACCACCATCTCTCATCCTATCGGGATGCCCGAAGAAAAGTGATTCCTTCGACTAACGACACGACTGTAAGAAATAGTGCCCTGAAGGAAATACACCTGGCTCACGCGCTCTTTGCCTGTGGAGATAAAGACAATTTGGGAGAGACCATTCTAAAAAGTTATGCGAATGGATTAGAAGGGCACTACGCCCAATTCTCCCATAAAATGCTAATTAAAAGTATTTGATAATTTTGATGTGCAGAAAAAGAGATGAAAAGAATCAATCACACTTTCATTAAAAAATATTAACGTTATAAATAAAACAATATGATACAAACGATTAAGTCCTTCTTTCTCCTTTTGGTTGCTTCTTTTTCCTTTTTATCCTGTGGCAAGGATAAATTCAGTGCAGATGTAATCATTTACGGCGGTACTTCCGCTGCTGTAATTTCAGCCGTAGAAATCATACAATCAGGAAAAAGTGTCATCGTTGTCTCCCCCGACAATCACCTTGGGGGACTCACATCCGGAGGATTAGGATTCACCGATACCGGTAATAAAGGGGTTATCGGCGGGTTGGCCCGTGAATTCTATCATCGTGTTTGGTTGCATTATAATGATTCCATAGCATGGAAATGGCAGAAACACTCGGAATATGGCAATAAGGGGCAAGGTACGGTAGCCATGGACGGGGAGAACAGAACCATGTGGATTTTTGAGCCTCATGTAGCTGAAAAGGTATTTGAAGACTTTATCAGGGAGAACAATATCACGGTTTACAGGGACGAGTGGCTCGACAGGGAGACTAGAGTAGAAGTCAATAACAATAAGATTGTTTCCCTTACCACTCTTTCAGGTAAGAAGTTTAAAGGGAAAATCTTTATCGATGCTACCTACGAGGGTGATCTGATGGCCTCTGCAGGTATCACTTATACCGTAGGAAGAGAACCATGTTCTCAATACAATGAAGAGTGGAACGGTGTTCAAGCAGGTATATTCCATCACGGCCACTATTTCAAGTCCCAAATTGATCCCTATGTGATTCCGGGAGATTCTACCAGTGGCCTACTCCCCTACATTTCCGTTCAACCTATACAACCCAATTGTAGTGCCGACGATAAGATCCAAGCCTATTGTTTCAGACTGTGCATGAGTAACCATCCGGAAAACAGCGTGCCATTTGAAAAACCAGAAGGGTATGACGCTTCCAATTATGAACTTCTTGCAAGGGTTTTCGAGTCAGGATGGAACGAATGGTTTGCAAAATATGATATAATTCCTAACAGGAAAACAGATACCAATAACCATGGTCCCTTCAGTACCGATTATATAGGGATGAACTACGACTATCCCGAAGCATCATATGAACGCCGGAAAGAGATTATCAAGGAACACGAAAACTATCAAAAAGGATTATTATATTTCGTATCGACCGATCAACGTGTACCTGAAGAGATAAGAAACAGAATGCAGAACTGGGGATTGGCAAAGGATGAATTCACCGACAATGGGAACTGGCCACATCAGTTGTATATCCGGGAAGCAAGAAGAATGATTGGCGCGTATGTCACTACAGAGAATGAGGTTCTCGGAAAAATTTCAGTCCCTGATCCGATAGGCATGGGGTCATACACCATGGACTCTCACAATGTACAGCGTTATGTAACAGTGGAAGGGTACGTACAAAATGAAGGAGATATAGGGGTGCATCCCAAGAAACCTTACCAAATCTCTTATGGATCAATCGTGCCCCGGAAAGGAGAATGCACCAACCTGCTCGTACCCGTGTGCCTGTCATCCTCTCATATCGCTTTCGGTTCGATCCGGATGGAACCCGTATTTATGATCCTCGGACAATCAGCCGCCGCCGCTGCCGTAATGGCGATAGAGCACAAAATCGACGTGCAGGATGTATCTTATAGCGAATTGGAAAAGGTATTACTTTCTAAAAAACAGGTTTTAGTCAATCATTGAATGACAACTTTTATTATTCAACTGAATACTAGCAATATATATATTTGCTCATATCTCTGAAGTGATGTAGCTTTGCAGTTCGAATAGCATAGACCGGATTAATGGAGAGTCGAATTTATTTCTTTTCATACCGCTCAGGAGTAGCTTTACAAAATACTTTATTAAAAGATAAACAGATTTTGGAAATTCAAATTAAGAAATAAATATCACAATCTGTTTGCCATCCTTCATAATCATGTCCAGTTTGCCAACCAGGTTTAGAATGTTATAAAGTTTTTTTATCTTTGTCGCTTGTAACATAATTTTAGACAAATGCGCGATCTGTCAGAGAGACATCTTTTATGCAAATAAAATAAATAAAAACAAGGACATGAAAAAACTAGCTCTTATCCTCCTTTTTTTCTCTTTATACTTCTTGTCGAATGCGCAGGAATTAAAAGAATCGGTTTTATATAAAATAGTCAGTCCATCGGGACTGGTATTCGATAACAGGGTGGATCCCTCTAATCATTCTCATGTTTACCTGGAAAAGGAATCCAAGGCTTCCAAGGGTCAATATTGGAGGTTTGTGAAAAATGGAGATGCCTATGTTATTTATAATCCGTTTACATCTACCAGTTTCGATATAGGCGCTTCCCGTGAACGGGAGAACAAACTTTCTGTTTGGGATTATAGCAAAAGTAATGATAATCAACATTGGATTTTGGTAAAGAAAGGAAATGGTTTCGAGATAAAATCAAGCAAGAACGGAACCAATATTGCTTTTGATAATGAAAAAGCAGGTACGGTACTGAAATTATCCGCGAGTCAGAGTTCTTTTTTTCAGTTCAAAGCTACTGATGAAAAAATGCCGCCGGAAAATATACATGGAGACCATGAATGGGAAAACGAAGCAATTTTCGGTGTCAATAAGGAAGAGGGGCATGTTACTTATATTCCTTTCTCGTCGATTGAAAGCCTGAAAAAAAGTGCTTATTTTGAAAAACCATGGGAACAACCGATAGAATCCGAGCTTTTCCTGTTATTGAATGGCAATTGGAAATTCAATTGGGTAAAACAACCCTCTGAACGTCCGCAGGATTTTTATAAAATGAATTACGATGTCTCTTCCTGGAAGGAAATTCCGGTACCTTCAAGCTGGGAGATGCACGGCTATGGAACTCCCATTTATACCAATATCACTTATCCGTTTGCCAACAAGCCATCGGTAATCCTTCCGCAAAAAGGTTATACCAATGAAAAGGAACCCAATCCCGTAGGCTCTTACCGCCGTAATTTCACCGTTCCTGAGAACTGGGACGGTAAAGAAATCTTTCTGCATTTCAACGGTGTCTACAGTGGATTCTATGTATGGATAAACGGTCAGAAAGTAGGTTACAGTGAAGGCGCCAATAACGATGCGGAATTCAATGTAACCCAATATGTAAAGCCCGGAGAAAATGTGGTTGCCGTAGAGGTATATCGCTGGACGGATGCCAGCTATATTGAAGACCAGGATATGTTCCGCCTGAGCGGTATTCATCGTGATGTATATCTATACGCGGCTCCCAAACTTCATGTGCGAGATTATCATTTATCATCGGTCTTTTCCAACGATGATTACTCAAAAGCACAGTTTAAGGCAGATGCTTTTGTAAAAAACTATGCTAAATCCGCTTCAAACGTAACTTCTATTGAAATCCAGCTGATTGATCCATCTGGAGAGAATGCCGCTACGTTATCAAAAACGATTGATAAGCTAAAAGGGGGTGTCGAACAAAAAGCCTCCCTGGAAGCCGAGGTAAAAAATCCTCAATTGTGGTCGGCCGAGAAACCGAATTTGTATAGCGTTATCGTAAGTTTGAAAGACGAAAAAGGGAAAGTAAGCGAAGTACTGGCTTCCAAATTCGGATTCAGGAATATAGAGATCAAAAACAAACGGGTCTATATCAACAACAGCCAGATATTCTTCCGCGGAGTAAACCGGCATGACGAGCATCCCCAGTTAGGGAAAGCGGTGAATGTTGAATCGATGATGCAGGATATCCTCTTGATGAAACAACACAATGTGAATACTGTACGCACCAGCCACTATCCCAATGATCCGAAAATGTATGCCATGTTCGATTATTTCGGACTGTATATCATGGATGAAGCTGATCTGGAATGTCATGGAAACCATTCAATCAGCGACAAAGAGTCATGGGCTCCCGCATTTGTTGATCGCATAACCAGAGTTATCCAACGCGACCGCAACCATCCTTCGGTTATTTTCTGGTCACTTGGCAATGAGTGCGGTTCCGGATCAAATTTCGACAAGATGTATCAAAAAGCAAAAGAACTGGAACCCACACGTCCCGTCCATTATGAAGGTAAAAACAGTACAGCCGATATCGATTCACACATGTATCCCGATATTCCGCGTATGAACCGTTTCGACCGGGAACAGACGGAAAAGCCCTACTTCTTATGTGAATACGCCCATGCCATGGGTAACGCTCCCGGTAATCTGTTCGAGTATTGGGATTATATCGAAAATGAATCGAGCCGTATGATCGGCGGATGTATATGGGAATGGGCAGATCATGGCTTGAACATGTTTGGAAAGCCGGCCAATCAATTTTACTACGGAGGTGATTTTGGTGATCGTCCCAACGACGGCAATTTCTGTGCCGACGGGTTGGTTACTCCCGACAGGCGTGTTACCGCGAAACTAATCGAGTTGAAGAAGGTATATCAATACATCAGGATACTTCCCGACGCTATAAGCGAAGGCAAAGTAAAGTTTAACAACCGGTACGATTTTACCAACCTGAATGAATTCGATATTGCCTGGGATATTGTGGAGAATGGAATCGTCGTTCAATCGGGAAAAATAGACCCGATAGATGTTGCGCCTAAAAGTGCCGGGACTGTAAAAATACCTTATTCGGTAAGATTTAATAACGACAAGGAGTATTTCCTGAATATCAGATTGACGTTGAAAGAGAAAACAAGGTGGGCAGATACCGGCCATATTGTAGCCACCGAACAATTTGCGCTCAATACCCGTCCCGGAATAAAAGCAGTATATACTGCTCCTCTGGCAAATATCGAAGTGATAGAGGTGGATCAGGAAAACAAATTACATATCTCCGGAGAAGGATTCAGCGCCCTGTTCGACATGCAAACAGGCATCTTCCACTCATTGAAGTACGCTGAAAAGGAAATGATTCACGAAAACAACGGTTTTCAGCTTAACTGGTATCGCAGTATCGATAACGACCGATATACCGATCAGGCTTATCATCCCACCTCTTACCGTCGTCCAATGGTAAGTTACAAGGTGGACGAAAGCGGGAAATATGTTACCCTATTCGTGATGAATAATGCCGATATTCAATGGAGGAATCCCGTCACGATCAATTATTCAGTCAAATATACTGTTTATTCGAACGGGGTGATCGATGTAGATGCCGACTTCACCAAACCCGATCGTGCCGATATCGTCCGTCGCCTCGGTCTGCAGATCGTGCTTCCTCAGGATTTTGAGAACATACAATATTATGGCTATGGCCCGCACGAGAATGCCGTCGACCGTATACAATCGGCCTATGTAGGATTATACAACACCACTCCGAAGGAGATGGAGGCCGAGCATTATGTCCGTACGCAAACCATGGGTAACCGCGAGGATATTCGTTGGGTGACATTGACAGATACACAAGGAACCGGATTAAGGATAACGTCAAAAGATAAATTCAGTTTCAGCGCCTTGCATTTCAGAGACAAGGAACTGGTTGAAGCGACACACGATTTCAACCTGGATAAGATCCGAAAACCGGAAATTTATCTCAATATCGATTGTATACAGCAAGGGTTAGGGAATGCAAGCTGCGGTCCGCGTCCATTGGATAAGTATATGATTCCGGTAAACAGCCCCGTTTCCTTCTCATTCCGTATTGAACCGGAGGGGAAATAACAGGGCCAATTTACCTAATTTATTCAACCTGCCAATCCTAAAAACAGTAATGATGATTGAAAGAAACAACCCCTGGCTATTTATCAGGCTACTGATTTGCTTTCTGATATTGTTTCCGGGAATTTATTCCTGTTCCAATAAGCCATCAGAAGCAAGTCATTTCCAGACCAGAGGTATTATTCTGGATGTGAATGATCTGGGCACTTATCCCTGGCCTAAAAAGGCCGGGGAAGTCGGCATAAATACTATTGCCGCGCACATTACACCTCGCCAAGTCGCATCATTTATCTTATCAGAGAGGGGAAAACAGTTCCTGAAAGAATGCAAGGAGTATGGGATAGAGGTGGAATATGAATTACATGCGATGGCTGATCTTCTACCCAGAGAACTTTTTGCCGATGATTCGACTATGTTCAGGATGAATGAAGAGGGGAAGCGCATGGCAGACTATAACCTCTGTGTGCATTCGGAAGAGGCGTTAGCAACCGTTTCCAGGAACGCAATCAACTATGCTCGCATTCTGACTCCTACTACAGGCCGTTTCTTTTACTGGATTGATGATGGTATCCCCATGTGCTCTTGTCGCCATTGTAAAGAATATTCCGACAGTGAACAAGCCCTGATATTGGAAAACAGGCTGATAAAAGAACTGCGGAAAGAGTTCGGTAAAAATGTCTCTTTGGCTCATTTAGCTTACCATAATACCATTCAGGCGCCGGTGAAAGTCAAACCGGAAGAAGGTATATTTTTGGAGTTCGCTCCGTTCCAGCGAACCTGGGAAAAACCAATCCGGGATGTTACTGCAAAACGTGGAGATAGTCACATCAGCCATGGAGATTATCTCAAATATCTGGAAGAGAATTTAAAGGTATTTCCGTCAGGGACTGCCCAAATATTGGAATATTGGCTGGATGTATCCCTATTCAGCGGATGGCAGAAGCCCGCCAGACAATTGCCATGGAATAAGGAGGTATTCCTGTCCGATATAGATACTTATGCCCGATACGGTATAAAGCATGTCACAAGCTTCGGCGTTTATATGGACAGTACCTATTTTAACCGTTACAGTGATACATCCTTTTTAGAAGAATATGGAGAAGGACTAAAAAACTATATATCAAACGAATAAAAGGATAGAAAACAAACGAGCATGATAACCGGTCTCATCCGGGAACATGATTATTGTGATAAAATAGATTCTTTGTAAAAAGTAAACCGGATGGATTATATGAAGATCCTTCTTTTTTCAATACTACAATTATCCCTTTTGAACCTGTTTTTTCTGCATGCGCAACAGAAGGATCCGGTTTATTTAAAGACCTTTGGGGAAATTGGACGGAACCAGGTTTACGAGCATAGTTCCAAAACGGAGAGAGCTACCCCACCCTTTCCCTATTCAATAGACTATTCAACCAGCAAGCAAAATGAGTTGCTGTATAACGGTATTATTCTCCCAAACGTATGGCCGCCCAAAACAGGAAATCCTTTTTCTAATGAACCCATGGATGTACCCTATTTGGATAACCCTCCTTCTGTCATACCTATCGATATTGGCAGACAACTCTTCGTTGATGATTTCCTGATTGAACAAACTAACCTTCAAAGGGTTTTTCATCAGGCTACCAAATATGAAAACAATCCTATTATCACTCAAGCTGCATTCCGACAAGGAGGGGTATTTTACGATTTTGTCAATCGTCAATTCGTAGCTGTTTACAGAAAAGAATATGCAAATGGAAATGAAAATCCGCTAACATTCGCAGTAAGCGAAAATCTTACAGATTGGCATCTGGAATTGACCGGACAAAAACCGGTGGCCCATATAAATGCATTTTGGCTCCAATATGATAGTCTTTCTCGCAGAAACGATTGGTATATCATGGGGATCGATCAGATAAAACCTAAACCAATTGATGATCCCAATGTGCCATTCATCAATGCACTTTGGGAAAATGCGATACATAAATCAACAGATGGTAAATCCTGGTCTAGAGGCATTCCGCTTGGTAAGTCGAATGATTATAGTTCATTTTTCTATAATCCTTTCCGTAAGATATGGGTGATGAGCATTAAACACAATGTTCCCCGTATAGAAAAGAGACTATATCGTTCAAGGTATTATGTGGAAAGAGATACTCTGGAAAAGTCCGGGAATTTCAATGATGCTGTTTTTTGGGTAAATGCCGATAGATTGGATCAACCCCACCCGGAGATAGGGAATGAAGCCCAATTATATAGTTTACATGGCGTTGCCTACGAGAGTCTTATTTTGGGAGCTTTCCAGATACATCTCGGTCCCTCGAATGAAATAGCAAAAAAACGGAAAATACCAAAATATAACGAAATGAAACTGGGATTCAGTCGTGATGGCTTTCACTGGTATAGGCCGGACAGGAATAGTTTCATAAAAGGCACATATCGTGATGGTGATTGGGATAGGGCATTTATCAATATTCCACAAGGAGTGTGCCTGGTAATGGGTGATAAACTCTGGTTTCCATATTGCGGCTATTCAGGTATAGCCCCCGATGGAACTCATGGAATGTATGAGGGAGGTGCCATTGGCATGGCTACCCTTCGCCGTGATGGATTTGCTTCCATGGAGACCGGGAAACAACCGGGCACCCTATTAACCCGGCCAGTAACCTTTTCCGGAAAATTCTTATTCGTCAATACCGACTGTCCCGAAGGTGAACTTTTAGTAGAAGTATTGGATGAAAATGGTATAGTTATGGATCAACTTACATCCGAACCCATCCATACCGATAAAACTTTATATAAAGTAGTATGGGAATCAGGAGCAGATCTGTCCGGACTGGCCAATAAACCGGTTCGTTTTAGATTCAATTTAACCAATGGCAAGCTCTATTCTTTTTGGGTAAGTCCGGATGAAAGTGGGGCAAGTTATGGATATGTTGGTGCCGGAGGCCCCGGGTTCAACGGTATAATAGACAATAAGGGAATAAATGCTTACTGAACAAATAAAATAGTATAAAACATCATAGAGATATTTAAATATAAAATAATTTACATATGCAAACAACAAGAATGGCAGTGATCGTATTACTCTGCATGGCAACAATTACAGGTTGCACACAAGACAGTACAAAGACAAAAGCAGAGCAACAGGGATGGCACTTATCGATGCAATCCTATACATTCCATCTTTTTACAGTGATGGAATCGTTGGACAAGACACAGGAACTGGGTATCCGGTTTATTGAGATCTATCCCGGACAACGACTTGGAGAGGGTTTTGGAGAAGCGGTATTTGGTTATCAAATGAACGATGATCAACAGAAAAGATTGAAGGAAGAAGCCGCAGCCAGAAACATAACGATCATCTCTTCCGGGGTATGGACTGCCCGGAAAGAAGAATGGGAACCTATCTTTGCATTTGCAAAAAAGATGGGAATGGAATTTATCAGTGCCGAACCGGCACGTGAAGACTGGGACGTGGTAGAAGAACTGGCTAAAAAGAATAAGATCAAAGTAGCTGTGCACAATCATCCCAGTGAGCACTCCTACTGGAGTCCGGAAATATTACTGGGCAGCATAGGGGGCAGAGACGGTCTGTTAGGTGCTTGCGTCGACGTGGGACATTATAAAAGAATGGGACTGGATCCTATCACTTCGATGCAACAACTCGACGGCAAGATTATCGCGTTACATTTCAAAGACATCACTCCGCAGGGAGAAGCACAAACTCTTGAGGATGTAATATGGGGCCAGGGTATTCTCAACGTGAAAGGGATGATGGAAGAACTGAAGAGACAAAAGTTCAAAGGATATTTCACCATCGAATACGAAGCCGATTGGGAAAACAACCTGCCGCAGATAAAAAAATCGATAGAATATTTCAATCAGGTGGCAGAACAAATCCTATAAGAAAACTGATGAAAGTACTTCCGGTATTAAGTCTGTTCCTGTTATTGCTGTTTTACTCCTGTAATAACACGATATGCTATTACGTCTCGTCTACCGGGGATGATGAAAATCCCGGTAGCCTTGAACAACCTTTTGCAACGCTGGACAAGGCAAAGGAGGCAGCCCGGCAAGAGAGAAACAGGAGAGTAACGATTTACGTACGGGAAGGGATTTATTGTCTGGATAAACCGGTTGTCTTTAGTGTAGACGATAGCCGCAAAAAAAATGCCCCGCTAACTTTACAGCCTTACAAAGGCGAGAAAGTAATCATCAGCGGGGCTCAACCATTATCGGGCTTACAATGGGAAACTTACCGAAATAATATCGTGAGAACGCCTGTTAACAAAGAATTTATTTTTGACCAGTTATTTGTAAACGGGGAGTTATGCCATATGGCACGCTATCCCAATTATGATCCGGATGCCACCTATTATAACGGGATTGCCGCTGATGCGGTGGAACCTGAAAGGGTGAAAAACTGGACTAATCCTGCCGGAGGATATATACATGCCTTACATCGGCATGAATGGGGAGGTTATCACTGGATCATAAAAGAGAAGAATGACAATAACGAATTGCAATTGGAAGGTGGATGGCAGAACAACCGCCTGATGGGGATGCATGCTGAGCGCCGCTTTGTGGAGAACATATTTGAAGAGTTGGACAGTGTGAATGAATGGTTCTACGAGAAGGAAGAAAAGATGCTCTATTTTTACCCTCCGCAGGGAATGGATATCAACAATGCCCTGTTTGAAACCCCTCAGATAGCCCACTTGTTTGAATGGAGAGGCGATGAAAATCAACCGGTGGAATATGTCCATATCGAAGGATTGGAGTTGAGGCACACTATGCGGACATTTATGGAAACCCGTGAACCGTTACTACGAAGCGACTGGTCCATTTACAGGGGAGGAGCCATGTTACTGGAAGGTGCAGACCACTGCTCCATCAAAAAATGTTACTTCAACAGAGTCGGAGGAAACGCCATATTCTTTAGCAACTATAACCGACATCATGAAGTTTCGGGTTGTCATATCGCCTTTGCAGGTGGAAACGGGATATGCTTTGTCGGTGATCCCGATGCCGTCCGTTCTCCCAGCTTTGAATATAATAAATTTATTCCGCTGGAGGAAATGGATCGGGAAGCAGGTCCCCAATCGAACAATTATCCAGCCAACTGTCTGGTGTATGATAATCTCATGTATGGATTGGGAAGAGTGGAGAAACAGATTGCCGGGGTACAGATATCAATGTCACAGAATATAACAGTCAGCCACAACACCATCTATGATCTTCCCCGTGCGGGCATCAACATAAGTGAAGGCACGTGGGGAGGGCATATCATCGAGTACAACGATGTCTTCAACACGGTGCTGGAAACCGGTGACCATGGATCGTTCAATTCATGGGGACGTGACCGTTACTGGCATCCCAATTATACGACGCTTACAGACATCACGATCAATCATCCCGAACTGATCCTGGTGGATGCCGTGAAGACGACTGTTATCCGTAACAACCGCTTCCGTTGTGACCACGGATGGGATATCGATCTCGATGACGGATCCAGCAATTATCATATCTATAATAATCTCTGCCTGAACGGTGGTCTGAAACTCCGTGAAGGATTTCATCGGATCGTGGAGAACAATATTATCATCAACAATTCTTTCCATCCCCATGTATGGTTTCCTGAAAGCGAAGATATATTTGTGCGGAATATCGTATCGACCGAATATTTCCCGATAGGGATAAACTACTGGGGAAAAGAGATCGATTATAATATTTTCCCTGATGAAGAGTCTTTGAGCAAGGCGCAGGCTAACGGAACAGATATACATTCCATAGCAGGGAAGATCGAATTTGTTGATCCTGCGAATGGCGATTTCCGTGTAAAAGAAGGTGCTTTTGCTTTCTCCGTCGGATTTAAGAATTTCGATATGGATAAATTCGGTGTGATATCGCCGGGACTGAAGGCTCTGAAAAAACCGGCACCCATACCTGAACTTATCCAGACGGCCGGCAATAATCAAAAAATTCAGGAGGTATGGGGGATGAAGGTAAAGAACATCACCACCCTGAGAGAACGTTCCGCTGCCGGCCTTAGTAATGAATCGGGAGTATGGGTCGTGGAGGTAGGAAAAGAGAGCCCGGCCCACAACCACCTTCAGCCGAATGACGTGATCCTCCGCATTAATAAAATTGCGGTAGAAAATATCCATGGAATGAAAAAGATCCTGGCCAGGGAAAAAAAGAGGCTTGCAGTTGTCATCAGCAGAAACCAGAAAGAGCAGGAAGTGGTACTCAATCTATAAACACCTCAAAACTTATAGCGTAACCAAATAAGAGACATTCAATTACAATCACCCGGTTTAACCTCTATCCGGAGAATTTTCACCAAATATGCCGCTTTATGGGCAAAAAAAGCTATATTTACACAATAAAAAAAATAAAACATATTATCTTATGAAGTGCTGCAAACTGCTAATTGTAACAATAACGACACTATCCCTCTCATTATCAAAAACGGACGGACAAGAGATACTAACCCCGATACCGTTCAATGAAGTCACGTTGGAAGATAATTTCTGGCTTCCCCGATTACAGACTCAAAAAGAGGTGTTGGTACCTTTCGCGCTTGATAAGACCAAACCGGCAGTGGAGAACCTAAAACGGACAGCTAACTTCCTGAAAGGGATACCCGATGAACTCCCTTTTACCCACCGATATATCTCTTCCGATTTATATAAAGTGATGGAGGGGGCTGCCTATCTATTGCAACTGGATCGTGATCCTGCACTGGAGAACGAGATGGACCGGATCATCGATATTATCTCAGAAGCACAACAGGAAGACGGCTATAACTACGAATCCCACATTACGGGGGTGGCTAAACATGATGTGGGTGGTATGGGCGAAAAGCCTTATTCCCATGTAGTCCACAGTCACGAGTTGTATAACATGGGACATATGTATGAAGGGGCCATCGCCTATTACCAGGCTACCGGTAAGGATAAATGGTTAAAGGTAGCGGAAGCCAATGCCCGCCATATCAACAAAGTATTTTTTGAAGGCGATCCCAACTATAACGATGGGAAGCCGGTCAACCAGGCGCCCGGACACCAGGAGATAGAACTGGCACTGGTAAAGCTTTTCAGAGTAACGGGCGACAGCCTGTACCTGCATATGGCAAAAAAGTTTATCGATATCCGAGGCGTGACCTACCGTCCGGAGGGACAGGGTACCATGTCTCCCGAATATGCCCAGCAACATCTGCCGGTAAGGGAACAGACCAAAGCGGTGGGTCATGCCGTACGCGCTACCTACCTCTATTCCGGCATGGCGGATGTAAGCGTCTATATGCATGATACGACTCTGCATCCGGCACTGGACAGTATCTGGCATAATATTGTGGATACCCGGATGCATATCACTGGAGGCCTGGGCGCCGTACATGGCATTGAAGGATTTGGTCCGGAATATGATTTACCGAACAAAGAGGCTTTCGATGAGACCTGTGCCGCAGTAGGAAATGTCTTTTTCAATCACCGGATGTTCCTGATGGAGAAAGACGGAAAGTATATGGATGTAGCTGAAGTCGCTCTGTTAAACAATGTGCTGGCAGGGGTGAATCTCGAAGGCAACCGTTTCTTCTATCTCAATCCCCTGGAAGCAGATGGTATCAAACATTTCAATCATGGGATGCTGGGACGTTCCCCCTGGTTCGGTACGGCTTGTTGTCCTTCCAACCTGGCCAGGCTGATCCCTCAGGTGCCCGGATTGATGTACGCCACCACTCCGAATGAAATCTATTGCTCATTTTATGCCGGAAGCAGCACTACTCTTGCTTTGGAAAAAGGGAATGTTCACCTGAAACAGGTAACGGAATATCCCTTCAATGAGACAATCCGATGGGAAGTCACACCCGAAAAGAAGGGACAACGTTTTACGATGCATCTGCGAATACCTACATGGACAGGCAACCAGTTTGTACCGGGAGAATTATACTCTTTTATTGATAATGCATCTTCAGGTTGGAGTGTCAAAGTAAATGGAAAAGCAACAAAGGCAAAGCTGAAAAAAGGATTTGCTGTTATTGACCGTAAATGGAAAAAGGGAGATGTGGTAGAATTGACGCTACCGATGCCACTACGTTACTCCAAATCGATCGAACAGGTGGAGGCCAACAGAGGACGCATTTGCCTCACTCGCGGACCATTGGTATATGCCGCCGAGGGAGTGGATAATAACGATCGGCTTCCCAATGTGTTCATAACAGATATCTCCGCCCCGGTTCATATTTCAACTTATACCGACAAACCAATGAATGGTATTCCCAGAATTGAAGTGACGGCATGGGAGAAAAATCCGTCGGGAAATAAAAAGATCAATCTGGTACTTTTGCCTTATTATGCGTGGAACAACCGGAATGATGGAAGTATGATGGTCTGGTTTCCTGAATCCGATAACGTACAACCCTATGTAGACCTTCACATGGCAATCCATGGTAAATATAAGGCATTAGAAGGTTCCCATACCTACCATAGCGACAATCTGGTGGCAATAGCCGACAACAAAATTCCTTCTTCTTCGTCTGACGAACAGATACCGCGCTGGACCAGTTGGGGGCAACAGGGGAAAGACCAGTGGATCACGATCACATTGGATAAGCCGACCGATATACAGAGCATTGCTGTTTATTGGTTTGATGATGCCAGGGGTACCAGGGTTCCCAGAGAGTGGTCTCTGGAGTATGAACAGGATGGACAATGGCATTCATTTCCTCTTTACCTGACAGATGCCTATAATGTTTTCAAAGACCAGTTCAATATGGTCCATCCGGGACGGCAGATTATTACAGGTAAGGTGCGATTACTCATGAAACCGCAGACAGAATACGCGGTGGGAATTCTGGAAATCAATATTGAAGCGATACAATAAAAATATGAAAAAAATCGGATTGGCATTCCTCTACTTATTTACTGTGGCGGCAATTGCCACAGCAGCAAACCCTCCAGAAAAAGATCTGAGCGGCAATTATCTTAATAACCGTGCTCCTTTGTTGACAAAGCCTTATATGGAACTACCCATTGGTAATATCAAACCTTCCGGTTGGCTGGAAGAACAACTCAATCGTATGGTAACCGGAATGACCGGCCACATGGATATAATTTACCCACAGGTGATGGGCCCGCGCAACGGCTGGCTCGGTGGAGACGGTGATGTATGGGAACGCGGCCCCTACTGGATAGACGGACTGCTTCCACTGGCTTATATTCTGGAAGATAAAACCCTGATCGACAAAGTACAGCCCTGGATCGAATGGACTCTGGCTTCACAGAAGCCTAACGGCTATTTCGGGCCGGATACCGACCGCCCACATGAACACGGACTGCAAAGAGGCAATTCGCACGACTGGTGGCCCAAGATGGTGATGCTAAAGGTAATGCAGCAATATTATTCTGCAACGGGCGATCAACGGGTCATTCCGTTTATGACCAATTACTTCAGGTATCAATTGCAGGAACTGCCTAAAACACCACTCGGACATTGGACTTTCTGGGGACAACAACGCGGGGGTGATAACCTGATGATCGTTTATTGGCTCTATAACATTACCGGTGATAAATTCCTCCTGGAACTGGGAGAGCTTATCCATCAACAAACCCTGAACTGGACCGGTATCTTTCTCCATCAGGATCATCTGAAACGCCAGCATAGCCTTCACTGCGTGAATCTGGCGCAGGGTTTTAAAGAACCGGTGATCTATTACCAGCAGAACAAAGACACTAAACAGATACAGGCCGTAAAAAAAGCCGTGAAAGACATGCGTACGACTATTGCTTTTCCTACCGGCTTATGGGCAGGTGATGAATTGCTTCGCTTCGGTAACCCGAATCTCGGGTCGGAGTTGTGCACGGCTGTCGAAATGATGTTCTCTCTGGAAAAAATGCTTGAGATCACCGGTGATGTCCAGTGGGCCGATCATCTGGAACGCATCACTTTTAATGCCTTACCCACCCAGATTACGGATGATTTCTCTGCCCGACAGTATTATCATCAGATCAATCAGATAGCTGTCAGCCGCGAATGGCGAGATTTTGTAACGCCCCACGAAGATACGGATAACCTCCACGGGATCCTGTGCGGCTACCCCTGCTGCACGTCCAACCTCCATCAGGGATGGCCGAAATTCCTGCAGAATCTATGGTATGCCACAGCCGATAACGGTATTGCAGCGCTGGTATATGCTCCTTCCGAAGTAAAGGCGAAAGTGGCGAACGGCAAGGAAGTATGTATTACCGAAGAAACAGCCTATCCATTTGAAGAAGCCATCCATTTCACTATCTCCTTTACAGAAAGGAATATGGAGAAAGCCTTTTTCCCATTTCATTTGCGCATACCGTCATGGTGTAAAGACCCGCTTGTCCGTCTCAATGGAGAGGTAATCCCGGTCGACGCTTATCAGGGAGAGATCGTACGTATTAACCGGGAATGGCACCAGGGTGATAAACTGACACTCGAACTACCGATGCACCTCGAAGCAACTTACTGGTTCGACGGCGCTGCCGTGATCGAGCACGGTCCACTGATTTATGCACTGAAAATGAAAGAAAACTGGGAGAAGAAGACAATGGATCCTGAGAAAGTGCATGAATTCGGAGAATGGTATTACGAGGTAACTTCCGACAGTCCCTGGAATTTTGCACTTAGCAGTCGTCAACTCCGCCCGGAGGCTATTAATGAACACTTCAAAGTAGAGAAAACGACTACCATTGCCAACTATCCCTGGACATTGGAAGATGCCCCGATCACGATCAAAGGGAAAGGCCGACCAATTCCTACATGGACAGAATACAGGGGCTCGGCCGGTTCCGTTCCCTATTTCACCCAACAAGGCCCCGACACCACAGAAGAGGTGGAAATCGAATTGATCCCGTTTGGCTGTACAACTCTCAGGATCACCGAGTTCCCGATCAGGAATTAAAGGCTCAAATTGACAAAACAGTAAAAACCCGAACCGAGCCATCATATCCCCTATTTCTACAATTATGCGGGTAAACCGTAGAAAACACAGGAAATCGTAAACCGTATTCTTACTACACTCTATAAGAACAATCCGGACGGTTTGCCTGGTAATGACGCACCGGTCAACTCGGTATGTTTTTGGAAGCATGGGGTTGTATCCTGTAAGACATGGCAATGAAGAATACGCCATGGAGCACCGCTCATGGATAAAATTGAATTCAAACATACATTGAACGGAAAACCTCACACGTTGACTACCGAGGCTATAAACCGGTCAGATAAGAATATTTATGTACAATCCTTATTGGTAAACAGAAACCCTATAACAATTATACCAATCAAGCCAAAGTAATTTCCTTATCCAGATAAACATCCTGAATGGTACGTATCAATTCCACTCCATCTTTCATCGGCTTCTGGAAAGCTTTGCGACCGCAGATCAGTCCTATTCCTCCGGCTCGCTTGTTCACAACGGCAGTATAAACCGCTTCCGACAGATCACTCTGACCATGGGACTCTCCTCCGGAGTTAATGAGTCCTATCCGGCCCATATAGCCGTTAATCACCTGATATCTGCAAAGATCGATCGGATGATCCGAACTCAATTGATCATACATGCCTGAATTGGTCTTTCCAAAGCCAATCGCCTTAAAACCGCCATTATTGGTCGGCAGTTTCTGTTTGATGATATCCGCCTTGATAGTTACACCGATATGGTCGGCCTGACCGGTCGTATCGGCTGCACTGTGATAATCTATTCCGTCTTTCTTGAAAGCATCATTGCGGAGATAACACCACAAAATAGTGGCCATCCCCAACTCATGTGCATATTCAAATGCTTCCGCAATTTCCACAATCTGGCGACGACTCTCTTCCGAACCGAAATAAATAGTAGCTCCCACTGCGGAAGCACCTAAATTCCAGGCTTCCTTCACAGTACCAAAAAGAACCTGGTTATATGAATTAGGATAAGTCAGCAGTTCATTATGGTTTATTTTCACCACGAAAGGAATCTTATGGGCATATTTCCTCGCAACGGATGCCAACACTCCGAAAGTAGATGCTACTGCATTACAGTCGGCTTCAAGTGCCAGCTTCACAATATTTTCAGGATCAAAATAAATAGGATTGGGCGCAAAAGAAGCACCAGCCGTATGTTCGATCCCCTGATCAACAGGCAGTATGGACAGGTAACCCGTATTGGCCAGACGTCCATGTCCAAACAAACGTTGCAGATTATTCAAAGTCGGAATATTCCGGTCCGAATCAATCCATAACCTTTCAATGACATCCGGTCCGGTGGGATGAATCATCGACGTCTCAATAGTTTTACTGACGTGGTTCAGCAGATAATCACTTTGATTACCTAATAGATGTACTATATTTGAATGTGCCATAACTTGAAGGAATTAATAATGATAAACCAATATAAATCAAACAAACGGTAGAGGGATTGGTTCGCTTTTTTACTTTTGTTATCATACTCCCTAATTTAAAAAGAACTGCTATCTTTGTAACCATATGAAAACATCATCAATAAAGAAAATATTATTTTTCTTCCTGTCGTGCGTTACCACAATCACCCTTTTTTCACAGGAGAATCCGCGATTGATTGTACGTTCCGACGATATGGGAGCATTCCACTCTGTCAATGTCGCTTGTATAGATGCATATAAAAATGGTATCCAGACTGTGGTAGAAGTGATGCCTGTCACTGCATGGTTTCCTGAAGCAGTGCGGATGCTGAATGAAAACCCCGGTATCGATGTCGGCATACACCTGGCCATTACCAGTGAATGGGAAAATATCAAGTGGCGTCCATTGACGCCTTGTCCAAGCCTGACGGATGAAAACGGCTATTTTTACCCGATGATGGGGTCTCATCAGGCTTATCCCGGTCAATCCATACAGGAAAACAAATGGGACATAGATGAGATAGAACAGGAATTCAGGGCACAAATAGAATTGACTTTAAAGAATATACCCCAGGCCAGCCACCTTTCCGGACATATGGGTGCGCTACGCTTCGATCCGAAAGTGGTTGGACTGGTTCACAAGTTGGCTGAAGAATATAATCTTACATTTGTAGAAGGCGATGGAGTAAGAGAGAAATACAATGTGACTTCCGTCTGGTATGACGGGTCCAATGCAACGGACAAAAAAGAAGAAAGCTTCCTCAGTATGCTGAATAAACTCGAAAGAGGGAAGAATTACATATTTCTTGATCATCCGGCATTGAATAACGATGAAATGGAAACCGTCGGACATATTGGTTACGAAGGGGTAGCAGAAGACCGGCAGGGCGTTACAGACTTATTGACCAGTGAAAAAGTCAAACAGACGATCAAAGAAAAAGGGATAGAACTGATCACTTATAACGACCTGACAAAGTCGCTTCCACGGAGTACTCCCGAAGCGGAAAAGATTTCTTCAAAAGGTATTTCAGACTATCTGGCAGCCGTAAAGAAAAGCGGGCAGGATCTGCACAGTATCATGATTGTCAGACATGGAAAAGTAGTTGCAGCACATTGGCTTGGAGATCATACGGCCCATAAGCCGCACATCATGAACTCGGTCAGTAAGACTTTTGCAGCTACTGCCATCGGTTTTGCTGTCTCGGAAGGCAAACTCAACGTGACTGATAAGGTAATATCATTCTTCCCCGATAAACTGCCGTCCAACGTGAGTCAGCATTTAAAAGAACTGGAAATAAAGCATCTGTTGACAATGTCAGTAGGACATGATCCCAATGCTGTCAGGGAAAAGACTCGAAGCAATAACGACTGGGTTGGCACATTCCTGGCTGAACCCATTCCAGAGAAACCGGGCACCCAATTCAATTATAACAGTTTAGCCACTTATATGCTTTCTGCCATCATACAGAAAGTGACCGGTGAAAAACTGATCGATTATCTCTATCCTCGTTTATTCCGCCCATTGGGTATAGTGGGGGCGCGATGGGAAGAATGCCCGCAAGGAATCAATATCGGAGGCTGGGGGCTTTATATAAAGACCGAAGATATGGCAAAACTGGGCCAATTCTTCCTGCAAAAGGGAGAGTGGAATGGAGTTCAATTACTTTCCGAATCATGGATCGATGAAGCCACCACTTCACACATAGCATCTCTTCCTGCAGGGGCCAAGAAAGAAGATCTGAAAATAAAACCGAAAGATAGCGACTGGCTTCAGGGATATGGTTATCAGATGTGGCGCTGCCGCAATAACGGTTATCGTGCCGATGGAGCAAATGGACAATTTATCATTGTACTACCTGAAAAAGATACAGTTATTGTCACAACAGCCCATATTGGCGATATGCAGGCTGAACTCAACCTAATATGGAAATATCTCTTACCGGCAATAAAATAGGGGCAAAATTATATGGCGGGCAATTCGATCCTGAACTGCCCGCCACATTAATTATCTCTTATCCGTAAAAAAGTTTATAGTACTCCTTGTGCCATCATAGCATCGGCTACTTTCATAAAACCGGCAATATTGGCTCCTTTTACATAGTTGATGTACTTGCCGCTTTTACCATGCACCACACATTGTTCATGTATATCACTCATGATTTGGTGCAGCCACCGGTCTACTTCTTCATTCCCCCAAGAGATATGCATGGCATTTTGTGTCATTTCCAATCCCGAACAAGCCACACCACCCGCATTCACTGCCTTACCGGGAGCAAAAAGGATCTCGTTCTCCAGGAAGAAATCGACCGCTTCGGCCGTACAACCCATGTTTGAGACTTCGGCGACAAGCAGCACTCCGTTCTCTTTCAATCGCCTGGCATCCTCCAGATTCAATTCATTCTGAATAGCACAAGGTAATGCGATATCGACTTTGAGCTCCCAGGGTTTTCTTCCGGGATAGAAAGTTGCATTCGGGAATTCCTCGGCATAAGGTGCAACTTCATCATTTCCAGAATTACGTAGTTCGAGCATATAGTCGATCTTTTCCGGCCTGTTCACTCCGTCGGGGTCATAGATATAACCATCGGGACCTGAAATAGCCACCACTTTGGCTCCCAACTCTGTAGCTTTCAAGGTTGCCCCCCATGCCACATTCCCAAAACCGGAAACTGCCACAGTCTTCCCTTTCAAATCGATACCATGCGTCTCACACATCTTTCGTACGAAATAGAGCGCTCCAAATCCGGTAGCTTCCGGACGAAGCCGGGAACCCCCAAACGACATCCCCTTCCCGGTAAAGGTACCTGTATGTTCGCGTGCCAGCTTCTTATACATGCCGAACATATATCCTACTTCACGTCCACCGACGCCGATATCTCCGGCCGGCACATCGGTATCGGGACCGATATTGCGCCATAATTCCATCACAAAAGCCTGGCAGAAGCGCATGATCTCCGCCTGCGAACGCCCTTTGGGAGAAAAATCCGATCCACCTTTGCCTCCGCCCATAGGAAGGGTCGTTAGCGCATTCTTAAAAGTCTGCTCAAATCCCAGAAACTTCAGGGAGGATAAGGTCACCGATGAATGGAAACGAATACCTCCCTTATAAGGGCCTATGGCTCCGTTGAATTGCACACGGTAGCCGATATTCACATGTACTTTACCGTTATCATCCACCCATGGGACACGGAAAGTAAACACACGATCGGGTTCCACTATCCGTTCGATAATACCCGCTTTTTCAAATTCAGGATGTTGGTTATAGACATCTTCAATCGATACCAACACTTCTCTCACCGCTTGAAGATACTCAGACTCACCCGGGTGTTTTGCCTCGAGTTGTATCATAATGTCATTCACTCTCATATTTATAAGGTTTATTTAGGAATTCAATCTGACAAAGGTATAGAATAATTTGGAATAATGATACGAACTGATGTGATAATTCGATGATGTGTGTCTTGTCACTCTTCACCTAATCACCTATCCACCTATCCTCCTTCCCACCTTAATAAGCGGCTTAATCCAAAAAAGTTTCGGATGTTAACGCTTAAATAGTTATTTTTGTGATGAATTTCTGATCTATTATTGAAATGGCAAAGAATAAACTGGCCAAATTCGCGGATATGGCCACTTACGGGAACGTGTTTCAATACAGTTTTGAAACTTTGAAAGCAGACGGTTTTCCATACAAAGGAAAATGGCAGACTTATTTTGATAATACTAATCCCGTGGTACTAGAACTGGGTTGCGGTAAAGGAGAATATACTGTCGGACTGGCGCGTAAATTCCCTGAAAAGAACTTTATCGGAATTGATATCAAAGGTGCAAGGATGTGGACAGGTGCCACCCAGGCATTGCAAGCCGGGTTGACGAATGCGGCTTTTCTCAGGACACGTATCGAACTTATCCATCACTTCTTTGCACAAAACGAGGTATCAGAGATATGGATCACTTTTCCCGATCCCCAGATGAAGAAGACCAACAAACGGCTTACATCCACCCGTTTTATGGAGCAGTACAGTAGGATGTTGAAAGAGGGCGGCATCATTCATTTAAAAACAGACAGTAATTTTCTCTACACATACACACAGGCAATGATAGCTGAAAACCGGCTGGAAGTCCTCTTTGAGACGGATGACCTCTACAACTCCGGATTGAATGAGGATATCCTCGAAATCCGCACCTTCTATGAACAACAGTGGCTCTCACGTGGTTTAAACATCAAATATATCCGGTTTATCTGTCCTAAAAACTATCAATGGTCAGAACCTGATGTAGAAATAGAAAAAGATGAATACCGCAGTTTCGGGAGAGATGCGAGAATTTAATGTGCCAATATGCTAATGTGCCAATGTGCCAATTTAGAAATATGATGAATGTTTTAATGTGTAAATACTTAAGTTAAATGAAAACAGGAAATGTTATCATAGATATGACTTTTAGTTTTGCTTTGGACATTATTGCCTTCACCGAGAAGCTAAATGCAAATAAACAATTTGTTATTGGACAACAATTATTGAAGAGTGGTACATCTATTGGAGCAAATGTAAGAGAAGCTCAGAATTGTGAAAGTAAATCAGATTTTATACATAAATTCAAGATTGCTGCCAAAGAGGCCGAAGAAACTGAATACTGGTTAATGCTCTGCAAGTACAGTAATGATTATCCATTCGACGAATCATTATTCGACAAACTAAAAGAAGTTCAAAAGATAATTAATAAAATTATACACACATCCAGACAGAATAAAACTTAGGGATATGCAAAACAATTGGCACATTGGCATATTAGCACATTGGCACATTGGCATATTGGCACATTGGCATATTAACTAATTAGTTTCATTAATATTATGGCTATATATCCACAACTGATCATCGACGCACTGAAAAACGTACGTTATCCGGGAACAGGACAAGACATTGTTTCTGCCGGGATGGTAGCAGACGACATCCGTATCGAAGGGATGAAAGTGAGTTTTTCGCTCATCACGGAGAAGGCCCACGATCCGTTTATCAAGTCAGTCGTAAAGATGGCTGAGCAAGCTATTTTGACATATGCCGATAAAGATATCGATATACAGGGGAATATTTCCGTGAAGTCGAAACAAGCACCCCGTCCGGAGCGTCCCGAACTGTTGCCGGGAGTAAAAAATATCATCGCTGTGGCATCCGGGAAAGGAGGGGTAGGAAAAAGTACCGTATGTACCAACCTTGCAGTAGCGTTGGCGCAGAAAGGATACAAGGTGGGACTGCTCGATGCGGATATCTTCGGTCCATCGGTTCCCAAAATGTTAGGAGTGGAAGATGAAGGGCCGGCATTGGAGAAAAAAGATGGGCGAGACCTTATTGTTCCTATCGAAAACTACGGAATAAAGATGCTTTCCATCGGATTTTTTGTCAGGAAGGAGGATGCCGTGGTCTGGCGGGGAGCAATGGCGGGTAACGCCCTGAAACAACTGATCGCTGATGCCGACTGGGGTGAACTTGATTATTTCCTGATCGATCTCCCACCAGGGACAAGTGATATACACCTGACATTGGTACAAACACTGCCTATTACCGGTGCAGTGATCGTCAGCACTCCCCAGGAGGTGGCACTGGCTGATGCACGCAAAGGGATCAGTATGTTCGCCGGAGATAAGGTGAACGTACCCATTCTTGGTCTGGTGGAAAATATGGCGTGGTTTACGCCGGCGGAACTCCCGGAAAACAGATACTACATCTTCGGGAAAGAGGGGTGCAAACAACTGGCGGAAGAGCAGGGCTACGCCTTGTTGGGGCAGATACCTATTGTACAAAGTATCCGTGAGGGTGGCGATGACGGTCGCCCCGTTGCATTACATCCGGAAAGTATCACAGGTATAGCTTTCTCCCAACTTGCCGATAACCTGATTACCGCTGTCGACAAACGGAACCGGGAACAACCCAGGACGCAAATCGTTGAAATAACGCGTAAGTAATGAATTACCAATTATTATTAGCTACATTAACACATTAGGCATATTAGTCATATTGGCACATTAGTCACATTGGCACATTAGTCACATTGGCACATTGAATTATGAAACATCCTCTACAGCAATTCCGTTTTTGCCCGAAATGTGGTTCAAAGCAGTTCGTGGAACACAACGAGAAGTCGAAGAAATGTACTGACTGCGGATTTGTATATTACTTCAATTCTTCGGCTGCCGTAGTGGCAGTTATCGGGAATGACAAGGGTGAAATACTGGTCGCGCGCAGGGCGAAAGAACCCGCTAAAGGGACACTGGATCTCCCCGGAGGTTTTATCGACCTGTATGAAACAGCGGAAGAGGCGGTGGCCCGGGAGATTGAGGAAGAAGCGGGCTTATTGATAAATTCATCGCAATATCTGTTCTCTATTCCGAATATTTATCTATATTCGGGGTTTGAAGTGCACACTGTGGATATCTTCTTCAAATGCAATGTAAATGATTTCCATCATTTAACTCCTCAGGATGATGTCTCGGAGTTGCTGTTCATCGCATTGGATAGACTCAATCCGGCTGATTTCGGATTAGTCTCCATACGTAAAGGCGTTGAAAAATTATTATCAAAATAAGAATCAAAGAAAGAATAAATAATCCAAGATATGAAGAAAATCATTTTACTGTTTACCCTTGCACTTATAGTACAGGTTTCCTTAGGACAAAAGACGGTATACCACACTCAGCCTGAGCAACTTTTCAATCAGGGAAAGGAGTTGTTCCTTCAAGGTAATTGGGAAGGAGCAGAACAACTATTGGAAATATTCGTTGCCGAAAGTCACGATACCTATCTGCAAGAGGAGGCAACATATATGATGGCTGTATCATCATTTCATCGTAATGATAACAATAGTGGGGCCATACTGGAAGCATTTCTCGACAAACATCCTGAAACTCTACACCGCCATCAGGTCAGTTTTCTGATAGGGTCCTACTATTTCAACAAGAAAGAATGGCAGGCTGCCGCTGAACGGTTCAATCAAACCGATCTCGATTACCTCACCCTGACGGAACAGGAAGATTATAGTTTCCGTACGGCCTACACCCAATTGCAATTGGGAAATAAAGAGGGTGCTACCCGCCTATTCGGCCTGCTTTCGCAAAACAGCAATAAATACCGGGATGCGGCCTCTTTCTATCTTGGATATATCGACTACTCAAACGGGAATTATGGAGAGGCATTACGTCGTTTTGAACAACTGCAAAATCATCCCGAATATAGTGAGGAGGTTGCTTTCTATACAGCGCAAGCCACTTTCTTTGACGGTAAGATAGAACAAGCCGTCAGATTATCGGAAGCTTTCATCCAAAGGTATCCGGTAAGTAAACACCTTGCTGAGAGCTACAGGATTCTCGGGAATGGTTACTACAGGCTGGGGCAACCCTCGAGGGCTGTATCCTTTTATGAGAATTATCTTGCCGGTGTGGATAAACCGCTCAGAGGCGATGCCTATTTCATGGGATTATCCTATTTCGAAACAAATAGTTTCAGCAATGCAGTACAGATGTTCCAGCAAGCGGTGGGTGAATCAGATGAACTCTCACAAAATGCACAACTCCAACTCGGACAGACCTATTTGCGGCTAAATCAGAAGCAATCGGCCCAAATGGCTTTTGAAGCGGCAACGCGTACCAATTTCAACCCCCAGGTACGTGAAACCGCCATGTTTAACTACGCCCTGTTGGCCCACGAAACCAATTTCTCCGTCTTCAGCGAATCCATTACCCTGTTCGAGAATTTCCTCCGGGAGTTCCCAAACTCTCCTTACAAAGACCAGGTCAACGATATTTTAGCTGAGACATTTCTTACTACCAAAGATTACACTGCAGCCCTGAATGCAATCAACCGAATCAATAACCCCGGACGACGGATACTGGAAGCCAAACAGATGGTGCTTTTCCAGTTGGGTGCACAAGCTTTCATCAATTCCAATATGAACGAGGCAATACAATATTTCAACAACAGCATCAGCTTAGGTAATCAGGATGCCAAGGCCCGTAACAATGCCTATTTCTGGCGAGGTGAGACATACTACCGGATGGGGAATTACAATAACGCCGCCAACGATTTCCGGCAGTTTGCTCAAAGTGCCACCTCCGCCGATGAAAATTATTCTCTCGGATGGTATAATCTGGGTTATGCCCTCTTCAAGCAGCAACAATACAATCAGGCAGTCAATGCCTTTCAGCAATATGTTTCTGCAGAGAAGATAAAGAATAGACCAGAATATGCGGATGCGCTGAATCGCATTGGAGACAGCTACTATTTTAACCGTAATTTTAATGAGGCGGAACGCTATTATGCGCAGGCAGCCGACATCAACCCCTCCTCTGCCGATTATGCAGCTTATCAACGTGCCTTTGTGATGGGTTTACAGCATAACTACCAGGGTAAGATTACCGCACTGGATAACATGATGCGTAGCTATCCCAACTCTCAATATTTTGACGATGCCCTTTACGAGAAAAGCCGTGCACTCTCCATGCTCAATAGGGAGAACGAGGCCATCGCAGTACTGCAACGACTGGTCAATGACTTCCCGAAAAGTCCTCTGGCCAGCCAGGGTGGTGTACAACTGGGTCAGTTGTATTACAATACAGGAAATCATCAACAAAGTATCGCGGCATATAAAAATGTGATTACCAATTTCCCCGGTTCAGATGACGCCCGCAATGCATTGATCTCCCTGGAGACGGTCTACCGCGATATGAACGATATTGACAACTACGTAAAATATGCCAACTCACTTCCGGGAGGTACGCGCATCACCACATCAAGACAGGACTCACTCACTTACCTGGCTGCCGAAAGTGTCTATATGCGTGGTAACCGTACGGATGCCGAAGCGGCCATGACAAAATATATTCAATCCTATCCTAATGGTGCATACAGCAGTGATGCGAACTATTATCTGGGTATGATCGCAGACGAAAGAAAGAATCAGGATCTGGCATTAACTTACTTCCGAAAAGTGATTGATGCAGGTAATCCAAAATTCCTCGACAATGCACTTATCTATAGTGCACAGGCAGAATATAACAACGGTAACTTCCGGCAGGCGCTTGCCGATTATTCCAGACTGGCAAATTCTGCCCGGAACGCGACCAATAAACAGATCGGACAAATGGGGATTGTGCGTACCCAATCGCAACTGGGCAGTTATCAAGAAGCAGCCCGTGCTGCCACCGATCTCCTTTCTAACAGCAACCTTTCACCCGAAACGGTAATAGAAGTAAGGTACCTGCGTGGAAAAGCATACCTGCAGACCAATGAAACAGACAATGCCATTGCCGATTTCCAGTTCGTGGCCGATGATACACGTAGCACTTATGGTGCTGAAGCGCAGTTCATTCTTGCCGACAGTTATTACCGGTGGAAATCATATGATCGTGCCGAAGCGCAAGTCAAGGAGTTCATGAAAAAGGGAACACCTCATCAATACTGGCTGGCAAGGGCTCTTATCATCCTTTCGGACACCTATCTTGCTAAAGGTGATGAATTCCAGGCACGTCAATATCTGGAGAGCCTGAAATCAAATTACAAGGGAAATGAAGCCGACATCCAACAAATGATCAATGAGAGACTTTCAAACTAAAAATGAAAAGTGAAAAATTAATATTCATATGAAGAAAATATATATCGTAATAGCAGCCTTGGCATTATCTGCCGGCAGTTTCGCCCAAACCTCGGATTCTCTGTTAAGACGCCAGATGGAATTGGAACGCGATTTTAATCCCACCTTATTGGATGCCGACAAGATCAATTCACTCCCAGCATTGAGAGAACCTTCCGTTCAGAAAGCCAACACCAATTATTCCACCTGGGCAGGCCGTACAATTCCACCGTTAGAGATAGCATTGCCTCGGCCCGGAACTATTATGACGGAGATTCCTTACAGCCGGAAAAAGGGATACCTTTCCTTCCATGCGGGTAATTATGCCAATCTGGATGGTGCATTCGGTTACCGTCTGGTGGAGAATGAAAAGAATAATCTCTCTTTTTCCTTCCTGCATAACTCTACAAATGGTGATATAAAATATATACAAGATGTTGAACCGTCGAGTAACAAAGCATATTTTATGGACAATAAGGGAGGTCTTAACTACCTCCATCGGGCAGACGCACTTACTCTCGATATGGAGTTTTCCTATCTTCACTCTCTCTTCAACTACTACGGCAACAGGTTCGGGAATGCTCCTTTGTATGACGATGAGAACCAGCGGCTGGGAGTGTTGAGCGCCAAAGTCGGAGTCGTATCACATGAAACGGATTTGTTGAATTACAAAGGATATATCAGTCTCCGTAACTTTTCCACAGATTTCGGCGAATTACTCAACGCAGAAGGGATAAAAGGTAATGAGGTGAATGCCTTGGTGGGACTTGAAAAGCCTTTCGGCGACACATCAAGTAAAATTGGTATTGAGGGAAAGATTTTCTCTACTTTCTATAACGGTGATCTAAGCGATTATTTCATGATAAATGCCGCTCCGTACATTACTTTCGGGAGTCAGGGATTCAATGCCAAATTGGGTGCAGATATACTTTTTCAACTTTCAGGCAACACAAGAGCACGCGTAGCTCCTAACGTAAATCTACAATTATCCGTAACTGAAAATTCTTCCCTTTATGCAAATATCCACGGGGGATTCAGGAATAACACTTTCCTGGAAATGATAGAGGAATCCCGTTACATTCGCCCCTTCGGCAATGTAAAATCCTCCTTCTCCATTATCGATCTCGTCGCTGGTGCGAAGATCGGTGAAATAAGTGGATTTCGTTTTGATATTTTCGGGGGATTCAGAAAGACTGATGATGAGCATTTTCTGGTGCTGAATGGAGAGGAAAAGATAGATGATGTCACTATAAGACCTCATAGTGAAATGCTCAGGCCCGTATATGGTGATTTATCGCACACCCATTTCGGAGGAATGGTTCAAACCAATATCTGGGCACCTCTCGATATTTCATTGCGTCTAAAGAAGAATTTCTACGGTCTGAATCATATTAATGTGAATGAGAGTCAAATCGATGATCCTAAAGCCTACAATAAACCCGGCTTTGAAGCTGATCTCCGTACCGCATTCGAATTGACCGACAATCTGAAACTTACAGCCAACTACTATTTTGGGGGAGACAGATGGTCCTATTATGACGGAGAAAACCGTAAAATGGATAATATCAACGATTTCAATGCAGGTGCACTCTACCTGATCAATGAAGCCTTTTCGGTTAATCTGAGGGCAAACAACCTGCTGGCTCAGAAATATGACATCTGGTACGGGTACCCGACACAGGGACTCAATATCTCCGGAGGATTCTCTTTCCGCTTCTGACAAAAGGATGACGTAGTACCGAAAAACTATTGAAACTATTTTTAATAGTTCTTCCTTCTTGTTTACAATGGTTTTTCGTACTTTTGCCGCACTCTTTCAGTGTCTTTAAATTATTGGAGAATAAGATAAAATATGAGCAAGCAAATAAAGGGAAAGAAGAAACACCCTACGGTAATAAATAAATTTCTGAAGATCGGCATCATCAAAATCATGTGGGGTGCGTTTGGACTTCTGGTAGCCGGGGTTGGCATTTTTTTCCTATTGATCTCAGTTGGAGTCATAGGCTATCTACCCAATATTGACCAACTGGAGAATCCTATCGATAAATATGCCTCCCAGGTAATATCTGCCGATAAAAAAATACTTTTCACTTATTCTGTGGATAAAAACAATCGTACATTCGTCGATTATTCCGATCTATCCCCACACCTTATCAATGCATTGGTATCCACTGAAGATGCACGCTATTATTCCCATTCGGGGTTAGATATTATCGGCCTGGGAAGGGCTGTGTTTAAAACAGCATTACTCAGACAGGAAGGGGGAGGTGGTAGTACCATTTCACAGCAGTTGGCAAAGCAACTCTATTCACCTAAAGCCAATAATAAATTAGAACGTATTTCCCAAAAACCGGTCGAATGGGTGATTGCAGCCAAACTCGAGCGCCATTATTCGAAAGACGAAATTATCAACCTCTATCTGAACAAAATAGATCTCAATTATAATGCAGTTGGCATTGAATCTGCAGCCCGCACCTATTTCAATAAGACCCCGAAAGAGTTGAATATTGAAGAGGCGGCTACGCTGGTCGGGATGCTGAAGAATCCTACGGTCTACAATCCCAGGCGTCGTCCAGAAATGGCCAAAGAACGCAGGAATGTAGTTATCAATCAGATGCGCAAAGCGGGGCACCTCACAAGACAGGAGGCAGACTCGTTGAAACAACTTCCGATCGAACTCGACTTCAAACGTTCCGACCATGTTGATATTGTAGCACCCTATTATCGTCAGCATCTGGCCGGGATCATGATGGCCAAAAAACCGGAAAGAAAAAACTACGCGTCGTGGGAAGGGCAACAGTTCAGGGAAGATTCAATTGCCTGGATAGAAGATACTCTTTTTGGTTGGTGTAACAAAAATAAAAAACCGGACGGAACCTATTATAACATATACACCGACGGGTTGAAAATTTACTCTACCCTCGACTCCCGTATGCAGCGTTATGCGGAAGCAGCCGTAAAAGAACACTTGGGGGGTTATCTGCAGAACCAGTTTTTCAGGGAGAAGAAAGGAAGGAGTTATGCACCCTATTCGAGTGATTTCAAGGATCAGGTGGATAGGCTGATGAAGACCGCCATGAGACAAAGCGAGCGCTATCAAGTTCTCAAAAAAGGGGGATTGAATGAAGAGGAGATCCTTAAAAATTTCAAGGAAAAGCCGGTCGAAATGAAGGTCTTTTCATGGGAAAACCGGGAAATTGACACGCTCATGACGCCGTGGGACTCTATCCGTTATTACAAATACTATCTTCGTGCCGGTTTTATGTCGATGGATCCTTTCACAGGACATGTAAAAGCTTACGTGGGTGGTCCCGATTTCAAATTCTTCAAATACGATATGGTTTCTACCGGTAAACGTCAGATAGGTTCAACTATCAAGCCCTACCTCTACACTATGGCAATGGAAGAAGGGATGAGTCCTTGCGATGGCATGATCCACGGACCGGTGACCCTGATACCCGAAGTGGGAGAACCATGGACACCAAAAAATGGGCACAAGGCCACCGGAGAATTTGTAACCATAAAATGGGGGTTGCAAAACTCCGACAACTGGGTTACGGCATGGCTGATGAATCAATTCTCTCCTTACGCATTTGCCCGGATGCTCCAATCGTTCGGGTTAAAGACCCCTGCAGATCCGGTGGTTTCACTCTCGTTGGGTATTAACGATGCTTCCATATACGAGATGGTGGGTGCTTATTCTGCTTTTATCAACCGGGGTATCCGGGTGGAACCGGTCTTGGTCACCCGTATTGAAGATGCCAACGGAACGGAGGTCTACGCCAATACCCCACGGATGAAAGAGATTTTCAGCGAAACGACCTCTTATAAGATGCTTGATATGCTGAAAGGAGTGATAGACGGAGGGACCGGTAACCGCTTACGCCGGCTTTATAATCTGAAAGGACAAATGGGAGGTAAAACCGGGACAACCGATAACAACGCGGATGGATGGTTTATGTCATTCACCCCCACTCTGGTATCTGGTTGTTGGGTAGGAGGAGACGAGCCTACCATTCATTTCGACCAGATGCATTACGGACAGGGAGCCAGTATGGCATTGCCTATTCATGGGTTGTTCTATCAAAAAATATATGCCGATAAAGAATTGAATTACAGTGATGACGGCACCTTTACAATACCACCCGGCTTCAATCCGTGCCAGGGTACTACGCAACAATATCCTCCCGATTTTTATCAAAATAACGGTCCGATCATAGAAAGCGAAGGTATCGACGATATATTCAATTGAGATTTTTCTCGCCTTCTGCCTGAAAAACTAATTCTTCCTTAAGAACTTTAGCTCTTTGGGTAGCGATCTGGTATAAAGTTTCTGCAGTGTTGATTTCGACTGAATCATTCACATTGATTAAATAATCTTCTCTTACCCAACTTTGAGGGGCAGTCTTCAGAAAACGATTGTAATAAGTGATTGCATTGTTATTATCGCTCATTAACTCATAACATCGTGCAATATCGTACAATAACGAATGAGCATCGGGTTTTCGCCGGTATGCAGACTGTAAATATTCGATAGCCTTGGGGTAATTTATTAACCGCTTGTAAACATCAGCAAAAGAACGGTCAAAATCAAACAGCATAGCGTTCATTTCTTCGATTTTAGCCACTCCTTCCGACAGGATTTCGATTCCTTTCTTACGGTCGTATAACTTGGAAAGCGCTGTTCCGTAATGATAGAGCAGATAAACATCACTGTTATTTTTCATATATGCTCTTTCCAGCCAAGGTATGGCTTCATAATAGGACTTCAATCCATACAAGCTCACTCCCAGATAATAGCAGGTAGTATAGGAACTATCACCTAACGCCACAGTCTCATTCAAGCGTTGTGCAGCCTCTGCATAATTACCTGCAGAAAAGTGTGCTATTCCGTTCAACTGACTGATTATTGGTTCAGATGGATTGATATTCTCAAGATAAGATTGCGTCAGATCGATGGCAGCATCGTAGAATTTTGCTCCGAGATAGATCTTCCCCAGTTTACTCACAGCAAGACGATCAGCCGGATTTTTCTCAAGAGTTTTGTAATAATACCAAATGGCAGAATCACCTTTGGAACTATGCAAATAGGCATCACCTACCATACGAAGTAATAAAGGCACAGAGTCTACCTTAAAAACCGTCTTAGCCTCTTCAATAGCTTCTTTCCAATTATCATTTTGATAGAATGCCATTGATTTTTTAGTCTGGATATAGTGATTACCGGGTGACAAACTATCTGCCATTATCCAGTAGCGCAATGATTGCTGCTTATCTCCTATTTGAGATGCACATTCCGCCATTGTGATAATAAGGTTCGCATCGTCGGGATAATCACCTAACAGCTGTTTATAAACATTCATTGCTGCCGGGTAGTTATATGTTTTTTCTAAACAATGTGCCTTGAGCAATAAACCTTCGCGGGAGGGCAACTCATTTTCCAACAAGGTCAATACCTGACCATATTGATTGTTTCGTAGCGCATCCTCCACTTCTTTAGAATGCTGAGAAAACAAGTAGCCTGTAGAGAGGAATAATAGACTAAAAAGTAATAATTTAAATATCAATCTGATTTTTTACGGTCAAGCATTCCAGAAGGTTTTTTATCCGTCCAAAAATCGTGCTGAAATACCTGACTTTCAATTTTGTTTCTTAAAAGGAAGAATATTAGTTAGGTAGTAAGAAGTCAACCGATACCATCTGTCGTACTCTCACCGTATCACCCTTATGTATACCCGGTTTCCATTTGGGCATTGCCTTCATCACCCGGAGAGCCTCCCGATCAAGAGGGGGACTCACTCCCCGAAGGATTTCGATATTACTCAGGCTGCCATCTTTTTCCACGATACAAGTTACTTTTACCCTGCCCATTTCCATGTTCACATGCATCATTCCTTTGGGATATGCTATCTTGGATTGAATCCATTTAAACCGCTCCCTTTCACCTCCGGGAAATTCCGGAGGTGAATCCACCTCCTCCAAAACCTCCTCAGCATTACTTTTAACCGGTATAGAATCAATAAGTAATTTTTGAGGTGCTTCCATCACTGTTTCATAATAAACCGGTGTAATATAAAGAACTCTCACTGTATCACCCTTATGCACGCCCGGATTCCATCGGGGCATAGCTTCCACCACCTTGACCGCAACCTTATCAAACGAAGGGTCCAGGGGGCGGACAATCTGAATATCAGTCAAACTACCATCTTTCTCGACTATAAAGCTGATAACCGTTCTTCCAGGCATTCCGGAACCACCAATGACCGGAGGCATGTGGTCTAAGAACCATTTCCTTAGTGCGTCATGGCCGCCGGGAAATTCCGGTTTTTCATCAACTTCTGCAACCTTTATAACATCATCAAGATCAACTTTTGTCTTCTCCGGTGGAGGAGTATGCTGAGCAGCAAAAAGGTTATTCAACAATATAAATGACAAAAGAGGAATTATTCCCAGAAAGTATTTCCTCTGTCGTAATACCCTTCTTTCCGTTTTGTTATTTTGCATTCTTGTAGTTTTAGAGTTGACTCACGAAACCCACCTTTATATCTCCACGACAAAATATTGATCAGTTTTTAAGCTGGAATGCGACAGGCATAGTATAATATACCCTTACAGCCTTCCCCTTTTGGATCCCGGGTTTCCATTTGGGCATCAATCCCACTACCCTCATTGCTTCTTTATCAAGAGATGCATCCACACTACGAAGAACCTGGGCATTAGTCACACTACCATCCTTCTCGATAACAAACCTCATTATTACTTTACCTTGTATTCCATTCTCCTGTGCTACTACAGGATATATAAGATTTTCCCTCAACCACTTATTCAATCCATCTATCCCTCCGGGAAACTCCGGACTTTGCTGCACTATTTCGAAAGGTGTATCAGAAGCAACTTCATTAGTCGAAGCCGAAGTCTTTTTGCCGTCATTTTGCTTTAATTGGAAAGCGACGGGCAGTGTAAATCGTGCTCTCACTATCTCTCCTTTATTCTTCCCGGGAATCCATCTCGGCATACGTTTCACTACTCTGACGGCTTCTTCGTCCAATAGAGGATCAATACCCCGCAAGACCCTAATATCACTCAAACTCCCATCTTTCTCAACTACAAAATTTAAAATCACCTTTCCTTGTATCCCCTTTTCTTGCGCTTCGATGGAATAATGGAGATTGTTGACCAAAAACGTTCGCAATGCATCCATTCCTCCTGGAAATGAGGCCTGATCCTCTACCACTTCAAAGATATCACTATCCTGTCCTCCTACTCCCTCTATTTCCCCAAGCACAATAATTTGAGAAGTATCTGCCGGACTAGGTTCTACGCTCCCGGTTTCCACACCTTTATCACTCTTCCTTTCCTGGTTTATACAACTATTGGCAAAAATCAACAATAATGCCAAAGGAAGTATCAACAGGTATTTCGCCACTTTCAATGCAGGCGATTTTGCTTTGTTCATCATCATAATTCGTTGTTTTAATTGTGACACATTAAAGTTATTTACTATCTGAACTGCAGTTTCATGATAAGTCAATCGTAACAGATTGTATTGATACTCCCGGCTATCAACGCCCTCCCGCAACACACCGTTGTCTGCGAGGTACTCCAGATTCATAGTTATTTCCCGTTTCATCAACCAGATAAACGGGTTCCACCATGAAAACAGGAACAACTGTTCAATAAGCATGATATCAATAGAGTGCCACTGACGCATATGCGTCTGTTCGTGCAATAAAATCTGCGAGAGCTCGGGGTCAGAATGATTCTCACTATGGATAAAAATCCATTTAAAAAATGAAAAAGGAGTTATATCATTCTTTAGTGTATATACGGATACACCTGCAATGGTAGATCTTTGGCTTCTCATTTTTATACGAAAGATAGACAGGAGTTGCACCACAAACCGTAAAAGAAACAGAGCTGTAACGATACAATACACAAAAAAGATAATCTTTATCCAAGGAATCATAAACACTATATTATCACCTTCCTCGGCCAGGACCGTCATTTCCGGCTCCTCCACAAATACATGCAAGTCCGAACCAGGTAAAATGAAGAAGAAACTCCACAGATCACCCTGCAACGGAATAGTCCAAAAAGGATAAAGGAGTGAAAAAACAATCGACGACAGGAAAAACAATCGACGTAACCATAAAAAGGTATCTTTCTTCAGCACTATTGCGTACAACAGATAAAATAAAGCAAGTGCAATATTTATTTGTATCAGGTATGTAAAGAATGGTGACATGATGTATCAATTTAGCATAAGACACAAAGTAATCATTTAAAGCATGTTAGTCAGCAGCTACAACTATTCTTTTTCAGCCTCCCCCTTATTCAATATGAAGACTACAGGAATAGAGGTATACCCATTTACAGCTTTTCCGTCCAACTTGGCAGGTGTAAAATTTGGCATCAGCCTCAACACTCTTATAGCCTCGTTGTCCAACAACGGATCAACTCCACGCATTATTTCAAAACCACTCAAACTACCATCTTTTGCTACCACGAAACGACATATGACCCGTCCTTGAATACCTTTATCGCATGCCTCCACCGGATATCTGATATTGTCTGATAAAAACTTACCCAAAGCACTATATCCTCCCGGAAATTGAGGTGGTTCATCATATCTATCATAGATCTCTCCCTCAATTTCAGACGTAGAACTTTGCACAACTTCACTATTCTCTGTTACGGCATTTTTGTCGCTCTTCTTCCGTAGGGTTCCACAACTACTCGCCACAATCAATAAGAATGCCAAAGCAATGAACAAGTATTTTCCATATTTCGAGGCAGGAGATTGCATCGTGTTCATTATCATAATTCGTGTTTTAATCGTAATACATTAAAAAATTGAAAACAAATCGCATATAACGCGGAAGGAAGGAATTTACTTCCGATTCTTTTCAATCAGCCGGATAATTTCCTCCAATTCTTCTGTGGTAATTTTCTGTTCCTTTGCAAAAAAAGAAACCAACTCTTTGTAGGAGTTATCAAAATAACTCTGCACTACTCCCGATAAAAAATACCTTTTGTAGGCCGACTCCGATATAATGGGTTTGAATACTTTCACATTCCCGAATCTCCTCTTTGACAGATATCCCTTATTCTCAAGATTATTGAAGATAGAAGCTACCGTAGTGTAGGGTGGTTTCGGATCTTCCATCTTTTCCACAACATCCTTTATTGCACATTCTTGAAGTTGCCATACATACAACATTACATTTTCTTCCTGATGAGTTAATCTTTCCATATTCTTTTATATTTATATAGATAATGCAAATCTACGTATTTATCGTAAAATACAATTATTTTCGCAATTATTTTAATGTTAAATAATCATAAAAAAGCCACCTCTATGCAGAGATGGCTTCCAATAGCTTATTAAGATATTTATCAGATCTGTTTTTCAAAATCCTGCATACAGAGGATCAGTGCTTCTACTGCCTCTTTCGGACAGGCATTGTAGATCGAAGCGCGAAATCCGCCCACGGAACGATGACCTTTAATGCCAACCATACCTCTCTCTTTGGCAAACTCAAGAAAAGTAGCTTCTTTATCTTTATACTCTTCGTTCATTACAAAGCAGACGTTCATGATGGAACGGTCTTCTTTAGCCGCAGTTCCCACGAAAAGTTTATTACGGTCTATCTCTTCATAGAGAAGAGCAGCTTTCTCCTTATTAAGTTTGTACATCACTTCCAGACCTCCCAGTTCCTTTACCCATTTCAATGTTTCATGCATCACAAAGATGGGAAATACCGGAGGAGTATTGAACATGGAACGATTTTTATCCGAATCACTGATATGTGTACGGTAATCCACCATAGTCTGTAACTGCCGGTCGATCTGGCCAAGGATATCTTCACGAACGATCACAAAAGCGACCCCTGCCGGTCCTACGTTTTTCTGTGCTCCTCCATAAATAAGACCATATTTGGAAATATCTACAGGACGGCTCATAATATCTGACGACATATCAGCCACCAACGGAACCGGACTATCGATATCTTCATGCAATTCAGTACCGTAAATAGTGTTATTGGAAGTTACATGAAAATAATCGGCATCGGCCGGAATAGTATACTCTTTGGGGATATAAGAATAGTTCTTGTCATCTGAAGAAGCCACCACTTCCACCTCACCGTAGAATTTCGCTTCTTTAATGGCTTTTTTAGCCCATACGCCAGTCTGCAGATAGGCCGCTTTTCTCTTCATCAGATTAGCGGGAACCATAAAAAACTGCGTACTGGCTCCACCTCCCAGCAAAAGTACACGGTAATTATCGGGAATATTAAGCAGTTCCTTCCATAGATCTGCTGTTTCTTTCATGATTCGCTCCCATCCGGGAGTACGATGCGATATTTCAAGAATACCTATCCCGGTATTATCGAAATCACGTATTGCTTCAATGGCTGACTCCACCGCCGGACGGGGTAGTACACACGGACCGGCATTAAAATTATACTTTTGCATACGGTTATATTTTAAATTTGATTAGTTGATTTAAAGATGTGGTGACTAGTAGATTATAATTACCAATCTAATCGCCAATCAGGAGATTATTAAATTATTAAATCAGCACATTCACACATCAGTATATCAGCACATCGACTGATCACCGATTCACCCTGAAACGTTCATCTCCATTCTGGAAGTATGCCACAATTTGATTAGCGGCAGCCAATCCGGCATTCTTATTGGCATCAGTAGTCTGGGCTCCCAATTTTTTAGGAGTAGAAAAATAACGTTTCGGGAATTTCTGTAGAAATTCCTCATGTTTATCCGGCTTAACATCTGTGACATATTGAAAAGCAGGGCGCTCTTCCATGATACGGATCAGATCGTCTTCCATCACCAGTTCCTTACGGGCAGTATTGATGAGAAGCCCATCTTGCGGCATTAACGATAAAAGGGAGTAATCCACGCAGTATCGGGTCTCTTCCAGCAAAGGCATGTGCAGGGAAACAAAATCGCAACTCTGGAACAACTCCTTATTTGTATAGGCAGTGATCACTCCGTATTCTCCTTCTTTTCGTAAGTCATCATGTGTAAGTGTGGGCGAAAAAGCATACACTGGCATATCGAAACCTCTGGCTATTTTTGCCACCATCTTGGCAACATTTCCGAAAGCATATAAACCCAGTCGCCTACGGCTCAATTCACGTCCGACCGAACCATCGAAATGATTACGTTGCGCATAAATCATCATGCCGAGCACAAGTTCAGCTACTGCGTTGGCATTTTGTCCGGGGGTATTCATTACACACACACCACAATCAGTAGCCGCTTCAAGATCGACATTGTCATAACCGGCCCCGGCCCTGACAACTATTTTCAGATTGGGAGCAGCTTCCATTACCTCCCTGCTGACAATATCACTCCGTATGATCAAAGCATCGACATCCTTTACAGCATCAAGCAACTGGTTTTCTTCTTCATACCTCTCTAACTTCAGGAATTGATGACCTGCGGACTCAATAATATGTTGAATCCCCTGCACGGCAGGTAACGCAAATGGCTTACTCGTCGCCAAAAGTACTTTCATATTCATTCTTTTGTTATAAAAATCACCGGATAGTCGGCCGATCCCCACAAACAGGACTTTTTATACTTTTTTTAAAAAATATCACTTTGTAATATAGAATTGCAAATTTACAAACTTATATCTAACAAAAGAGGAAATTGAAATAAAAAATCTATGATATTTTCATTTTATACTATTAAAAAAGTTATTTGCCCGATAAATTGAATCATACTATCTTTGCATCACTACTTGAAAATGTGATATAAATGAACAGTCCTTATCCATCCGCCTTACTCGAAAATGCAGTCAACGAATTTGCCAATCTTCCTGGGATTGGTAGAAAATCGGCGTTGCGGTTGGTGCTTCATCTGTTACGTCAGGATGAGCAGAGAGTGGCCAATTTTGCCGGCACCATGTTGAGACTGAAGCATGACATCAAATATTGTGCTGTCTGTCATAACATTTCCGACACCGAAATATGTAATATCTGCGCAGACAGATCACGCGATAGCTCATTGATCTGTGTCGTAGAAAATGTGAAAGAAGTGATGGCTATCGAGAAGACAGTACAATTTGGAGGGCTCTATCACGTTTTGGGAGGTATTATCTCTCCCATCGATGGTATCGGACCATCGGATCTGGAAATTGCAAGCCTGGAAGAAAGGGTGAGATCGGGGGAGGTCCGGGAGGTAATACTTGCTCTGAGTGCCACGATGGAAGGGGACACTACCAATTTTTACATTTATCGCAAACTTCAACCTTACGGAGTAAAAGTGAGTATCATCGCCAGAGGGGTATCCATTGGCGATGAGATTGAATATGCAGACGAGGTAACATTGGGTCGCTCCATTTTAAACCGGACTCCGTTCGATGAATCTTATAAACTCGTATCGAAATGAAAACCAGAAGTACAATGGATAAGACTGTAGGACTGTTAAAAATACACTATTTCGGAAATATCATCCTGCTGGCTGTTGTTTTCCTGCTTGTAGTTTTTAGCATCATTCCTCTTTTTATAGATAGAGAGATCGTCAATGTAACGGCCGAGAGATACGCAATTATGATTACCATCATAGCCATTCCTGTCTCACTAAAATTTTTCGCATCCCGGTTAAAGAAAATAGGCCGTCCACAGGAAATCACGGCTGCCTCGAAAAAATATAAAAGTGCTTTTTTCCTGCGTCTATACGCGATCAGCGTAGTGACTTTAATAAATATCCTCCTTTTTGGTATTTCCAGAAATATGAATTTTTTCTGGTTTACGGTGGTATTGTTCATCGTCTTCCTGTTTTGTAAACCGTCGTATAACGAGTTGGAAAGTCTCACTGAAGTAGCGGATGAACAGAGTATTGCAGTAGTACCAGAAGAACAAAGCATCATCGAAGCGCCAGAGGGACAAAGCCAACCAGAAGAGATAGAAGAACAATGAATAGGTTATTGGAAAATAATACTCTCCGCCTGCGAGCACCCGAGCCGGAAGATCTGGATCTGCTTTACACTTGGGAAAACGACACCTCCGTTTGGGAGGAAGGTGCTTCCATTGTACCCTTTTCGCGCTATTCTATCAAACAATATCTTATAGATTATAAATACGATATCTATGTCGACAAGCAATTACGACTGATGGTGACACTTAAGGAGACAGGGCAATCTATCGGTACGGTCGACATCTATGATTTTGATCCATTTCATAGGAGAGCCGGCGTGGGTATATTGATAGACCATTCGCAGAGGCGTAGAGGTTATGGGCTACAAACACTTAATATTCTGGAAAAATACGCATTCAGCTTTCTCAACATGAAACAACTCTATGCAATCATTCCTGAAAATAACGATAATAGTATCGGTCTTTTCACAAAAGCGGGTTACCGGCAGACAGGATTGTTGGAAGAATGGCTTTCCTCGGAAGATTCATTCCATCATGCAGTGATAATGCAAAAACTCAAACCATAAAGTTCCGTAATATTTTTTTGAAAAAACGATGCAAGAAGATATAAGAAAAGCGTGTGATATTTTAAAGAAAGGAGGGATCATCCTCTACCCCACCGATACTGTCTGGGGTATCGGGTGTGACGCGACCGACGAAGAAGCGGTAAAACGCATTTACGAGTTGAAGCAGCGCGACGACACCAAATCGATGTTGGTACTCTTGGATAACCCCTCCAAGTTGCAGGCATACGTAAAAGATGTTCCCGATATAGCATGGGATTTGATAGAATTGGCTGATAAGCCCCTGACTATCATCTACGACGGGGCAAAAAATCTGGCATCCAACCTGGTTGCACCTGACGGATCAATCGGCATTCGTATTACCGCCGAGACTTTCTCCATGGAGTTGTGCCGACAATTTCGCAGGCCCATCGTATCCACATCTGCCAACATAAGCGGAGATCCTTCGCCGTCCACTTTTTCACAAATCGGACAAGCCATCAAAGACGGAGTGGATTATATCGTCACATACAGGCAAAAGGAACAAGCCAAATCTCAGCCGTCCAGCATTATCAAACTGGAAAGAGACGCCTCTATCAAAATTATACGTAAGTAAAAAGTTTGATTATCTTTGCACATAGGTTATTTACCCCATTTCCCGATGCAACTGACAGACAGATACAATAAATTTTTTCTTTGGCGTGACAGGCATATAAAGGAGCGCCATTTTCTACTGTTCGTCTGCTTCTTAGTGGGGATTCTCACTGCTTTGGCTGCTTTTTTTCTGAAAACAGCTATCCATTTCTTCCAGATATTTCTCACTGAAAATTTTAGTCGTCCTAACCTGAACTTCTCCTATCTTCTCTACCCTATCGTGGGAATCCTGATTGCGGGTCTATATGTCAAATACGTGGTAAAAGACGATATCAGCCACGGTGTCACCAAGATCCTTTTTGCCATCTCCCAGCGTAAGAGCAGGATCAAGCCACACAACATGTACTCTTCGTTAGTGGCCAGTTCCATCACTATCGGATTCGGTGGATCAGTAGGGGCGGAAGCGCCAATCGTACTTACAGGTTCTGCCATCGGCTCTAATCTGGGTAGATTTTTCAAACTGGAACAACGCAGCCTGATGATTCTTGTAGGATGTGGCGCTGCCGGTGCTATCGCAGGTATCTTCAAAGCGCCGATCGCGGGAATCCTTTTCGTAATAGAGGTGTTACTGCTCGATCTCACTATGGCATCTATCCTGCCTCTACTGGTAACAGCCGTCACAGCCACTACCGTCTCCTATATCCTTACCGGCATGGATGCCATGTTTGCCTTTACGCTGATCGAGCCTTTCACACTCAACCGTATTCCCTATGTAATCCTGCTGGGGATACTCTGTGGATTCCTGTCGTTGTATGTAATCCGTATCATGAGCCGATTAGAAGAACTCTTTCACCGACTCTCGTATTGGAATAAGTTTCTACTTGGAGGAATCATGCTCAGCCTTCTTATTTTCTTTTTTCCACCCCTCTATGGTGAAGGGTACAGCACTATTAATATCCTGTTGGCCGGAGGTGACCTATTTGGATCTCTCACCAAGGAGAGCTTTTTCCACCAATTGGAAAGTAGATGGACTATTGTTGTATTTCTGGTATTGGTTATTCTCTGTAAGGTTTTTGCTACCAGCGTTACCAACGGTGGAGGCGGTACGGGAGGAGTATTTGCACCCACCCTTTTCTTAGGTTGTATTCTCGGGTTCGTCTACTCTTACACACTCAATGAATTGGGATATTCCGTATATCTGCCACAGGAAAATTTCGCACTGATGGGCATGGCCGGGGTAATGGCCGGGGTAATGCATGCACCACTTACCGGCGCTTTCCTTATCGCAGAATTGACCGGGGGATACGACCTTTTTTTACCTCTTATGATCGTCTCCCTACTCTCTTATGGGACTATCATGATTTTCGAGAAGCACAGTATCTACGCCATACGTCTTGCCAAAAGAGGGGAGTTGATCACCCATCATAAAGATAAAGCCGTCCTTACTTTTTTGAAAGTCAAAGATTTGTTGGAAAAAGATATTCCAACCGTAACTCCGGATATGACGTTAGGCGATGTGGTAAAAGTAATTTCAACCAGTAACCGTAATATTTTCCCGGTAGTAGATAAAAAGGGAATTCTTTTGGGGGTTGTATTGATGAACGATATACGGAATATTATGTTCCGTCCCGAATTATACGACCGATTCACCGTAAAAAAATTCATGGTGGGATCACCAGCCACAATTGAAGTACATAGCAGTATGGAAGAAGCAATGGCAAAGTTTGAAAACACCAAAGCCTGGAATATACCGGTGGTAGATCAAAAAGGTGTTTATCTGGGTCTTCTTTCTCAGTCGTCGGTATTCAACTCCTATAGAGAGGTACTAGTGGAGAATTATTCCGAAACCGATGAGTAAATCGACTAATGTGCCAATGTGGATAGTGGATAGGTGGGAAAGTGGGATAAGACAGAAAAGAAACTGAATTAAACAATATTAGGGAACTGATTAACAGGGATTTGGCAATTATTAATTGGTAATTAATTTATAATCAACTACTTGATGGACAAAAAATCATTACGTATCCTCTTCATGGGTACTCCCGAGTTTGCGGTAGAATCATTGAAAGTGTTGGTAGAAAACAACTATAACGTGGTGGGGGTTGTTACCATGCCTGATAAACCGGCAGGTAGGGGGTATAGATTGCAACCGTCGCCGGTAAAGCAATATGCCCTGGAAAAGGGACTGAGAGTGCTTCAACCGGAAAAACTGAAAGACGAGGGATTCCTGAATGAATTAAGACAACTGGAAGCGGATCTGCAAATCGTAGTGGCTTTCCGGATGCTGCCTGAGGTAGTATGGAACATGCCTTCAAAAGGTACCTTTAATCTCCATTCATCTCTCCTACCACAGTATCGGGGGGCTGCCCCCATCAACTGGGCCATTATCAACGGGGAGAAAGAGACCGGTGTGACCACTTTTTTTCTTTCACACGAAATTGATACCGGTAAGATCATCTTTCAGGAGAAGACAATAATCGACGATACTGACAATGCCGGAAGTTTGCACGACAGGTTAATGGCAATGGGGGCGCAATTAGTGCTGAAAACGACTAATGCAATATTAGATGGTGATATACAACCCATACCACAGAACCAACTGTTCAGAGATCCTTCGGAACTGAAAAATGCTCCCAAAATCTTCAAGGAAGATTGCCGGATCGACTGGAAAAAGCCGGCACGAGAGATATTCAATTTTATCCGGGGCCTGTCACCCTATCCTGCGGCATGGACTGAGTTATCCTCCAGCGCTGATCATGAGGAAGTACGCTTCAAATTGTTCGCGGGAGAAATTGTTGGAACTGAAAAGTCCACGTGCAAATCACCCGGCACCATTACTACCGACAACAGGAGCTATCTGGATGTAGCAACAAGAGAGGGAGTCATAAGAATTACAGAATTACAACTGACAGGAAAAAGACGAATGAGTACCATCGATTTCCTAAACGGGTACCATTTCAACGAGAATAATCGTTTCTGTTGATTATCATCACCACTTATAACTCAACCCAAAGGTAAGGGTATGGGTTATCTGAAAATATTTGAGTTTTGGATCGGGAGGCACCCCGTCGTCAAATCTCATATTCACATATATATTGGTAGAAAAAGCATTACTCAATGCCAAATCAAGCTTATTCTCAAATCCAACTACAACTTTCTCAAAACTGGTAAAGTAGGTCAGATCTGAATCCCAGACAATATAGTTTGTGATCTTATATTTCATGATTGCCCTTACGTTACTACCAATATCTAACAGTCCTTTCTTATCCTCCGGAATACCATATCTTTTCACATCAACAGAGTCATTCCAGACGTATGTGTAATTAAGAGAAATAGGATCGAGAAAAAGTTGTAAGTTTAAGTTGCGACCACGAACCTTTGTCGAAGGCTTGTTGAGAGTGTATTTCAACCCCACCCCCAACTTAGCATACAATGGAGAAAGGAATGAAGAACGAATATCTTTTGAATTGGCCGGATAGGCATTTAACATCTGGGACCGTCCTTCCAGGTTGGTAGAGTAAGTCCACCCTTTTGCGAAGGCATCTATTCCGAAGTCCCCGTAGTATCGGAGAAAGTCATTACCTATACGATATTTTCTGATTGTATCGTCCGGGGCATTAAAAAGGGATAAACGCCACTCCAACATATTATTGAATTTCACCTTATTTTTCTTGTAATTGGCTCTGAATATGTGATAAGTCTGGAAATTAAGGTTATTGGTTCCTCCCTTATGCCAGTTATCAGAGAATCTATTCTGTATAAACTGGAATGTATGTTCACCGGAACGTACCCAATATCTCCTGCCAATAGTAGCACCTTCAACTCCGGGAGTCTCCAGCGAATAGGTTGTTTCAGCCTTGAGCAGTTCCTTAAGGGGATTGAATGTTTCCTTTACAACGTGGTCATCAGTCTTCAGGCGTGCGATTGTATCGAAACTGGCCACGGAGTACCTGATCCTGTCGGGATACTTCAGATAGTAATCACGCCGCACGCTTCTTACAAAATCGATATGATCGAGCTTGGGTGCAAAGGTTTTGTCACGTGGAACAAGTTTACCACTTTCCTTATCTTTATCTAACGTATAAAAAGAGAGTTCACGGGGAAGGATCTCTCCCGTAAATATCATCGGCAGGAAAAGAGGATTGTAAAAAAGAGTATCCTTGAAGGAGAGTCCGTGCATAGATTCAAAACTATTATTATCCATAGGAATGAATAACGTGCCATTTTCCTTCCTGAAGTAAATAGAATCAAGCCGATTTCTGAACCAACGGATCGTATCAACCGAAACAGTTTCCCTGATTCTGTGAACCGGAGGGATGATAACACTATCGGTAATATTCCCTGACGGCTGAAGTATGTCGGAAGGCTGCTGAGAAGACTGCGTCGTACGCCGTTCAATCTGTCTACTGATATCAGTAATGTCCCTGAACAGATCAAGGCTATCCGATACCAATAAGGAGTCGGGTCTCTGAGCTATCCTGTGTTCAACCTCGAAAGCTGCTGTTCCGAAAGAACAGACAAATATGATTAAAAAGGGGAGAATAATTCGCTTCATACGATTATTTTATCTTTTTTATTTCGGTATATTAAACAATTTCAGACAAAATTGTTCAATTGCCCATACATTCTTCCAACGGGCAAAGATATAAAAAAAGTTTTATTTTATTTGTCCATTATCATAAAACTCCCTACTTTTGGAGAATAATGAAATAAACTAAAAAAAATAGAGACTCACTTTTACCAGATAATCACTATTCTAAAATTTTCCGCATGAATCGATTTTTCCCCATTTTCATATTATTGCTCCCTTGTTTATTTTTCAATTGCTCTCGTTCAAAAGAATTACCGTCAAAGGGATTAGAACAAATTTCAGAACCTCTGATAAAAGAGTTTATTGATTTTCTGGCTTCAGACGAAATGGGAGGACGCCCTGCTCCTAGTGAAGAAGCAGATAGAGCTGCCGAATATATCGCCATGAAGCTGGAAGAATTCGGCATAAAATCCGTGGATGGTTCTTATCTTCAAACTGTACCATTCTGTGCGGCCGATTTAAATATTGAGAACTGCCAGTTTTCATTAACTAAATCTGGAATAGATAAGGAATTCACCTTAAAAGAAAATTTCACACCTCTACTCAATACAGGAAGTGATCGGGTGAAAGGAGAGCTGGTGTTTGCCGGGTACGGTATTACTGCGCCAGAGTATAATTATGACGATTATAAAAATATCAATGTAAAAGGGAAGATTGTGTTGGTGATGAAAGAGGAACCGCGTAAAAACGATACTATAGCCACTGTTTTTGAAGGAAATAAAGATACAGGATATTCCGATATCACCTATAAAATCCGGAATGCAGTAGAGCATGGTGCAACAGGCCTCCTATTAGTAACAGCCCCCCTTCATAATATAGCTATTACCGCACAAGGACACCTGTGGACCAGTCTCTATTTGAAAAGGAATACCAAACGGTTATATAATGTTTGCGAAGGAGGAACTCTCATTCCCGCAGTACAGGTAAACAAGGATGTGATCAATGAAATATTCGGCAGTGTGGATTCGTTGAGAACATTACAGCGAAATATCGATAAAAATCTGCACCCTATATCATTTCCCCTGCCGGAAGTTCTGGTCGACTTTACCGTTTCAGTCGATAAAAATGAATTTCCTTCCAGCAACGTCATCGGATGGATAGAAGGTTCCGATCCTCAATTAAAGAATGAATTCATTGTCATAGGAGCCCACTACGATCACATCGGGATATCGCCACGCCCCAACCATCTCAACGATTCTATTATGAACGGTGCCGACGATAATGCATCGGGAACAGCAGCCGTGATGGCCGTAGCCAAAGCTTTTGCTACTTCACGCAAGAAACCGGCAAGAAGTATTCTGTTCATGCTCTTTACTGCAGAAGAAAAGGGCCTTATCGGATCCGATTATTACACAAAAAATCCTTTGTTCCCTCTGGAAAAAACAGTAGCAATGATCAATATGGATATGGTAGGCAGAAATGGTAATGATACTGTGTATGTGATCGGACAACAATATAACCCCGATCTGGCAGTACTGGTAAATGCTACCATTCAGGATACAGGATTAAAAAAAGAGGAAATGACAATGGATCTATACCAGTCGAGTGATTATTATCCATTTTACAAGAAAGGGATATCGGCGATTGGACTAACATCGGGACTGCACGACGACTACCATCGTGTAGGAGACAACCCCGAGAAAATCAACCATCAAAAAGTAAGAAAAATAGCGCAACTCACCTATAAGGTAGCATGGCAAATTGCAAATACAAATGATTACTACAATATAATTGAGAAATAACGGCTAAATTAAAAAAAAATGAACTTAAAAAAATTACTCCTTCTTTCTTTCCTATTTATAGTATTTGGAATGTCCGCACAAGAGGTGGACTTAACGGTAAAACCAGTTGCAAAAAAGAAATACGATTTAAAACTAAGCTCTCAAACAGCTGTTACCCAAAGCGTCGCAGAAACGGAAATAAAAGTGAATGTGACTTATTCCGCAAAAGCTTTGATGGAGATTGAAGAAATTAACTCAAACGGAGAGTTTACGACCATAACGACCTGGAATGATGTTGAAGTATCCACATCAGCAATGGGGATAGATACCACTTTTCAGGCCAAGGATATGAATATTGTAATGAAAACCCTGTATGACAAATCGGGAAAAATTATTAAAAATGAGCGGATGGATGAGGTAAGTTCAGATGTACCGGCACTCAAAATAATCCAACAAATAGCCAATAACGTGAAATTTCCTCTACTACCTGCTAAAACAGTGAAAAAAGGAGATGTATGGAGATTCGAAACCAGCGATACCATCAAGACAATGGAATTCCCGTTGGCTATGGTTATAGACACAAAAGATGAATATTCATTCGCCGGAACTGTTACGGAAAACGGTGGAGAATATTACAGGATCAACAAATCAAGTCCCATCGATATATCCGGTGAAGGAGCACAGGGAGGAATGGATATTCATGCCGAAGGAACGGGCATGAGCGAAAGTTACTCACTGCTCGACAAAACGACTCTCTTTCCTGTAAAAATTGAAGATAAATCGGGCATGGATATGAATATCATAATATCCGGTCCTCAACCGATGGCTATCCCGGCAACACAAAATGTAACGACAATATTTGAATTCACGGAAATAAAATAACCTTTACACATCCTAATGTATTGTACCTCCCAACCTATACGAAAAATATATGGAAGGGAGGTACAATTATATTGGTCTTATTACAATAAGTAACAAATATTTACGGGAAGTCAATTATCAATTTATCGACCTCCAAATGAAACTGGACTGAGCAGATGCGATGCTACACGCATTTGCATTTCATTGGATTTCATCGTGGGCGGAATATACGGTTTAGTGATACCATTACCAAAGTTGGATGCGATACCTGGGTCCACAATTCGAAGATCGATAGTGGGAGGGATCGTACTGTTATTGGGTATGTTCAGCACACCGTCGGCTCGGCCATCCACATCGGGATTACCACCCCATGGATTACGCATTGCAAAGAGTGCATTTTTATCGGAAGAGTGCATTAGCGTATAAGCGTGATAGGTTACAGTCTTACTACCATCGACGGGGAGATCCCCCCTGTTGAACCCACCGATAATGAGTTTGCCCTGAGTAAGGCATGTCTTTACAGCACGAGCCAGTTGTTTACTATTTAGCTTTCCGGGAGAAAAAGCAAAACTATTACCATCACCGGTGAAGAGAGGAACAACATGTTCACTTCCAATGCCACCGATATCGGGATTAACTTTATAAATAGAGTTATACTTCATGATAGCTTTTTCCAACACCGTAGACCAGGTCGCCTTGTTATTCTTTCCGGAAACGGCATCAATATTGTGCCCGTTACCGGATAAAAAACGGTTGGACACGGTAACGGCTACCGGTTTGCCTTGGGGATCAAACATAGAAACGGTATAACTCTTATCTCCGTTATCTTTGATAAGTGACATGATAAAATCGGGATATACATAAGCCATCGACGCCAGTGCTGCCAAACCGCCGCAGTCTCCAATCGCATGTTGATTCACATCGGCCGGTAGGGGTTTACCATAAGGGTATAGCATTACCGAAAATTCAACCAGATAGAGATGCGACGCTGATCCGGGCGCCGGAGGCTCATTAGTGGGGTCAAGTAACCAACGACGATCCTCATCGGTGGTAACATGTCTGTTCTCATAATGGCTACCCATCGGAGTATGATCCGAGTGACTAAAACCTGAAGCAAGTGACATTAAATCATCAATGTCGGTATAGAGTTCCTGCATTGTTAACTCTGCGATCTGAGTAATAGTACCGCCTCTGTTTTCTTCAATCGCGAGCTTATAGTATTTATAGTTTTTCTTATTTTCAATCTGATATGTTTTCACCTCTCCTCTTGCAGAGAACTGTTGATCCTTCTGTGTATCAAGTGTAGTCCATATCTTTTTATTATCGGAACCAGAAAGTACCCACGATTTGGGGTCATTTTCAGGTGAATCGGCAGCTGAAGTGAGAGAGTAATGATTTACCAGGGTAGTCTTATTACCTTTCCATAAAAGATAAAACGACTGATAAGGAGTAGCGTATTTCGTTTCAGGATCAGTGTCGAAAAGATTATCCACACCACATCCCTCCTTAAACGAAGAATATTGGGGAGTGATTATGCCTCCACCCTCGGGCATTTCCGAAACATTCGTTTCAACTGTTGTAAAATAAGCCCCCATCCCCCATTCGGCGATTTGAGTGGTAGCAGCCCCTCCATTACTAATCACATCAAGTTTATAGTGAATATACTCCTCCCCATTGGGGATCAGGTACATCTTCTTCTCATCCCTTTCGGTAAATTGTTGGTTATTCTGCTTATCAAGGGAGACCCACTCCTTGTTATCATTGGAACCGTAAAGCACCCACGATTTAGGATCGCTCGTGGACGAACCTTCGGCAGATGTGAGATAATAATAATTCACCAGGGAACTTTCATTACAACTCCAAATCACATAAAAAGACTTATAAGGAGCGGTATATTTGGTTTTTACATTTTTATCTACCATCCATAAAAGATTACCTGCGGTAGTAGGATCAGTACCCAGGGATGAAATCACTCCTCCTCCGGAAGGCATATCCGATGCACCATCCCTGACCCTTAATGATAATGTGACCGTTAATTGCTCCTCCTCTTCCTCTTCTTGCTCGTTAACTACCGGATTATCGTCGGAACAAGCGTAAAATAATGCCAAAAAGATAAATAATACCGGTATTAGCCGCCACTTAAACATTATAAGATTCATCATCTTTTCCTTAATCATAACTAATTGTTTATTAAATATTAATGGTTATTTATCACTATTTTACAGTTAATCCACTGGTACATATACATTTTCTGGCACAACTACAGGACGATAGTGTTTGTCATCATGTTTTACTTCAGACAAAGTCATATTGATTTCACATCCACTATAACCGGTATCCTGTATATAATCGGTAGCCACTCCTGCAGAAAAATCCCAACGCGCAAACAAACCCTGAATTTCTTCTTTCTTCAGTCTTCTCATATTATCGTTGATTTGCTGCATCGTACGTGCCGTCTTCCACACACGTACCTCAGAAACAGTTCCGAGCATCCGACACCAGTACTGATTAGTGGCCCATCCTACAACAAATTTATTGTCGTCACTGCTTGATGCAAGATTTACTTCGGTATGTTGTCGGGATATATTCTTAAAAGTCAGATTTTCATCTTTCACGCCATTGATATATAGCTGGTATTTCTCTTTGGCTTCCGGTTTATTACAATCAACGACCAATGCAATATGCATCCATTCATGTAGCTTGAAACTGATAGAACTTTCTATTTCCAAATCATCACCTACAATAGCTATGGGATGTGTTGGCCTGTAATCATCATTAGGTCCCCTCAACAACAGGTTATTACCAAGTCCCATAAAAGTCTGGCCTCCTCGGTAACCAGTCATATAACAGCGCATTTCAAAAGTAATCTGTTTGCTCCTGGTTAAGGAAGAATTTATCCGTTCAATATCCTTGAAGTTGGCATATCCATAATATTGTTCGTCCAATTTCATTGCATATTGCGGACCTTCTACCTGAACGAAAAAAGGTTCAGATTTCAAACCCTTCCGGTCTTCAATGTAAGCTGAGGTGTGACCATTTTTCTTACCCACAATAGCGATCATCCCACCTTCTGTCACATAAGCCGTTTTTGCGATGGCAGGATCATCAAACACTACTTTATATCCTCCATTTCCATTTGACACTGTCAATACCTCTTTCCCCTGCACCGCATTAATTACCATTGATGTTGTACTTAATATCAACGATGGTGCTTTTAAAACCGTTACATGCAGGATAGATTCTTTTCTTTTTTTATCAGTCACCTTTATCCTCCCCTCACCTACTGCTATCCCCTTAACGACAAACTTACCGGCTGTTTCAAGATTCTTGTCATCGATCTCTACGTACCGGTCTAAACCATTAAGTAACTCAAGATGATATCCAAAATTACCTGTCTCAATAACGACAGTCGCTTCTTCCTCTCCTTTTACTCCCTCCCTAAGAGTTATTTCATCAATACTCAACGTCATCCCGAACTCATTCGCCACATCCACATCCACAGATGCCCTTTTATACATCTGATCAACTACAACTACTACAACATTTGCCTTGTCAGATACAGCTCCGGCAGTTAAGGTGAGCAGACCTCCCGAAACAGAAGCGTTTACAATCTTATTATCTGAAGAGTACACCTTATAATTATCATTGCCGCTGATTATCTTTATCGATATTGATTCGTCAGGTATCAGTGAAACTTTCTCCCTTTCCAGTTTTAAGGCTACTACTTCTTTTGGTTTCTCGTCCGTTAATTCATTTGCCTTTTCGTCATCACCACAGCCGGTGATAAACAGAGTAACCACTAAAAATAATATAAATGAGTATATTTTTTCTCTCATACGATAATTCCTTAATTTTATTCAGGTCATGCTCAAATCTTTGGGAACTGAATTTATATAATCTAAAATGAAAATAAAGTTGTTAAGGCGATGATTAAATATTGTCTCGCTCCAAAGATGCCAGACGGGCTAACATCTCAACGCAGGCGCCCTGGAACAAAATATCCCAACTGGCCTGGGAAGATACACCAGAAAAATCATCATTCAGAAGATTAGTAGATTGTCTGCAAGGAGAAAGCCACGCATGTGACAACGACTTCTCATAGGCCGTTATATAGGTTCGATCAGCCTTACCATATAATTCAATTTCGGCTTTGTAGAGTTCTATAAAACCTCTGAAAAGAATTGTATTAAACCAGGTATGTCCGGAAATCAGCCGGATACTCTCTTTCAGCGGAGGGGAATAATACTCCCTACACCATCTTCTATAAGCATTCCGTGCGATATCCTGTGCATCTTTCAGATAAGAGTGATCATCTGTAATCTTAAAGAGAAGAACCGCCGCCTGCATAGGCTGACCGGCATTATAAGAATATTTATTCTTCTCAATGATAATGTTGCCATTTTCTTCACGGGCATTATCCCAATAGAGAAAATCAGCCGGATCCTGTAGTGTATTTTTGAGCCAATCGTAAAGTTCAATAGCATTTTGTAAATATTTCTCTTCCCCAGTTGCCATATAGAGTTTCGCTGCCAACACAGCTCCCGGTGCAGTAGAACAGGTGTGCTTGGAACTTGTGGGGGGAATCTCTCTCCAATGAATACCCCCTCCAGCTATATTATCAGTTCCTTTTCTCAAATACTCCCAAACCAATACTGCTTTCTCCAGATATTGTGATTTCATTTTATTGCTAAGCAGATACAGATCAATCATATCCAGACCAATCCAGGCATTATCATCATAAAAACGCTGATTTCCATTGGCTGGGTATATCGCATAGGCTGAAATTGATGCTTCATTGGTGATAAATTGATTGATACTTTTCAGCATCCGGTTATCCATCGAAGCGTATTTAGTTTCCAGTTCCGTACCAACAGTTGCCTCTCTGATTGCGGTATACCCGGAGAAACCTCCCCCCTGTCCCCACACAACGGCATCCCCATCCCAGTATGGGCCGGTTGCTTTCGGATAACTCGAATTCCACACATCACGAGGACCGCCCAGATAGAGATTGACAACTGACGTCATCAGGGTATCAGCTCTCCCTAAAAATACCGCCATTGAAGCAACTAATTCATCCGGCTTTAACGGAGCAATATCAACTGATCTTTTGATGGAACGTATTCCTGCTTTATTGATAGCAGCTACACTTACTTTGTAGGTTCTATAATCCGGAACTGCCAGCAGGTATGTTTCATCCTTTCCCTGCACCGCATCTATTAGTGTTGGATTGGCTGATGCTCTCACCACAGACCCTTTCGCTTCATAGGTGATTTCCACCTTAAAGAGGTCTTTATCGGATGGATTTTTCCAACTCAACCTAATTTCATTTTCCAGTGAGGTTGCTTCTGCTTTGAAATCCTGTACAGGGGAGATTGTTGTTCCTACTTCATCTTCCACAATCAAATCGTTATTATCATCGTCTACTGTTTCATCACTACACGCAACAAAAGAAAAAATGAATAATAGAATAAAGGTTTTTATTGATATCTGTTTCATAAAAAATAAAAATAAATATTCACGCTAGTATCAGATGATTCAAAAATTGACTTACATCTATGCTCTCACCCTACAAAGTTATCATTTTTTTTGTTTTTAAACCCATTTTTACACAAAATATAGTGAAACCCGGGAGAAAAAGCTTGCTTGAATTATTCCATTAAGAGAGAGCAAAACGAGTAAATTCGTCTCACTGAACGCAGGAAATAATCTAACTCGTTGAAATTTTCCGAGGCGTATCCTATATTATGAAAATATAAAAAATAAAATGAAACTTTTCGACCGGCTTATCTGTTATTTATATTTGTCAAGACCTCTTTAATAGAACGGCTTCAAGGAAAAAACATTTTACCTTTGCCAGTCTACACGAGCAGCGTCTTTTCTTTATATGCTAAATGAATAATCGTATGAAAAAAATTTCTTTCGTTTTACTGATAGTAATAGGGGCACTGGGTCTCACCGGATGCCAGGGATACAACCGGATGGTAGAAAAACAGGAAGCGGTAACTTCACAATGGGGGAACGTACAAAATGCTTATCAACGTCGTGCCGATCTTATTCCCAATTTAGTGAATACGGTAAAAGGATATGCACAACATGAACAGGAAACCTTTACCCAGGTAACCGAAGCGAGGGCTAAAGCCACACAAACGAATATCAATCCGGAGAATCTCACCGAAGAAAGCCTGAAAGAGTATCAGAAGGCTCAGGATCAATTGAGTCAGGCATTGGGACGATTGCTGTTAATACAGGAGAATTATCCCGAACTGAAAGCCAATGAGAATTTTCTGGCATTGCAGGATCAACTGGAGGGTACAGAAAACCGGATCTCGGTAGAACGGAATCGCTTCAACCAACTGGCACAGGACTATAATTCCTACATCCGCAAATTTCCTCAGGTAATCTACGCGAAATGGTTCAAGTTCGATACGAAGGCCTATTTTGAAGCATCGTCCGAAGCACAGACAGCACCCAAAGTGCAATTCTAGACAGATTTAACGGAAAAGATCTACCGTTTGAGATATGTTGAATAAAAAAGAGATACAACAAATTACGGAATCGATCCAACGCGCAGAGAGTCATACCTCCGGAGAGATACGTGTGTGTGTAACCAGAAAATGTAAAGGTGACCCACTGGAAGCTGCTTTCAGAAAATTCCATCAACTCAAGATGGATGCTACCCAACTCCGGAATGGTGTACTCATCTATGTATCTCCATCTCACCATAAAGCGGCCATCTTCGGTGATCGGGGAATTCACGATGCCATAAATGGCGGCTTCTGGGATGAAGCGCTGGAGAAGATGGTTTTTCACTTCAAAAAAGGAGATATTGCAGAAGGAATTTGCAAAGGAGTGGGAAAAGTAGGAGAACTGATCAAATCCCGTTATCCGATATCGGAAAATGATATAAACGAATTGGGCGATGAAGTTATTCTTGAAGATTAAATTTTTTCTCATAATTATATTCCTTTTCTCATTAAAGGTATTAGCGCAGGATATCCCTGACCCGATGATACCCTATCGTTTGGTGAACGACTTTGCCGATATCTTTTCATCCACCCAGGAACAGGCTCTCGAACAAAAACTACGTACCTACAACGACTCTACTTCCACACAGATATATGTGGTTACCGTAGCCGACCTGGGGGGATATGACGCTTCCGATTACGCTATCCGCCTAGGCGAGAAATGGGAGATCGGACAGAGGAGCAAGGATAACGGGGCCGTCATTCTTATCAAACCTAAAATCGGGAATAGCCGGGGACAGGCATTTATTGCCACCGGTTACGGTCTGGAAGCCTATATTACTGATATCTACGCAGGGCGTATTGTACGCAATGAGATGATTCCCTATTTTATGGAAGATGATTATTTCGGAGGGGTGAATGCGGCCATTGACGCCATGATTGTCCGCCTCTCCGGAGAATATGCTGCCGATAGTGAAGAGGGTGAAGGAATTCCGGTTTTCGTCATCATCCTTATCCTGATTGCCATCTTTCTGCTAATTTCTTTCCTTTCTAAAGGAGGAGATCAACATATCGGCGGAGGTGGTCATCACCGGACAAGCAGACCTCCTATTTTCTTCCCGCCCATGACAGGAGGCCGCAGAAGCGGAGGCTTCGGAGGAGAAAGTGGTTGGAGCGGTGGCTTCGGGGGCGGTGGAATGGGCGGTTTCGGAGGAGGTGGCGGTGGTCGATTCGGTGGAGGAGGCGCCGGAGGAAGCTGGTAACATGGAAAAGAACACATTAATTACCGTACTCGGACCGACGGCAAGCGGAAAAACAGCCTTTGCCGCACAATTGGCATACGTGCTCGAAGGTGAGATCATAAGTGCCGACTCCCGGCAAATATACCGAAGAATGGATATCGGTACGGGGAAAGACCTTTCTGAATACACTCTCAACGGAACATTCATCCCTTATCACCTGATCGACATCCGGGAACCGGGTGAAAAATATACTCTTTTCAATTATCAGCATGACTTCCACAAAGCCTACCAGGATATTCTTAACCGCTGTAAGATTCCTATCCTCTGCGGTGGTACAGGACTCTATATTGAATCGGTACTAAAAGGCTACAACCTCCCTGACGTACCCATCAATCCGGAATTGCGATCTGCACTCGAAAAAAAATCGCTGGAGGAACTCACCTTGATCCTGCAAAACTACCGTCCACTACATAACATTACAGATACCGATACTAAAAAGAGAGCTGTCCGGGCCATAGAAATAGAAAACTACAAATCGAAACAGGAGAGTGGAGCCACAACATTTCCTGCTGTCGAAAGTATCATTTTAGGTCTCGATATCGACAGGGAACTTCGTAGAGAAAAGATTACCGCACGTCTGCACACACGCCTTCAGGAAGGTATGATCGAAGAGATACGGGCTATTCTCGATTCCGGAGTTACACCTGAAGATTTGATTTATTACGGCCTTGAATACAAATTTGTAACACTTTACGTAACCGGTCGAATGAGTTACGAAGAGATGTCCAATCAGTTGGAAATTGCCATCCATCAGTTTGCCAAACGGCAAATGACATGGTTCAGAGGTATGGAACGCCGCGGATTCACTATCCATTGGATAGATGCAGCCCTTCCTGTCGAACAAAAAATACAAATGGCACTTTCTTTTGTGGAGACAGGACAAGGAAGAACAAAGAGTGAGGAGTAAAAATATTTTTATCCTATAATCTGGCTGCTACAGAAGAAAAACAGGACAAACATATGCAGATCGGCGAAAAAAATCGTAATTTTGTCTTTCAAATAGAGAAAAGCACCAGGCGATAATTTCTCCGGGGAGCTTTTACCAATTCTCCATCTTTAGAAATTAACACCAAATGATTAAAGGTATATTTCCTGTTGAGAAGTTCGAACAGCTCGATACACCGTTTTATTATTACGATATAGAGTTGCTACGGTCAACCCTTGAAACAATAAAAAAAGAGACAGAAAACAAACCCTTTCATGTGCATTATGCTGTGAAAGCCAATGCCAATGCGCGTATTCTGAAAGAAATCGCCTCTTATGGGTTGGGAGCCGACTGTGTAAGCGGAAACGAGATACTGGCAGCATTGGAAGCCGGCTTTACACCAGACAGGATCGTTTTTGCAGGCGTGGGTAAAACGGATCGTGAAATAAAGATCGGACTCGATAACGATATCTTTTGTTTTAACGTAGAATCGATCCCCGAACTCGAGGTGCTCAACCAATTAGCATCTGCGAAGAGCAAAACAGCAAGGATCGCATTCAGAATCAACCCGAACGTAGACGCACATACCCACAAATATATTACCACCGGGCTGACGGAAAATAAATTCGGCATTAACGAACAGGACTTACCGCAAATCCTGGCAGTCCTGAAGGATTCTTCAAATCTACAACTTATAGGTATCCATTTTCATATCGGATCTCAGATCACCGATCTCAAATCGTTCGAAGATCTCTGTGTTAAAGCGAAGGAATTGCAGGAATGGTTCAACGCCCAAGAAATTCAATTGCCCGTTATTAACGTAGGAGGGGGACTGGGAATAAACTATCAACACCCCAATCATATTCCGATGGCCGATTTTGAATCCTATTTCCGGCTCTTTGATAAGAATCTGCAATTACAGGAAAGACAGGAATTGCATTTCGAACTGGGTCGTGCAGTGGTAGCCCCTTGTGGATCGCTTATTTCCCGTGCATTATTCGTGAAGGAGGGTCTTCAAAAGAAATTCCTGATCATTGATGCAGGAATGACCGACCTGATACGTCCGGCACTCTACCAGGCTTTTCATCATATTGAAAACATTAGCTCCGACAAAGACGCTGCGGCATACGACGTAGTAGGACCTATCTGCGAATCGAGCGATGTCTTCGCCGAAGAGATCATACTCAACAAAAGCGCCAGGGGAGACCTTATTGCCATCCGTTCCGCCGGTGCATACGGAGAAGTTATGGCATCACAATACAACTGTCGGAATTTGCCTCTTTCCTATTTTTCCGACCAAATCTAAATATATATCTTCAACTGGGATTCCGTAAAGGCATGCCCCCTTAATAGAAGATATAATAATCGTATCAATCAATATGGAAGGTCTTAATACGATATTCATCCAATTCACCCCGATAGAATGGATACTCGGGGGCACATTATTACTTTGCTTCTTGATACAACTCTTTTTTTATCTCTTTTTCTATAAGCGTCCCTATAGTTACCAGAAAAAAAAAGGAGAACTATCCGTTCCCGACAAATCACTTCCCCCCATTTCGGTGATTGTCACCTCGAAGAACAGTGCCGAAGAACTGGAACAAAACCTTCCGTTCATCATAGAACAGGATTACCCTGATTTTGAAGTGATTGTAGTGAACAGAGGATCGACTGACGATACCGATATGGTTTTAAAGGCTGCCAGACAAAAATACCCTCAACTTTATCATACCTACGTACCTGTTGAAGCTGAAGGACTTAATGAAAAGAAACTAGCCCTCACATTGGGTATCAAGGCGGCAAAGAATGAATATCTTCTATTCACCGAGGCCTATTGCAAGCCTTGCTCCAAAGAATGGATCAAAGAATTCGGCAAGGAATTCTCCCAGGGTAAGGAAGTAATCTTGGGCTTCAGTCGTTTAGAAATACCCAGAAAGACAGGTCTGAGGGGATTTATGCTTTATGACAATCTTATCCATCATCTGAAATTTCTATCTATGGCCATCCTCCACAGGTCATTCATGGGAATCGGACGCAACCTTGCCTACAAAAAAGAACTTTTTTTCAGATACAAAGGATTCTCATCCGTACTAAACATGGAAGGAGGAGAAGATGACCTGTATATCAACAGGATCGCACCCCGGGAGAAAACAGGTGTAGTATTATCCCCAAACAGCATGACGGAGACAAGTAGTGTAACACAGTTCTCCACTTGGCGCGCATTGAAATCAGGCTACCTCTATTCTAAACAGTATTATAAAGGATTTTTTTTTCGTATATTTGGCATGGAAACATTTTCCAAATATCTCTTTTATCTGTTATCGATCTGTGCTATCACATTCGGGATAATGACCCAACACTATTTCGTCGCAGCTTTTACTTTATTGCTCTTTCTGATCAGATATGCAGTTCAGTGGAGAGTGATCATACAGAACAGTAGGCTTTTCAATGCCGGTAAATACCATATTAATCTTCTATTTTACGATATCTTTCAACCACTAAACAATACCCGCTTCAGAAGGTATGCAGCCAGAAGAAACAGGGCGAGAGGATAGAGAGGAACAGTGACATGACAAGACTGACATAACCGGAATAGGTCACTAAAAAAAACCGGAATATAGACCGGCAAGTAGGAATACCGACAATCTGTCATATGAAAAAATGCTCTGAATGAACTCAATGGGGTTAAATCGGGTTAATCACTCTATGTTTGCGTTAAAAGTGTTAAAAAGGCAATCTGCAGGCAAAAAAGTTGCATATTATTTGTCATATATTTGCTGAATATAAGATAGGGCCCGGAGGTGCTCAAACAGGTTTTAGCTTGCCTCCCAGCCTTGATCATATTAGTAAAAAATAATGATAAACAACAACACGGAAAGAATATGAACACAGGTAAAAGCAAAAATGTAATCTTCATCGTATTGGTGGCAATTGTAAGCTCTGTAGTCACCTTGTTAGGTTATAATGCACTAAGTAAAAATAACGGAAAGAATCTTTTTTCCGATTCAGCAAGTGAAAAAACATCAGAACATGTAGGTGTCTATGCCGAATCATTCGATCAGGACAAGAATGTAGTTCTCACAAATCTCACTACCTCAGAGGGGTATCCCGATTTCACGGAAGCAGCTGCCAAATCGGTCGACGGAGTAGTACATGTGAAAACGAAAACTGTAACCCAACAGCAATACATCAATCCGTTCGATTTCTTCTTCGGATTTGGAGACCGTATGCCTTCACAACCACGCGAACAGGTAGGTTTCGGTTCCGGAGTGATTATCTCTAAAGACGGATATATCATTACCAATAACCACGTTGTGGCTAATGCTACGGAAGTTTCCGTCACATTGAATGACAACCGGGAATTTATAGCCAAAGTGGCAGGTACAGACCCAAATAGCGATATTGCGCTGTTGAAGATAGAAGGTGATAATTTTCCTTATCTCACTTTTGGTAATTCCGACGCCTTACGTGTCGGCGAGTGGGTATTGGCGGTAGGAAACCCATTCAACCTGACCTCTACGGTCACTGCAGGTATTGTAAGTGCCAAGAACAGAGGCAATGTGATGGGAGGAGGACGAGACGACATTCAGGCGTTTATCCAGATAGATGCGGCAGTCAACCCCGGAAATAGTGGTGGAGCTCTGGTCAATACACGTGGAGAACTGGTAGGGATCAATACGTTGATCTATTCCCGTACAGGTGATTTCGCCGGGTATGCATTTGCAGTACCCATCTCCATCGCCGGAAAAATTGCAGCCGACCTGAAAGAATACGGAACAGTACAACGGGCATTTTTGGGTATCTCTGCGCCTAATATTGATAACATCCGACGCGAGGACCCCGACAAAGCGCGTGAATTGTCACAAATCAAAGGTGTCCTGATAAGTGATTTTGGAGACCGGAGCGCCGCGAAGGCCGCTGGTATTCAGAAGGGAGACATTATTAAGGCTATCAATAATGTACCTATCCACAACTTTGCCGAATTGCAGAATCAGTTGACCAAGTACCGCCCTGGAGAAAAAGTCAATGTAACAGTTGAACGAGATGGAAGCAACCGCTCCTTTACCGTCGAATTAACGAACAACGAGGGCAGTACCGAGATTACACGCAGCACAAATGCTGTGAATTCCTTGGGCGCCACATTCAAACCAATCTCTGAAGAAAGGAAAAGAGCGCTGGGTATCTCAAGTGGTATCGAAGTGGAAAGTGTAGAGAGCAACGGACTCTTTAGAAAAGAGGGTATCAACAAAGGATTTATAATAATGAGAATCAACAATATAGCCATAAACAGTGAAAGTGACGTGGCCAATATCGTAGCCTCTACCAACAACCGCGAGCAGGACAAAGTACTGCTTGTAGCTGGCTTTTATCCGAATGGAAGAACGCAATACATAGCCATCGATTTGACAAACAAACGATGAAGCTTAGTTAATAAAAATTAATATCAGCTTTTTTAGTAACAAAAAAGCGGTTATTCGTGTTTTATAGCAAAGGGATTGGGTTTCGGACCGGATTCCTTTGTTATAATTATTGAGAAGAGTCTTTATTTCCGTATCAGAAATATTTTGTACTTTTGCACCCCCAAAAGTCACAAGATAAAGATAATTTAGAAGGATTAAGCATAAATGAGACAATTAAAGATTACAAAGTCAATCACAAACCGGGAAAGTGCTTCTTTGGATAAATACCTTCAGGAGATCGGCCGTGAAGACCTGATTACTGTGGAAGAAGAGGTAGAATTGGCACAAGCCATCAAGAGGGGTGATCGCCAGGCATTGGAAAAACTCACCAGGGCCAATCTCCGATTTGTGGTATCAGTAGCCAAACAATACCAAAACCAGGGATTGAGTCTTCCCGACTTGATCAATGAGGGCAATCTTGGACTGATAAAAGCTGCTGAAAAATTTGACGAAACGAGAGGATTTAAATTCATCAGTTATGCCGTTTGGTGGATTCGTCAATCAATCCTGCAAGCACTGGCCGAACAGTCCAGAATTGTCAGACTACCACTCAACCAGGTGGGGTCACTCAACAAAATAAGTAAAGCCTTCCAAAAGTTTGAACAGGAGAACGAGCGGAGGCCTTCTGCTGAAGAGTTAGCCCAGGAACTGGATCTCTCGGTAGAAAAAGTAACAGACTCCCTGAAGGTATCAGGACGACATATCTCTATGGATGCTCCTTTCGTGGAAGGAGAAGACAACAGTCTTTTAGACGTATTGGTGAATGATGATGCTCCTGTAGCTGATCGTACACTGATCAACGAATCACTCCAAAAAGAAATCGACCGAGCACTCTCGACCCTGACAGAAAGAGAAAGCGATATCATCAAAATGTTTTTCGGAATTGGATGTCAGGAAATGACCCTCGAGGAGATTGGGGATAAATTCCAACTTACGCGTGAACGCGTTCGTCAAATCAAGGAAAAAGCAATCCGGAGATTAAGACAGGATTCCCGAAGTAAATTACTGAAAACCTATCTGGGATAATAGGAAGGGGTTCTTAGCGAAAAGAGGAAAAAAATGAAGAAAAAACCCTTATAACGACGTTTTTTTGGTGATTTTTTACACAAAATAGAGCATATGTAAAATTTAAGTTTTATATTTGTGATCCGAAGTGAGAAAGAATTTACTTTGGTGAACATTATTTTAAAGGAAATGTTATACTTGAAATAGTAAAAAGTTGTACTGAGACAGTACTTATACTCAATCGGACAACAAAAAAAGAATATCGAGTTATTGTAATAAAATGTTTAATTAGAATTTAAATTTATGAAAAAGTTTGGTTTACTTTTATTCTCTGCTCTTGTTGCTTTTAGCATCAGTGCACAAGAAGTACAAAACGTTTCTCATGGTACAGTGTATCTGAAGAACAAAGGAAGTGATAATTGGTATATCGGTCTTGGTGGTGGAACGAACCTTTACATGACTAAAGGCGAAAATGATGCCGGTGCGAATTTCGGCGATCGTCTGGGATGGATGGGGCAAATTGAAATCGGACGCTGGAACTCACCTAACTGGGGTGCCCGTGTGGTAATTGACGCTGGCCATATCAAACATGTGGTTACAGGATTAAATCCCGAACAAAACTGGGGAGGCGCTCATCTGGATTTGTTGTACAATGTTACCAACGCATGGGGCAGCTACAATCCCGACAGGGTTTACAGCTTGGTTCCTTACCTCGGTATCGGTTACATGTATGGACTGGACGCAGACTGGAAAAAACCCAATCCCAACAACTCGTTCTTCAAAAGCCAAAATCAGACATTGACCTACAATGTAGGTTTGATCAACAACTTCCAACTCTCCAAGAGTGTTGCCCTCTTCCTCGAACTGGGATGGAGAGCATTCCAGGAAACTTTTGACGGTAGCGGATTAGGTGGTGACTTTGAATATGACAGCATGTTCACAGGTACTGCAGGTATCAAATTCGGTCTTGGTGGAAAACAAGATTTCACTCCTGCCGAACTGATGGATTACAACCTGATCAACGATTTGAACAGCCAGATCAACAGACTGCGTGCTGAAAACGAAAAACTCAGACTCAGACCGGAATCTTGCCCGGATTGTCCTGAAGTTAAGCCGACCGTTGTAACTGAAGGCGTATACGTTCCTAACGTAGTGTTCTTCCGCATTAACTCTGCGAAGATCGACAAAGGTCAGCAAGTAAGCGTGTACAACACTGCTGAATACTTGAAATCCAACCCGAATGCGAAAGTAAATATCGTTGCTTATGCCGACAAACAAACAGGAACACCTGCTTACAACTTTGCACTTTCTGAAAAACGTGCAAGAGCGGTTGCCGATGCATTGACTAACGAATACGGAATCAGCAGCAGCCGTATCTCTATCGACTGGAAGGGTGATACCGAACAGCCGTACGCAGAAAACGACTGGAACCGTGTTGCTATCTTCTTCGTAGACTAAGAAAAAGATAAAAACAAATAACAATAAAAAAATATCCCGGCGCTTCGCCGGGATATTTTTTTTACACTTCTTCTCACATCAAAAAGGCTTTTAAAATCATTGACTCCTGCTTATTCTTTAATATATACACGTTTTACACGTTGCGAAACTGAAGTCAGGATCTCATAAGGAATGGTATCGATACTTTCCGCAAGCTCAAGTACGGTCAGACCTTCTCCAAATAAAACAACCAGATCTCCTTCCCTGGCATCAATATCTGTCACATCCACCATACAGAGGTCCATACATACATTTCCCACAATAGGCGCATATTGCCCGTTAATCAGAGCTTTCCCAATTCTGTTCCCGAATTTCCTGTCCATCCCATCAGCATAACCAAACCGGATAGTAGCAATACGGGCATCGTGATCTAACTTTTCCTTCCTACCATAACCGATAGTCTCGTTAGAGGAGATCTCTTTTATTTGTAAGATAGTGGTCTTTAAGGTACAAACATTTCTGAGACCGGATAAACCACTCGCACTTATACCATACAGGCCAATTCCAAGACGTGCCATATCCCATTTAGTATCCTGGAAACGCTCCAGACCTGCCGAGTTAAGAATATGCTTATAGACCGGGTAACTGAATGCCTGCTCAATTTCTTCCGCAGCCTTTCTGAATATCTCCATCTGGCGGAGAGTAAAGTCATCGAAATGCCAACTTTCACTCGCAGACAAATGTGAAAATAGAGAACAAACCTTCAGCCCCTTTTGCCTTTTAAGGATAGATATCATCTCCGGTATCTGTTCGGGAAGGAACCCCAGCCGATGCATACCGGTATCAATTTTCACGTGAATCGGATAATCAGTAATACCCCTTCTTTCCGCTTCCTTAATAAATGCCTCCAAAATACGGAAATTGTACACTTCAGGTTCAAGATCTGCAGAGAAAAGTTCCTCAAAACCATTTACTTCGGGATTCAGGACAATCAAAGGCAATGATATACCTTCTTTCCTGAGCTGTATTCCCTCTTCCGCTATAGCCACTGCCAAATAGTCACATCGATGATATTGAAGTGTCTTTGCTATTTCCACAGCACCAGCACCATATCCATTCGCCTTCACCATGCAGACCAGCTTCATATCTGGTTGCAAACGGGATTTATAAAAATTGAAATTATGCACCACGGCATCCAGATCTACTTCCAATACCGTCTCATGAATACGTTCCTCGATAAGGTATGTGATCTGTTCAAAATGATATTTTCTTGCCCCTTTGAGTAAGATCAATTCTTCACTGAATTTTCTCCATTCTCCGGAAGAAATAAACAAATCTGTAGTCTGATAGAAAGATTTCTCGGGCATTGAAAAAAGATACTGATAAGCAGCAATATCACTGCCTATACCTATCATTTTTTCTACCCCACTCTGCTCTACCATATCGGCCAGCTTTTTATAGAGAGACTTTGGAGGTACTCCTGACTGAAGAATATCGGAAATGATCAATGTCTTCTTGAGATGACGCTCTACTTTCCGCTGTTGTTGAAAATCGAGCGCAATTTTTATGGAATTGATATCCGAGTTATAAGTATCGTTGATAATTATACAATTCTCTTTCCCTTTCCGCACATCCAGACGCATGGCAACCGGTTCAAGATTAGCCATTCTGGAAGAAATATCCGAAGGAGAGATATGGAGATAGAGCGCAACGGCAAGACTGCTGATGGCATTCTCAATGGAAGCTTCATCGGTGAAAGGGATCATGAAGGAACCATCCAAATCAAGTAAGGAATAATTAATTATAGTGTTCTCTCCTTCCTTATTGATGGCTGAAATATACAAATGCGCGTCTCTATTCTTTCTCGACCATGTAAAAGTCTTCTGGGAAAGTACCATCTGATCGACGCATTGAGAAACCAAGTCATTATCTTCATCGTAAATGAACACGTCGCAGTTGGCAAAAAGTTCAAGTTTCTCCAATATCTTCTGTTCTAAGGAATTGAAATTCTCCTGATGGGCCTCTCCTATTTTTGTCAATACTCCGATTGTCGGCCGGATAACGGGCTCCAGCTTCTCCATCTCATCCGGAAGCGATATACCCGCTTCAAAAATGCCCAACTCGGTTTCTTCGTCTAATTGCCAGACAGAAAGCGGAACACCGATTTGAGAATTGTAACTTCTGGGTGACCTTACAATGTTATAATTTCCTTCGAGTAGCTGGTAAAGCCACTCTTTCACAATAGTCTTTCCATTACTACCGGTAATGCCAATGATCGGTATATTAAATCTTTTTCGATGATAAGCCGCAACCTTCTGCAAGGCAGACAAGCTATTTTTCACTTTCAGAAAAGCCGCATCAGTAAATCTCTCCCATTCCGGTAAAAATTTGGACACCACAAAACTACGAACACCTTTCTCATACAATTCCTCCACAAAAATATGAGCATCATTATTTTTTGTTTCCAAAGCAAAAAAAAGTGTCTCGGCAGGCAACGTCAACTTACGGCTGTCAGTAAGAAGAATTGTTATTTTACCTACTTGCTTCTTACTAACCGGAACTCCTAATATAGAACCTATCTGTTGAATATTATATTGCATATTTTTTTGTTTAGAACCAAGCATTCCAGAATGTTTTCTCCACTCAAAAAATAGGTTGAAGCACTTGGCCTTTGATTTTGTTTCTTAAGAGAGTCCAGATTCAAGAACCCAGACTTGGAATAACGAATCATCACATCACTGTTTCTCTTTCCTTTCCCACTTCCCCTCTTCTCCACCTTTCCACTTTTCCACACTCATATCGTCACAGGAAATCCAGGGATAATTATGGGCAAAATCCTCCAATTTTTGGAATGTACTTTTTATGAATGCTCGATGGGCATCCGTTCCGGGGTAGAGCGGACGGTGCTCCATTGCCTTTCTGATCTCTTTCCATTCTTCATTGATCCTCATTGTCTCTTCGGAAAAGAATGTATTCCCGAAAAGTTGCCAAATATAATCTACTGCAAAAGAAGAAGGATGCATCATATCTTCATCATAGAACCTGTAATCACGTAATTCATCGATCATCACCTCATACGCGGGAAAATAGCGCACGTTTTCCGGAAAAATGCTTCCCAGATTGTCTATGGCCAGATGTAGTACCGATTTACTGATTTGATTTTCATGCGCCCCTTCCTTCCAATGACGGACCGGACTAACCGTAAACAATAATCGGACATCCGGAATAATAGCCTTGAGATCTGTGATCAACTTTTCCCACTCTTCGGTTATCTCTTCTACCGACAAACGGAATCGGTTGAACAGGCGGGATGGAAACTTGTGACAATTTCCGACAATTTCTCCGCTCTCTTTCCACTGATACACATAAGCAGAACCAAAGGTGACAAGGAAAAGATTCGTATGCTTTATATTATCGGCAGCACCATTAAAAAGCAGAGAAATATTATGCAAACAGGCATCCTTATCGGGATCCGAAAATTGTCCATGATGCATCAAACTGTGATAAATACCGTTATTCGATACAAGGTCGCCTTCCGAAAAAGGTCGTGCCGATAATAGCCTCCTGATGGAAGACAAAATGGAGAAAGGATTATATAAAATACCGAACGGATTCAAATCCACCTGAAATTTCGATTGCACCAACTTCCTGCCTATATTTTCAGAAAAGCAGGAACCAAAAAGCATCATCCGGGTAGAGTGATCTATTCGTATATCCGATACGGGAATATCTACTATTGTCCTAAAATTCATACCATTTTTCCTCTTTTTATCCTGTGAGGAATATTTTAAACGATTTCTATTACAAAAGTAACAATAATGGTACCATTTCTCTTAAACAACTGGTTTATATTTTGTGAAACTAAACAATGTTGATTGGATGAAGTGATAATTCTTCATTTTTTTCGTGGATCAATCCTAAAAATTGTGGAGAGATTTTCATGGTCTCCATAAAAAAGGAAAGGTTGTCTCACGACAACCAATCTTCATTGTTAACCTTAAATCTAATACCATGAAAAACACGTTGCAAATATAAGCGTTTTTCTGTTACTGAACATACTTTCCTGCGATTAAAATCACATATTTCATATTATTTAACCAATATATTATTGGCAAGAATGATCTAAAACATAATTAAACATATTTTCTCATTCATGAAAGAATATTACTCAATCTACCTGAAGCACCAATCCTTTCAGGTATTCACCTTCGGGATGATAAATATTGACAGGATGATCTGCCGGTTGCGTAAGCTGATGTAATATGCGCACTTTCCGAGCCGATATTGCAGCAGCGCTGAAAACAGCTAGCCGGAACTGCTCTGCTGAGATCACCTGTGAGCAGGAGAAAGTAAATAAGAGTCCTCCCGGCGCAATCTTCTCTAAAGCCTGAAGATTCAATTTTTTGTATCCCTGTAATGCGTTATTGATAGCTCCCCTGTGTTTCGCAAAGGCAGGAGGATCCAGGATAATCAGATCTTTTTCTCCATAGGGAAGCTGCTTCAGAAATTTAAAAGCATCTTCCGGACAGGAATTATGTCGTGGTTCATCACCAAAATTGAGTATGACATTCTGGTCGGTAATAGAAACCGCTTTTGCAGAGCTATCCACCGACTCCACAGAAGCGGCACCCCCACGCAACGCGTACACTGAAAAGCCCCCGGTATAGCAGAACATATTCAATACATGGCGGTTCTGGGCATAATGTTCCAGCAGTGCACGATTTTCCCTCTGATCGACGAAAAATCCCGTTTTTTGCCCCTTCAACCAATCAATGCGGAAACGTAAACCATTCTCAATGGCAATCTCATCAACATCTATTCCTCCGGAAAGATAGCTGTTTTCAGGAAAAATTCCGGCTTTATATGGCAACGTCCCCTCCGACTTATAAAAAATATGTTTCACGATATCGGCAGGAAGGACACGCTTTAATGCAGTTATCACAAGTTCCAGATCATTGTGAATCCCCACCGAATGGGCTTGTATCACTGCCGTTTCACCGTATATATCGATAATTAAACCCGGCAAAAAATCACCTTCTCCATGTACTAACCGAAAAATAGTATTATCTTTCCTGACAAGTTTCAATTCAAAGCGCATCCTGTAAGCATTAGCCAGGCTTCTTTCATAAAATGCAGCATCGATCGGCTCATCATGAAAAGACAAGATACGCACTGCAATACTGCCAATCTGAAAATGTCCGACTCCCAAAAAAGTTCCATCGGCGGCCAACACACGTACTGTCTCTCCTTCGGTCAACCCTTCCGGTTTATAAGCGATAGCACCTGAAAAGATCCAGGGATGAAATCGTTGCAGCGAAGCCTCCTTCCCAGGGCGTAATCGTAACTCTTTGTAAACCTTCATATGTCTGTTCGGATTAAATGATTATAAATACGGAGGCAAGCCCAGGCATCGATTGCTGCATAGGACTGTTGTGCTGGAGTAAGAGCTTCTGCTTCCCAATTCGAAACACGTTGATTCTTGGATATTTTTTTACCAAAAAGAATAGCATAAATTTTTTGTAAACTATTATCCTCTATGCCGAACTTATCTACAAAATCCTGCAAATCGATAAAATTCTCCGGTTTCCGTACAGAACGTTTTCTGATAGCAGCAAAATCGTCACGTAACGAAAGTCCCACTTTCCTGATCGCAGGGTCACTCATAATTGTTTCCAGTTCATGCGGATAACCAATTTTATTCAAACGGAACAAGAAACACTCCTTTTCCGTGGAAAGTTGTATTAGCGCTACCTTGTTTTCCTGTCCCCGTTTGAAAGCCGGTTTGGTTTCAGTATCGAAGCCAAGCGTACTCTGGGAAGCGAGATAGTTACAAGCTTTCCTCACTTCTTCCATATGGTCAATAACAACTATTTTACCTTCAAATATCTCTAAAGGCAGTTCGGTAATCTGTTCTTTTGAAATCGTCAATCCCACAATTCATCCTCCGATAAATCCGTATCTTCATTCTCTTTTTCGTTTTCCAGGTACAGACACTTCAACGTGTGCAGCGGACGTAATACGTTTACCAATTTTTGTCCCCAATAGAGACGAAAATTTTCCTTACACTGATACAGCGCATCATTCATTTGCCCGATAAGACCAAACTGATACACCGATACAAAATTCCGTATATCCTGATAAATATCGGCAATATTTTCTGATATATAGAGGGATACAGGGGTATCGCTATATTTCATCTCTTCCACAAATACATCGAGATATACATCCTCTTCACCCATCACTTCCGAGACACCATTCGCAACGCGTGCATAATCTTCCTCACGTACAAAAGTAGCAGGCAACTCTTCTTCCGTAGTCACGGTCTCAGGTAACAAAAGTGCCTTCACATACAGGAGTGGAAGCATTTTCAAAATCCTGTCCACCCACCCCTCACGAGGAGTAGGTTCATTCTTTTCCAAAAACACACAAATTTCCACCGCAATAGTGACAAAATCGATCACACTTTTGTCATATACGATCTTTTCAACCTCTGCTCTCTCCATAATCTCAATCCGTTTAGGGGGTATGCACTTTTTCAAAATCTTCAGGGTACATACTTTTTATGATGACAAAATTACATATTATTTTCCGATAATATCACACGGGGTGTCGCCAAACAGAAGCCCATACAACACAAAAAAAAGCACAAACATTTTGTGAATCCGTTTGAAAATAATATCTTTGCACCCGTAAAGAAGGAGGGAAGCAGGAAACACCGCTTCCTTTTTTGTTCATAAATATTAGAGTAGAGAGCCAGGAATTAAGATACGAGACACAAGACATTGTAATCACATTCTTGTATATAGACTTGAGCTCAGGATACTTCTTCGTAGATATAAATATGATCGAAAAGAAACTGATAGTCGATTTTACAGAGCAGTATCTGGAAGGTTCGCCCAATTATTTGACGGACGTTTCGGTTAGTGCAGATAATACAATCACCGTTGAAATCGATAACGATCATGGTGTAGATATTGACGATTGTGTCGCATTGAGCCGTTATCTGGAATCGAAACTCGACCGTGACATGGAAGATTTCGAATTGACCGTTTCTTCGGCTGGACTCTCGTCTCCTTTCAAGATATTACGCCAATACAAAAAATATGAAGGGAAGGAAGTCGAAGTACTTGGCAAAAATGGGCAGAAAATCACAGGCATACTTAAATCATCTGATGATAAAGGGTTTACCGTCACCCTCACAAAGAAGGTAAAACCCGAAGGAGCCAAACGTAAAATTGAAGTGGAGGAAGATATCCGCTTTGCGTTTGATGAAGTAAAGCATACAAAATATCTTATACGATTTAAATAATATATGGGTAAGAAGAAAGAAACCATCAGTCTCATCGATACATTTTCCGAATTCAACGAGCTGAAGAATATCGATAAAGCCACACTCATCAGCGTGCTTGAAGAATCGTTCCGTAATGTGATCTCTAAAAACAACGGCACGGATGAAAACTATGATATCATCATCAACCCCGACAAAGGTGACCTGGAAATATGGCGCAACAGGGTGGTTGTAGAAGACGATGAACTGGAAGATCCCAACCTGGAAATAAGCTTGTCGGATGCACTGAAGATCGATGAGGACTTCGAGGTAGGGGAAGAGGTGACCGACGAGGTTTCTCTTGATCATTTCGGCCGGCGGACTATTCTAAACCTGAGACAAACACTTGCTTCCAAGATATTAGAATTGGAAAAGGACAACCTTTACAACAAATACAAGGAAAAAGTGGGAGAAATTGTTTCGGGAGAGGTCTATCAGGTATGGAAAAAAGAGTTATTATTGCTCGATGATGAACATAATGAACTGATCCTGCCTAAAACAGAACAGATACCCACCGATTTCTTCCGGAAGGGAGAACATGCACGCGCTGTAGTGGCACGCGTTGAGAACAAGAATAACAACCCGAGAATCATCCTTTCACGTACTTCTCCTGTATTCCTTGAACGGTTATTCGAACAGGAAATTCCGGAAATTGCCGACGGATTGATCACCATTAAAGGTATTGCCCGTATCCCGGGAGAGAGAGCTAAAGTTTCAGTAGAAGCCTATGACGACCGGATCGATCCGGTAGGTGCTTGTGTCGGCATGAAAGGATTCCGGATCCATGGTATCGTGCGTGAATTACGAAATGAGAATATCGACGTTATTAACTATACAAACAACACCAACCTCTATATACAACGTGCATTGAGTCCGGCAAGAATCAATTCTATTACCGTAAGGGAAGAGGAGCGGCGCGCCGAAGTATTTCTTAATCCGGAAGAGGTCTCGCTTGCCATCGGTAAGGGGGGAGCCAACATTAAACTGGCATCCATGCTCACCGGTTATAATATCGAAGTATTCCGCGATATAGATGAGGTAGACGAAGAAGATATCTACCTCGATGAATTCCGTGATGAGATTGATGGTTGGGTTATTGACCAATTGAAAAAGATCGGATGCTCCACTGCCAAAAACGTACTTGCGATGGGGCGTGAAAGGATTATCAGAGAAGCTGACCTGGAGGATAGCACCGTAGATGAAGTACTGGACATCTTACGTTATGAGTTCGAGGAAGAAGATACAGATCCGGAAACAAATACAGATGTGGATGTGGAGGCAGAATCGGATATGAATGGGTATATGAACGAGGATGGACACGAGGATGAAGAAGGGGATGAAGAAGAGGAAGAAAACCTCTAGCCTCTGTACATTCCGGGTCAAACAATACACATACTGTTCACAACATAAAAAGAGAGTAAAGGTTAGGAGAGATATATGCCTGTAAGACTAATAAAAGTATCAAAAAATTTGAATGTGGGGATCAACACTCTGGTTGAATTTCTCCACAAAAAAGGTATTGAAATAGAAGCAAATCCCAATGCAAAAATTGAGGATGAACAGTATGATATACTTATTGCCGAATTTGGCAAAGATAAAAATATTCGTAATGAAGCAACTATCACTCGCGAGAAACTGCATCGTCGCGATGATAAACGCGAAACCATAGCCATAGAAGGTTATGAACTTCCCGAACAGTATGCCCCCAAAAAAAAGACAGAAAAAGAGACCATCGAAACAGAAATCCCGAATGAAATGAGACCTCATTTCAATGTGGTGGGTAGTATTGATCTCGATAACCTTCATAAGAAAAAAAGCGAACCGAAGAGTGAAGAATTGCTCAAGGATAGTCGTACTATACCTGAGCAACCATCTCCCGCAGAAGAGATAATCACTCCGGAGACAAGAGAGACAGAAATGCCCTCGGAGCCTAAAGCAGAAAGAATAACTTCCGTTGAACCGGAATCGGTTGAACCAGTCCAGACTGAATCAACTCCCGCCGAACCTCTCTCCGTTGAATCAGATCCTATTAAAAAGACTCCGGTCGAAGAGGTGTCATCCATTCCGACGAAAATAGAGGAGAATACAGAAGAGGAAAAAGAAAAAGTCGTACAGGAAGAAAAAACCGCTCCAAAAGAAATAAAACCGACGGTATCGGAAGAAGAGGAAACAAAATTAGAGTCCGGACGTGAATCGGAAGAACCCGAAGCGGAGATGGATAAAGATAAATCTGAAACGGAAGAAAAAATCGATGATGTAAAATCGAATACCGTATTCCGTTTACATAAGAATAAGCTTGAATCGAACATTGTTGTGAAAGGTTCTATTGATTTAGATTCTATCAATGACCGTACCCGTCCGCCCAGAAAATCAAGAGCTCAAAGGAAGAAGGAACGCCTTGAACGTGAACAAAAAGCCCTCGATACTAAAAAGCTAAAGGAGGAAAAGGTAAAACAACTGAAGAAAGAGGCTATTGATGAAAAGAAAAAACAGCCGATTTCTTCCGAGAGCGATAATGAAAGTGCAAAGAAAAAGAGAAAACGGATACGCTCCGGACAGGTAAACATAGATAAACCGACGACTTACAATCAGAGTTCCTCCAAGAGTAACAATAAAAAACTGTCACTCCGAAAACCTCTTAAACCCGAGGTTAGTGAAGAGGATGTACAAAAACAGATAAAAGAGACACTCGCACGTCTCACCGAGAAACGAGGTAAAAAAGCGGGTGCCAAATATCGTCGTGAAAAGCGTGAAGCCAGTGCGCAAAGACAACAGGAGGAACTCAAACAGAAGGAAAGGGCAAGCCATGTACTGCAATTGACAGAGTTTGTTACAGCAAACGATCTTGCCAATATGATGAACGTTCCCGTAACCAACGTAATTTCCACCTGTATGAGTCTGGGAGTGATGGTGGCTATCAATCAGCGTCTCGATGCTGAAACCATTAATATCGTGGCCGAGGAATATGGCTTCAAAACCCAATATGTAAGTGCAGATGTAATTGAGGCTATTGCCGATGAAGAGGATGCACCTGAAGACCTGATGCCGCGTCCACCCATTGTTACAGTAATGGGGCACGTGGATCACGGAAAAACTTCTTTACTCGACAGGATTAGAAGTACCAACGTAATTGCGGGTGAAGCAGGGGGTATTACACAGCATATCGGAGCATACAATGTGCAGTTGTCGGACGGACGAAAGATTACTTTCCTCGATACACCGGGACATGAAGCATTTACCGCTATGCGTGCGCGTGGGGCCAAGGTGACCGACGTAGCGATCATCATCGTAGCGGCAGACGACAATGTGATGCCACAGACAGTGGAAGCCATCAACCACGCAGGAGCGGCAGGTGTACCTATTGTATTTGCCATCAATAAGATCGACAAGCCGGGAGCTAATCCGGAAAAAATAAAAGAGAGACTGGCTGAGATGAATTACCTGGTCGAGGACTGGGGTGGAAAATACCAATCGCAGGATATTTCTGCAAAGAGTGGTATCGGTATTGATGAATTGTTGGAAAAAGTGCTGCTGGAAGCAGACCTGTTAGAACTGAAAGCCAACCCCGACCGGAGAGCTACCGGATCCATCATCGAGTCATCACTCGACAAGGGAAGAGGCTATATGGCTACCGTGTTGATACAAAACGGAACACTCAAACAAGGCGATATCGTATTGGCCGGTTCTTATTTCGGCCGCATAAAAGCGATGTTCAACGAGCGTAATCAGCGAATTGAAGAGGCTGGCCCATCGGAACCGGCATTGATCCTCGGTTTGAACGGAGCTCCTCAGGCAGGTGATACATTCAACGTGATGGAGACCGAACAGGAAGCACGCTCTATTGCCAACCGTCGTGAACAGTTGCAACGCGAACAATCGCTACGTACACAAAAGATGCTTACCCTCGATGATATCGGTCGCCGTATTGCTATCGGCAGTTTCCAGCAACTGAACATCATCGTGAAAGGAGACGTAGACGGATCGGTAGAAGCGCTCTCCGACTCGCTTATACGCCTCTCTACCGAAGAAATACAGGTGAATGTAATCCACAAAGCAGCAGGACAGATCTCAGAATCGGACGTCAGCCTTGCCGCTGTTTCCGATGCCATCATCATTGGCTTCCAGGTACGTCCTTCACTCGGGGCACGCAAAGAAGCAGAAAAGGAGGGTGTGGATATCCGTCTCTATTCTATCATCTACGATGCTATCGAAGAGGTGAAAGCTGCAATGGAAGGTATGCTTTCTCCGGATATCAAGGAAGAGATTACCGGTAATGTGGAAGTGCTTGAGGTTTTTAAGATATCTAAAGTGGGAACCGTAGCCGGATGTATGGTACGTGACGGCAAGATAAAACGTTCCAGCCGTATCCGTCTTATCCGCGATGGTATTGTGATCTTCACCGGTGAACTGGAATCACTAAAACGATTCAAGGAAGACGTAAGAGAAGTAACTTCAGGCTACGAATGTGGTGTTACCATACGCAACTTTAATGATATTAAAGTCGGTGACATCGTTGAAGCTTATGAGGAAACAGAAGTAAAGAAAAAATTATAAAAATCCCGGGGGACGGATTACTCTTGATAGAAACAGAACTCCGGGGATTAAAAAAGTAACCAGTTGACATTGTAATTTTAATTCCTACCCTGAGAGCGGCCGCATCTGCTCATTATAAAGTGGATGCGGCCACCACACACAGGTTATAGGAAAAGAAATTACAATAGCAACCAGGGTTATTCACTGAATATTCACTTTTTAAAATAGTTGACAATGACAAAAAAAGTTCTTTTCACGCTTACCCTGCTTATTTCATTGGTCGGTGGAACTGCTTTTTCACAAGTATTGCCACAAGTATCTGTTGCCTATGTAAATACAACAGAACTATTGGATCAAATGCCTGAAAAAGCTCAGGCTACACAACAACTGCTTACATTAAGTGAGAATTACAAAAAAGAGCTTGAATTGATGCAGAACGAATACAATAAAAAGTATTCCGACTATATAACTTATCAGGCTTCTCTTTCGGAAAACATCAAACTGCGCAGGATGCAGGAACTCACCGAATTGGAAAACAAGATAGGAAAGTTCATGGAGTTGGCTCAGGAAGACATCAATAATCAGGAAAAAGGATTATTGGGGCCCTTAAAACAAAAAATAAATGAAGCCATTCGTGCCGTAGGCATCGAACAACGGTACACCGTGATTTACGATCTTGCCAACCCGGGAATTGCTTTTGTGTCACCCGATGCAGTAAATGCTAATCCTCTCGTAATAGCTAAACTGGGTATCAACCGGTAAGTGATCCTCAACAGACGTGGAGGAACAAACTGACCTGACAATCCGAAAAGCGGGGCCAATTGGCATCTTCGATTCGGGTTACGGCGGCCTTACGGTACTTACCGAAATAAGGGCGCTGATGCCGGAGTATGACTATATATATCTAGGAGATAATGCACGTGCACCATATGGCAATCGTTCTTATGAACGGGTATACCAGTTCACTCTTGAAGCTGTGAGATGGTTTTTCAGGAAGGGATGCCATCTGGTAATTCTGGCATGTAATACAGCCTCAGCAAAGGCATTACGGACCATCCAACAAGTCAATCTGCCGAAAATTGATCCAGAAAAGAGAGTATTGGGTGTGATCCGTCCCACAGTAGAGTCAGTGGCATCTCTTTCACAGAGCAACCACATAGGCATTCTGGGAACGGAAGGAACTATCCGGTCAGGATCGTATGAGTTGGAGATTTGCAAGTTATTTCCTGATATAGCCGTAACCGGGGAATCCTGCCCGATGTGGGTACCCCTGGTGGAAAACCGGGAATACGACAAGCCCGGAGCCGATTATTTTGTACAACAACATTTGGATAGGCTCTTCGAAAAGGATCCTCTTATCGATACAATTATTCTGGGATGTACCCATTATCCTCTACTCATGAACAAGATAATCCAATATGTCCCAAAGAATGTGAAAATAATCTCCCAGGGAAAATATGTAGCCGAAAGCCTTAGAGACTATCTCCAAAGGCACCCCGAAATGAACAGGAATTGTACAAAGCAAGGAAGTATACATTATTTTACTACCGATTCGACGGAGAAATTCAAACAACAGGCATCTTTCTTCCTTAATGAACAGGTTGAGGCATTGCAAACCGATCTTGAACAAAAATGATGAACTGGTTCGATCTAACTGTAGGTATATTGCTGCTTATTGCCTTTATTAACGGATACCGTAAAGGGTTGATCATGCAGCTTGTGGGACTGGCAACCATTATTCTGTCAGCCATCTTCGGGGGAAGAGTGGCTCAAATCATCTTACCCGAAATAACCAGGATGATTAATCTCTCTCCGGAAATAGCCAAAGTTTTATCCTTTGTTCTGGCATTTGCAGCCATCGCTATCGTTCTTTCCCTGATAGGCCGGCTATTACAACGATTTATAGATGTGGTACTCCTCAGTTTCATAAACCGCCTGTTGGGAGCTGTTATTGCCTCCGGTACCATGATGGTATTTCTGAGTATTATCCTCAACCTGGTGTTAATGCTCGATAAGAATGAGCAGGTTATCAACAAAAAGGTAAAAGAAGAATCAATCTTTTTCGAACGGATAGAAGCAGTTGTTCCCGCCATCGTCCCCTATCTGGAACCTCAACTCTGGGATGAGATCATACCCGAAAAATATCGGGAGGAAATAGAAAAAAAGAGTGAACCTATCATAGACTCCACTTATCAACAACACCATTTTAAGGTGATGATTTGATGATGTGGATGAAGAAGTCTTGATTCTGACTTCATTTTTCACTTTTAATTTTTCACTTTTAATTTAAAAAATGAAGTTATTACGAATACATAAAGAAGGGAAATTGCCTGTGATCAGGATTGGCATTGTGTTGCTGCTGATCAATGCATTATTTTTGATCCTGTTACCCGACAATATTTTTACTGTCTTGCTGGTGGCTCTTTCAGTACTGCTATACGCCATGGCCCTCAACTTCTACCGCCATCCGGATCGTGCTTATAAAGGGGATCTACACGGATTGGTAAATGCTCCTACTGACGGTAAGGTAGTAGTTATTGAAAAGGTTTTTGAAAAGGAGTTCTTTCATGATGAGCGTATTCAGGTTTCAATCTTTATGTCATTTTTTAATGCCCATTCTAACTGGATACCGGTCACCGGTAAGATCACCCATTTTTCTCATGTAGATGGCAATTTCCATGCGGCATACCTGCCTAAGTCGAGTCATGAAAATGAACACACCAATATTCTCATTGAGACACCCAATCATGGAACAATACTTACGAAACAGATTGCCGGCGCTGTAGCTCGTAGAGTAGTCTCCTACGTGAAAGAGGGAGAGGAGGTACACATAGGGGCACCACTCGGTTTTATCAAACTGGGCTCCCGAATGGATATTTTTCTGCCGGTAGATAGTGAGATACTAGTCGAACAGGGAGAAGAAGTATATGCCAATGTGACATTTTTGGCAAGACTTACCCAAAAGTCAATATAAGTGACTATGCGAAAACAGATACCCAATATCCTTACGCTTTCGAATCTCTTCTCGGGATCTATAGCCATTACCCTGGCTTTTCAGGGTAATTTTAAAGGAGTGGTGATATGGGTTGCGATAGCTGCCCTATTTGATTTTTTCGACGGGATGGCTGCCCGTCTATTGAAAGTATACTCCCCTTTAGGAAAAGAACTGGACTCACTGGCCGATATTGTCAGTTTTGGTGTGGCTCCTGCATCTGCACTATTTATCCTTCTCCGCGATTACTCACTTTTTCCCGCCTTTGTGGAACCTCTACATCAGTTGATCCCATATCTGGCATTTCTGATACCCGTTTTTTCAGCTTACAGGTTGGCTAAATTCAATATTGATGAACGCCAAACCACATCATTTATAGGATTACCAACCCCAGCGAATGGACTCTTCTGGATCAGCTACTGTTACGGGATGGCAGAAGTCGTAACAGGCAATGAGAATATATTCTATCTAACAATAGGTTTAATCATTCTGATGTCGTTAGCGATGATCTCCGAAATTCCAATGTTCTCGCTAAAGATCAAAAAATTAGCAATAAAAGGAAATGAGAGGCAGGCCATTCTGATTATCTTGATGATCCTGCTTGTTACACTACTGGGCATTATCGGTGTCGCCTGGGGAACAGTTACTTACATCCTTCTTTCGATCTTAACCCGCAGCAAAGACGTTAAATAATACAAAGAGATTGATCGCCATTGCATGAATCATTGTATCTTTATTCCTAAATCAAATTATCACATAATAATATGGGATTCCTAATTAAATTTCTTCTGGGTTTTATGGTTGTTTATTTCCTGTTAAGATCAGTCGCGGCTTTCTTAATAGGAAAACGGGGCAAGCAATCTCCAAACTATAGGCAGCAACGTACGCAGCAAACAAAACAACCTGACAACCAACAAGATAGAATCATTGAATATCAGAAAAAGAAATTTGAATCGAGCGATGTGGAAGATGTCGATTTTGTGGAATTAAAAGACAAAAAACAAAATTAATTCAGAATAGCTATTTTTGCATAAAAGGAAAATCAAACCAATCATATTCAATCATGACAGATATTTTTGATCGGCTGAAAAATGCCGAAGGTCCGCTTGAGCAGTATCGTAAAAAAGCGGAAGGATATTTTATTTTTCCCGAATTGGAGGGTGAGATAGGACCCAGAATGAGGTTTCTCGGTAAAGAGGTGATCACCTGGAGCCTGAATAACTACCTGGGTTTGGCCAACCACCCCGAAGTACGTGAAGCAGACGCCAAAGCGGCAGCCGACTGGGGTATGGCATATCCCATGGGGGCCCGCATGATGTCGGGGCAGACGAAATATCACAAAGAACTGGAAGAAAAACTGGCCACATTCGAAAAGAAAGAGGCAGCCTATCTGCTGAATTACGGCTATCAGGGAATGGTATCGATCATCGATTCTCTGGTTTCAAGGAATGACGTCATTGTCTACGACTCCGAGTCACATGCCTGTATCATGGACGGTATATTCCTGCACAAAGCTAAAGGGGGGAAAAGCTTTGTTTATCCCCATAACGACATGGAACGATGCGATAAGATGCTTGGTTTCGCTACCAAAAAGGCGGAGGAGACGGGTGGTGGCATCCTTGTAATTACCGAGGGTGTATTCGGTATGTCAGGCGACTTGGGAAATCTTCCCGGGATTGTTAAACTCCGTGAGAAATATAATTTTCGCCTGATGATCGATGATGCACACGGTTTTGGTACGATGGGAGAAACCGGTGCCGGAGCAAGCGAACATTTCGGGCTAATGGACCAGGTAGACATCTATTTCGGCACTTTCGCCAAATCAATGGCTGGTATCGGTGCCTTTGTCGCTTCCGAAAAACCCATTATCAATTCATTGAAATACAATATGCGGTCGCAAATCTTTGCCAAATCACTCCCCATGCCCATGGTGATCGGTGCATTGAAGCGCCTCGAAATAGTGCAAACGCAACCACAATACAGGGAAAATCTCTGGAAAATCGCCAAATCTCTGCAAGAAGGATTGATCGCGGAAGGATTCAATATCGGAAACACCCAATCGCCGGTAACACCGGTTTATTTCAGTGGTTCCGTACCGGAAGGTACCAATATAGTGATCGACTTGCGTGAAAACCACAACGTTTTCTGCTCAATCGTAGTCTATCCGGTAGTACCCAAAGGGGTGCTGATGCTCAGGTTGATTCCAACAGCGTCTCATACCCAGAAAGAGGTAGATGAGACTATCGAGGTATTCAAAAAGATAAAAATAAACCTCGAAGCTGGAAAATATGTCTCTGACGAGATGAAATCGATGTCCACTACTTAAGAATCCAGAATGCTTCGTATAAAGATTCAGCACAAATACCACTTGGCTTGTACCCAATGCGGACATGTGACTCCCAATTTCTGGACCTGGTTCGAGCAGAACCAACAATGTCCTAAATGTGGGAGCAAGCATTCCGAAGTATGGTACAACCGTCGCTACCAGCGGTTATCAAGGCTCATAGCCCGCCGGAATCCCAGTAGCTTCTGGAATTATTTTACCTTTCTTCCGCTGTTACGAAGACGGCATATCATTTCGAAAGGGGAAGGTGCCATTCCGGTAGAGCGGTGGACATTCCTTGAGGAGCTCGCAAAAAAGAAATACGGTCTCGATCTCAATGTACATGTCTACAGGAACGACCTGAACGGAGGAACAGGTACCTTTAAGGATATCGCCGCTTCGCTGGCTGCCAGCCTCTTCAACGAGATCGGTATAAATCAATATTGTATCGCATCCACAGGGAATTCAGCTACCGCTTACGCCAAATACCTTTCACTTGCAAAAGTAAACTGTTCGGTATTTATGCCGGAAGATGCCATCAAAACATCGGAAGCCACGATCAGTTCCTACGGCCAACAAGTCTTCCGTGTGATGGGAGATTATGCCAAAGCTAAGGAAATCGCGGCAGGATACGCCAAACTTCACAATATCCCGATGTCGACCGGCAATATCGACCCTATCCGGGTAGAGGCAAAGAAAACAATGGTGTTTGAATGGCTCCGGCAAATGGACAAATTCCCCGATGTCTATATCCAGGCTGTAAGTGGCGGTACAGGTCCTATAGCTATCGACAAAGGTATCCGGGAAATCAAACATATCTATCCAGAGTTGAAGAATCCTCGCTTCCTGCTGGTACAGACAGACGGTTGCGACCCGATGGTACAAGCGTGGGAAGATGCCGAAGCTGCCGGATTTCCCGAAGGATTCGAGAAGAAATACCCCATTATCCAAAGCCCCCAAACAGAAGTGCCCACACTGGCGACAGGTAACCCCGCCACCTACCCCATCGTGGCAAAACTAGTAAAAGAGTCGGGGGGAAGCTTCCTGCGGATGCGGGAAAAGAAACTGGTACCTGTGGGCAAACTAACGGCTTATGAACAGAAGGTGATTCCTGGCCCGGCCTCCGCTGTCTCCATTGCCGGATTTTTCCTCGCACTCAGAAAAAACCTGATCAAAAACGGAGAGACAGTGCTTCTCAATATCGGCGAAGGGCCTAACCGTGCACCCTACTTCCTGGAGCAAATGATATATACATCCCATAATGTATACAATGTGGATGAGTGTGCCCCCCACTCCATTGAGGATTACCGGGCACAGTTGTGGAATGAGGTGATGAGGGATTAGGTTAATGTGCCAATATGCCAATGAGACTAATTAAAAAAAAGTTTGAAGAATTCATTGTCAATTATCCATTGTCAATTGTCGATTAAAAAGAAAACCATATGGATTACAGGAGCTTCGTCGGGTATCGGTGAGGCATGTGCCTATCTTTACGCACGGCAGGGAGTCAATCTGATTCTTACGGCGAGTCGAGTAAAGAAATTGGAAGAGGTGCGTGCAAAGTGTATCCGGTTGGGTGCACAATGTGTGATATTGCCTTACGACCTCTCTGACTTGGGACATATCGAAGAACTGACCGATAAAGCCATTGCCGCTTTCGAAAAAATCGACATCGCATTTTTAAATGCCGGTATCAGTCAACGCTCCACAATACTGGAAACAGGCAGTAAGGTGGATGAAAAGATTATGGCAGTGAACTTCTTCGCACCAGTAAAGATCGCGAAACGGTTACTACCGGAAATGATCAAACAGGGAGGGGGTACTATTGCCGTCACGACCAGCATCTCCGGAAAATTCGGTTTCCCGCTACGTTCGGCTTATGCTTCCTCTAAATTCGCCCTCTACGGATTCTTTGAAACGCTTCATGCAGAATACTACGACCGAAATATCCGGGTGGTGATGGTCTGTCCCGGACGGGTAAAGACAAATATATCCTATAACGCTCTGGAAGCCAACGGCAAGAAACATGGAGAGATGGACGACGGACAGAACAGCGGCATTTCTGCGGAAATAGCAGCGGAGAAAATCGTGAAAGCGATAGAAAAACAGAAACCCGAAGTGTTTATCGGCGGCAAAGAATTGATGATGGTACATATCAAAAGGTTCTTTCCCGGATTGGCGAGAAAAATGATCAGAAAGATCAAGGCAACGTAATTGTATCAAATGAGTTTATACATCTTATATCTTGGTTCTTGTGTCTTGGCTCTTGTGTCTAAACTTCAACTCATATGGAAGACAAATATATTATTGCAGGCATTCAACAGGTAGGTATCGGCGTAGAAAACCTCTACCAGGCATGGAAAGAGTATATCGACCTGTTCAATATGGATATCCGCATCCTTGAAGATGATAAAGTAGCAGAATTCATGCTTCCCTACACAGGTGGTAAACCGCAGCGGCGGCACGCCCTGATCGCCATCAACATGCAGGGAGGTGGAGGATTTGAAGTATGGCAATACTCGGAACGAAAGCCTCAACCACTCGGATTTACCCTGAATATGGGAGACTTGGGGGTATTAATCTGCAAAGTAAAAAGCAGGAACGTGGCGCGTGCCTTTGAAGAATTTTCCAAAAATCCGAAAACCAATATCCTCGGAGGACTCCATCAAAATATTGACGGTCATCAGACTTTCTATATGAGAGACAGCTACGGGAATCTCTTCCAACTGGTACAAGACGACTATCTCTTCAAAGATGAAGGAGAGCTGACCGGTGGTGCGGTCGGTGTAACTATCGGCGTGACCGATATCGACAAGGCGATGACTGTCTACCGCGATATCCTGGGTTACGATACCATCATCGCTGATGAGACCGGCTTTTTTCCCGATTTCGAAGCCCTACCCTCAGGGAAACAACAATTCCGCCGTCGTCTGCTGACACATGCACAACCGAGGAAAGGAAGCCTGAGTGAACTGCTGGGCCCTTCCTATATCGAATTGGTGCAGACATTGGAACGCACCCCCAGGAAACTCTACGAAGGACGCTTCTGGGGCGACCCAGGCTTTATCCAGGTATGTTTTGATATCCGCAATATGGATGCACTACGTAAAAAGTGTGAAGCCTTAGGACATCCCTTCACTGTAGATACCACCCAGAATATGATGAATGGTAATTCGTTCGATATGGGTGATGCCGCCGGACAATTCGCCTATATCGAAGATCCGGATGGCACACTGATCGAGTTTGTGGAGACCCACAAAATACCAGTCGTAAAAAAACTGGGCCTAAGCCTCAATTTGAAGAATAGGAATCCCGAGAAACCTCTTCCAAAATGGATGCTTGGTATGCTCCGATTTATGCGGGTAAAACCGGAAAAATTAGGGTAATTACTTTTTTATTCCCTCTTCCCGAAAATGAAGGAACAAAAAGTATATATCGTACATGGAATTCTTGGTGGAGCCTACGAGTATGGGAGCATGAGGAGATTCCTAAAGAAAAATGGCTTTGAAGCGGAGGTGTTTTCTTATAAAAGCAGAAAAACACCTATTTTAAAAGCTGGAAAAAATTTATACGATCGTATAAAAAAGGAGAATCCATCACAAATATCGTTCATTACCCATTCACTGGGAGGGTTAGTTCTTCGTGCCATGCTTCAATACTCCCTGGAAGACTTGAATTTCCCCAAAATTCATCGAATCGTGATGATTGCCCCACCCAACCAGGGAACCATCAGTGCCAATTATATACATAGATACGCCTTTCTTCGTTTTATTATAGGAGTAAATCTGAGAGATATAAAAGATGACAAAGGCTCCTTGGCAAAAAAACTACCTGTAGATTTTTCTACCGATGTAGGAATCATTGCAGGCATATCAGGCCATAAATGGGGATATAACCCCCTTATCGGGGAAGACAACGACGGAGAGATCAGACCCGAAGAAACAAAACTCGGGACAGAAAAAGATTTCATCATCGTAAAAAGCAACCATATTGGCATCTTACACAACAGAAAAACAATCAAGCTTACCGCACAATTCTTGAAAACGGGGAGATTCTAATACAAGTGGTATAGTAATGAATTTAATTGAAGGAGTTGACTGCTTCTCACATTGAAGAAGGTGATGCGAATAATATTTTTGTGTTTGTTGATTTTCACGACTAAATATATTTTACAAATCAACCAACTTACTATATATAAAAAAATTAAATAGTCAACGGGATTATAGGTTACATATAATGTGCTTTTTATCCAATAAAAGCGTTTAGCCCCTTACTCCGGTAACGATACGATGATCTCACACAATTTTTTCGCCGTTTTTCAGTTATAGATATAATGGGAAAACGGTGCTTTTTATGGATATTGCTATTCCTCTTCTGTGGCCTCTTCCACCTGCAGGCACAGTGGGATGATTCGCCCGGCCAATACTGGGCGTTAAAGAGTTATTTCAACCCTTCGTTTGCCGGAGAGAAGGAAGCAATCAACACCAACGTCCTTTATCAATATCCATGGCATGGTATAGAGAATGCACCCCGCCAACTATACCTCACCGCCACCATGCCTTTTGAATTCTTCGGCAAGAGACATGGCGCCGGATTGGCAGTGTACAACGAAAGCATCGGTGAACTCCGCAATTCATTGATGGCAGCACAATACAATTTCAAAAAGGAGATAGGAAAAGGTTTTCTGAATATAGGAATACAGGCGGGAGTATACGACCTACATTTCGATGCAGGAAGTAAACATATCTTGATGGATTCCCTCCAACTCAGGCGAGGTACAATAAGAGTGAAACCGGCTGACAAAAAGGTGATCGATTTGGGAGCAGGTATCTCCTGGACCGGAAAAGCGTTCTTCGCAAGCCTGTCGGCGATGCATGTTAACCAACCCCGATTTTATGTACACAACGACTCTCTCACGATGGATATACAGAATGATTCCACACGTTCTTCCATTCCCCGTTCCTATTATTTGATGGCCGGATACAATATTAGCCTGTTTCATTCGTTAGAAATAGAACCGATGGTATGGGTCTGCACTGATTTGAACACTACCCAAATGCACGCTACCCTTCGATTGGAATACAACAAGAAATTTTCCGGAGGTGCATCCTGGAAGATAAACGACGGATACGTGCTTTTTGCCGGAGCCGTTATTCGCGATGTAGAACTGGGATATGCCTATAGCATACATACCTCGGGGATAGGAAAAAATAGCAAAGGGAGTCATGAACTCCATCTCCGGTATAATTTCCCGTTCGACTATTTCAAACCGAAACGACAGCCACATAAGAGCATAAGGCTGCTGTAAAGTGGTTAGGTGTATAGGTGATTAGGTGGAAAAGTGGATATCTGGAGTTAATAAGCTGTAAATTAGAAATTAGATTGATAAAGATTAATTGAAAGATTGAGAAAATCTATAAGTCTTGGTTCTATAAGTCTTGGTTCTCAAATAATTGATAATTATGAAGAAATATATACTATTGGGACTGATACTGATTTTGATTGTTTCCTGTGGCAGAAGCGGGATCGGGAGCAGTATCGGCGGGGAGCTGACCGGCATACCTGTAGGAAAGGTGTGGGGAGAACCTACGCCTTATAACATGGTACTAGTATCACGGGGTGCCTATATCATGGGACCGGCTGAGGTAGACTCCCTTTGGGGGATTTCCATCCCTACACGTGGGGTATCGGTAGATAACTTCTGGATGGATGAAACTGAGATTACCAATTCACAGTATAAACAGTTTGTCTTTTGGGTACGTGACTCTATCATCCGGGAGCGATTGTCAGACCCTGCATATACGGGTGATGATCTTTACAAGATTACCGAAGATGAATATGGTGATCCTGTCACACCCCGCTTGAACTGGAGAATCCCTATTCCATGGACAAGAAATACAGAAGAGGAAGAAGCGGCTATCAACAGTATTTATGCAACGCATCCCATTACAGGAGAAAAAATGCTGGATGCCCGTCAAATGAATTTCCGCTATGAATGGTTCGATGCGGCGGAGGCTGCACGACGCCAGCATCGTCTCAATCCCTCCGAGAGGACATTGAATAGCGATATATCTATCAATCCGAATGAGGTGATCATGATATCAAAAGATACTGCCTACATAGCTCCCGACGGACGTATCGTTAATGAGACTATTACACGACCGTTGAGCAGCCTGTACGATTTCGTACACACACGTATCGTCAATATTTATCCTGATACGACTTGTTGGGTAAACGATTTCCCAAATGCCGACAACGAACGCTATTTACGCAATTACTTTTCCCATCCTGCATACGCACATCATCCGGTCGTAGGAGTATCTTGGGAACAGGCAACTGCTTTCTGCGAGTGGCGTACCCTGTTCCTGCGCCGAAGCATTAACAAGACAGGGGTTACCATAGAGAAATATAGACTTCCGACCGAGGCGGAATGGGAGATGGCTGCCAGAAATGCCAATTCCGACAACAGATATCCGTGGGATTCCAATGCCACGACAAGTGAAAGTGGCTGTTTTCAGGCCAACTTCAAACCGGGTGATGGAGCCTATGGCGCCGATAATCATCTCATTCCTGCCAAGGTGAGGAGTTTCAAGCCCAATAACTCCGGCCTATACGATATGGCAGGAAATGTGGCGGAATGGACCTCCTCTGCTTATACCGAGTCGGGGAATGAACTGATGGGGGATCTCAATCCCGAATACAGTTACAATGCCACGACGGATGACCCCTATGCGTTGAAACGAAAAGTGGTGAAAGGAGGCTCCTGGAAGGATATATCCACCTTCATCCGTTCAGATATGCGTGACAGCGAACATCAGAACCGGGGACGATCTTACATCGGATTCCGGTGCGTCAGGACACAGGTCAGCTCGGGAAAATAGATTCAAGAGCACCAAGATGCAAGACTTTATCAATTGACAATGGAAAATGGATAATGAGTTCTTAACTTCTAAAAGAAATGAAATGAACGCCTACAAAAGATATAAAAACAGACTTGAACGGTTCCTTCAGACCGAACGGGGAAAACGATTCGTCAACTTTGCCTACAGCTTCGGTGCTGCCGTCGTCATCCTCGGCGCAATGTTCAAACTGCTGCATTTCCCATTCGGTAACGAAATGCTCTTCATCGGTATGGCTACCGAATGTATTGTCTTTATCCTTTCCGCATTCGATACACCGATACGCGACTACAACTGGGAACAGGTGTTTCCCGTGCTTTCCTCGGGTAATATTGAAAATGGGATAGGAACCAATACCGGTACCTTACACCAAACAGAACCAATATCAAATCAACCAACTTATCCCGGTGGTATTGTTACCAATAACACAGGGAAAAAAACAGTTTCGTCCATAATTCAAACCAGTTCACCTGAGGGAGGCGGATATGAAATTCCCTCCGGTTTATCGTCGCACACAGAAGAATATGGTCGACAGATGGAAAATCTGAACCGTACCTTATCGGGACTTAACTCAATCTACGAAGTACAACTCAAAAGCGTAAGCAGTCAGCTGGCGACTATTGAACAAATCAATCAGGGATTAAACCGCCTTAAAGATGTATATGGTGACACCCTCCCCGATGGATCTGCCATTAAGGTAGAGACCGGAAAAATGGCAGATCAGCTTAAGGAATTAAATCAGGTCTATTCCCGTATGTTACATGCCATGACAATCCACAGCCAGGATAACCCAGCCAATCATCATTCATAATCCTATCGCATGGCAGTCAACAGTCCCAATTCCCCCAGGCAGAAAATGATCAACCTGATGTATCTGGTCTTCATTGCGATGCTGGCACTTAACGTGTCGGTTGAAGTGCTTGATGGATTCAAACTGGTGGATAATAGCCTGGGAGATTCATCCGGCACGATGCTGGAACGGAACAGACTTATCATGGATGAATTGGAGACATACCATATACAAAATCCGGAGAAAGCGGACGAATGGTACCACAAAGGGATCAGGGTGCGTTCCATGAGTGATTCTCTGATCCGATATATAGATGACCTGAAACTGCGGATGGTACGTGAAGCTGATGGCAGAAAAGCAGATATCAACGATATCAGGCACAAAGACGATCTGGAAGCCGCTTCCGTGATCATGTTATCGCCAGTTAACGGCGAAGGGAAGAAGTTCAGAAATGCCATTGATACTTATCGCCATTCCATCACGCAATTCGTAACAGACACTACCCGCCGGGCCATTATCGAAAAGAATCTCAGCACACAATCACATTCAGCCAATAAAAGTTGGGAAGCTTCTCTTTTCGAGCAGATGCCATTAGCTGCCGCTATCACTATGCTGACAAAAATAGAAAACGATATCCGATCTTCGGAAGGGGAGGCGCTGGCCAATATCCTGCACAATGTGGATATAGGGGATTTCCGTGTAAACCGGCTGAATGCCTATATCATTCCCGAATCCGATATTGTGATCCAAGGTAGCTCCTATAATGCACGCATAGTGCTTTCTGCGGAGGATTCCACACGGCAACCCCATATTAGAGTCAACGGAGAGGCTCTCAATATGAAGGGGAACGGTTATTTTTCGGTCAGAGCCGATCATACCGGCACATTCCCGGTAGAAGGGTATTTGGAGGTGGCAGGTAACGACGGTAACATAAACCGTCATTCGTTCTCGAGCAGCTATACCGTAATCGAGCCAATAGCCACTATCGCATCTACACTGATGAATGTGCTCTATGCGGGCATCGATAACGAGATCGGTATTTCCGTCCCGGGCATTGCTCCACAGGATGTCAGCGCAACCATCTCCAATGGTACGCTTAACCGTCAGGGCAGCATGTGGATTGCCCGCCCCACAACCATAGGACAGGAGATTACAATAACAGTATCAGCCCGTACGGGAGGTGGAGATATTCGTCGTGTGGCCGTGAAAGAGTTCAGGGTGAGAGCTCTTCCTGATCCTTCTCCCTATATTGAATACAGAGATACCAACGGAAATCCTGTGATGTTCAAGGGTGGAGGATTACAGAAGGCAGCCCTCATGAATGCCGGAGAGATCAAAGCTGCCATCGACGACGGGATCCTTTCCATTCCCTTCAGGGTAATCAGCTTCCGTACTGTCTTCTTCGACTCCATGGGAAATGCCATCCCCGAAATATCCGACGGAAACCGTTTCTCTGAAAGGCAAAAAGAACAGATAAGACGACTGGCGCGGGGAAGCTATTTCTATATCTCGGGAGTACGGGCTACCGGACCCGACGGTACGGAGCGGGAGATTGCAGTGATGGAAGTGAGAATAATGTGACTAATGTGACTAATATGCCAATGAGACTAATTAGAAAAGAAGTGGAGAAGTCATTTTCAATTGTCAATTTTCAATTGTCAATTAATAAAGTCTTGGCTCTTGGTTCTATCTGAAAAATATGAAAACAAAACTATTTTTGATATTGATCCTTTTCGTGGGGGAGATTAGTGCTCTAACCGCTCAGGAGACAGCGAGGGAAAGAATAGAAAGGCGTCGGCAGCATACGGTGCAACAGCAGGAAGCCGGAACAAATATCCGCATGGAACAGAAAAACCGTCATAACGATGAAAGTATAGAAAATGCCAAATGGTCACGTATCATCTACCGTTATCTCGATCTCACCAAGGAGGCAAATGCCCCACTCTATTACCCTGTCACACCAACAAATGGGAAAATAAGCCTGTTTACCATGCTTTTCAACCTCTTGCAAGAAAACAGTATCCCGGCTTATGAGTATCTGGACGGACGGGAAGAGTTCACGGAGGATTACCGGGTTAATTTCAAGGAACTGCTCGACAGATTCGGTATCTATTACGAAACAGTCGATGGAAAGATCGTAATCAATGATATCGATATTCCGGGAAATGAAGTAGAAGGTTATTTCGTAAAAGAGGCCTACTATTTCGACACGGCCAACTCCTCTTTCAGGGTGAGGCCACTCGCTATCTGTCCCGTGTTACAACGCCGGGACGATTATGGCTCTTCTACCAGATATCCACTCTTCTGGGTTTCATATGATGGCGTGGCTCCCTATGCCCGGCATATAACGGTCATGGGATCTTCTCTGAATAACAGCATGGGGGGTAGTATTGATGACTTTTTTCGTATGAGAAAGTACGACGGGGAGATATACAAAGTCCAGAACCCGCGTAATTTATCCATCTCGCAGTACACCTCCACTCCCGAAGAGATGAAAGCTGAACAGGAGAGGATTGAACAGGAATTGATCGATTTCGAGAAAAACCTCTGGAAACAGGAGAATCACTCTTTCGTGCCCCAGCAACGGGAAGTAAAAAGCCGGGGAAAAAGAAAATCCCCGGCAAGCTCATCCGGTATCTCCATGAGAGACCGGAGATATTGATTTTCTGAATTTACTTCTGACCTATTCCGCTATAAGCAAACCCGTAGGATGCAAGTTCTTCCATGCTGTAGATATTCCTACCGTCGATGACTATATGGTTGTTCATAATCTTTTTCAGGATACTCCAGTTGGGGAGCCTGAACTCTTTCCACTCGGTGGGCACAATCAGCGCGTCGGCACCATTGGCAGCATCATAAATATCGGTAGCGTAATAGATGGAGTCATTCAAATAATGGCGTACTTCCTGCATGGCTGCCGGGTCATAAGCCCTTACATTTACGCCGGCATCAAGAAGTCTGTTGATAAGAGAGAGTGAAGGAGCCTCACGTACATCATCGGTTTCCGGTTTGAACGATAATCCCCACACAGCGGCCGTCTTTTCTTTCATCTCACCATTGAAATAGGACTCGAATTTTTGAAAAAGAATATCTTTCTGCCGGTTATTCACCTCTTCCACCGCTTCCAGCACCCTCATCCTGTAACCGGCATCTTCCGCCACCTTGATAAGTGCACGGATATCCTTCGGGAAACAACTGCCGCCATAACCACAACCGGGATAAAGAAAGCTCCTGCCGATACGGGAATCACTCCCCATTCCCCGGCGGACCATATTCACATCAGCTCCTACCCGTTCGCACAGGTTAGCGATATCATTCATAAAGCTGATGCGGGTAGCCAACATGGCATTGGAGGCATACTTCGTCATTTCGGACGAAAGGATATCCATAAAGATCACCCTGAAATTATTCAAAAGGAAAGGACGATAGAGTTTTGTCATCAGCTCCTTTGCATTCTCACTTTCTACTCCCACAATTACCCTGTCGGGACTCATAAAGTCATTCACGGCAGCTCCTTCTTTCAGGAACTCGGGATTGGACGCCACATCAAAATGGAGATCATCCAGCCCCCTTTCATCGAGCTGTTGTTTCACCAAATCCCTGATACGATATGAAGTACCTACCGGAACGGTACTTTTGGTAACAATCAACAACGGTCTGGACATATAATTTCCAATGGTATTCGCCACCGCCATCACAGACGAAAGATCTGCGGTACCATCCTCGCCGGAGGGAGTACCTACGGCAATAAATACAATTTCCATCTCATTCAGAATGGAGGGTAAGTCTGTCGAGAAATGAAGTCGATCCGCTTCATAATTGCGCATCACAATATTTTTCAATCCCGGCTCATAGATAGGAATAATTCCTTCTTTCAGTTTATCGATTTTTTCGATGTCGGTATCGACGCAGGTCACGTCAATTCCCATCTCGGCAAAACAAGCCCCGGAAACTAATCCCACATACCCTGTTCCAACAATTGCTATCTTCATATTTTTTATAGATTAAAGCCCACTACACCTGTCCACCCCTTAATTCCTGATTTTTTTCCTCAAGTTGTTAACCGGGTAAAGTACCGTCAACAGACTTATCAGGCTTACCACCACAAAGGCAATCATAACATCCAGTGCTTCCACGATCACCGGATAGGCATCAATGATATAAGCGCCGGGGACATCGCTCAAGCGAAGAAGTCCGAAATGTTGTTGTAATAAACACAATACCAACCCCATAGCTATTCCAATAATGATACCGATAAAGGCAATTAACCATCCCTCATATAAAAATATACGCGATATCAATTGGTCTGAAGCACCCATATTTTGTAAGCTTTTGATATCATCCCTTTTCTCCACTATCAACATTGAAAGTGAACCTACTAAATTAAATACAGCGATCAAGAGGATAAACACCATGATAAGGAAAGCAACCCATTTTTCCATCTGTAACATCTGGTACGATTCCTTTTGTTGTTCAAATCGGTCTTCCACAAGAAAATTATTTCCCACGATACGTTGTATCTCACGCTTCACCCTGTACACAGAGGCGTTGGCATCTAATTTGATATCCAACGATGTCACCTGGTTCTCATACCCAAAAAGATCACGCGCCAGTTGAATAGGAATGATTGCCATCTGATCGTCGTATTCCGGAGAATTAAGGGTGAAAATACCTCCAATCTGAATGTATGCAGGGGTGAAAGCTGCAGCCGGATTTGCCAGGTTTACCTTTACATCACGTTTGGGGGCATATATTTTAATAGGACTGATAAAATTGGAACGTGCACCCAGAGTGATTGCCAATCCGGACCCCAACGTAGTGTAATCCACCACATCTTCATGTAGTTTGAACGATCCCTCCAGTAATAACTTTTCCATATCGGTCATCAACCTGAACTCCTCGGATACTCCTTTCATCAGCACCGGAACCTGGCTCTCATTAAAGATAAAGAGTGCATTCTCTTCGAGCGATTCGGAAATGAGTTGTATTCCCTTTACCTGCAACGCCTTTTCAAATTCCGGCGTATGATAATCGAACACTTTACCCTCTTTTACCGTGATCTTCAGATCGGGGTCGAAGGCATTGAACATACTTTCCACAATACCTCCAAAGCCATTGAAGATAGAAAGCACGCAGACTATGGCTGCAGTAGCAAGAGCAATACCACACACTGATATAGTAGAGATCACATTGACAACATTATGTGATTTCTTTGAGAAGAGATATCTACGTGCTATGAAAAAAGAAATATTCACCCGCGGGATTTTACTGGTCTTTCAACAGCCTTTCTATATTTTCAATGTAATCGAGCGAATCGTCCACATGAAATGTCAGTTCAGGGATCACACGTAATTGATTTCTCAATCTCTTACCCAAATCATAACGGACTGTCTTCACATTTTCATTGATATTTTTAATCAATTCATCTGCCTTTTCTGAAGGGAATATACTCAGGTAGGCATGTGCAATACCTAAATCGGGAGATACTCTTACGTTGGTTACCGATATCAATATCCCTTGCATTTTTTTTGCATCCAGCAGAAAGATCTCACTTAGTTCTTTCTGGATTAGCCGGTTTACTTTCTGTTGTCTGTTCGTATCCATGCTGTTTATTTCTTTCTTATCAATGTCAATCCGTCACGCAGGGGCAAAATCACCTTCTCCACCCTATCATCATCTGCCACTCTCCTATTAAAAGAGAGAATGGCCTGGGTAGCCCAATCATTACTCTTCACCTCTTCCACCACTTTCCCGTACCAGAGAGTATTGTCGATCAGGATAAAACCTCCCTTTCCGATCTTTGGCAGTATCGCCTCAAAATAATCCCAATAAGACTCTTTATCGGCATCGATAAAAGCCATTTCAAAACTCTCATCCGGAAAGCGGGAAAGGATATCCAATGCATCGCCTATGTATAAGCGAATTTTGAATCCATGCTCCGATCTGCCAAAATTATTGCGAATCCTTTCTTCCAATTCATCATCAATTTCGATGGTATGGAGTTCTCCTTCTTCTTCAAGTCCCTCTGCTAAACAAAGAGCCGAATATCCTACAAAAGTACCAATTTCCAATACCCGCTTCGGGCGGATCATCTGGGTGATCATTTTCAGAAAACGCCCCTGCAGATGTCCGGAAGTCATGTTACCGCGCAAAATATTCACATGTGCATCCCGATCAATCTTTCTCAACACCTCCGGTTCCGCATCTATATGGGATAGTATGTACTCTTCTATGCTACTCAAATGTTTACTCTTTGAATATTAAATTGTTAAATCGTTGAATCGTTAAAAATCAAACTTTCCCTTTCCAGTTAAACAGTTAAACATACCATTACATTGGCACATTCAAACGTTACATCGTATAATCAGGCAGGTTATATTTCTCTTTTGCTTCGAGAATTCTCCATGCATCTACAACTTCCAGATAGGTAGTTCCACCGGTTTCACCGAAACTACCACCGAGATAAGCCACCCTATCCTGCAATTCGATCATATTTTTGTCTATGAGTTGCTTGATGGCCTCGGTGAAATAAGCCCTGCGGCTCTCCTTGGTATTACCATCACCTTTCCCTTGTTGGTATTCCGCCCATATACCATAAGACATGGCCAATTCCCGTGCCAGTCTTTTGGTGGTGGTAATAGCATAAACCGGGCTTTTTGCGCGGAATGCAGCCAATACCCGGGCTGTCCGGCCGGTGTGACTATCAGTCACGATCGCCTTTACATTGAGTATGGCACACGACTTCACTGCCTGTTTGGCTAGAAATTCCGTAACCTCACGGTTATCATCCGGATCATAAGGTACACGGATATCATTTTCCGACAACTTCGTCAATTCAGCTTCATAAGCTGTCTTTGCCATAGTACGTACAGCCTCCACCGGATATTTTCCATAAGCCGTTTCACCACTAAGCATCACGGCATCGGTACGATAATAGATCGCATTAGCGATATCCGTGATCTCCGCACGCGTAGGACGCGGATTATTGATCATGGAATGCAGCATTTGAGTGGCTACAATGACCGGTTTCTTATGATGAATGGCTTTTCTGATCAGCACACGCTGTATACCTGGAATTTTCTCCTGTGCTACTTCTATCCCCAGATCTCCACGTGCGATCATGATGCCGTATGCCGCTTCCAGTATCTCGTCGGCATTATCCACACCCTCCTGATTCTCTATCTTGGCAATGATTTTGATAGGACTTTTCAAGCTATCGAGGATTTCTTGTACGGCTTCCACGTCTTCACGGCTTCTCACAAACGAATGAGCCACAAAATCCACATCATACTTGACGGCTAATTCAAGGAATCGTTTGTCACGTTCGGTAATCGCAGGAAGGTTAATACGTACACCGGGAATATTTACACTCTTACGGCTACCTATCACACCATCATTTTTGACTCGACAGAGCAGAGAGTCATTCTCTACCTCAATTACTTCCAGATCAACCTCTCCATCGTCAATCAGAATATCATCGCCAACATGCATCTCTTGTGTGATATTCCGATAGGTGATATATATGGTTTCTCTTGATGAGAGACCTTCAGGATTTCCCACGATCCTTATATTATCTCCGATTTTCAGTTCAATAGGATTTTCCAATACTGTGGTGCGGATTTCCGGACCTTTCGTATCTACCAATATCGCTATCTGATCAGAAACTGTGCGTACATTGTTTATAATACTCAGGAATCCTTCCTCGTCGAGATGGGCTGAATTAAGTCTTACCACATTCATTCCAGCTTCGAACAATTGCTCTAAAAAAGGCACATCGCAGCGTTTATCGGAAATGGTGGCTATAATTTTCGTATGTTTATACATATATTTGTTATATAGAGCCAAGATTCAAAAACCAAGCATTCAAGAACGTTTTTCTCCGTTCAAAAAATGCGTTGAAACATTTTGTTTCTTAAGAGAATCAAGACTATGAAGAGTGAATAATTAATTTCATTACCATTGCCTTCCGACAAGTCGGGATAAGTTATCCCGATTTATCAGGATTGGCTCATTAGCATATTTTTTGGACCAAAGCGCTCAGAGCCAATCGGTATGAATCTGTTCCAAACCCGGCGATCACACCGAGGCAGACAGCCGAAAGCATGGAGTGATGACGAAACTCCTCCCGCGCATATACATTGGAAATATGTACTTCTATCACCGGAGCTGGAACAGCTTTGATGGCATCACGAATAGCAACAGAAGTATGAGTATATCCCCCCGCATTGAGTATGATGCCGTCACATTCAAAACCGGCCTCCTGTACCTTATTGATGATCTCACCTTCCACATTCGACTGGAAATAATCGATCTCAATTCCGGGATTATCGGCATGCAACTGCTCCAGATAGTCTCCAAACGACTGTCTTCCATATACTTCGGGTTCACGCACACCCAGCAAGTTGAGATTTGGACCGTTGATAATCTGAATTTTCATAAATATTTATCTATTTAGAGTGCAAAGATACATATTATTTCAGAGTTTTTATTTGAAACGACCGAGGGCATCACAATAAGTAATGCCCCCGGAAAATATAACAGTTATATATACTACTTAGTTCGCTTCATCGGCTTCCCCCGTGGCAGGACCTTCCGCAGTGGCGAGTTCGGCAAACGATGCTTGCGCCATACGTTTGTAAGAACGGTAACGCCATTGCGCGTTCTCTTTCGCAGCGGCAAAAAGTTCATCGGCTTCATGCGGGAAAGACTTTATCAACTGGGTATAACGTACCTCTCCCATAAGGAAATCCTTAAACCTATTCCAATCAGGCTCCTTGCTATCGAGTTGGAACGGATTCTTGCCCTCTTCCTCAAGGCGTGGGTCATAGCGCCATAAATGCCAGTAACCACATTCTACAGCAGCCTTTTGTTCAGACTGAGCATGCCCCATTCCTTTTCTCAGACCGTGACTGATACAGGGAGAGTAGGCGATCACAATAGAAGGCCCATTGTATGATTCCGCCTCTTTCAACGCTTTCAGGGTTTGTGCCTGATTGGCACCCATCGCTACCTGTGCCACATATACATATCCATAGGTAGCAGCGATCATACCGAGGTCTTTCTTACGGATCCGCTTTCCGGCAGCAGCAAATTTAGCCACAGCGGCAGTAGGGGTTGATTTGGACGATTGACCACCCGTGTTGGAGTATACCTCCGTATCGAGCACCAATATATTGATATTCTGTCCGCTTGCCAGTACATGGTCGAGACCACCGAAGCCGATATCGTACGCCCATCCGTCACCACCGAACACCCAGATCGACTTTTTGGAGAGATATTTTCTCAACGAAAGAATCTCCGTTGCAATTGAATTATCCACCCCTGCAAGAGAGGACTCGATTTTGGGAGCCAATGCTTTCGACAGATCAGGATCCTCACCATTTTCGAGCCATTCGTTGAACAGACCTTCCTGTTCTTCGGTAAATATTCCCATCATAAGCGCTTTCTGCATCAGATCACGGAGGCGTTTACGCATACTCATATGAGCGATGGCGAAACCATATCCATATTCGGCATTGTCTTCGAAAAGCGAGTTAGCCCATGCCGGCCCTTTACCTTCTTCATTTTTCCTATAAGGCGTAGCGGGGGCAGAAGCGCCATAGATAGAAGAACAACCGGTAGCATTGGCGATCATCATCCGTTCGCCATAGAGTTGAGTAATCAGTTTCACATAAGGTGTTTCACCGCAACCGGAGCAAGCGCCGGAGAATTCAAACAACGGCGTAGCGAACTGGGTATTCTTCACGTTCAGCTTCACATCCACCAGATGCGCTTTACTGGTCACATGATTCACCATGTAATCCCAGTTTTTCTGGTTGTCGTACTGTGTACCGATGGGCACCATCTCAAGCGCCTTCACCCCTTTCTTACCGGGACATACATCCACACAATTTTCACAACCGAGGCAATCGAGCACATCCACCTGGATACGGTAAGCCATATTATCAAACTGCTTACCTTGTGCCTTCAATAATTCCACACCTTCATCAACACCTTTCTGCTCTTCTTCAGTGAGCACGAACGGACGGATAGTAGCATGAGGACAAATATATGCACATTGATTACACTGGATACATGCTTCGGGATTCCATACGGGCACCTTTGCCGCTACCCCACGTTTTTCGTAAGTAGTTGTACCCATCTCCCAGGTTCCGTCTTCACGTCCGGTGAAGGCAGATACCGGCAAGCCGTAACCGCGTTGCGCATTGACTGGTCGTACCACTTTGCGGATAAACTCGGGTGCATCGTCAACGATATCGGCAGCGATCTGAATTCCAGCCCACTCCAGAGGAACTTCCACCTGCTCCACATCACCTCCACGATCTACCGCAGCATAATTCATTTTCACTACTTCTTCCCCTTTTCTTCCGTAGGATTTCACGATGAATTTCTTCATCTGTTCCACCGCCAATTCATAAGGAATTACATTGGATATTTTGAAAAATGCCGATTGCAGGATGGTATTGGTACGATTGCCCAATCCGATCTCGTTCGCAATTCTGGTAGCATTGATGATATAGAGCCTGATATTGTTTTTGGCAAAATATTTCTTGATATGATCGGGAAGATGATTGGCTACCTCTTCCTTAGACCATACCGAATTAAGCAGGAACGTTCCATTTTTTTTCAACCCCTTGGTCACATCATACAGATGCAGATAAGCCGGCACGTGACATGCCACAAAATTGGGTGTATTCACCAGATAGGTCGAACGGATAGGATTGTCTCCAAAACGGAGATGTGAACAGGTAAATCCACCCGACTTCTTGGAGTCGTAGGCAAAGTAGGCCTGTACATATTTATCCGTATTATCACCGATAATCTTGATGGAGTTCTTATTGGCTCCTACCGTACCGTCCGATCCCAATCCATAGAATTTGGCTTCGTAAGTAGTCTCATCGATGGTAATCTCTTCTTTCAAAGGAAGCGATTTGAACGTCACATCATCTACGATACCAATGGTAAAGTCGTTTTTCGGTATGTTCATCGAGAGGTTTTCGAACACCGATACTATCTGAGCAGGAGTTGTATCCTTGGAAGAAAGACCATAGATACCGCCCACGATCTCGGGAGCTTCTTCTTTTCCATAGAAGCAATCCTTCACATCGAGGTAAAGTGGCTGTCCGGCAGCACCAGGTTCTTTGGTACGATCGAGTACGGCAATGCGTTTTGCTGTTTTGGGGACGACCGACAAGAATGCTTCAGCCTTGAAGGGACGATAGAGATGAACAGCTACCATTCCCACTTTTTCTCCTCTTTCGTTGAGATAGTCCACTGCTTCACGGATGGTCTCGGTTACAGAACCCATCGCTATCACCACTCTTTCTGCCTGCGGATCGCCATAGTAATCGAATAAACCATATTTACGGCCTGTCACTTCAGCCAGTTTTTCGAGATATTTCTCCACTACACCCGGTACGGCAGCGTAGAAAGGGTTGGATGCCTCACGCGCCTGAAAATAGATATCGTCGTTCTGTGCTGTCCCTCTAGTTACGGGATTTTCAGGATTCAATGCCCTTTCGCGGAATTCCCGTAAAGCCTTCTGGTCTACAAGCGGTGCCAGGTCATCATTCGACAACGCCTCTATCTTCTGGATCTCGTGGGATGTGCGGAATCCATCGAAGAAATGAAGGAAAGGAATACGACTTTCAATTGCTGACAGATGTGCTACAGCTGCAAGGTCCATTACCTCCTGTACTGACCCGGTCGCAAAAAGAGCAAAACCGGTGGGCCTTGCAGCCATCACATCCTGGTGGTCTCCAAAGATGGAAAGAGCATGTGATGCCAGCGCACGTGCTGACACGTGAAAAACACCGGGGAGCATCTCTCCTGCTATTTTATACATGTTGGGAAGCATCAACAGCAGACCCTGAGAAGCTGTGAAAGTGGAGGTAAGTGCACCCGCCTGCAAAGAACCATGCATAGCTCCGGCAGCACCGGCTTCCGATTGCATCTCCTGTACCAGCACCGGCTGTCCGAAAATATTCTTTCTTCCGCCAGCCGCCCATTCATCCACATATTCGGCCATCGTGGAAGAGGGGGTTATCGGGTAAATCGCAGCCACCTCGCTGAACATGTAGGCGATGTGAGCGGCGGCCTGATTACCGTCGCAGGTTAAGTAAGTTTTTTGTTTTGCCATAATTTATATGATAATATTACTAAATAATCCTAACTTTAATTAATATAGTATTAATCACTTGCAATCTGAATCACGAAATTACTACAAAAAAGTGGAAGCAACAAACCATAGTGATTTTTTGTTCATGTGTATATAGACAAAATAAAGCCCTAAAATTAAAATAAAAGTTAAATTTAAATCTTTCATAGCATTATGATGTTATAATTAAAGTGGGAAGGTGATTAGGTGCCTGGGTGGTTGAGTGCTTTAGAAATTTAATTGGCACATTATTCACATTGGCGCATTAATTCCAGTCTTGGTTCTTGACTCTATAAGTCTTGCATAAAATATGAAGATAATTATAATTGCCAACAGATTACCTGTCAAGATTGAAAGGGAAGAGGGAGGGTTCTCTATCGTCCGGAGTGAGGGTGGGCTTGCCACCGGTCTTGGATCACTAAAGATTGATTCTGAAATATATTGGGTCGGTTGGCCAGGGATTTATACTGATGATGAAGAAGAAAAACTGCAGATTAGCGCACAATTACATAAAATGAATCTCCATCCTGTTTTCCTCTCTACGGGTCAAATTGAACATTACTACGAAGGTTACAGCAACAGTACCATCTGGCCGCTTTGCCATTATTTTTTCTCCTACATGGCATACAGGGCGGAGTATTGGGAAGCATATCAGGAAGTGAATAGTCTGTTTTGCAGGGAAACTATTCCTTTTATCGAAAACGATGATATTATATGGATCCAGGATTATCAACTGATGTTACTACCCCAAATAATACGTTCTGAAAAACCGGACGCAAATATCGGTTATTTTCATCATATCCCTTTTCCTTCTTATGAACTCTTCAGAGTTCTTCCGGAAAGAGAGGCAGTATTGGAAGGGTTACTCGGCGCCGATCTTATAGGTTTTCATACTCACGATTACATGCGCCATTTTATCAGTGCGATTTTTCGTGTACTCGATCTGAACTGCAGCCTTGATGAGATCAACCTGCAGGATAGGATCGTACACGTAGATGCTTTTCCGATGGGTATCAATTATGAACAATATTATAATGCACCTGCATTGCCTGAGGTAAAGGAAAAGTCGGAAATGCTACGGAATGAATTAGGCGATACGAACGTGATACTTTCTGTAGACCGTCTTGATTACAGTAAAGGTATCCTGCACCGTTTACAAGGGTTCAAACAATTCCTGGAAAATCATCCCGAATACCACGAGAAAGTGTCACTGGCAATGATCGTGGTTCCTTCACGCGATAATGTTGATATTTACGCAGACCTGAAAACAAAGATCGACCAGTCTATCAGCGAGATTAATGGTCAATATTCCAGATTAGGATGGACTCCCATCTACTATTTTTACCGTAGTTTTTCGTTCGAAGAACTGATTACCATGTATAGTATCGCAGATATCGCCTTAGTAACACCTCTGCGCGATGGAATGAATTTGGTTGCCAAGGAGTATCTGGCATGTAAAGGTAAAAATAGTGGAGTACTCATTCTCAGTGAGATGGCGGGTGCCGCCATCGAATTACAGGATGCGATCACCATCAATCCAAATGACAGCGACGAGATTGAAGGAGCTATACTGGAAGCGTTGCTTATGCCGGAACAGGAAAAGAAAGAGAGGCTGCAAAATATGCAGAAACGAATATCCAAGCAATCGGTAAAGAAATGGGCAAACGATTTTGTGAAAGAACTACAATCGATTAAAACCCAGAATAGAGAAATCTTACAAAAAATTGTAGGAAAAAGACAGCTTAATCAGATCAAGACCGCCTATGATAACGCCAATGCACGCCTAATACTGCTCGATTATGATGGGACTCTGGCCCCATTTGTCAAGAAGCCTGAAAATGCCATTCCTTCCGAAGAATTGGTCACGCTTTTACAAAAAATGACTGCTGACAGGAAAAACAAGGTAGTGATTAACAGCGGCAGAGATCGTCAAATCCTTGACAAATGGTTTGAAGGGTTGGGACTTGATTTTGCAGCAGAGCACGGTATATTTTACAAGGAAAACGGACAATGGCATAAAAATATAGAGGAGAAAGTGGAATGGGACGATGAGATCATCAATATTATTCAACATACAATAGATAAAACTCCACGCTCCTACCTCGAGCAAAAGGATGCATCACTGGTATGGCACTATCGCAAAGTAGATGTCTGGCTTGCAGAATTGCGAGCTCAACAACTAATCAATGCCCTTATAGGTCCCTGCTCCAGATTGAATCTACAAATCGTCCCTGGCAATAAGATCGTAGAGATTAAGCCGCCCGATTTTAATAAGGGAAGTGAAGTAATACGCCGACTCGAAGATGGATCGTATGATTTTGTGCTGGCCATAGGCGATGACACCACCGATGAAGATATGTTCAGGGCATTACCCTCAGGAGGAATCAGCATAAAAGTCGGTAATTTCTCTCCTGCCGCAAAATACCGTATTCCCCTGCAATCGTCTGTAGTCCCATTTTTAACGAACCTAATTCAATAAACACGCCTCCTGATTCATTTTTATTCGACCTTAGTCATCGAAATATTTTGTCGTTACGGACGAATAAATTGTGAGAGTCTTTTCTCTTCAGAGAATAATACTGCAGTATTGATAAGAGCAAGGTGTGAATAAGCCTGCGGGAAATTACCCAACTGACGCTTGCTCTGAAAGTCGAGATCCTCACTGTAGAGACCCAGGTGGTTTGAATAGGAAATCATCTTCTCAAATATTTCACGTGCCTCTTCTGTCTCTCCGATCTTAAAAAGTGCCTCGATCAGCCAGAAGGTACAAATAGTAAAAGAAGAGGTAGGTACTCCGAAATCATCCTCTGCCTTGTAGCGATACATCAATCCTTCGTGATAGAGGTGCTTTTTGATAGTTCTCACGGTTTTTACATACCGTTCATTATCGGGTTCGATAAAATCATAGAATTGCATAAGCAATAATGAAGAATCGTAATCGGTATTGCCATAGGCCTGGGTGAAGCATTGCAGCTCCTCATTCCACCCTTTTTCATGTATCTCCGCCTTGATGATATCTGCTTCACGGCGCCATAACCCGGCATAATACTCTTTTTGTAAGAGTTCTGCGATCAACGATGCCCTGTCGACAGCTACCCAACTCATTACTTTAGAAAAGACAAAATGCATCTTTCTCGTACGGAACTCCCAGATGCTTCTATCCGGCTTGCGCCATGATGCCAATACAGAACGCACCAGATTTTTGATGATTTCCCATATCTCCTCTACCTCATCCAGTGTTCCGGGAAAATAGAGATAGTATTTGTAAATGACATCCAGCAGATAGCCAATGGAGTCGTTCTGCTCCTGGTAATAAGCAGCATTCCCGATCCTTACGGGGCGTGAGTTTTCGTAACCGCTCAAATGGGTCAACTCTTCCTCCGTCAGCTCCCGCTCACCACGGATACCGTACATGATCTGGATCGTTTCGTTACGGGACGATTTCAGGATACGTTTTACAAAGCTGATAAAACGTTCAGCAGCTGTCCGCTGCTTCATGAACAGCAAGGTATCTATCGACATGGAAGCATCGCGCAACCAACAAAAGCGATAATCCCAGTTCCTGTTCTCCCCGATACTCTCAGGCAGACTGGTGGTTAATGCTGCCAATATGGCGCCCGAATGCTGGTAAGACAGCAATTTCAGTACAAGCAAGCTGCGCTTGATCATATCATTGTATTGCAGATAGTCTCTGGAACGGTTTACAAAATTGAGCCAATACACTTTCGTCCGTTCATATTCCAACAAGATGCGGTTTATATCCACCGTCACTAATTTCTGGTTATAGGATAAAAGAAAGAAATGGTGACCGGTCAGTTCAATCTCCTTACGCTCAACTATGATTTCCGGATCGAGACTGGTATAAAGGTATACCTTATCTTCAGGATCTTTTGTAGAATAGGTTCTGATATAACCGTCCACTATTTCGTGTCGGGCCTCCCCGCGGGCGTAATTCATCTTCGGATCATATATTATCCTGACCAGAGGTCGTCCTCTGGTGACCCGAATATAACGATGAATCTCCGGTGGCATATAGTAGCGGTTTGTTTCGGTCTGATAACGGGGCATATAATCAAATACGATAAATCCGTTTTCAGGCGATTCAAACCTTGTCAAAAGCATATTGGTATGACCATGATAACTTTGGGTAATAGTATATTCATCCGACACCTCGAAATGAAAGCTACCCCCTTTTTCTTCGTCTAACAGTTTTGCAAAGACAGACGGAGAGTCAAAATCAGGGAGACAGAACCAATCGATACTCCCGGTTTTCGATACTAACGCCGCAGTGCGGCAATTCCCGATTATTCCGTAATCCAAATTTTTCATTCCAATCAATTTTACGGTTTTCAATCTTCTCTGTAAAAACAAAGATAGGAATTCCAACTTAGAAAAAAGAAAAATTAGGAATAGTATAAACTTTCCGAGCCCGTTAAATTGAAAAACGATACTTTATCCTATTAAAGAAGATTGCCCCTGTCCAACCTATGCCTTTGCTTTTATCCCATTAAGCGTGCGATGCAATCCTATTGCCGGCAAACCTACATGGTTGGAGTAGAGGTTAGGGGTGTCGGGGCAATCTCCCAAGATATTACAATCTCCCCGTTACTCTCAAAAACTCCACTTCACTGATTTTATATTGTACCCGGGCATCGATCATATTGCTATAAGCTTCCTGCCATTGCGTTTGTGCATCGAGGACATCCAAAAGGGTACCCATCCCTACCTCATAATTATCCCGTACGCTCCTCAAGTTGGCCTTGGCTTGCTCAAGTGCTGTTTCTGCCGTGTTGATCAGTAGCGTAGCATCCTGTAAATTCCGCTCGGCATGTTGTATCTCGATGGTTAGTTGCTTACCGGTCTTATTGAATTCCTCCAACTGTATATCCCTTGCCTTTCTCGCGTTCTCGATCTTTTTCGATCCTTCCCCGAAATTGAAAATAGGAACGCTTACGGAAAGTATTACCGAAGCACTCGGCCTATTCATCCGCATCGAAATTCCCCCCAAGTCTATTTTACCCAAATAGCTATATCCTGCCATTAAACCGACAGTAGGCAGATAATCGCCACGTACGTTTTTTATATTCAACTCTTTCAACTCTACTTGCTTCTGGAGCATACGATATTCGGGGCGCATGCTCAAATCATAAGAGTAATCCGGCCTTTGGGAATCCTCTTTGGGAACACTGTCTGTCAGTATGATTTTTGTATCCAGGTCAACCCCGATGATCCGGCAGAGTTCCATCCGGCTGAGCTCCATACCATTTACTGCTTTTTGCATTTGGTACCGGATATTGCTCTTCCGGGAAGTGATCTTCAACAGATCGTTCTCTGTGGCCATTTTAACAGAGACCATATCAGATACGCTTTGATGGAGGGTATCGAGCAAAGCTTCGTATTGTCTCAACAGATTAATCTTGTCATTCACCGAGAAATAAGTCCAGTATGCTTTTTCAGCCTCGGCAATGACACTCATACGCATCATAATTTTATTTTCTTCGGTAATCTCTATCCCTTTTTCCGCCATTTTATTTCCCGTGATAATCCTTCCACCCGCATATATAGGTTGTTGCACGTTTGCACCGATCATGTATATATCGGTATTTGTACCCATATTTATTGTTTCGGGGATCATGTCGCTGAGGTCTACTTCGTTTCCCATAATCGGGATTTTCAGGTCCATTTCAGGTAATCCAATGTCAATATCGCTATTCATATAAGCATAGGTTCCTGAAGCCGAGAATTTAGGCAAACCTGCAATTTGGGCAATCCGTTTTTCGATCCTGGCCTGTTCGTTCCGGTAACGGGCTATCTTCATATCTTCACTGTTCTCAAGCGCCATTTCACGGCATTGCTGTACAGATAGGCTTATCTGTTGCGTTTCATATTGTCCACCCTCTGTTTTGTAAGTATTCGTTTGAGATTTATCCTTACTTGCAATAGCTGTAACAGGATAACTTGTTTGTGAAAAACAGAAGGTTGTTATGATGACTCCCAAAAGAGATATGATCGTTATTTTCTTCATACGAATTTTATTAAGATGTGTAAATGGTTCCCGCACTCGTTTCATACAATTATTTTGCTTCCAGTGGACTTTTGATCCTGAATAAGAGAGCATAGAAAATGGGTAGAAGGATCAACGTGATGATCGTTCCGAAAGTCAGACCGCCAATTATCACAACGGCCAGACTACCATACATCGGGTCAGGGATAAGCGGGATCATCGCCAGGACAGTAGTCGCCGAGGCCATCACTACCGGGCGTACACGATTAATAGTCGACTCGATAATAGCCTTGTAAGGTTCCATTCCTTCTTTTGTCAACCTTGTGATCTCATCAACCAGCACAATTGAATTTTTCACTAACATACCTATCAACCCTATCGCGCCTATGATCCCCATGAATGTAAACGGTGTTCCTGTAAGTAACAATGACAAGACAACTCCTACAGCGGCGAAAGGCAGACAAAACAGTATCAACAACATCTTCTTGACGCTGTTGAACAATAGTAATAGTATAGCCAGAATGATAATCATCACTAAAGGCAAATATCCCAGAATATTGGAAATGGCTGTACTCTGCGTTTTCCCTTCACCTATCCACTCCATGGAATATCCAATTGGAAGTTCAATAGCTTCAATCTGCTCCCTGATATCATTTTTTGCGACCGAAGGAGTTGAGTTCAATGCGGGATCGCATTGTACCTCAATGGCCCGCTGTCCACCATAGCGATAGATATGCGCCTCTTCCCAGCCAATTCGGAAACCATTGCTCGCCTGGCTAAGTGGAACGGCACGGAAAATGTCATCTGTCAATTCATCCATTGAAAAGTTTCCTTGTAACAGTCCTCCCAAATTAATATCGTCAATCGCTATATTCGGGATCATACTCCAGACCGGGATATCTTCCAGGTCGGTCATACTCTTTCCTTCGTTATCACGTACTTTGAGGTAAATAATCAACCGTTTATCGGCATCATAGAGTAAACCGGCCGGCAGTCCTTGCGTGGAGGCCTGTAAGGCTTTAGCCATATCACCGCGTTCGATACCGCTACCCTTAGCCTGTTGTTGCGCGTACTCCACATGGATATTTTTTGCATAAGTATCCCAGTTATCACATACCGAATAAGCGTCTACCATCGGGGACCTCTTCATGATCTCCTGTGCCTGTTCCGACAGATTGCGTAAAACTGCAGGATCGGGACCGGTAAACATAACCTCAACCGGGTGGCTTGTATTTATGGATAAGGAATATTTCCGGATACGTATATAAGCATCGGGGTATTCGTCACGAAGACGCTGCTGAATTTCCGGGAGAAGACGGTATGCATCTTTATAATCTTCAAAATTAAGGATGATTTCACCATAACGATCTCCTCCGGAATTAGTGGCGCGTGCCAAAGAGTAACGGGCAGGGGTTTGGCCCTGACTCACTGCAATTTTTGCAATCTCCTTATATCCGGATAACTTTTCAGTTATTTCCAAAATATCGTGCTTCACCCGCTCGGAACTGGTGGAAGGTGGCAATGTATATTCCACATACAACTGATTGTAATCAAAATCAGGGAAGAATTTTACTTTAATGAGGCCAAATCCCCAAACGGATAATACAAGAAGAGCTACACTTATCGTAAAAGTGGTTAGTTTCCTTGTCATAAACAAATTGAGCGACCTGCGAATAAACCGGTGTATCGCCGATTCGCCGTTCGGACTTGTCTTTTTTCTTATCTTTTTATTTTCTGAATAACGTATCGGCAGCATTTTACTCGCAAAAATAGGAACCTGTGTAAGAGCAAATATCCAACTTATAAATAATGATATGGCCAACACGTAGAATAAATCGCTTGCATACTCACCTATAGTGTCGGGGGATAAACCTATGGGAAGAAAAGTGACGATTCCTATCAACGTGGCTCCCAATAGGGGCATCGAAGTATTTTTTATGGTTCTGAAAAGCGATTTTTTAGGCGGAAGTCCCCGGGCCCTGTCCACCATGATTCCGTCCATCACTACCACCGCATTATCAACCATTGGCCCCATGGCAACGATAAAGGCTCCCAGTGATATCCTTTGCAGGGTCCCACCCAGTGAGAGCATAATCGGAAAAGTACCCAGCACGGTCAGGATAAGACCGACACCGATAATCACTCCGCTACGGATTCCCATTGTGAGCATCAAAGTGCCGATGATTATTATCACCGACAATACAATATTCCAGATAAAGGAACTCATGGCATTGGAAACCCTGTCGGGTTGGAAATAAACCTTGTCGTAGTGGAATCCTGCGGGGAGATCTTTTTCCAGTTCTTCCATCCGCTTATCGGTACGTTTGCCCACGTTGGGAACGATTGCTTCCGGTTCCATGGAGACCAGAATAGCGATTGCCGGTTCGCCATCAACCCAAAATCCATTGGTCTGTGGCTCGGCATATTCCCTGGTTACCTCCGCAATATCCCCAAGTTTAACCTGCTGGCCGGAAGGCATTTTGATCATCATTTCCCGCAAGTCATCTTCCGATTCCACCTTTCCCCCTATTGTCAACCTTAGTTTCTCTTCATTCCCGGTATAGTAATACCCGGCATCCACAGGTTGATTCATAGCATTGATGGCATTCATGATCTGCATAGGGTAGATACTGTTACGGGCAAGCATTTCACGGGCAAGTGATATATTGATCACTTCTTCCCGTGTGCCGAAAAAGGAAACCCGTTTTACACCATCTACTTTTAGCAGTTCGCGGCGGATCATTTCGGCATATCTCTGCATTTCCGCGTATGAATAACCATCGGCAGTTATATAATAAAACATACCGTAGATATCGCTCACATCATCTATTACTATAGGTTGCATAGCTCCTTGCGGTAATTTCATGGAAGCCATCTGCACCTTCCGGCGCAGGATATCCCAGCGCTGTTCCATTTCTTTCGGAGGTACGGATAATTCAAGTTCAAGATTTATTACGGACATATTATCCGACGAAGAGGAAGAGATGCCTGTAAGATTACTCAACGTCTGCAATTCCTCTTCCAATATGGAAGTAACTTCCAGTTCTATTTCATGCGCCGAAGCGCCCGGGTAATAGGTTACTACTGCGGCTTGCTTGATGGATATCGTCGGGTCTTCCAACTTGGGCATTACCGAATAGGCAAATACCCCGCCAAGAACTACCATTACCAACACTGCCCAGAAAAGAGTCTGATGTTTGTAGAAAAATTCGGAAAGTCTCATAGAAGTCCTCCTTTATTCGTTTCGGCAGGTGCAGGAATGATATTTACTTTGTCGTTCTCCTCTATAAATCTCAATCCGGCTTCAATTATCATATCTTCTCCGGAAATTCCCGATAAAATAATGATTCTGCCAGCACTGTCCACGCCTCCTGTTTTTATCTCTTTTCTTTTTGCTATATTGTTTTCAACAGCCCATACATAGGTTTTACCCTCTTTCCTAAAGACTGCTTTTGCCGGAAGAGTATATTTTTCGCTGACGTCCCTATCCTCATTCACAGTGATCATCACTTCCACATTCATTCCCGGGGCAAGTCCCGACGCAGGGGATTCAGGGACGAAATTCATCTTATATAATTGACTGCTATTCGATTTCTTATTTATCCCGATAAATTTTAACGGAATATTTTTATCGGGGATCAGGTTTGTCCGGCATGAGAAAACTGTAAACTCTTCCTGCCTGAGAAACAATGATGCGGGAAGTTCCGTCTCAACCCTCACGGAAGAGACATCGATTAATGTGACAACTGGTGTACCGGCATTCACCATTTCTGACTTTACAAAATTTACTGATTGAATATACCCGGAAACAGGAGCCCTGAGCGTTGTATAATCCAATGTATTTTTATTGGCCTTTAACTGAACTTCCAATGCTTTACGTCCGGCAACCGCTTTCTCATAATCATTCCCCGGAATATTATTCCTTTTGTATAGATGCTCCAATCGTTCGACCTCAGTTTTCAATTGGTCATACTGGATCTGGGTACCTTCGAGTTGAAGCATGTAATCTTTTTTGTCGAGTTCGGCAATAACAGAGCCTTCTCGCACATAATCCCCTTCTTTCACCAAAATATGGCTGATCTGTCCGGCTGTCTTGAATCCAAGATTTATTTCATTGGCTACTTTTACTACCCCCGGAAAAGTCCGGACACTTACATCCTGTACCAAAGCCGGAGACACCACCTTTACATTCTTAACTGTAGCTTGGCTTTGATCACCCCTGTTTCTTCCACAGCCCGCCAATATGCCAAGCAGAAGCAATGACACTATAACTGATTTACTTTTCATTGATTTTTGTTTCGAGATTACTATTAAGCGATTTTTCCCGGCAAATTTCAGGCTTTTTAAAGTTGCAAAAAAGCCTTATAAGTAGACATAATTGTTCACTTTGTCGTTTTTATATTTTAATATCTAAAAAATATCTTAATTTTGTGTTTATAAAGTCGAATTTCATGAAACGAGCATGAACATCATTACACTCAAGACAATGATTAAAAGCGAGTTGCCTCCAGTTAATAATTTTAAAGGAAGTCGGCGATTTCGCTTCGCTCAATTGTCATATGATACCTTTGAACTATTTGCATTAAACCAGACGAGCATAAGACAAGCAAGCTTGTCTTATGCCGTGGTGAGCAAATATCTAACTTTAGTGAAAATATATATTTTAATCATATGAAACGGGATATTCAGTTTTACGACTATTATTCACTACATGGTTCGGTAAATTCCAAAAGCTATGTGGAGAATTTTTTTATTTTTGATGATATAAATTCTTTCACTGGAGGTTTTCATTCCAATACTATTATTAATTACCCGATACGACTTGGCATGGCAGTGGCCATTATTTGCAGAAAAGGGCACATGAAATTACGGATTGGTTTGGAGGATTTTGTGGTAGAAAAAGATATGGCCTTAATTATCCTTCCTGAACAGATTTTTCAACTGGCAGAAATAAGTAGTGATTTTCAATTGAGTTGTATCTTATTCGAAAATAGCTTTTTCGATATTCAGAATGACTTTAAAATAGCTTTGGATCTACAGAATTATTTTTTCAGACAGCCTTGCATTAAATTGCCGGATAAAGAGATGAAAGAAATAATGACTATTTTTGAATTAATAAAAGAAAAAATAGAAGAAAACAGGAACTTATTCCTGAAAGAAATCGTACAAACTTATATCCGCATTCTTTTTTATAATGTTTGCAATATTCTTTTCAAATCGAAGGAAAAAGGGATAAAAACACGAAAAGAGGAAATCTTTGAAGAGTTTATTTCCTTACTCAGTCAAAATTTCCGTAAAGAGCAAAATATAGGATGGTATGCTGGAAAATTTTCCCTTACGCCTAAATATCTTTCGAAGTTAATTTATGAAGTGAGTGGCAAACATGCCGGTGAATGGATCAGGGATTATGTGATTCTGGAAGCGAGAGCTTTATTGAAGTCAAGTTCTCTCACTGTCCAGCAAATCAGCGATGAATTGGGTTTTTCCAATCAATCGCATTTCGGAAGTTATTTCAAACGTTATACGGGCGTTTCACCGAGAAAATATAAATATATCAGGAAAGAATAAAAGGATTGTAAATTTACGTATTAGGTGCGATATGAGGCCGACTAAGCAACTCTTCGGCGAGCAAGACTGCAAGAAATATAAAAAAATATTTGCTCTTGTCGATAATGGGTATTATTTTTGACCCATAAACTTAAATGGTCAATTGTTATGGTTGAAGATAAAGTAAAGAAAACGATAATAGAATCAGCAACTATTTTTTTCTCCAAATATGGTTTTTATAAAACCACAATGGATGAGATTGCGCAGCATATACATAAAGCTAAAGGCGCTATTTATTATTACTTTAAAAGCAAAGAAGAACTTTTTAATGAAGTCCTGAAGCAGGAGTTGAGTACCATTAAAGCTACATTACTAAAGATTGTAGATCGGGAAGTTGAACCTATGGAAATGTTCAAGGAGTATATGCTCCACCGGTTCGAATTGCTCAACAATTCAACAAATTATCATGAGACATTGAAAGGTAATCTTTTTGACAAATACAAATTTGTGAAGGATGTGCTGGATGATTTTCATTCCTTCGAGAGAAACCAAATCACAATTATTCTTGAAAAAGGGAAGAACGCCGGTTATCTCGAAATTGCAAATATTAATTCT
>NZ_JAYFQD010000006.1:0-54670 GCF_034927365.1 Proteiniphilum sp. | reverse complement strand
CCGCTCTCCGTTTTTAATTGGCACATTGACTGATTTGCACATTGGCAAATTGATTGGTGGGCAGTGATGGATTCGAACCACCGAAGGCGTAAGCCAGCTGAGTTACAGTCAGCCCCATTTGGCCACTCTGGTAACTGCCCTAAATTAATGCCTTTTCGTTTGAGCCTCTTGTCGGATTCGAACCAACGACCCCGAGATTACAAATCACGTGCTCTGGCCAACTGAGCTAAAGAGGCTTATATTCTTGAAATTAACCGTTTCTCTCTTGAGATTTGGAGAGAAACGGTCGCAAAGGTAGTGATATTTTTTATGATGCCAAAACTTTTATCTGAAATTTTTGGCGTTACCTTTCCTTTTTTTCTTTGGTTTTGAGAATCTGTTTTTCTATGGCTACCACACTTAGGTCAATAGCCTCTTCGAATGTGTCAGCCGTTTTGTTGGCAAATGCCTCACTATGCCTGAGTTTCAATTTCACGGCTGCGTCTTTGTTCATAGCCGTTTCCGGTTTTACTACTTTCAGGATCACTTCTGCGAGGATAATGTCGTCGGAGAATCGTTCCAGTTTTTTGATCTTTTTCTCTACAAACGCTTTCAGTTGATCAGTGGCGTCAAAATTTACAGATTGAATTGTCAGTTCCATACTTTTCCTCCTTCATTTTTTTGCTCTTGGATGAGCGTATTGATATGCTTTTTTCAATTCTTCAAAAGTAACATGTGTATAGACTTCCGTAGACGCAAGGCTGGAGTGCCCGAGCAGTTCCTTTACCGCATTGATCTCGGCGCCGTTGTTCAGCATCTCAGTGGCAAAAGAATGGCGTAATACGTGCGGGCTTTTTTTTGCCAGGGTGGGGATGCTGTTGAGATGATTGTGAATGACATTGTACACAAGTTTAGGGTATAGAGGTTCTCCATCTTCCTTGACAAAAAGAAAAGGGGATTTGTTCTCTATTTCGGCATCTCTGGCTGCGATGTATGCTGTAAGTTTTTCTTTTGTTGTGTCGGAGAAGGGGATAATGCGTTGCTTGTTGCGTTTTCCCGTTACCCGGAGTGTGCATGCACCGAAATCGATATCATTATCCTTCAAGGCTATCAGTTCCGCACGGCGCATACCGGTAAGGTAAAGCAGTTCGATCAGGAACCGATCGCGGTGCCCCCGGAAGTCGTCGGAATACTCAAACGGATCATCCAGCACTTTCCCCATTTCCGGGTCATTCACGAACGAAGGGAGTTTCTTAGCCACTTTGGGGCCAGTTACAGCCTCTGTCGGATTCTGCACGATCATCTCTTTTTTCTTCAGGTACCGGAAGAATGATTTTACAGCGCTGAGTTTACGGTTCACGGATCGGGCTTTCAACCCCTGTCCCATCAACTCGCTCATCCAGATACGGATATGATTGCTGTGGATGCGTACAGGATCGAATGTACCCAGTTCCCCGATGATAAACGCTTCAAACTGAGTGAGGTCATCCAAATAAGAAATCTCCGTATGAGAAGAGTAGTTCTTCTCAACACGGAGATATTGTATGAATTTTTCCTTCCACATTTCGTTATTCCGTCGATGAGCTACGAAAGTAAGGAAAATTTTTGAAACTCCGAAACCAATAAAAGTAAAATAATCATTAAAAAAGCGAAGGATTATTATTGTAGGTCCTCAGAGGTTTCAGAGGCCAATAATTATTCTTCGTTTTGTTGCATTTGCTGCACGTAGATGGCGTGCTGTTTTTTCTTGCGTTTCTCGATGGAAGGTTTGGTGAATGCCTGACGGCTGCGTAGTTCTTTTACAACACCTGTTTTTTCGTATTTGCGTTTGAATTTCTTCAGGGCCCTTTCAATATTTTCGCCCTCTTTTAATTGTACAATGATCATATTTGTTGTTTGTTTAATTAATTCTTTTTGTTTGAGATTATTGTGATGAATGCCATACATTATTATAGACATCATCTATGCTATGGCCTTTGCGATCTGTTTCTTAGCAGTGGTAATTCCCGAACTTTGGCTCTTAATTTCTGCCATAGTCCGTTATCCATATTCAAGATATCCCCTCGCCGTAATCAGCCCTTAGCCTGAAATGTAACCGTTTTTATTTCTTCTTTGCTAATTTCTGGTTGTACAATAACCTCCTCTCTGTTTCGGGCTGCAAAGGTATAAATAAAAATATAAATATCAATCTACTAAGTGGCAGATTTTTTACTGTTATACATTAATATTAAATATCCGATTTACGATCAAACCGATGAAAAAACTGACAGTTGCCACGCCGAGACTGATGGATACCATCTCCAGAAAGCGTTTCCGGAAAGGTGTACCTTTGGCAACAGACACATAAAAATTGAATATGTAGATGATGGTTACAGCGATAGCTACTGTTATCAATAAAGCAATAAAGACATTCTTGACGATCAGGTAGGGGAGGATGAGCGCGATCACTGTAGCAATATAGGCGATACCTGTGTAGATCGCCGATGTGAGCGGTTTTACTTTTCCCGTATTTTCTGTTTTGGTCGATAAATATTCCGAGCCGGCCATGGAGAATGCAGCCGAAATTCCGGTGATGATGCCGATAGCGGCAATCATGGGAGAACTCTGTATCCCTAAAGTAAGCCCGGCAAGCACTCCGGTTAATTCAACCAAAGCATCATTCAGTCCGAGGACAATCGAACCGAGATAATCGAGCGGCTTATCATTCAGTAATTCAATCAGCTTGTCTTCATTTTCCTTTTCGGTTTCGTACATCTTTTCGCCCTCGGGGAAATCAGAGCGCATGGCACCGTAAGTTTGTACTCCTTTATGAGCATCACGTTCCAATAGCTTGATCCCGAATGTGAGGCCGAAGAATCTGATCAGCAACGTATAAAACGGCACTTTCCAATGATAGGGCAGTACTTCCTGTTGTGTATATGACTTCCAGGTAGCTGATTGATGTTCTTCATTCTTCGCTATTTGTAGTAGTATCGCTTTATTGTTTTCGTTTTTTTCGAAATCTGCCACGCGGTAATAGATTTTTGATTCCGTCAGTTCCGCGCGTTGTGCTTTTACCATTTTTTTATAGGAAGAATCAGTGTCAGTCATATCGAACTAGTATTAAGAAATTATACCTGCTGCAAATGTACGTAAATTATCCAGATCATCTTGGTTTGGTCTTCCTTTATGCAAGATTGTCAATTATCCGCGACAGTGAAATTCCCTTTCTCAACATGGATATTTCGTTTTTCCGGTAGTTGTTTTACCTGTGGGTATACTCCCTTATTCGTTACACTGAAAATTAAGGATTCCTCTTATTTAGTACTTCAATGTGGAGTAAAAAAACGGAGAACGTGAAAAAAGTCATTCTTTATCTGTTATCCGGTTTTAATTTCATCTATTTAGTGAAGTGAGTTATACCTCAAGCCTTCATATAGGTCAAACACTATCATTTACCAGGTGTAATATATTGCGAAACTGTATGGGGTCGTGTCTCCCTGGAAATAAATCGGACCCGGTTCAGCCTGGTTACTATCGATAGCGCCGCCCGTGATACCTGGAATTTCCTGGTTATTGATAATGGTGATGCCGTTGGCTATAATCGTTACCATTCGCCCGATCAGTGTGATATCATACGTCTTCCAGCCGTCGCCACAAAACGTCCTACCAAAGTTTCAAAACCCGATATCTCCACTTCCAACCACGAAGGTCTCATTGTGCCACCTTCATCTACTGTCAAATCTCATCTACCTACCAGCGTTCCGCCGTCTACACTCCCTGCTTTCGCCGGGGTTATTTGTGCATAACCCGAAGTGGCAATCATGCAGCTGCCAATAATCAGGCACATTACATGCAATAATCTTCTGATTTTCATTTTTCTTTTCAAAGAATGCTGAACCCTCTTAGCTCTATTGAAAACACACAAGCGGTGGATATACACCCCAATACGAAAGTATTTATTCCATTTATAACTATATCAGTTGTTTATAATATTGATGTTCAATTACAAAGATATAAGATTTTTCTTATATTTGCCCGTAAAAACAAGAAGGTTTGTCCTCGCAATAAATTTTGTTCACGAGATTTTATTTGTGATTTGCACTTTGCTTTATTAAAAACGACGGATAAGGATAATTGAAAATGATTGTATATCCAAATATATAAAACAAAAACCGCAGTAAAACAATTGCTTACTGCGGTTTGAGAATATTTGATTATTTATCTTAGTCGATCTTACTTCGTCAAAGCTTTGCTTTGTCACAATAAGTTCACGCTTGGAAATAAAAGTGAACTTTTACTTCTCTCGCTTAATCGCTTTATTTTACTTCCTCGAAGTCTACGTCAGTTACGTTATCATCGTTGGACTGGTTGCCACCTTGCGACTGTTGCTGTCCTGCATCGGGACCGGGTTGTGGGCCGGATTGGGTGTTGGAGGCATTGTACATGTCTTGTGAAGCGGCCTGGAAGGCAGTGTTCAACTCAGTGGTGGCTGCATCGATGCCGTCGAGGTTCTGTGCTTTGTGGGCTTCCTTCAGTTTGTTGAGGGCTACTTCAATCGGCGCTTTCTTGTCAGCGGGGATCTTGTCGCCCAGATCAGTCAATTGCTTTTCAGTCTGGAAGATCAGTGAGTCGGCATGATTCAGCTTGTCGATGCGTTCCTTTTCTTTCTTGTCGGCTTCTGCATTGGCTGCAGCTTCTTCCTTCATCCGTTTGATTTCATCATCGCTCAGCCCGGAAGAGGCTTCGATACGAATCTTCTGTTCCTTGCCGGAGGCCTTGTCCTTGGCAGAAACACTCAGGATACCATTGGCGTCGATGTCGAAGGTCACTTCGATCTGAGGAATTCCACGTGGCGATGGTGGTATACCGTCGAGGTTGAATACTCCGATCTGTTTATTGTCACGTGCCATCGACCGCTCACCTTGCAGTACGTTGATCTGTACCGAAGGCTGGTTGTCGGCTGCCGTAGAGAAGGTCTCGCTCTTCTTCGTCGGGATGGTAGTATTGGCGTCGATCAGTTTGGTCATTACGCCACCCAGTGTTTCAATACCGAGTGAAAGCGGAGTTACGTCGAGCAGAAGAACATCTTTTACTTCACCTGTCAACACGGCTCCCTGGATAGCAGCACCGATAGCCACTACTTCATCGGGATTTACCCCTTTATGCGGTTTCTTTCCGAACAGGCTTTCTACCAGGTCCTGTACGGCCGGGATACGGGTTGAACCACCCACCAGAATTACTTCGTCGATATCGGAATTGCTCAGTCCGGCATCTTTCATTGCTGTCAAGCAGGGTTGTTTACATTTCTGCAACAGGTCGTCGATCAACTGTTCGAATTTGGCACGTGAAAGGGTTTTTACCAGGTGCTTTGGAATTCCGTTCACCGGCATGATATATGGCAGATTGATCTCGGTGCTGGTAGAGCTGGAGAGTTCAATCTTTGCCTTTTCAGCAGCCTCTTTCAGACGTTGCAACGCCATCGGGTCTTTGCGCAGGTCCACTCCTTCGTCATTCATAAATTCATTGGCCAGCCAGTCGATGATACGGTGGTCGAAGTCGTCACCACCAAGGTGGGTATCACCATTGGTCGATTTCACTTCAAAAACGCCGTCACCCAGTTCGAGAATGGAGATATCGAAAGTACCACCACCAAGGTCGAATACGGCCACTTTAGAATCCTTGTTCTGCTTATCGAGCCCGTAAGCCAAAGCAGCGGCAGTAGGTTCATTGACGATACGGCGTACGGTCAACCCGGCGATTTCACCAGCTTCCTTGGTAGCCTGACGTTGAGCATCGCTAAAGTAGGCAGGCACGGTGATCACCGCTTCTTTCACCTCTTGTCCGAGATGGTCTTCGGCAGTCTTTTTCATCTTCTGCAATACGATGGCAGAAATTTCCTGTGGCGTGTAAAGATGTCCGTTGATATCAACACGCGGCGTATTGTTGTCGCCTCTTACTACTTTATAAGGTACACGTCCGATCTCTTTCTGAACTTGGTCGAAAGTTTCTCCCATAAACGTTTTGATGGAAGAAATCGTATTGTGAGGGTTGGTAATGGCCTGACGTTTGGCAGGATCTCCTACCTTGCGTTCACCGTTATCCATAAAGGCCACCACCGAAGGGGTAGTCCGTTTTCCTTCATTGTTGGGGATTACAATGGGTTCATTGCCTTCCATAACGGAAACACACGAATTGGTTGTCCCTAAGTCTATTCCTATTATTTTTCCCATAATCTATATATATTGTTATTATTATTTTTTCTTTTCAGTGAATGAGATTGACTCTCATTTCTCATTGTCAATCATCTGCCAGCCATTACCGGTCTGTGCTCGACATATTATTTCTTTTTCAAATGTTGTGCCAAATTTTCGAAGAGCAGGAGTTTCTGCCAATATGACGGTGTCAATTTTGTACATTCACCACTCTTCGTTTAAAAAATAATCTCTACCTTTGATGAATAAAGAGTATAAAAGCGGCATTCTGTTTTAGAATTGTGCTGTGTAATGATAATAACAATTTTAAGGCCAAACACTATGTATACACAACAAGATTTGGAATTACTGCGTGAAAAAGGGATCTCGGAGGATCAGATTGATACGCAACTGAAATATTTCGCTGCCGGATTTCCCTATCTCTCTATTGTCGCTGCTGCTTCCGTAGGGAGAGGCATAATGAAAGTAGGAAAAGAAGAAGAAAAAGTGTACCTAGATGCATGGCAGGATTTCCTGGACAGTGGTAAGAAGGTGACCAAATTTGTGCCGGCTTCAGGAGCAGCCAGCCGTATGTTTAAAGATTTGTTTGCTTTCATTGATGCTGATTATGATGTGCCGACCACTCCTTTTGAAAAAGAGTTCTTCGACCGTATCCAGCAATTTGCTTTTTTCGGTTCACTCGATGAGACATGTAGGGTTTTGTTTGCGAAGGATGTGGAGACATTGTGTCAAGAAGGACGATATAAAGATGTGGTGTCAGCGTTGCTTAGTCCGGAAGGGATGGATTACGGCAGTATGCCCAAGGGATTGCTCCTTTTCCATAAGTATCCCGAAGGCAACCGTACCCCGGTAGGAGAACACCTTACCGAAGGTACATTCTATGCAAAGAATAAAGTCGGTGAGGTGGGGGTGCACTTCACCGTATCGGCGGAACATAAGGAGATGTTTGAACTTTTGGTGGCAGCCAGGAAGTTGAATTATGAATTCAAGCTGGGGGCTACTTTCTCAGTATCATATAGTATCCAGAAGCCGAGTACCGATACCATTGCCGCAGATGTGCACAATGAACCTTTCAGAAATGAGGATGGATCGCTACTGTTCCGTCCCGGCGGACATGGGGCGTTGATTGAGAACCTGAATGATATCAATTCGGATGTGATTTTCATAAAAAATGTCGATAATGTGATTCCTGACAGGTTGAAGGAAAATGAAGCGCGATACAAGAGGTTACTGGCAGGTATTCTGGTATCGATGCAACAACGTACGCATGCTTACCTGAACCTGTTAGAGTCGGGCGAAGCCACGACGGACGAGTTGGGAGAGATGCTGGCATTTACCGAAAACGAACTGTGTATCTCTCATCCCGGACAATTTGCCACGGAAGATGAACTGAAAAAATACCTGAAAGTGAAATTCGACCGGCCTTTCCGTGTGTGTGGCATGGTGAAGAACGAAGGTGAACCGGGAGGTGGTCCTTTTATCACTGTCAATCCCGATGGCACGGCATCTCTTCAGATACTTGAGAGTTCCCAGATCGATAAGAATGACGCTGCAGCGATGGAGGCATTCAGGAATGGCTCTCACTTTAATCCTGTGGATGTGGTGTGCGGCGTAAAATGTAATCAGGGAAACAAGTACAATCTGACAAAATTTGTCGATCGTAATACCGGATTCATCTCCCAGAAATCAAAAAATGGCAAGGAACTGAAAGCGCTGGAGTTGCCAGGATTGTGGAACGGGGCGATGAGTAACTGGAATACCATTTTCGTAGAGGTGCCTATTTCCACTTTCAATCCGGTGAAGACGGTGAACGACCTGTTGCGACCTGAACATCAATAAGATGTCGTCGCACTGTAATCAGTCTCAATATATGCGTAAATCTGTTATTATTCTTTTTTTCTTTTTGCTCGCTTTCATTTCATGCGACAATGAACCTTTGGCACAGGATTTGTCTTCGTTGCAGGGGACAAAATGGAAGTATGCTGAAACTCAGACCTGGGATGGCGGTAGCTCCTCGTTCGTGATCACACTCCATTTCATAGGAGAAGAAACAGTGGATTATCGCTATGAGTTTAAAGGAAAGTCTGGTTCTGAAACTCAGTTAGGGAGAGAAGAACGCAGCTATATTTACCGGTACGACCTTTCGGTGAAGCAAGGTGTTTTTATTTATGAGGATGGAGATAGCCAATCCTTCGAGTTGAGAGGAAATCTGCTGTTTTTAGAAGTGGGCACCGATACCTATATTTTTCGAAGGGAGTGACTTACCGAAAAAGGATGATACAATAATTCCCCGAAAAAACCGTTTATAGCCAAAACGGACGAACTTGAAATTGGCTTTCCCATATATTCTGCTGGCGGCTGCATGTTTGCTGCTTTCGTGCGATCAGGCAAGACTGAGTATCGCACGGGATCAATATCTTCGTGGGGAATATTATATTGCGAGCGAGACCTATAGGACGCTATACCGGAATGCACTGCGTGAAGGGGTGGCTCAACGGGCGGTTATCGCTTTTGAGCTCGCTGAAAACTACCGCAGATTGAATCAGTCCGCACGAGCTGTGACTGCTTACAGTAACGCTATCCGTTACGGATATCCCGACACAATAATGTATCTTCACTATGCCCGGATGTTGCATCGTGAAGAACGTTACCATGCTGCCGCAGAAGAATATCTCCGTTTTTTAACATTCAAACCGGATGATCCGATGGCTCTCCGCGGGCTTCGAGGGGTGGAAATGGCTCTGAAGTGGCGAGAAAGCCCTACACGATATAGAGTCGAGCGGATAGAGTTGTTCAATTCAAATCGTGGAGAGTTTAGCCCGATGCTTTCACCGCAAGGCGACGGCCTTTATTTTGCCTCCTCGAGAGATGAGGCCCTTGGAGAAGAGAAGAGCCCCATCACAGGGATGAAATACAACGACCTTTTCACTACAACTAAGAATGTACACGGTGAATGGCAGCGCCCGGAACGGATAAATACCGACATCAATACCGACCATGATGAAGGTACACCCTCTTTCTCTCCGGATGGGGAGTGGATGTATTATACTTTCTCCGGCGGCGATCCCAATTACCCTACCACTGCAAAGATCTATCTCTCCCGGTGGGTCAATGGCCGGTGGAGTGAGGGAAAGCTTTTGGAGATAGTGAAGGATGATTCGCTCTCCCTTTTTGCCCATCCGGCGATCTCCCCATCGGGCCGTTGGCTTTACTTTGTTTCCGATATGGCGGGTGGCTATGGCGGTAAAGATATATGGCGGGCGGAAATCCGGAATAATCAGGAGATATTATCCGTAGAAAACCTTGGTCCGGTTATTAATACGCCTGGTGATGAACTTTTTCCCTATCTGCGCAATAACAATAGACTCTATTTCTCGTCCGACGGTCATCCCGGGATGGGAGGACTAGATATTTTTGTGGCTGTTGCCTCAGGAGAGGATAGTGGGAGAGGGGAAGAGTGGGAAAGTGGAAAGGAAGGGAAGTGGGAAGGTGGGAAATGGCTTGTACGTAATATGGGATCTCCGCTTAACTCGTCTGGCGATGATTTTGGGATCACGTTTGAAACGAAAGGAGAAAGGGGATTTTTCAGCTCTAACCGGAATGATGTGCGGGGATATGATCATATCTATTCTTTCACCTATCCCGAAGTGACTACATGGGTAGAGGGTTTTGCAGTGGATCCCGATGATGAATTCATCACGGGTGCTACCGTGAGCATAGTAGGAAATGACGGATCCCAACTGCAATTAGTGACCGGAGAGGAGGGTGAATACCGATTCAAGGCCCGGGAGGGAGTCGATTACCTGTTGATGACGAGCGCCGAAGGCTTCCTCAATAAGAAACAGAGATTATCGACCGTTTCTGTCGAAAAAGATACCCTTTACTATGTCGATTTTGAGATGATACCCTATTATAAACCGGTTATACTGGACAATATATTCTACGATTTCAACAGTGCCACATTGCGGGGGGAGTCGAAAGAGGAACTGGATTTGCTGATAACACTACTAAACGAGCATCCGACTATTGCCATAGAACTCTCAGCCCATACCGACCGGAAAGGATCGGACGAGTACAATCTTGATCTCTCCCTACGCCGTGCTCAATCGGTAGTGGACTATCTCGTGACTAACGGTATCAATACGCAGCGTCTGTCGGCTCACGGTTTTGGTAAGACCCAACCGGTAAAAGTAATGAAAAAGATGGCTGAACAATTCGATTTTCTGAAAGAAGGAGATCTCCTCACCGAAGAATTCATTGAAACTCTTACAGTTGATCAACAGGAAATCGTCGATCAGATCAACCGTAGGACAGCTTTCGAAGTGGTCGATCACCAATTCGGATTGCATTAATAGCCTGAAGAACCCTATATGTTCGAAAGGATTTACTAACTTTGGAACATAATTTTTTGTAGCGTATCGTTAAATTCATTACAAATGCAATGTAAATTCATCACATTGTTATTTATGATTGTATCTCAATTCAATCTGATGGCGCTTATACCCTTTACCGAAAGAGAATTGGAAATCATCCATAACGGGGATGAAGAAACTCCTTTTCGTGTGTTGCAGGTGACTGATCCTATCGACTCACTGGTGCTTCGCATGCACTCCACGGATGTTGATCCCGATTCAATTGCAAACGACGAGAGTCTGCAATTGCTGATCCGCCGCCTGATTGTAACCATGCATACGTCGGGTGGGGTAGGTATTGCCGCACCTCAGGTGGGAGTGCTTAAGAATATATTCATCTTTATTCGTCTGGATCTTCCTGGTGAGCCGGTGCATGTTGTGATCAATCCCCGGATAGTCGGTTTCCCGGAAGAGACTGTCTGCTTCGAGCGTGACGGTTGTCTTTCTATCCCCGACACGCAAGGAAACTCGCTCCGTTGGCCATGGATAGATGTGGAATACCGGGACGAAAAGGGGGATTTACATGCTGAACATCTGGAAGGATATAGCAGAAGTGATAGTTTTTCTGCCGTGATCTTTCAACATGAATATGATCATCTGGGAGGTATACTGTTTACCGACAAAATTTGTCCGGAGACTGAACCGGAGTTCCAAGTAGATTGATAGGTGTTTAAGTCGTTGACAAAGAGTTATGTAAGTTGCGCAGGTCGCTTCTGTTTGTCGGGTTCCATAAGATGTTTGAGAGTTAGATAGAATGTATCGTCGAAGAAAGTATGCATATTTTGAAGATAGTTTAGTCAGGACACCCATCATTCTGGGGTATAGCTGTCTGTCAATCCTGTTATTTTTTTTCGCGGGATTGTCTTCACTTTCCGCTCAGGAGTTGAATGCAGAGGTAAAGGTGAACAGTTCCATGGTTCAGGGTGCAAACAGGCAGGCACTGAATGTCCTTGAAGAGGCGCTGCGCACTTTTATCAACGGACGCAGATGGAGCGACACCCCGTTTCGGGCGGACGAGCGGATCAATTGCTCTTTTACGCTGGTCATTACCGAGGCGGTATCTTCCAATTCCTTCCGTGGTGAGTTGTATGTACAGTCGCATTGCCCGGTAGAGGGCAGCAGTTACAATACTCCCCTGCTGAATATACGTGACAAAGAAATGGAATTCGACTATACCGTGCATCAGCCTTTGCAGTTTGATCCCAACTTTCTTCAGGGGAATCTGACGACAATCGTAGCCTATTACGCTTACCTTATTCTGGGACTCGATCTCGATTCCCACTCTGCGTTGGGAGGCACATACTGTTTCCGATATATGGAACAGATTGTAGCCAATGCACAATCTTACGGATGGAAAGGGTGGGAGCGTAGTAACAATTGGAATCGTTCGGCTATTGCTACCGCTCTTAACGATGGTACGCTGGGAGAATACCGGCAAATGTGGTTCGATTATCACCGGAATGGTCTGGATGTGACAGACCGAAATGGCGGACCCGGGTTAGGGAAAATAGTACCTTCGGTCCTTTTCCTGACAACAATGCAGACAAAACGTCCGAATAACTTGCTGATCAGGCTTTTTGGAGATGCTAAACTCGAAGAGATAGTGAACCTTCTTTCCCGTGCCGATGCACGGGAGAAGAGAGAGGCCTATGAGGCGCTTGTAAAGTTATACCCCGCCCGTAATAATGAATTAGAGCAGTTGAGAGAATAAATTTTATGTTAAAGTCGCTATACATACAGAATTTTGCATTGATCGATTCTCTCCGGATCGGTTTCGATCCTGGTTTCTCGGTGATCTCCGGGGAGACGGGTGCGGGTAAGTCTATTATTCTGGGCGCCCTCTCGCTGATTCTTGGCCAACGTGCCGATGTGAAGCAGATCAAACAGGGCGCAGAGAAATGTATCATAGAAGGGATTTTCGATCTGTCGACCTATGATCTCGTACCTTTTTTCGAGAAACTGGACTGGATATACGAAGGGGATGAGTGTATCCTAAGACGGGAAATATGGAGTAATGGAAAGTCGCGTGCTTTTGTGAACGACTCTCCGGTCTATCTGAACGACTTGAAGGTATTGGGTGACAGGCTCATCGATATTCACTCCCAGCACCAGAATTTGTCGTTGAACGATAATCTTTTCCAGTTGAACGTGGTGGACCTATTGGCCGATACCACTGAGGAGCGTGCCCAGTATGGTGAATCTTATGCCGCATACCGTGCATCGGAAAAAGCATTGGCCAATCTACGGGAGCAGTCCCGTAAGAATCGGGAGGAGGAAGATTACCTTCGATTCCAGTACATGGCACTTGCCGAAATGAATCTGCACCCGGGTGAACAGGCTCAACAGGAAGAAGAGTTGGAGGCAGTTACTCATGCCGAAGATATCAAGACGGGGCTTTATGCAGCCACTGCATTGTTGTCGGATGACGAACGGAATGTGGAATCGATGTTGCGATCTGTGGCGGATACGTTGCATAATATACAACGATTTTATCCGAGATTATCTGAAGTGGCATCCAGGGTCGATTCTGCTTTTATAGAACTGAAAGATGTGCGGCAGGAGATCGCGGGATATTTTGAAGAGATCGAATTCGATCCCGGTCGCCGTCAATTTCTGGAGAATCGCTTAAGTGCCATCTACGACCTGCAGAAAAAGCATTCCGTCACTTCCGTGGAAGAGCTGATTGCTTTGCGTGATATGATGGGGCGGAAATTAGAGAATATCGATTTGCTAGATGACCGGTTGAAAGGGTTGGAAAAGGAGACTGGTGAGAAGCGGGAGATAATGATGGTAAAAGCCGACCTGTTAAGTAAAAAGAGGAAAAAGGCTGCATCGAATATTGAGAAAGAATTGGTAGAGAGGCTTGCTTATCTGCGGATGCCCAACGTGAGGTTCCAATGTGACTTCAAAACGAAAGAAATACCGGATGCTACGGGAGCCGATACGGTTCAGTTTCTTTTCTCGGCTAACAAGAATGCGGCGTTGCAGCCGGTCTCTCAGATTGCTTCCGGCGGTGAGATGTCGCGTGTAATGTTGTGCATCAAGGCGATGATCGCCGGGGCGACTTCGTTACCGACCATCATCTTCGATGAGATAGATACCGGTACCTCAGGTGAGGTGGCCGACCGGGTAGGAGTTATCATGGAAGAGATGGGTACCCGGATGCAGGTGATCGGTATCACCCATCTTCCTCAGATTGCTTCCAAAGGAGCAACCCATTTCCTTGTTTACAAGGAGGATGAGGGCAATATTACCACTACAAAATTAAAAGAACTGACGCCCGAAGAGCGTGTGCAGGAGATAGCGCGCATGTTGAGTGGTGCAGAAATAACGGAACAGGCAATTGAAAATGCAAAAGTAATGCTGAATAGAAAGTAAAGTATGAAGGAAAAAGAGATGATCTTCGGCATTCGTGCCGTTATAGAGGCAGTGGAAGCCGGAAAAGATATAGACAAGGTATTGGTGAAGCGGGAATTATCGGGTGAGTTGTTTCTGGAAATGCAGGAATTGCTCCGCCGATATGAGATACCCATGCAAAAAGTACCCTTGGAGCGGATTGACCGTATCACCCGGAAGAACCACCAGGGCGTGATCGCGTTCACTTCGGCCGTTACCTACCAGAAGTTGGAGGATATTGTACCATTCCTGTATGAAGAGGGGAAGACCCCGTTCATCCTAGTGTTGGACGGACTGACCGATGTGCGTAATTTCGGCGCCATAGCCCGTACCTGCGAGGTGGCTGGCGTAGATGCCATTGTGATCCCTGCCAGAGGTAGTGTTTCGGTGAATGCAGATGCGATAAAAACTTCGGCAGGTGCTTTGCATTCTATCCCGGTCTGCCGGGAGAAAAGCCTTAAGGAAGCGATTGTCTTCCTCAAAAATAGCGGAATCAAAGTGGTGGCAGCTACAGAAAAAGCCGCCACCTTTTATACCCAAACCGATCTCTCCGTACCGGTCGCCATTGTGATGGGATCGGAAGATATGGGTGTGGCTCCCGAGCATCTTCGTATCTGCGACGAGTTGGTACGAATTCCTCAATCCGGTACAATCCAGTCGCTCAACGTATCGGTGGCGGCAGGCGTGCTGATTTACGAGGTGGTGAGACAGCGCGGATCCTAATGTGCCAATATGCCAATGTGCCAATATGCCAATGTGACTAATGTGCCAATGAGAAAAATAATTGAAACTTCCAGAAAATAAAATGAAAAAAGTAATTTCAACAAACAATGCGCCTGCGGCGATAGGGCCTTACAATCAGGCGATTGAGGTAAATGGGATGTTATTCCTGTCAGGTATGTTACCTATTGACCCGTCGACCGGAAATATTGTACCAGGTGGCGTGAAAGAGCAAACCACACAGATATTTAATAATATAGAAGGGGTATTAGCGGTAGCAGGAGCCACTTTAGATAATATCGTGAAAACAACTGTATTCCTGGATGATATGTCGTTGTTCGGCGAAATGAATGAAGTGTATGGCAGTCGCTTCAGTGGTACTTTCCCGGCCCGTTCGGCCTTTGCCGTGGAAGCTCTTCCGAAAAACGCTTTGGTAGAAATAGAAGTGATTGCGGTAAAGTGAAAACGATCGGTAATGTTATCTGGGTGGTATTCGGCGGTGTTTTTATCGCCATTGAATACCTGTTGGGCAGTGTGGCGCTGATGGTCACTATCATCGGTATTCCTTTCGGGCTTCAGTCGTTAAAACTGGCTGAAGTGGCATTGTGGCCCTTTGGTAAGAAGGTCGTACGCAAAGAGTCATCCTCCGGTTGCTTGTCATTTCTGATGAATGTGATCTGGTTCTTTGTAGGTGGAGTTCCTATTGTGCTAACCCATCTGTTGTTCGGTTTACTCTTTTATATTACCATTATCGGTATTCCTTTTGGAAATCAGCATTTCAAGTTGATGAGCCTTGCGCTCACTCCTTTCGGAAGAACTATCCAGAACAAATAGTTTGGAGTTTGTTTATAAATAATCGGATATTCTGGTGTTATTTATTTGGATACTTCCGATTTTATTGTGTAGGGTGGGGAAGTCTCTTTTGATACCGAGGCACCTTCGCTAAATAGGTAAAATTTAAAACCGGAGAACGGATAAAGTTGAGACTTTTTCTGTTTTCCGGTTCTTTTTTGATTTTTTCTTTTACTCAAGTGTAAAAGTTGAGATTATCCCTGTTTTCAGGACATGAAGGATCAGGGGAGTGAAGAGTTTCATCCCCGATTCCTGTTTTTTATCCTTAAATCCTTATGCTGGCTTCCTTTGTTCCTTGCGCTGCCCTCTGGCGGCCAGTCTTACGGCATTTGCCGTATGGACACCGAAGAGTATCCACAGTATCTCCGTCTCTTCGGTCCTGGCCTTGACCTTTCTCAGGTTGTAATGCTCCTTCTCCGTCCCGAAGCTACCCTCCAGGCGGGTTGACCGCTCTTTGGAGAGCAACGACCTGAGTTTGCTCCTGTGATCCTCGTCACGGGCTTTCTTGCCCTTGCGTACGAAACCGGTATAGATGGGTGAGGGGGATGAGGAACAGTATTTGCGGGTCCTGTTCGTTCCATAGATCGCATCGGCTGCAAAATGCGTGACTTTCTTGCGGAAAAGCAACCTCGCGTATTGTATGGAGGATATCCCCCGTACCCCCTCGTTGAAGGGCTTGAAGGAGACATGTTCTATGAAGTTGATCCCGTCCACCTGGATCAGGTTGGCCTTCGCACCGAACTCGACGGCCTTCGTCTCCTTGCCCCGGACTATGGGGCGGACATAGTGCTTGTCGATACTCACGATGCGGCCCGGCATCGACTCACCGCTACGGTGCATCTGCCGTTGCTGGGAAAGCACCTCCCTGATGATATTGCGCCTCTTGTGGTGGAACCCGTCCAGTACAAGGATGCCGCGGTATTGACTCTCGATCGCATCGAGCTGTCTATCAAGTTTTTCCAGCAGGAAGATCAGGGAAGTACGCAGTTTCCTTCTCTTCTTCCGGGTTTTCCTGCGGCTGCGGGTGTAGTTCATGTAGCGTTTGCGGATATCATCATATTTGCTGCGGGGACGGCGCATCTTCAACTCCCTTGACAGTGTCACTATCCTCCCGTATATCCATTCGATGGCTTCCCACAGGAGTTTCTCGTTGGTGGGATAACGAAGGTGGCTCTCGTAACAGGTGGCATCGGACATGACCACGTGCAGGTCTTTCATCAGCGGCTTCCAGGCACCGGCCATCTCCTTCTGGAAACTGTCCATATCAAGTCTGGAGGCCAGTTCACACCTGACCTTGCTCACCAGCTTTGTATCCCGTATCTCTTCCCCCGGACGGATGAAGATACCGCAGAAGAACTGGAAGTGGATACTACCGTTGATCTGCTCCACCAACTTCCTGTCGGACAATCCCGTATAGCTCTTCAGTACCATCAGGGCAATCTTGCCTTCGGGGCTGAAAAAACTTTTGCGACCCGATTTGCACGTCTTCAGACTGAAGCTCTCAGCTATGGCTGAAAACGGGAATACACGGTACAGGCGACCCAATTCACTTGACTCGAAACTCGAACGGTAAAAAGATAAAAGTTCACTTTCCTGATAAAGGGGTAAAGTCTGGGATATTTCCGTTATTTGTTGTATCTTTCGCATGTCTTTTTGGTTGGATTTCCCCGTTTTTGGCCGCTAAACCGTATTTTCGGGGTTTTCCATAAAGATACAAAAATCCCAACTATTTCACAAGCAAATAGTTGGGATATTATTTTTTAATTGGCGAACGTGCCTACCGACTTTTACCTGCTAAAGGGGCTGATTACCCCTGTTTAGCGGGTAATTGTCCTTTACTCGAACACTGCGGGGAGATTTTCCTCCTCTTCCTCTTCAGGTGGGTCTTTCGTGACCATAAACGCACTGATTTCCCACAGCATATATATTGGGATAGTTACTACGAAAAGGGAAAAGGGGTCACCTGAAGGCGTGATAAGTGCGGCGGCTACCAATGAGCCAACGACGGCATGGCGGCGGAATTTCCGGAAGAATGAGCGGTAGATCAGTCCCAGTTTCGATAGCAACCAGAACACCAGTGGCATCTCAAAGACCAACCCCATGATCAAGATAAGGGTGTAGAAGTTGTTCATGTAGGAGTCAAGTGAGATTGAATTTTCAATGGAATCGCTTAATTCAAAGGTAATAAGAAACCGGAATATAAGTGGAAATACTATAAAATAACCTACTAGGCAACCTACAACGAACATAAACCCTCCGAATCCGAAGGCGGTCTTTACCCCTTTTGCCTCGTTTTCATAGAGTGCAGGACTTATAAATTTCCATATCTCATATAATATGTAGGGAATGGTGCAGAGCACACCAAACATCAACGAAGTAGAGATATAGGTCATGAACTGAGTGGTCATGTTGATGTTTAGCATTCGCACTGCGAAAGCATCTGCCGAGAAGTCCGGTAAGAATGGGATAAATTCACTCGCTTTTTCGAAAAAACGGTAAGTGGCAAAATCCGACGAGCGCGGTGCCATAATAATAGTGTCGAAGATTTTGGGGATAACGATGAATCCTACGACAGAGAAAACAAGTACGGCAACGAGAATACGAATAATGGTCCATCGGAACTCTTCCAGATGATCCCAAAAAGACATTTCTTTCTCTGTCATTTCTATCTTGTGCTAAATAATAGATATGTAAATAACCGAAGACAACCGGATTTTCCCGAATTTATCTTCGAAATACTATGCTCTTTGATGATGAGAGAGGAGACAACCTGCCTTATTGTCTAGCAGGTTTACTCCACTGATTTCTAATTGTTAGATGAATTGGTGTCGGTCGGTTCGGCCTTGATATCATCTTCAATATCCTTCAATCCTCTCTTGAAGCTATTGATACCTTTACCCAAACCTTTCATGAATTCAGGGATTTTTTTTCCTCCGAAAAGGATTAAGACAACCAGAACTATAATAGGTATTTCCCATCCGTTCAAATTAATAAGTAGTGGATTCATAAGTGCTGTATGTTTATTTATTTATACTTTTCTGTCTCTCTAAGACGCAAATATAGAACTTATTTACGAATATAAGTGTGATTATTAATATAAAGTTTTAAAAAAAAACTGGCAAAAACTTTCTTCATGGATGTTCAAAAACGAGCGTCAGGTCCATATAGATGGGTAGATGGTCACTGAAGCCACCTATATAACGGGGTCCCAGATTTGTCCTATATGGTTTTTGTCCATAATACTTCTCATCATCTTCCAACAGAAAATCAGCTTTGAAGATATGTGCCTGGTTGTTTTTCATGTGGACATTGTTTTCCATCTTCAATAGATTTCCACTTACTATAAACTGGTCGAGGACCTCCCACTTGCCCTGGTATTTATAACTGCCGAATTCGTGCTCTTTCGCTCGATGATAGAAGAGGTTATATAGTTGATCCGTTAGAGAAGGATATTGTATACTCCCGGCTTTCAATATTTGTGAAAGACTCTTGTTGGAGGGGTGGTCGTTAAAATCACCCATCAAAATAATTTGTGGGTTATCCCGGATAGAGAACAGGCTGTCGATCTTATTTCTCAGGAGAGTTGCAGCCTCTATCCGTGCGGGTTCCGTTTCTTTCTGTCCGCCGCTTCTGGACGGGAAATGGCAGACAAATATGTCGAGAACAGAACCGTTCAATACTTCGCCAACCACATGGAGGATGTTGCGTGTCGGCCTGATACCTTTGCGGCTGAATTTTACCTCGTATTCACCGGTCTGAAGTGGTTTGAACTGATTACGCTGGTAGAGTAATGCTACATCAATCCCCCGGTCGTCGGGTGAATCGGTGATGATATACGCATATTCCTGTGCACGTAAGGGTGACCGTTGAGTGAGATGGAAAAGTACAGAGTCGTTTTCCACCTCGCACAGTCCTACCAATGCCGGGGACTGCATGCCCCCGACAGCCGTGATCACACGGGTGATATTGCGCAACTTCTCCCAATATTTCCAGGGTGTCCACCGCATGAAGCCATCGGGCATGAAGTCATCATCTTCTTTCAAAGGATCATCTTCCGGATCAAACAGATTTTCTACATTGTAGAACATGATACGAAAATCGTTTTGCGCGACGATCCCTGCCACGTGGATAGTTAGCAGTAACCCTAATAATATGGAAAAGCGCATTGCTCTGTTTTTACTTTTCAGCAGGCATATTCTCCAGGATCTTTACCAGGAAATCCCAGAATTTGCCCACCGAAGAGATTTTCATTTTTTCATCGGGAGAATGTACGTCTGTCATATCCGGACCGATCGAAATCATATCGAGATGTGGATATTTCTCGAGGAACAATCCACATTCAAGGCCTGCGTGGATGGCCTTTACTTTAACGCTCTTGCCGTATAATGTTTCGTACTCTTTTTGTGCATGTTTCAGAATATTGGAGTCGGGATTAGGTTGCCATCCCGGATATCCGTCGTTATGGGTCACTTTTGCACCGGCCAGTTCAAATACCGATGATACCATGTTCACCACATATTCTTTTTGGGATTCCACCGAACTTCGCTGACTGGAGCCGACTTCAATGAGATGATGGTCAATCATTTTGACGGATGCCAGATTAGTGGATGTCTCCACCAGTCCGGGGATATCGAAACTCATACCAATCACTCCATGCGGGCAGGCGTACAGTGCACTGATCAGTCTCTCTGTAGTTTTTTTATTAATCACTTTTGACGGTATCTGAGTCGATTCCAGTTGGATATTGAGTCCGGGATCGGTGTGTTTGTATTCATCCTGTACCTGAGCGAGGAAAGTATTCAGTTTTATACGAATATCTTCCTTGTATTTCTCTTTCACTCCCAACAGGGCATGAGCTTCACGCGGAATGGCATTATGCAGGTTGCCTCCACCAATCTCCGACAAGACCATACCATATTTTTTTCGTGTGATGGAATACAGGAAGCGGGTGAGTATTTTGTTGGCATTGGCCAACTTCTTGTCGATATCACTTCCGGAGTGGCCACCCCGAAGGCTTTTTACTTGTACCTTACACCAGAAATAACCCTTGGGTACATCTTTCTCCTTATATTTGAAATAGGCTTTGGTACCTTTCCCTCCCGCACATCCGATATAAATTTCACCTTCCTCTTCGGTGTCGAGATTAATCAAAATGCTGCCGGTAAGCAGATCCTTTTCGAGAGAGTTGGCTCCCGTCAGCCCGGTCTCTTCATCTACTGTAAAGAGCGCTTCGATCTTGCCATGTGAGATATCATCCGCAGCCAGTAAAGCGAGTTGGGCAGCGACACCAATTCCGTTGTCGGCTCCCAATGTAGTGCCGTTGGCCTTTACCCAATCACCATCGATAATTGTTTCTATCGGATCATGATCAAAATCGTGCGTTACGTCCGAATTTTTTTCGCAGACCATATCTACGTGAGATTGGAGGATTATGCTCGGAACATCCTCTTTTCCCGGTGTGGCCGGTTTGGTGATCACTATATTGCCAGCCTTGTCCTGTTTTGCTTCCAAGTTATGCTCACGGGCAAAATCGAGCAAGTAAGCCAATATTCTTTCCTCTTTCTTAGATGGTCTCGGAATCTGTGTGATCTGGTGAAAATAGTTCCAGATGGCCGAAGGTTGTAAATCTGTTATCATCATTTCTTTTTATTTGAAATAGCTTATATAATAAGTAAAAGTACAAGAAAAATGGGGGACAAACAAAAAATTCACTATCTTTAATCCGAAAAAATGTGGTTTAATTGGCTAATTAGACTATCTTTGCGACATCAAATGGCATCATTATGATAAAAGTACTCATTTTAGGCTCTATTATCCTGTTCATCGCTATTCTATTGATGGGGATGCGTGTCTTCTTTACGAAGAAAGGTGAGTTCCCCAGTCTACATATAGGCGATAGTAAGCCATTGCAGGATAGAGGAATCCATTGTGCTACATCTCAGCATGCAGAAGAGATGAACAGAAGAGAAAGTCCTATAGAAAGAATGTTGAAATCAGAAAAAATTTAAATCTCTCAAAAATGAAGAATTCTACTCTTTACGTCGTCAGTGGTGTGCTGGCGGTTGCAATTATTATTCTTTACATCTTACATTTTACGACAAAACCATCTGCTAACGGAGCCTCTGCAAAAGACCTTTCTGCTTTGTTGAACGACTCTTCCATTACCCTGCCCATCGCGTATGTGAATGTGGACTCGTTGTTGATGAATTACAATTTTGCCAGGGATCTTAACGAATCGCTGTTGAGAAAGCAGGAGAGTACTCGTGCGACTTTAAACCAGAAGCAGGGACAGGTTAGTTCTGCCCATGCTGAATTTGAGCGTTTGTTGCGTAATAATGCTTTCTTAACTCCCGAAAGAGCGCAGCAGGAACAGAATAAGGTTCAGCAAATGTATCAGGAATACCAGCAATTGGAAGAACGGTTGACTCAGGAGTTATTGATGGAGCAGGAAAAACTGAATATCCAGATGGAGGATACCATCAAGGCAAGAATGATAGAGTTCAACCAGAACAAAAATTTCGAAATCATATTCAACAACAGGACTACAAGTACCATTCTGTATGCTGATAAGAAATATGATATAACCAATGCAGTGGTTGAATTCCTGAACAGCAAGTATGGTCCCGCTACGGCGACCGCTGCAGCAGGAAATTAGGTGGTTTTATCATCTTCAGAAAAAATTGAGGGTATGTCACATTGTGATTGTACCCTTTTTGCTTTTGGAGTAGCTGGAAGTGGATCGGTGAAAAGAGGAAAAGTGGGAGAGTGGGATGGAAAAGGTGGAACACTTTCAAATCCTAAATCTAAAATCCCGAAGTCTTGGCTCTTGTGTCTTAAAAGATGAAATATTGGAAGTCATATGTAGAAAGGCAGAAGCCGGAATATCTGCGTACCACAATTCCTCCGGACGTGGATGCAGATATGATCGTGGTGATTCCCTGCTATCACGAACCCTCTCTGTCGGAAACTCTAAATAGTTTGCGAGCCGGAGATCGTCCTGACGCGAATGTATTGATAATAATCGTAATCAATTCGGGTGTGCTTGCCGCAGAAGAAGTCATAAAACAGAACCGGTTATCTTATGATGAAGTCCTCCATTTTGCCATTCGTTACCATGAATCCGGTTTCGACTTTATGCCACTGTTGTTTGAAGGTTTACCGAGGAAACATGCAGGAGTAGGGTTAGCCCGAAAGATAGGGATGGACCTGGCGGTAGAACATTTCTTGCGTAAAGAAAAGTTGCGTGGTGTGATTGTTTCTCTCGATGCTGACTGCACGGTTACCAGTAATTTTTTGACAACCATTTGGAGTACTTTCTCCCGTGATAAATCGCTGAATGCTACTATCCATGATTTCTATCATCGGGTAGAGGAGGAGAGCCCGATAGCGGAAAGTGCTGCAAGGCAATATGAAGCCTACATCCGTTATTTTCGTTCGATGCTGCAATACATGGGCTTTCCTTACTATTGGCATACCATTGGTTCCGCTTTTGCAGTTTCGGCAGATGCGTATGTGAGTGTAGGAGGTATGGGCCGTCAGCAGGGAGGTGAGGATTTCTATTTCCTTCAAAAGATATTTGCCCTGGGCCATATTCTGGAGTTGAAAGAGGCCCGGGTATTCCCGATGGCCCGTCTCTCCGGTCGCGTTCCATTTGGGACAGGGCCTTCCTTACAAAAAATTATAGAAGATACGGATGGTAATAAGAGAGCTTATTCGGAGAGATCATTTCAGGTAGTGAAACAACTCTTCGATATGAAAGATGACTTTTTCGGAAAAGATGGGCATATGGTGGAAAGAATGGTAACGTCGTTGGATCCGTCGCTGCAACAATTCCTGAATAAGATCGATTTTCCTCTGCTCATCAGTGATTGCAATGGCAATTGTGCTTCACTGTCCACATTCAGGAAACGATTCTTTCATCACTTCAACGCTTTCAGGATTATCAAATACCTGAATCAGGTACATCCCGATCCTTTCCCTTATGAGAGTTTTGCTGCATTGATTGACAAATATTAGCATACGTTTTGCTATCTGATTGATATTTTGTAATTTTGCATTCAAAAGGTTAGCTATTCCTTTCATAATTCTAAATAAAGTGTTATGCCAGTTCTTAATGGAGTTGAAATTGTAAGTGCTTTTCTGGTCTTGTTTGCAATTATCGATGTTACGGGGTCAGTTCCCATCTTCCTGAATTTAAAAAGTCAAAACAGAACGATCCATCCGGAAAAAGCGGCCGGCTACTCATTACTGATTTTAGTAGGTTTCTTATTTATCGGAGAGTGGATATTGAAACTTTTCCAACTCGATGTATCCGCTTTTGCTGTTGCAGGGGCTGTTGTGTTGCTCATCCTCTCCATAGAGATGATTTTCGGTGTGGAGATATTCAAGAACGACAGTACCTCTACGGATAACTCTTCCACGATGTTCCCGGTTGTCTTCCCGCTTATTGCCGGACCGGGAAGTTTTACCACCCTGCTTTCGATGCGGGCAGAATATCATATCATCAATATCATTACCGCGGTAATCTTGAACCTGGTCATCGTCTATCTTGTATTGAGATATCTCGATCTGGTAAAGAAGTTGTTGGGTGATAGTGGTGCATATATCCTTCGTAAATTTTTCGGGGTCATCCTAATGGCTATATCGGTGAAACTACTTACATCCAATCTCTCCGCCCTCATCGTCACCGTGAACGCTGCAGGTGCGTAGTAGCCATTATCTCTCTTTTTATAACAACTTTATACTTTGATACAGCCCAAAATAGCAAAAATATAGCTATATTTGCAGGTCGGAAATTCCGACACCCCTTTAGGATATCAGGTTATTTTCTATCAATATAGGATTTTCAAATTAATCTATTTATAAAATTCAACAACATGAGAATTGTAAGTGTTTTAGGACGGGAAGTTTTGGATTCAAGAGGTAATCCGACCGTTGAAGTGGATGTGTTGACAGAGTCGGGTGCGTTTGGACGTGCCGCTGTTCCATCGGGTGCCTCCACAGGTGAGAACGAAGCGTTGGAACTCCGTGACGGAGACAAGAGCCGTTATCTGGGAAAAGGTGTGTTGAAAGCAGTAGCAAATATCAATGACGTTATTGCTCCGGCTTTGCTGGGTATGAACGTATTGGAACAGACCCAGATCGACGCCAGATTGCTTGAACTTGATGGTACGAAAACAAAATCGAACCTCGGTGCAAATGCTCTTCTGGGTGTATCTCTTGCAGTGGCTAAAACGGCTGCTAACTATCTCGGCCTGCCGCTTTATCGCTATATCGGTGGTACCAACACCTATGTATTACCGGTTCCCATGATGAATATCATCAATGGTGGCTCTCACTCCGATGCTCCCATTGCATTCCAGGAATTTATGATCCGCCCTGTGGGTGCCAATTCTTTCAAAGAAGGATTGCGTACAGGTGCTGAAGTATTCCATGCGTTGAAGAAAGTGCTTCATGACAAAGGCCTTAGTACTGCTGTAGGTGATGAAGGTGGTTTCGCTCCCAATTTGAGCGGTGGAACTGAAGAAGCTTTGGAATCTATTCTTACTGCTATCAGGAATGCAGGTTACGAACCGGGAAAAGATGTGATGATCGGTCTCGACTGTGCTTCTTCTGAATTCTACAAAGATGGTATTTATGACTATTCCAAATTTGAAGGTCCTAATGGTAAAAAACGTACCCGCGAAGAGCAGGCTGCTTACCTGGAAGAACTGATCACCAAATATCCTATCGACTCTATCGAAGACGGTATGAGTGAAAACGACTGGGAAGGTTGGAAATTATTGACCGATAAGATTGGCAGCAGATGCCAGTTGGTAGGTGACGACCTGTTCGTAACCAACGTTGATTTCCTTGAAAGAGGTATCAAAGAAGGTTGTGGAAACTCTATCCTGATCAAAGTAAACCAGATCGGAACACTGACCGAAACGCTGAACGCTATTGAAATGGCACACAGGCACGGTTATACCAGCGTAACTTCACACCGTTCGGGTGAAACTGAAGATGCGACTATCGCTGATATCGCTGTAGCTACCAACGCAGGACAGATCAAGACCGGTTCATTGAGCCGTTCTGACCGTATGGCTAAGTACAACCAGTTGCTCCGGATTGAAGAAGAACTGGGCGACCGCGCTGTTTACGGTTATAAGAAGATCAGATAATAATTTTCTTGATACATACTACGGAAAGGCCATCCTTCGGGGTGGCTTTTTTTGTATCAGTATTTGGACAGCGGTTTAAATTATTATATTTTTACTTTTTAAACCTGTTACAAAATGGATTCAATAAAAAGTAAATGGCTCTTTTCCTGTGTTTTATGTAGTATTTCTATGTTGGTCTTAAACGGACAAGTGACAACTGTTTCAGTGAAAATTCCGGGTACACCAGTGGTGATAGATCCGATGATTTACGGACAGATGCTGGAAGATTGTAATGACAAAATTATTTATGGAGGGCTGATCAATGAGAATGGAACAGAAAATGTTGCAGTAAATGAATTGTTGAAGCCTCTCGATATGCCGGTGATGAGGTGGCCGGGAGGTACTTATGCCCATGAGTACGACTGGAGGAAAGGGATTGGTCCGAAAGAAGAGAGACCTTCCGTGGAAGAATTTGCATGGAAGGGAATCGAAACCCATCAATTTGGAACTGACGAATTTTTACAATGGTGTGTAAGAGTAGGAACCGAACCCTATATAAACTTCAATATGGGTAATGATCCGGTATATGGAGCATCGTTGGGTGATGCTTTGGGTTGGATCGAGTATGTAAACGGATCAACCGAAACTACTTTCGGGAAGAAAAGAGCATTCAACGGACATGAAAAGCCATATGGTGTAAAATATTGGGGAATAGGAAATGAAAATTACGGTCCTTGGGGAAGACATACTGCTGAAACTGCAAAACAATATGCAGAAAGGCTCCATAGATGGGCTAGCGCAATTCGTTTTCAATATCCCGATTTGCAACTATTGGGTGTCGGATATATTTACCAATGGAATGATACGGTTCTTCACAGGAATGGCGATGTAATAGATTTTCTTACCAAACATTTCTATATGACAGCAAAGGTGAATGATGGAAAATTACAAAATCCGGAGTATACATTATTTTCACCTGTCAAAGTGGAGGTCCATCTTCGGAAGAATATCGAGTTATTAAAGGAAGTCAATCAGCGTTTCAACCGCATAGATCAACCCATACGGTTTAGTATTGATGAATGGAATTGCCGTCACTCCGTATTTGCCGGAGAAACGTATCAGTTTACTCGAAATGATGCCAGAAGACAATTTGATGTGGTAACGATTGCCGGAATGTTGAATGTTTTTATCCGTCAGAGTCCCTATGTCGGAATGGCCAATTATATCTTTCCTGTAAATGGGCATGGTATCATTCGGACTGTGGGTGAGAGAGATGCATATAAAACACCCATTTATTATGTCTTCGAATTGTATCGGAAATATATGGTAGGGAATAAATTGAACCTGGAGATAAAAGGAGAGGAAATCACTTTGCCGGTGAAAGAATTAGCCGTTGAAGGCGCTATCAGTGATGAACTGAACAAAGGCGATGTCAGTTTACACTATATAGATGGAACTGCTGTAATGACGGACGAGGAGGTTATACATGTGGCATTGATTAACCGTTCACATCTTAAAAAGCAGAGAATCAGAATAGAGGTGCCGAAGGATTATTTGCCTGTTACAATGTGGAAGATTGAAAGTAATGATATCAATAGCGCGAATTCTGAGAATGAGAGGGATAATATATCACTCCAAACGATTGATCTTTCTGGAAAACATTTGAAGTCTACAATTGTGATGGCCTCTTGTGGTTTTACCCTTATTCAATATAAAAAACGGAATAATGACAAATAAATTCAATAAAAAAGTATTTACAGGGATATCTGTCTCTATCTCTGTATTATCCGCTACGTTTGGGCAGGAATCTTCAAAAAGTCCCAATGTCATTATTATTATGGCGGATCAGCTACGGGTCGATTTAATGCACCGCGAAGGATATCCTTTGAATACAATGCCTTTTGCGGATAGCTTGGCTGAGAGAGGGACTTGGTTTGACCGGGCGTATACGGCCGCTCCTGCAAGCGGCCCGGCGCGTGTCTCGATGTTAACCGGGCGGTTTCCCAGTGCCACCCATGTCCGTTCCAACCACAATATCAGGGATGTCTTCTATGCCAAAGATCTGTTTGATGTGGCCCGGGAACAGGGATATGCCACAGCGCTGATCGGGAAAAATCATTCTCATCTTTCTCCCGATCGGGTAGATTACTGGAGCGCTTATAATCATGATGGACAGGATGCGAAGAATAAAAGCGAGGTTGGCAAGGCGTTCGATAAATATTTAAAGACACTGGATATGTATGCCGATATGGAACCTGCTCCTTATGGAGTAGAGGGTCAGTTACCTTATCGGATGGTGGATGATGCTTCGCATTGGATCGATTCCCTGTTGGGTAAACCTTTTCTGATGTGGTTCTCTATTGCGGAGCCGCATAATCCCTATCAGGCGTGTGAACCCTATTATTCCATGTTTCCTCCCGAATCATTGCCTCCAATGAGGAGTAGTGCTAAGGATATGAAAATAAAAGGGGATGAGTATCTCTTGCTTTCGGAGATGATGGCGCAAGGGCATGTCGGCTATCAGGAAAACCTGCAACGCCTCCGCTCAATTTACCATGGGATGTTAGGGATGATTGATGACCAACTGGCACGCCTGATAGGTGAATTGAAGAAAAAGGGAGTGTACGAGAATACTATCATTCTGTTTATTGCAGATCACGGCGATTATGTGGGAGAATATGGTTTGATGAAAAAAGGGGTGGGACTGGATGATGTCCTTGCCCGTATACCGATGCAATGGACCGGCCCCGGGATACAGGCTTCCGTAAATCCCCATGAAGGGCATGTGAGCATCATCGATATTTTTCCTACCATATGCGAAATAATGGGTGCCGATATTCCGGTTGGAGTACAGGGGCGTAGTCTGTGGCCCCTGCTGCAGGGAAAGGATTACCCGGAAAAAGAGTTTGAAAGTGTGATGGTGCAGGATGGATTCGGAGGGATGTATTATACCCGGAATGATGGTACAGATTATACGGCAGAAGGAGCGGTGGGGAAGCAGGGGCTGTTTTTCGATGAACTGAATACATGGACACAGAGCGGTACCATGCGCATGCTCCGGAAAGGGGACTGGAAGCTGGTATATGATATGGATGGCAACGGTCAGCTATATAATCTGAAGAAAGATCCGACAGAACTGGATAATCTCTTTGAAAACCGATCTTATAAAACCATCAAAAATGAAATGATTGAGAATTTATTGAGATGGGAGATATCGGCCCAGGATCCTATTCCGGTTCCCAGGCAGCGATATCGGTTTAAAAGGAATGCACACAATTATTTATTCCACTGATAAACGTAAACCTGAATAACGTTTTCCGGTATTCCGCTAAGCATCCCCAAATCCTAAAAAGAAATAGAGGGGTATAATCATATACCCTACCATGATCACATGGGAATAGATCACTGAAATCGTTTTCAGACGGGGCAGCCATTTGTTGTTGATTACCCCCATTGACTGGAACATACTCCAGAAGCCGTGTGTGATGTGGAACGTGAAGGCGAGAATCCATATGACATACATTGCCACGCACCAGCCATTGGTAAATACCGTTTTCACCAGGTCATACGGGTTTTCACCTTCGTTGCCCATGAAATGTTGTAACTGCATCTTTGCCCAGAAATGGCCTAAGTGTATCACCAGAAGTCCTAATACGATCAATCCCAACGCCAGCATATTCCTGGAAGCCCAGGAGATCTTCGTCTTACTTCCTACTTCATACCCTACACCCCGAGCCTTTCTGTTCTGAATAGTGAGGATAATCCCCATGGCTATATGTACAATAAATCCCAGTGCCAATACCGGCACCATGATCTGGATGAGTATATTCTCATCCATGAATTTACAGGCAGCTTCATAGGCTTCACGTGAGATCAGTGATGTCAGATTTATGGCTAAATGGAGCGTCAGGAACACGATGAGGAATGCCCCGCTGATGCTCATTACTAATTTTCTTCCGATGGATGATGACTTCATTTCTTTTTTATTTTAAATATTTGATGTGGGTTATTTTTAGGAATCAAACAGGAATAGGGTGTCCGGACTGTAACATCTCTTTGACTTCTTTTTCGTGTTCGAACAGGGTGCATCCACCCGTATGCTCTCCACCTACCAGACCCGATTCTCTGAGCTTGGCAAAGAATGGAGATTTCAGAGCTTCCTTTAATCCTATCTGTGCGATATTCCTGTCGGAATAGGGTGAAAATGGGCAGGCTTCCGCTTTTCCGTCGGGACTGATATGGAAAAAGCCCCGCCCGGCAGCCAGGCATCCTCCCATTGCTTTCTCGTCACCGGGAAACGATAGGAATATTACGTCGTCGTATTGCGATCGGAGTCCTTCGAGGTTGGCATCCATTCTGGCAATGCCTTCTTCGTCCAGGGCCAGGTCACGGGTTTCAGCCTCTGTGGGTACATACTCTACGTAAAATATAATCTTACATCCAAGATCCCTGAGCAGATTTATATATAGGGGAGAGGTGGCATAATCTATATTCTCCGTAGTGATGGTGATTGATGCACCATAGAATAATCCCCTTTCCTTGAGGAACTCCATCGAACGGATGACACGGTTATATACTCCGTGTCCCCGCCTGTCGTCCGTCTTCTCCTTGCATCCTTCTATACTCAGAATTGGAATTAAATTGAGATGTTCGGAAAAGAAGTCAAGGTATGATGACGTAATGATAGTACCGTTGGTAAATATCGGAAATATCATATCTTTCACTTCAGAAGCGGCTTGTAGTATATCTTTTCTCAAAAGCGGCTCCCCTCCGGCCAGGAGATTGAAGTTGATACCCATCTGCGCTGCTTCCTTGAATATCGCTTTCCATTGTTCTGCAGTCAGTTCTTCTTTAGTAGCTTTTGCCCCTGTTCCGCAAATATCGTTGGCACGGGCATAGCATCCCTTGCAGGTCAGGTTACAATCCGTCGCAATACTCGAAATAAGGAATGGTGGAACATGCAGGTCTTCTTTTTGGTAAGCCTTCCGTTTCTTCTCCGCTCTCCTGAAGACGTTCTGCATCCTGAATACGAACATCGATTCCTTCGGATTGGTAAGTACCGCTTTATAGGCACTTGACATAATATTCCTTATGGAGTTATTCAGATAAACGTCCAATGAAAATGATTCATCCATACAATTCTGTAATAAAGCACTTTGCAATGCAGTTTTTTGATAAGCCGGTTTGTCTCTTTTGTCTTACAAAAGTAGGAATACGGCACCACAAGATGCTTAAGATTGACTTAGGAATGTCTTAAGATTATCTTAATAGATAACTCCCTTATATCGTCAAATAATGTCATAATGGTAATAAAACCCTGCAATTTTGCGAATGAGACCATTATTCTTTTGTGGGGATAATAAGCCTTGCGATGGTTTTCTTCCCTTTTTCGCTGGTTATACCCATTTCTATATTCAGGAGGGAGCAAAAGCGTTTTACTATCGGAAGCCCTAAACCGAATCCCTTGACATCCGGGTTCTCGGCTGAACGGTAGAATTTCTCGAAAACGAATTCCAGCTCTTCCGGGGCAATACCCGGCCCGGTATTTTCTATTTCGATAATCAATGGATTTCCTTGTGCTTGCGCTTTTATTTCGACAGTTCCTTCGTCGTTACAGTATTTTACAGCATTCGACACCAGATTATTCAATATGGTGGAAAAGGAGTATTCATCTGTATAAATCGAGATTTCCTTTGGTGAGAGTGTGGTTGTTATATGTAGCTTTTTACTTAGAATGATATCACAGAACAAACATACTGCATTGTTTACCAGATCCTCCAGTGAATAATGACCGTAATTCAGCGAACGCTTGCCTTCTTCGTATCTTGTCAGGATGAGTAACTGCTCCACCATATTGTTCATTTTATCCACCTCTTTTATGCATTCGCTGATTTTTCCTTTGTATTCGGCTTCACTGCGGGGTTTGCGGATGAGCACTTCCATTGTCCCTTTGAGGACGGCGAGCGGAGTGCGAAATTCGTGAGAGGCATACGATGTGAATGATTTCTCCCTTTCCACTGCATATTCTATCCGGTCAAGCAGGTTGTTGATTGTTTCGGATAGTTCGTAGAGTTCATCTTTATGATTCGGGAGGGGAATCCTTGCGCTTAAGTTGTTATGGGTGATCGTATTGACGGTATTAATTATCTCCCGGATCGGTTTTGTGCTGTTCCTGGCGATGACGCGTGCCCGAAGAAACAGAAGGGAGAGTACGAAGAAAAAACCTACGGCACATACCCGAAGGAGGATAGTAAATAATTGCTCCACATCATTCAGGCTGATGTCGGCAGCATCCAGTTTGTCCACATGCAGTTTGAATACGATCAGGATGATACCGCAAAGGATCAAGGTAAGAATGGCGGTACTCACCATAATATTCAGCGCTATGCGGCTCTGTATGGAGAGTGTATGCCTCTTCAAATTCGCCCTAATCTTTCTAATCATCCCCTGGCAACTCTTTATCTTTTGTCTTTTGTCTTGGCTCTTGAATCTTGACTCTTGGTTCTTCAATCATTCGCAATATATCCGATTCCCCTGACCGTTTTGATATAACCGTTCTCTTTGTCCATATTCAGTTTTTTCCGCAGTGAATTTATGAATACATCTATCACGCTGGTATCATACTGGAAGTTGATATTCCATACCTTGTCGATAATTTCATTCCGTGTACAGATTTTTCCCTTATTGCGGATCAGAAATTCGAGCAGGGAGAACTCCCGCTGCGTAAAGGAGATTTCTGTCTCCCCATACAATACCTGATACGACGATTTGTTTAAAGATATTTCTCCCAGTGTGAGTATCTCATCCTCCTGTCTGTTCCGGAAATGGATTTTGATCCTTTCAAGCAACTCTTCAAAAGAAAATGGTTTCTTGATATAGTCGTTGGCTCCCGCCCTTAATCCTTCTATCGTCTCCTTTACGGTATCTTTCGCAGTCAGGAATAAAATGGGGGTTTCCTTGTCCTGCTTCCTGATCTCTTTGCAGACATCGATCCCTTGCATGCCGGGCAGCATCCAATCCAGTAACACCAGGTCAGGGTACATTTGACAGAATTTTTCTACTCCTTTTATCCCGTCGGAAGCAATTGAGATATTGTATCCCTCTTCCTCCAACCCCTCTTTCAGGAAGTTGTAAATACCCGGTTCATCTTCTATAATAAGGATATTCATTTTATTGCCGATGCTTGCAGATTGATTGCTATAAGTTGTAAAATTCAATCTGGTTATACCGTAACAAAAATAGATGAGCCATTAAAAAGAATGCTTAAGATTCTCTTAATTCTTCGTGTGAAACTTGTAATGGAGCCATACCATCCCGTCGTTCAGCACTTCAGCCTTCAGGAATTCGAGCGACTGGTTTTTTGCGGGATTGTTATCGGTTTGTCCCATGTAATCGATAATTGCCGGCATACAGGAGAGTCCGTCGATTCCCGGATAAATGATCACGCTCAGTTCATCGATCAGGCCTTCTTTCAGGAACGCGCCATTAATCACTCCGCCACCTTCCAGTAAAATGGTCTTCAACCCGAAATCGGTGTATAAAGTTTCTAATGTGATCTGCAGATTCATTCCGCTCTTACCTCCGAAAAGGTAGGAGATACCGTTATCGCGCAAGTGTGCCAGGTATTCTTCAGAAACGCTTTTACCCAGAACAACAATTACATTGTCGCCGTTGAGATTGTTGCTCTTATAGCCTAATTTCCCTTTCGGATCGAGTATGATTGCCGATGTAGCTGAACTCCTACTGCCGATATGGGTCTTGAATTCCTTTGCTGGAGGGTATTTCTCGAAATCGAAAGAGAAGGTCTCAAAATCCTGCTGTGCGGTGGTGCGTCCGATCATCCATGCGTCGGCGTTGAACTGTCGGGATACATCTTCGTAAACACCGTAAAACTCTGTTTTATCTTTTCCGTCAAACGGTTCTGTCCAGCGATCAGTCAATAACCGACCGTCGACTGAACTCATCATGTGACAAATAATTTTTGGTCTTTGCATATTTTTGTATTCTTGAAGGATCGTAAGCCGCATATAATCTTATGATAAGAAAGATGCTATAAGCAAAATATTTATTTTATTTCAATAACAAGAAAAGTCTACTCTTCCATAATAGAGTAAGTCATAATATCAGTTCCTTGCATCCTTTTTACTATTTCTCTGGTATTTTCTACTTTTAATGTTTGTTGGAAGTTTTTGCTGTAGCTGATGTATTCTCCTTCGGGTGTTTTTTTGTCTATTACATACATGTGCCAACCTGTATTGGATACCAAGGAGATAATGACTTTCTTTCCGTTATCTAATTCATTGTCAATCTTTGTAAATAAACTGTCTATAGGAAATCCTGCATTTCTAGGTAAATCAAATTTGAGATCAAAACGTACTCCATTGATAGTTCTCCCATCGAAATTTCTGAATGATCCGTCAATTTTATTTTTCCAGGCGTGCTGTAATTCATAAAAATCCATGTCTACTTTTCCTAAATATTTCAGAACCATTTCAATGGAAGATGGAATACATGAACTCATATAAATCTGCCTATGTCCATCGACAATAGTGGAAAATTCAGGCAGGGTATTTTTAATACCTTCATACTGATCAGTATTGCTCCCTTTTCTACTTTCAATATGAGTAATACCGGAAATCTCTTTGGTATCTTTTGATGTACCGTAGCTAAAGAGGAAAAAGAAAGAAACGGTAATCGATAAAAGAAGAAAAAACTTTTTCATTTTCTTGGTAAATTATATTATAAACTTATCATTTCTTGCAATGAATTTTATTCCCAAAGATGGGTTACACTCCGATATCTTAGCTATCCAATGCATTGCTTGATGAAACCTTTACAAATATCGTAAAAAAAAATGGCTCCCTTGATTAAGGGGCAATTCAATATAAGCATAAATGAGAATAACTTTAAAATCTTATGAAATAGACAGATATCAAAAACGGATTTTTTGAAGAATTGGTAATTCATGGGTATTTTATGGGTAAGAAAACTTCTGAAAGCCACATAAATAAACGATCTGATGGGTAAAGTAATGGATGATAACAAAAGTGCCTGTATTGAATTGCCGATTGATAACGGGGTGTTATCATTGGTTCAGGCATAAATGTTATCAAAATAATGATAACAAAAGTGCCTGTATTGAATTGCCGAAATTATCGGTTTTTCTAAAGTTTAAATCCCTTTTACATCGAATTTAAAATGTGGTGATTCTTTAAACTTCCATAGATATTTAACCTTTCAAACTCACCTATTATATCTTCCGGATGATCGCTGATCATATCACGTAAATTCACCTCGAATTCGTATGTTTGGGTGTGATAATTAACGACAGGCTCATCGATTGGCATTTCATTGATAAATGATAGTGCTGTTGAGGCCCCGAGGCGGCTTCCTTCTATTATATCTTGTAACAATAGATTATACATGAAACGTTTTAGACCTTCAGTCTTTTGCTCTGCAATGTTTGATGCATCAGGCATTTCATCGGTCACGACGTGTAATGTGGTGGTTACTTTTCGAGGCATCTTTTTTCCTTGTCCCAATATCGAATAGTCCACAAATATGGCCGGAAGAGAAAAATATTCGTATAGCTCCGGTTCGTACGGCTGGGAGCGATACACATCGATAAAGAAATCTCCATTCAGTCCGGCATCGGTGAATTTTTGTTTGTTGGTGTCAATGAGTTTGTAGAGTTCCAATAATTGTACAAGCATAATCTATTGTTTTAATGCCCTCGAGAACCGGGAGGCGGTTAGTAAATATATTCTTCTGCGTAGAGTGTAGCTATTTCCTAAAAATTGTCGTTGTGGAATACGCATGTTTACCTTTCTGGAATGCGATTTTACCATGTGCGATCTCACCGTTTGGGTTTTAATCTTCTCTGTTCGTCCGGAACGTACACGCGTATGAGCACGGCGACGGTGAGCCTTGACGGTATGTGCACGGACTGTAAAGGTGCCGGTGATCGTTCCTCCATAGTTATGGATTGATGCGTAGGGAACATCGGAACCTATTACAATGCGATCTGCGTTGGCCGATATTTTACGGATACTACGTTTTAAACGGCCTGTATCGACTAAGAGTGTCTGGCTTCTTTTTGTTCCACCCCTACGCCGTTGTTTTCGTGGTTTCCATCGCTCTTTCGTTGAATCCAACCATGCCTGGTCCCGGAACCTTTCCTTTGAGAACTCCACAGCTATTGCCGCAATCTCATCAGGTAGTTTTCTATAAGCGGATTTCAGCGCATTCATTTTGTGTGTCCATTGTGATATGTCGGCCTTGCTCATATTGCAGTTTCTGCTGATCTAACTACACGAAGAAGCATTTCTGTCATCCATCGTTCGAGTTCATCTTTGCTCATTCCGTTAATGGATTGATGAGTAGGTGTGAATCCTTTTACAAAACTATCAATATTGACAGTGACGTTCTTTGTCTGGCTGCCGTTTTTTATACTATTGATATTGTCTACCGGATTACCGGATATGATCGGATTTCCGTTACCGGTTGGTGTTATTGGTGCACCGTCGGGAAGTTCATCATGATCGTCCTCGGTTTCAACTTTTACCCGGTGCTTTATTTCACCGATATCGGGCATTTTGAAGTTCTGAATCTTTTCTTTAACTCCCTTGAAGTTAAAAGTGACCATATCATAGAATATGTTGCTGATCTCAGAAATAAACTCTTTTATCCATATAAGATATGGGCGTATATAATCATATAGAGACTTGAAACCTCCTTTAATTCCTGTGATTTTCTCGAACCATCCGTTGAGGGCGTCTGTTACATCAAATATCGCTTTCCATGCAATTTTAATGTAATTGATCACCGCTTTGATTGGAATAATTGCGATTTTGAAAGCCCACTCAAAAGCACTCCCAACGACATGCAGAATATCCCTGAATAGTTCCGATTCTTTGTATAAGTTTTTAAAATAGTTGATTATTCCGAGTATGCCATTTCCTATTTTAGAGATAACGGGAAGAAACGCCTCTCCGATCTTAATCATTTCGACCTTTAATTGATTCTGAATAATCTTCCAACTTTCCATCGGCGTAAGAGAGTCTCTATATGCTTTATCCAGTGCTCCCTGTGAGTTTACAGTTGCATTAATAGCTTTTTCAAGTCCATTAATATCTTGAATTAAGGTTGAAAAACCTAATGTGCTCATTTGATCTAACCCAAGTTGATCAAATTTTAGCATTCGTTGTTTATCTGTCAATCCAGACATTTGCTTGTCGAGGTCTTTCATTATCTCCAAAATGGGGCGAACTTGATTAGTATCCTTGTCGAAAACTTGTATTTTCATGCTTTCAAATCGTTTCACTATATCGTTGTTTGATAATGATCTCATAATTCCTTCTAAAGCAGTTGTAGATTGTTCTGCGGATAATTTCCCCGTTAATGAAGCGAACGCTCCGGCCGTTTCATCAAGAGCAAACCCTACATTTCTTGCAAGTGGTATAATTTTGGGAAGATATCTTGCAATGTCCCTAAATTCAGCATTCCCTTCTTTTACGGTTTCGAAGAGAATGTCATAAACTTTTATTGCATTTTCTCCAGATGACATCATTGTCGACACACCGGCAGATGCGACAGTTTCGATGTCAGCAAAGCCTGCTTTAGCAGCACGTAATGTGGGCTCCAAAGCTTCAAGGGATTGATTAGTACTTAGACCGGCACTAATGATACGGTTAAATGCATCCGGGACTTCCTCCAACTGCCGGACACTTCGGGAACCAATATCAAGTATTTTATCAGAAAGGCTTCCAAGTTGCTTCTTTGTGAGTTCGGCAGTTACATTGATTTCTGCCATTTTAGTATGCCAGTCGTTCGCCATTTGGGTTGCTTTTATTCCCATCGTTATGGCGACACCAGCAGCTGCTGCTATAAGTGTGTATGGGTTCGCTAATGCTCCCAGTGCGCTCCCGACTCCCGGAACTCTTGATGTGATAGCATCGAACGCCTGAACGTTTTTGACTTTGAAATCATTCAGTTTTGATTGAATATTGCCGGTTGCTTTTGTGATCTTTTTATGTGCCGCATCGAGTCCCTTATTGAGGTTCTCTTTCAGTTCGATGAATAATCGTAATTTTGCTAATCCGTTCATTTTTTTAATGTGAAAGTTTTGTTATTCAGAATGTTTTTGTATTTTTGTGATGTCAAGTCGTTCGCGACATGGCTCCCAACAGCGGCAAGGACTCCGGTTTTTGCCGCTGTTGCTTTATTTGACCTTGACAAATCGTTTACCGCTAAGCAACCATACTTCAAAATCACCATCCTTATAATGTGCTTTTATGTGCCCTTTGGCGGCATTCAAAGCTAATCCGAAATCAGTGCGATCGCCAATATGAATTATGACCTTGCCTGCCTGGGCCTTCCCGTGCGAAATGGCGTGTTGTATGGACCGCTTGCTTCCGTTTGGTGATTCAAATTCCACTACTTTGTTATTATATATGGCATCGGCATTCCTTCCGGGAAACTTTTTCATATAATCTTCCGGGAAGAATTTATCACGTGCTGCCATGTCTTTTGCCTTTGTCCTGGTATTTACCTCGATCACGGGCAATAACTTTACCTTTGCCTTGGGATCATGGCGCATCAATGCGTTGACCGCTTCGAGGTTCTTGCCGAGTTCCTTGTCACCATGCAACGGATGGATGTCCAACTCATAGTCACCAATGACAAATGACTGGTAAGTATCTTCCGGTTGTAGCCATGCGATGGATTTACGCAGTTCCGGTTTCGGGATACCATTGTAATACGGGTGGTTCTTCGGGAAGATCAACCCTGTTTTTGCCAGGTTGGTACGGAACATCTTCGGAATATCCACTAATGGCACTTTGTCGTCAGGCGTCACGGTTCCCAGTCCGGTGGGTGACTGCACGGCCTCACACCGGCACCCGTACCCATTGGGTGGGTAATGCGTTGACCAGAATGGATCGGATACCGGACGGATAATGCCATCCAGTAACTGGTGTTCCGGCCGTACGGCATCATCACCGACCGTCTGGTATTTGAGGTTGGGGATCGTGTCCTTATCCCGTTCAAACTCCGTCCATCTGGCGGCGTTCTGTGAGGCGGCCACGGAAAAATTATATTCACTCCTGAACCACGCTTCGTTATATTTGCCCGTGATCTTGACCGCCTGATCCTTGAAATCCGCAAACGTCCGCAACTTGCCGTCGTCATCCTTCAGCAATAAAGTGAGGTCCCGCATTTCCTGCCAGTTCTTTGCCGCGCTGAACTGCCAGACGTCACTTGTGAGCCTTGCCAACATTTCCGTATCGGGGGTTTTGAAGTCGGGGGTGATGGTCTCGTAACTTTCCCGTACTTTGTCGGCGAATGACCGCCCGGTAAGTGAGAGCAACTCGGTTGAAGGCTGACGCCCGGCATGGAGATCACCTATGACCGCATTCACCATCTCTTCCATCTTTTTAAGGATATCCGGCGGGATATCTTCGGATGCTTCCGGGTGTGATCCGCCACAATGCGGGCAGGTCTGCGCGTATAGTTCGGGAACGGCGTGCGCCTTGGCGCGCTCCCTTACTGAAAATTTGCAGCGATCCCGCCGGCACTCGATGGGGCAACCTCTTTTTTGCCGACAATCGGGAGGTTGAATGTTTCCGCTATGACATCCTGGTCGAGTTCGTAATGTTCCATCGCGCTACTGACAATCTTCCAGTGCTCCGACAGGGATAAATCTTCTGTTTCATCGAAACGGAAAAACATTCTGGTGTTATCAACGGGAAATCCGAGACGTTGAAGAACCGGCATAAGCTGCCTTTGTACAATAAAGATCAGGTTGCGTTTGTCTGATGTTGAAAGTTTATCATCAAGAGTCCTTTCATGGATTTCTGTTTGCGCTCTATTTCCATTTTCTTCGGTTATGGTTGTTGATCCGAGGTATCTCTTCCCTACCTGTCTGTCTTGGTATTCTGCTTGCGCAAGAAACGCTTTGTCAGGATTAGCCGCGTTGGCCACGTCGTGAACCGTAATGGTTGTCCCTGTAGGCAGTACGCCTGTACCTGATTGGCCGAGGTTTACTAATGATTTGCTTATTTTCTGGACCTCTGACTTATTATTTGTTTCTGCGGTGATAAGTGGAAACCCAAAACGTTCGGAATATTCGGCATAAGCCTGTAATGCATTACGTTTCCATATCAGATTCGGAATTATGTCGTTCAGGATACCAAACGGTGAGCTATGAAGAATCTCAACGACATCAGGCAAGGAATGGTATTCGATATATTTATCTCCCGAAACTTCCATATAAACACGTCCGGTTTGAGGACAGATATTGCGTTTAGGTATAATCGAAAATGCAGGTATGTCTACATTGCGATAAAACTGTAGTACGCTATATTTTTTCGATGTCGCCTCAAAATACTCGTCCATGAAGTCGTAAAACCATTTATCATTAAAGAGTTTCGATTGCTCATCAAGTTGATTGCCATTTAAATCTGTCACATAATACCGGTGATTCATTGTCGCCATCTTCCGGATTTCTGTTACGGAGGCTAAATGAGCGTCGATCATATCGCCGTATAAATCCTGAATCAAATACCATCTGGGATCATCAATATTTTCTGCAGCAGTAATTGCTTGTCTCCATTTGTCGATATCCTTCCGGTTGCGGTCCTGGTACTCTTTTATGATCTGAACGAGAATGTCGTTCTTTGATTTGTCAGCATAATACCTTAATGCCGCTTCGGTATTCAAATACTTCAAATACTCATCGGGATTTGTCCTGTCATTAATCGTCTGCATGAAAATGCGATCGTAGTTATTTCTATTTTCAGCAGGTTTATTTTTTTTGAATAAATCACGTATATTCATTTCATTATGTTTTTTGTGTTACCATTTATGATTTTCGGGAGGGCGGCTATTGATGATCACCTCACTGTATTCTTCACCCTCATCGTCTATTATCGGTGGTAGGTCGGTGGGAGTGGTCCCGTTTCCAACATCCTTCAGCCAGTCGATCGCATCTTGGTACCTGTTTGCCCGGTGTTCCGGGATATCTTTCATTCCTGTTTGGCTGTAAAGGTGATACAGGGCGATGTCGATAGTGATGGTTACTATCCATTGGTCGCGGCTGTCGATCTGGCTGCCTTCACCGTTGGCCGGTTCCATCAGTGGTTGGAATATGATATTACAGTCGTATCGTTTGCCGATACGGTTCTTTATTTGATGAATCGCCGTTTGTTCGGCCCTGACTAATTTTGCGGAATTATACCATTCTACGGTATTAGCCGTAAGCAGCCTGATGATTTCCGCTTTGATTTGCATTCCGTAATCGGATTGTAGTATAAATCGTGTTGCCATTAATTAAAACCTATTTTTTTGAAATACTGAACGTGGGGATGTGATGATGTCGAATGAGCTCACAAATGTCACTTTGTTGAGTTCCGCGATCGCGGATTGCAGGGCATCAGGCGCATCGTCGTTTGCGCCGCTTCCTTTCTCGAATGACAACGTCTGGTCTTCGAGGTTTTTCATCCCGGGATCGTTTTGATTCCTGATATTGAAAAACACCTTTAGTCGCTCAAAATGACCTGCCATGCTTTCTATACGGTCATACTTGTTGTTTTTTGGCTTTTTATCAGCTACAACCGGGATATAATACCCACGGCGGTCACCTTCGGTGTCAAAATCGTTCACAAATTCATCCTGTGCGAAAAGGCCCTCAATCATATACGTGATATTATATTTTTGCAGATGCTTTTTTTCGTACAGATCATAAAGCCAATAAGCACATACGGCACGCGATGTCTGCCGTACAAAAGCATCTATGACATGAAACTCCCTTTTTGTTTTTCCGACTAACAGCAATGCCTTATAGTCCCCCTTATCCTTATATGAAAGGTCCCCGTACATCACCAACGCATCGTATTTTTGCAATGGGAGCATCTCTTTGTACTGTATCCATTCGGGTTTGAAAATTGAACCATCGACCAGAGGTGTACACATATATTCACGCATCCATGACCGGTAAGGGGTGGAAGCTTGTTTCTCACGCCAATAGTCAGCGGTGTATTTGGCTGTCCATGACGGTGTATAAAGATCATCGATAACGGCTTTTACCTTAAAATGGTAGAATGTTTTTGGCAATTCCTGTTCCTTGGCCTTTTTGTTCGATATTTCACATAATTCAATCAGCTTTGACATGATGGAATTCTTGTGAATTTGATTGTTATTGAACACAAAACGTTCATGTCCCTTGTCAAAGCACCCCCATAGCGTTCCGGTGATATAGTCCACCGCTTCACGGATCAGCCGGTCATTATTGCACCGCTTCAACGTGTCGATATCGTCACATCCGATGTAATCAGGCCTGTGTTCTCCATTACGTAACCCTCGTGGGTCTTGACCGAATCCAAGCGCGCGGAAATGGATGCCGTTCTTTGTGGTGAAGTTTCCTTCCGACCAGTCCCCATGCTTGAATTGTTCACCATAGTCATTGATCAGCCGCTTGTTGAATTTTAAATTAGCCTGGATATCAGAAAGCAATCGTATCGCTTTATCTTCATTCTCGCCAATTAACAGCATGAACCAGATTTCCTTTTTGACCAGGGCCAGGAATAGCGGAACACCAAGCATGAAATGAACGGACTTTGCCGATCCCCTGAACCAGTCATTCAGAAGTTTGATTATGGAGTTTTCTATGACAAGGTTTGCCGTTCTTTTGTGGAATGGCGCGCACTCCGATGTCGCATATTCAGGGAAATGATACGCAAACCAGTCGGTGTAACTGGATTCGAGTCTCTTGATGCGCCTGTGCTTTTCTTCCACCGTCTCGCTTCCTTTCAGGAATGCCGTTTTCTGGATTCGCAGGCAATGCGCATCGTAGTCTTTTAATATTTTGTCGTAACTAATTGCCACTGTCCTGGTCTATTTTGAAGATTAAAAACATCTTATGGTACTGTGTTATCTTTACAGCATCTTCCGGTTCAATCTGGCTGATGTAGTTGTCACACTCCATCAACACATCACGTACGACTTCCGGGCTTACTTTTTTACTCATGTAGTCGTACGCCTTCATGATCTTGCTGATGGCATCGGCATCAATTTCCTTGATCTCATTCCCCTCCTTATCCGTCCTCTTCTCGCCTTTTGCGATACGGATCGCGGCCTCCATCAGGATTCGTTTCAATTCGGTGGGTCCCAAATCGAACAGTTCCTTTTTTTCATCCCACTTTCCGGTCTCACGCCAACGGTATATCGTTTTTATGTCGCGCTCCAATTCTTCCGATATTGCTTCCGGTTTTAATCCCCGTTCGACAAAAAGCCATTCCGCGTGATTGATTTCGGCCTGCGATGCCTGCCCTTTCCTCTTCTTTTTCGCCATAGTTGAATTTTTGCACAATAATAGATGTTTTTCGAATTTTAAGCGAATGAGCATTAAAGTAGCTTTACTATTTAATAAAGCTACTTTACTATTTAATAAAGTGGCTTTAGTGCCCATATTGACAAGTCGGAATTATGACTTTACTTTTGCGGTGCATATTTATTTGATTTATCGCAAAAAATTCATGTATGAAGATTCGGAAAATAGACAACAGCAGGGCAGAAGTGAAGATGTACGGGAATATCGGCGACTGGTTCCGCAGTGGTGACACATTTACAGAGATGCTGTCGGAGGTGGAAGCCGCCGGATTTACACACTTGGTCATACGGGAGCACTGTTATGGCGGTTCGGTTTTCGAGGGAAATGTGATATACAACGCATTGCAACGCACCAAACTGGACGTGACGATAGTGATCGACGGTGTGGCCGCCTCTATGGGCTGTTTTATCCTTCCGGCCATTGAGAATGTGGAAATATGCGATAATGCGTTCGGGATGATACACCGCCCCTCTTCATTCGGCGGGGGTGATGCCGATGACCATCGCAATCAGGCAAAGCTGTTGACCGACATGGAGGACAATTTTGCAAAACGTATGAGTGAACGTACCGGAATGAGTATTGATGATGTGAGGTCGAAATGGTTGGACGGAAAGGATCACTGGCTGAATGCTGCTGAAATGGTCCGCTACGGTTTCGCAAAAAAGATTGTGCCGGCTACAGCGAAAAATACCAAAGAACTGGATAAGGAAATCGTGGCGACGATGGGTGTAGAGGGTGTCTATTCCCGTTTTGCCGCCCAATTACAGATAGAACCAATTAATCATTTAAAAACAAAGAAAATGAATGTAAGCGCACTTATTGCCGCCTTCGCGCTCGAAGGTGTCACGGCTGAGAGCTCCGAAGCGGATGTTTTGAAAGCCCTCCGAACCAAGTTTGCCGGTTTGGAAAACAAAATCAAAGAATTGGAAAACGCGGCAACGGCGAGAACCGATGCCGAGATCAACGCGCTGTTGGATGCGCAACCGAAAGGTACCTTCACGGACGAAGAGCGTGCGAAATTAAAAGAGATAGGCGTGAAAGCCGGTGTGGATGCGTTGGCCGTGGCATTGAAAAAGACATCCGCACAACCGGTTGCCATTGCTGACTTGATCAAAAGTGAAGGAAAGCATGGAGCCGATGCCGGTAAGAACTGGAAATGGTATCAGGATAATGATCCCTCTGCCCTGGAAAAGATGCCGGAGAGTGATCCGGAGACATTTAAACAGTTGTACAGGGCCGAATACGGTGTGGAGCCGGAGGTATAAAGTAATACTATTGAGGGGCTGAAATATTAATTCAAACTACTAATTTATAAATTGATAATGAAAACGAAACTAATTCTTAGCGTACTATTTTCGCTGTTGTTCAGCGTTGTTTTTGGCGGTGTATTGTCCGCCGCTTCGGGATTGCCTGCCGTTCCGGTGATATCGGTCCTGGCTTTTGCCTCTTTTATTCCCATGCCTCAGGGTGTCCTTGGTGCTACCGTGTATAGGGAGGTCTGGACGAAGGAGATCATTAAAACAGTCAACCAGTTTATAAAGGATACTTTCCTTGATGGGATTCTTGACTTGTCGAGGTATGTTACCGGTGACGGAGAAGCACAGGTCATCCATAATACCTACTTTGGAGTGCAGCCGGACGTGTTGATCAATAATACCACTTATCCGATAGATGTGCAGGCGTTGAATGGATCGGACGTGCCTATTTCCTTAGATAAATACCAGACGAAAGCGACTCCAATCACGGACGATGAATTATATGCGTTGTCGTATGATAAGATGGGCATCGTAAAAACCGTACATGGAGAGGCCATTGCCGAAAACAGGTTGAAGAAAGCGATTCATGCGCTGGCTCCTTCCGGCAATACAGCCAAAACCCCGGTTATTGCGACCACGGGAGCCGAAACCCCTGACGGATCACGTAAGCGGTTGAAATGGGAAGATATCATCACTATGCGTGAGAAATATGCCGCCGCCGGCATTGCCGTTGACGGAATGCGGATGGTGCTTTGCCCAGACCACGTGAATGACCTTTTACTGGAAGACTCTAAACTGTTCAAAACACTTACAGATTGGAAATCGGGTGTTGTGCCGAGTCAACTCGGCTTCGAACTGCGTTCGTATATCGCGAATCCGTACTTCAATGCCACGACTTTGGCAAAACTTTCTTTTGGCACATTGCCGCAGGCTACCGATAAGATGGCCACGGTGATCTTCACTCCCAAATTGGCGCGTAAAGCATCTGGACTCACGAAGATGTATTTCTCGGAAGCAAAAACCGATCCGCTGAACCAGCGCAATCTGATAAACTTCCGCAACTATTTCATCGCATTGCCGACGATTAACGAAGCCATCGGGGCAATTGTCAGCGCTCCGGGTGAGTAATCCTTACCGCCATTGTCCTTGATCTCTCCCATCCGGGAGAGGTTTTTGGACTGATTTATAATTATAAATACGACTGAAAATGGAAAAATTGCAAGTTACAAAGGAACAAATGAAGCGTGCCAATGATGTGGCGAAAGCGAACGGATTGGAAACGGTTTTCATGAATGAAAAGGGTGAATTCTTCAGTAACAAGAATTTCGCAGCACTGAGTGTGGAAGGGGACAAAAATCGCTATGTGAAGATAGACGTCTCTCCTGAAAGTGGTGATTCCGAAAAAGAAGAAGGGAAAAAGACCAATGATCTCGGTCCTGCCGGTGAAGTGGTCGCCGCTATTGAAGCCGCGACGGACGTGGATGCCGTTGAAGCGATATTGACAGCCGAAAAAGCAGGAAAGAACCGTAAAACGGTTCTCGAAGCGGCTGAGAAAAAAATCAAGGGACTGACTAAAACCGAAGAGTGATGAGCCTGAGAGGTGTAACTATAAAAGAAGGTAAGATCGGTGCTAATGTCATCGGCGACGGGCGGGAATTCGGACTCATCTGCAATGGTGTGGCTGTGGCTGAAAAGATCGCGCTTGGAACTGTTTACACGTTGCGCCGTGTATCCGATGCGGATGCGTTGGGCCTTGATGCCACATACGACACGACAAACAACGTACGTGTGTTCCGGCATATCTCTGAATTCTTCCGGCGTGCCGGTGAAGGTCAACGACTGCATATCATGCTTGTCAGTCAGACTAAGAAACCCGGTGAAATGGTGGAAGATGCCAAGACGTTGGTAGTCGAATCAGGCGGAGTAATCTCCGATATCGCTTTCGCATTCAACCCCGCATCGGACTATGAAGATACGTTTCTCGACGGGATCAATGCGGATGTGAAAGCGGCCATTCCGCTTTTGCAGGGATTTGCCACATGGTGTGACGATAACGACATGCCATTGCATGTGATCCTTGAGGGGCGTGCGATCAGCGACACGCTTTCCGCATGTGTCGATTTGCGTGCGTTGGTGGTATCAGAACAGCAATTCAACGCTGAAAAGGTGACGTTGGTTGTCGGCCAAGATTGGACGTATGCCGAAACACTGGATGCGATCGGCAAGAAGTTTGCCGATGTGGGAACGTTCCTGGGCGTGATCGCCTCAATGCCATGGAACCGTAACCCCGGTGAGGTGGAAACGCAGAACCTCACGGATGCGCAACTCAGTGTATGGACGGTGGGCGGATTGAGTAACCATAAGCGGTACAGTGCAGTGTTTTCCGACTTGGAAACGCTGAACGACAAAGGTTATGTTTTCCCGATCCGCTATCAGGGTATTGCCGGTTACTGGTGGAACGATGGTCATTGCTGTGTGGAGATCATCAATGATGCCGCCGGCAACATGAACCAGCACACCATCTATTACAGCCATACGATGGACATGTGTAAGCGTGCCCTACGGCTTGTTTACCTTCCAGAGGTGAAGAAACCCGTGTCTTTGGATGAAAACGGGAAACTGCCGGAAAGTGTCGCCGGGTATTTCAATGCCATCGGCGACGGTGTGTTTAACACTTTGGCGAGCAACGAACTGATTTCGGATGGTGAAACGACAGTGGATATCGACAGCGACCTGTTGATCGAAAAGGTGCTGAATGTAGAATTTGCCGTGATCCCTACCGGTTGCGTGAATGAAATCAAAGGAACTATTAATCTCAAAAACCAGTAAGGTATGTTTCTAAAAAGAATGGGTGAGGTTTATTCCTCCGGGGATGCGGTGGTGACACTGGCCGGCTTGTATGACATCAATCCGAGTGCGATCGCTTACAGTTACTCTTATGCGCACGAATACCAACGGGGCATTAAACGTGCACCGCGAGGGTGGCGCATGGGACAAAAGGAGTATGAAGGCACGATCACGCTTCCGTTGGATGTGGTTTCCGCTATTGAAAAATTCGCCCCGAAAGGTGATATCGCCCGTATACGGCCGTTCCCGATTAACGTGACGTTTTTCAATGCGGAAAATGAACTGATCAATGATCTCGTGATGGCCAAATTCCAGGGCAATGGCCGTAATGTGACCGGTGATGGTGAGTTGGAGCGCGAATTTCAACTGTTCATCATAGATGTGAAATTAAATGTAGGTAAAACAATATAAAAGACAGATGGAAAAAATAGAACTGCCGGCCGGTATAACCGCCGAAATGATTATGAACGCCAAAAACAAATATGGCGAAAACAATGTGAAGTACCTGGACTTGCCGTTAAACGATGAAAGCACGGACTTTAAAACGGTACTTGCGGCCGTTCCGACACGTAATGTGATGGGACAATACCGCCGATATGCAGACACTGATCCCAAAAAGGCGGATGAAATCCTGGTAAAAAACTGCCTGTTGTCGCACAAGGATGAAGTGTTGGCAGATGATGGGCTGTTTTACGGCGCACTGACCGGCATTGGCGAGTTGATCCCGATACGGAAAGCGATTGTAAAAAACTGCTAACCCAACTGCCGGACATTCCACCCCTGGGTGAGAATGCCGACGGTTGGGATATGGATGACGTGTTACGAATGAATGATGCGATGATCCGCTTCTTTTTCAAGGAAAACCCGGATAATTTGTCGGATGAAGATTATGCCAGTCGGTTGAAGGAATTGAAGTGGTTATCAGAGGAAGGATTATTAAGAGGTATCAAATTATGAAAATCGATTTTGCGGGAAGGTTCCAGAGCGCGTTTGGTTTCATCACAAAGAGCATAAGCAGCCGGCTCGATAAGGAAGGCTTTGGTGATGTGATACGTAACTCACATAACAGCGGCTTCGACCTTGGCGGCAACGTGTATGTGTGGGATGACAACATGACGTTTGACGAAGTAACCCTGCGTAGCGATGTCGGTGGAAAGTACCTCTTTGCCTTCCGTCCGTTTTCGGAAGAAACCGGGGGAGATGTGTTCGCAACCCCGCCGATGCTTTCACTCAGGCGGTCGAAACGCTTAATCATCACTACGATCGACAACAGCGATACCGAAGTGGTTGAGCGTTATTCCACCGAACCGTATGAAATAACATGGCGGGGGTTGCTTATCGACATGGAGAACCATAGTTTTCCGATTGACCGGTTAGAACAAATCAACAAAATCTTCGAGGTCAACGGTGTGTGGAATGTCGATAGCGAAATATTGCAGGCGGTCGGAGTGGCTGCCGTTTACTTTCGGGATATCCAGATCGATTTTGTGGAAGGGTTCGAAGATACGATTTCTTATACTTTCACTACCCGCGCTATAAATCCAGTCACTTTTCAATTATCCAGTTCAAAATGAATTATCCCTATTTGAATATGCTATCTAAAGTAACGCTCGGAAAGGTTCTTCTGGACAATATTTCTGATTTTGAGATCAATGAAAACATTCTTGAAATATCGGACACGGCAAAGATCACCATTCCGCGGAATTACAAGCAGCTTGAAGGGAGATCGGTATTGGACCAGTTTAGTGTTGGTGATAAAATGACAATCAGCGCGGGGTATTATTACGGAGCTGATGTGGATATCGCATTGGAGTTTTCCGGATATATCCAGGAGATTGAAAGCGACTACCCGTTGATCATCCATTGTGAGGACGAGTCGTATATCTTCCGGCAGAACAATCATAACAAAAGCTATCGTAGTGCGACTCTCAAACAGGTACTCTCTGATATTGTGCCCAAAGACATTGCCATTGAATGTCCGGACATGGCGTTGGGTAAATTCATGATCGACAATGCGAGTACATACGCCGTGTTGCAGGGATTGGTAAAGAATTACGGTCTTTACAGCCGGTTACATGGAGATCGATTAAAGGTTGGGTTGGCGTATGAATTCGGGGATAACACCACGGAGCATACCTATACAATAGGGAAAGATGTAAAGAAAAACGAGTTGAAATACAAACGAGAACGGGATTTTAAAATACGGTTCAAAGCAATCTCCAATAACCCTGATGGCACAAAAACAACTGTAACGGTGGGGAATAAGGATGGTGATGCATCTGAACGCACTTTGAATTTTGCCGGTCCGATGTCCGAAGGTGAATTAAAAAAGATTGCCGAGGCCACGATGAAAAAGGTGGTTTATGATGGTTACACCGGTTCAATTACCGGCTTCGGTATTCCGCGTACCCATGCCGGTGACGCGCTGGTGATCCGGGACCAGTTCGATCCGGAACGGGAAGGAAAGTACATGATTGAAAAGGTGGATATAACCTATAACGAAACAGGTGGTTTTTCACGCAAAAATTCGCTCTCTTTTAAATTACAGTAGGAATATACCTAATCGGAAAGATAATCGATTGTGGGCGATTTTAAAGCAGGTTTAAAGCATTTGGGAGATATACGAACATGGGACAGGTTGAGCAGGTATTGAAAGAAGCGATACAGTCGGTTGCCGGAGCATCGCAAATAAAAGGGATCGTGTCGGGTGTAGCGGTGAATGTACGCGATACGCTATGCGATGTGGAGCGTGATGGCGCTCCGATCCTGTACGATGTGCGGTTGAACGCCATCGACGACGATCTGCAAAGCTATGTTACCGTTGTCCCGGAAGAAAAAAGCAATGTTCTGGTTGCTGTTATTGAGAATTTGAAAACTGAGGCTGTTGTTGTCCGTTTTTCTGAGGTTCAAAAAGTTTTACTGAAGATTGGGACCAATACGGCGGTGATGGATAACAACGGCCTTGTTTTCAATGATGGCGGGATATCGGGTTTGGCAAAATTGCCGCAGTTAGTTGAATGGATGCAAAAGGTGTATTCCGACCTGCAAACATTAAAAACGCAACTGCAAACACATCCTGTGGCAGGCAATGGATCACCGTTGGCCCTGGTATTCAATACACAGACAGTAAACCCGGAGACGTCTGATTTTGAAGATACGAAAATAAAGCATTGAAATGAAAGGAATTCTATTGGATAGCAGTCATGATCTGGTTGTTTCGGTGAAACGGGATGAGGGTGGGAAAATCGTGTCGGGCCTGGTACTGGATGATATCACATACCAGCGGTGCGAACTGATCATAATGGCGCAAAAAGGAGAATTCAAAGAATACCCCACGTTGGGTTTCGGAATCGAGAGCTATCTGAAGTTGCCGGCGACACGAAAGCAGGAATTTATCAATGCCCTGCAAACTGAATTGAAATCGGACGGGTTCAGCAGTGCAAAGGTGATTGTGAATAGTAATGATTTAAGTGATTTTGAAGTAGAGGTATGAAAACATCTAATAAGGGTATTACCCTCATAAAAGAGTTTGAATCACTGCACGACGGTGATCTGAAGAAAATAGGATTACAACCTAAAATGTGTCCTGCCGGGCTATGGACGGAAGGATATGGCCGGCTGGTTCTTGATAACAAGGGAAATAGGCTCTCCGGTGAGGCGAACAAGGATAAAGCCTATCATTTTAGTAGGATCAAAACGGAAGCACAAGCGGAGTCGGCATTACGGGAAGATTTGGAAGAACGTGAAAGTATGGTGAATTCTCTTGGTCTGCATTTCTCCCAAGGTCAGTTTGATGCCCTAGTTTCTTTCGTCTACAACGTTGGTTTTGCGAATCTAAAAAGCAGCACATTGCTGAAAAAGGCACGTAAGAATCTGAATGACATATCGATTGCAAACGAATTTGCAAAGTGGAATAAAGCGCGTGTCAACGGAGTATTGAAAGTACTTCCCGGATTGACCCGGAGACGGAAGGCAGAGAGTGATTTATATTTTTCAAAATAATACTATATGATTGACTGGAGTGGAATTGTAATAGCGGGTATCGGTCTGTTGACCTCAATTGGATCATACTTTGCCGGGAAGCGGAAACGGCAGAATGATTTCCTGTCCGACTTGCAAAGCAGCATCGACATGCTTGCAGAGAAAAACAAAGTGCAGATGGATGAAATCGTGAAGCTTCGCACGCAGAACGTTGAATTGCTTGCAAGTGTGGCATCACTGAGATCGCAGAATGAGCAACTTAAAAAAGAGATCGAAGAGTTGAATGCGAAACTGGAAAACGTAAAAACAATAACCAGGTTAAAATGAAAACAAAGATATTCATCCTGCTTATCTCCGTATTGCTTTCCGGCTGCGTTTCCCGTAAATCAGCCGTAAAGGAAACGATGAATCTTGATGAGACTTCGAATGTCGATCTTCAGGTAAAGGAGACGGCATCCCAAAGCAGCTATTCCGATGTAGTTAAAGAGTTGAAAACAAACGTTTCTGACAAGTCCGTTTCACGTATTACAGAAACGGAGTACTCCGAACCTGATTCGACCGGCCGGCAACATAAGAAGCGTGAAATTGTGACCGAGACAAAGAATGATATCCAAACCATCAATGAAGAGAATGAGCGGATCATCAGCGAGCAAAAGGCCGAAATTGAACGCCTGACAGTCGATAATTCGACACTTCTCACACGGTTGGATGCATCGCTACGGGAAGAAACAAAAACAGCTACACGGCCGCCTGTTTGGACGTATATCGTTGCATTCATTGCCGGAGTGGTGTTGACAATCATATTACGATCATGGTTAAAAGGAATGTTCAAACATTAGAGGGACAGTCAGTATTGGACGTTGCCGTCCAGACAGCAGGCAGTGTAGAGGCGGCGATCGAAATGGCAATGGTCAATGACCTGTCGATCACAGATGATTTCTCACCATCTAAACTGCGTACCTCTGACGTGCAAAACAAATCCATCGCGCAATATTATGACCGAAACGCAATAAAACCCGCAACGGCGGTCACTGATCCCGGGCAGATATTCGAGGACATTTTTACGGAAACATTTGAATGAGTATGAGAACCATTAACGAAATAGTACAATCAATCCGCGCAGATTTCGTGGCGAACTCAACGCTTCAGGAAGCCTATTCCCTGGACACTTCGAAAACTTTCGATGAGCAATTCAGTAAGGTCAGTCTCGAAGCGATATTCACGTACGTCTTTGCCGTGTCGATCTGGGCACTCGAAAGCCTGATGGATCAGCATCAGAAGGATATCAATGCAGCGATCACTGCCAATGCGGTATGCTCAATTCCCTGGTACCATGCACAGGCGTTAGCTTTCCAACTTGGGCACTCAGTGGAGTACAATCCGGAAACCTACCGGTTTGAATATCCCGTAATCGACGAGGCCTCCCGGATCATCAGGTATGCCGCCGTCCGGCAGTTGGAAGTTCAAGGCGTGACAAAGCTTCGCATCCATGCCTCGAAAGCCGGCAAACAGGCATTGTCATCGGCCGAACTGGCGGCCTTTTCAGCCTATATACGTGAAACAGGCGCCGTGGGCATACATTACGATATCATTTCACAGGCGCCATCGCAAATGTCGTTCACGCTTCAGGTCACCCGCGATGCGATGGTGATAGACCAGGACGGTAAGCGGCTGAATGGAAACGGAAAACCCGTGGAGGAGGCCATCTCGAATTATCTCAGCGATGGCATCATTTACGGGAGCGTGTTCAACCGCACCAAACTGATCGATGCGATACAGGCCGCCGACGGGGTGAAGGATGTGGTGATAGTCCAGGTGCGGGTCGGTTCCGATATCGACAACGGGCAGAATATAGAATCACCTTCAGGCGCGTTCACATTCAATTCCACCAACTCGGTGATAACATACATGGTGTGATTATGATGAAGATTGATTATAACAAGCTGGTAGAATTGTTGCTCCCGACGTTCCTACGTCGCCCCCGGATCATTGCCATGTTGCGTGTCCTGGTCGCCAAGCCTTTGCAGGGACTATTCGTCACCTTTCACTTGTGGAGGGTGAGATCACGATATGAGGCATCCGTCACACCGCAGGTGTGCAGTTTGAAACATGCCATAGAGCGCACATTCGATTGTGTTGTAGATATAACCGAACTCGACGGGAAGCCGTATGATTTCCTTGTTGAAGTGGATCGCAGTACTGACCTGAATGCGATCAAGGAGTTTCTTGACAAGCATAAACTTGCCGGCAAGTCGTACGTGTTCCGGCTTGGGGATACACATTACCAGGCAGGATGGAAAAATTACGTGCAGGAAAACATCATCACCCTTTTCAAAGCCAACTGGACGGGCTTCATAAGGGAAGATGACGGTGAAGCCTCATTGTTCCTTTGGTTCTGGAAAGATCCCGATATTGCGGCGGGTGGGTTTGTCTATAAGATGAGGGCATTTTCTTCTGTCGATGTGAAAGAAACTGTATCCATATCCGGGATCACATTCCGGAAAGACGGATTTCCATTCCCGACATACTGGCGTGAATTTCTGATATCCATTTTCCCCGGCACCAATGAAGCGGAGATCACGATAGAGATTGAAGAGGGAGAGGACTTTGAACGCGACATATATATCGGGGATTATACGGCGACAGATGGCACATACAGTTACCAGTTGACGGTGTTCCGGTTTGAACCGCCGATTATTGAAAAACCGCCTATCATTTGGGCATAAAAATAAAGATATGGCTTGGACAGGAAAAATGAGAAGTTTAACGGTCGTGATCGCCAAGACTGTCGCGAACGAGTTGGCGGAGGGATATCCGCGCACCTATTACGGCCGCTCCGCATTCACGTGGAATAGCGTGTATTATCAACCGCTTACTGATGAGGAATTGTCGGTAATGTCGGTAAACAGCTATGTGACGCGCCTGAATGCCTTCAAGGCTTATGTGGAATCACAGGAAGCCGGGCTTGTTATCAATGATGTGCAACAAAATCAACCCTATTATTAATATGGCAACATACGAAGAATTAAAACAACGTATCGGTGAGTTGAAGTCACGCACCGGGAGATCGTCGATATCCCCGGATGACACATTCGGTCTTGTGGAAGAATTGCTCGACAAGCTGGAAGGCGTGGACATGAACGCGGCCTCCATGTCCGTCAAGAAAATCTACCCCTCCCACGCGGCCATGACGGCAGACAATGCACCGGTGTCCGATGACGGCAAACCGTTAAAGCCCGGTCAACTCGTCGCGGTAAACAACGAGGCGGACGTGTCTGAAAATTCCGTATACCGGTATCTCGCACCCGGATGGGAACAAGTAGACCGGCTGGGTGATCTGAGCGACTACGCCAAGCAAGACGATTTGGTTCAATTAGCGGGCGAGAAGGCTGATCACGGATACGCTTCTTCGCCAAAAACGCTTAAAGATGTGGAGGAGTTAGCGTCTGCAAAAATCCCCAACCTCGTATTGAATGGTGACTTACATAACGGCCTAACTGGTTGGACT
>NZ_JAYFQD010000005.1:0-275782 GCF_034927365.1 Proteiniphilum sp. | reverse complement strand
CCGGAGGTATGGTTGCGCCGGGAGCTTCACTTTCGTTTGCATTGGGTGTGATTGCATTGAAAAAATCATACCGGTGACCATGCTCTATGGCAATTTGAGGATAACCGTCGGGATGATAGGTTCCTACACCATACTTTTCTTGCGAATCGCGCGCCTGGTTTACTCCCGGCATCGCGATGTCAATATGCTCCGCTTTAAGTCCCATATCATGATTGCCCGGAATGTAAGTAACTTTTATTTTACCATCTGCGATGATTCCGTTCAGAACATCAAAAATGCTCTGGTTTGCCGCTACTGTTTTTCTGACAAAATCGGCTTGTGTGCCATCGCCATAAGTATCTACCCGTGTAGGGACATACCACTCATCGAGTATATCGCCATTAAGGATGAGTTCTTTGATTGTGGCTGACGTTCTTACTTCAATTAGAAGCTGTTCTATCCTGTCCAGATGCGCTACCGTTTCGGAGTAGGATAAGTCGTTACCTAAATGTAAATCACTAATTACGACAATTTTATCCCGAGCATCGTTACTGCTCTCGCTAATAATATCGAAAGGATTTGTGGCAATAGTTGTTTCTTCGTTATCCTCACAGGACAGCATAATAAAGACTAAAGTAACTAATGAAAATAGGAAATAGCTTTTTTTATTCATACTTATATATTAAAAGTTAATAAATTTTCCCATTTAAAGCACCTCTGCACTCGCATGACAGCCAACGGTCGGCGGCCCGGCGTTGGGGCGGTTGGCGGGCACAACTCTGTTAACCGAAACGGATACCCGTGCGGGTGGAAAAACTTCCAAAATCCACTTTCGTCCGCCTGACGCCAAACCGCTTGTTAGTGGCTGGGTTTTCAGTGTTAAAGCAGACTTTCAAAGTTAGCACTTTTTTTAGAAATTAATGAAAATCAATAAATATATTTTTCAGATTATTCAAAGAAATCAGATATTGATAATTCACAATCATTAAAAAATTGTTTGGGTGTTAAGATGTAATCATCTAACTGTCGGTTGATTGTGGCGGATAAATGACTTTTTCCTAGTGTAGGCTGTATTTAAGAGATTGTTTCCGGTGTTATCCTGCGGTTTGGCAGTCCAAAAAGGCAACGGATAAGTAGTAGAACTTTCACTTAACTCCGCTTTATCCTTCTTTTTCGCATACTGGAAGAATATAACGGAACAACACCTAACTAACTTATTTATCAAATACTTACTTTGTTCGTCCGTATTCTTCTAATATCTGCGAAATTTTTTATACTTTTGTCGTAACGTTTTTTCAAAGCGTTTATGTTGATTATAACTGCTACAAACAGTTCAGGAAATAAATCCTATATGGCCAAAAGAAAGAAAAAAAGACAGAGACCAAGACAAAAACCAAAACAAGGACACAAAAAGAGGGTCATCTCCTTTTTGAAGAATGAACGGGTACATTTCATCGGGGGGGTTATTGTGGCTTTCATGGGTATTTTCATGCTGTTAGCCATTGTATCATTCTTCTTTACCGGTGCGGCCGATCAAAGCAAAGTAATCAATAAAACATATTTGGAGGTAGTACGTTCAGGCACATCAGAGATAGATAACTGGACAGGTGCAGGTGGTGCTTACATTGCAGAGATACTTGTAAACGACTGGTTTGGACTGTTTTCAGCGCTTATCCCTATCTTCCTGATCTATATCGGACTACGCATAATGAATGTATGGAAGTTCTCATTCCTGAAAGCTCTCTTCATCACCGCATTCGGTCTTGTCGCCGGCTCTGTTTCAAGTGCCTTCATTCTGGATAAACTTTTCCCTGATACTCATGTGAAATGGGGTGGTGCACACGGTCTCCAGATTGAACAGATGCTGGAGAGCAGCATCGGATGGCCCGGAGTCATATTACTGATCTTACTGTTCATTACTATTATTGTAGTAACACTTCGTAAAAGTTCGATGTATAAGATACAGGAGACATTGATCAATGGCACTTCGGCATTCACTCCGCAGAACGATATTCCTGACGATTCGGAAGAAGAAAATGATGATGAATCGGAAAAGGAATATAAACCGGGTCTTTTCAAACGGTTTTTTGCCTTTCTGAAAAAAATAAAGCCGGTCAGGGCACGGGAGAATGAACAGGAACAAGATGAAGAAACAGATCTGATGGGGCAAAAGGAGACTCCGGTAACTGCATACCCACTCCACAATATCAAAGAGCCTGCCATCACAACTCCGAAACCACCTGTTATAAAGAAACAAGTGCCGGTAGAGAATGATTTCGAGGTAATTGTCCCGGAAGATGATGAGACTGCCATCCACTCACCCCATCCGGAAGAAACCAGAAAAGGAGAAACGGAGATACTACCGGAATTAACCCCGGAGTTGCAGGAAGACTATAATCCTCGGAAAGACCTCTCCTCCTTCAGATTTCCCACTATGAACCTGTTAAAGGTCTACAATACCGGTGACAGGGCTGTGGATATGGACGAACAGAATGAAAATAAGGAGAAGATCATTCATACGCTACGCAACTACGGTATCGAGATCACCTCAATAAAAGCAACCGTAGGCCCTACTATCACCCTTTACGAGATTGTACCTCAAGCGGGAGTCCGTATTTCCAAGATCAGGAATCTGGAAGATGATATCGCCCTCAGCCTTTCCGCACTGGGTATCCGTATTATTGCTCCGATGCCCGGAAAAGGTACTATCGGAATTGAGGTTCCCAATAAGGACCCACAGATCGTTTCAATGCAATCGGTGATCAGTTCCAAGAAGTTCCAGGAGTGTGATTTTGAACTACCTGTGGCATTGGGGAAGACCATCACCAACGAGGTCTTTATGTTCGACCTCACCAAGATGCCTCACTTGTTAGTGGCCGGTGCTACCGGGCAAGGGAAATCGGTCGGCTTGAACGCTATCATCACCTCCCTTTTATACAAAAAACATCCATCGGAAATGAAGATGGTGCTGGTTGATCCCAAGATGGTGGAATTCAATATCTATTCCGCTATTGAGAAGCATTATCTGGCTAAACTGCCGGATGAAGAGAAAGCGATCATCACCGATATCACCAAAGTAACTCAGACGCTGAACTCCCTCACCAAGGAGATGGACGACCGCTATGAGTTGCTGATGAAAGCCCATGTCCGTACGATTAAAGAATATAACGAGAAATTTATCAAACGTCGGCTGAACCCGGAGAAAGGACACCGGTATATGCCCTATATCGTGGTAGTGATCGATGAGTTCGGCGATTTAATCATGACCGCCGGTAAAGAGATCGAGATGCCTATTGCCCGTATTGCACAAAAAGCGCGCGCCGTGGGAATCCATATGGTAATCGCTACCCAGCGCCCCACCACCAATATTATCACTGGTACCATCAAAGCCAACTTCCCTGCCAGAATGGCTTTCCGGGTTACATCCCAGATCGACTCCCGTACCATCCTCGACATGAGTGGGGCCAACCAGCTTATCGGACGGGGAGATATGCTCTTCTCTCAGGGTAGTAACCTGATCCGTATCCAGTGTGCTTTCGTGGACACACCCGAAGTGGAAGATATCTCCCAATACATCGGGAAACAGCAGGGATACGACTTTGCCTTCCCGCTTCCGGAAGTGATTTCCGATAGCACGGATATCGGACCCGGCTCAGCAGACCTGAGTGATAAAGATCCCCTCTTCGACGAGGCCGCCCGCCTTATTGTGGTGCACCAGCAAGGATCGACTTCGCTTATCCAGCGAAAGTTCTCCATTGGCTATAACCGTGCAGGCAGATTGATGGACCAACTGGAAGCTGCAGGGATAGTAGGTGCCGTACAGGGTAGCAAACCGAGGGAAGTATTCATTGCCGATGAATATTCTTTGGAGAAATTATTGAATTCATTGCGGTAATATCCAATTTACTATTAGCAGGAATACATCCTCAAAATAAACTAATTCCTGTTTTTGCAGTCCAATCCTACAAACAAACCAAAAAACAAAATGAAGACGATCACATCGATAACATTGATTTTTCTCCTATCAGGGTATACATTCGCCCAAAGTTCAAACGAAGCCAAGGTATTGTTAGACAAGGCATACGCCACATACGAAACCTCCAATGGGATCCGTTTGTTATTCAAGGCGATCATGACTGACAAGGAGGGAACAGTTTATGAACCCCAATCGGGCGAAGCCTACATAAAAGGAGACAAATTCAAACTCGAGATGGAAGCCATGGATATATGGTTCGACGGAAAAACCCAATGGGTATTGATGAAGGATCTGAACGAAGTAAATATCAGTGCTCCCACTGCAACTGAAATCGCCTCCATCAGTCCATTAGCGCTACTTGGGATATACAAGAACGGATTTACACTGAAAGCACCTGCCTCCAAGACAATCAACGGAAGAAGCACTCATCTGATTGATATGGTTCCCGTCAATCAGAATAAAGATTTCAAATCCATCACTGCTGCCATCGACAAGGAGAGTGGTAATATTATACAGGTGATCATCACTATGGCTGATGGGATGAAGAACAGGATTGACATTTCCGGATATAACACCAATCACCAATTCACTGATACTACATTCCGGTTCGAGAAAAACGATCATCCCGGTGTGGAAATAGTGGATCTCAGGTAATTCCATATTTTCCGTTTACCACAGATAGATTATGATAATAATCGATGTGGGATATGGAAGAAAAGTCGTAACTTTGAACTAATTAATAATCCATATGCCTTCTCGCGGTACAATAACAGTGAGAAGGTTTTAAAATTCAATATAGAATATGAGAAATAATACACGATGTCTGATCATCGGATCAGGACCTGCGGGATATACGGCCGCCATTTATGCTTCACGGGCAAATCTCGAACCCATCCTTTACGAAGGAATGGAACCTGGAGGACAATTGACGACTACCACTGAGGTAGAAAATTTCCCCGGATACCCCGAAGGAATCACAGGTCCGGAGATGATGGAAGATATGAAGAAACAAGCGCAAAGATTCGGTACAGATGTCCGTTCCGGAAGAGCTACCGCTGTCGACTTTTCAGTACGTCCGCTTAAAATAATTATTGACAATGAACAGGTGATCGAAGCAGATACCGTTATTATCTCTACCGGTGCATCCGCCAAGTACCTTGGCTTACCCGACGAGACCAAATATGCCGGACAAGGCGTATCGGCCTGCGCCACCTGCGATGGTTTCTTTTACCGCAAGAAAGTGGTGGCTGTAGTCGGTGGAGGTGATACCGCCTGTGAAGAAGCCACTTATCTGTCGGGGCTGGCCAACAAGGTATATATGATTGTCCGTAAGGACTATCTGCGTGCTTCTAAAATCATGCAGGAGCGTGTGCTGAACAATCCAAAGATCGAAGTACTTTTCGAGCATAACGCAGTGGGCCTCTACGGTGAGAACGGAGTGGAAGGCGTTCATTTAGTGAAACGTATGGGAGAACAGGATGAAGAACGGTATGATATTCCAATTGACGGATTCTTCCTTGCCATCGGACATCAACCCAACACCGCCATATTCAAAGATTTTCTCAAAACGGATAATGTAGGTTACCTTATTACTGAACCTCCCACTACAAAAACCAACATTGAAGGGGTCTTCGCCTGTGGTGACGTAGCCGATCCTATCTACCGGCAAGCAGTCACAGCAGCCGGTACTGGCTGTAGAGCTGCCATGGATGCCGAACGTTATCTCACAGAAAAGGGATTATAAAATCATTTTATCATTATCCCCCATAACTAAGCCTCGTTTCGAAAGAAACGGGGCTTATTGTTTGTCATTATGATTATTTCATCTCTTATACACATCCACTATCATCAAACCATAGTTTCAAAATATTATAAAAACACAGCAATATGACAGATCGACCATTCTCTGATACTAAAATCGGGTTGAATTAATATGATCTGCCGGATCCATCAAGGTAAAAAATCGTAAATATTGATAAATACTTTGAAGACTCCCACATTATAGATAGTATTTATGTTAAATGAATCTCCTGCATTCAGAATTAGAATGTATCTTCGCAGTCATATAATATAGTTATTTCTCCAATAAATTTCTTCTTAGGTTATCAACTACGACGGTTATTTTGGATTGAAATAGCATATTATCCACAACACGAATACTATTATAAACAAAAAAACAAGAGAATGAAAAGAAAATTATTTGGTTTTAAAGGGTTATTAACTCTCCTTTTAGGATTGATAACCTTTTCTGTTTCTGCGCAAACGGTTACCATACAAGGGCTGGTAACTGATGCCAGTGGTGAGCCTATAATAGGTGCAACTATTATTGTAGAAAACAATCCATCACAAGGAACAATTACAAATATCGACGGGAAATACGTCTTCCCTAATGTTCCATCGGATGCAAATTTAGTTTTCAGCTATGTAGGTATGAAAACAGAAGTCGTAGCGGTAAACCAACGGACGACTATAAATGTAGTAATGAAAGAGGACTCTGAGCTACTTAGTGAAGTAGTCGTTACCGCATTAGGTATCACCAAGCAACAGCGTTCTGTAGGTTATGCAACCTCAAGCGTTTCAACGGCTGAAATTGAAAGAATTAATGCCATCAACCCCATTACAGCATTGCAGGGAAAAGTTGCCGGTCTCGATATTAATCTGACCGGAGCATCGGGTGTGACATCCAGCTCTTCAATAACCATTCGTGGAGCAAAATCCATCGATAAGAACAACTCTCCTATTTTTGTTGTTGACGGAATGATTATTCAGGAACCTTTAAGGGGCGCCCTCGACGGTACAGACTGGGGATCACAGCTTAAAAATTTAAATCCTGCAGATTATGAGAGTGTCACAGTATTGAAAGGAGCTGCTGCAACGGCATTGTATGGTTCTCGTGGTGCCAACGGTGCAATAGTTATTAAATCCAAAGGAGGTAAATATGGCAAACAAGGCCTTGGAGTTGAAATATCCCAGATTCTGGAAACTACTGATATCTACAAATCTCCCATCGCATTACAAAATGTATATGGAGCCGGTGCACCCGGTAATGGATTTGAAGGTGGTTTTTTAGCAGACGGCTCTCTTCAGAGGACAGCAATCAGTTTTGGTCCAAAAATGGATGGTTCGCTGGTGAATCAGTACCTTCCCCACGGTCAGACTACACCGTTTGTTCCTCATCCGGATAATTGGAAATCTCTCTATCAATCCGGTCTGAACAGTACAACCAACGTTGCCATTAACGGTGGAGGAGAAAGTTCTTCATTCCGGTTATCATATTCATTTACTGATAATAATGGCGTATTTAAAAGAAATAATTTTAACAGGCATGCTATCTCTTTCAGGGGGTTAACTGACCTGAATGAAATATTCTCATTGGAAGCGGGTGTTAATTACGCTTTCTCCCGTGCTCAGAATGGTGCTGATCAGGGAGGTTGGAACTGGGATGGAAACCTGGGTATGATGAGTACCTACCACACTCCCAGAAACATGGATATAGCGGCTTACGAATCGATATACAGAGATCCGGTAACCCAAGCGGTAGAAACTGATAGTCCCTGGGGAAGTTTAAGAGGATATTTACACAATCGCGATTTGAATCTGAATTTGAGATCTGAGAATTCTATGCTTAGCAATTTGACATTGAGAGCGAAAATTACTCCTAAACTTATGGCTAGCATTCAAGGTAATTACAATTACTACGGTATCTCTACATTGAAGAAATCTTACGGAACCGGTGCGAATTACGGGCCGACCGGTAGTGGAGCATATGCCAGAGGAGGTAATATTTCCGGATCATACAACTTCCTCGGAATGTTGCAATCGATGAGCAACGAATTTAGTATAGGAGGCGAAAATATTATTATGGATGCAATTTTAGCAGCCGAACTATATGGCAATACCGAATCTCACTCATGGAGAAAAGAAACAAACGGAGGATTAATCACACCGGGAGTATTCTCTTTTTCCAATTCTGTAAACAGAATTACTCCTGAATTTGATTACACACCAAGAAATAATCAGGCTTTTGGTCTGTCTGCGATTCTCAATTTTGCATGGAGAGACCAGGTGTTCCTTGAATTGACGGGCCGCAATGACTGGTTATCAACCCTCACTTATCCTTCCTATATGACAACAGGGATGAATAACTACACCGTCTTCTATCCGTCGGCCAACGCTTCCTGGGTATTTACAGATACTTTTGATGTTCCTGATTGGTTTTCATACGGAAAATTAAGAGCTTCTCTTTCACGTGTGGGTATGGGTACTTCTGCTTATGCAACTACCAGAGGGTTTGGAGTCTTCTCACAAAGTGCACAGTATGACCCCTACAGGGAAAGTGTTATTATTGCTAATCCCAATCTTGGCACTGCATGGAACAATGACTTAAAACCGGAAGTACAACAATCCATAGAATTGGGTGGAGATTTCAGATTTTTTAATGAGCGGCTCAATATCGATTTTGCGTATTATAAAACAAATACCAGAAATCAAATCCTGGAAGTAGATGCTGTTAGAGAAGCCGGAGCCAGTAAACAATTGATTAATGCCGGTAATATTCAAAACCAGGGTGTTGAAATTCAATTGGAAGGTACCCCGGTCAGAACCGCTGATTACCGCTGGACTGTAGGAACCAATTTCTCGCTGAACAGAGGTAAGATCATCAAACTTCATGACGAGGTAAAAGAGTGGCAGTTAATGGGACAATATGATGGTGGTCCCGAAATATGGGCTTATGAGGGTGGCAAATTCGGAGTGATAACTACTGCTTACAACAATCCCTATGGGTCTTCCATTTACCGTTTCAAGAATGAAAATGATCCGAACGACCCAAGAAACGGAAAACCGGTTATCACCTACCTGGGACAAGCCGGAAATCCTAACAGTATACCTGTATATGGATATACCACTAACTACGACATGGGTATACCCGACAGGGTTGAAATTGGTAAAGTAGAGGCAGATTTCTTATTAAGCTTCAACACCTCTTTTTCATATAAGGATTTCGACTTCTATGCTCTGATTGACGGACGCGTAGGCGGAAATTTCTTCTCGAATACGTACAAATATGCGTCTTCTATGGGAACACTGCAATCCTCTCTTTATGGAAGGGATAAAGAGAACGGGGGCTGGCAAAGAACCAACTACAAAGGTGAAACCGTACATGATGTATACCCTCTGGATGGAGTCTTTGGAGAAGGTGCTACAGCTCCGTTAGCCAGCGACCCTGCCACCCGGATCGATGTAAGCGGGTTAACATACAAAGAGGCGCTTGATAAAGGAATTCGTCCGATGCCGGCCGGTGCATACTACGTATATAATTATGGCTGGGGAATGCCCGCTGAATTAGGGCTGCAAGAGAACACCTGGTTTGCACTACGCGAAATAACAGTTGGTTATCGTGTTCCCAAAGCTATTTTGGATAAATTTGGGGCAAATTACTTTAGAGTGGGATTAACAGCCAGGAACCTGGGATATTTAGTAAACAAACTGACTGATGGTTTGAACCCTGCATCCATATCGAATAACAACCCGTTGACTCCAATGGATATTGGTGCTGTTCCCTTCTCTCGTACTTATGCTATCAACTTTACTTTAAGATTCTAAAAACTAAAATTATGAATAAAATCAAGTTTATACTAATAGGGTTAGTATCACTTTTCATTTTTTCAGGATGCCTTGATGACTATCAGGAACTGAATACGAATCCCGAATTGTTAGGGAATGTCGACCCAAGAAGTGCTTTTGCGGGGGCGACAGAAAACTGGAATAATTCTCAACGGCATCACCTGACAAACAAATACAGTGGCATAATGCAAATCATGCAATATATCGTAAATTCCGGGGGAGCATCATCCTCCATCTATGTAAACCCAAGTGCCACTTCCCGTCCATCGACTTACACACCTTACTACGACGATTTCTTCGGACAAATCGGCCTGAAATTGCGTTATCTGGTGAATACCGTCATTCCGTTAAATGCCGAGAAAGAACGTTATCAGGATATAGCAGCAATTGCGAATATTTTGGAAGCGTATCAGGCATGGCTATTGTTCGATGTGTATGGAGCGGCTCCTTATATGGAAGGGTTGAAGCTTGCCAGTGAAGGGATTAAAACTCCGCGGTACGATCTTTATCAAAAGAATATTGAAGGAAAAGAGATGTATAAAGTGCTGGATGAAAAAATAAAAGAAAACATCACGGTATTGCAAAACTCATCCGAAAATCAATATAATCTGGAGAGAAATGACTTCTTCTATGCTGGGGATGTATCCAAATGGATCAAATTCGGAAATACGCTGCGAATTAAAATGGCACAACGTCTTGAAAAGGCTGACAATGCCTTTTATACATCAGTAATAAATGAAGCCTTGTCGCATCCGGGCGGGATCATTTCCAACCATGCCGAATCGGCAGTGTACCATCATCCTAATGAACACAATAATAATACGGATGATATGCAAGGATTGACAACAGACTACGTTGCATCCCGTGTTTTGGTGAATTTCCTCAAAGAATATGACGATCCGCGTCTTCCTATTCTGATACGGAGAAATGGATTTGGTGACGGTAATAATAATAAGAGCAATGATGAGGTCTTTGATCTGTTAAAGAAGTATTATCCGAATTACGCAAATGATTTCTCCCAATGGACGGATAGGTATATAGGTATGGCTGCCAACCCCGACAGTACAAATAGTTTATGGTCGACCAACGCCTATTTCACCATCCCATATATAGAGGTTGTGGACGGAAAAAATGTTGAGCGGACTATGACTGTACGGAATAACAGTCAGATTGAGAGTCGTTTTTTTGTCAAAAATGGTGGAACAGTGAACAATACGTTAGGTGTTCGGGAGAAAGAAGATCAGGATTTATATGATGTCTCACAAGATAAGATATCATTGTTCACTCCTTTGATTACCTACCCCGAGGTTTGTTTCATGATGGCAGAGATTTCCTTGAAAGCAGGAAACACCATGGGTGGCAAAACCGCTCTGGCATGGTATCATGACGGTATTCGCGCTTCTTTGGAGCAATATCAGAAATGGGCAGAGAACATGGCTGTTCCTTCTGCTATGAACTCGAACAGTGATAATTATGCACCCATCACTGCAGCTTCAATTACCGCGTATCTGGCACGTCCGGAATTCCAGACGGTCTCTTTGGAAAAAATTATTACCCAACAATGGGTAAATCTGTTTATGCGTCCCGAAGAGGCCTGGGCTACATGGAAACGTACGGGATTACCAGCCTTTAAAGCACAGCCGGAGCCCGAAGGTGGTGTCGCTTTCTTAGAGGAAATTAAGACAGGTGGAGATCCTCTTTTCATACCAAGACGAGGATTATTGCCCACTCCCAACACAGCTAATATCATCAATTTCAATGATGCGGTAAGTGAATTAACTTCCGATACTAATTACGGATCGTCCATTGATAAGACAGAAGGACGAATTTGGTGGGATAAGCCATAAACAACACTTACCCCTTTTCAACAATAATGAAAGGAGGAGAACCGCAAGGTTTTTCTCCTTTTTTATTATCGGGTATTTATAAAATGAAGCGAACCTTTTGACAGAAGTATCCTTTTAACATCTCATTCTTTTTTATCACGAATATTAATCGTATTTTTGTTCTTCAAATAATACATGAAACAAGCATGAAAAAAATTCTGTTACTTACAGCCATACTCCTATCAGGAATATCCCTCTTTGCTCAGCAATTGGATGGGACTTATAAGAACGAAGCTGACTCAATCGCATTCTCGAATGAAAAAGCGACATTCCGTATAAGTGGTTTCGGTGGGCTCTCGTCAGCTCACGTCGGAGAAGGAACATATGAACTTTCGGGAGATTACCTTTTTATTCATACTTCTGATTATAATGGAAACAGAACCCAATTCGAGGCATTGAACGGTTCGAGGAAGGATACCTGTATTATTAAAACAATCAGTTTGCATAAATATTCCCTTCAAGGTATCCTGGTTGAGGCGCGCAATAAATCAGGAAAACTCATCAGCAGTAAAGTGACAGACAATGAAGGAAAGGTATTCTTCACTCCATGTGAAAAAATTACCTCCATTTCGGTTTCTTCGCTGGGATATAATCCTATCTCCTTCGATTACACGCCCGGAAAAGATTTTCTGGTCAGAGTTGCAGAGAATGACATCGTTGAAAACCAAACGGTGGTTTTTAAAATCGATTTTACCGACCAAGAGACTCTCTCCCTCCTCATGCTAACGGATGATTTTAAAATGAGCAAAAACAGGGACAATGAGTTACTGAAATTAGAGAAAAGGGTACAAAGAAGTAACAAACTGGATAAACGGTTTAAAAAGGTGTATGTACCCTACAGCAGGAGAAACTAACCTCCACTACAAAACGTTTGCCAGTTAAGCCAGCAAACGTTTTACTGTTTCTGAAATCTCTCTACCTTCGGCTTTGCCGACAAGTTGTTTAGAGGCAATACCCATCACTTTTCCCATATCCTTCATGGAAGTAGCTCCTGTTTCTTCAATAATACGTTTCACTGCGGCATCTAACTCCTCCTGTGTAAGTTGAGCAGGTAGAAATTCCTTGATCACTTCCATTTGGGCGATCTCAGGCTCTGCCAGGTCTCCTCTGTTTTGTGCCGTATAGATCTCTGCGCTGTCCCTACGTTGTTTCACCATCTTTTGCAGAATGGCTGTCGTTGCCGCTTCCGTCAACTCATCGGCCGCTCCTTTGGCTGTCTTGGCTTCCAGCAATTCTTTTTTAATTGCCCTCAATGCTTCCAGCCGTATTTTATCCTTGGCCAGCATGGCTTTCTTTATCTCTTCTGTAATTATATCTATCAGTGACATATGTTTGATGTGTTGATGTGATAATTTATTACTACTCGGCTCTGCCCTTAATCAATCGAACAACTACTGAGTTACTATTGAACAACAATCGAAAATCAATCAAATAACTACTGAATCACTATTGAATAACAATTGAACATCAATCGAATAATGATGATTGATGTTGTTGTCCATCCGCAGAGAAGATACGGGGGTTGAAGTCGGCTTCCCGTTTAAACACGGGAGTCTTTTCCAATGCTTCCAGCACCTTATCGTCATCCAGTTCTTCGATCGTTAATACGAAAGGTTCTAACCGGTAGTTAACACTGGTCAGTGTCTTCAGTCCTGTCTTGCCATAATATTTCTCGATTAGTTCCTTGTCTTTTTTCTCCTGCTCCAACTGTGCATCCCTCTCAATCTGTTGCTGTATTTGTTCGGCTCGGGTTTTCTCCTGTTCATGCTCCTGGATCCCCGGCACGCTGGTGATAGAGAAACCGGTAGCGAGTAAGGTGACCTTCACCTCCTCTTCCAATTGTCCTTCCACAGCTGCACCCCAGATTACTTCTATCTCACGGCTGAATTTCGACATGAAATCGTGTAATGCATTCATCTCTTCCATCATCAACGGATGAGTCTCACCAAATGAGAGGTTAATCAATATCTTCTTTGCGCTGAATACATCATTATTATTGAGTAACGGAGAGTGCAGCGCATTCCTTATCGCGTCGTTCACCCTGTCTTCACCTTTACCCAAACCACTACTCATAATAGCTACTCCACCATCTTTCAGGGTAGTATTCACATCGGCGAAGTCGAGGTTCACATGTCCGTGCACGGTGATAATTTCGGCGATGCTCCTGGCAGCAGTAGCCAGGGTATCATCCGCTTTGGCAAAAGCATTGAGCATAGTCAGGTCGCTGTAGATATCCCGCAGACGCTCATTATTGATTACCAGCAATGCATCCACGTTTTTTGACATCTCCTCCACCCCTTTCAATGCCTGGACGATTTTTCTCGGCCCTTCGAACATAAAAGGGATGGTAACAATACCCACGGTGAGTACCCCCATCTCTTTCGCCACACGGGCTACCACGGGTGCAGCACCGGTTCCGGTCCCTCCACCCATTCCGGCAGTGATGAATACCATCCGTGTGCCGTCATTCAGGAGATCTTCGATCAAATCGACGCTCTCTTCGGCTGCCCGCTGTGCGATCTCGGGTTTATTACCCGCGCCCAGTCCGCCGGTGGTCTGGCCACCCAGTTGCACCTTTACCGGTACCGGCGATTCCATCAACGCCTGGTTATCGGTATTACACAAGGCGAAAGAGACATCATGTATCCCCTCATGAAACATGTGGTTTACAGCGTTACCACCACCACCGCCCACGCCGATCACCTTGATAATGGCATCGGTACGGCTTTCTATCTGAAAATCCAATAATTCGTCGTCCATCTCCTGTAAATAAAAACAGTATTATTCATCATCTTCTTCCGAGAAAAGACCTCCAAACATACCTTCAACTTTAGAGAAGAATCCACCACCCTCTTTCTCTTCTTTTTCGGGTTTCGGTTTCTTTTCTTTAGGAGGTTTCGGTTTTTTCTCGGGCCTTGGATTCCGCCCCTTTCCTATGAACCAACTGGAAGAGCCTGATTTCCCTCCTTCCTCTTCCTCCGTTTCGACAGGATCAGGTTTTACCATCTCACAATTTTCTTCACCAAAAAGAAGCATTCCCAATGCCTGGGTGAAGGAAGGATCATGCATCAGGTCAGGGAAATTATTGACCAATGTCTTCCTGGCAGATGCCCTTCTTACGGGCATCTTCAATTTCTGTGTAAGATACAGGTCTATATTCTTGAGTTGTGATGCACCACCCGTAATAATCAGTCCGGCACCTAATTGCCCTTCATATCCGGAGAGGGCTATCTGCTCCTTTATATTGGCAGTTATTTCGTCTAATCGCATACCGATCACTTTATTGAGTTCGGTAAGATCGACATCCGGTTTCGAAGAAAAAGGAGACAGGAACATGGGGCCCTCCTGGCTCTCGAATGCTTTTCCAAATTTTATCTTGAGTTGCTCCGCATCATTCTCGGTAAAATTCAACGCGCAGATATCTTTAGTGAGGTTCTTTCCTCCAAAAGGGATGACCACCATCCGACGGAGTATTCCTCCTTTATAGACCGACAGTGTGGTTGTGCCCGCTCCAAAATCCAAAAAGGCACAGCCCAACTCTTTCTCCTCATCGTTTAACGCAATCGAAGCCGAAGCCATCGGTCCCACAATGTAGTCTGCAATCTCCAGGTCAGTTTTGGCTGTAATACTTTTTTCTATGTTTACCAGCAGGTTGGGGCGTCCGACAATCAATTTGAACCCGGCCTCTATCTCGGAACCCGTCACCCCCACCGGGTTGGGTTCCGGTTTATCGTCGATATAATACTCCACATCTGCGATCCTGTAATTACGCTTCATTTCAGGCTGGAATTTCTCAGCCGATTTACGTAACCGGCTCACCTCCTCTTCTGTGACCATTCCGGATGAAATCCGCAACATCTCACTGAATTCAAACGTATGCAATGATTGTCCCGAGAGAGATACATAGACTTTCCCAATTCGCCTCTCCAAACTGTTTTCGAGCATCATGATAAGTTTGTGTACATTGGCACCGGCCTGTTCAATATTGTAGACCATTCCTCTACGGATCGAACTCCCCGAATCGATAGAACTGCTAGCCAAAATGGAGATGACTCCATTTTCGTTCTTACGGCCTACAACCCCTTTGATTTTGGAACTACCAAGATCAATTACAGCTATAAATCCAGACTGCGTCATATTATATACTTATTTTTTCGTACATACCACCTGATTATCGTATTTCAGATTGATGGCAGAATAGCGATTCCATCCCACCACATTAAGCCCTTCATCCACAAACCGGGAGAATTTAGCCAGCTTAGCCTGGTAATCATCCAGACTTCCCAAAATGATCCTGAAATCACCAGCCCTTGGGATTAATTCCACCTCCTGATCCTTTTGCACCACGATCTGCTCTATCCATGCATCCCAATCGGGATGGGAAGAAAGGAACAGTGCAAAATCAGACAATTGGTTTTGGGCAAATTCCTCATCGATAACCCCGGTGGCTACGGGCACATATACGGCGAAATTGGCAGAAACGGGCATGATACGTCGTTCATTATCCACATAGAAATTACCCTTCACATCAGAGATAACTCTCAATATCGGTTTCCGTTGAGATATCGTCGCCATTACCGAGCCTTTCGGGGTAATAAATACCTTGGCAGACTCCACCAGTTTGTTGGTAAGAATACTATCCCGGATAGCTAACGTATTAATCTCCCCAAATGTTTTACCGACGGGATAAAGATCGTACCGTTTCACCAGTCCCACAATATCCTGGGTAGATACAAAACGGTAGTGGGTACTGTCTTCAATCACCACGCTAAAACTCTCACACACTACGTCTTTCGATCTATTCCTGAAATAGGATGCAGAAAAGATAAGGTAGCCAATGACTACCGCCGCAATCAATATGATGAGAAATTTTTTCACCGGTCAGGAATATTTTATTAACTACAAAGATACAATTAGTTATTCAAACAGATGAACTCTTCAAAATCATTTAATTCCCGACAGATATTTTTCTGCCAACAGATGCTCTATTTCAGGAAGCAACCGGTCGATATCACCAGCTCCAAACGTCACCAGCACCTCCACATCTTTTTTCCGAATCAGTGTGACCAAATCCTCTTTTGTGCATAATATTTTCTGTCTCGAAGTTATCTTATCGAAGATGATCCGTGAAGTAACCCCTTCAATAGGTTCTTCCCTGGCCGGGTAAATATCCAGCAGTATCACATCATCCAGAAGGGATAAGCTCTCCGCGAACTCCTGAGCAAAATCACGGGTACGTGAATAGAGATGCGGTTGAAACACCGCTGTTATTTTCTTATCGGCATAAAGCGCCTTGATCGATTGAATGGCAGCCGATAGTTCCCGGGGGTGATGGGCATAATCGTCGATAAAGACAATCCGGTCGGTTTTGATATGAAAATCAAACCTTCTCGCGGCCCCCCGGAACGTATGCAACGCTTCCCGAATCTCATTTATTGTAACGCCACACAGTAATGCGGCAGCGGCAGCTGCCACTCCATTCTCGATATTAATCTTCACCGGAACACCCAGTAAGATATCTTTGATCACCTGCGACGGTGTCACGATATCGAACACTATCTCGCCATTGCCTATACGGATATTCTCCGCATGAAAATCGCCTTCCGATTCACTATAACTCCATATCTTCACTCCCTCTGCAGTACACGGGGTCAACGGAATACCTTTTTTCATAATCAGGTGTCCGTCGGGCCGGATCAATGAAGTAAACTTCTCAAAACTCTCACGGTATGCCTCTTCGGTACCATAGATATCCAGATGATCGGGATCAGCCGAAGTGATGACAGCGATCCAGGGTGTCAACCAGTGAAAAGAGCGGTCGTATTCATCTGCTTCCACCACTGTAATATTACTCTTGTCGGAAAGCAGCAGGTTATTGTCATAATTTTTCAGGATACCTCCCAGGAAGGCATTACAATCCACCTGGGACTGCCGTAACAGATGGGCGACCATACTCGACACCGTCGTCTTTCCGTGGGTTCCCGCCACACAGACAGCATCGCTGCTGACTGTGATCTCACCAAGCAGTTGCGCCCTTTTCATCACCACAAAGCCGTTCTCCCTGAAATAGAGCAGTTCGCCATGGGATGCCGGTACGGCTGGCGTATAGACGACCAATGTCTTTTCGTGATCGAGAAACGGTGTCGGAATAGCGTGGATATCATCCTCATAATGGATAAATGCCCCTTCATCCTGTAACAATCGGGTAAGCGCCGTCTCAGCACGGTCATATCCCCCTACCCTTTTTCCTCTCGAGAGAAAATAACGGGCCAGGTTGCTCATGCCAATACCACCAATACCTACAAAATATATCGATTCGTAATCCATATTCGCTTCGCGTTATTTGCACTTCGTGCATTATTCAGTAGTTATTCATTCGCTTCACTCACGAACAACTACCGAATAACTTTTTCTATTTCGTCGACGATTCGTTTTGCCGAGTCGTGTTGTGCCAGTTTTAAAATATTCTCACTGAGTTTTTTTAATTCCTCTTCATCCCTGATCAGCGTTATCGCCCTGGTGAACAGGATATCAGCAGCTTCTGCATCCCGGATCATGATAGCTGCGCCTTTATCGACCAGTGCCTGGGCATTTTTTGTCTGGTGATCCTCGGCTACATTGGGTGAGGGTACCAGAATGACAGCCTTCCCCAGCAGGCTGAATTCCGAAATAGATCCTGCGCCGGCACGCGAAATCACCAGATCAGCCACTGAATAAGCATAGTCCATCCTCGACACGAAATCGACCAGATGCACGTTCGGTGGTATCTTGCCTTCCGATTGCAACTGCTGCATCTCTTTATAATAATATTTACCGCATTGCCAGATCACCTGCAGATCATCGGCTTCAGCCAACTTTGGGAATACACGGGCAATACTTTGGTTGAGGGTACGGGCACCAAGGCTTCCCCCAACCATCAGAATCGTCTTTCTGGCGGGATCCAGCCCGAAGTGAGCGTATCCCTGCGTCCGGTTCTCTTCCGACACCACCAGATCCTGGCGGCAGGGATTACCGGTAAGCACTATCTTCTCCGCGGGAAAGAACTGCTCCATCTTCTCATAGGCAACACAGATAGCGGAAGCTTTCCTGGCCAGCATCTTATTGGTCACCCCGGCATAAGAGTTCTGTTCCTGAAGGAGTGTCGGCACACCTTTTGCCGATGCCGCCTTCAATATAGGGCCACTGGCATATCCTCCTACTCCCACCGCTATATCGGGCTTGAAATCGATGATGATCTTACGCGCCTTCTGCATGCTTTTAAAAAGCTTCACCATCACCGAGAAGTTTTTCAGCAGATGCTGACGGTCGAAGCCCGCCACAGGCAAGCCCACGATCTTATATCCGGCAGCCGGCACACGTTCCATCTCCATCCTGTCTTCCGCACCCACGAAAAGTATCTCGCTGTCGGGCCACCGCTCTCTCACGGCATTGGCAATACTGATGGCAGGAAAAATATGCCCCCCCGTACCTCCACCGCTCACAATCACTCGCTTCATACCTGGATAATTTCAAATTCAACTTTATCTTCCAGTCGGTTGATTGACCCAACGTCTGCACCGGGGAGGTCGCTACCGGAATCCTTATTCTCCTCATCCTTGCCGGTTTCTGCTTCTGAGGTCTTTTCCTTTTTCTTCCTACCGATACCGAAACGGTCGGCACTCAGAATCAATCCGAAATAGGCACAAGTAATCAGGGTAGAAGTCCCACCGCGGCTCACTAGAGGTAGCGGTTGTCCTGTGACCGGGATCAGGTTGACGGCCACCGCCATATTGATAAATGCCTGTATGGAGAGCATCAATGCCGACCCTAGCACAAGATACTTGGGAATGAGCTTCTCGGTCTTCCGCGCACTCATCCCCGCCCGGATCAGGATAATCACATAGAGCAGCAAAACAAAAAGACCGCCTACCAATCCCATCTCTTCGATGATGATTGCATAGATAAAGTCGGAATAGGCCTGTGGCAGGAAATCCCGTTCGGTACTGTTCCCGGGAAACACGCCCACCACCCCACCGTTGGCAATGGCGATCTTGGCGTGTGCCACCTGATAATTCTCATCGGTGATGGTATAATATTCTTCTTCGGACAACTCTTTGTGTGAACTGAAACTGGCTATACGGTTCTTCCATGTACCCAGACGGTTCAGAGGCCCGGAGTCGGTCCAGTTGTCGGGAATCACATTCAGCATCAGTACAAAAAGGAGTATCAGGGCGATCCCCGCTCCCGCAACTTTCAGCAACCTGATAATTTTCACATTACCGATAAACATCAGCAGATAACAGATACCGAACAACAATACGGCGGTCGACAAATTATCCATAGCGATAATTCCACAGACCACCACCATCAGGCCGATCATCCAACGGAACAGGATAGCGTCGTTCTCCCCATTTTGCTTGCTCAGGAGGAACGCAATCGTTCCCATCAGCGATATCTTCGCGATCTCCGAAGGTTGAATGGTAAATCCCATAAAAGATATCCAGCGATCCGCCCCATTGACGCTCACACCTATAAACGGCGTCAGGATCAACAAAACGATAGCGCCTAACAGCACAAATATCAACGAAGAGAAATAACGGTAAGGGATATTATGGATCAATAGTATCACTCCCACCCCCCCAATCAGGAACATGGCATGCCGCAATATCGGCCCCCACATATTTTGTTGGCGATAGACAATAGTACTGGTAGCGCTAAAAATCTCTACCAGTGAAATCACACACAGAATGATAAAGACTAACCAGATCACTTTATCACCCTTGAATATCTTACGCCCGAAATCACCTAACGAAGATTCCGTTTCCGCTACCCTTCCATTCAATTGATCGGGATCCTGCATTTGATTGCTGTCGTTAAGCATGTTTTGATTTGTTAATTTAATAAGTTACTGATTTTCAGCTTTACTGTTATTAGCACTGCGCGAGTTATTCGCTTCGCGTTATTCAATAGTTATTCACTCGCTCCGCTCGTGTTATTTGTGCTTCGCACGTAACTCAATTGCGATTTACAACTGAATATCCACTGAATTACAACCGTCTCACAAATTCCCTGAACTGGTCTCCCCGGTCCTCGTAGTTCCTGAACAGGTCGAAGCTCGCACAACAGGGTGAGAGCAACACTGTATCACCTTTCTGCGCCAGTCGATAGGCAGTATCTACTGCTTCGCTCATCGAACCGGCATCATAAATGTCATTCACCTTACCGTCGAAGAACGCGTGCAACTTACTGTTATCTTTTCCCAGGAAGATCAACGCTCTTACTTTACTACGCACCAACTCCTCAATTTCGGTATAATCATTACCTTTGTCGGTACCGCCAAGGATCAATACCGTTTTCGTACGCATACTCTGCAAGGCATACCAGCATGAATTCACATTAGTCGCTTTGGAGTCGTTGATATACTGCACTCCACGTACTGTAGCTACTTTCTCGAGTCGGTGAGGAACTCCCTTGAAGTCGGCCAGGGATATGCGTAACTGTTCATCGCTGACATCCATCAGTTTTGCTACAATCCCCGAAGCCATCGAATTGTACACATTATGCATCCCTTCCAATGCAAGCAATTCCAGTTCCATATCGAATATATTTTCTTTCGTTTGAATATAGAGTTTCCCGTCTTCCGTATATGCAGCCGTAGGGCCATTCTTTTTCTCTCCAAAAGGATAGATGGTGGCAGACGGCTTCAGTTTCTCAATTTCTTTGGTCACCAGAGGATCATCCACCCAGTAGATGAATGCATCTTCGGTCTTCTGATTCCGGATGATCCGCATCTTGGCATCCACATAAAGTTGCAGGTCATGATCGTAGCGATCCAGATGATCAGGGGTAATATTCAGTAGCACGGCTATATCGGCCTTGAAATCATATACTCCCTCGAGTTGGAAACTACTCAGTTCCAGCACATAATAATCATACGATTCCTCTGCCACCTGACGGGCAAAACTCTTCCCTATATTACCTCCCAGACCCACGTTCAATCCCGCTGATCGCAGGATATGGTAGATCAGGCTGGTAGTGGTCGTTTTTCCGTTACTCCCGGTAATACAGATCATCTTAGCATCGGTATATCTGCCGGCAAATTCAATTTCGGAGATCACCGGAATACCCTTTGCCAGTACCTTTTGTATGATAGATGCAGTATCGGGGATACCGGGGCTCTTTATTATCTCATCAGCACTTAGTATGTTCTCTTCACTATGTACACCCTCCTCAAAATTGATCCCGTATGCCTTCAGTGTCTCCCGATGGGCATCCGACAACTTACCGCTGTCGGAAAGAAATACCCCGAATCCTTTCTTCTGCGCCAGTATGGCAGAACCCACACCGCTTTCACCACCACCAAGGATCACTATCAACTTCTCATTCATCGTTCTATCTATTTAGCTGACCAATCGCACCGGTTCAGAACTCATTACCGGCACTCAGGGATTCGTTCTCTCTCTTTACTACCACAACTATTATCTCATTTTGAGGGTCGCAAGGGCCAATACCACCAGGATCATCCCTACCAACCAGAAACGGCTTACGATCTTTGGCTCGGCCAAGGGAGCAAAAGGCTTCTGGATAAGTGCATCGATACTCCCGTCACCCGGTTTCTGATAATGATGATGTAGCGGGGTCATCTTGAAAACACGTTTACCCACCCCGTATTTCTTCTTCGTGAATTTAAAATAAGTTACCTGTGCGATCACCGATAATGCCTCTACAAAAAAGACTCCACATAGAATAGGTAGTAGCATCTCTTTATGGATCAGCACGGCAAAAACACCAATAATACCTCCCATTGTCAAACTACCCGTATCTCCCATAAATACTTGAGCAGGATAGGCGTTGTACCAGAGAAAACCGACACAGGCCCCCACGAAGGCGGAAGCAAACACCATCAGTTCATCGCCTCCCGGTATATACATTATATTAAGGTAAGAGGCAAAGTCGACACGTCCCGAGACATAGGCAAGGATACCCAATGCCACCCCAATAATGGCCGAAGAACCGGAAGCCAGTCCATCCAACCCATCTGTCAGGTTAGCACTATTGGAGACTGCCGTCACGATAAGGATCACCATCAGGATGAAAACGACCCAGACTGCCGTATCGGCATAATCCCCCATCCAGTTGACAAGCCCTTTATAATTGAAGTTATTGTTCTTCACAAATGGGATAGTGGTACTGGTGGTTTTTACATCCTCATTTTTATAGGTGACATCCTCTATCACGTTATTGATACGGATTTCTGTATTTTCACGGACAACAATCTCGGGACTGAAATAGATGGTGAGGCCGACGATCAGTCCCAAACCGATCTGCGCCACGATCTTAAATTTACCTTTCAATCCCTCTTTATCCTTTTTGAATACCTTGATATAATCATCGGCAAAGCCTAATACACCCAGCCAGACAGTGCTGACAAGCATCAGGATAATATAGATATTCTCCAATTTTCCGAAAAGCAGCGTGGAAACCAGAATAGACAAGATCACAATAACTCCTCCCATAGTGGGTGTACCCCGTTTACTGTATTGTCCTTCCAGGTCAAGGTTTCGGATGGTCTCTCCTATCTGTTTTCGCTGTAAAGCGCTGATAATCTTCTTTCCGGCAAAAATACCGATCAGCAGGGCAAAGATCGCAGCCATGGCGGAACGGAACATCACGTACTGAAACATACCCGCCCCGGGGAAATCAAGCTTGTCTAAATATTCAAATAGATAGTATAACATTCTTCGATTTGATGATTTACTAATGTGATAATGTGATGATTTTTTCTACCTCTTCTTTATCATCAAAATGGTGTTTCACGCCTTTTATTTCCTGATAATCCTCATGGCCTTTGCCGGCGATTAGAATCACATCTCCCGGTTGCGCCAATGCACAAGCCGTTTTGATAGCTTCCCGACGGTCGATAATAGTAAGCGTATTGCTTTTCTCTTCTTCTGTAAGCCCTTCAAGCATATCCCGAAGAATCTCTTCCGGCTCTTCAAACCGGGGATTATCGGAAGTAAATACGGCTTTATCGCTGAATTGTACTGCTTCACGCGCCATAATCGGCCGTTTGGTCCTGTCGCGGTTACCTCCGCATCCCACCACAGTAATGATCCGCCCTTTCTTGTTCAGCACGCCATCAATCGCACTCAGCACATTGGACAGCGCATCGGGAGTATGGGCGTAATCCACGATAACCGTATAGTTTTTTTGTGAACGTAGCGTTTGAAACCTTCCGGCAACCGGCCTTAACAAAGAAAGTGTACGAAGCAGTTCCTCCTCTTCGAGACCGAGCAGCCTGCCCGCTCCATATACAGCCAGCAGGTTATAGACATTGAAAGTACCCACAAACTGAACAGTGAGTTCTTTCCCGTTGATCTCTATATCGGTACCATCGAAATGTTTCTCGAAAATACGGGCTTTGAAATCGGCCATCCCTCTCACAGAATAGGTGTATCGGGTAGCCTTTGTATTCTGTAACATAATCGGCCCATTCTTGTCATCAATATTGGTCAATGCAAATGCGTCGCCCGGGAGGTCATCAAAGAATACCTTTTTCACATTACGGTATTCCAGCATATTCTTGTGGTAATCGAGATGATCCTGAGTGAGGTTGGTGAAAATTCCACCTGCAAACCGGAGTCCATACACCCGCTTCTGGTGGATGGCATGTGAACTTACCTCCATAAAGGCATATTCGCAACCGGCATCTACCATCTTACGCAAGTAAGTATTGAGCATGATGGGGTCGAGTGTGGTATGTGTCGTTGGATATCGTTCTCCATTCACATAATTGGCCACCGTGGACAGTAATCCGGATGGATAACCCAGATGACGGAAAGAATCATACAGCAATGTGGCAACAGTGGTCTTTCCGTTTGTACCGGTAACTCCCACCAATTTCAGCAATGACGACGGATTGCCATAAAAAGCCGAAGCAATCTGTGCCAATGCCACCCCACTCTCTTTTACCTGCACATAGGTAACACGGGAGAAATATTCCTCGATCATCGGTTTATCATATACCACCGCGATTGCTCCCTGTTCTATTGCCTTACCGATATAAGCATGTCCATCGGTAAAAATCCCTTCAACCGCGATAAAAAGGGAACCCGCCGTCACCATACGCGAATCGGACGTGATAGATACCGCCTCCGACTCGCTGTTACCACGAATGGTAACCACTTCACATGCTTCGATTAATTTACGTAAAATCATTCTTTCAGATTTTTAGATACAAGAATCAAGACTTTTACCCATTGGCATATTATTCATTACTTGTTCCGATTTATCGGGATTAGCACATCCACAAATCAGCTCTATCTCATCGTAAGGGTGACTGTAGTCCCTCTCACGAGTTTCTGTCCGGGAGAGAGCGACTGTGACACCACCTTGCCTGCTCCGATCAGATTAACTCTCAAACCCGATTTCTCCAACAGATAGATTGCATCACGAGCACCCATTCCCCGCACGTCGGGAATAAGAGAGTTGTTCAATTCTAGTGGTTCTGACTTGTACGACACACTGTCCATCTTCATCTTCACCCAATCCGTTGCTTTAGCCGGTCCTTCTGCGGGAAAATTCAACGCGTTCAACAGCGACCTGTTTCGATTCCAATTACCGTTTTTCAACACCGGTTGTTTATGCAATGTAGAATCTATCTTACAGTCTTCTACATCTAATCTCACTTTTCTTAGGTAGGTCTGTTCCGCTATATTTTTAAAGACCATTCCTGCCATTCCACCTCCGGAAGGTGAACCCTTCGGTTTCCTTAGGCCCACGAAAATGGTGTACATAGGCTCTTCTGCCGGGAAATAGCCGCAGAATGAAACGTAATAATCCTGATAACCGCCTCTGGATGCAATCCCTGCTGTCCCTGTCTTTCCGGCTATAGTGAAGTAATCGGATGCCACCACTTTGGCGGTCCCACTCGTCACCACTTTTACCAGCATCTGCTGTATCAGTTCCAGGGTAGTGTCCTTACACATTTTAGGGTTTACCACCTCCGCTTCCACATTCTTCACCATTTTGCCTTTTTCAAAGAATTGCTTGGCGATAAAGGGCTTTATCATTGTCCCTCCGTTCGCAATTCCATTATAGAACATCAACATATAGATGGGTGGTATCTGTGTTTCGTATCCGAACGACATCCAGGGGAGGGTGGTCTTGGACCAATAATTATTTTTATCATTTGGAAAACGAATGGAAGAAGTTCCTTCTATCCCACTCAGAGGCACATCCCATGTAAGTCGTTTTCGCAAACCGATGCGGTCTATCCCCTCTATGTATTTTGTAGGATTGTTTTCATATCCCTTCAACACGATTTTACTCATCACTACATTCGACGAAACAGCAATCCCTTGGTTTACATTCATATAACCCCTATCCTGTCCTCTACGCCAATAATGATCCCTCACCCATTTCCCTTTATACTGAAAAAGGCCATTCCCTACAAAAAACGAGTCAGTAGGAGTAATCACTCCGTCATCAAGTGCTACCATCGCTGTCACCGTCTTAAAGGTAGAACCGGGTTCATTCATATAGGAGAACGCGTTGGGATTGCCTTCAGCGTAATTTCCATTACTCATCCGGTCGAGATTGACAATCCCTTTTATCTCACCGTTCTTCACTTCCATGATAATGGCTGTACCCGACTCGGCATCAGTCTCTATCAATTTAGCCCGTAGGGAACGTTCAGTGATATCCTGTATATCGGCATCAATAGTAGTGATGATATCCCACCCCTCTTCGGCAGGCTTCTCCACCACATCCATCCATCGCCCTTGTATCTTCTGGCGGAACTTCACCCCCGGTACTCCCCTGAGCAACGAGTCGTACTTCAGCTCCAGACCACTGGCACCTCCTTTTTCAATATCTTTATAGACGCTGCCGACTGTACGGTTGGCCAAATTGCCGAAAGGTCTCTTTCGGGCATTCCGTTCTTCAGCGATCAGCCCACTGCGATTAGAGCGTTGATTTAAAAAAGGATAGGTGCGGAGTTCTTTTAGGTCGACATAAGAAATATCCTTACGCAGTATCTTTACATAGCGGGACCGGAGCGGGACCTTCTTGTCAATCCCTTTCTCCTGATTCTCCTTAATCTGTCTCTCCTCCTTTTCACGCATCTCCCATCCACCCATGATCAGATTCTTATATTGGGCAGCGGTCCTGTCAGGAAATTTCTTCGCCAGCGCCACCGACAAGTCACCCACATATTTGGTCAGTGTATCTTTCTCCATTCCACCCGCCCAGAAATCCATATAGATATTGTACAGCGGTTCAGTAGTAGCCAACAATTTGCCGTCATGGGTATAAATATTACCTCTTTTGGGCAGGATCACACGATCCCTGATCACCGTCTCTTTTTCACCTACCTCACGCCATTTTTTACCTTCGGCAGTAAACACGATCTTGCCGGCAGAAAAAATGACCATCACGGCAAACAGCATCAAAAAGGCAACGATAAACCCATATCTGCCCAAAATAGCCTGTTTGTTGTTCCGATTCTTTTTCATTTTCCCTAAGACGATCTATTCATTTATCGATATAATAGACTGGTTCATTGGTCACTTTCAACTCCAGACCCGCCTCCTCAATACGCCGCTCAATCTCACCCTGCCTGCTCGCTTCAGTCAGACTCGAAGAGATGGTGAGCGACTCATATCTTGCATCCCGTAGTTCCTGCTGCAACTTCTCAATCTCGGCCATCTGCTGGAGCACTTTATACCGATGACTGATAAACAGAAACATTACCAGCACGATAGCAATGACAAATCTCATGTTTTTGAGGAAGAAATCCTCAGTGAGGACACTCCCCCCAAAAACACGGACAAACGATTTGCGTATGTTATCGAACTTCAGTTTCATCTATATTGATTTGTAGATTTACAGATATGCTGATTAATCATCAAATCAGTAAATCATCACATTAATTATCTCTTTTCCGCGATACGCAACTTGGCGCTCCTTGAACGCGGATTTCGTTGCTGCTCCGCTTCGGAGGGAACAATCACCTTACGGGTTATTACCGTGAATGGAGTTTCTACATTCCCGTAAAAATCTTTGATCAGCTCTCCTTCGAAGTTACCCGTCTTGAAAAAATTCTTCACCAAACGGTCTTCCAGCGAATGATAAGAGATCACACAAAGACGCCCACCGGGCTTCAGTACTCGCAAAGACTGTAAAAGCATCTCTTTCAGCGACTCCATCTCGCCATTCACTTCAATACGAAGCGCCTGAAAGGCTTGTGCCAACGTTTTTTTCTCTTTTTCCCTACGGGTAAAGGGTTCTAAGATCGCAAGCAAATCATCAGTTTCCCTGATTTGTTGGGTCTGACGGTATCGTACTACGGCTGAAGCTATCTGTCGGGCATTCCTCAATTCGCCATACCGGAAAAAAAGTTCGGACAACTGCCCCTCCTCATAGTCATTGAGAACATCAGAAGCCTTCTTTTGAGCATTGCGATTCATACGCATGTCCAGCTCTCCCGGGAAACGAAATGAAAAGCCGCGTTCGGAAATATCAAAATGATGAGATGATACCCCCAAATCAGCAAGAATACCATCCACCGCCTCCACACCCTGATATCGAAGAAAATTCTTCAGGAAGCGAAAATTGCCATGCACAAAAGTAAAACGGGGGTCGGAAGTAATATTCCCGGCAGCATCTTCATCCTGATCGAACGCGATGAGCCGCCCCTCTTCGCCTAACCTCCTCAGTATCTCCCGGGAATGCCCTCCTCCCCCGAAAGTAACGTCGATATAGACACCATGGGGACAGATACTCAGCCCGTCGACGCTCTCGTCAAGCAACGCCGGCGTATGATATACCGCATCATGCTGTCCGTCATGTAAAGCCATATTGTTATTCTCTAAAACCCGACTATCCTCAAGAAATAGTCCTACTCCATTAATTGCTGTAATTTCGAAGAAAACTCGTCGGGATCAACCAACGGTTTTTCCAATTTTTCTTTCGCCCAAATCTCGATGGTTTCATCCACCCCCAGAAAACGAACATCAGATTCAATAGAAATCATCTGCAGATAACGCCTGGGAATAAGCACACGACCGTTTGCATCCATCTCAAGCCTTTCCGCATCCAGTACAAACTGGCGAAAAATCTGCTGCTGCTCTTTATTCCATTTATTCAACCGGCCTCGAAGCATCCCGACCTCTTTCTCCCATACGCTACCAGGATAAAGCACAAGACAATCCTGAAAAATATCCTTACGAAGTACAAGAAATTCTTCACCTTCGCTTTGCAAGCGCTTGCGAAAAATCGCCGGTACAAAGATCCTACCCTTTGCATCAGCTTTTGCTTCCATATTTCCCAAAAATTGCAGCATCTTTTTTACTTATAACGCTGTAAAAGTACAAAATAATCCACTTTCCCCCACAATTCCACACAAAAAATTATAAAAAAGTTTTCAACAGCCTAAAACTATTAATTAATATTCTATATATCATTATTTTAATAGCATTATTAAAGTGGGGAATCCCGCCCTAATATTCCTAAAATATTCACCACTTCTATCTATGAAGAATATTTTTTCGACGATCATTCTCATTTTTCCACTATTTTTGTACATTTGCGGCTAAATAGAAAGAGAGGACGGTGTAATGGATCACAATGCGTTTAGGGTTGATATTGACCATATTTTAAGAGATAAATCACCCAAATATTACAATAAAATTCCGAAATTTCTGATTAACTACCTCAAACGGACTCTCCACCAGGATGATATCAACGGCATACTGGAACGAAATCAGGGGTTTGAGGGAGTCTCCTTTATGCGTGCCCTCATTGAAAAGGAATTCAAACTGAGTCTTGAAACGAAAGGGGAAGAGAATATCCCTGAAGAGGGAAGATTTATTTTTGCATCCAACCATCCGCTGGGGGGGCTTGATGGTATTTGTCTTTCCGCCATCTTAGGTGAGAGATACAACGGAAAAATTCAATATCTGGTCAATGACGTGCTTTATTATATCGATCCGTTGAAACCCATCTTTGTTCCAATCAACAAATATGGGTCACAGGCTAAAGATTCGGCACGGGCAATCAACGAGGCTTATGCATCCGACAACCAAATGATTACCTTTCCCGCAGGATTATGTTCCAGAAAGCAAAAGGGAGAGGTTAAGGATACGGAGTGGATGAAAAGTTTCATCATCAAAGCAATTGAGTATGAAAGGGATATCATTCCGGTTCATTTTGCAGGTCGGAATTCCAATTTCTTCTACAACTTTGCCAATCTCCGCAAGGTATCAGGAATAAAATTCAATTTAGAACTGATCTACCTGCCGGATGAAATGTTCAAAAACAGCGGTCAATCATTCACCATCACCTTTGGCCCCCCTATCTCCCGGCAAACGTTCGACAAATCCAGGACTCCGGCCGAGTGGGCACAATATGTAAAAGAAGTGGTTTACTCAATGGGTTAACAACAGTACGCCGAAACAATTAAAAAGAAAAAGTTATGGAGAAGATCATAGATCCTATCGATAAAAATCTGATAAAAAGTGAACTGACCGTTCAAAAGCGGGTCAGGACAACCAATAAGGCCAATAATGAGATTTACGTATTTACTGCGCACGACTCACCCAACCTGATGAAAGAAGTAGGCCGGTTACGCGAGATCGCCTTTCGCCATTATGGTGGAGGGACAGGGCTGGAAGCCGATATAGATCAATACGATATAATGGATGTGCCTTATCGCCAGCTGATCGTATGGGATCCCGAGAATGAGGAAATATTGGGTGGATACCGGTTTATCTGCGGTTCGGATGTGAAATTCGACGAACAAAGCCGGCCTATGCTCGCTACAGCCCATCTCTACAGCTTTTCAGAGCAATTTTTATCGGAATATCTACCATACACAGTAGAACTGGGACGATCATTCGTCTCACTCGAATACCAATCCACATTGATGGGAAGGAAAGGCATCTTCGCTCTCGACAACCTATGGGACGGGCTGGGTGCACTCTCCGTCATTGACCCGGGGATCAGATACTTTTTTGGGAAAGTGACCATGTACGGCACCTACAATAAGGATGCCCGCAATATGATCCTCTATTTTCTTCACAAGCATTTTCCCGACACAGAAAATCTGGTAACACCGATCGATCCACTCAGGACCGGTACCGATATTGATCAGATGAAACAACTCTTCACTGGAAAAAAATTCAATGAAGATTACAGGATATTGAATAAGGAAGTGCGTGTACTTGGCTATAATATTCCACCCCTGATCAATGCTTATATGAGTTTGTCACCTACCATGCGTTTTTTTGGCACCGCCATTAACGATGAGTTTGGTGACGTGGAAGAATCGGGTATTCTTATCGAGATCGAGCAGATCCTGGAGGAAAAACGGGCCCGTCACATCGAGTCGTACTTAAAAAGTAATCCCAGCAAACGGTTTCTCCTGATGCTCAGAAAGAGAATCGCAGGCAGTACGGGAAAACGGAAAGTAGTGCTTCCCAAACTGAAACGGTGATTTTGTCTCTCAGGAATGGGGTGATTTCAATGTCAACGAGTCAGGAGCCTGCTCCGCCACGATTAATTGCCCCATCTGTAAACTGTCTAACTGTAACAGCATCCTCTCCTGCACAACCCGGAAGCTATCCATCCATTCAGATCTGACCGGCTCGCAAGGAGGCGATTCGATGGTAACAGGATTAATCGGCTGATTATTCTTATGTACACGGAAATCGAGATGGGGACCGGTAGACAGACCTGTCGAGCCCACGTATGCGATTACCTCCCCCTGTTTCACATGACGCCCTTTCTCAATCCCTTTTGCAAATCGGCTCAAATGCATGTAAGTAGTCGTATAGGAACTATTGTGTTTTATCTTCAGGAAATTCCCTGCTCCGCCACCCTGAAATCCTTTTTCGACGACCATCCCGTCGCCAATTGTCTTGACAGGCGTCCCTACCGGAGCAGCATAATCTACGCCATGATGCGGCCGATGACGCTTCAGGATGGGATGATAACGGGAATTGGAGAATTTTGAGGTAATACGGATAAAATCAAGTGGTGCTTTTAAAAAGGCCTTTCGCAGACTATTGCCTTCCTCATCAAAGAATTCCCTGACAGAGTCCTGTTGAAATGGGATAGCATAATATGACTTACCCTGATGAGTGAAAACAGCCCCTTCAATAGAGGATATTCCTATCATAGTGGTATCATCGATATATGCTACATCATACATCAATCGGAACGAATCATCCTTTTTGACATCAAAGAAATCAATTTGCCAGGCATATACATCTGATAGTTTAAGTGCCAACATAGCGGGTGCGCCGGTCTCAATGATCGCGTTCCACATGCAGGAATTGATTGTCCCTTCAGCATATTCGCGTTTTAGGGTCACAGGTTTTATATATTCATATACTTTTATCGTATCCGCCGTCAAATCCACCACAGTATAATCGGTACGTGACTTTTCAAAAACCATGTATCTCACGTCCTGCCCGGGACCGGTAATTGTTGCATAAGAATTTCCAACCTGTAACCGTGAAGGAGGATAAAAAGGAGAGATGGCTTCTATGATCTTCCCGCCCTCGGCTGGTGTAAATCCGAGATTGCCCAGTATAGAAGCGAGATACTGCCCCTGTCCGATCTCGTAGTGTATCACCTCGAGAGAATCGACACATATTCCATACTCATACACACAATCTTTTTCTTCCGGTTCTACCTGATCAACCGGTTGTTCTTCTTTTTTTAATCCGCATGAAACAATGGTCATTATCAGGAACAAATAGATAATAGAATGAATCGTTCGTTTTCCTTTTGTTTTACACATAACTGATTGCATTTACAACTTCCCCGGTTCCAGAACAGGCCTGAAAAACAGATAACAGATTGATATCCTCACAAAAACAGCCTGCATTACACGCTTTTCGGATACCGGGAGGCAGAATGGATCCGACTAAGATAATCTGACTACAAAGATGCACAAAAATACGCGCAAAGATGCACAAAAATTTAAAACTTATATTAACTTTGTACTAATAACAGCGTTAAAATCACAGTCAGGTAACAGGTATACCGACTTTTTCAACATAAATCAATTTAACAAAAAAATATCATCTTATGAAATCGATCGCGATTATTTACGGTTCCAGTACCGAACACACCAAGAATGCAGCAGAAAAGATGGCTGAGTTGCTGGCAGATTACTCCCCTACCCTTTCAGATATCTATGATGGCGATGAGACGCCTTTTCTCACACATGATGTGCTGATCATGGGCGTATCGACCTGGGGTGTACAAGATTTGCAGGATGATTGGAATGATTTCTATCCTAAATTAGAGAAACTGGATCTGACGGGAAAGACAGTAGCCCTTTTCGGATTAGGCGATGCATCCATCTATCCAAGCTCATATGTCGATGCCATGGGGATATTGTATGAAATTGTGATCCAGAAAGGAGCGACCGTCATCGGGGAAGTTTCACCCGAGGGATACGACTTTGAATATTCCAGGGCGTTGAAAGAGGGTAAATTTGTCGGGTTACCGCTGGATGACGATTACGAACCTGAACTGACAGAAGAACGTATTATTAACTGGTTAGAGACATTGAAGCCCTATTTTGAATAGCTCCTTATGTTATCTCTTATTTAATAATCAAACTCACTGCTATGGCCGAAGACAAGAAATGCACGCTTCAGGTCCAATCAGAAACCGGAAGACTCGACGCTGTACTGGTTCATTATCCCGGTGCTGAAGTAGAAAATATGACTCCTCGTCATGCACAAAGGGCTTTATACAGTGACATCCTGAATCTTTCCATTGCCCGCAAGGAATACGATCAGTTACTGGCGGTATTGAAAAAGACATCAGATGTGTACGAAGTATCGGATCTGCTGACAACGGTGCTGGAGCATGAAAATCTGAAGAACGACCTGATTCAAAAAATATGTCATACGGAAGAGGCAACAGAGTATATTAATTACCTGATGAATCTTCCTGCCGGTGATCTCGGGAAGGCACTTATCGAGGGACTTCCTTTACAAGTCAATACGCTCACCGATTTCCTACGGGAAGAGTACTATGCCCTGAAACCGCTCTATAACTACTATTTCACGCGTGACCCGTCGGCTGTGATAGGTAACAGCGCATTGGTATGTAAAATGGCCAACAGTGTCAGGGTGAGGGAGTCGCTGATTATGGATGCTATTTTCAAGAGCGGTCTCTTTTTCAATGGTAATGTGGTGAACAGTTATGATCTATCGCTAAACAACCCTTCTGTAAAAATGGAGGGCGGTGATATCCTGGTAGTCAGAGACGATATTCTCCTGATTGGGAATGGGATGAGAACGAGCACACAGGGTATAGATCTATTAGTCAGTGAGTTTTGCAAAACCGGTTCAGGGAAAAGGCACGTTATCGTACAGCAACTGCCCGAATCGCCCGAATCGTTTATCCACCTCGATATGGTCTTCACCATGCTCGACCATGACAAGGCAATGGTATATAAACCGTTGATCATGAATGATTCGCCCTACCAGACCGTACACATGCAAATAGATAACGGCAAGGTGACAAAGATCTCTTCAGCAAGCGGTATCCTAAGCCTCCTGCGAAAATTGGGAATTGACCTGACTCCGATTGTATGTGGAGGCAAAGCGGACGATTGGGACCAGGAACGCGAACAATGGCACAGTGGCGCTAACTTCTTAGCCCTTGCACCCGGCAAAGTGATCTCCTATGCACGAAACATCCATACATTAGAAGAATTGAGCAAAAACGGGTTTGAAGTAGTGAAAGCTGCCGATTTTATCAGCGGTCAATGGGATATTACTTCCATAGGCAATTGTGTGATTACCCTTGAAGGTTCGGAACTCCCACGCGGAGGAGGTGGTCCACGATGTATGACAATGCCGCTACGTCGCTCTTAATCACAGGATTTCTTTTATTTCGGCCAGTGTCTTTACAGTGTAAGTAGGTTCAAAACCATCCGGTGCAATCCCTTCCGGGTTAAACCATATTTGTGCGATGCGGCTTCGATGTGCACCAACGATATCAGCATCCCAACTATCGCCGATCATCACTGTCTGATCACGTCGCGAATTAGTATTCTTCAATGCATAGGTAAATATATCGGGATGAGGTTTATTGATCGCCGCATCCTCCGAAAGGATAACCTTGTCAAAATAAGGTTTCAACCCCGAGTTTTCGATTTTTTTGAACTGCACCTCCCTGAATCCATTGGAAAGGATATGCATTCTGTATTTGGATTTCAGATAATCCAACAGGTCGAGTGTACCCTCTATCAATCGAGTCTTATAGGTTGTCCTCTCCAAAAAATCGTCGCTTAATCTCTTTGCATATTCGGGATTATCAATCCCGAACACCCTGACAGGCGCCAGAAAACGCTCCACGATAAGTTCTTCCTTCGTAATTTCCCCCTGTCTGTACAAACCCCACAGATGATGGTTGCCGGGCATATACACATTATAATATGCTTCGAATGTGGGGTAGAACTTCTCATACCCATAGTCCTGATAAATTTCCTCTAAACACTCTTTACCGTTTTTATGAATATCCCAGAGGGTATCATCGAGATCAATAAAAAGATTCTTATATTGCATCAGTAAAAATCACGGAGTGGTTTAAGGCCACTCCGCAACATAATTTTTTTTGTGTAACATTATCAACTTACCCATCACTTCACCTCAATGATAAGATACTTGGTGAGACTCCAGAAACGTTGGGTGTCTGTGATCTGGAAAGTAAGATTTCCATCGCTACCTTTTACAAACTCATAAGTACCTTCGGGATGTGTAGACCAAAGCTTCCCTTTGGATGTGTACAACGGGATTTCCGTCACCTCACGAATATCAATCTTGAGAAAATAATCCTTATTGAATGTATCCTGCAAGACACGTGTCTGTTGTAAAAATCCACCGGAAAGGATCTTCTGGTCTTTTAACTCGGCAGCCGTACCAAAGACATAGTAAGCGGTATTCAACGACCGGTCCTGCTCCCTGATCCTGGCTGATTGCTCTTCAGCTTCACCAGCCAGGGAAGCGATATCCTGCGAAAGCTGGGTGATCTGTTCATCCTTTCGTGCCAGTTCGGCCTGCAATTCCACCAGACGCGATGAACTCTCCCGCATCTCATTATTCAACCGGTTAATCGTATTTTTCAGAGAAACAATCTCTTTACTGCTTCCACTGTATTTCTTGTTCAATTCGTCCAACTGAACCTTATTACGTTGCAGTATCTCATTGATCATCTTAAAATTATCATTCACCCTATCCCTTATGGCCGGGGTTAATTCGCCTGCTTCGGACGATTGAGTAGAGATATATTTCTCAGCCTCCCTTATCTTTGCAAAATTTTCTTCTACCTCGCTGATGACAGCCATCATCTCCGCAGTTTCGGCTGCAGCTCCACCAGACTGTAACAATAATGAATCGCGTTGAGCCTGAAGCTCTTTATATTCCTTCGATTCTTTTACATTCGTACATGAGACTATAAGTCCAATGACAAAAAAAAGTATTCCAATTTTCTTCATATGATTTTCTCTTTTCTATTTAACGATTGACACTATAAAATAGTTTGATTATAGTTTTTACCTTCCGGCTACAATAATAACAAATTCTCCCCTCGGTTCTTTTTCAGTAAAATGGGAAATCAGTTCCCCAAGAGTTCCTCTTACCGTTTCTGCATAGACTTTCGATATCTCTCTCGACACCGAAGCCTCTCTATTATCACCTAGATTCTCCGCAAGTTGAGAAAGCGTCTTCACTACGCGATAGGGAGATTCATAAAAAATCATGGTCCGGCTTTCTTCTGCCAGTTGCTTCAGCCGTGTCTGCCTTCCTTTCTTCTGCGGTAAGAAACCTTCAAAACAAAAACGATCGGAAGGTAAACCCGACTCTACGAGAGCAGGTACAAAAGCAGTCGCTCCCGGGAGACACTCCACCTCGACATCTTCCTGCACACAAGCCCGCACGAGCAGGAAACCGGGATCGGAAATCGAGGGCGTACCGGCGTCAGAGATCAAAGCAATGCAATCACCTGCTTTTATTCGTTCTACCACATGCGTCACCGCCCGGTGCTCATTGAATTTATGATGGGATTGCATTCGCGTTTCTATACCGAAATGCTTCAACAGTACTCCACTGGTACGAGTATCTTCTGCCAGAATCAGATCACATTCATTTAATATCCTGATCGCTCTCAGCGTCATATCCTCCAGATTCCCGATAGGTGTGGGTACCACATACAGCTTTCCTACACTCTCTGCTTTCCCGCTCACTCAAACCCTTTTTTAATAACCAGAAGAAACTCCTTCACTGCCTCATTCTCGAAATTCCAATTCTGTTCACTCCTCAAATAATTTTCAATTTCCTCAAAACTACCAAGGGTGTTCAACTTTTCCATCACACTATTCATCTCCGCCCGGTTGTTATTGAACAATTCCCTCTGGAATAAGAAACGGTCGTTGAGACTGATCCTTCTCCTCAGGTCCAATAGGGCGGGAGGTGCCTGAATAATATCGTTCAAAGAGCGGGCCACGGATTTCTCGTGTCCATTCTTTTCCAGATGAACGCCTGCGGTCGTGGCAGGTGAAGTTACAACCTCACTGATTCTCGGATCCCTGTATTCAGGAAGAATTATTCTTTCTGTAACAGAGACCTTTTCCTCTACCTTAAAAATCCCTTTCACTTCTATAGAAGAGGGCTCCGGCAAATCTGAATGATCTGATTTTTCTGATGAGTCGGATAGATGATCAGATTGATGCGGAGGATCAGGCTGAACAGGCAGATCCAAAGAGTCAGATTCGGTGGGTTGGTCACTATAAACCGGTTTTTCCGAATGTTCCGGCTCTTTGACGGCGTTGCTTCGCACGTCGGATTCCGACAGGAATTTCACCAACCGTTCCATTTGTTCCTTCATCTCTCCAATCTGCATCAGTTCCAGTTCGTGGAGCGACCGTGAAATCTTCTCTATCCGGTCGAAGGAAGCGCTGAAAAATGAAAAAGGCAACGTATCGCTTTCCTTGACGGAGAGGATGCGCTCTTCCAATAATTTCAGATCGCTCAAAAGCTGATCAATGTATTCATTTCTTTTTTTCGACATTTGATATCCTTTCTCCGATGATTTCCATTACAGGCACATATTCAATGATGTTCCGGTTTTTATATGACTTACAAAAGTAATCATTATTTGGAAAGCTCCACAAAATCATCCGGCAAATTCACAAGAAATAACTTCCGGGAACTACGGGTAACAGAGGTATATAGCCAACGATAGAAGTTCTCTCCCATATAAGACTTCTGGATATATCCCAGATCGAGGAATACATTCTTCCACTCCCCGCCCTGCGCCTTATGACAGGTAACCGCATATCCGTACTTTACCTGCAAGGCATTAAACCAGGGATTGGCCTTTACTTTCCTATATTTTTCCCGTTTGCGGGTGATATCGGCATAATCCTCCATCACATTGAAAAAAAGCTGATCACTTTGCTCTCTCGTCAATCCCGGGACTTCGGTATGCAATACATCCAAAATAATCTTCGCCTCAAACTCGATTTCATAGTCGCGATGATACAACAACACATTGCAGAACCTGAAACCATACATCTCCTCTTCCCCTCTCACACGCAACACCTCCACAAATTCACCGTTAGCCAGAAAATCAAGATTCTCATAATTCTCTACCCAGAAATAGTTATTTTTTGTGATCATGAGAATATCTCCCATGGATATCTCCTCCTCACGATACAACACCCTGTTCCTGATTCCATTATTATAGGCATTTACCCGTTTATTGGAACGGGAAATAACGATAGTCTCCTCTATTCCTTCACGACTGTATGCTTCAGATATCTCTTCGATCAGTTCTGTCCCCGTAATGCATTTCACATCTGCAAAGCTATTCACTTTCAACTTCGGATACTCATCCATCTTTTGAGATCTCAAGGCATTCCTCAACCGGGTAGCATTGTAGAGAATACCCGACTCTTCTTCCTGGCGCACGATCTGGGTTAAGGTCGCCTCCATCACCTGCAGAGAGTAGGAACGGAGTATATCTTTATCGAGTGCCGGGCTATTATCCTGTTTTACAGGGGGTAACTGAGCGCTGTCGCCCACAAACAGGATTTTACATCCCTGGGAAGAATAGACATATTCTATCAGGTCGTCCAACAAACGACCAGAGCCGAAAATAGAAAAATCAGACGACTCATTACTGATCATCGATGCCTCATCCACAATAAAAAGCGTATGCTTATGCACATTTTCAATAAGAGAGAAGTGAGGTGATCCTTCGGCGAACTTTTGTTGACGATATATCTTCTTATGAATGGTAAAGGCTGACTGGTTTGCATAGCCGGAGAAAACTTTGGCAGCCCGGCCGGTAGGTGCCAGTAAAATGGTCTTTTGCCTGAATTCGGTCATCGTCTTCACTAGACTCCCGATAAGAGAGGATTTTCCTGTCCCCGCGTAACCTGTCAGCAAAAAGAGATGATCATCGATTCCTGAAAAAAGGAAATCGACAATCTTTTCCAGAGCCTTCTGCTGGTCATCTGTAAAGTTAAACGGGAAATTCCCCCTGATTTTCTCAATAAAAAAACCATTTACCATCTTTTTGGCAATTTTTGCCGTAAAAGTAGCACAATTATCATTGTTTTTCTAAATTTGTAGTCTAAAATCGGATCATCGAAATTAAAGCAATATAGACATTAAAAAAAGGAAAGGTCGATGAAAATTGTGATAAGGGTGCTTTTAACTATAGCTATTATTCTTTTGGCTTACGTTAGCTGGAGAAGCATCCAGGGACCAATTGATTTTAATACCGAAGTAGCAAAACGTGACCGGGCTGTTATCCAGCGGTTGGTGGATATCCGCACCGCACAGGTCGCATTACGCACCCAAACCGGTTCTTACACAGCCAGTTTTGACACGCTAACTCATTTCGTAAAAGAGGGAAGAATTCCAACGGTAGTAAAAGTTGGGGATCTCACCGAGGATCAGTTAGAAGCCGGCATGACAGAAGCGAAGGCTATGCAGATCATCCGTTCAGGCAGTGAAAAAGCTATCAAAGCGGCAGGTCTGTGGGATGAGACAAAAAATGGGCCTCAACTGGTGAGGGACTCTATCTTCTCTCCGGTGATTGATGTTTTGTATTCGAATCGACACAATTTCATCCCCGATTCTTTGCCATTCGTGCCTTATGGTAACGGTACAAAATTTGAGATGGGGGTCGATTGGCTAATTACGGCAGCGGGTTACCCCATTCAGGTATTTGAAGCAAAAACTCCCTATCTTGTCTATTTGGGAGACCTGAACCAAAAATTACTGAATCAGAAAATTCAGGAGATACTTGATCGTCCGGGGAATAGATATCCCGGAATGCAGGTAGGTTCACTGGATGTAGCTAACAATAATGCTGGCAACTGGGAATAAAAGCCTCCCGGTATGAATATATGTTTTTACCTGAAAATATAGATTTGGCATATTCGGAAAGATATAACTTATCCATTCGGCTGTCACCGAATGGGTTTTCTTTTTCTATCTCCTGTCCTGGTGATTCCTCTATTTTTCATTGTCAGGAAACCGGATTGGGAGGTAAACTCTCCTATTCGGATAACATTAAAAAACTAATTTTCGACCTCGGTTTTTTCAGTCACGCTTTCAACCAGGTAAGGGTTACAATCGTTTCTCCTTTCTACACGCTTATTCCCGATGCCTATTTTGAAAAGAAGCGGATGGAAGAGATCTTCCGATTCAATTTTCATGATACGAAGGGCATTATTCTCACCGATACAATCCCGGACAGTACACTGAAAACAATCTTCAATATGGATGAAGAAGTACATTCATTTCTTTCCCGGAGTTTGTGGAATCCAACATTCCAACATCACAGTTCCATTCTTACTTATCTGTTCAGATCATATGGTAATAATGGAAGCGGGAAATGCTGCTTCGTTGATTTTCATGACAAATATGTAACCATTATCTGCTTTTCGGGGAATAAGCTTCTCTCTACCAACACTTTTCTGGCCATCGACCCTCACGATGCAACCTATTTTATCGCGAGCATATGGGAAAAACTTAATTTCGACCAATCGATGGATCGTCTTTTCCTTTCCGGAGAGATCCAATCCCAAAAAACGACGGTCGACTTGCTTAGAAAACTGATCCGGAAAATGGAGCTGATAGAATTGAATCCGAGGGTGATCCTGACAGAAGAACAAAAGAAAATACTTCCCACAGATATATTGGCTGCCCTATGCGTATAATCGGAGGAAAATACAAGTCCAGAAGAATTCAGGTTCCATCAAATCTGAAAGCTCGTCCTACAACGGATTTTGCAAAAGAAGGCCTTTTCAACGTCCTCAACAATCTTCTGGATTGGGAAGAGACCACTGCTTTGGACCTCTTTTCCGGTACAGGGAGCATTGCCTTTGAGCTGATTTCGAGGGGTTGCAGTTATGTCGTAAGTGTAGAACAGAACCAGAATCATTTTAATTTTATATGCAAGGCACAGGAAAAACTTGGAGCGAAGGAGCTCTTTCCTGTAAAAGCAGATGTATTTAAATACCTGCACTCCATGAAGCAACAATTCGATTTTATCTTTGCCGATCCTCCATATGACCTGCCTGATGCGGCGAAAATTCCCGAGATCATCCTTGAAAAACAACTGGTCAAAGAGGGAGGATTCTTTGTCATGGAACATTCTAAAAACCATCACTTTTCACATCTCCCTCATTTCAAGGAAGAGCGAAAATACGGGAATGTACATTTCTCCTTTTTCGGGTTTTAACAGAGCTCCGACACTAACCCAACAGATTTTATTCTCGCGCTCCACAGTACATCTTAACGAAAATATACTATTTTTGTACCGCATTCTTACAAAACTGTATAAAATATGCGTAAAAAACAATTGAACACGATGAAGGTATTTCGTTTCAAACGATTCGCCCGTAAGTCGTATAGCATCTTCAACAGCCTTCACAAGGCAGTCACCATCGGCGTACTGTCGGGTTGTGCGTTGATAAGCGCTCATGCGGCTTCAGTGGAACCGGTAGAACGGATCTATACCGAAACATCCACAGATTCCATTCCTCCTACAGAGCTGGATGAGGTAGTGGTTACCGCTTCTAAAATTGATCTGCCATTGAACGTGGCAGCCAAGCAGGTAACCGTTATAACGAGACAGGAGATTGAACGGGCACCCGTTCGCAGTATTGAAGATCTTCTGAATTACGTGGCAGGCGTAGATATCCTGCAACGCGGGCCGCACGGCGTACAGGCGGACATCTCCCTTCGCGGCGGGTCATTCGACCAGACAGCCATCCTCCTCAACGGTGTAAACCTCACCAACCCTCACACAGGACATTATAGTTTTAACATTCCGGTCAATCTCTCCGATATCGAACGGATCGAGATCGTGCAGGGTCCATCATCATTGGTTTACGGAGCCAGCGCCTTTTCCGGCGGTGTGAATATTATCACCCGGAAAGACAGCGAATCGAACGGCTTCGCGAAACTGGAAGGGGGCATGCACGGGCTTTTCGGGGCTGAAGCAAGGGGTGCTTATAAGGCGGATAACTCGCTGCACACCTTGTCGGGGGGATATAAACACTCCGACGGGTATATACCGAACAGTGATTATAATATCGTCAATTTACTCTGGCAGAGCCGATTCAAGATAGAAGGAGCTCATCTTGATTTTCAGGCAGGGTTAAACGACAAAAAACAGGGAGCCAACACCTTTTACTCTGCCGCACACCCTAACCAATTCGACGACACCCGGGGTATTTTCGCATCGATTCGTGGTGAAACCGGTGAGAAACTGAAATTTATCCCGCGTATCTATTGGAGCAGGCACTATGACGAGTTCCAACTCTATCGGGATGGCACGCCTGATATACCCGCTACTTATAAAGGCCATAATTACCACCGGAGTGATGTCTTCGGGATGAATCTCAATATGCAATATATCTCGCGATGGGGTATCACCGGCTTTGGAGGAGAGTTCCGTAATGAAGGTATTCTGAGCAGTGGTCTGGGCAAACCGATGGAAGATACGATCGGTAAATATACCTATTCAGACAACCGTACCCATATCAACTATTTCCTGGAGCATAATTTTATTTTCGACCAATTTACCCTCTTGGTAGGTGGGTTACTGAACTACAATACGGCTGTGGTGAATAAATTCGATCTCTATCCTGCGCTCAACGCATCCTACAGGCCATCGGAATCACTGAGGTTGTATGCTTCTTGGAACAAAGCCACCCGTATGCCCACCTTCACCGATCTCTGGTATACAACCCAAACACATATTGGCAACAGTAATCTTGAAGCCGAAATGTCGGAGGCATTCGAAGCCGGGGTAAAATATATCCATCCTATTGTCAAGGGTGGCATATCCGCCTTCTACATCAAAGGGAGGAATATGATAGACTGGGTAAAATCGGTTCCTGAAGCAAAGTGGGAGTCAAGGAACCTCACGAAAATCAACACAAAGGGATTTGAAGCTACCTTGGGATTCAACCTGAAAGAATGGTTTGGTACCGGCCAGCCCTTCCGTTCTTTCGATATAGGATATATGTTCCTCGACCGGAACAGGGTAGAAGACAATCTGATATCGAATTATGTGATGAACAACCTCCGTCACAAATTTACGGCAGCACTGCATCACGATGTGGTAAAAAACCTTACCCTATCATGGAATTTCCGCTGGCAGGAAAGGGAGGGATCCTATGTACAGTATGTCAATTCCAAGGCGGGAGAACGGGTGAACTTTACCCCTTTCTCCCTTTTGGATGTAAAGGCTAGTTACAAATTTCCCCGCGTCGATCTCTTTGTCAACGCAAACAATATTTTCAACACCACCCATATCGATTTCGGCAACATCCCGCAACCTGGCTTCTGGTTATCAGGTGGTGCCAATATAAAATTTTAAGATAAAAATAAAATAAGAATGCACTGCTGTTACAGATGAATGAATAACTGGCTAGCTTAGTCCAGAATATTCACATCTGTAACAGCATTTTTTAATAAAACACTCTCTCAAAACATTTTCTTTTATTCTGAGCCTTTACTCCATATTCCCATACTGTTTGCATTATTTTGAAAGCAGAAATACAATATAGTTTCATATATTTGCAATATAATTTCGTCAAAAAACAATATAGTGGATAGAACGTGCATATCACATGGTAGAGCTTCAGAGCTACGAACTAAATAAGCAACTGATATTGATTTCCCAACTCGATGAAAATGAAAAGAAGCGTTCTGGCGAAAATCATCAACTCAAAGCTGACCAAAGAAAGAATGAAAGATTGATTTTATTGGATGGTAAAGTAAACTGAAAAAATGATAGAACTGATAAAAGGTGACATTACAAAAATAGAAGTGGATGCCATTGTAAACGCTGCAAACACGTCTTTACTCGGTGGTGGTGGAGTTGATGGTGCAATTCATAAAGCTGGTGGAAAAGCGATACTCGAAGATTGTCAAAAAATCCGAAGTAAACAAGGCGGTTGTAAAGTCGGTGAAGCTGTTATAACAACTGCCGGAAAACTTCCTGCAAAATTTGTTATTCATACTGTCGGACCTGTTTGGAACAACGGTAAGAATAATGAGGAAAATTTATTATCATCAGCATACCGGAACAGCCTTAAACTTGCATTAGAAAACTCAATACACACTATTTCATTTCCCAATATCAGCACAGGCATTTATAAGTTCCCTAAAACAAAAGCTGCTATAATCGCCATTCAAACTGTGTCTGATTTTTTAACTAAAACAGACAAAATAGAAAAGGTAATTTTTGTTTGTTTTGATGAAGAAAACTATAAAATTTATTCTGACCTTATAAAACAATGAAGCCCCGATTTTCGGGGCTCCATACTATAAAAACTCTTGTAATTTTTTAAAGGCTTTTTCTTGCTCTATTTCTTGATGCGGCTCTAACAAAACATTTAGCGGCTGTTTGTGATATTGCAGGAGTTGCTATTTTTGTTGAACTTGAAGTTATACTTGTACCTGCAGATAAAGCCACACTTGTCCCCATAGTTAAAGTCGCGCTCACTCCTATATCAACTTTTTCCGCCACTTGTGCCGGTACTCCTGCTTCCTATAACGCACGACTTGTAGTTGTGCTGGAGAATTCACCTGTTATCAATTGGTTTATTCCCGTACCTCCAACATCAGCTCCATGTAAAAAAGCACCTACTCCGTAAGGGGATCCACCAACCGCTGTCACTAATCCCGCAGTTCCTTCGGCTAAGCCTCCGATCACTTTTAACTCGACATCAATCCTCGCCATTGTTTTGGGATTATTTGCCATCCATTGTCTTAATCTAGACAGAATTCCTTTCATTCCGTCCGGATCTAAATAGTTGATCGGGTCATTAAAGCAATACACATACGGAGACTTCTCCGCCAGCGGATCCACCGTAAACCATCTGCCAAGTGCCACTTCGTAATGACGTGCTCCATAGTCATACATGTCCAGCCCGAACTCCCGGTCCAACTTCTTTCCGTTGTACTTGTACCGCTGAAACGGATTTGGATAGTTTTTGAACACGTATATAAATTCCTGTATTATAATCGGTTGAACACTTAACTTTCCCACTGCATCATGACTACAGATTATGGATATAATGTAAACAAGAAATGTTTCCCAAAGTTTCAATGCAACTGGATATACCCTGCTATTCGATGAAATCACCTACCAGCACCCCGGAAATACACCAGTAACTGAAACTATTGCCGGAGGGATCGCCCACGGGGATCGCCACTTTCAGTAGGTGTTCACCCGCTTTCAGATCGCCTACGGGAACATATACCGGATAACTCACTGTTCCGGGACACCAACCCGACCGGCTCAGGTCGGAAGAAGAAAGCCCGTTCGCGAAATTACCCGAAGCAGGGTTAAGTATACGATAGCTGCCGCAATCCTCCCGCCAGGGGGTATAAGCTATAATTCGATTGTTATCCAGAAAAATCTCGTTCAGTTTAGGATTGAATTCATCTCCTCCACCCCATCCACCATGTCCGGTGGATATATAGCGGATATAAGCGTTCTTTATATCCTTATCAACCTTAAAATTCACGGAGAGAGAATCGTTCCGAAAGAGATTGTCGGGATACGCCTGACCGACCATCTCCATAATATTAACGGTGGCAAAAAGCGGATATACCTCTTTCGCCTTGTTTGCCGATTGGGGATAATATTTTATGTTTAAAGTGACGTTATGACCGTCATGTGAATAATTACCGATCCAGGCCCCTACCCACACTTCACCCTTCAACCTGGAAGCATAGTCGGTAACCTCCTGCTTGAAAACAACAGAGTCGGGCCAGTTATAATCCGCCACTTCAATGTGATTATATCCGCGTACTCCAAACGAGGTGTAAAAACGCATCAACTCCAATGGGGGAAGATAATCGTCGGTAACCATCATCCCCTCATACTGTTTTCCGTCCTTGTCATGGTATAGGGGAAGGCTATCCCTGCCATGAAGGAGGCCGTCGAAAAAGGAACGTTCCCTTTCCATCGGGATTATGAAGATCGATCCGGTACGGTCGTAAGCATCACCTTCCGAATAGTGGGACAATTCGGCAAAGATGGCATAGCCTGCGTTCTCTTCAGGTAATTTCACTTTTTTCATCAGGATGGAACCGTTAGCGAACCGCAGCACTTTTCCTTCATCCAGACGGGTTACTTTGGGTATATCCCTGAAGTAAATACTCTCATGATCAAAGACGCTGACCGCGACCACACGACTTTGCTGAATCTTATAATTAAAAGCGGATGCTTTCATCTCAGAACCCTGCAATACAGGCTCCAAAGCTGTCTCTTGTTTAATAAGCTCTACTTCACTCGCCTCCGCCACAGTATTGCCGTTTCTGACCACTTTCAACACCACTCCTTCCGGAATAGCTACTCCCGGTTGTACGGAACCGTACATCCCCAGTTCATCCGTATACCATATCTCTAAAGTATTGGAGTTGATGATGGTCTTTGCTTTCTTGCATTTGTAACCGGCAACCGTTTCTGTCTCTTCCAAAAATTCAAGCCCCTGATTGAGCGTAAACGAACGGGTAGTGTAAATAGCTTCATCTCCTTTCAACAAAGCTGTTTTGATCTCTTTACTGCTATTATAATCGAGATAAGTCGACTGCACTGGTGCATCGGGATCCATCCTGTTGCTGACGGTAGTAATACGTGCCCAGCCACCGGACATCTCCATGACGGTCCTCGGACCGGAAGTACCCTCTCTCGATCCCATCGGATAGATAACCCTGATAGTTTTATACTCTTTCTTATTCTTTTTTATTACTGATGACTGATTTACATCCAAAGCATTTTTTTCACCCGGATTCAATTGTGCGGCTGCTACTTCCCATGTAGGAAATAATACGATTACAAGAAAGTCGGCTAAGAAGATAGATATAATACGGTTCATATGACTTTTTTTTCGAAGGATGAATAACCTTCATCCCTATTTTACCGTGCAAATGTAAGAAAAGATGATGCAAGTTCGATTTAAAGAGGTGATTTTTGATATATTTAGCCTATTTTTGTCAAACAAACGACAGCCATTTATAACAATGAAAGCAGCTATCCTATTGATCATATCCCTTTTTACGACAGTGGTATATGCCCAACAAAACGTCAATTACGACGAATCGAAAGTTCCTGTATATACGCTTCCCAAACTCCTCGAAGGAAGTAAGGGAGAGAAAATCAGCACCACAGAACAGTGGGAAAAGCAGAGAAGGCCTGAACTCCTGGAACTATTCACGTCTCAGGTATATGGTCGTACCCCAACCGGAAAGATCGACGTTACGTATGAAACAATGGTCGAAAATCCCAATGCCATGGGAGGCAAGGCTACCGGCAAGCAGGTAAAATTCACTTTCTCGAATGGAAAGAAAAAGATCGAAGCACTTTTATTGATCTACATACCCAATAACATAACGGGAAAAGTTCCTGTCTTTATAGGTTACAATTTCAAAGGAAATCATAGTACCACTTCAGATATAACCGTTCTTTATTCTCCTACTCTTCAACTGATAAAAGGTCCGGATCATCACGACAGGGAAAGAGGTACTCAGAAAAGCCGGTGGAACTATGATAAAATCATCGATCGGGGATACGCCGTAGCAACGATGTGTTATCATGATATTTTCCCCGATAGTCCGGAATTGAAAGAATATAGTATCCTCTCTCTCTTTCCGGGATATGGTCCGGAAGTCACTGTTCCCGACGAATGGCAGGCTATCGGCGCCTGGGCCTGGGGTTCAAGCCGCATAGTCGATTTCCTGGAAACAGAGGAAAAGATAGATGGTGATAAGATTGCCATCATGGGACATTCCCGCCAGGGGAAAGCAGCGCTTTGGGCAGGAGCGCAGGATGAGCGTTTCAAGATTGTAATTTCCAATAATTCCGGCTGTGGAGGAGCTGCCCTTTTCCGGAGGAAGTTCGGAGAAACCATCGCCGTGATCAATAAAAATTTTCCTCATTGGTTCTGCAATAATTTCCTGCAGTACAACGACAGGGATGAAGAACTACCCACAGACCAACATCAGCTTATTGCTTTGATGGCTCCCAGAAAAGTGTACGTGGCAAGTGCAGAAAACGACCTTTGGGCGGATCCCAGAGGAGAATTTCTATCAGCTTACCATGCCGGCAAAGTATATCAATTATACGGATTGAAAGCTATTGATTCCGATGAAATGCCGAAGATACATCAACCTATTATGGAAGATATCGGGTATCATATACGGGCAGGAGAGCATGACGTGATGGACTATGACTGGGAGTGTTACTTGAATTTCGCAGACAAGCACTTCAGAAATTAATTTATTTTGATTATCTTCGTTGCTCTATTCAATTCTTAAACTTCAACGACATTATGAAACAGATCTCACCGGTTATCCTTTTAGCAATTATTTTATTGGGCTGCTCGGGTAAAATCGAAAAAAAAATAACCCGTTATGTAAATCCTTTTTTAGGCACAGCCACGCTATGGGAGCCTGAAGATTTGGGATACGTACGCACCTGGAAACAACGCACCTGGGGTGCAGAAGTTTTCCCGGGGAGTTCACTGCCTAACGCCATGGTGCAATTGAGCCCTGTCACCCAGTTCCGAAGCGGCACGGGTTATCAGTACGAGGACACAGTGATCTACGGTTTTTCGCACACCAATAAAGGGCATTGGAATCTGTTGCATATCCCCCTGTTACCTTTCACCGGAGAGATCAAACCCGGAAATTACGCTTCCACCTTCAGCCATAAAAACGAATCGGCCCATCCGGGTTACTACCAGGTATTTCTCAAGACATACGGTATAGATGTGGAATTGACCTCCACATTACGTTGCGGCTTTCACCGCTATACCTATCCCAAAGGAGCAGACAAAAAACTTATTGCCGACATGACCCGGTCCAACAACCATGTGAAGGACTGGAGTATACAAAAAGTGGATGAATATACATTTTCCGGTTCTCAGGATGCCGAAGGAAAGATCTATTTCTATGCTGTATCCAACTATCCGGTAAAAGATATCCGGCAAGAGAAAGATAACAAGCACGAAGTTTCCATAGTGAGCTTCGGGGAGAACCGCAAGAAGGATCCGCTGGAACTCAGGATTGGATTTTCGTTTGTCAGCATTGAAAATGCAAAGATGAACCTGGAAAAGGAAATGCTGCACAAAAGCTTCAATCAGGTACGTGAAGAAGCCGATTCAACCTGGAATAAGTTGCTGTCGAACATCAAGGTATCCGGTGGTACCGAGCGTGAAAAAGGTATTTTCTATTCCACCCTCTATCGCTCATTCCTCTGGCCCGCCCTGCGGAGTGATGTGAATGGCGATTTCACCGATGCGCGAGGAGAGGTAGTCAATAAAGGATTCCGGTACTATACCCAACCTTCGTTCTGGGACGACTACCGCAATAAATTGGTGCTATTAGGTATGATATCACCCGATGTGACCATAGATGTGGTCAAATCGATCACCGACATGGGAGAGAAAAGAGGTGGTTATATGCCTACCTTCTTTCATGGTGACCATGCTTCGGTATTCGTGGCTGGCACTTACCTTCGGGGTATTACCGATTTTGATCTGGAACGAGCCTACAAGCTGCTGCTGAAGAATGCCACGGCTCCCGGTCGTGGCGGCAGACCTTACCTGAATGAGTACATCGAACGTGGCTGGATCGCGGAGAAGGATACCACCAACGTGCCTACATGGGATGAATACAAGGCAGCGGTCACAAAAACGGTAGAGTATGCCTATGATGATTATGCCACTGCCCTGATCGCAAAAAAACTGGGTGATAAGGAGAATTACTCGTTACTCATGGAACGCTCCAATAACTACAAAAATCTGTTTGACCCTTCCACCGGTTTTTGGAGAGGAAAGATCGACAACGGGAACTGGATTGAGGATTTTGATCCCTACTATCCCTACTTCGCCTATATGTACAGGGAAGCAAATGCATGGCAATCACTCTTCTTTGCTCCGCATGACCCGAAAGGGATGATCGCACTCTACCCTTCCTACAAGGCTGTGGAACAGAAGCTCGACTCCCTCTTCACCGAACCCTGGAGAGGATACGAAGCACATAACATGACCGGTTTTATAGGCAATTACTGCCATGGCAACCAGCCCGGCCACTCCATACCCTACACCTATTACTTTATCGACAGGCAAGAAAAAGCACAATGCGTGCTCGACAGTATCATGGACCGCTTCTACGATATGGGAGCCGAGAAGCTAGCCTATTCAGGTATGGACGATGCGGGTGAGATGTCGGCATGGTATGTGTTCAATGCCATCGGATTATATACATATTCACCGGCCGATCCGGAATACATCATCTCTGTCCCCCTGTTCGACGAGGTGAAGTTTTCTTTGGGTAACGGCAAGGAATTTACCATCAGAAAAGAGGGCAAAGGAAAGAAGATACAACAGATCAGATACGGCAACGAAACCATAAAAGGATGGTTTATTCAACACGATCAACTGGCAGAAGGTAAAGAACTGGTAATAACAACTGAATAACCTTGCCACCACTATCTCTATTTAACAATTAGGATATGAAGCAATTTGCGCTATTCATATTGAGTTGTTTAGTCGCGCCCGCAAGCCTGCAGGCGCAACAACTCAAAGGAGTTATTGTCAATAAAAAAGGGGAAACCATTCCGAACTCCACCATTTATATTTACGAAATTGCCAAAGGAATTACTGCTGATAATCTCGGTGAATTTCAGACTGCCCTCGAACCGGGTACTTATTCCTGTGAATTTCGTTCTCTCGGATATGAGAGCACCACGAAAAGCATCGTAATGGGAAAAGAAAATCAAAATATCCGTGTGGAACTCCAGGAAACATCCTATATGTTGAAAGAAGTGGTAGTATACGCTGACAAGAACAACGAAGATCCAGCCTACCGAATCATGCGAAAAGCGATTGCCCATGCTCCCTATTACCGGTATCAAATAAAGGAATATACCTCTGAAGCCTATATAAAGGGAAACCTTACCATCGACAAGATCCCGGGAATCCTTAAACGCACCATGAAAGTCAACACTATCGATTTCGATCTCAATTCCCTTATAGGAAAACCATTGGTGATGGAATCCAAAAGCAACATCCAGTTTACGTCGCCTGAAACTTACCAGCAGAATGTGATCGCACTGAAAAGCTCCATTCCCAAAGAGTTCAATGTGGACAAAGGGTTGAGCATCATGACCTCAAGTATCTACAACAACAAATTGAACGGGAAGATTTCCCCTCTCTCCTCCGATGCATTCAGGTTTTATACTTTCAAATTGGAGAATGTGGATTATCAACCCGACCATATCGTCAACAAGATCAAAGTAATTCCCAGAAAGAAAAATCCGGATCTTTTCTCGGGTTATATCTATATCCTGGAAGATACATGGAACGTATATATAGCCGACCTCGTTGCAAGCGAGCTGGGTACTACCACGCACTACCGCATCAATTACCATCAGGTACAATCGTCGGTCTACTTGCCCACCACCTATGATATGAGTGTGACAATAAATACGATGGGTGTGAAAGGATCGGGGAGGTATTATGCATCGATGAAATATAATTCGGTACAGGTCGATAAGACTCGGAATCCGACTTCCATCAAGGAAATGGAACTGTCTGATAAACAGGAAGATCGAAAAATATCACCTAAAGAGAAGAAGATATCGGACGAATTGGACAAATTGGCCCAAAAGGAAAAACTATCCAACAAAGAAGCCTATAAGATGTCGAAACTGATGAACCAGATGGTAGAACCGGAAGAGGTGAAAAAACAGCGGGAATCGCTCGAGATAAAAGATATCGAAAGGGTAAAGATGAAAGTGGATACCCTGGCATGGAGGAGGGACTCAACCTTTTGGACTAATATCCGGGAATTACCGCTTCGTTATGATGAGTTAAGAAGTTACCAGATTAGGGATTCATTGTCGGGTAACGACTCTATTAACTATACAGATAAAGATAGGAATGAGGTAGTATTATCAATTGGAGAAAACCCCAAAACGATGTTCGGAAAGATTACCCAGGGAGGTACCTGGAAAATGAATGAGGATCTTTCACTTCGTTACGGCGGGTTGATAGGAGGTTTTAAAGAGTACAATTTCGCCGACGGGTTTTGGCTGGGACAAACATTTTCCTTTAAGCGGACGATCGATAAAAACCGGAATTTCTCCGTTTCACCGTCGCTTTATTACACAACGGCACGGAAAGAATGGCTATGGCATGTTTCCACTTCGTTGAATTATGCACCCATGTCGCTCGGACGGTTTAATTTCTCCGCAGGACATATTTCCCGGGATGTGAACGGCGAAAATGGAGAGTCGAGATTGATGAACACGCTTACAGCTATCGATCTGGGGCAGAATTTCATCCGGTTTTATGACAGCCGTTATATCAAAGTCGACCATTCCATAGATATTGCCAATGGATTACATTTGAGTACTGGTACGGAAATTGATAAACGATCAGTCCTAAGTAACCGTACTTCGTTTAATTTTATCGGTAAGGATGTTCCTGAAAATATTCCTTCCGATGCAGCCTTATATCCCGAACATACAGCCACGGATTTTACGATAGAACTGTCCTACACGCCACGTTACCGTTACCGTGTAAGGGAAGGCAGGAAATGGTACGTCTCGACACAATACCCTACTTTCACGATTACATACAAAAAGGGGATCAATCCGTTTACCGATAGTGCTGCACCGTTGTACGAGCATATCTCCTCATCAATTTCCCAGACGGTAAAGATCTCCCCTTTCGAAGAGATGGATTACTTGTTTTCCGGTGGTGCATTTTTATCTTCCAAAAGATTATACCTGAATGACTTTCGTTATTTCAGAAATAACCAAATGCTGTTCACCGCATCCGAACTCAACCGCAGTTTCAACCTGCTGGATCCTTATACTGCTTCAGGAGAATGGTGGATAGAAGGACATCTGAACTATCAATCTCAATATCTCTTCTTGAAGAATCTATCTTTCCTCCAACGTTTCTCATTCGATGAAGCGGTTCATTTGCACGGATTATCTACCGAAAACAGGAAATTCTATCTGGAGGGGGGCTATTCCATTGGATTTTTAGGTTTGGGGAGAGTTGGAATTTTCACTGGTTTTACTGATAAAAAACTCGATCGTTTCGGCGTAAGAATAAGCTATCCGCTTTGGCGTATCATGGAAGAGCCACTCAAATAAACGCAGACAAAAAGACAAAACAGGGATAATATTACACTTCAATACATTTTTCAGTAGGAGTTTTATTTTGAATTGGATTTTTGTAATATTGCAGGGACCTTCATTCAGCTAATTCTGCCCCACTCGTAGCGGTTTCCACCCAGGCGGTCCAATTGTTGTTTCAATACCAGATGTTCCGGCTGTTCGAGTTGGGAATCTTTTTCAATCAGTTCTTCGGCGATCTCACGGGCACGGTAAAGAATATTGTTATCTCTTACCAGATCGGCGATCCTGAGGTCGAAAGGGATACCACTCTGCTGGGTTCCTTCCAGATCGCCCGGGCCGCGCAGCTTCAAATCGGCTTCAGCAATAACAAATCCATCATTACTTTCAGTCATGATCTCCATTCGCTTACGGGTATCGGATGAGATCTCATAGGGTGTGATCAGTACACAGTGGGATTGGTCGGCTCCCCGCCCTACCCGTCCACGTAACTGATGCAATTGGGAAAGGCCGAATCGTTGTGCGCTCTCAATTACCATTACGCTGGCATTAGGCACATTCACTCCCACTTCTATGACAGTAGTCGATACCATGATCTGTGATTCATTGGCCACAAACTGCCGCATCACCTCATCCTTTTCGGCCGACTTCATCCGTCCGTGCATCTTACAAACGGTAAATTCAGGGAAAGCCTCTTTGATATGCTGGTATCCTTCTTCAAGATTTTTCAGATCGAGTTTTTCACTCTCCTCAATCAACGGATAGACGATATATGCCTGCCGTCCCGTCCGGATCTGCTCCCGGATAAACTCATAGAGCGCACCCCGTTTCTTATCATACCGGTGAAGTGTCTGCACCGGCTTTCTGCCGGGCGGTAATTCGTCGATCACCGACACATCCAGATCACCATACACCGTCATCGCCAGCGTGCGGGGGATAGGAGTGGCTGTCATCACCAACACATGCGGAGGTTGGTTATTTTTTGTCCATAACTTAGCTCGTTGCGCTACCCCAAAACGGTGCTGTTCATCGATCACAACAAATCCAAGGTTACGGAACTGCACCGTGTCTTCAACCAGGGCATGGGTACCGATCAGGATATCGACTTCTCCCGATTGTAAACCGGCATGGATCCTTTCACGTTCCTTTTTCCTGGTGGAACCAGTCAACAACTCCACCTTCAAATTCATTCCTGAGAGCATCCGAGTAAAAGTCTCGAAATGTTGTGACGCCAGGATCTCGGTCGGTGCCATCAAACAGGATTGAAAGCCGTTATCGAGCGCTATTAGCATACACATAATCGCTACCAGCGTCTTACCACTACCTACATCTCCCTGCAACAGTCGATTCATCTGTTTTCCCGATGCCGTGTCTTTCCTAATCTCTTTGATCACTCGTTTCTGTGCATTGGTAAGCGGGAAAGGGAGTTTTTGCTGGTAAAATGAATTGAGATGACTACCCACTTTTTTGAAGATAAACCCGTTCAGTTTCCCTTTCCTTTCCGATGCATAACGGACAATATTAAGCTGGATATAAAAGAGTTCCTCAAACTTCAAACGAAACTCCGCATCACGTAGCAGAGGTGCTGATTTGGGGAAATGGACATTTTCTATCGCATCATGGAACGGCATCAACTTCGCCTCCTTTACTACATCGGGAGAAAGCGTCTCCGGCAGTGGTTGTTTTATCAGTCCGAAAGCATTTCCGATAATATTCTGCATCGCCCTGGAGTTGAGATAGTGGTTCTTCATCTTCTCCGTGGTGTTGTACATCGCCATCAACCCTTCGGGGCGATCCGACTCATTCATGAAGGGATCAAGTTCAGGATGAGCGATATTCCACTTGCCGTTGAACAGAGTGGGTTTACCGAACATTACATATTCCTGATTGAGCTTGTATTTTCCTTCGATAAAGCGTAGTCCCTGGAACCAGACCATATCTACGAAACCGGTTCCGTCGGTAAAATGGGCCACTAAGCGTCTGCTCCGCCCTTCACCAAAAGATTCGAAGGAGGTGATCCTTCCTTTCAACTGGATATAGGCTATCGAATTATTGATTTCATGGATATAATAGATCCGGCTCCTGTCGATATAGCGGTAGGGATACCACCTCAACAGGTCTCCCACCGTAAAAATATTGATCTCCTTATTGAGTATCTCTGCTCTCCTGGGACCAACGCCGGGAACATATTGTATTTCAGTCTGAAGGATGCTCATCTCCCCCTCTCTCAAATCACCACCCAAACAGTGGATATTGTCTCATGGTAGCATTCACCTTTTCACGTACAGCTGCAATTGTTACGTTATTCTCCGGGTTTGAGAGTACGGTATCGATCATTTCCACTACCTCTTCCATCAATTCCTCTTTTGCACCACGTGTGGTGATGGCTGGCGTACCGAACCGCAGTCCCGATGTCTGGAATGGAGAACGGCTGTCGAAAGGCACCATATTTTTGTTGACAGTGATATCGGCTTCCACCAATGCTCTCTCCCCTACCTTACCTGTCAGATCAGGGAATTTTGTACGCAAATCAACCAGAATAAGATGGTTATCCGTACCACCGGAAACGACCTTATATCCTTTATCGATGAACGCCTGTGCCATCCGGGCAGCGTTCTTCTTCACCTGTGCCTGATAAGTTTTGTATTCGGGTTGTAACGCTTCGTAAAATGAAACGGCTTTTGCGGCGATGACATGTTCCAGCGGACCGCCCTGCATCCCGGGGAATACGGCTGAGTCCAACAGGGCAGACATCATCTTCACCTCCCCTTTCGGTGTGGTGAGTCCCCATGGGTTTTCAAAATCTTTTTCCATCATGATCACGCCTCCACGTGGTCCGCGCAGGGTTTTATGTGTCGTAGATGTTACGATATGCGCATATTTTACCGGGTTATCGAGTAATCCAGCAGCAATCAATCCGGCGGGATGTGCCATGTCGACCATAAAAATAGCGCCGATTTCATCGGCCACTTTACGGATACGTGCATAATCCCACTCGCGGGAATAGGCGGACGCACCGGCCACAATCAGTTTGGGCCTCTCCCTGCGTGCGGCCTCTTCCAGTTGATCATAATCGACCTGTTGATTGTCTTCACGCACATTATACTCCACAGGGTGAAACATCAATCCCGAGAAATTGACAGGTGACCCGTGTGTCAGGTGACCACCGTGTGAAAGGTTCAAGCCAAGAAATTTATCACCGGCTTTCAGGCAAGCCAGGAATACAGCGGCATTGGCCTGTGCTCCCGAATGGGGTTGTACATTTGCCCATTCGGCACCGAACAGTTCTTTCAACCGGTCAATTGCCAGCTGTTCACTCATATCCACCACTTCACATCCGCCATAATAGCGTCTTCCGGGATAACCTTCCGCATATTTATTGGTCAGCACCGATCCCATCGCCTGCATCACCTGGTCACTCACAAAATTTTCGGAGGCAATCAATTCAATACCTTTCAACTGCCGCTCACGCTCTTTCACTATGATCTCTGCGATCTGCCTATCTTGATTCATTCAAATAAATTTTTTAAAACAACAGAATTAAGCACAAACTTAGGTAAAAAATCTGAGATTTTTTACCCATACAGATAAAAATCGGTGTAGAATTGAGTGAGGAAATAGAGGCAAAACAGAATAACTCACTATATTTGCATATTAGTGTTCAATCATCATTAGTCACCACTAAATTATCAAAAAAAATGAAAAGAACTATTTTTATCGTCATTCTGCTTGTTGCTCTGGCGGTTGAGTCAGCAGAAGCACAGGAATTGAATTATATCAATGTTTCGGTTGAGGCTGGAATAGCAGCCAACACAAGCCGTGATAAGAAATTTGGTATGGGGGGAACTATCGGCTGGCTTATGCGGGACAACCTCCTCTCTCTTAACCCTAACAACTATATCTCTCTGGGTGTGAAAGCCTTCAATAATCCCTATGGGGAAGGTAAATTCCTATCCAGCATCATGAATAAATCGGATGACGCATTCAACTACCTCATGCCATTGGCAGGTTTTCGTTTCACCCAGCAAGGCATTTCAGACGGATTTTTCGTAGAACCTCGTATTGGTGCAGTATTTGGAGCCAGCGGATACAGTGGGATCGCTTTCTCTCCCATAGCTGGTTATGCAGTGCAACATTTCAATTTCTCCCTATATTGTGATATGGGGTTTGGGAATAAAAATAGTGCCATACTCAAAAAGAATTTTTTCACTCCTGGTATTAGTATTGCATATAATATCAACTTAAACTGAGAAAAGGATCATGGATAAGAGCAGCAAGATATATGTTGCAGGTCATCGGGGATTGGTAGGATCTGCCATCTGGCAAAACTTACAATCGAAGGGATATGTTAACCTTATCGGTAAATCGCACTCGGAATTGGATTTACAGGATGCTTCCGCTGTGAAGTCATTCTTCGAGATTGAAAAACCGGAGTATGTCATCCTTGCGGCAGCACATGTAGGAGGCATTATTGCCAACAATACCTACCGGGCCGATTTCATTTATCGTAACCTGCAAATCCAGAATAATGTCATAGGAGAGAGTTTCCGTAACAATGTAAAGAAGCTGCTTTTTCTTGGCAGCACCTGCATCTACCCCCGGGAGGCACTGCAACCCATATCGGAGGAGGCATTACTTACCGGACCGTTAGAATATACCAATGAGCCTTACGCTATAGCTAAAATTGCAGGGTTAAAAATGTGCGAAAGTTTCAATATTCAGTATGCCACCAACTATATCGCGGTGATGCCCACCAATCTCTATGGTCCGAACGACAATTTCGATCTGGAGAAGAGCCATGTTCTGCCTGCCATGATCCGTAAGATTCATCTGGCGAAAGCATTGATGAACGGGGACTGGGAAACTATCCGTCAAGATATCAATAAGCGTCCGGTAGAGGGTATTTCCGGTAGCAATACGCAGCAAGATATAGAAAATATACTCCGGAAATATAGTATAAGCCATAATCGGATCGAATTATGGGGAACAGGGAAGCCGTTGCGGGAATTCCTCTGGAGTGAAGATATGGCCGATGCTTCCGTATATATTATGGAGAATGTAGATTTTCCGGAATTGGCAAAAGGAAAGACCGAGATACGGAATTGTCATATCAATATTGGCACGGGAAAGGAGATCAGCATCCATGCTCTTGCGGAACTGATCAAAAGAACAATCGGTTACACAGGGGAGATCACATTCGACAGCTCTAAACCCGACGGGACAATGAGAAAACTGACCGATGTCTCCAGGTTAAACGGACTGGGATGGCGCCATACCGTTGATATCGACGAAGGAGTAAAGAAGATGTACGGATGGTACATACATGAGTAAATAATAACATGACATGTTCATCTGATCACGTCAATGCCTGTTGATATGCAGCACGATCTCCACGGCTTATTTCTTTCAGGTTTATTTTTATGACAAAGGGCATTGTTTGTTTTTGCAAGTTCTCAGGGATCACAATATCATAATATTCATATCCCGCTTTATCCCGCAATCCCTCTTTAATACGGGCAGGTTCGCCATTTATCAGAAATACGGCCTTGTCGATGACCGTCACATCTTCCTTGTTGTTTTTCGCTCTGGGCAATTTCACTCTCACAAGGTTATTCATTGGTTTATTGAAAACAGTTAGATAAATATCCTCATCACGCTGGGTTATGTATCCCCAATCCTGCTTCTCCAGTGTTGAGTTGTGCACACCGTATACCGCCTCGCTATTCACCCGCATCCAATTACCTATTTCACGGGCAATATCGGTTTCTTCCTGACGGATATTCCCTTTATCATCAGGACCAAAATTGACCACCAGATTACCATTCAACGCGTTCGCCTGCATCATCATTTCAATCAGATCGTAAGGTGTTTTCACGTACGACAACGACCAGTCACGATGATATCCCCACTGGTTCTCGGGAATGGTCATTACACAGTCCCAATCATTTCCCCCTACCTCTTCAAGCGATTTGGGCAGGTTACGCTCAAACCGCTGATCATAATCATCGATCAGGTCTCCGTTGGAATCTACGTGTCTTTTCCCATTTTCATCTGCCCTGAAACGGCTGCCTATAATCAATCCGGGATGCATATCACGAAGTTCCATACCGAGATTATCCACCCATTCAGCCTCTTTCATCCAGGCTCCGTCCCATGAACCGTCAAACCAGAGCCCCTTGATCTTGGGGTAATCCGTCAGCAGTTCTATCAACTGATTTCGGGTAAATTCCTTGAAAGATTGATAGCGGATACTATCCGATTCAGTCTTGAAGGGACGGTAATTCTCCCAATCGTTATTGCGAAGAAACTCATCTTTAGGCGCTCCCACCTGATATCCGGGATGGCTCCAGTCGATGATGGAAAAGTAAAGATGCACATCGATCCCTTCCGCTGTATAAGCATCTACAATCTCCCCTACGATATCCTTTTTACAAGGAGTATTGGCGATGGTATAATCGGTATATTTACTGGGCCACAGGCAGAAACCATCATGATGTTTCGTAGTGAAGATCATATATCTGGCACCCATATGCCTGGCTTGTTTCGCCCATGCTTTGGCATCGAAATTTAATGGATTGAACTGCTTGTAGAGATTGTCATATTCTTCTTTGGAAATTAATCCGGAAGAACGGAACCATTCGGCAGCATAGGTAGAGGTTTTTCCATTCCATTGCCCACCGGGGATAGCATACACACCCCAATGAATAAATTGCCCGAGCCCATGCTCCCGCCAGCGTTGCATTTCACTATCAGTACGAACTCCCTTACGGTACGCTCCGTGTTTAAGCTGTATAGTATTTCCTTGCTGCTGGGCATATAAACTCCCGAAAACCGTCAAGGTGACAAGTATAACAAACAGTATTATTCTCTTCATTCTCCTTTTTACTTCCAGGATAGTATCAAACGATAAATTCAGCGACCTCTATTTCTGATAAGCACCACTGGTAATATTATCAAGCCAATCCTGATTATCGATATACCACCTTACGGTCTTCTCTATGCCCTCTTCAAACTGCAAAGAGGGTTTCCATCCCAGTTCGTTCTTGATCTTTGTGGCATCGATAGCATAACGCAGGTCATGTCCGGCCCGGTCTGTTACATAGGTAATCAGTTTCTCTGACTCACCTTCTTTCCGACCCAATAAGCGATCTACCGTTTTGATGATTACCCGGATCAGATCGATATTCTTCCATTCGTTGAAACCTCCAATATTATAGGTATCTCCTATCTTTCCCTTATGAAAGATCTGATCAATGGCACGCGCATGATCTTCCACATAGAGCCAGTCTCTTACGTTTTCACCCTTTCCATACACAGGTAGTGGCTTATTCTGACGTATATTGTGGATGAAAAGTGGAATCAACTTCTCGGGGAACTGATTAGGTCCATAATTATTGGAACAGTTAGAGATAACGGTGGGAAGACCATATGTATCGTGATAAGCCCTTACGAAATGATCAGACGAAGCTTTAGATGCGGAATAAGGGCTATGTGGATCATATCTGGTCTCTTCCGTGAAAAAGGTATTATCGAAGGCCAGTGCACCATACACCTCATCGGTAGAGACATGATAAAAGAGTTTGCCATCGTATGCTCCCTGCCAACTCTCTTTTGCTGCCTGTAATAAATTCAACGTTCCAAGCACATTCGTTTTCGCAAATGAGAATGGATCTGTAATTGATCGGTCGACATGACTTTCTGCAGCCAGATGGATTACGTCAGTAACCTGGAAAGTGGAAAAAACCCCTTTTATTTCTTCAAAATCGTAGATATCTGCCCGCAGAAACCTATAATTAGGCTTTTGTTCCACATCTTTCAAATTGTAGAGATTTCCCGCGTAAGTCAGTTTATCAAGATTGATGATCTGATAATCGGAATATTGATTGACGAACAGACGCACCACATGGGAACCGATGAATCCGGCTCCCCCTGTGATCAGGATATTTTTCTTTGCCATGATATAATTATGCTGCCCCATATGGGTATTTAATATTCTCTATTTTTAATAAATTCATTTGTCTGCACAAAAGGTGGATTCTGCCGGTCTTTTTCAGAGAGGATGATATCTTCTTCAGGTAGGATCCAGTCGATACCGAGCTGCGGATCGTTCCAAAGGATTCCACTTTCATAATCCGGTGCGTAATAATTATCGCATTTATATAGAAAGACCGCCTCTTCGTCTAAAACCACAAAACCATGTGCACAGCCCCGTGGAATAAAAAGTTGACATTTATTATTTTCCGAAAGTTCGGTGGATATATGACGTCCATAGGTGGATGAATTCTTACGGATATCCACCACCACATCAAGCACTTTACCTTTTACCACACGCAACAGTTTAGCCTGCTCATAAGGAGGTTTCTGAAAGTGTAATCCTCTCACTACCCCATATCTCGACCTGCTCTCGTTGTCCTGTACAAAAACGGTTTTAGACACTTTCTCTTCAAACTCTTTCTGGGAAAACGATTCAAAAAAGTAACCCCGCTCATCACCAAACACCTTTGGCTCTATAATTACAACACCTTCTATTTCTGTCCCTATAATACGCATACAAACAACCTCCACCTCTTCACCTAATCACCTGTCCACTAATCCGATAAGATATTGGCCGTATAAGTTATTCTTCATTGACAGACCTATTTCCTTCAATTGCTCATTCGTGATCCAACCGTTCCGCCACGAAATCTCTTCGAGACAGGATATCTTCAATCCCTGCCGCTTCTCCAATACTTCGATAAAAGTGGATGCTTCCGAGAGGGAATCATGGGTACCGGTATCAAGCCATGCAAATCCACGGCCGAAAAGCAACATTTGCAACTTCTTTTCGTCAAGGAAAGCCTGATTAACGGAAGTGATTTCCAACTCCCCGCGGGCCGAAGGTTTAACCTGCTTCGCGATCTCTATCACCCGGTTAGGATAAAAATAAAGACCAGTAACCGCCCAATTGGATTTAGGTTCAATTGGTTTCTCTTCAATGCTCAATACCTTCCCATCCTGGTCTATCTCTGCTACACCGTAACGCTGCGGATTAGTCACATTATAACCAAAAACGGTGGCCAGGTCTTCTTTTTCTGCATCTTCTACTGCTTTGCGCAACATGGTAGGGAATCCCTGTCCATAGAAAATATTATCACCCAGCACCAGACAAACATCATTATCTCCAATGAATTCCTCACCAATAATGAAGGCCTGCGCCAACCCGTCGGGAGAAGGTTGTTCGGCATAACTGAAGTTCACACCATAATCGGAACCATCCCCGAGCAATCTCTGAAATCCGGGTAAATCAAGAGGTGTGGAGATAATAAGGATATCCCTGATTCCCGCCAGCATAAGTGCCGAAATGGGGTAATAAACCATTGGTTTATCAAAAATAGGAAGTAATTGTTTTGATATTCCCTTTGTAATCGGGTACAATCTCGTGCCGGAACCTCCGGCTAAAACGATCCCTTTCATAATTAATCCGGTTTTTCCACAAAGATATAAAAATATTTGATTTACAACTATTATTCCATTCCATTGTTATTCAGCTTTGTGGATTTCTCACCTCATGTGTTATCCGTCTGGTGTGATAAGCAACAACTATAGAATTAAATCGGGCCTCAGTCTCCTGGTACGCTCTACCGCCTGTTCATGACGCCATTCCTCTATTTTCCGCTCATGTCCCGATAATAACACATCCGGCACTTTCCATCCCTTGTATTCCGCAGGACGGGTATAGACCGGTGGTGCCAGCAATCCATCCTGAAACGAATCGGATAGAGCCGACTGCTCGTCACCAATAACCCCGGGAATGACACGTACCACAGCATCGGCAATCATTGCAGCAACCAGTTCACCTCCGGTGAGCACAAAATCACCGATAGAGATCTCGCGGGTAATAAGGTGTTCCCTCACCCGGTAATCAACGCCTTTGTAATGACCGCAAAGAATAATGATATTTTCCTTCAAGGAAAGCTCGTTGGCGGTAGATTGGGTAAATTGTTCGCCATCTGGAGTAGTGAAGATCACCTCATTATAATCTCTTTGTGATTTCAGATAGTTGATAGCCCTGTCGATAGGCTCTATCTGCATGACCATACCGGCTTCTCCACCGAATGGATAATCATCCACCCGTTTATGTTTATCGAGCGTATAATCACGTAGATTGTGTAATCCGAATTCCACTAATCCTTTTCCCTGCGCCCGCTTCAGAATACTGTTGTAAAGAGCTCCCTCAATCAGCTCGGGGAGCACGGTAATAATATCAATTCGCATAGACTTGCAATAAATTTCACCTCAAAAGTAATCAATCAGATTGGGAAAAGAAAAACTTTCAAACCAACAAATCTCTCAATTTCCTCCTTGCACAGGAGTACTACCTCCCTGAGAGTTGCCATCCTGATTCTGCATCACATCGTCGTTGCTAATCGTTCGCTGTACTTTTTTCATTGAAGATTTTAAGTCTCCAAACCTGTAAGTAACGCTCAGGTTAATATTCCGCATAGGATTAAGCATCTTGTTTTTTTGAGAGAAGCCCTCTCCGGTAGTCGTTGAAGAAAATTCTCTATATTTCGAGAAAAGGCTCATCACGGAAAGAGAAATATCGAGTTTCTTATCAAGGAAGCTCTTCGTCACATTAAGATTGTAGTGGTAAAAGGGTGATTGCTTGGTTTGTAATTGGACACGGCCGGTAAATATCCCACCCGTAAGTCCTGCACGGATATCATTGGGGAATGAAAAAGTAATGCCTCCGAAGCCACGGCCTGAGAAGCCACTGTTTCTCAACTCATTATCCTGTGTACTTTGGAGATCAGTATAACTGACACCTCCGTTAAGATAGGCACGGATCATCTGTATGGGAGTCCAGCTCAGATAAAGATTGGTTCCCACCATGCTGTTGCGCCCGATATTGTCGTAGGTATTGTGGGTCACTCCATTTCTGATAAAACTGTAATTTGTCACCGCATTCCTAGCAAATGAATAGGTGAGGGTAGCATTGATATTGAACTTTTGCGAGAACGATCCATAGTTGATGTTGAAGTTATGTTGATGCTCTGCATCGAGCCGATGGTTACCATAACTGATATTATTCGGGTCCACGTCATTCACATAAGGATTCAGTACCCTTATCCCCGGCCGGGAAATCCGCATGTTATACCCTCCCCGCAACGTTTGTGTCATCCCCAATTGGTAGGAAAGCGTAGCGGAGGGCACAAGATCAAAGAAGCTGGTATGAATAGTTGTATCCTGGTTAACATTCATAAAATGAATATCCTGTTGCGTATGTTCGGCACGCAAACCTACCTTCATCCCGACCTTACCTATTTTATACCCGTAACCGGCATATCCCGACACAATATCCTGCTGGTGATCGAGATCATTTTTTCGGTTTAAGTCGGGCTTCCATACACTTTCTTCCACATCAAAGAAAGTATGGTCTCCTATACTGGAATTATCCCTGAAAATATATTTTAATCCCGTTTCAATACTATGTTTGCCGTTAAGCGGATTGACATAGTCAACCTGCCCCGTATGTTCATTCCCGCCTGCATTATTCGCACTTTTCATCTTATATCCGTCGGGATAGTAAAATGTTCCCTCCACATTCTCATACTCGCTCTCGTATTCACTATCATTGGGATTATATTCATACCGGTAAGAGACTGTCAGCATTTCCCCTTTTCTCTTAAAATTACGTTGATAATCGGTCGACAGGTTCATTCCTCCATATTGCGACCGACTGTTACTCCAGGTATCGTATGAATACGGGCGAACTCCTTCCGAAACGCCTTTCTGCGAAGAAATAGAATTAAAATCACCCCCAAAATGGGATATAGACAAATTAAACAGATTCAGCGTATCAGGTTCATAACTAAGCGCTCCGCTAAAATGCAAACCCGATCCACTACCTTTATTCGTTCCATCGAGCGACAACCTGTTTACAGGATTGGTCTCTTCACGATAGAAGGAAGACTCGGATTTTGGACGTCTAAAATCATAATAACCTGCATTTCCGGTAAATCCAAACTTACCATACTTGGTGGCCAGATAGGCATTTCCTCCATAACCCCCGAAAGTATCACCGTTAGCACCCACAGAACCGGAATAACCATCGTCGGCACGCTTGTCGGTCACGATATTGATGATTCCTCCTATCCCTTCGGCATCGTATTTGGCTCCGGGATCAGTGATTACCTCAATATCCTTCACACTGTTGGCAGGCATACTTTTCAGTACCTGAGAAGGATTGGAACTGATCATATTGGAAGGTTTCCCGTTCATGTATATCTTGAAATTAGAAGAACCTTTCAGTTGAATCTCATCCTCACCGTCAACCGTAACCAGAGGTACCTTGCGCAGCAGATCGAGCACATTGGAAGTAGACGATTCCGGGTCGTTCTTGGCGTTATAAGTCAGCTTATCAATCTCCACCTTTACCAGCGGCGCCTGTGCTGTTATACTTATCTCCTGAAGTTCGACAGAATTCTCAGTCATCTCAATCACGCCCATGTCAAATGGATCTTTCGTTGGAAGAACTTCTACCAATTTTTCTACCGTATTCAATCCTATAAAATAAAAGGTGAAGACGTATTTTCCGGCAGCCAGTGGAATTGAGAATGTCCCATCCTCCCGTGTGGCCAGTTTTTTCAATGAACTGGTGGGAGTGGCTTCGTGGGCCACCGAAATAGTAGCAAAAGGCAATCCATCCTGATCGGATGCCGATATCAATCTCCCCTTCACTGTAACCGTCTGAGCCAATAATACTGTTGAAAAGAAAAAACCCATCAAAAAAATAAAGGTTTGTCTCATTGATGCTTTATATGGTTTTGTTCATTGCTTATTTTGAAGCGCTAAAAGTACACATTTAATTGAAAGCACATCTAAAAAAGAGTTCACTATTACGAATATTTAGTAATAGATTTTTTATTTAGATTTCATTTTTGCATATTTAAACATCAAAATGCGAAATTATTCTAGAATTACATCCACTATTTCAACTTTTATTGTACTATTGCAGGTCTTTTTAGACTGACATTTTTTATCATCATTAATATTTTCATGACATGCGAGCACTAATCAATGCATTCATCATACATCTCACTCTCAATATTTTAATTTTTCTGAAGGGATGGAATACCTTTGAAGGTAAAAAAACTGCACGTATCATAATGGTCGTTGTTTTCGGTGCGGAACTACTAATTTACACAATCGGTTTTATTTTTTACCGATATCTGCCGGAGGATATCACTCAATTTATCCGGGTGATGGGCACCAGTTGGATGTTATTCTTGTTATACAATGGAGGTTTATGGTTGATTATTGACCTAATCAATGCCATTCGACAAAAAATTTCACACAAGCCATGGCGTGTCCGGGAGCAATCCCGGCGATTCAAGGTCATCACATATCTCATTCCGATGATCATTGTCACGGGGATCATGATTCATGGCAGATACCGATTCATGCATCCGGTAGTACAACAGGTACCCATAACGATCGATAAACCTGCAGAAGGTATGGATTCGATACGTATTGCGATGATAGGAGATCTTCATTTAGGCTATATGATCAACAAAAAACACACAAAAAGATTTGTGGATCTCATCATGGCGCAGCAACCCGATTTGATTCTCTTTGTGGGAGATATCATCGATTCACATATTGAACCGATCCTACAACAAAAAATGGATGAAGAATTATCGCGTTTATCTGCACCCTTAGGTGTCTTTTCCTGTACCGGTAATCATGAGTACCGCTATGACACGGAAGAAAAGATCGCCCTTCTGAACAAAGCAGGGATTACCATATTACGTGACTCCGCGGTATTAATCGGAAATAGCTTCTATGTAGTAGGACGTGAGGACAAAGTTGTCCCTACACGCAAATCGTTGAAAGAGTTACTTTTTCTCCAATCGGTAGAAATGTCGAAACCGGTAATCGTGCTAAATCACACCCCCGACAATCTCGCCGAAGAGGCGGAAGCAGGGGTAGATATAGCTCTTTACGGGCATACGCACCACGGACAGGTTTTTCCCGGGAATATAGCTACAGAACTCAGTTTTGAGGTAGCTCACGGTTACAGGAAAAAAAAGGATACGCATATTTATGTGACTTCCGGGATCGGACTCGTTGGCCCCCAATACCGTATCGGCACAGTATCGGAAATGGTGATGCTTACTGTTAGATTCAGAGAGTGACTACAGGCTGTCGACCGTCTTTTCAAGATGGACAGAGTGAGATCCTTTCAGCAAAATATAATGATTGGAAACAGGATTCTTTTTCAGAGTCTCTACTAACTCTTCCACATCGTTAAACAACCGGAAAGTGTCGTTTAGAGCAATCCATTTACTGAAGGCGGAACCTACCAGAAAAATATTATCGAAAGATTGTTCTCTCAGAAACAGTATGATTTTTTCATGTTCATCATCGCTGGTTTCACCTAACTCTTTCATCTCTCCCAGAATCACCATTTTAGGCAACGAGGAAGGGATCGATGAAAAGAACTCCAACGAAGCCTTCATGCTCGAAGGATTGGCATTATAGGCATCGATAATCAGGTCGTTTTTATCGGTACGCTTAAACTGCGACCGGTGATTTGTAGGTTCGTATTCTTCCAACGCTGAGCTGATCCTCTCGGCATTGATTCCGAAAAATTTACAAACCGCAACGGCAGCAATAGCATTGTCAAAGTTGAATTCACCTACCAACCTTGTCTTGACTCTGTAGGAACTGTCGAAAAAACTCCAATCGAATTCCAAAAAAGGAGTAGCATTTGCAATCGTACCGGAGGCAAAAAGCGATGCGTCATTCTTGCCGTAAAGGATGCGATCCATCCCTTCCGATCTCTCATGGAGAATCTGATTATCCTTATTGACAAACACTTTCCCTCCTTGTTGCCGGACGAAATCATATAATTCACATTTGGTGTCGACTAAACCCTCAAAGCTGCCAAAACCCTCCATATGTGCTTTTCCCACATTGGTAATAATTCCATAATTAGGTTCGGCAATCTGGCAGAGCTCCCGGATATCTCCCGGATGGCTGGCTCCCATTTCCACCACACCTATCTCATGCGATTTATTCATCGATAGCAATGTAAGTGGCACACCAATATGATTGTTTAAATTTCCCTGGGTATAAGCAACCTTAAACTCTTTCGAGAGAGCCACTGCTATGAGTTCTTTGGTAGTGGTCTTGCCATTCGTACCCGTGATTCCGATAATAGGAATCTTCAATTTCTTCCGGTGCCAGTTAGCCAATTTCTGAAGCGAAAGCAGTACATCATCCACCAGGATAATCCTCTCGTTCTCCCTCTCCGGAGCTTCATCCACCACAGCGTAAGCACATCCCGTTTCTATCGCCTTTTCAGCGAATAGGTTCCCATTAAACCTCTCCCCCTTTAATGCAAAGAAGATAGAGTCTTTGGGGCATATTCGAGAATCGGTAGTAACGACAGGATGCTGAAGGAGCAGATTATAAAGTGCTGCTGTTTCCATATAACTAAAGGTCTATAAGCCTAGTTTCTTCGCAATGGATGCGGGAATAGCATCCCGGTGCAGTACAATACTCAGGGTCTTATAACGTACAAACGGATCGGAGGCATACCAGAGACCTTTATAAGGCCCTGTCTCACCCCACGAATTTTTTACCATATAAAATTTATTTCCATTCTGGTCTTTTACAATGCCATAAATCAGCATACCATGATCATCTGTAGTCTGGTAATTATCATATGACAATTGTCTCATCTCCTGGGTAATCTGTTTTTCAGTAAGGATCTCCTTTCCGATACGGCCTTTCAGGTTGGCATCCCTCTCACGGGTAGAAAGACCGAGCCACCTGGCCTGATCGGAACCTGCATTTTCGGCTGAATTCTCGTCGGGAATAATGGCAATCCCTTCACGGGAAAAACCGGCTTCGCTCACATCCGACGCCCATGCGACGGTATATCCCTTTATAATCGCATTCTCCATCACTTCCATCAGTTCTTCAAGAGGAAGGTTATATGAGTTCGCCCAACGCCAGTTATCGGGTACTTCAACCGCAAAAGGTTTATAAAAAGGGTGATGTGTAAAAGAAGTCAGCGAAACATAATCTTCTTGCTTCAGCCCGAGAAAATCCTTGAAAGTATGGGGGGTGTATTGCTTGCCCTGATAGGTAAATGTTTCGGGCAGAGGACCAAGATAAGTATCGAGGATTGCTGAAAATCCGTTAAGCCAGACAGGAGAAAGCCCACGTGCATCAATAATCCCATCCATATACCCTTTCAACACTTTATCCAGTTCACCATGGTCATGGCTCTCAGAACCGTAATTTAGTCCGCGGTATGCATCCTCCAGCATTATCCCGTATTTATCGAGAGTCTCCACCACATCGGCAAAAGAACCACCGGCTGCAAAATTCAGGCTACCATGCAAACGGGCATATTTTATGGCCTTATCTTCATAATTTCTGCGAACGATATACATTTCGGAAAGATCGAATTCCTCTTTACCCATACGGATCAGTTCCGACTCCAACAACCCCACGCCGGAGAAACTCCAGCAGGTTCCGGAACTGGCCTGGTTTTTAACAGATGTAATCGGGTTTTCCTTTACTACCGAGAAGTTATATACACCCTGCGCCGAGATGGTTATCGCCGCCGAAATAAAAATAAAGACCGCAATCAATTTGTTCATAATATTTTTGATTATTATTTAGTTGTTGTTTGTAAAATATTCGATGTGCAAAGCACAAATATACCATAAATCGGGGAAATTCTTCCGTTTTCAGATCACTATTTCAGTAAAAAGTCAAAAAAAAAGTATCTTTACAGAGTCAAATTAATTATTTTGATATGGATGATTTAAAACCTACAAAAAAAAGAATGCGCAAGGGACTGTTATGGTTCTTTGGGATATTGATAGTTGCCCTCGGAATTTTTATCTATGTACGTTTCTATTATGTATTCGGTACGGGAGTAAAATCGGGGGAGTTGAACTATCTGGTTTATAAAGGGGTGATTTTTAAAACTTACGAAGGAAAACTGATCCAATCAGGGTTCCGCGCCGACAGGCCCGGCGGCTTACAGTCAAATCAATTTGAATTCTCTGTGGAAAATGAAGAGATCGCAAAACGATTAATGATATCGAGCGGCAAGAATGTACAGTTACATTACAAAGAATATTTCGGTACACTACCCTGGCGGGGATACACTAAATTTATCGTAGATAGTATTATCGTGATAGAGGAAAAACCTATCGGCAGGGATTTGGAAGAGGAACTGACACCCTATATCCTGGAATCGATGTAAGGGGCTTTGAGGATGGTGCAAAAAAAATTCTATGTCGTTTGGAAGGGAGTAAAACCTGGAATCTACAGTTCCTGGGATGATTGCAAGGCACAGGTTCTGGGCTTCGACAATGCTCTCTACAAATCGTTTACAACGCGAGAGGAGGCCGAAAAGGCTTTCTGTGGGAATCCGTGGAAATCGCTGAACAGCCAGCAAGGGAAAAAAGTGATATCTGCAACCGCCATCCAATCTGCAGTTACATCAACAGCCAATGTCACGACAAAAATATTACCCGACAGCATTGCCGTAGATGCTGCCTGTAGTGGTAATCCCGGTTTGATGGAATACCGGGGAGTATTTGTCGCAGACGGGGCAGAGATCTTTCATTTGGGACCGATGGAAGACGGGACAAACAATATAGGGGAATTCCTTGCGATTGTCCATGCGTTGGCACTTCTCAAAAAGAAAAACAGTAACATCCCCATTTATTCCGACAGTGTGAATGCCATGAAATGGATAGCCAATAAAAAATGTAAGACCAAGCTGGAGCAAACTCTGGCCAATAAACCGATTTTCGAGTTGATTGAACGTGCAGAAAACTGGCTCCAGAACAACAGTTACTCCAACCCGATCCTGAAATGGGAAACAAAGTTATGGGGCGAAAATCCCGCCGATTTCGGGAGGAAATAGCTTCTCTTTGAAATTCACATCGTACGGTTCCGCATATATTTTACTATTCATTTACTTCTGATAGATGCGGATATAATCGACGAACATCCTGTTTTTTGTTTTCTCGAAAGAGCCATAACCTCCTGTTGGGATATCGCCTGCCCACCCTTTATCTTCAATTTCTGTGCTCAGGATAACATACTCCGGCACGTAGGATATTGCTTCGGTTGAACTCCAGGTTTTTACTCCATCTATGTAAAATGTATACTCCTCGGGAGTCCATAATAAACCGTATGTATGATATCCCTCCAGTTGTCCGCTCATCAACTCTCCACTTCCAAGTGATTTATGAAATTCACCATACCCGTTCCAATGCAGATTGTGGCATCCATAACGGCCATTTTGAGGGACAAATTCAATAATATCGATTTCAACTCCGGTTTGTTTTGGATTATCCACCGCTGTAAAGCCATCCTTAAATTGATTATACATAATCCAGAAGGCTCCCCACGATCCCAATTCGATATCAAACTTAATACGGGCTTCATAATAACCGAAAGTAAAGTTCTCTTTTGTTTGAATCATTCCAGCATGATGCACGGTGTCAATCCCGTTCACATTGGTCCAATTACGGATCTCCAACTCACCGTTTTCATTCACAAGGCAAGCTTCTTTGATATTCACAGCGGTTCTGCGTTTACCCAAATTATGGAATCCCCACACGGTCGTGTCCAATGCGCTGCTATTGAATTCGTCCTGAAAAACAAGCTTATATCCTGGGAGATCGATATCAGGCTTGATTTGTTGCTTATTACTACCGCAACCCATCATTAAGAACAAGAAGGGAGAGAAATAAAAAAATAATTTATTCATTTTATCAAGAAATTAAATTGATGACAATTAAAGCAATATGGTTATATTTATTTTCCGGGTGTACTGAATTTTTTTGAAGCATGATCGATGACCAATACCCAATCGTTCTCTACTCCTAATGCAGGCGGGGTGAATTGCATTGAATTTCTGTTTTTCAGTTTCCCGATATATTTTGTTTCTGCATTCCTGGGATTATACCACCAACACTTCACTTTTCCGGATTTGACCGATGTAGCATCTACACTGATCTCCTTGCCTACCGGCAAATAAACCATCAGATACCTACCCTTTTCATCCCTGAACGCAATTATATACTCCCCCTTCTCTCCCTGTCCATCCCTGATTATATCCTGATCGGGAATACGGTTCAGGCTGGGACGACTCTCAACCAGCTTCCTCAAATAACCGGCCTGATAAGCACCGGGCCTGTCCAGCGCTTCGGTCCAGTATCTGTCGGCATAGTTCAGTTTCTCCACCGACGGGTTATAAAATTGCCAGACAGCATGATGTCCGTAGGTCACACCAAACGCACCGGCAAAAACCGAACGATATATCTGCTTCCTCACATCGTAGTCCCTGAAATACCCTTTTTCAGGAGTCCATCCCCGCCAGGGATCAAGGGGATGGTCTTCATAGCAGGGTTCACTGTCGATGGTAGGCTTTGCCGGCTGCATAGCCCAGTCTCTTTCAATGGTTTTCCAAACCGGCTGGTCTTTCACGGTATGTCCCGATTGATTCATATTGAAATCCATCCAGGGTTGCTGATGCAACATGGGAGCGGTCTCCCATGTATATCCTCCAGGATGGAAAGATTTCAGAAAAGGTCTCCCGGTACCATCATCAAGGCCTTTTGCCATCGCTTCATATACCGGTTTCCAGTCATTTTTATCATCCTGTGGAGGACGATCACCTCCCAACACCCAAACGATATTGGTTTTATCCTTGTAGCGTTTACCAAGGAACAAACCGTAACGGTAAGCATTTTCGGGTGTAAAAATGGCGGGGCCCATCCCTCCATAGTTCAAGGTGACTTTATCACCCCATGTGGGGAGAAGCGCCATAATCATCCTACGTTCCTCTGCCATCCTGACAACCGTATCCACTAACTTAAAATAACCTTCATTGGGTTTGTCAGGATTCATCTCAATGAGAGGCAGATGTCCATACCTGTTCGGTACACGGAGACCATCCAATTCAGACAGGATCACAACCTGGATCACGTTGAACCCTTTTGCCTTTCGATTGTCGAGATACAGTGCAATCTCCTCCAATGTAAGGCGGTGGAACAATTCCCAGGCGGTATCCCCCAGCCAGAAAAAAGGTGCACCATCGGCATATTGCAGGTAATGGCCGTTGGGTGTGACCTGAACAGGTCCCCGGTTATCCTGCGCATAAATAGATACCATACTCAGGATGGAACAAATTGTATGCACTAAAACGATCTTCTTCATACCTTATATTTTATTGTTTACAACGATTGCCCGCTGCAAATAGCATCATTGTTTACCAAAGAGTTGCAAATATTTGGCAACTGATTCAGGATTCTATTCCTGTTGTCCATCCGTCCACAAGGCACACTTGATATAGAAATCATACTCGTTGAAATAACACTCGGCTACCATGATATCCGCATTATTTTTAAAGACGTTACACATATACTCGATATATTGAGGTACATCCCCAGGACCTTTCATTCCATGTAATTCCCATTCGGGCAGCATCAATCCTTTCTTATGCGCACGCACGAAATCGGCAACATCCTGCAAACCCAACCCCCATGAAGGATTTAAAACAGTATTCTATCTCGATCCATCAAGTTCAACCTTGATAGGATAGAAATTATAAGCATCGCAGCCTATACATATAGTAAATTATTTGTGTATTAGTTTCTATAACGTCACAAATATAGCGTATTACTCCGTCTCTTCATCGTCGGGATAGTAAGGTTTAGGTGGTTGAAGTGATGGAAATATCCTTCGTACATTTTCGGCAACACTATCAGCAAACTCCTCCATATTCATATTCAACGCCCTCGAAGTCTGCTGGTAAACCTGGCGGATAGGCATTTCTCCTTCATCGGTTTCACAGAAAAGGGAATCGATCGGGATCAATTGCATGGAATCGACATTGATATTGTCACCGATAGAAAAGAGGAATCCTTCCTTGACAAGCCGTAAGGTAAGCTCGGGCTTGCTCCGGTAGCCATGGATAACCCAGGGCTGGATAGGTTTCATCTCTCTTTTGATTTGTATTAATTCTTCCCACGCCTTCACACAGTGAATCACTACCGGCTTCTCCAATTTCTCAGACAGATCGATATGTTTCTTGAAAACAGGTATTTGCAGATCGAACGAAGGGCCTTTCAATCTGTCAAGGCCAGTTTCTCCTATAGCAATAATGCGTGGATTAGATGCTATTTCGGATAGATAAGCCATCTGGTTATCACTCTCCTCTGAGTACCAAGGATGGATTCCACACGAAAAGGCATGACGCGAATAAGACTCTTTGGCTACTTCAAATTCAAGGGGATAGACATCAAAGATACACGAGTGATAAGGGTCATCGCTATCCTCAAGAAAAATCTGATGGGTGTGTACGTCGTAAAATTCCATATTTTAATTGGCCTCTGCTTTCGTCTTTCGCTTTTTAGGCTTCGGGTCAGGTACGGGATCATACCCGGAACCTCCCCACGGATTGCAACTAATGATACGTTTAGCGGACAGATAAAAACCTCTAAAAGGCCCATGTTTTTTGAGCGCCTCTATCGTATATTGTGAACAGGTAGGTGTATAGCGGCAACTCGGTGGAGTGAGCGGAGAAATTGCAGCCCGATAAAAGTAAACCGGCAGAAGCAAAATCCACGTCAGTACGTTCTTAATTATTTTCAGCACTGTTTCTCTGTTCAATCCGGTGATTTAACTCTCTTAAAGCTTTACGTATCCCTTTCTCTACAGTAGCATAATCACATGTCTTATCAGCCACATTGATAAAAGCTACGTCCAAAGATTCATTTTCTTTCAATGCCCGGGAGAAAAACAGATGTTTATTAAGCCGGTAAGCCTCTCTTGCAAGCCGCTTCATCCGGTTACGGTCGACAGCCGACTTAATCCTCTTTTTAGGAATTGAAATCAGTACCGAAAGCGGTATTATACTGTCTAGTATTGTTTCCACATATACTACCCGAAAGGGGTACGCCATAAAAGATCGCCCTCGCTCAAAGAGGGACTCAATTCTTTTTTCGCCTGTTACCCGTTCCTTCTTCGTAAATCTGAATCGCTTTTCTTCGTCCATAATAAATGCAATCCTCCGAAAGCAATTATATCGACAAAGATAATTGTTTTTGGAATCAATCGTTACAGATTCGGGAAAAAATCAAGCCCAATGTTTATGGTTTTCTTTCAGAAAAGCGTCCAATGCTGCTGTCATGGAAGGATAATCGGGCTGGGGAGCTTCACAATCGAGTCTCAGACCCGCATCTACCACTGCTTTCGCCGTGGAATTCCCAAAACACCCTATAGCTGTATCTCCTTGCTTAAAGTCGGGAAAATTCTTCAATAATGATTGTATCCCCAATGGGCTAAAGAAGACAATCATATCATAATCAAATTTCTCATTCTTATCGAAATCATTACTTACCGTCCTGTACATTACACTCTTGGTATAATTTATCTTCTTCTGATCAAGGAAATTGGACACTTCATCATTATGCTCTTCCGGGACAGGGAATAGAAATTTTTCTTTACTATGTTTGGTAAAAGCATTGTTCAGACCATCAATCTTACCGGTTTGACTGAAAAAAATCTTTCTTTTTCTGTAGACAATGTATTTTTGCAGATAGAGTGCAACAGTCTCCGAGATACAAAAATATTTCATTGTCTCAGGGATTATTATTTTTAATTCCTCGCAGATGGAGAAAAATTTATCGACCGCTGTCCTCGCAGTAAAAACAACTGCCGTGAAATCAAGTATATTGATGCGCTGTTGGCGGAATTCTTTCAATGACACTCTCTCCACTTTTATCAGTGGATAAAAATGCATATCAACATGATACTTTTCCGCTATTTCATAATAGGGCGATTTTTCGCTACTCGGTTTAGGTTGTGATATGAGAATCTTCTTTACTTTCCGGGCGTTCATACAATGTTATCTCCTACAATAGTTATAGCAAAAAGCACCCCTTTATATAACAATAAATAAGGTGCAATTTCGGTCCCGCAAAGATAGACAAAAAAATAGAATGGATTGATTTTATTTTTAACAAAAATATTTAACAACCCGATGTAAATGACCAAACGACTAATAAAAAAGACTACCAGAAGTGCGATCAGTATAATATTTCTTATCTCGTGCAAATAAACATAAAAAACAGCCGGAAGGAAAATAGCAATTCCAAAGATCTCCATCATCCGGGTATAATAGGTTGCCCAACCCTTCATTTCATTTTGTAAAAAGAAGGTACCTATCAGTCTGTAACTTCCAATTTTCAGATAGATTAATATGGCAAGCACCAGAAAAATAACAATAAAAACAAGAGATTGTATCTTTGCAGGAAATACAGACAATCCTCTACTCCACAGCCAGGAGAAAAGAAAAATGGAGAAGAGTAGAATCGTCTGAAGAAGCAGATAGAACTCGCCCCAGGCCTCTGTTTTGGTCACCTGGCTCTTATGTACCGTGGTTGAATGTTTCCCAAAAGTAAGTACACTTTTAAAATTGCCTTTCAATGCAGTTCCTTCCCATCGAAAGATAAAAGTAAAAATCACAAAGCTAAAAAGAAAGAGCAGAAAAAAGACAGAGTCTATCCATGGAGAAGAGGGCATTGGCACACCCATGGTTCCCGTCGGAAAGGTGTGCGTAAACAGAGTTACCCCTTTCTCAAGATCCCAAAAAAACCCGGTACTGTCTGTAGGGAAAAAATCATACTGGCCGAAACTCATCAGTGATGACTCCGAAACGGCCTGCTCCACCTCTACCTTCAGATAATAAGGGAGGGTGTCACGAATAGTATCTGACTCCAGCACCATACTTCCAAAGCGACATAACATTAATCGTACTTGGTATAATCGGGATTCCAGTCGGGAATAGTTTGGATCAGGTCTATAGCTTCCTGCGGGGTAGTTGCCACCTGCCACAATTCCCGGTAGCTCTCCTTCATGAACTTTTCACTGATCATCCTCTCCAAAAAGGACAATAATGATTGGTAGTAGTTATTGATATTTAAAATAACCACAGGCCTTCGATACAATCCTAACTGTCTCCAGGTAATTATCTCAGCCAATTCTTCCAATGTCCCCACTCCGCCGGGAAGAGCAATTACGGCATCGGCCGATTTCACCATGGCCGCCTTCCTCTCATGGATAGTTTCGGTGATGATTGTCTCAGTCAGGTGGGCATGCCCCCAACCCGCATCGACCATGAATCGGGGAATAATCCCTTTCACCCTGCCTCCATTTTGCAGCACACCATCATTTAAAGCTCCCATCAACCCCTCTTTCCCTGCACCATTGATGCAAATAATTCCATTCTCAGCGAATAACTCTCCCAATTTCGATGCAGCATCAAAATAGATCGGGTCAATCTCTGTACTGGAAGCACAATAGACTACCACTTCCCTTTTTCCGTCTTCCATATTCTCTCTTTTAAAGTCAAGAACCAAGACTATTAGAATCAAGACTTCAAATCCTAAATCCCAAACTCTTTTTTTATCTTATCCACATAATCCAACTTCTCCCAGGTAAATAGTTCCACTTCAACCTGCACCGGTTCAGGCATGTAACGCGAATTGAACACTTTTTTCACCACTTTCGGCTCCCGACCCATATGACCGTAAGAGGCTGTCTCTCTATAAATCGGATTGCGGAGCTTCAAGCGTTGTTCAATAGCTTTTGGGCGTAAATCAAACAATATTCCGATTTTCATGGCAATTTCTCCATCCGAAAGACTTACATTACTCTTCCCAAAAGTATTGATATAAACGTTCATCGGTTCTGCGACACCAATAGCGTAGGAGACCTGGATCAATATCTCACGGGCAACACCTGCCGCCACCATATTCTTGGCGATGTGTCGTGCTGCATAAGCTGCCGAACGGTCTACCTTAGAAGGATCTTTTCCTGAGAAAGCACCACCTCCATGAGGAGCTTTTCCGCCGTAGGTATCAACAATTATCTTTCTACCGGTCAGTCCGGTATCTCCATGTGGACCACCGATCACAAATTTACCGGTAGGATTCACATAATAAGTGATATCACCCTCAAAAAGTTTATGCACATCTTTTCTCTTCCTGTATTGCGCTTGTACTCGCGGCACGAGAATTGACTTTACGTCTGATCTGATACGTGATTGCATTTTTCGGTCGGCCTCGAGTGCCGCTTCTTTCGTATTGTTTTTAGGAATTTCAAACTCATCGTGCTGCGTTGAGATCACAATGGTATCAATCCGCTGAGGTACCCCCTCTTCATTATATTCAATTGTCACCTGTGATTTGGCATCAGGGCGCAGATAGGGCATCAGGTCCGGTTCATTCTTCCGGATATTGGCCAACTCCTGCAACAAGGCATGACTCAAATCAAGTGGTAGAGGCATATAATTTTCTGTTTCATCGGTAGCATACCCGAACATCATTCCCTGGTCACCAGCGCCCTGATCCATGGGATCGACTTTCTGGTCCACGCCACGGTTGATGTCGTCCGACTGTTCATGTATACTGGAGAAAACGCCGCATGATTGCGCTTCAAAGCGATATTCGCTCTTGGTGTAACCGATATCCGCAATCACTCCACGTGCCACTTCAGCCACATCCACATAAGTATTCGACTTTACTTCACCGGCTAAAACAACTTGTCCGGTTGTCACTAAAGTTTCACACGCAACTTTTGAATCACGGTCATATGCTAAGAACTCATCAAGCAAAGCATCCGAAATCTGATCGGCTACTTTATCGGGGTGCCCTTCCGACACCGACTCGGAGGTAAAAAAATAATTCATCTTTAATCTGAAAATTAGAAGAACTGAAGCAATGAAGGAAAGGAAATGCAGTAAAGCGTTTTAGCATTTTTTTCTGTGGTTGCAAGCAGTTCAAATCTGTCCACACTCATAATTATCGGTTGCAAAGGTAGTAATAAAACAGTCAATGAGTTTCGAATAAAGGTTAAAATGTATTATCGGTTCTTTCTATGAGCATGAGAAGAGAAATAAAATAGCTATTTTTGGCATCAGTCCTGACAAAATATTTTGAAATTGCCCGTTATTTTTTTGCGTGACAAGGTGAAACGGTATTTTTTGTATATGAAAATCTATTTTTTTCGAGCTGTTATCTGGATATTCTTATTTGGAGCCATACAGTTGACAGCACAAGATATGGCCTACCCGGTAGAGGGTGACGGTGTACTCTCCTTCCTGCGTCGTTGGAACAGGGTTGGAGATTCATATGTACAGGAGTTCATGGAGATGAATGCCGATAGAATCAACGATCAGGGTGGGCTGGAATTGGGGACAGTGTATCTGATTCCCTCTCTTCATCCGGAAGATGAGTATTCACTTCCTGAAGCGATGGTAACCGAAGGAACCAATCCTATTATTTTCGGAAAAAAACTAAGTGATATCACACCCCAATCCAATCGGTTGAAAAACGCCTGCTTTTATATCATCAGCGGGCATGGAGGTCCCGATCCTGGGGCGATAGCACGCATGGGCAACAGGCAGTTGCACGAAGATGAATATGCATACGATATCACTCTGCGTCTTACACGCAACCTGATGATGGACGGTGCTACGGTATATGTGATCATTCAGGATCCTAACGACGGCATCCGGGATGAGATGTATCTGAACAACAGCAACAACGAGACCTGCATGGGGGACCCCATCCCTCGTGATCAACTTGAACGATTAAAGCAACGGGTGGATAAAGTTAACAGATTATATGAACGTGATAAGAAAAAATATGATTACATCCGTGCTATCGATATCCATGTAGACAGCCGTAACAAGGGAAAAAGAATCGATGTTTTTTTCTATCATTCAAACGACAAACAATCCAAATTATTGGCGACTACAATGCGGGATTTCTTCCGGATGAAATACGACACTCATCAGCCGGGCAGAGGATTTGGAGGATTTGTGGAACAGCGGAACCTCTATATACTCCGTCAACTTGAACCACCTTCCATTTTAGTAGAAACAGGAAATATTCAAAACGAATTCGATCGTAAGCGCATTCTTTCGGTTAATAACCGCCAGGCGCTGGCCAATTGGATGGCACAGGCTTTTTTTGAAGACTATAAGAAATCGGTAAAGAAATAAGTCAACAGATACAATGAGAAAGTTATTCAATCTATTTATCCTTCTTCTGTTTTTCACCCTCATTACACAAAGTTGCGGAAACAATAGAGAGTCTGTCAAAGGAGCTCTTACATCAGTTTCTGAAACTCAAGATATCTATGATATCAGTCTAACTGATATGCGCGTTCGCGATCCGTTTATATTGGTGGACAAGAAAAACAAGGCATATTATATGCATGTAAACGGAAACAAAAAGGTGAAACTGTATAAGAGTAAAAACCTGTCGATGTGGAAAGAGATGGAAGTCGCTTTTTCCCCGGATAATGAGTTCTGGGGAAAATCCGATTTCTGGGCACCCGACGTATATCACTACAAAAACAGATATTACCTTTTCATCACACTTAGTGCACCGGGCATTAAACGCGGTACATCCATTCTTGTTGCCGACACACCTGAAGGTCCCTTTATACCTTTGGTAAACAGAGCTGTAACACCCGCGGACTGGATGAGCCTTGACGGAGCGCTCTACATTGACAGAGATGACACTCCATGGATAATCTATTGTCACGAGTGGCTCGAAGTTGGAGACGGAGAAGTGATTGTCCAACAACTCAAGGCAGATCTCACCGAAACTGTAGGAGAACCCAAAGTTTTATTCAAAGCTTCAGAAGCGCCATGGGTAGGTGATATTTCCTCGGCCAATACTACAGGTAAAGTAACGGATGCACCTTTTATTTATAAATTGGACGATGGACAACTAATAATGCTATGGTCAAGTTTCAATAAGAACGGAAGATATTGTATTGGCCAGGCAATTTCTAAATCGGGCGATCTATTGGGACCATGGATACAGGAATCGGAACCTCTGAATAAGGATGATGGTGGCCATGCTATGCTGTTTAAAGACCTGAATGGTCGTTTGATGATTTCTTATCATGCACCCAATAGTAAATCTGAAACACCTGTCATTAAGCAGGTGTATATAAACAACGGCAAAGTAGTTATACCTGAATAATCAAAGAAGAAATGAAACGCTGTATCCTGCTTACGACATAAAAAACAATAAAAAATGAAAAAGATCTACACATTCCTTCTTCCAGTACTTCTATTTGCACTATTGAATTGTGCTAATGCCAATCCCAAAGAATCGGACAACAACGATTCGGACAAAGAACCATCATGGGGCACTGCCGCTGAAATAAACAAACGGCTGGGCAAGGGAATGAATATCGGCAACACCTTCGAGGCAATGTCTTCATGGCAGTCACCTTTCGATCCGGAAGATTTCAAACGAATTGCTTCTCTTGGGTTTAATCATGTAAGGATCCCCATACGATGGGAAAGAGAGGACCGAAGCAACCCTTCGACACCCTACTCCATTCATCCTGAATTCATGGAGACTATCCGGTCAGTCGTAGATGAAGCATTGAAAAACAAATTGCATATAGTAATCAATATGCATCATCATGACGCACTCTATGCTGATCCGGCAGGGCAGAAAGCACGTTTTCTGTCACAATGGCAACAGATTGCCGATTATTTCAAAGAGTATCCGGACAGCCTGTTATTCGAAATCATGAATGAGCCACATGACAACCTTACTGCCGATCTGTGGAATGACTACTCAAAAGAGGCCTTGCAAGTGATCCGGAAAAGCAATTCCAAACGTTGTGTATTGTTGGGTGTCGCCGAATGGGGAGGGGTCAGTGCGTTACAGAAACTCGATATACCCAACGATCCGAACCTTATCCTAACTATTCATTATTATAATCCCTTTCATTTTACCCATCAGGCAGCAGAATGGGTGGAAGGGTCGGAAGCATGGCTTGGGACAGGATGGCACGACACAGAATCGGAACGCAAAGCCATCCAGGAAGATTTCAAGATTGCAAAAAAGATAGCCCGGGAAAAGAATATCCCCATCCATATTGGGGAATTCGGTGCATTCTCAAGAGCAGATATGGAATCGCGCATCCGCTGGACACAATATCTGGCGCGTTGGTTTGAGCAACAGGGATTCAGTTGGGCGTACTGGGAATGGAATGGCAGTTTCGGTATTTTTGACCCGAAAACGAGCACTTACCATACCGAACTTGCAGATGCCCTACTTAAGAGCCCTATTCCAAAACCACTCACACCTGCCTATACAACCATCTATTCATCAAACTTCAGCAAAGGCAATGACGGGTGGCACCTGTATAACAATGATACATCGGCATCCTCTTCTACTGCTATTTCTGACAATAGGATAAAACTCACTATCACTAAACCGGGCAAGGCTCAGTGGCATATTCAATTAATCAAAGACGGGATCAATGTGGAACAAGGAAAGACATATTTAATACGCTTTCATATCTCTTCCCCGGGCAGTGACGAAAAAAATATCGGTTTGAATATTTCCAAATCTTCCGACCCGTGGACAAGCTATGCTGAAAAAGCATTCACTATTGATAAAGAAGATACAGAATACGAATTGATGTTTACAGCTACACAGTCCGATGCCCGGGCACGAATCGTATTCTCAATAGGAGATAATGGAACAACAGACATGATTTTACATACTATCCAATGGATGGAGGTAGAGTTTTAATAGAATCGTTATAAAATATTTTTCGTTTCCAATATCACTTCCAGATTCATTCCATCAACCAGATGGATGGTCTGGAAACCCAGTTGTTGCGCTGTCTCGATATTGGCATAATTATCATCAATAAAAAGGGACTCTTCGGCTTGTATCCCGTAACGATTCAACAAGATACTGTAAAGTTGTGGATCTGGTTTTACAATTTTCTCCTCACCTGAAACAACCATTCCATCCAAATAATTAAAAAAATCGTACCGTGCCATGGCAATAGGGATTGTTTCCTTTGACCAGTTGGTGAGTCCATACACTTTATACTTTTCTTTCAACGGTTCAATCAATTTCTCATTTTCTTTGATGGTTCCTCCTAGCATCTCAGCCCATCGTCCATAATACATGCCTATTTCTTCTCTATATTCGGGGTATTGTTCCTGCAGAATCCGGGTTGCTTCAGACAAAGGTCGACCCGCATCCTGTAATACATTCCATTCGTAACGACACACATGCTCCAGAAAATAATTCATTTCCTCTTCCTTGTCGAAAATCTTCCGGTAAAGATAAACCGGATTCCAATCTATCAATACTCCACCGAAATCAAAAACAATATTTTTTAATAGCTCCATTGATTGTCCTTATTATTTATGCGTTAAGATCAAACTAATTCCTTACAAACTTTAAAGGTACGATTTTTTTTTGTTTCAACGATTTTATTTACTTTTGCTTTCTATATATGTTACAATACAGTGTGTTTACTATGGCATACAAGAATAACGATTGGTTAAAAGTAGCTTCACTCGCAATCATATCACTTATTTTGGCCGCATGCGGTGCAGGAAGAACACCTGTCTCCATAAACAAAACATCCACAACACTACAGGACGATATCATTCAATATGGAAGGCAATACCTCGGCAAGCCATACAGGTATGCAGGGAAGGGTCCTAACGGTTTCGACTGCTCGGGCTACACTTCTTTCGTGTTCAGGAAATTCGGATATAGGTTAGATACCAGTTCGTCAGGGCAAGACAGACAAATCCCCACTATTGCCCGAAGAGAAGATCTCCGCAAGGGAGACCTTGTTTTTTTTGAAGGTCGAAGGCAAAGCGGGATAGTCGGACATGTAGGAATAGTGACAGAAGTTTTCTCCAACGGACATTTTAAATTTATACACTCTTCTACAACCAGTGGAGTAATTATATCTTCTTCCAGGGAACCCTACTACGCATCCCGTTATTTACGTGGAGGAAGAGTGTTGGAAGAAAATGCATCATATGTGACACGAGGGAACCTTTCAGCCAACAAGAAACAATTACCAACCTACTTTGCCTCAACCAATAAAGAACCTGTCCAACCTAAAATTCCGGAAGTTACTTCCGGTGAAACAACAGAATCGACTATTATATCAAAGCAGGCTTTAAACCAAAGTGGGAATGAGAATGGACTTGTCATTCTTGTACAAACCGATCCTCAAAAAAATCCTCCACTTGCTAATGACCAATCAACTACGAACCGGAAAAAAGAGGCAAAAGATACCCTTCTACAAACAAAAAGTGAGATGGTCCTGAGAGATGAAGATAACTCTATAATCCCAGCCCCTCCCAAAAGCCACACAGTCCAATCCGGTGAAACTCTTTATTCCATATCGCGGCATTACGGATGTACGGTGGAGCAATTAAAAGCCTGGAATCCGCAACTAAAAGCTGTATTGAAACCCGGTGAAGCCCTGCTCGTCTATACGATTCGACCTGAATAGAACCTGATTACACCACATAAACAACGGATTTTCGACATCTTTTGTGTATTTTTGTCGCTCATTACAAATCCGCTCTTTTTGTAATACCGGACAAGTATACATCAAACGAAAACAAACATAATAATATGATAACGACAGACCAACTAAAAGATGTGTTGGAGCGCGAGAACGCGCTGAGGGGGTATCTTTGACGTCGATGCAAAGCGTATCCAATTAGAAGAAGAAGAATTACGCACTCAATCACCCGATTTCTGGAACGATGCCAAAGCGGCAGAACAGCAGATGAAGGTAGTACGTGAACTGAAATACTGGATCAATGCTTATCAGGAAGTAAAATCTGCAGCTGAAGAGCTACAATTGGCATTCGATTTTGCCAAGGAAGAGATTGTATCTGAAGAGGAGGTTGACGCCAGTTATACCCATGTGATTCAACTGATAGAGGAACTTGAACTAAAAAATATGCTCCGTCGCGAGGAAGATCAGTTAGGTGCGGTATTGAAGATCAATGCTGGTGCCGGCGGGACGGAGAGTCAGGACTGGGCTTCCATGCTCTTCCGGATGTATCAGCGGTGGTGTGAGGGTAAAAACTATAAAACTACCGTTACCAACTGGCAGGATGGCGATGATGCCGGCATCAAGACTGCCACCCTCCAGGTGGAAGGCGACTTGGCCTACGGCTTTCTGAAAAGTGAGAACGGGGTACACAGGTTAGTTCGGGTATCCCCTTTCAATGCACAAGGGAAACGAATGACTTCCTTTGCATCGGTGTTTGTGGTACCGCTGGTTGACGACACCATTGAGATAGAAGTGAACCCGGCCAACCTGAGTTGGGATACTTTCCGTTCGTCGGGAGCAGGCGGACAGAACGTAAATAAAGTGGAGACAGGTGTACGCCTGCATTATCAATACAAAGATCCTGATACGGGCGAAGAACAGGAAATAGTGATCGAGAATACCGAAAGCCGTTCACAGATGGGTAACCGTGAGAATGCGCTGCGTTTGCTTAAATCGCAACTCTACGAGATAGAGCTGGAGAAACGCCGTGCGGCACAAGCAATCATTGAAGCCGGTAAGAAAAAAATAGAATGGGGTTCGCAGATCCGGAGTTACGTATTTGATGATCGCCGTGTTAAAGACCATCGTACCAATTATCAGACATCAAATGTGACAGGTGTAATGGATGGTGACCTGGATGAATTTATCAAAGCTTATTTAATGGAATTTGGAGGCGAAGCATAATGCCAGACAGAAAGAACCAATACCAGCGTTTCGTCCTTTTAGGGTTGATCCTGCTTTTGTCCGTCATCATTTTCAAACAGTTACACCCCTATCTGGGTGGTTTTCTGGGTGCTTTCACGCTTTTCATCCTACTGAGAGGATTTATGATAAAGCTTGTAGAAAAGTATCACTGGAAAAAAGGATTGAGTGCCTCCGTCATTGTATTGGGCACTACCATATTCATCCTGATCCCGCTCACCGGCTTTGGTTTTCTTGCAGCCGACACCATCTCGGGAATAAGTATAGATCCAGCTCAGATCATGAGAAGCATGAGAGAATTCTCGGAAAATATTGATGAACGTTTTGGGATCACCCTGTTTACTCCGGAGAACCTATCGTTTGTTCCCCGTGCAGGATCCTCTATCATGCAGACACTGGTATCAGGAGTAAGTTCAATGGTTATCAACAGTATCATTGCCATCTTCCTGCTCTATTTCATGCTGGCAAGCTACCAGTCATTGGAAAGGGCTACCAACGAGATGCTCCCTTTCAGCCATGAGAATAAACATATCCTCCGCGAGGAAACCAAGTCGATTATCCAGGCAAATGCTATTGGTATTCCAGTGGTTGCCATAACGCAGGGAATACTTGCCTATGTGGGATATCTTTCCTTTGGTGTAAGCAACCCCCTTGTATATGCCGTATTAGTGGCTTGTACCACCATTATTCCCGTAGTTGGAACTTCGTTAGTATGGGCACCCATCGGTATCTCAGCCCTGGCTCAAGGTGACATAGTAAAAGGAATTCTGCTCCTGAGTTACGGGTTACTTATTATCGGCGGATCTGATACCATCCTCAGGTTTGTGTTGCAGAAAAGATTGGCCAATATTCATCCGTTGATCACTTTTTTCGGTGTGATCATGGGACTTGCGATGTTTGGATTCTGGGGTATCATCTTCGGCCCGTTACTCATCTCCTTACTATTACTCTTTTTCAATATGTATCGCCATGATTTCATTCCCGGATCAACGGCACAACCACGTATCACTACCAAGGAGGGTGGTAAAAGCGGACTCCTTTTTCGGAAAAGAAAGGTAAAGTAATTCAAACTGGTCCCCTTATCGTCCGCTTTCTAACGATAAACCAAAAAGAGCAAAATCATATTTCACCGGATCGAAAGGGTCGAGAAGCCGGAGGTTTTCGGTTAGCTCAAGCGCTGTTTTCCAATCGGTCTGCTTTCGCGTAATCAGTCCCAAACGGCGCGCTGTACGGTCTACATGCAGATCGATCGGACAGATCAATGCATTCTGCGGAATTCTCTTCCAAATTCCGAAATCTACCCCTCTGTCATCACTCCTTACCATCCAGCGCATGAACATATTGATCCTTTTACAAGCTGAATTACGAAGGGGAGTAGCAACATGTTTCCGGGTCCGATGTGGAGCGGCAGGGTCATCGAAAAAAGTCTGTTCAAAACGAATCAACGAATCTTCCATTGAATGAAAAACTCCCCTGTCCAGAAATGCATCCTCCAAGGTCGCATAACTAGCATAGTGCCGATGAAGAAAATCCACAAAATAGAGCAGGTCGGTATCGTTGAAAGTACGATGTGTAAAGCCGAGCAACCCTTTTAAATCATCCTCTCCATGCTCCCTGATAAAACGCAAAGGTTCGCCTCCGAATCTTTGCACCAGTTCCCGGCATTTCGAGATAATTGTTTTTCTCTGCCCCCATGCCAACATGGCTGCAAAAAAGCCCATGATTTCACGGTCTTCCCTACCTGAAAATAAATGAGGGATAGATATCGGATCATTTTCTATAAATGTAATATTATTATATCGATCCACCTTTTCATCTAAAAAACTCTTCATACATTATATCTATTTTCACAAATAATTGGTACAAAATTACGTCTATTCCTTAAAAAACCTTACATTTGCAGGAACGATTTCACTAAATTAATTCGTATTCATGAATAGTGCACCCTACTCTTTCCAACCTATACTGAAGAGCAGTCTTCTATTTATCTTTTGTTTCCTCTTAGATACTGTTTCAGGTCAAATCAGTTACGGAGATAAACCGCTTCCGTTACATGCGGGAATAGGAGCAAGGTCTGTGGGTCGAACAACAGATCTCTTTGTAGAAATGCCGGCATTCGACGCTCAGGCAGCATTACGTCAATCCCTGCAGGATCAGACAGATCTCAAAAGCCTTGAGTTTGCACGTAAGTTTCATTCTTTCCTTCGACCCGATAATACAGGTGTCTCCTTTATTGCCAATAACATGAAAGTGTGGCGTGTGGGAATTCGTTCAAAAGGCGCCTATTCATTGAATATCCTCTTTTCAAAATTCAGATTGCCACCCGGAGCACAACTGTTCGTCTATAATTCCGACCAATCGGAAATTTTAGGTTCATATACCGAAAAGAATAATTCTGAGTTAAATATCCTTCCGGTACAGCCTATCGGAGGAGATGAATTGATCGTGGAATATCAGGAACCATTTGAAGTAGCATTCAACGGTGAAATTGAGATTGGCGAAGTAAATCACGATTTCGTAGGTATTTTCAAGGCTAGAGAGCCTCAAGATCCGGCACAGAGTTGTCATCCAAATCTGGTCTGTTATCCTGAAGATATTCAACCCGGAAGCGGTGTAGTGGGATTGATCATCAACGGGACGACCTACTGTACCGGTGCACTGGTAAACAATACAGCAGAAGATGGAACCCCTTACCTACTGACGGCTACCCACTGTCTTAATGACAATTATAGTACTAGTTTCCTTGCCAATAGAAAGTACGATATGGTAGCCGGTAGCATTGTTGCATTTTTCAATTACAATTCACCACTGTGTGATGGTATTACCGTCAATAACAGAATGACCGATATCCGGGGTCCATTACAGATGACGATGGCTTCGGCAGACTCAGTGTTGATCAGCGAAAGACATGATATATCCCTACTAAGACTGAAAGATATTCCTCCGGCGGAATACCAACCCTACTACCTGGGTTGGAATAGCAATTCCAATGCTTCTTCAGAAACTCCATTTCACGGGATACATCACCCCAATGGAGGAATCAAGAAAGTAGCCATTGAGGAAGACCGGATAAGATTTCGTTCACTTGAGATCCGGGAAATCAAGTCAGACTGGGAACCCGAATCCTTTTGGGAAGTGAGTGCATGGAATATCGCATCTACCGAGGGGGGATCTTCAGGATCACCGCTTCTCGACAGAAGAAAAAGAATAATAGGGACCTTAACCGGAGGTAGTTCAACCTGTTCATCACCAAGGGGTCCCGACTATTACGCTTCACTTTGTAAGTTCTGGGATACAGAAAGTTCACTGGATAATCCAAACCCAATCAGCTATTATCTCGCTCCGGAAGGCTCAGAAGCCACCCAGATAGATGGGTTTAATCCTTATGTGTCCCAACCCTATACAAGAGGCTTTAATTTCAAACCGGAAGACAAACCGGTGAAATATTATTTTCAATCGGTGCCCCTTTTCGAGACCAATAATACTTTCGGGTATACGGAATTTGCAGAACAGTTCCAGGCTAAAACCAATGTACAATTACAGGGTGTTTTTATCTCTTCCCCGGCAGTCAGCAATATCTCTGATATGAACCTTCGAATCAGGGTTTACTCGGGGGAAAACGGGCCGGCGCGTCTCCTCTATGAACAGCCCTTTAATTACAGCTACCGATATTTCTCCAATCCTGCATTTCCGGTTGCTCCTCGAGATATGGGATTCAATGTAGAGAACTATATCCGGTTTAATGAACCTATAACTGTCTCAGGACCATTCTATATTGCCTATTACGACGCATCGGGTATACCATCAGGCTTTTCAGTATTCAACGCCGAACCCAGAAAGATAGGATCGGAATTTGTCTCCACGACATGGATGAAAAACGGATTGGGATGGGTGAAATCGTCTGAAAACATTGAGAATCCAGTCAATACATCTTTACTGATTTCACCTTATGTGATTGGGAATGCATCTATATCGGTCGAGTCTGAAAAAGAACAACCTAAACTGGTGGTCTATCATTCTAACGAGGTCAAACGAATATTCATCGAATCAAACTACGATCTGATTGAGTGGGAAATCTTCTATTCGTCAGGAATCAAAATCCATCATGAGACAACTGACATAAGTATGAACAGGGCATCCTATTCATCATTGCATCTACCCAAGGGAGTCTATATCGTGAGGGTTAAAACCGTAAACGGCACGGTTTTTACGAAAAAAGTAGTGGTGACATAATTATTCGAGGGGAGATGTTTCCCCTCCTTCCTCCACTTCAAGTTCCATTCCAGACAATTCTGTTTCAACACCTTCACCGGTTTCGGAAATATCTTCCGATTCATCCTGTATATTATTTTTTTCGACTTTTTTGAGTTGATCCTTCAAATAAGAGGAGATTATATTACTCCCTTCCGATGATGATTCAGCGCGGGTATATTCGTTGTTTTGAGGTTCTGGCTTCGGTTGAGGAGCCGGCACAGCTTTCTTCCCTACAATTAACTGTTTTCCGATGCTAAGTTTATTAGAGGTGAGGCTATTCCACGATTTGAGCTTTGCTACAGTCGTTTTGTTCTTTCGGGCAATGGTGGAGAGGTTATCCCCATTTTTCACCCTGTAATAGACATTGGCAGTATTTCCACCCGATACGGATGAAGCGGATCCATCCAAATATTTTTCTGTACTGGCTCTATGTGTAAAATACCGACCTTTATCAAAATTGACGATGGTATCGTTCTTATCAATAAAAGCATACATCTTTTCTGATGGCAGCACCAGCGCATGTGATTTGAAATCTCCCGGTATCACGTTACGCCTGAATTGGGGATTCAATCGTTGCAACTCCTCAAGTGGAATATTCAGAACTCCTGTAATCTGCTCCAGATGTATCCTTTCATTCACATGTACCGTATCAAGCGCAACTGTCAGGGAAGAAGAATGGGCTGGGCAGATATTATGATCGGCATAATGATTCATAATATAGTTAGCTGCTATAAAAGCAGGTACATATCCTCTTGTTTCCCGCGGTAAACTGTAATAAATTTCCCAATAATCACGTTTTCCTCCATTCCGTGCAATCGCTTTGTTTACATTTCCCGGTCCACAGTTGTAAGCGGCTATCACCAAATTCCAGTCACCATAGATGGCATACAGATCTTTCAGATAATTCACGGCTGCATCGGTCGATTTATAAGGATCACGTCTCTCATCTACCAAACTGTTTACTTCTAACCCATAGCCTTTTCCCGTCTGCAACATAAATTGCCATAAGCCGGTTGCACCGGCACGGGAGACTGCCGCCGGATTTAGTGCAGACTCGATTACAGGTAAATATTTCAGTTCGAGAGGTAGTCCATATCTATCAAGAGCCTGTTCAAACATGGGAAAGTAGTAATCTCCCAATGCTAGCATATAGCTGACCTGATCTCTTTTCCGAACAGCATACATCTCTATATAGCTTCTTACTACACTGTTGTAGGAAAGTTCCATCTCCGAAGGTAGGTTATGCAGCCTTTTTAAATAAACTGAATCCTGAAAAGTAACATTCTCTCCCCTTCTGCAATCGATATCTGCATTCGAGAGGTCGAGCTGCCAATTACGCAACAGGTCGCTCAGATTCTCCGTCATGCTTTCCGGATAAACAATCGCACTATCCTGAATGGTTTCCGCACCTGTGGGTAGAGCTTCCTGAGCTATAAGCCCCAACACGGCCCAGACAGTTATCAGTCCAATTAAAATAGTCCTCTTCATACTAATAAATTCCCCCTCCCAGAAGAATGAGGGATACTTTTTTACAATTAAAAATTAAAACTCCATTGTAGTCCATAGGAGGTGCTTCCCATTTTTTGAGCCCTCTCCTCCCTCATGATAACGGGGGTCATACGCATCGACAGATCAGGGCTCATATCGAAGTCAAATAACTGCGCATCCACATAGGCATCCACAATAAACACCAAATAAACCGCTACTGTGGCTATAATACTCAAATCCCTGTAGTAGCGGAAGTAATCTTTCCGCTGCTGTAACACATTCCTAAACCATTCACGGTCCTCCGAGCCCGGAGTCTGTCCGTAAGGCAGCAGATTGTGCCAACGATTGGTTTCAGGATTCTCGTCCACATAATCCTTATAACCATCTAAATAATCTCTATAGTATCCATTATTCCATGAGATAGCATATGTCAACCCCGCAACACCACCATAAATAATAGGTAACTTCCAGTATTTACGGTTATAAATCTGTCCCAATCCAGGAAGGATCGCCGAATAGATAACCGCTTTCCGCGGAGAGGGGCTAAACATGTAAGATGGAGCAAAAAACTTATCCGAAGTTATTTCAACGATCGATTTGTCAACTTTTTTCCGAACAGAATCCTGCTTTCCTGTTGCCGTTGTACTATTTTCCAGGTTAACTGAAACCGAATCTGATACCTGCTGAATAATTGAGTCGTTGAGTAATACCTGAACAGAGTCCTGCAACTGTTCAGGTGAATGAATCTGCGCCTGGGCACCCATCGCACAAAAGAGGGTCAACAGACAAATTAGGATTCCGGACACATTCTTCATCGACAATTATTTTTGCATTTTATCAAACATGACGATAATACGTTCCAGATCCTCCGGGGAATCAAAAGGGATCGTAATCTTCCCCTTCCCCTGCTTATTATAACTAAACTGTACGTCAGTCTGAAAATAAGCAGAGAGATGTTGTTTCAACACATCAAAATCGTCCGGTGATTGCGGTCTGCTCGCTGTTAATTTTCCGCTTTTGGATTTCCTCTCTCCGGATTCTTTTAATTGCTGAATGGGAGTCCCCTCGTCATACTCTTTCACCATCGACTCTACTCTCCTTACTGATAATCCCTCTTCGAGAATCATGTTGTAGAGGGAGAGTTGTGCTACCGGATCATCCATGGTAATCAATGCACGTGCGTGCCCCATGTCTATTTTCTTGTTTTTTACTCCCATCTGCACTTCTGCAGGCAGCTTCAACAAACGTAGGTAATTGGTAACGGTAGTCCGCTTCTTCCCTACTCTTTCACTCAATTGTTCCTGTGTGAGGGAAAGGGTGTCGATCAAATTCTGATATGCCAGTGCAATTTCTATCGAATTGAGATCTTCGCGTTGAATATTCTCAATCAACGCCATCTCCATCATCTCATCATTATCAGCAGTCTTGATATAAGCGGGAATAGTATATAGGCCGGCCATCTGAGAAGCACGATAACGACGCTCACCGGCAATAATCTGGTAAGTCTCGTCATCCAGTTTTCTCAAAGTGACAGGCTGGATAACACCAATCGATTTAATGGATGCGGATAATTCCCGTAATCCTTCCTCATCGAAGGCCCTACGTGGTTGATCAGGATTGGGAATGATCTTCTCGAGTTCCACTTCACTGATAGAAGAGGAACCCTGCGTTTCACCGTCATTGAAAGTGATCAACGCATCCAATCCTCGTCCTAATGCATTCTTTTTTGCCATAATCAATTTTTCTCGATCAATTCCTGTGCAAGCTGTATATGATTGGTAGCCCCCCGGGAACCGGCATCATACATAAGCGCCGGCTTGGCATGGCTCTGGGATTCACTGAGTGTAATGTTACGCTGGATAACTGTGGTAAATACCAGCTCCTTGAAATGATGTTTCACTTCTTCGTATATCTGGTTATGAAGACGCAGACGGGAGTCATACATAGTGAGCACGAAACCCTCTATCTCAAGCCTGGTATTCAATTTCGACTTGATAATCTTTATCGTATTGAGCAGTTTACTCAATCCTTCCAAAGCAAAATATTCACACTGTACAGGTATCAGCACCGAATCAGCGGCAGTAAGCGCATTCACCGTAATGATACCCAATGAAGGTGAACAATCGATGAGGATAAAATCATATTGATCCTTTACCGGATGCAAGAGATCACGGAGCCTCTTCTCCCTGTTTTCCATTTGTACCATCTCCAGTTCGGCACCCACCAGATTAATATGGGAAGAGATGATATCAATATTCTCAAAGGGGGTATGCTGAACCGCCTCTCCCGGGGTACATTTACCGATCAGCCCTTCATAAATAGTATTTACAGCCTTTTTTATATCAATTCCCAAGCCAGAGGAGGCGTTCGCTTGCGGATCGGCATCTACCACCAATACTTTCTTTTCCAATGCAGCAAGCGATGCCGCAAGATTAATCGTAGTGGTGGTCTTGCCCACCCCTCCTTTCTGATTAGCCAGAGCTATGATTCTTCCCATATTTTTCCATTTACAGGCAACAAAATAAGCAATAAATCAGCTAATTCTATGTTAATAATTTAAAACATTGTTTTTTTTGTTGATAAATGGAGGAAAACCAGAAAATAGCATCCCTACTCCCATATAAAATCGGCATCCCTTTCGTACCTTCCTAACAAATTATCTTTCTGGAAGAAAAACTCTTCTTCCCCGAAAGCGGGCTTAAGATCATCAAACCAGGTTGCCTTTTTATCGTATCTGGCAAAGAAAGGAATATCCACCAAATCAGGATTACGACATTGGAGAAATCGAAGCACGAATACCTTTTCACCTTTCACTTCCGTCACACCCAATATCTGTATTTTTCCAGGATTAGCACTCATACTGGGACCCCGTACAGTACGACAGATACCACTCACACTACGGTAGGCCTTCCTGAAAACATTCCATGCCCTTTCCAGTGGCACCTCGAAGAACGCCTTAGATCCGGTATCGCGCGCAACGAACATATAATATGGGATTAGTCCCTGTCTGACCTGCTCTTTCCACATATCAGACCACACTTTGGGATCATCGTTGATATGGCGCAACAAAGGCGATTGGGTTCTGATCTGTGCACCGGTATTGAGGATCCTCTGGATAGCCTGCTTCACCGCATCGGTAGAAAGTTCCACCGGATGATTGAAGTGTCCCTGAAAAGCAAGATGCTTCCCGGCTTTTTTTACCTTTTCGAATAAGCGTAACATATCGTCTGCGTCAATATCGGTCAGGAAGCGGTAAGGCCAATAGGCCAACGTTTTCGACCCTATCCGGATATTCTTGATATGTGAGAACTCCTTTGTCAATAACGGTTCGATATAGGCCGACATGATACTGGCCTTGGCTGTAAGAGGGTCTCCTCCGGTAAACAGCACATCCGATACTTTGGGATGCTTCAGAAGATACTTATGGAGTAAATCAGCCTCTTTCATCGCGAACTTCAGTTCGTTCATTCCTGAAAACTGCGGCCATCGAAAACAGAAAGTACAATAAGCATGACACGTTTGTCCCTGACTGGGAAAAAAAAGTACTGTCTCCCGGTATTTATGCTGCATCCCATGCAACTTTATCCCGTCTATCATCGGGACATTATGTTCCTGTCCCGCCGGATTGGGATTTAACTTCATCCTGATATCATGCACCTTCTGCTTGAGGCCCGCTTCATCATCGGCATCAATCAGCTTTTTCACCTGCATAAAATGAGTTTTGGAGAGCATCTCTTCTCGGGGGAAAGTCAACGTAAAGATAGGATCCTCCGGCACCTTATTCCAGTTGATCAACTCTTCTACTACATAATTGTTTGCCTTGAAAGGCAATACCCGGCCTACCACTCCAATGGCTTCCCGTTCCTGATCGGACAGGGCGCTCAGTTGAGGCAGATCATTATAATTTCGCAGAATAAAATTTCGATACTTTCTATTTTCCATATTCATTGAACTATTTTTCATTACTCAGGTAAACTACAACATTACTATAGATGAACTACAGGAAGAGAATAAGAACCCGCGAATCGGGATATAAGGGCTTAGATTGCAGTTCGAGATAAACAAAAATAAGGTAAAAGTATCAAAAAGGCAATCAAATTAATACATTTTTGTATTTTTTGAGGAAATAAAAAAGCAGATTGCCTATTTTTGCAGAAAAAAGAAAGATTTTTTGAGGAAATACAGACAATTACAAATATAATGCTTACTTTTGCAGCCTGATGAAAATAAATTTTTCACATATTCTCTACCCCGAAGCAACAGGCCTGGTCCGACGATGCTTTTGACTTATGCGGGAACTCCGATTCCCGTACCTTTCCCCTTTTATCTTTTTCGCCTTCGGGCATCACTCTACCAACAACCCTTTAAATTTTTTATTGTTTTAGGATGGATGTAATTATTCATATAGCCAACAGCGGCTACGTAAGTTATGCGCAGGAGATTTGCGATCTGATTTACGAATCGGCGCAAGCACGCGGCACAGGTATCGCCAAGCGTAGTGCTGAATATGTTGCTGAAAAGATCGAGGCCGGTAAAGCGGTGATCGCCCTCGATGGAAATAAGCTTGTGGGATTTGCCTATATTGAAACTTTCAGCCATAACCGGTTTGTGGCAAACTCGGGGTTGGTAGTACACCCCGATTACCGCAACCAGGGATTGGCAAAGAAAATCAAACGGAAAATTTTCGATCTCTCCCGGAAACTCTATCCGGGTGCTAAAATATTCAGCATCACCACTGGTCTGGCAGTGATGAAAATGAATACGGAACTGGGATTCAAACCAGTCACTTTTTCAGAACTAACCGACGATGAAGAATTCTGGAAAGGATGTCAGGGGTGCAGGAATTTCGATATACTACAACGTAATAATTATAGAATGTGCCTCTGTACAGGATTGCTTTACGACCCTAAAGTCCAACCGGCGCAACAAGCCAGTCCCTTTGCGAAAAAGGTAGTGAAACCGGTCATTAAAATAAAGAAAACCAATAAACTGCATAAAAAATGAAGAAAAAAGTAGTATTAGCATTTAGCGGCGGCCTCGACACCTCATTTTGTGTGCCTTGGCTGATCAATGAAAAGGGACTAGAAGTACACACTGTGATTGTAAATACCGGTGGATTTTCTGATGAAGAAGCAAAATCGATCAAGGAGCGGGCTCTAAAATTGGGCGCCGCCACACACACCTGCATCAATGCAGTGGAAGATTATTACAACAGGGGTATCAGATATCTTATCTACGGCAATATATTAAAGAACAACACTTATCCGTTGTCAGTCAGTTCCGAGCGTTTCTTTCAGGCGATGGCAGTGTTGGATCATGTAAAAAAGTTAAATGCCGATTTCGTGGCACACGGAAGTACTGGAGCCGGAAACGACCAGGTACGGTTCGATCTCGTCTTTGAGGTACTGGCACCGGACGTGCAGATTATTGCCCCAATCCGTGAGTTAAGCCTTTCCCGCCAGCAGGAGATCGACTATCTGAAGGAAAAAGGATTTGACTTCTCATGGGAAAAGTCGAAATATTCCATCAACCAGGGTATATGGGGAACCAGCGTGGGAGGAGTGGAAACATTGAAATCATCCGGCATCCTGCCTGAGGAGGCTTATCCTTCACAGGTAACCGACTGGGGGGCAGAACGTATCACTATAGGCTTTGAAAAAGGAGAACCAATCTCACTGAACGGTGAAAAAATGGATCCCGTCACATTGATCCATACCTTACACAAGATAGCCTCAAAATACGGTATCGGCCGCGATGTGCACGTGGGAGACACCATCATCGGCACTAAAGGGCGTGTAGCTTTTGAAGCACCTGCCCCGTTGATCATCGTAAAGGCACACCACCTACTGGAAAAGCATGTGCTTACCAAACAACAACTCTACTGGAAAGACCAACTCTCCAATTGGTACGGCCAACTGATGCACGAAGCACAGTACCTTGAACCGGTGATGCGCAACATCGAGACCTTTCTCGTCGACACACAGCAGTTTGTAACGGGTAATGTAGAAGTAGAGTTACGTCCCTACCATTTCGCGGTATTGGGATGTTCCAGTGAATATGACTTGATGAGTTCTAAATTTGGTGAGTACGGAGAGGTCAATAAGTCGTTCTCCGGACAGGATGTAGTTGGATTTACCAAGGTGATTGCCAATCCGTTGAAAATTTATTATACTATCCACGACAATGATTAATGTAAGCATAGCAGGAGGAACAGGCTATACGGCAGGCGAGCTGCTCCGTATCCTGCTTCGTCATCCCCAAGTCAATATAGAATCTGTCATCAGTACCACCTCGGTGGGAATGCCCGTGGCAGAGATGCACCGCGATTTGCTGGGCGAGACGGACCTGGTTTTTACCGGAACTTTCAGCAAACCCGATGTGATATTTCTCTGCCTGGGGCATGGATTATCTCGTGCATTTCTGAATGATAACAATATCCCTACCTCCTGCAAGATCATCGACCTGGGAAATGATTTCCGCAATGATCCGCTGTTCAACGAGAGGAATTTTATGTTCGGACTCTGTGAACAGAACCGTGAACAGATCCGTACGGCAAACAATGTAGCCAATCCCGGCTGCTTCGCCACAACAATCATGTTGGCGTTATTACCACTGGCATCCAGTAATTCATTGAAAGATGAGATCCATGTACATGCCATCACCGGCTCCACGGGCGCAGGGAAGAAACCGGGCGAGACAACCCATTTCAGTTATCGCGACAATAACATATCGGTTTATAAACCTTTCACGCATCAACATCTGGAAGAGATCGTCAATATATTAAAGGGTGCGGGCAACAACGATCTGCCACAGATCAACTTTGTGCCGATGCGGGGCGATTTCACCCGTGGTATCTTCGCCAGCGTATATACAAAATGGAATGGTAAAATGTCTGAATCAGCAGTGATCGACTTCTATGAAGAGTATTACCAGTCATCCCCTTTCGTGTTTGTATCCAAACAACCCATCAGCCTGAAAGAGGTGGTGAATACCAACAAGGGATTACTTCATATTGAGTTCCATAACGGCTATATCCACATCACTTCTATCATTGACAATCTGGTAAAAGGAGCATCGGGACAGGCAGTGCAAAACATGAACCTGATGTTCGGACTGGATGAGACAACCGGGTTAAAGCTGAAAGGAACCGCGTTTTGAGGTGGGAAAGTGGGAAGGTGAAAAAGTGGGAAGGTGGGAAGTTGAGGTAGTTGACAATGGATAATTATACCAGTAAATCAACCAATTCATAACTCATAATTCACAATTAGTAATTCCTAACCAATCCCGGCTCTTGACTCTAAAAGTCTTTGTTCTTTATTCTTTACTCTTTATTCTAAATAAAATGAATCTATTCGACGTATATAGTTTGTGGGAAATCGAGCCGGTACGGGCAAAGGGATGCCATGTATGGGACAGTGAAGGAACGGAATATCTCGATCTTTACGGCGGACATGCAGTGATATCCGTCGGTCATTCCCATCCCCATTACGTAAAAGCAGTGCAGGATCAAGTGGAGAAGATCGGCTTCTACTCCAACTCGGTACAGAACTCATTACAACAAGGACTGGCCGACAAATTGGGCGAACAATCCGGTTATCCCGCCCATTCGCTTTTTCTCTGCAACTCGGGTGCTGAGGCCAATGAGAACGCATTGAAACTGGCATCGTTCCATACCGGAAAGAAAAGAGTGATCGCTTTCAACGGCGCATTCCACGGACGTACTTCGGGGGCAGTGGCTGTGACTGAAAATCCATCCATCCAGGCTCCTTTTAATAGAGGTCATGAGGTCACCTTTGTTCCGCTTAACGATATAGAAGCAGTGAAAACGGAAATAGAGAAAGATGATGTAGCCGCTGTTATCATTGAAGGTATCCAGGGTGTAGCGGGTATTTACACTCCTGAAAATTTGTTTTTACAACAACTGGCATCCCTCTGCAACCAGCACAACGTAGTATTAATCCTCGATGAAATACAATCGGGCTACGGACGTAGCGGACAGTTCTTCGCGCATCAATCAGCCGGAATACTACCCGACCTGATCACGATGGCCAAAGGGATGGGGAATGGCTTTCCAATCGGCGGTCTGCTGATCTCTCCTGAATTCGAAGCAAAGAAAGGAATGCTTGGTACCACATTCGGAGGTAATCATCTGGCTTGTGCAGCCGCTATTGCCGTACTCGATATTTTAAAAGAAGAGTCGTTGGTAAAAAATGCGGAAGAGATGGGTAATTATCTACAACAGGAGCTATCAAAGATAGCTGCTATCACTGAAATCCGTGGCCGGGGATTGATGCTCGGTGTAGAATTCCTTCCTGAATTTGCAACTGTTCGTAACCGGCTTCTCTTTGAAAGCCGTATCTTTACAGGCGGAGCAAAAAACAACGTGATGCGCCTGTTACCTCCACTATCCATATCGAAAGAAGAAATCGATACATTTATCACTGAACTAAAAAAGAAAATGATATGAGAAATTTCACATCCGTGCATGACATCGGTGACCTGAAAAGTGCACTTGCAAAAGCGAAACAGGTTAAAGATAATCCTTTTGCAGATCAGGAATTGGGCAAAAATAAAACCTTATTGATGATCTTCTTCAATTCAAGCCTGCGCACCCGACTGAGCACTCAGAAGGCAGGACTTAATCTGGGCATGAACGTGATCGTGCTCGATATCAATCAGGGTGCCTGGAAGCTGGAAACCGAAAAAGGAGTTATCATGGATGGTGACAAACCGGAACATATCCTGGAAGCAATCCCGGTGATGGGCTCTTACTGCGACGTAATCGGAGTACGTTCCTTTGCACAGTTCGAGGACAAAACTGCCGATTACAATGAAGTCATCCTGAATCAGTTTATCCAATACTCCGGTAAACCCGTCTTCAGCATGGAGGCAGCGACACGCCATCCGTTACAGAGCTTTGCCGACCTCATCACGATTGAAGAGTACAAAAAAACCGAAAAGCCGAAAGTGGTACTCACCTGGGCACCTCATCCCCGTGCACTGCCTCAGGCAGTTCCCAACTCCTTCGCCGAATGGATGAATGCTGCAGATTATGAATTTGTAATTACCCACCCCGAAGGATACGAACTGGATGAGAAGTTTGTAGGCAAAGCCATTGTAGAATATGACAGGGAGAAAGCCTACAAAGATGCAGATTTCATCTATGCGAAAAACTGGGCGGCGTATCAGGACCCGAACTACGGCAAAATATTAAGTACTGACCGGACATGGACAGTGGACGCCAAAAAAATGACACTGACCAATAATGCTTATTTTATGCATTGTTTACCCGTACGACGTAATATGATCGTGAGTGATGAAGTAATCGATAGTCCTCAATCAATAGTAATTCCGGAAGCAGCTAACCGTGTAGTATCTGCTCAGATGGTGCTGAAGGAGATATTATTGGGACTGTAATCGGTGGGTAGGTGGTTAGGTGGTTGAATGGAAAGGTTGAAAGATTGATGCGATAATTTGTTAATTTGCTGATTTAATAATGATTACAGAGAAAAAAAAAGGAACCCTTTCGATCGTAAAGATCGGTGGAAATATAGTGGATAATCCGGAAGCACTGGAAGCATTCCTGAATGACTTTCATCAACTAAAAGGGAATAAATTGCTGGTACATGGTGGAGGGGTGATGGCCTCGAAGATGGCAAAACAACTCGGGATCGAGACAAAAATGCTGAATGGTCGCCGCATTACCGATGAAGAAACACTGAAAGTGGTCACGATGGTCTATGCCGGATGGGGCAATAAAAGTATAGTGGCGTCATTGCAAAAGATAGGTTGCAATGCTATCGGCCTTTCAGGAGCAGATGCCAACACCATTCCGGCAATACGACGCTCTCCCGTACCGATTGATTTTGGTTTCGCAGGCGATCCCGATCCAGATAAAACCAACATCGCCTTTATCTCTCAACTGATAGAAAGTGGCATCACCCCTGTCTTCTGTGCCATCACACACGATGGAAACGGTTCGCTATTGAATACCAATGCCGATACCATTGCTTATACGATCGCAGCCGCTTGTTCCGAAATATATCAAACAACTCTCCATTACTGCTTCGAGAAGGAAGGAGTATTAAGAGATATCAATGATCCGGACAGTCTTATAGCTATGATGACACGGGAAGAATATGAAGCATACAAACAACAAGGTATCATTGCCGACGGTATGATCCCTAAATTGGATAACTCCTTCAAAGCAATGATAAACGGAGTATCCCAAGTAATCATTTTGCATGCGAAAAATCTGCTGTCCGGCAAAGGTACGGTATTGGGCTGATGAGATCAATGCCAATATGCTAATATGGATAATAAGATTGAATGAGATTGAAGAAGGTTGAATGTTAGGGCCAACTGATAATTAGTAATTTACAAAATGTAATTGGTAATTGAATATGGACACTTATATACAAAACGCGGTTGAACTATTGAGGAAGTTGGTTTCTATCCAATCATTTTCCGGAGATGAATATCTTCGGAGTGATTTTTTGGCACGATATTTCACTGAAAAAGGAATTTCCATAGAGCGTCTTGGCAATAACCTGATTGTACGACAACCTCATCACGATAAATCGAAACCGACGCTGATGCTGAATTCGCATCTCGACACCGTTCGTCCGAACAGTGGCTATACCTTCGATCCGTTTACTCCACCCCACTCCGAGTCTCATGTTTACGGGCTGGGGAGTAATGATGCAGGGGCCAGTGTGGTCACCTTGCTCCAAATATTCTTGTATTTTTACGAAAAGCAGTTACCCTTCAATCTCCTACTGGCATTGTCCGCAGAAGAGGAAAATTCAGGTCACAAAGGAATGACATTGCTTTGGCAGAAACTCTCGGGCGAAGTGGATATGGCCATCATAGGAGAGCCTACCGGCATGAAGGCAGCCATTGCCGAAAGAGGATTGCTGGTGATCGATGGGGAAGCAAAAGGGGTAAGTGGCCATGCGGCCCGTAACGAGGGGATCAACGCGCTTTATATCGCCCTGGAAGATATCGGTATACTCAAATCGATAAAGTTCGACAAAATATCGTCTGCAATGGGTGAGGTAAAACTGACCGTCACCCAGATCAATGCCGGCACGCAACACAACGTGGTGCCTGACCGGTGCAGCTTTGTGGTGGATATCCGTCCAACGGAGATGTACACCAACAGTGAGATCATGGAGATACTGCAACCGAAAGTAAGAAGTGAACTGAAAGCCCGTTCGCTCACCAACAGAAGCTCAGCTACACCTGCCGATCATCCTTTAATGCGTTGCATACAACAAATCGGTATCAGGACCTACACCTCACCCACCACATCAGACTGGATGCGGATCACCTGCCCCGCCGTGAAAATGGGACCGGGAGAATCGGAACGCTCCCACCGTCCCGATGAATTCATCCTGATAGATGAATTGAAACAGGGAATAGAAGGATACATCCGATTTATAGAGAAATTATCTTAATAACGATAATGGTTTTCAACGCCACGAAAAGAAATGTAAATTTGCAACCGGGACTGCAAAATGAGTACTCCGAATAAGCAATAAAAACCGTAAAAGAAACAGGATATGGCAAAAATATGGGATAAAGGCTTCGATGCCAATCAGAAAGTAGAAGAATTTACGGTGGGTAACGACCGCTCACTCGATCTGCGTTTGGCAAAACATGATATCCTGGGTTCGATGGCGCACATTAAAATGCTGGTAAAAATCGGTCTCCTGGAAGCAGAAGAGGAAAAAGCACTTCAAGCGGAACTTCAAAATATCCTGGCAGAAGTGGAACGTGGTGATTTCCGACTCGATGATGATGCAGAAGACATCCACTCACAAGTGGAAACGATGCTGACAGAGCGACTGGGTGAAATGGGCAAAAAGATCCACTCCGGACGTTCCCGCAACGATCAGGTACTGGTCGATATCAAATTGTATCTCAAAGAGGAAATACTTCAGATCAAGGAGGAAGTAATAACATTGTTCAACTTGCTGCAATCACTTAGTGAAGAGCATAAAGATGTACTGCTGCCCGGATACACACATGGGCAGATCGCCATGCCATCCTCTTTCGGGTTATGGTTCGGCGCCTATGCCGAAACACTGGTGGACGATATGCATACGCTTGCTGCTGCATGGCGGGTAGCGGATCAGAATCCATTGGGGTCTGCAGCCGGTTATGGGAGTTCGTTTCCGCTCGACCGTGAGATGACCACCCGTGAACTGGATTTCGGAACTATGAGCTATAACGTGGTTGCAGCCCAGATGGGACGGGGTAAGACCGAACGGATTCTTGCACAGAGCATATCGAATATAGCCTCCACACTGAACAAACTGGCGGCGGATAACTGTATGTACCTTTCAGGAAATTATGGCTTTATCTCCTACCCTGATACACTCACGACGGGATCGAGCATTATGCCACACAAGAAAAATCCCGATGTATGGGAACTGATTCGTGGGCATAGCAATCGCTTGCAGAGCCTGCCCAATGAAATCACGCTGATGACAACCAATATGGCACACGGCTATCATCGCGACTATCAACTGTTGAAAGAAGTGCTCTTCCCCGCGTTGGAAACACTGCACAAGCTATTACAGATGACCTGTTTTATGCTGGAAAATATCTCAGTCAACAAAAATATCCTTTCCGATCCTCGATACGATTATCTTTTCACAGTAGAAGATGTGAACAACCGGGTATTACAGGGTATTCCGTTCCGGGAAGCCTATCAACAGGTAGGCAAAGAGGTACAGGCCGGGGCTTTCCATGCACCGAAAGAAGTACACCACACCCACGCCGGCAGTATTGGTAACCTCTGCACCGAAGAAATCAAAAAGAAAATGGAGAAAGCTTCAGGAAATATCCAAAAGTGAAGCTTTGCCTATTCCTTTTTAAACTCCTCATAAATGAGGGGTTTAAAATTCAGGGTTATTCAATAATTTTATCTTACGACGGGCTGAACATCTCAAATGACTCCCAGTATTTGTCTTTATAGATATCATAGTTCAGGTCCCATCGGCCTTTATATTTTTTTTAAAATGCCAAAGAACTTTTAAAGGATTTCTTCAATTCTTGCACAAGTTTGTCTGCTGATTCCTCTGAAAATAAGCTTGTCAAATTCTACAAAACTATTTTCAGGCAGCTTTGTTCGAATCAGAAACGGAGTCCGATGGAAAGGCCGCCCCTCAGAAATGCCCATGGGCCGCTGATAGTACCGTCTGCACTATTATCTTCCCTGACTGTCGCTTTTGCTTCTATGAAAGGAAGGTCTTCAAATGCCTTGTTAATGGCTTTTTGCGCTATATCTCTATATTCTTCTGTCATCTCGATGCTGCCCTCATATCTGCCCGTGAAGTTACCTGAATTAACGCCGTAATGTGCACCCAATATAGTCCAGTCAATAACAATATTGCGATTTTTTCCGACGAGCCACTGATAACCGGTCATCAGTCCGGCGGAATGTGTATCGACATCACCTTTTAGCATAATGTTTTCAGTACTCTGGTTCAACCTGAAGTCTACAAACATATTGGCAAGGCCGAATCTTTCATAGCGGTAATAGGGAGATACGTAGAAACCTCTGCCATAACCTTTCCCAGTATAGATACGCAATTCGGGAGAAAAGGAGAACGTATTGATTTTTATGGCCGAGATCAAATCCTCCGTTTCCTGCTCCATATCGACCAGATCCATGATCTCATGAACGTATGGAAATGATCCCGATGGCATGAAACTGGTACCAAGTACAAGGCTCAATCTTCTGTTCAACATACGTTCAGCCGAGAAATCGAGAGTCTTGAAGACAGGAGATGTGATACTGCCCTTCACAATGGTTTTACCATCCAGGAGAGCTCCATCAGGGATATAGCCAGACTGTTGTGCTATAGCAGAGAACACCATCATCAGGCTTACAGCAAATACAAATACAGTTCTTTTCATTTCATTTGTATATTAATTGAGTTGTTTTGGCAAAAATAGACTATTTATGCCTGTGTTCTATCAATCCACACCCCATATTTACTCTTCTGGGATATTGAAATAGTTTCACATAATCCACTTTAGACAAATACCAATCTCCATATGAGATTTTAATTTTTAAGCAAGATAATCATTACTGAACCAACGATCATGATCACTGAGCCGATAATCTTTTTGCCAATATCCTTTTCCTGAAAAAATTTATATCCAAACAGCACACTTACAATAATTGAAAGTTGAAAGAGCGATAACGCATAACCAACCGGCATATGATCAAAAACATAATTGGTAGTGAATTGCATGATTCCAATACAGGCAACCAGCAACAAAAATTTGCTCAGATACTCTAATTTAACCGTCCTCCGGAGTTCCGTCTTCAATCGGATCTTATAGAAGAATAATATTATAAAAGAGAAAAAAGCGCCGAAGATACACCAACTTACAAATGCCAATGTTGTGGAGGACACCAGAATCACTCTCTTTATAAAGACGGCCTCAATAGCGGTCAGCACCATTGCCCAAATCCGGTATTGAATTGCGGGTGTTCTTAATAGTTTCCATGAGAATTTCTCATCGGTTGTATCCAAAACATAGTAACTCCCGTAAATGATGAGCGCTATACCTGCTATTCCCCAAACATTCGGGATCTCGGAAAGAAGAAATATACCGACAATTATCCCGATCACCGATTTGTACGAATTGATGGGGCCTAAAACCGATAGATCTCCCATCTGAAGTGCTCTCACGAGAAAGCCATTTCCCATAGCACCTGCTATCCCTCCTAAAGTGGAATAGAGCCAGAAATCTCTCCCTGAATTCGATGTATCGACAAAAATCAGCAAGATAGTGGAAAAAGCCGCGAGCAGAAGATAACTAAAAAAGTTAACGATTAAGGGATTATTTCCCTTTAAGCCAAGTTGTTTCTGGTAAACATTTGCCAAAGGGTTAAAGATTACCCTCAAAACAACAGCCATTGCCACCAAGAATGTCCCTGCCATTCGATATCTTTTCTGTGAACTTACTCACAAAGATAACCTCTATTAAACGATTTAATGCAATCTGGTTTGTACAAAAAACTTTTTGTCACTATTTTTCAGTGTATCAACGCTATCCACTTATTCAAACTGTAATGAATGAAACAATGGCATCATACGATCCATATATTTATCCTTCGTATTTGCCAGATAGAAATAATAGGCATCAGCCACATCATTCTTGTGGATCGCGACAACCATGCAATATTTAAAACCTTTCCCAAATCCGGAGTCCTTCAGTTCAACAAAGGTCGTTCCTCCCCAATCGGCATTGAACTCTTCCTTTACGGCATCTTGATCAAATGGTCCCACTTTATAGAATTTTCCCGAAATATTAAAAATAATAGCTTGCAATATGGTCTCATAGGACTCATTACGAAATGATTTCGACTCTTCTATCTGACTTCTTAGGCTGTCATTTTCATAATGTTTATAAGTAATAGGCCTGATCGAATACCTTACTTCAAAATCCTTATCCGGATATGTCAGAGCATATTCATAATTCATATCACCATTCTCCACAATATCGCATTCAACAACACCATCGGGTTCTTGAAAAGTCATACCGCAGTTGTCGAGCATCGCTTTAAATTTATCAAAGTTTTGTTGAGAACCCACCGGTTCATCGACGCTCGTAAAGACATCAAAATCAAACCCTTCCAAATAATCTATTTTCCACTTTCCCTTTTCTTTTACCACGTCAAATCGATAAGGATGTTTTTTCAACTCTTCTTCGACCTCCCCTTTAAGACTTCCCCATGTCCAAAGAGCCGAAACCCTGCCATTTTCATCGCCCACAAAATCTACCTCAATAGATTCCCAAGGGTTTGGTTTATCATACGGGACATCCTGACAGTTACACCAGGGGTTGGCATTATTACCAAAAGGAGACAACTCCCCTACCCGCCATTCTATCTCTTTATCCCTTAACTTCCGATCAAGCGCCTGATAGATGTTATTGTAATTATCAAAAAACGCGGCAGAGAAAAATTGAGAAGACTCCAATTTCTTGAGGTTTTTCTTGTGCTCATCAAGATCGAAGCCCAAATAAAAGCCAGTGGGATTTTCTTTAAGAAGCGGATAAAGGTGCAATGAGCTCTCTTTATCAACCCACTTAAGTGCCTTACGAATCAATTGTTTAATTTCAGCCTTGTCTTTATCATCTAAGGAAATAGCATTTTCAATTTCTGATGCATTGGCCGACATACCTGAGTAGCTGTAACTACTAATGGCCGATATAAGAATTATGGCCCAAAATCGTAATATTTTCATATGATTAAAATATCTATTTTCAAATGTATCATATGGAACTCGCCATTAATAACATCCTTGTGCAAGAACTGTTATCATGCTCGTTTCATTTTAAGTCAATTTATCCAGTGTTAGCCAGCGTTTCCAGATAGTATCACATAAGGTTATTCCTATGATATTTACTATACCCGAGCACAAACATAACTATAATCTATCATACATCCAAGATATTTATATCTTTTTCAACACATTCACTCCGATAATCCCGATCAGCACCATGATCCCACCAATGATATGGTAGAGATGAAGAGATTCATTCAAAAACAAGACGCCGCTGAAAATGGCTATCACGGGACTGAAATTATTGAAAGCAGATACCTGTGAGGCCGGGATTACCGTCAAGGCGCTGTTGGTGAGGAAGGAAGTCAGAAAGGAAGAGAGCACACCGAGGTAAAGTATCGTCCACAGGAACTCACTGTTTGTAAATGCAGAGAAATAGAGCGGTATCGTGCCCGACTTCAGGTGAACGCTTATCGCAATAAGATTAAAGACAATACATGCCGTCAGCGTCATGAAAAAGGTAATATCCATGGCGTTGAGTTGCTGTGTAACCTTCCTTCCCAGAACAAAATAGATTGCAGTAGATACAACGGAAAGGAGAATGAAAAAATCACCTTTCAGGGTTTCACTGCTGATCTCACCCAATCCGTTCTTATACATTATATAAACCACACCTGCCACCGACAACAAGACAGACATTATTTGCCAGAAAGAACTCTCCTCTTTCAGAAACAGAGACGCCAAGATCAGAGTAAAAACAGGAGCGGTCGCCGATAAGATCCCTGCCTCGGAAGCAGTAGTAAATTGCAGCCCGATGGTCTGCATAGAAAAAAGCAATAGCGGATAGAAAAGAGATAATAAAAGCAAAGAAAAAAGCCTCTTCCTGTCGATGAGGGGCCATCCCTTACGGCGGAACAGATAAAAGAGAAATAAAGCGGCAGTAGCTACCGTGAAACGATGCGCCAGCAAATCGATTGGGGACGCATGTTGCAACGCCATCTTTACAAAAATAAAAGAAAAGCCGATGATTACGGTCATCAATGTGAGACCGGCATAGGCTACTATTTCTCTTTTTGGTGCATTCATTCTACTGTTGAATTGTGGAATTTACAAAATCTAAAATCCCAAATCTTAAATCTAACATCCTACATCCCAAATCCTCCGACAAAGTTAATATACCGTTCCTGATAACCAAAACTATCGGGAATCTCTGCTATCATTGCAACAGAGGAAGAAATGTTGACATTTTGCTACTTCATCTACGCTTTTTTTCGTAATTTTGCGGTCGAAATTATATATTCTGAAACATATCCCAATAGGAATTAAAGGACCAAAACATACTTTTAGCAATGAACTTACTTCAAAGTCTGATCGACAGGGCAAAAGCGAATAAACAACGGATCGTTTTGCCCGAAGGCACCGAAAAGAGGACCCTCACAGCAGCTGATCAACTGCTTCGTGACGGTGTAGCAGAAATCATACTGCTGGGAAATCCCGAGGAAATACGGGAACTTGCGAAGGAGACAGGGCTCCCTCATATCGAAAAAGCTCAAATCATCAATCCGAAAGAGCATGATAAAAAGGATGTGTACACCCAACGTCTCGTTGAACTGCGCAAAAAGAAAGGGATGACCTACGAACAGGCATCCCTGTTAGTAGAAGACCCGCTGTACCTGGCCTGCCTGATGATCAATGCAGGAGATGCCGACGGAGAGATCGCCGGGGCAAGAAACACCACAGGTGATGTACTTCGCCCCGCCCTACAGATCATCAAGACATCTCCGGGAATGAAGGTTGTGTCGGGAGCATTCATTATGTTCACTCAAACTCCACAATATGGGGAAAACGGTACACTTCTTTTTGCCGATTGTGCCGTCATGCCTAATCCTACCGCCGAAGAACTCGCTTCCATCGCTATGGCCTCGGCGCAGACTATGAAAAGTTTGGTAGGAGTGCAACCCCGTATCGCCATGCTCAGCTTCTCCAGCAAAGGGAGCGCCGAACATGAGATGATCGACAAGGTGCGAGAAGCAACCCGCATCGCCAAAGAGATCGATCCCAAATTGCAAATTGACGGGGAACTGCAGGCGGATGCAGCCATTGTTCCTTCTGTAGGTGCAAGCAAAGCACCGGGAAGTTCCATCGCCGGCAAAGCCAATGTACTGGTCTTCCCCTCTCTCGAAGCAGGGAATATCGGGTATAAACTGGTACAGAGATTAGGGAACGCTGAAGCGGTAGGGCCGGTACTGCAAGGAATGGCTGCTCCGGTAAATGACCTCTCACGCGGATGCTCGGTAGAAGATATTTATAACATGGTAGCGATTACAGCCAATCAAGCTATCGGACTAAAACAAAAATAAACAGTTGGAGGATATGAGTGAAACAATCATAGAACCTATTGAAAATTATGGGCTTACCATCTCCGAAGAGAGTAAAAGTAAACAATTATTTTCAAAGATAGGGGTAGTAGGAGCCGGAAAAGAGGGTCGAACCATTATCAATATGGCTGCAACAGCCGGAATGGAGGTAGTTTTTCTGGATGAGTCACAGGAGCGGATCAATTTTGTAATAAACGAGTTAGAGAAAATTATGGATCATAAGATCAGCAGTTGGGGATTGACTCCGTCGGAAAAGAAGATCATTATGAACCGTATAACCCCCACCCTTGTATATGAAGATTTCAAAGGGTGCGATCTGGTGATTGAATGCACTCGTTATTCGGAAAGTGGTCGTCGCAGTACACCGTTACGAAAGAATATCTTCAAAAGGCTGGAAGAAGTCCTGGAAAAGGATGCCATTATCGCCTCCAACGGATCGACTGTGATCATTAGTGAACTGGCTGCTGACCTCGACCATAAGGAACGATGTGTGAGCCTTTATTTTCCGGTATCACATCCCGATGCCCGTATTCTGGAGATAGTGAGTGGTATGTATACCTCGGAAGAGGTCTATCACAAGATGGAGATGTTTGCCAGACTAATCAAGTACAAGCCGCATCGTATTAACGAAAGCAACGGAAATGTAAGTCTCCGTATGCTGGTAGTCATGCTCAATGAGGCGTGCCAGATCTTGCTGGAGAGGGTCAGTTCCATAGAAGATATTGAAGAGACTTTCACTATCATCTATGGGCAGCGTTACGGCATTTTCCGCATGGCTGATATAATCGGGATAGAACGTCTTGTTACGCTCATGGAAGCGATGTTCAACGATTTCGGGGCAAAGCACTACAAACCCAATCCGATTTTATGGAAACTGTACAGGTCCAATCAATTGGGTGTCCGTACTGGAAAAGGGTTCTATACTTACGATAGTGACGGGAACCCCGTTTCAATCAATAAAAATATCGTTTAATTAGATTCAAGACACAAGAACCAAGAGTCAAGACTTGGGATTTAGGATTCAATCCCAGTGGCACATTAGCATATTAGCACACTAGTTACTCTTGGTTTATACACAATTAATAAAATAATAAGATGAAGATACTAGTCTTAAACTGCGGGAGTTCATCCATCAAATATAAGCTTTTCGAAATGGAAAGCAAGGAGGTCGTAGCCCAGGGAGGCGTCGAAAAAATAGGGATGAAGGGTTCTTTCCTCAAATTCACACTTCCCAATGGGGAGAAAGTGATGTTAGAGGGCGAAATCCTTGAACACCGCGCAGGTATTGAATATATTCTGGGCGTCCTGCTAAGCGAGAAATACGGTTGTATCAAATCGTTGGATGAAATAGAAGCGGTAGGACATCGGGTAGTACATGGAGGTGAACGTTTCAATGAGAGTGTGCTGATTACCGATGAGGTGATCGAGATACTGAATCAATGTATCGAGTTGGCACCTTTACATAATCCACCCAATCTGAAAGGTATTTACGCGATTCAGGAACTGATGCCTGATACACCACAGGTAGGTGTATTCGACACTGCTTTCCATCAGACCATGCCCGATTATGCTTATATGTATGGTATTCCCTACTCATTATATGAGAAATACGGTATCCGTCGATATGGATTTCATGGCACCAGTCACCGTTACGTATCTGCGCGGGTCTGTGAGTTCCTGGGGGTTCCCTACGAAGAGCAACGGATCATCACCGCTCACATCGGTAATGGAGGATCGGTTACCGCCATCAAAAATGGGAAATCTATCGATACCAGCATGGGGATGACACCCGTAGAAGGATTGATCATGGGTACCCGCTCAGGTGATGTGGATCCGGGAGCCATCTCCTATATCATGGAAAAAGAGCACATGGGCACCAACGGAATCTCAACCCTGCTAAACAAATTCTCCGGCGTTCTTGGTATTTCCGGAATCTCATCCGACATGCGCGAAATTGAGGCTGGCATTAAAAATGGCAACAAGCGGGCAATCCTTGCAATGCAGACTTATAACTATCGTATCAAGAAATATATAGGTTCCTATGCTGCCGTCCTGGGAGGCGTAGACATCCTCGTATTTACCGGAGGAGTGGGCGAAAATCAGTCTATCACTCGTAGAGATGTATGTAAAAATATGGAATTCATGGGGATTGAACTCGATGAAGCGTTGAACGACTCCGTACGTGCAAAAGAGGTAGTAATCAGCAAACCCACATCCAAAGTGAAGGTGGTGATTATCCCTACCGATGAGGAATTGTCGATTGCCAATGATACAATAGCCATATTAAAAAAGAGGTAGCGTCCTGCGATGACAAGTATGACCCTGTTGGACGATACTAATTAGCAATAAAAAACTCCGGAGAATTCCGGAGTTTTTTATTATACATGGTGTGCAAATTATTATTCAGCTATCACTTCGAAGGGGATATCTACTGAAACTTCCTTATGAAGTCTTACTACAGCATTGTAGTTGCCCACCTCTTTCACCGGGTCCTTGATCACGATCAGCTTCCTGTCCACTTCAAAACCTTTTTCCTTCAATGCATCGGAAACCTGGATACTGGTAACTGAACCGAAAATCGTTCCGGTAGAACTGGTCTTCGCACCAATGGTCAGTGCAACACCTTCCAGTTTGCCTGCAAGTGACTGTGCATCGGCTTTTATCTGAGCCAGTTTGTGCGCACGCTGTTTCTGATTTTCCGCCAACACTTTCTTGGCCGATTCAGTAGCGATAACCGCTTTACCCTGGGGGATAAGGAAATTACGGGCATACCCTTTTCTCACATTGACTACATCATCCTTGTAGCCTAAACTCTGTATGTCTTCTTTTAATATTACTTCCATTTCTCTTCCTCCTTTTTATTTCATTAAATCGGCTACGTATGGAAGCAAAGCTATATGACGGGCTCTCTTCACCGCTTGTGCGATCCGACGTTGAAACTTCAATGATGTACCGGTAATTCTTCTCGGCAAGATCTTGCCCTGTTCGTTCAGGAACTTCTTCAGGAATTCGGGATCTTTATAGTCGATATATTTGATACCGTTCTTTTTGAAACGGCAATATTTTTTCTTCTTCACATCCACCGATAGCGGAGTCAGATATCTGATTTCTGTTTGTTTAGCCATTTCTTAATCCTCCTTTTCTTTAAGTTCTACTTCTGCTTCAACAGCTTCCGTTCTCTCTTTCTTTACTGCTTTGGCACCTTCTCCGGCAGAAACCTGTGCTTCATGTCTCTTGCCGCCTTTGTTGTTCCTTCTCTTTTCGGCATATTCCAGTGCGAATTTATCCTGTTTCACAGTCAGGAAACGGATCACTCGTTCGTCACGACGGAAATTTACTTCCAGTTTGTCGATCACAGTCGGATCGGCTTTGAACTCCAGGAAAGAATAAAATCCTGTCGTTTTCTTGTCGATGGGATAGGCTAACTTGCGCAGCCCCCAGTCTTCTTCGTTTACAATTTCGGCCCCTTGATCCGTGAGGAGGGTCTTGAATTTTTCAACCGCTTCCTTCATCTGAGCATCAGACAAAACGGGAGTCAAAATGAAAACGGTTTCGTAATTGTTCATACTAATTTAATTATTAATTCGTTAATTGAAAAAATTTCGAGCGGCAAAGATACAACAATTTCTCCAAATACCAAACTCTGTAAAAAGTAAATTATATGATCAGCTACTCCGAAACAAATAGAAAAATCTATTTTTACATGTAAGAAACTTTTCAGAACGACATTTGTTTAGTTTTATATCCAAAGAAAATATTTCGTCATTAAAATACTTTTCAATGAAGAAGACAATCAACCAGGCGCTGGTAATTTTCGGTGCGTCGGGAGATCTTACCTACCGTAAACTGATTCCTGCCGTGTTCGACCTGTATATGAATGATTCACTGCCGGAAGGATATATTGTGCTGGGAGTAAGCCGTACCGACTTTACCAACAAACAGTTCCGCAAAAAGATGAAAGAGGGTATCCGCCAGTTTGCACACTATAAAGAGGCGGATGAAGAAAAGATCAACACTTTTCTATCCCACCTGTTCTACCTGAGTATTGATACGTCAAAAGGAGAAGAGTATCTACATGTAAAAAAGAAATTGAGCGAATTGAACAAGAAATTCAACCTCGCCCATAACTATATTTTTTACCTCTCCACGCCACCCTCACTCTACCCTATTATTCCCAAATTTCTATACGGTCAGGGGCTCACATTGCAACAAAAAGGCTTCCGTAGAATTATCATCGAAAAACCCTTCGGACACGACTTCTCGTCGGCTATTGAATTGAACAGCCATCTGCTGGATTTTTTCGAGGAAGAGCAGATATACCGGATCGATCACTATCTGGGTAAGGAGACAGTACAAAATATGCTAGTAACCCGCTTTGCCAATGGCATCTACGAACCACTCTGGAATCGTAATTACATACAGCACGTCGAGATTACCGCGGCCGAGAGCGTGGGTGTGGAAGACCGGGGCGGCTATTACGAAGGATCGGGTGCGTTGCGTGATATGATCCAGAACCACTTGCTGCAGGTGCTGTCGTTGGTAGCCATGGAACCGCCCAACAAAATAACGCCGGAAGAGATCCGTTATGAAAAGATGAAGGTATTCCGATCACTACGCCCTCTGAGCAAGAGCGACCTGAAAAAAAACGTGATTCGCGGTCAATATACCGAAGCGACTGTACGAGGGAAGCATTATAAAGGTTATCGCGAGGAGCCTAATGTAAAATCCGATTCACGCACGGAGACCTATGCCGCGATGAAGATCTTTATCGATAACTGGCGATGGGAAGGAGTCCCTTTTTATATCCGCACCGGAAAGCGATTGCCGACACAGGTATCGGAAGTAGTCATCCATTTCAGGCCATCTCCGCAAAGGTTGTTCAAAGCAGCCGAAGGAACAACCCATTCAGATAATCAACTGATACTGCGTATCCAGCCGGACGAAGGAATCCTACTGAAAACCGGTATGAAAGTACCCGGGAGCGGCTACGAAGTGAAGTCGGTCAATATGGATTTTCACTATTCGGAACTCAACGATCATTATATTCCCAGCGCCTATGAAAGGCTCATTCTCGATTGTATGACAGGTGATAACATGCTCTTTATGCAGGGTGCAGCCGCAGAAGAGACCTGGAAATTCGTGCAGCCCATCCTCGATTATTGGGAAAACGATAAAGATGTACCCCTACACGGTTATCCTGCCGGATCATGGGGTCCTGATGTGGCAGATGATCTTATCGAGGGAAAGGATAATACCTGGCGTTACCCCTGCAAAAATCTGGCGGAAGACGGGATTTATTGTGAATTATGATTGTTTAGATTCAAAAACCAAGACTTTTAGACTTAAGATATTAAATTTGAAATTCAACGATTCAACAAAAATGAACATACAGATTTTCAGCACACAGACCGGTTTGAACCACGCTTTTACAGAAAGAATGAAGGAGATTGCTTCCGAAAAACGAACATTGAATATCGCGCTATCGGGTGGTTCTACGCCCAAATCGCTATTCGACTACTGGGCACAGTTACCCGAAGGTGAAATCGATTGGAAGAAATTCAGGTTCTTCTGGGGAGATGAGCGTTGTGTACCTCCTTCCGACCATGAAAGTAACTACAAGATGACCAAAGAACACCTGTTCGATTTCATCACCCTGCCCAATAAGAACATTTTCCGCATTCAGGGAGAGGATGATCCCACCTCTGAAGCGAAAAGATATGGTGAACTCCTTAATCATGAATTAGAAATTACGAATGGCATACCTTCTTTCGATATCCTGATGTTAGGGATGGGAGATGATGGTCATACTGCTTCTATTTTTCCACACCAGATAAATCTTTGGGACAGCCTGGAAAACTGTGTAACAGCCATCCATCCCATAAGCGGACAAAAACGGGTGAGCCTCTCCGGAAAAGTAATCAATGCTGCAAAAAATGTTTTCTTTCTGGTAACCGGAGAAAACAAAGCAGAAAAAGTAAAAGAAATTTTCGAGCAACCCGACCAGGCAAAAAAACAATATCCTGCAGCACTCGTACAACCTGAATCCGGAAATCTTTACTGGTTCCTGGACGAACCAGCCGCCAAACGGCTCCACAACAACCCTGTCACCTAACCTAACTACCTATCCACATTAGTCACGGAATTATGGTATCAAGAAATTATCATAACTTGTCCTGATTTATCGGCATTGTCACATCCGCACACTATCACATTGGCATATTGACACATTAAACCATCCCCCTCGCTTTCACCTCCAGATACTTATTGATACTATCGATGGTCAGGTTCTCGGGGGAAGAGAGTACGCATTGAATTCCATGCCTTGTTAATTCCCGCACAATTAGTCGTTTTTCAAAAGCAAACTTTTCGGCAATGATTTTATCGTACACCTCATTCAATTTTTCGGCTCTCCTCTCAATCAATTTATTCAATTCAGTATTCCTGAAGAAGATTACAATAAGCAAATGGTTCCTGGATATCGCCTTAAGGTATGGTAACTGGCGTTGTAAAGCGTCGGTAGTTTCAAAATTGGTATAGAGGATTAAGAGGCTACGCTGTGTGATACTCTGTTTGATTTCAACATACAACCGGTTGAAATCGCTCTCGAAGAAGTTAGTCTCTATCCGGTACAGCGCATTCATAATCTTCTGCATTTGTCCCGCTTGCCGGCTGGCGGGAACACGGTCCTCCACTTTTCTGGAGAAAGTAAACATCCCCGCTTTATCCTGCTTTCGGGTAACAATATTGCTGAGAGCCAAGGTAGAATTAATGGCCCAATCCAACAGGCTCATCCCGTCGAAAGGCATTTGCATGCTTCGTCCTTTATCAATAAGCATGTAAACCGGTTGGGATTTCTCTTCCTGGTATTGGTTCACCATTAGCTGTCCCTTCTTGGAAGTCGCTTTCCAGTTGATCGTACGTATATCATCCCCCTGCACATACTCTTTAATCTGCTCAAATTCCATGGTGTGTCCGATGCGTCTGATTTTCTTTAACCCGTATTCAAAAGGATTGTGTGAAAAGGCGATCAAATCCTGCTTCCTCATCTGGATGAATGATGGATAAGCAGCTACGACTGCGTTTTCAGAGAAGATATAACGCCGCATGGCCAGACGAAGAGGTGAAAGCAGGTAGACATTGAGTTTTCCGAACAGGTATTCGCCCCGTTGCACAGGCCGTAAGGTGTATTCATACTCTTTTTCAGAAAATTTGGTGATACGGCTCTCGATGGAAAAATCGCGTTTCTGATACTGATAGGGAATTTCATCGATAATACGTAAATACCAAGGAATACGGGAGTTATTCCTGACTTTTATTCGAACCGGATTTTCATCGCCATTCGAAAGCATTTCAGGCAACACACGTGACGCCGTAACAGCCTCCCTTCCTGAATAAAGGATAAATATATCCACCAGAAACAGCAACAGTAAAACGACGAGTAGCCCCACAGCTACAGGATAGAGCCAATCCACAAAAAAGGAAACGAAAGACAACATTGCGATACCGAGCAGCGACCAGTAAAACAGAGGGTTTACGTACAACGACTTCATATAAGGTAGTTTTATCGCGGGATCTCTATATTGGCAATGATTTCTGAAATAATCTGTTCGGCTTTAAGACCCTCCATCTCTTTCTCAGGCGATACGATCACACGGTGCCTTAGAACCGGAACTACCACATCCTTAATATCTTCAGGAGTGACGAAATCACGACCGTTCAGTGCTGCCATTCCTTTTGCCGCATTCAAGATAGCGATAGAAGCACGTGGTGATGCGCCCAGGTATAGGAATGGCGTCTGTCTTGTTTGCTGTACTATATTCGCGATATAAACCATCAAATTGCTTTCTACCACAACCTGTCGAACCAATAGTTGAAACTTCGCAACCTGGTCACCCGACATTACACTATTGATGTTCTCCGTCTTGTTGAACCCTTTTGTTTCATGCTCCCTGCGGATGATCTCAAATTCTTCGGTCAAATTGGGATAATCGACCACGATCTTAAAAAGGAAACGGTCTAATTGTGCTTCCGGCAGTCGATAAGTACCCTCCTGTTCAATCGGGTTCTGTGTTGCCACAACGATAAAAGGTTCTTTCATGCGATAGGTATCACCGTCGAGGGTTACCTGCCGTTCCTCCATCACTTCGAACATTGCAGCTTGCGTTTTCGCCGGAGCGCGGTTCACCTCGTCCACCAGGATCAGATTGGCGAAAACAGGACCTTTCCGGAACTGAAAATCAGAGCGCTTCATATCAAAAACCGATGTTCCGAGTATATCGGAAGGCATTAAATCGGGTGTGAACTGTATCCTGCTGAAAGAGGTATCTACCGCTTTTGCCAGCAGTTTTACGGCAAGTGTCTTGGCTATGCCGGGGACGCCTTCCAACAAGACATGTCCGTTGGCCAGCAAAGCGACCAGAAGGAAGTCTACCAATTTATCCTGTCCTACAATTACTTTCTGCAATTCTTTACGTACAGCATCCATCGTTTGTCTCAACTCGTTCAAATCGAGCCTTGATTCAAATCGGATATTTTCTTCTACATTTTCGTTCAATTCCATATTTTTTTATTGTTGAATTGTTTAATCGTCAAATCAGTAAATCATCACATCAGCTCCCTTCCCAAAACCGGTCCATCAACTCATTCAGTTGAATAAGTTCCTGTTTACCACAGATATGCTGATCATTTATTTTACGCATCAAAGCGAGTATCTCCTCAATCAGTATCTTCTCTTTTCCCGACTTGAGATGTAACCGTTGGATCAACTTATCTTCCGGCAATTGCGTATCTATATTATAGGTTCTGCGCACCCTATCCAGAAAGTAAATAATCTTTTTGCGGGCAATATCTGAAATATCTCCTTCCTGAAAGTAGAGATTCCCGATAGTCTGTGCAAACTCGACGGTAGTATTCTTCAACGGTTTTATGGCCGGCACAACGCGTTGTTTACGTTTGGCAGTAAAAAGAATAAACAGGATAATCCCGTAAATGAAGATCAACCATACCATCCGGAGTGCCGGATATCTGAAGATGACGCTCAGCGGAGTTTTGCTTACTCCTTCACTATGCTGTTGCGACGAGACAAACCAGACTACCGGTTGGTCAGGCAGATAACTTAATGTTCTTTCGGCATATTCCTGCAATAAATCATCGGAGAGTAATGAATAATTGGAAAAAACAACCGGTTGGTTATGCAGGATGACTTTACCTTTTCCGAATCTGAATTCCATAAAATTGATATATTCCGCCCCGTTGGGCAGCGTCATATAACCCAACGCCTTAGAAGTAGTGGTATCGGTATCCACAAACGCGTATTGTCCAAAAAGGGGAGAATAGGAATATTCCTGTCCGGCCCATACTTCCCTCGAAAACCTGAGTTTCACCGCCGACCGGTTAAGCGTATTGAGTTTATCCGAGGCTGACGCATCATCGTCCTGCGAATGAAAGCCAACCGGATTATCGGATGGAGCGTATTCACAGACGGCACGCAATGTATCTATGAGAAAAGGTGTAAATCCATCGGAGACGATAAAAAGCGTACCACCCCTATCCACAGCATTCAGCAACTTATTACCCAAAGCCTTATCTATATAAAAATATTGGTTGATAAAGAGATAGGTCTCTTCTCTCCTCTCCAGGCTATCCAGCTTTTGAAAATATTCGTATGGATTTCTATCATAACGTACAACGGTGTTATTGATTAAATGATCGATTTCACGATTCAACACATATAAATCCAACGGCTTTTTGTCATCCAGAAGGTAGGTGGGCGACCAGTCTAACGGTTTTTCCCGCGACTGATCAATCGCAATCATCAGGGCAATGAGGACTGCAAATACCAATAGATATATTTTCAGCGTTTTACTCATCTTCCGGTTTTGTTTTTATATGACGAAGAAACGTTTCCCTGGCATTCCGGTACTCCGAATCATTAATGGAGAAACCTCCGTACCAAATGTAATTGTACAGATAGGAAAGATACCTGAACTGCTCTTGCAATGCCTTATCCTGAACCTCGGAGAGATAGTCGATATTGGTCTTGTCAGGATTCCATTCGATAACATTATTATCTGTAAATATTTTAAGCACCCATAAATAGAGAAGTCGTATCGACTGGCGTGTATCGCCACTTTGCTCTGCTTCCCGGAGAAGCGTTGCGAAATCAGCCTCGTGAATATGCTTTTCAACATTGGAGAGATTTACAAAAATCACTTCATCTCTTTTTTCAAAGAACCAGCGCCCCCTGTGATTCATAAAAAGGCGTACAGCGATATAAAGTGCGGCCAAAAAGATTATCCCAAGCAGAACATTCAATATCCTATTCGAAAGTTTGTTGATCTTTGATGTGTTTGTCCTTCCCAAAAGTTTATCCAATAAGGTTGAGATGATTTCTTTGAAACGCTGAAAGAAACTCTTGCTGATATTCCTTTCATAGTTCAGTGCATTATCCGATCTGTATTTGTCAGCCAGCGACTCCTTAAATCGCCGTTCGATGATCGGAGAAGAGGTATCTTTTGGAATGGCATTTATAATACTATCGCGCTGAGATTGCGTCAATCCTCCCGGAAATATCTTATTCGTATTGAGGGATACATTGATTTCCGGCAATACGACTTGCAGTGAATCGACAAACGTCTCCCCACTCTCCACAATGACACTGTCCTGTGAAAAGAGATCAGAGAACGCGATCAATCCAGTGAGAGAAATTATCAACAATAATTTATTCCACATTCTGCCCTATTAATTCTATTTCCGATAATGCCTGTGTATGGTTGACCTGCTCAAGCGTACTGTAATAAACCATTCCCTGGTTCACCATCAAAATATTGGATGTGATATACGACAATACGAGCGAAACGATATAGACGATAGAGACATAGATTCCAAACTCAGGACCCAATTTTCCGTTTCCGGTTGATAACATTGTAATGATGAGAATAATATAGGGCACCATGGTTATTATAGTCTGCAGCACATTCAATACAAGATATACAACTGCCGCCGAACCGATGATATGCCAGAATTTCTTTGAGAACAGTATATCCCACCCTTGCCTCATAGCTTCAATAAACGATACATTTTCAAATATATAGATATAGAAAGACTGCGAAATCCAAACCGATGCCACCGGAATCAACAGGATCAGAATAAAAATTCCTACTACCAACATGATCAACAGGGCTGAAAAGACCGTTGCTACAATAATAATCGGGATAAAGGAGATAAGTGAATAAAGTCCAAAGCGGATTATTTTAGGTAAGAATGACTTTATCCGCCCAAAGATTTCGGATGCAGTAAAATCCTCTCGGCCTGTTTCTTCCACGAGTTTTAGATAAACAACAGGATAGCTAATAGAGAAGATCGAAAAGAAGATGGCCAATAATCCGGCAATCACCATCATCGAAATAAACATCACTGAGTTATCCGAGAAGTAATAGCTTATATCATACCCAACCCCCTGATTATCTGTATTAAAGATACTACTGAAGAGATCGCGGAAGATAAAGAAATAAAAGACACAGAGCAGGGCCAGAACGCCTCCTGTAATCACAACATAATTCCCGAAAAAATTCTTCCAGTAGATTTTAAAAAAAGCAATCGTATCGCTGATATAAGCGCTGAAATCCCTCTGTTTATATAACTGAAACATAGATATCGTATTAAAAATTTAAATCAACTTGTTCTTCTATCTCGATGAACTGGTCTAAACCATGGTTTGTATATAGCGCGACAACTCTCTTTCCTTTTTCGATCTCCTTTCAACAATAAAGGGATAAACCATATAATAGAAAAAGATGAATGAGAATGTACCCAGAATAATGATCAGATTCAGTGATAAAGGCATTGTTGTGGAGAGCCTCGTCACAAAACCCTCGATAAATCCTGCTGCCACAAAAAATGGAATGGTACTCAATATGATGTATAAACTCTCCTTGAACCCAATCCGGAAAGAGTTGACACGAGAGTATGTCCCGGGGAAAAGGACAGATGCTGCCAATATAAAACCCGAAGCCGTGGCTACGATAATACTGAAAATTTCCATTGCACCGTGAAGCCAGATCCCGCGTAAGCTCTCCTTAAAAACCTCATGTTCATAGAAGAAATACTGAAAGGCGCCTATCATTATACCGTTCGACATAGCAATAAAAAAGGTGGGAACCCCTGCCATCACGCCAAAGATAAAGGCACGCAAAGCCACATATATATTGTTTACGGTGATGCCAATAAACGAACCAACACGTCCACCCGACTTATATACCGCCATGGGATCGCCCTTTTCAATATTTTCCAGTGTCATATTCACGTATTCATCCCCGAGAATCAGGCGCACGAAAGTATCGTCATATTTTGCGGAGACAGCACCAAGAATAATGAAAAAGAGGAATATCGCGAACGCAAACCACATCGTTTTTCTCCATCTATACATCAGAAGGGGCACATCAGTCTTAAAGAAATTCCACAATCTATACCTGTCCAACCGTTTCGTTTTGTAAATTTTGCGGTATATTTGCGAAACCAGAAAATTGAGATAATCAGTTGTCCTGCTTTTCGGGTAATAAGTTTGTGCGAAAGACAAGTCGTTAAGCAATTGAATATAGAGATTGGCCATTTCATCCGGATTCTGTGGATGATTGGCGGCTAACAACTGTTCAAATTCCAGCCATTTGCTCTTATTCTGATTGATAAATGCGACTTCCTTCATACAGATCGCTAAATTAGTTATAAAATGTCAAAGTTATACATTACAACGACACAAAATGTTCCACTTTTTTTCACTCCGGCATCGGTAGGAGAGCGAATGTTGGGATATTTCATCGATATGATTGTAAAAACATCCTATCTGATCAGTAGCTATTACCTGTTTAAATACCTGAAACTATTTGATTTGATCGATGACTTTGATACCTGGACCAAAATGGCTGTCTTTCTGGTAATTTACTCACCCGTTGTATTCTATACATTGGTAAGCGAAAGTTTAATGGAAGGCAGGACGCTGGGCAAGATGCTGGTAAAAACGCGGGTAGTCAAGATCGACGGCTATCAGGCATCCTTTACCGATTATTTTACCCGTTGGATATTCAGGCTGGTCGATATCAACATGGGATACGTGGCGGGGGTGGTCTCCATGCTGCTTACCAAACACACGCAACGGCTGGGTGACCTGGCTGCAGGTACGGCCGTGATCTCGGAAAAGTCGAAATACAACCTCTCACACACGATCCTGGCCGAGATAAACGGCAATTACCAGCCCTATTTCACAAGAACACAGATTCTACAGTTTAATGATAACGATATGCGGATCATTAAAGAAAATGCCCTCAACGCCATTCAAATCAGGGACTACGCCCTACTGGAAAAGCTGACAGCAAAGATAGAAGAGGTGATCCGTCTCAAAAACAAATTTCCGACACAGGAGAATTTTATCAAAAAAGTAATCGAAGACTATAATTACTATACCGGAGAAAATTGACCTTTACCTCCCGATTTGAAACAAAAATGTACAGACCTAACACTTATATTGTCTGTTTTTTCATATTCGGATTATTCTATTCTTTCCCTTTTTTCTGAATTTGGCGATCTCGTGTTCTCGTCAAATTCAATATATCCGGAGAGTGACATTGTTTTATCATCCATATTCAGCTTATAAATAGCTTTTTTTCCTTTCAGATTCTGCATTCCAGGCAGTGTAAATAGAACAGTTTCAATATAAACACCATCTTTTAAAGTATATGTTCCTCCTGCACCAGTCGCAATATTTCCATCCTTATCAATAATTGTCCACATAAAATGGGTGGATGTAATATGCTTTAAATTCGTGAATCCTTCAGGTAAGGGATTACTTTCTTCAACAAGCTTCCAGGTACCCTCTATACTTTGAGCACTTAATGCAAAACTCGTTACTACCAATACCAAGGTCAAAAAAATGCTTTTGTTTTCATATGTAAAAATAATTAATTGACAATGAAGTGCAATATTAGTCATTTTAAATGACAAAACTCTTTATTAGCTAAATAATAAACATCAAAAAGAAAAATGTCCCCGTCGTTATTTCTGTTCGTAATCAACAGGTTTTGGTTACCGGGGCAGCTCGCAGAAATCCCTGGGTTATAAACTCGTCTCTAGTTTCCAACACAATGTATTCCACATCCATAAGATCCTGTAGAATAAACTCTTTCCTGGGATAGTTTTCCGCAATATCAACAGTTATAAGATCTTTCACCGGTTGTTTGCGCTTTCCGCATCCAACCATTGCTATTAGCAGAATAATAATCGTAATTAATTTTGCCCTATTTATATTGTCCCTATTTCAATTTATATATTACAATAATGGGATTGTCCTCCTCCTCCATTTCATTGATCAATTTCTGTAGACTGGCCTGCTTATCTGGACGGAGCACCTATTTTTAATCAGGTCAATTTAACAATAAAACATTGAGTTGTTTTTCTAATGTCTGTTACAAAGATCGAAATAAAAAAGGATATCCAAAAGAAAAAAGATCATATTACCATTCAATAAAGCACTCTATATCAATCAAAAGTAAGAATGGGAGTAATATAAATAAAAATAGTTATGCGTACTCTCTAATAGTCGACGAAATTATCTGACTTTTTTGATCTTGTATTCGCAGGCCACTTTTCCTCTCTCCATATTGGCGAGTTTCCCTTTGACCATCCTTTTACGGAGCGGAGAGATTTTATCAATAAACAGGATTCCTTCCACATGATCATACTCATGTTGTATCACGCGCGCCATAAAACCCGAATATGTCTCGTCATGGGGCTGCAATTCCTCATCAAGATACTGGATACGGATTTCACTTTCTCGGGCTACCTTCTCGTGAATACCGGGAATACTCAAACAGCCCTCTTCTGCTGCGTCAACATCTCCCCCCCGCTCAATTATATGGGCATTAATGAATGCCTTCTTAAAATCTTTGAATTCTGGATGCTCTTCATCAGCCAGAGGAGAGAGGTCCACGACGAAGATGCGGTCTTCCAATCCCACCTGCGGACCGGCAAGGCCTATCCCATCAGCCCCATGCATTGTTTCAAACATATTTTCAATCAACCCCTTCAAATTGGGGTAATTCGCAGGATCAATATCCTGTGCCACTTTCCGTAAAATCGGATGGCCGTAAATATATATAGGCAATATCATTTTTTATTGTTCAATTGTTCAATCATTTAATCAGTAAATCATCAAATCTGCACATTATGAAATCATCAAATCAAATGAGCCTTCTCTCCATATATCCCTGCAGGATGATTGTTGCGCTGATTTCATCCACCAGTTCTTTATTTTGGCGGTCTTTCTTTTTCAGACCGGCTTCTCTGATTGTCTGTTGAGCCATTCTGGAGGAGAACCGCTCATCCCAATATTCCACGGAGATATCAGGATACAATTTCCTTAACCGGTTCACAAAAGGCTCCACGCGCTTCATATTTTCTGAAGGCTCGTTGTTCATCTGTTTGGGCAGTCCCACCACGATACCAGAGACATCCTCCTTTTGAAGATAATTACTCAGGAAATCAAAAAGCTTGGATGTCTCCACCGTACACAGCCCATTGGCGATGATTTGTAACGGATCGCTCACGGCTATTCCTGTACGCTTTTTCCCGTAATCGATAGCAAGAAGCCTTCCCATAATCCTCTATTGGATGTCAAATATGCGTCGACGTAATTCGAAATCGCGACCAAGGTATTTTTCCCTTACTACAGGGTTGGCCGCCAGTTCTTCCGCGGTTCCCTGAAACAGCACCTTTCCCTCAAAGAGCAGGTAGGCACGGTCGGTGATACTCAACGTCTCATCCACATTATGGTCGGTAATGAGAATGCCGATATTTCTATATTTCAGCTGAGCAACAATCGATTGTATATCCTGCACGGCAATCGGGTCAATACCTGCAAACGGCTCATCAAGCATGATAAACTTCGGGTCGATGGCAAGACAGCGGGCAATCTCTGCACGGCGTCGCTCACCACCCGAAAGACGGTCTCCCGTATTTTTCCTCACCTTGCCCAGTCCGAATTCACTGATCAGGCTCTCCAGTTTTTCCTTTTGCTCATTGGGGGATTTATCGGTAAATTCCAATACCGACTTGATATTATCCTCTACCGTCATTTTCCGGAAAATGGATGCTTCCTGCGCCAGATAACCGATCCCGTGCTGCGCACGTTTATAGACCGGGAACTTGGTGATATTGTGTTTACCGATAAAAATTTCACCTTCATTCGGCACAATCAACCCCACCGTCATATAAAACGTAGTAGTCTTTCCCGCACCGTTGGGACCGAGCAGTCCGACGATCTCTCCCTGTCTCACGTTGATGGAAACATGATTGACCACTGTCCGCTTGCCGTACTTCTTCACCAGATTATCAGTACGCAATACCAGCATTTCTTCCTGGGGCATACTCTCCCTCGTTTCGGTATCAAGCTCCGCGGTCTCAATGCCGGGCATTATGTCATCTCTCGTTTCGTCCATTTACTCGAAATATTTTTGCAAATATAGTGAAAGCCGAGAGAAAAGCCAAGCTTGCTTGAGATTTTCCGAGGCGCATCCTATATTATGAAAAGTTAGGAAAAAGTTACGATTTAGCTGCTTCCTCCCAATTTCAAATCCCACTATAACCTTAATTATAAAATATTGAAACCCATTTTCTATTGCATTGTCTGCGACTCTGTCAACGTTTTTGGTTCCGGGGTATCGGAGAACGTGAAAGGATTGAAAAAATATATATTCTCCTTGTCAAACAGAGGAAATTGCAATCTCAGGCGATCCAGATAATCTTCGTAGATTAAATTTCTTCCGGCTAAAACGATTTATTTATTCTGAAATAGTGATTGCCGAATAATCCATCTTACCCCCTACAGGTGGACTCATTTTTGCCAACTCCACTTCAAGCCGGTCGATCTGCGGGAACGATTTTTTTACCCTCCGCAAGATGCGGTATGCTGCATTTTCAATTAATTTGGAAGGTATTGTCATCTCTTCTTTTACCAGATTATATACCTCTGCATAATTGACCGTATCTGCTACATCATCACTAATGCAGGCTACGGATAAATCGGCAGAAAACCGTAACGTCACTAAAAAATTATTCCCATGAATTATTTCGTGTTCCAACACACCATGATGGGCAAAGAAGTGCATATTTTTTAATTCGATGGAGGTTTTCATAGAAGAATTCGCTATTTTTGTTGATCTAAAGAAATATAGTGGAAGCCGAGAGGAATACAAAGCTTGCTTTGGTAATTCCGAGGCGTATCCTATATTATGAAAATATAATGAAAGTCGAGAGCCTATTTGAGCTTACCCGAGACGCATCTTATATTCTACAAAAGTACAACAAAATCTACTATAATGAAAGGAGTATGAGAACCATGCCTCCACAACAACTTGATCAAACGGTCCTGTATCTTGTGTCTTGATTCTTGGCTCTTACATCTAAAATATTGAATCATATGAAGACAAATGAAATTCCCGAAAGACTTTCAGCCATAAGACAATTTATGGAAGAGAACAAACTGGACGCGTTCATCGTTCCCAGTACAGATGCCCATCTGAGTGAATACCCTCCCAAGCATTGGGAATCCAGGAAATGGATCAGCGGCTTTACCGGTTCGGCCGGAACAGTTGCGGTAACCAAAGATAAGGCAGGCGTATGGACCGACTCTCGTTATTTTCTACAGGCGGCCAACGAACTAAAAAATACGGGATTCGAATTGTTCAAGATGGGACAATCAGATACACCTGACATGACCGATTGGATTATCCGGCAAGCAGGTAAAAGTGGAACAGTGGGAATAGACGGATTGGTCTATGCCGCTTCAGATGCAAAAGCGCTGAAAGCAAAACTCGATGCCAAAGGGATTAGTCTGGAGACTTCTCTCGATCCCTTCTCCGCCATATGGAGCAATCGTCCTGAAATTCCCCGCAACAAAGTCTTCACACTCCCGGATACGGTAACAGGAGAGTCGGTCACCGGTAAGATTGAACGCATCAATGCCGAACTGAAAAAAATGGATGCGGATGGATTGATCATTGTGACCCTCGATGCAGTGGCCTGGACTTTCAATCTTCGCGGAAACGATGTGGATTACAATCCTGTTGCAGTAGCATATGCCTATGTATCCGAAAAAGAAACAGTATTGTTCATCGATCCCGAAAAATTGACCGACGAAGTATCTGAAAGCTATAAAAAGCAAGGTATCAAGATCACCGACTATGACGATATCTTCGAATATGTTTCAGGACTACCTGAAAACAGCACTGTATGTATCACAGGCAATAAAATCAACTACAAGCTATTACAAACCATACCGGGCTCATGCAAGATCATAGATGTACCTTCGCCGGTAGATCTGATGAAAAGTATGAAGAACAAAACTGAGTTGAAAGGATTCAGGAACGCGATGATCAAAGATGGGGTGGCGCTGGTGAAATTTTACATGTGGTTAGAAAAAGCGGTCCCCGCCGGTGAAGTGACCGAATTGATCGTTGAAGAAAAATTGCAAGAGTATCGTTTACAACAAGATCTGTTTGTAGGAGATAGTTTCGGTACTATTGCCGGATATGCCGGGAATGGAGCCGTTATTCATTACCACGCCTCCCCGGAAAGTAGCCAACAGGTTCATCCGGAGGGACTGCTGTTGATTGACTCGGGGGCACAGTTCAAAGACGGAACGACCGATATCACCCGTACCGTAGCGGTGGGTAAGCTGACCCGACAGATGAAAAAAGATTACACGTTGGTACTGAAAGGACATATTGCTCTTGCCACCGCGATCTATCCCGAAGGGACACGCGGATCGCAACTCGATATCCTTGCCAGAAAATTCCTGTGGAATAACGAACTCACCTACTGGCACGGCACCGGACACGGTATCGGGCACTTCCTGAACGTTCATGAAGGACCTCAAAGCATCCGTACAGAAGAAAACCCTACTCAGCTCAAGCCGGGAATGGTTACTTCCAACGAACCCGGTGTGTACCGTGCGAATCACTATGGGATCCGCATCGAGAACCTCATTGTGACACAAGAGTATAAGAGGACCAAAGAGTTCGGTACTTTTTATAATTTTGAAACCATCACCCTCTGCCCTATCGACACCAAACCGATAATGAAGAAGCTACTCACCAACGAAGAGATCAAGTGGCTCAACGATTATCATAAAATGGTATTCAAAAAACTCAAAAAATATCTGAACGAAGAGGAAAGAGCCTGGTTGAAACGTAAAACGAAAGCGATATAAGAATCAAGAACCAAGATTTTTAGAACCAAGACTTGGAATTCAATCTCATTAGCATATTGGCACATTAGCACATTAGTAAACATGGCCCTAATTAAATCAGTTCGCGGTTTCACACCCGAAATCGGCGAAAACACTTATATGGCAGAAAATGCCACTATCATCGGCGACGTGGTCGTCGGTCGCGACTGCAGCATCTGGTTCAATACAGTGTTGCGCGGCGATGTAAACTCCATCCGTATCGGTGACAGAGTCAATGTACAGGACGGTACGGTCATCCATACCTTGTATCAAAAATCGGTATCCGTCATCGGCAACGATGTATCGATCGGTCACAATGCGGTCATTCACGGAGCGGAAGTGAAGGACGGTGCTCTTATCGGGATGGGAGCGGTGGTACTCGATCATGCAGTGGTTGGTGAAGGTGCTATCATCGCCGCCGGCTCAGTAGTGCTCAGTGGCACCCAGATAGAACCCGGCAGCATCTATGCAGGCGTACCGGCCAAATTTGTCAAGAAAGTAGATCCTGATCAATCGAAAGAGATAAACCAGAAAATAGCGAACAACTATTTAATGTACGCCAGTTGGTTCAAGGAAGAGTAAATTGTGAAGATTATCTCGTTCCTTTGAAAAGATTATAGAAAAACCCGTACTGTTTCAAATGCTGAAAGAGTACGGGTTTATTCGGAAAATGACAGGACAACCCTTTAATCTTTCAATACACAGGAAATATATTCATTCCCGTTGGAATCTGTCAATACTACAGGTTGATCGGCCTTTGCCACAGAAGCATTTCTGATGGGGCGCAATTCATAAGTATGAACCGGATTATATTTCATTGTCCAAAGGAAAGGAACCATAAGAAAAAATCCACCGATGATAGCGCCTATATCCGCACTTTCATTTCTGGAAAGGTATGTTTGAAATGGTTCATATCCCTCTTTCTCCAGGGTGACATAAGTTACACTTCCCACAATTTTTGTATCTGAATAGGAAAGAGGAGTCACCCCCTTATATTCTCCATTCATATACACTTTAGCACCAGTGGGTTCTGATTGAATCAAGGTGGTGCTGGCACAACCGGCAAACAACACTGAGATTGCCAGTAAAATGGACGCAGTCCTTATCAATAGTGATTTCTGTAGCATTTTGTTTCTTTTTTTAGTGTGAATAATTCCCCAAAGGTATAAAATCTTTATTTTATGCATCAATAATTTCTATTATTCTTTTAACAAAATTCGCCTCACTAAAACATAATCAAATTTTAATTTTTATTAACTTTTTAAAAGCAGCGTTTCCCCTCCTTTTGCATCTAAAGAATAAACAGATCTAAATAGACCCACAACCTGGGAATAAAAACAATAAATATGAGAAAACTTCTACTACCACTATTACTCAGCTTCTTTTTATCGGTTGAAGCACAACAATCTTCCGGTTTACGGATCGGCATTGAATTTGGGACATTCGAGATGTCGGGAAAGATCGATGACCGATGGGAATTTCGTCACATGAAAAGCCATAATAGCTTTTCTGAGAGTTATTATGGAAGTGAGAACGTCACAGGGATGGGAGAAATGCGTTACGCAGCGCTTAAATCGGAACTTTCCATATGGGGCAACCGGATAACACTGGCATCCGGTCTGAAATACACCCATGTAGACGAACAGATTTCTCCTGTAACGGATTCCCGGCTTTATCTATATCATCCTTCAACACAGGGGATTGAACTTTTTCGTATACGCGGGATGAATGAATCGCTCGGTTACTTAAGTGTTCCTTTGGAAGCGGATATACTGCTATGGGGTCGTCTCAGCAACTGGCAGACTTACGTGAAAGGGGGAATAGAGGTAGGAACAAAGATACACGGCAAGACCTCTCTCGATTTTGTGTCAAAAGAGATGGATAAGTATGAAAAGGAAATTCTTTCGGCGGCCGGAAAAGCGCCATCGAACCTTTTTGTGAATGCATACGGCAGCATTGGATTACGGCTTATCCTCAACAATGGCATCCGCTTAGCCGGTGAAGTATCCTTTCCTGGGTCAGTACTGTCGAAGAACAACTTCTCATTACTCAGCACAAAGTCCTATTCCGGCGTTCGTTTTATGATTTCAACACCCATCAATCTATTTTCCAACAAGTAAAAAAATCAGTCATGAAGTATATCAATCTCTTTTCCTTTATACTTATCCTTGTCGTCACGGCAGGATGCTCGCGTGAATATGATTACCGTATCTCCAACTCGGTATTTATCGAGGATAACGAGAACCCGGGGCTCCCCATCTATTCGGAGAAAGGATACAACAGCTTTGGAGTCTATTGGGGATTATCACCGTTGACAACCCGAAATCTACATGATCCATCAAAGATAGTGGTAAAAGATGACTCCTGCCATCTCTACTTTTCCGGAAGTACGGGTTATAACGGTTACACATTAGTGATATCACTTCCGGATTACACACCCCAAACTTTCACTGATTTGCTTTCTCTACATGGCAAGGAGTACAATCTTGCCAGCGATGATTGTACTGTTTCCCTGAGTTCAGGAAACCAGACATATAATTTAAAAATCCTTGAAGGGACATTTAAGATTAAGCGGGCACAGAAGATGTTTGTGGATAAAGAAATAGATAGTACAATCTTATCGGGGACATTTTCATTCAAATCAACCGTAAACGATCAACCGGCAACCTTCTCCAATGGACGGTTTGATATGCGGTTTGCTAATGAAAATTTCTACTATCTATCTGAAGATTGAAATAGTGATACGGTCTTCACGAAGTGGGTTATTGCTACCTCGCGTGGATCGTTCCTTTTCTATTGGCTGCTACCATTTTATAGAGCTGATCGTTGGGACGGATCTTTTCATTGGTTTTGATGGAGAAGTGGTCTCCTTTGACCGCTTCGGGAACAGAGATTAAGTCCACCCTGATATCGTCGGCAGTAAGGAAAACAGCACCGGTAGTAGGCCCGGTGATCAACAACTCATCTCCCGGCTTCACCGATTGAGTCTCCACTAGAAACTCTGTTACGCCGAGTTTTCCGAAATGCTTGATCACTTTACCGACATATACCTTTCGCTTGGTGGCTCCCGAGCCATAACGGTGTGTCCATTCTCCCAGCCGTTGTCCGAGATAGTAGCCATCCCAGAACCCACGGTTAAACACAGTAGAGAGACGTTCATTCCAGTCGGTTATCTTCTCTTCCGTATACGTATCACTGCAATACGCCGCTACCGCCTCCTTGTAACATGATGTCACAATCCTCACATATTCCGGCCCCCTTGCACGCCCTTCGATCTTGAAGACCCTCACTCCGGCATCCATCATTTTGTTCATAAAATGAATGGTTTTGAGATCCTTGGGCGACATGATATATTCGTTATCAATCTCCAATTCTATCTCACTGTCTTTGTCCTTCACAATATAGCCGCGACGGCAGATCTGGTTGCAGGCACCACGGTTTGCAGAGAAATCCTTTTCATGAAGGCTTAGATAACATTTCCCCGAAACCGCCATGCACAATGCTCCGTGACAAAACATCTCAATACGGATCAACTCCCCGGAAGGCCCTTTGATTTGCTGGTTGACTATATCCCGGTAAATAGAGACAACCTGATCCATATTCAATTCCCTCGCCAACACCACTACGTCGGCGAATTGGGAGTAGAACTTCAACGATTCCGTATTGGTAATATTCAACTGTGTAGACAGATGCACCTCCACCCCGATACTGCGGGCGTACATCAAGACCGCCACATCGGCGGCGATCACTGACGAAAGGTTGGCCTCCTTCGCAGCATCCACCACTTTCCGCATCAGTTCCATATCATTATCGTAGATAATGGTATTGACCGTAAGGTAGCTTTTTATATTATGATCACGGCAGATACTTGCTATGTTATGGAGATCGGCAATAGTAAAATTATTGGAGGATTTGGCACGCATGTTCAACCCCTCAATGCCGAAATAGATGGAATCCGCACCTCCCTGTATAGCAGCCATCAACGATTCGTAAGATCCCGCCGGCGCCATTATTTCAAAATCATGAATATTCTTCATTCGTAAGCTGTAACCTGAAAGTACAAAGGTACAAAAAATCGGCCAATCGGGCTAAAAGGAAACGGATACACTCCATAGGAGTACATCCGTTTACCATACCAGATTGAATCAAATACCATAAGCATCTCATCCTTAAAAGGGTGAGATTATTCCATCTTTTCAGGAGTTTATGATTTCTTCAACAATACCTCATTGATAGCCTGCTTGAAAGCATCTTTCGGAAGTGCTCCCTGAGCCATCTGGGGCGCTTCTCCCATCGGAACGAAGAGTAATGAAGGAATGCTCCGGATACCAAACTCCGCGGCCAGTTGCTGTTCTGCTTCCGTATCTACCTTGTAGATATAGATCTCTCCGTCGTATTCGCTGGCCAACTCTTCCAGGATGGGCGCAACCATTTTACAGGGTCCACACCAGTCGGCATAGAAGTCGATAATGCAGGGCTTGTCACCCAGATAAACCCATTTATCGGGATTTTCTTCAAAATTAGCTACTTTCGTCAGAAAGTCGGCTCTTGTCAATTGGATTGTTTTTTTTGTTGTTGTCATACTATTTTCTGTTTTTGTTACATTTGTATCCTCATTGTTTGAATCGGCTTTCCGATCGGCGTTGCTGCAGGATGCCAGTAAAAATACCGACGTTAATGCGATTACTAAAAAATTTGTTTTCATTGTTGAATTATATTACTGATTATAATTAGTCGTTTTCTTTGATTTTTTTTTCCGATATCTCCTTCACTTCCTTCGTTTTTTTAATGTTTGAGAAAAGTTCTGTAAGAAAATAACCCACTACCGCTCCATATACTATCATTGTGTAGGGATTGGAGGTGATGGGACAAGTTCCACTCACACACCCCACATAACGGTAGTAAATGTAACCACCAATCGTTCCTACCAATACACCGGCTATTCTCACCCAACGTCGCTTAAAAAAATCCTTCATTATATTTATTCTATTTTATTTTCTAAATCCCACTTAATCAACATTCACCTAACCACCTATTTACCTATTTACCTGTCCACAACTCATAACACAATTCAATACATTGGAAAATCGGTTATCACTAAGAGAGTAGAAATTATTTTTACCGCTTTTGCGACAACGGAGTATCCCTTTCGCCCTCATATCGGTCAGATGATGCGACAACAGCGACTGTTCACAATCCATCTGCTCCATCAACTCTGTGACAGACTTTTCACCCGATTGAGTAAGCTGCATAACCACACAAAGACGGATTTCATTGGCCAAAGCCTTCAGAATATACGCCGCTTCTTCAAATTGAGAACGGTCTATTTTATTCCTTTCCAATACTACTGTCTCTATTTCCATTTTCATCATACCGAAAATTCATACAAATACATGAACATATATTCATTTGTTTTTGTTCGGCAAAAGTATAATAATTTTACTTCCCCACAAAATTCTATTTGATTATTTTACAAGGGACTTGATTTTCAACAATTAATCGCCAATCACCAGTAACATTACCTATCCACTTATCTTCATTATTCACATTGGCACTTAAAATATTCTTATATAGTAAGTCAACTTTGCCTCGATCACACGTGAAGCCGATCGGGAAAAATAAGCCTTGTCACTGCGTCGGCTCGTAAAAATATCGCCCAATCCGAAATAGTAACGACCTTCCAGATCAAAATCACCGATACCTGTTCTGATCTCCATCCCTATTCCGCCGACCAGGCCGTAATCAATCTTACTCAAATCATACATGCCTTCGTACTGCATTCCGATTCTCGCCTCCGGGTTATTAGCTCTCCGTTCATCCAGATTATCAGATAAAGACTGACTCATCTTCTGGCTATCTCCCAAAAGTAGAGATATCTGTGGGCCGGCATTGAACACAAACCGTGTTTTATCTCCAAAGTAGACATGTGTCATAAACGGGATATCTACATAATTGAGCGTTCTACTATAGGAAAAATCTGTAGAAGAGTCAAATTCTTCTTTCCAGCCTCGTTGCACATAATTGAGTTCAACGATAAGCCCCAGATGTTTTTCAGAAATATATTTTGCCGATATACCACTAAAAATTCCCTGTTTGTAAACCTGAGGGACACCCGGCACAAAATCCATTTTAGAAAAGAGGGTACCAGCACCGGCTCCAAGATATAATTCACTCTTGGATGTCTCTTTCTGAGCTTGTAATGGTAAAAAAGCAAAAAAGATTAGGAGAAATAATCCAATAAATTTAAGAAAAGAATTCATCTGCTTTTATCTGTTTTAATGATTCTACCGTCTGTAGCATAATTGATAAGATACAATCCGGAATTGATGAACCCTCCCCAATTATTGGGTCGTTCAAAATAAAAAGGAAATTGCAGTGAATTAACATTCACCTTTTCAATATTTTGCTCGAAATGGACTCCATGCCGTTGCAATGCTGTCATAAAAAACAAACCGGTATCATATCCCCACATCCCGTAGCTGGGATATGTTTCCATAAGATCCCGACCATACCATTTCCTGAAATCGGCCTTGAATGCATCTACGTCACGACTCTGATAATTCGTGAAGAAAGGAGCAAAGATATAAGTACCATAAACACTATAGGCGTCTCTTAAATTGGAGTAGGCCTGCCAGTCGGGATAGCCGAACAGGCGAACAACAAAATCGGAGTCCGATTCAAAAGTCTTTTTCAACTCATCCGTTATCTGACGAAGCAACCCCGAGTCACCACTGGTAGGTATAATCACGTTTTCTTTATTTCTACTGAGCAAACCAGTAAGAGAACTACTCAATGAAGTGGTTGCATTTAATGTTTCAAATATGACATTATTCTTTCGGAGGTCACTTTGTAGCAAAGAAATAAATTCCCTGTTATCGTTTCCACCTCCCTGTACAAATATCACATTCGTATTGCGAAATATCTGGAGGAAAGAGGAAGAGGCTTTCGTGTAAATCATGTTCTGTATCGGATTTACCTGAAAGATATTACCATTATTCAACACTTCACCGTTACTTTGAGAGAATGGTACCACATACTTTATATTATATGATCTGGAGAAATCGGAGAGCATTTTAATCTGTGCATCACTAACTCCTCCAATGATCAGATTCCGCGACTGCATCTCCATCGTACCGAGTAAGCTTTGAAGCTTTCGGGTATCATCACCCGTCCCAATATCATAAACGATCAATTCGATATTGGCACCGTCATTCTTCATCTTTTCCAACGCCAGCATAAAACCTTCGTAATATTCCTGAATCCGAAGATGTGCTCCCCTCGTCTCATCGAGGAAAGGCAATAGTAACCCGATATTTATTACATTGACTCTCTCCGAAGGCACGGGTTGGCTTAACAATCGGTTCACTTCATTTATATTCGCTTTGGAATCATCTTCCACAAGAATCCTCTTTACCGGGACAAACAACTCCATATCAGTTTTAAGACCTCCTGTCAATATCGGGTTTAACTGCTGGATATCCTGAACCCCTACATCATACCGTTTTGCAATACTATAGAGCGTTTCTCCCCTACTCACTTTATGAATAATATTGGTGGTCTGCTCTTCATAGGGTAAGATCACCTCATATGATTCGAAAAAAGGAATACGAATGGTCTTCCCTATCTGGAATGTTTCTACCGATAGTCCGGGATTAGCATTCATCACATCCTCCGGTTTTAATGAATAAGTTCTCGATACAGAGTAAAGGGTTTCTTTGGGAAGAATGGTATGATAGCGGTAGTTTTCCTCCTTTTCATTACTGATAACACGCCGTTGCGGGATAGAGAGTACCTGACCTTCTGTAATCCCTTCCCTTGCTCCGGGATTAAGGCGAAACACCTCCTCCACCGTCGTATGATACATCTTGGCAATACTATACACTGTTTCTCCGAGTACGACTGTATGCTGAAAAGTGGTATTCTGATCTTCAGGGGGGGACTGGGAAGAACGGGGGGATTGGGAAGTGGGTACCACCATTTTCTGTTGCTTATTCTTACCGGCGACAGGGATCAATAATTTCTGACCGTTCTGCAATCCTCTCTCGGCACCAGGGTTATATCTTAAAATATCGGCGACAGAAACAGAAAAAATGCGGGAAACGGCATAAAGGCCTTCACCGGATCGAACCTTATATTCATAATAGGTTTGACCGTTCACTTCCACTGTTTCATAATTCAGATCCTGCGCAGAAAGTAAGACAAATGATATATTTAAGAAAAAAACAATCGAAAATATTTTACTCAGATTAAACCTGTTATGCATCTTTAATTTTAATTTAGATGAGTTGCTTATACAAATCTTTTCGTTCAGCAATACGAGCAGAGAGCAACCTTATTGCATTATGCCGTTGCGGAAACGTCTAATTTATAGAACTTTTAACTCACAAAAATAGAAATATTATTTGAATTAATAGTTTACAGTGATCATATGTAATAAACAGTTTTACAGTAATTATAACAATTTAAACACAATTAGGTTTGTTGTTAAAATGGTAACGGGTCATTTCCATGAGACACAAGTCCGGATGAAGAGAAGGATGAATCTCCGGAAGAATCCGTCGGTTTGGCATGCGCATTCATCCTCGAAGGCCGTTCCACATAGTTTCGCCCTACGGCATAATCGTCCAGATTCTGAAAGCGGGCGTATTCATTATCAAAACGCATACTGGCAATACCGGTGGGACCATTACGATGTTTTGCCACGATAATTTCAGCGATACCCACCAGAGAATTACCCCGTTCATCTTCGGTAATCCTGTAATATTCGGGACGGTGAATAAAACAGACAATATCCGCGTCCTGCTCAATAGCACCCGATTCGCGCAAATCGGCCAATTGAGGCCTTTTACCTTCAACACCCTGCCGGTTTTCTACTCCACGGTTCAACTGCGACAAGGCGATAATGGGAATATTCAGTTCTTTGGCTAACCCTTTCAAGGAACGTGAGATCATACTTACTTCCTGCTCACGGCTACCAAAACTCATGCCACTTGCGTTCATCAACTGAAGGTAGTCAATAATCAGTATTTGTACTCCGTGTTCACGTACTAACCGGCGTGCTTTGGTACGCAACTCAAACACCGACAAACTGGGCGTATCATCAATATATATAGGCGCATTATACAGGAACTTATGGTTTTTGTCAAGTCGCTCCCATTCATCTTCCGAAAGGCGGCCACTCTTGATGCTCTCCCCCTTTATCTGACAGACATTCACGATTAACCTGTTCACCAACTGTACGTTTGACATCTCAAGCGAGAACACACCGACCGGTTGTTCATAGTCGAGCGCCATATTTTTTGCCATCGACAACACAAAGGCAGTCTTTCCCATGGCAGGTCGTGCAGCAATGATCACCAAATCTGACCGCTGCCATCCTGAAGTGAGTTTATCCAACTCCTTGAAGCCGGTAGGCAGACCACTCATCCCGTCTTTCCGATTAGCAGCCAACTGAATATTATTCATTGCTTCGCGGATGACAGGATTAATCTGGATCACATCTTTTTTCACATTCCGTTGAGAAATCTCAAACAGGCGCCCTTCAGTCTCCTGCATGAGGTCATCCACATCTACCGTCTCATCAAAAGCCTGCTGAGACACATCCGAGGAAAAGGAGATCAACTCTCTCGCCATGTATTTCTGCGCGATAATACGGGCATGATATTCGATGTGTGCGGCAGAGGCTACCTTCTCCGACAGTTCTGCAATATATACCGCACCTCCGGCAGTATCCAACTCACCCCGCCGCTTGAGTTCCTCCACAACCTTCAACACATCCACCGGCTTTTGCTGCATGGCCAAGCCCTGAACAGAATCGTATATCAATTGGTGAGACGGATCATAAAAACTTTCCGGTTTCAATATATCACTCACAACAGAATAAGCGTCTTTTTCGAGCATCAATGCACCCAACACTGCCTCTTCCAACTCTCTGGCCTGAGGAGGTAACTTACCGATATCGGGAGCTGTAACCGTTTTTTCAACTACTTTCACCGCAGATTTTCGCTTTTGTCTTTCCATCTCGATAGGTTTTTGCTAAAAGGACTGTAAAGGTAGGCAGTAATTTATTCCTACGGGAATTTTTAACCTCTATTCTTTTCTAAAAGTTATAAACAAATATTTGTTGAAAACTTATCTATATGGAAAAGTGGGAAGATGGGAGGGTCTTAGATGAAATAATTGAATAATAATGACTTTTCTGAAAGATTTTTGTATCTTTACAAATCATATTCAGTTCATAAAAAAAGAATCACCATATAGCACACTTAAACGCTTAAATATTTAAACACTTAAAATTTATGGATGCAGAAGAACTGAAAAAACAGAAGGACAAGTCGGATCAACGGAAAATGACAACCGTTGCAGGAGCGCCGGTAGGCAACAATCAGGATTCAATGACGGCAGGACCGCGGGGCCCGATGATGCTACAGGATGCGTGGTTTTTGGAAAAAATGGCGCATTTCGACCGGGAGGTAATCCCCGAAAGGCGTATGCATGCGAAAGGATCCGGTGCATTCGGCACGTTTACCGTAACCCATGACATTACGCAGTACACAAAAGCCAAGATTTTCTCGGAAATCGGCAAAAAAACAGAAATGTTCGTTCGCTTCTCCACCGTAGCAGGTGAACGCGGTGCAGCGGATGCAGAACGGGATATCCGCGGTTTCGCGATGAAATTCTATACGGAAGAAGGTAACTGGGATCTGGTAGGCAACAACACCCCTGTCTTCTTTTTCCGGGATCCGTTGAAATTTATCGATCTCAATCACGCGGTCAAACGCGATCCGCATACCAACCTGCGCAGTCCCAACAACAACTGGGATTTCTGGACGAACCTCCCCGAAGCGCTCCATCAGATAACCATCACCATGAGCGACAGGGGTATTCCGTGCAGCTATCGTCACATGCATGGCTTCGGAAGCCATACGTTCAGCTTTATCAACGCCGAAAACGTACGTCATTGGGTGAAATTCCATTTCGTCTCGCAGCAGGGAATAGAGAACCTCACCGATGCCGAAGCCGAAGCGGTGGTAGGGAAAGACCGTGAAAGTCATCAACGGGATCTGTTCGAAGCGATCGGCAACGGCAATTTCCCGAAATGGAAAATGTATGTGCAGATCATGACCGAAGAACAAGCTGAAAACATGCCATACAACCCATTCGACCTCACCAAAGTGTGGTATAAAGGGGATTTCCCGCTTATTCCGGTAGGGGAATTTGAGTTGAACCGTAATCCCGATAATTATTTCCAGGATGTAGAACAGGCTGCCTTTAACCCGGCCAATGTGGTTCCGGGCATCAGCTTCTCGCCCGACAGGATGCTGCAGGGACGTCTTTTCTCTTACGGTGACGCCCATCGTTACCGCCTCGGTGTAAACCATCATCAGATTCCGGTAAACTATCCTAGAGGTGTCGATAAAGCAAACTACCACCCCTTCCACCGCGACGGACAGATGCGCGTGGACGGAAACCAAGGCGCTACCCTGCATTATGAGCCGAACAGCTACAACGTATGGCAGGAACAACCCGAATATGATGAACCGGTACAAAAAGTGGATGGCGATATTAAACGGTGGAATTTCCGCGAAGATGATGACAACTATTACGAACAGCCGGGAAAACTATTCCGATTGATGACGCCCGATGCACAGCAGCGTCTCTTTGAAAATACGGCACGGAACATGGGTTCCTCTGACGAGATCATCAAGATCCGACACATCGGTAATTGTTACAAGGCTGATCCCGCTTACGGAAAAGGTGTGGCGGACGCATTGGGTATCTCGTATGGAAAAGCAGGTATTGAATAAAAGTAACGTTAAAGATCACTGAGGGAAAATCCCCCAACGGGACTCTTGAGAACATTTATTCTCAACGAGATTTCGCATAAAAAGTGAACTGACCCCCAAAAGTTAGACAAAAAACTTTTGGGGGTCTTCACTCATGGTGATATCTTTTTTCTGTACAAATAAAATTTCGATCAGATACTTGGGATATGCATCCTATAGCTTATTTTTGTTCTTTAATATAAACATAAAAATCACACCAGATGAAAGAGATTCCATCATTTACGGGATTTAAACCCGAAACCGTAGGTTTTTTGCAGGAGTTAAAAGAAAATAACTACAAGCAATGGTTTGACGAACACAAAACCGTTTATCAGAAAGTGTTGCTGGAACCTTTTCGTGCACTGGCTGTTACGCTTTCACCAACCATGTACAATATTGATCCGATGTTTGAACTGAGACCGGCAAAAATGCTTTCACGTATTTATCGCGATATCAGGTTCTCTTCGAATAAAGATCCATACAAAACCAGTATGTGGTTGAATTTTCAGCGTATGATCACCCACTGGGAGAATTTCCCGGGATATTTTGCTGAGTTCAGTGCTGAATACTTTATGTACGGAATGGGGCTCTTTATGCCAAAACGAAAAGTAATGGATCATTTGAGAGAGGAGATCGGGTATAGTCCCGAATCGTTCAAAGAAATGGCACAGACAGCACTGGATACGGGATTCGAGGTTGCCGGAGAAGCTTATAAACGTCCGTTGGCCAATGACCTTCCCGAATTCTATCAGCCATGGATGCAACGCAAAAACGTATACGTGCTCAAAACCCTACCACTGTCCGACGAACGGTTGTTTAACGAAGCTATCGCACTCCAACTCATAGAAGATTTCACACAGATCGCCAATCTATACCATTTTATGATGGAAATCGTACAAGAGGTCGAAAAAGATATTTAACGCGACAAAACTCTTTATAACCGATATTAACTTAGGATATTAATACCGGTGTATTAACTTTGTCGATTAATTCCAATAGAATATAATCATTGTATGAAAAAAATAGCAACCACTCTCTTTGGTTTTCTCTTTCTTTTTACGGCTTTTATATCCGCCCAGGATATAATCACGTGGAATTTTTCACTTGAAGATGCCGGTAACGGGGAGGTTAATATCATCGCTAAAGCCTCAGTCCAACAGGGATGGTATATGTACGACACCAAGATCCCTGATGGTGGTCCTAACCCCACCATGATCGAGTTCGACAAGACAACCGGTGCGGAAGCAGTCGGCGAATTCCAGTCGGTGGATAAAAAGGCGACAGTCAAACATGACGAGATCTTCGGGATGGAGATCGGGACCTTTACCGGTTCCGTCACTTTTGCCCAACGATTGAAAATAACCGATAAAGGAAGTTTTTCAGTTGAAGGGAATGTGCGTGCACAAGCGTGCAACGACCAGACATGTACACCTCCGTTGCCGGTAGATTTTTCGTTCAGCCCGTCCGACTTGCCGGCTTCAGTGACAGTTGCCGGAGGCACTTCAACAAACAAGACTGCTTTATCCCTTACACCGGCTGAAACCGGAGCTACGGGAGAAAAGACTGAACAAACAGTTACACCTGATACAACGGCTCCTTTAGAAAGTGCCGACAGTGAACTCCTCTGGTCGCCTGTAGTAGAGGAGTTGAATGCACTTGGAACAGACGACCATGCCGATGCATCCCTATGGAGTATCTTTCTTAAAGGTCTTTTGTGGGGATTTGCCGCGCTGATCACTCCCTGTGTCTGGCCGATGATCCCCATCACGGTTAGTTTCTTCCTGAACAGAAACAAGAAGAGCCGTAAGAAAGCAATACAAGATGCCACGATATACGGTCTTTCCATCATCGTTATTTACGTTACACTGGGACTGATTATCACCGCTATCTTCGGTGCCGCAGCACTAAACAATATTGCTACAAGTCCGGTATTCAATCTCATCTTCTTCGCTCTGCTTATTACCTTTGCATTCTCCTTTATGGGAGCTTTCGAGATCGTGCTTCCGGCATCATGGACCAATAAGATGGACAGCAAGGTGGATAGCACAACAGGGTTTATCAGTCTGTTCTTCATGGCATTCACCCTGGCACTGGTCTCCTTCTCCTGCACAGGCCCGATCATCGGATGGCTGCTGGTAGATGCCGCCACACAAGGTAATTTCCTGGCCCCCGCCCTCGGCATGTTCGGATTCGCCTTTGCCCTGGCTATCCCATTCACCCTTTTTGCAATCTTCCCATCCTGGCTCAAAACGTTGCCCAAATCGGGAAGCTGGCTCAATTCAGTAAAAGTGGTACTCGGATTCATCGTATTGGCAGTATCCCTGAAATTCTTATCGGTAGCTGACCTCTCCGGCGGATGGGGTATCCTCAACCGGGATATATTCCTCGCCTTATGGATTGTGATCTTTGGTCTACTGGGATTCTACCTGTTAGGGAAAATCAAACTGCATGGCGACAGCGAGCTCTCCCATGTACCTCTGCTCAGGCTTTTCCTGGCCATGCTGTCGTTTGCCTTTAGCATCTACCTCGTGCCAGGCTTATGGGGAGCACCGCTGAAACCTATCAGTTCCATCGTTCCGCCATTGTCGACACAGGATTTCAAACTGGCGCACAATCCGATGAGCCAGGTCTTCAATGATTATGAAACCGGAATGGCATACGCTGCACAAACAGGCAAACCCGTACTGTTGGAATTTGGAGGTCACGGCTGCGTCAACTGTCATAAGATGGATGCTACCGTACTGGCAGACGACCGTGTAAGGGAACTGATCGATGAAGAGTTTGTATTTATCGTACTGATGGTAGACGAAAGGACGCGACTGCCGGAAACAATCGAAGTCAATGAAAATGGAAGGACGTCAAAACTGCGTACCGTAGGCGATAAATGGAGTTACCTGCAACGCCACAAGTTCGGCACCCAGTCACAACCGTTCTACGTGGTGCTCGATCATCAAGGGAAGCCGCTTTCACCCTCACACGCCTATGACGAAAGCGTGGATAAATATGTGGAATTCCTGCATACAGGATTAAAAAATTTAAAATAACAAATAACATCACAGAGGCGGTTCAAAATCGCCTCTGATTTTTAATATATGAACACGAAAGAACAGAAATTAGAGGCATTCAGCCGATTGCTCGATATCATGGATGAGTTGCGGGTAAAATGCCCGTGGGATAGGGAACAGACTAATGAGAGCCTTCGGGCCAACACGATAGAGGAAACCTATGAACTGGCAGAAGCCATTCTCAGCAACAATAATACCGAAATAAAAAAGGAACTGGGCGACCTGTTACTTCATGTGGTATTTTATGCAAAAATTGGAGAAGAGAAAGAAGCATTCGATATAGCCGATATCTGTAACACGCTATGTGACAAACTCATATTCCGTCATCCACACGTTTTCGGTGATCAACAGGCTGAATCGGCCGGTGCGGTGGAACAATCGTGGGAGCAGATCAAGCTGAAGGAGAAAGGGAGGAAACACTCTGTATTGGAGGGTGTACCCACTTCCCTACCCGCCCTGGTAAAGGCCTACCGAATCCAGGATAAAGCGCGCAATGCCGGTTTCGACTGGAATCAGCGTCATGATGTATGGGATAAGGTAAAAGAGGAGTTAAGTGAGTTGGAAGTGGAAATTGAAAAGATGAATAATGATAAGATGGAAGCCGAATTTGGCGATATGCTTTTCAGCATCATCAACGCAGCGCGACTCTATAAGGTAAACCCAGACAATGCACTCGAACGCACTAACCGGAAATTCATTTACCGATTCGACTATATGGAGAAGAAGGTGAAAGAGCAGGGACGATCACTCAAAGAAATGACGCTGGAAGAGATGGAAATGATTTGGCAGGAGGCAAAGAGAAAACAACCGGAGGAGCTGTAATCTCCCGCCATCTATTTCCTTTATTTTCCTATTCGCCATCGTGCCAGAATCGTCTTCCGTTTCGGGAAAATACCATTTTTTCGGGTGCGTACATCTTCCACCACATAAAAAATATTGGTGTCAAACTCCGTCAAAATGCTCGCAAGTTTTTTCATCTCTTTCCGGTCTACAACAGTCTCTATAATATCCACCTCATTAGTAGAGCCGGTACCGTGAGTCATGGTAGCACCAAAATTCACCTGATTAAGAGTCTGCACCAGTTCCATTCCATTCTTCTGGGTATAAATGCGACAGAGTAATATCCCGTAAGCGATCCGACTTTCGATTAGTATACCCACATAATTCCCTGTCGCGTAACCGCCAGCGTATGACAAATAGGAGACCATGTCGTTGGCGCGTGACAGTATCTGGGAGATGATCACGATCCAAATAAACACTTCCACAAAGCCGATAATAGGGGCTATATTTTTTGCACCCTTGGAAACAAAGATAATTCGTAGGGTACCCAAAGTGACGTCGATAATACGTCCAAAGAAAATGATAAAGGGTAACACCCAAGGGTAAACATCTAAAAAGTCGAACATATTTTTTGTTTAGAAGTTAGAAATTAGAAGTTGGAAATTAAGAAGTCTGAAGTTGAGAAGTATAGAATCTTTGTTCACTCTTAATTCTTCACTTTTCATTGTCAATTTGTCAATTATCAACAAGTTCTCTCAGATAATCCACAAAATCACGAATATCTTCATCTGTTGTATCCCACGAACAAACTAACCGGACTTCGTTCCTCGACTCATCCCAATCATAGAAAAAGTATCGTTCCCTCAATTTGTCTGTAATTTCGGAAGGAAGGATGAGAAAAAGAGCATTCGATTGTACCGGTTGTGTAACTACTACTCCCTCTATGGAACTTATCTCATTATATAGTTTTTGTGCTGCATCATTCGATTTTTTTGCGTTGTCCATCCAGATATTTTCATTTAGGTAAGGAATAAACTGAGCTGAAATAAAACGCATTTTGGAGTACAACTGGGTGGTCTGCTTTCGGTAGTACCTGATGTTTTCAGCTAGTTCCTTACGCAATGGTATTAGTGCCTCCCCAAACATCAACCCATTCTTGGTACCGCCCAACGTAAAGATATCCACCCCTGCATCTACGGTCATCTCTCTCAATGAGACATTCAGAAAAGCACAGGCATTGGCAATACGTGTTCCATCCATAAAAAGAACCATATGATGGCTATGAGCCAGGTCGGCGAGCGCTTTGATCTCCTGCGGGGTGTAAAGGGTTCCCAGTTCCGTGGTTTGCGATATAGCAATCACTTTAGGCTGGGAATGATGTTCGAAGCCGAAACCATGGAGAAAGGGGAGGGTCAAAGCAGGCGTTAATTTACCATCTGTCGTAGGGATTTCTTTCAATGCAGCACCAGTCATCTTCACGGGAGCACCACATTCGTCCACTGCTATATGTGCGGTAGAAGCACAGAGGATAGAATGAAATGGTAAGGTACAGGCTTGCAACGCCACCACATTAGCACCTGTTCCATTGAAGAGGAAAAACGGTTCTACATCACCTTCTCCCAATATCTCACGGATCAACGTCTCCGCCTCGCGAGTCCAGGGATCATCTCCATAGGCAATAGTATGGTCATTATTGGCATTCCTCAGTGCCTGAATGATTCTCGGATCTACACCGGAATTATTATCGCTTCCGAAACTTCGCATGTTTTCTCTGAATTATATACACAAAGATACGAAACCTTTCTTTCAACTATACCAAATTAGCAAGCAGGAACTTGCGAATATCGTCCAGTTTCACATTTTTACGACGGGCATAGTCGGTAACCTGTCCTTCAGAAATCTCTCCCACGGCAAAATATTTCGATTCAGGATGGGCAAAAAAGAGCCCGCTGACAGATGCATTGGGATACATCACGCCATTTTCTGTAAGGGATATACCAATTTCAGGAGTGCCCAGCAGGTCGTGCAACAGGAAATTGACCGTCTGGTCCGGGATAGAAGGGTATCCCACCGCGGGACGTATCCCTTCGTACTTCACTGCAAACATCTCGGCAACCGAAAGATTCTCTTCTGCAGCGTGACCCCAGTATTCTCGGCGTACTTTGGCATGCAGCCACTCGGTAGCAGCTTCTGCCAGACGGTCGAGCAACGACTTCATCAACAGGGCTGCATATTCGTCACCCTCGGCTTCATAACGTCCTATTTGTTCTTCCGCTCCCACTCCGGCAGTAACGGCGAAAGCTCCGATATAATCCTTCTTACCAGTATGAAGCGGTGCAATAAAGTCACTCAGACAGAAGTACTCATTTTTATCACTCTTCTTCTGCTGGCGGAGGAAAGGGAAAGGTGTCCCGTCAACAAAGACAGTATCGTCATCACTGTATGTTTCATATATTCCGAAAACGGCCTTGATATAATCCACATTCTCATCTGTAAACTTTTGCAACATATCTATTGCATCGTCATACAGTTTTTCCGCTTCCTGGCCTTTCTCCCGGTCATCTGCACGGTATCCGGCCAACCACACGGCTCGAGCCTCTTTGGTACGCTCTGTTTTGGTGATCGTATGGAATTTGGCCGACATATTCCATGCATGGAAAAAGAATTTCCAGTCGATATAGGGAACGATTTCCGACATCGGTATATATTCCAATTTCACACGTCCCAGAGTGCGAGGAGTAATGGCCTCATATCCATCCCAGTCGATGCCGAAAGCATTCTTTCTGGCTTCCTCCAGCGAAACCAGTTCGACCACCTTTTTAAAACTGTTCTCCCTTAGTTGCGTGTATTCATGCTTTACTTTTTGGATATAATCATTCCTGTTACCGGGACTCATCAGGTTGGCCACCGCGGCCGGGCTTTGTGAAGCATCTTTTACATACACCACCGGCCCCAGACTGTACTTCGGTTCGATCTTCAATGCCGTATGCAATTTCGAGGTAGTAGCGCCACCGATCAGCAACGGCAGGCTGAAGCCGGCTTTTTCCATCTCAGCGGCTACAATGGCCATCTCTTCGAGAGACGGGGTGATCAATCCGCTTAATCCGACGATATCAGGCTGCTCTTTGATCACCGTCTCGATGATCTTTTCAGGAGGCACCATCACACCCAGATCGATAATATCATAATTGTTACAGGCCAATACAATAGATACAATATTCTTACCGATATCGTGCACATCTCCTTTTACAGTAGCAAGAAGAATCTTTCCCGCTTTCTGTTGTGAATCACCTCCGGCAGCTTTTTCGGCTTCAATGGTGGGTTGAAGGATGGCTACCGCTTTTTTCATCGTTCGCGCTGCTTTTACCACCTGCGGAAGGAACATCTTCCCGGCTCCAAAAAGATCGCCCACCCTGTTCATGCCATCCATCAACGGTTTGTCGATAATATCCACGGCACGGGGATAAGCTTGCAGTGCTTCCGCAAGATCCTCCTCCATATAATCCCCTATCCCTTTTACCAGCGCGTAACTCAACCTTTCTTCCAGGGAAAGTGTCCGCCACTCTTCAGTTTTGGCTTTTTCTGCCTCGGGATTCTTCTCGCCTTTGATCTTCTCGGCATATTCCATCATCCGCTCGGTAGCATCATCGCGCCGGTTTAGTACTGCATCTTCCGCCAGTTCTCTCACATCGGCAGGTATATCTTCATAGATGACCGATTGGGCCGGATTGACAATCCCCATGTCCATCCCTTCGCGAATGGCATAATAGAGAAAAACAGAATGCATCACCTCCCGCACATATTCGTTACCGCGAAACGAGAAGGAGAGGTTACTTACTCCACCACTTACTTTAGCATGCGGCAGATTATCCTTGATCCATCTTACGGTTTTGATAAAATCTACTGCGTAATTCTTATGCTCTTCGATACCGGTAGCGATAGCCAAAACGTTAGGATCGAAAATAATATCTTTCGGATCAAAACCGTTTTTCGTAAGCAATTTATAAGCACGACTACAAATTTCGATGCGACGATCAAATGTATCAGCCTGGCCCGTCTCATCGAAAGCCATTATGACCACCGCCGCACCATAACTCTGCGCCAGTCGTGCATGATGCAGGAACTCCGCTTCACCATTCTTCAACGAGATCGAATTGACAATGGGTTTCCCCTGCACACATTTCAAGCCGGCTTCTATTACCGACCACTTCGAAGAGTCGATCATAATAGGCACACGCGACACATCGGGATCGGAAGCCAGCAGGTTCAGGAAATTAGTCATCTCCTCTTCTCCGTCGAGCAGCCCATCATCCATATTGATATCGATCGCCTGTGCACCGTCTTCCACCTGCTTCCGGGCAATATCGAGCGCCTCTTCATAATTTTTTTGCTGGATCAACCGCAGGAATCGTCTCGATCCGGCCACATTACATCGCTCGCCGATATTCATAAAATTGATCTGGGGAGAGACTTCCAGCACCTCTAAACCCGAAAGTTGCAGATATCGCGGCAGATCAGCCTTTTGATGGGGAACACCGGTCTCCACCAGGCGGGCATATTCGGCAATATGTGCAGGAGTGGTACCGCAACATCCGCCAATGATATTTACCAAACCTTCCTCAATAAACTCTTTGATCTGGATAGCCATCTTTTCCGGAGTCTCGTCATACTCACCCAATTGATTGGGTAATCCCGCATTGGGATAGGTACTGATATAGAAAGGGGCAATGCGCCCCAACTCTTTCACATACGGTTTCAGTTCGGCAGCCCCCAGTGAGCAGTTCAGACCAATAGCCAGTGGTTTGGCATGACTGACAGATGCAACAAAAGCACCCAGCGTTTGTCCTGAAAGAGTGCGTCCAGCTCTGTCTGAAATAGTCACGGAAAGAATAACAGGTGTTTTGATACCGGTTTCTTCTGCCACCTCCTGCGCTGCAAAAAGGGCAGCCTTGGCGTTGAGCGTATCAAAAATAGTCTCTATCAGCAAGATATCCACCCCACCCTCTACCAATGCAATGATCTGCTCTTTATAAGCCGTTTTGAAATCATCGAATACGGCTGAACGAAACATCGGGTTCTCCACCTGGGGACTCATCGACGCCGTTTTGTTGGTCGGACCGATGGAACCTGCCACGAAACGGGGTTTATTGGGTGTCTTTAACGTAAATTCATCTGCAGCTTCGCGTGCGAGTCGTGCTGCCGCCAGATTAATCTCGCGCGCCAGATGACTCATATGATAATCCTGCATCGAAATCGATGTAGAATTAAATGTATTGGTTTCGATGATATCTGACCCGGAAGCCAGGTATTCCCGGTGAATCTCACCAATCACATCGGGGCGGGTGATCGAAAGAAGATCGTTATTGCCTTTGAGCAAAGTATCAAAATCCTTAAAACGCTCACCCCGAAAATCAGCCTCGGTAAGACCATAACGCTGTATCATTGTTCCCATCGCACCATCAAGGATCAGGATGCGGTCAGGCAGAATATCCTCTATTTTTTGCTTCATATCTTATATGATAAAATCTCTTGAGCTTAACTCTTTGTTCATTACACTACTCTTAGTCCAGTACCTCCAAATCTTAATCTCAAAACTACCCTTCTCCCCCATACCACAATCCATGCCACCAGCAATCGCACTCCCAATATCCACCAGACAGATACTCCGAGAGCTATAAATAGTATGTTATCTTCCAATACGGAATGAGACATAGCAAGATGGTAGTTCAACAAATTAGTATCGGTTCTGTTCACCTTTCCTTCTTTCATCTGATCCATCATCAGTGCACCCCCATATGCTAATCCGACAATGTAACCGATAAGCCAGAGAAATCCGGTAGTCGACGGCAAGCCAAAAAAACGAAGTAACGGCTCAATACCCTTACTCAATTTAGGAATCAATCGGTATGCATCAAGAAGATTATAAAGCAGGTTTAATGAGAATACAATCACGGCGATAAGAAGCATCACCTGCAATGAACTTCCCAGCCAGAGAAGAAATAGATCGTTCAAAGAGGTGATAGCTGCTACATCTGTCCGCACAAAGACAGGATTTCCCATATCTTGCGGTAATATAAGGTTCAATAGCAGGCCTACCATAATACTTATCGAAACCCGTAAAACGGTAACCGTCCAGAAGGGTGTTCCCGTCTTTGCTTGAATAGCGCTTTCCACTGGGAGATTATGCGAAATCTGACACATCAGCGCCAGAATAGTGAGTTCCCTCAGAGTAATTGACATGGAGGTGATAATGGCCAACGGTGCGTAAAGTGGAAGGAAAACACTGGTTATAAAAACAATGGCGGTACTACCAGGCAATCCCAGATAGACAAACACCGGGTCAAGCAAGCCGGCGATAAAAGTAAGTATACCGTAGAAGTCAAGCAATCTTACTAACAGGGATACCGGCAAAATGATCTTAAGCAACCATAACGCTGTATAACTTGATTTTCTTAATGCCGGAAAAAATATATCATCACGAAAACGCATTGAATCGGAAAATAAATTTAAAAATCCTCATCCACTCCTTGTCACCCAATCACCTATCCACCTTATCACTTCTTAAACATCCGATCCATAGATCTTTTATCCTCTTTCTCCTTCAATGACTGTCGCTTATCGTACTGTTTCTTTCCTTTTGCCACTGCGACGATTACTTTAGCCAATCCTTTTTCATTGATAAACAGACGAATGGGAATAATAGTAAAACCAGTCTCTTTAGTAAGGCGGGATAGTTTGCGTAGTTCGTTTTTATTGAGCAGCAGTTTACGGTCACGTCGTGCGCTATGATTATTATAGGTTCCATAGAAATATTCGGCAATATGCATATTACGCACCCACAATTCTCCTCGTTCAAAGAAACAATAGGTATCCACCAGACTCGCCTTTCCCAGCCGGATCGATTTGATCTCCGTTCCGGTAAGTACAATACCTGCGGTAAAAGTTTCAACCAGTTCATAATCGAACGTGGCACGTTTGTTCTTTATATTGATCGCTACCTGCTTCATTATTTAATCACCAATTTTCCACATTTTCTTCAGATGACGGACTGCAAAGGTACATGATTTTTTTTGTAAAAAAACAGCTCCCCTCTTGAAGGGAGCTGCCGTTTTTATGATAGAATGAGAAATATCAATCCGGGTTGTTTATTATCCATCTATTGGGCCGTGACTCTGTCAGCCTGTTATTCTCATAGTACTCGAATTTCACCTGTATTTCCTTTTTACTAGTGTCGAACAGAGAACGAACAGAAGACATATTGAGTGCCACCATACCTTTCTTTAACTCACTTTTAGCTGAACTCTCAGGTGTGCCGGTAATAACGAGATGAGCATAAATTACCACCTCATCCGCATTTTGTCCATTTTTTTTGTAGAAGTCAACACGGGCTTCCTCACCTTTCTTGGCGGTATAATCGTAACGGATTATCCAATGATCATCCCAAACTGCCTTGGAATCAAAATAAATGGGCGTTTCAACTCTGTCAAAACTTTTGGGATCCTCTATAGAAGGGAGCTCTGTACTTATATTTAGATAGCTCGAAACTATATCCTCGGGTTCGCCAATCACCTCGACTTTGTCTGCAGAGAGCGCTTGTCCATCCAATAAGATTGGTGCTGATCCCATTTTCTCGTCCCAGCGATATTCCATATATTTAAATGTACGAGGTTCCATTTGCGTCATATCATTCGACGTAATAATACGGAAGGCGTAAGTCGAGAGTGACCTTCCGTAAAAAGTTCCCTTGTCATCCATATCCACGTACACATATCCGGGCTCCCTATACTGACCGCCATCTCCCAAACAAGATGTCATCATAAGGCTGGCCCCGATAACACCTAATAATAAAATTACTTTTCTCATTTGTTGATTTTCTATTTTATATTAATATTAAAATTCATACCGTAATCCCAGATTCAAATCCATCACGATCTTTCTGTCCGAATAAATAGTCTTATATGGATTTTTTGCATCAAAATAATAGGCTCCTCCCATTTTTCCATATAACCTTAACCCGTCATAAACGGGATAAGAAAGACCTACACCGGCATTCACCGAAAGTTGGGGATTACGCTGCGATATTTTCAGAATTTCCTTTTCTTCCAACTTGCCTGACAAGTTATTGATTATTGTTGTTTGGCCTTTACTTACTTTCCGGAATTCTCCATACACATCCTTTTCTACCATTCCGCCTATAGATGCATATATATTCAGCTTTTTCACAGAGAAAAGATTATAGTTTATATTCAGTGGAACACCCAAATAATGAAGCTTTTGTACTTCCTGTACCTGAAAACTGTTATTGGTATTCCTGCTCTTGGAGTGAAGATAAGAGTAAATCAGACCTGTTTCAATGGAAAGATCATCAAACAAATATTTGGAAACGGTCACTCCAAATGACACGGGCTGGTCATGCTCCATTTCCGAAATATTGTCTGTTTTGACCGCCTCGAACTGTATTTTATTCGCATCATTCAGATATTTACCATCAGTAGATACGGTGGCACTCCTCAAGGTCATAGGCGAATTCACCTTCTGTTGATATCCGGTCAATCCCCCTTTCCCATTCAGAGCAAGCAAAAGAGTACCCTCACGTCTCTCGCCTGCTATTCCTCCGGCAAACAAGGCATCATCACCTCCTACCACAATAATATCTTCCGAAGATTGGTCCATCTTGTCTTTACCTGAACGATTTCCAATAGATTCTACCAACAACCTGAGCGCTCCGGCATCCAACCCTCTATCTGTACTGCGATTCACTCTCTCACGCTCCAACCATGCTTCCATCATTCCGGAGGGTGAAGAAGAACGAACAACCAGTTCTCCTCCTATTTTTGCTTTTCCTGAAGTTTTTAGGGCAAGTAACTGCTGCCCGGATTTCGCCGGCTGAACAGCAGATTCAGGGATCGACTGTGATGCAGTGGTTATTTGTTTAGCCTGATCGGGAATATTATTTGCTATGGGAAGAGAGGTATCTGTTTTCGAAGCCACTATTTCAGGATCCTGTACAGGGTTTTGGAGAAACAGGATACTGCCAACCAGCAATATCAACACAGCGGCTACCGAACCGGCATACCACCTTCGCCGTAATGCCGTTCGCGCAGCCGTGGCTGCTCTCAGTGACCGTTCTACACTCTCCCAGCCATCGGCTGGTACTGGTGCTTCAAAACCACCGAGTTTTGATTGAAATCCTTTTCTAATATCGCTATCTGACATCATTGTATTGTCTTTGATTGTTATGTAGGATGGCTGAAATTTTCTTCCGGAGCATATTCTTTGCTCTAAAAAATTGGGAACGCGACGCTGCTTCATTAATACCCAACACTTTGGCAATTTCCTTGTGCGACATCTCTTCGAAAATATACATATTGAACACTGCCCTGTATCCGGGTGGTAAGTTTCTTATCATATCGAATACTTCTTCCTCGGGGATATTTTCAATATCGAGAGAATTATCCGTCGGGGATTCCGATTCTTCGTTATGGATGTAACTGTACTCCTCCATAAACCGGTACTTCTGCTTCTCTTTCCTGTAATTCTCCAACGCCAGATTCACGAAAATCCGTCTGAGCCAACCTTCAAAAGAACCCTTGCCCGAAAATGAGCCGATCTGCGTGAAAGCACGGATGAATCCGTCATGCAACAAGTCTCGGGCTATCTCCTCGTCTCCGCTGTAACGCAAGCATACCGCCATCATCATAGGAGCATAGCGCTCGTACAATACCTTTTGGGCGTTATGGTCCTGTTTCTTACATGCTATGACAAGTTGCGAATCATCCATTCTTAACCGCAGTTCATTTTATTAGATGAAAAACAAGAAAAAACGCTGCGTGAACCAGTAGTTTTTTATCTCTATTTATGCTTTTTTAAGGAATAAACATTTCCGGTCATTTCTGCGCTAAAATTCACGCTCCAAAATTACATCCAAAGGAAAAAACCGGCAAATGAAATTAATTAAGAATATGTAAATTAAATTGGGGTATAACTCTTTTTTCCCTATTTTTGTACTAATAATCAAATAAAATTTCCACTCTATGAAGGATTTTCTGAAAATCATGCTCGCGTCCGCTTTGGGTTTTGTCATCGCCAACATTCTCTTTTCTATGATTGCAATGATCTTTTTCTTCGGGGCAATGGGATCATTTATGGGTTCCATGTCTACAGGTGAAAAGTTCATTTTACAGGATAATACGGTACTGAATCTCCGTTTGGATGGTCCGATTAACGAACGCACCCCGGAAGAGGATCCGTTTTTCTCCCTGATCAACTCCGATCTCCCTTCCCCCATAGGTTTAAACGATATTGTAAGTGCTATCAGAAAAGCTAAGAATAATGATAAAATAAAAGGTGTTTATATCGATTCCAGGGCTATGACAGCCTCTTCAGCTACGCTTGCCGAGATACGGCACGAACTGGTAAACTTCAAAGAAAGCGGAAAGTTCATCGTCTCCTACGCCGACTCATATACGCAAGGGGGTTATTGGCTCGCTTCCGTGGCCGACAAAGTAGCTATCAACCCGCAAGGGATGCTCGACCTGCACGGGTTGGCCTCGGTACCTACTTTTTACAAGGATGCCCTCGATAAGTTGGGAATCGAAATGCAGATATTCAAAGTAGGAACTTATAAATCGGCAGTAGAACCGTTCACCCAAAACGAAATGAGCAAAGCCAACAGGGAACAGGTGAGCTCTTTCCTGAACGATACGTGGAGCTTCCTCAAAAGTGATATTGCTGCATCCCGCTCAGTCACAACCGCCGATATCGACATGGTGGCCAACAGTCTGCCGGCCCTGCAATCAACCGACTTCCTGCTTTCAACCAATCTGGTTGACACCCTTCTTTACGAAACCGAGATGAAAAACTACTTAAGGAGCCTAATCGGGATCGATAAGGATGCAAAGATACCTTCAGCGACAGTGGCAAATATGAAGTCGGTAACAACAAAAACTGTCAAGAAAACCGACAATACCATCGGCATCTTATATGCCCAGGGAAATATTACTTCTGGTACCGGTTCTTCCAATATCCAGGACAAATACCTAGTGGATCAGATCGAGAGATTGAGAAAAGATAAAGAGATAAAAGCTGTGGTATTTCGTATTAACTCGGGAGGAGGTAGTGCCTATGCTTCGGAACAGATATGGAAAGCTATCACCGACCTGAAAGCGGAAAAGCCGGTTGTGGTATCCATGGGTGATCTGGCAGCTTCCGGCGGTTATTATATCGCCTGCAATGCGGATAAGATAGTTGCCCAGCCTACCACACTGACCGGATCGATCGGTATTTTCGGTATGATCCCCAGTTTTGCAGGTACTAGCAAGAAGCTGGGAATATCTACCGATGAAGTGAAAACCAATGAGTTCTCCGACTTCGGAAATATCACCCGCTCTTTGAATGATAGAGAGAAACAACACCTCCAGTCTATGGTAGAGAGAGGGTACGATCTCTTCCTGACCCGCTGCGCAGAAGGACGCAATATGCCCAAAGACTCGCTGGCTCTTTATGCTGAAGGCCGCGTATGGACAGGGAATCAGGCTAAAGAGATCGGGCTGGTGGATGAACTGGGAGGAATTGAGAAAGCTATCGAGATAGCTGCAGAAATGGCTAACCTGGGTAAGAGTTTTGTAGTGTTCGAATACCCCAAACTCCGCTCAGTCTTGGAAGAATTGATCAATCCTAAGAAAGAAGAATTGGCTGCTCAAACATTGAAAAAGTACCTCGGTGAAAGTTATGAGATGTTTATGATATTGAAAGATATCAAAGAACAGGATTATATACAGGCAAGAATTCCATATGAATTGAATATTCATTGAAATTAGACATTTTCTGCGCTCGGCAAAACAAATTTACTTTGCTCATTTAGCTTAACGAAAACGTTCATTGAAAGATTCACCCATGCAAAAGGATAAACCTTCCGTCGAAATCCGCAGATCAATGTCGCCGTTAGCATGGCTATACGGCCTTGGTGTAAATTTTCGGAATACACTGTTTGACAAAAAAATACTCAAACAACAGTCATTCGAGATTCCGGTTATCTGCGTAGGTAATCTCACTGTGGGCGGCACGGGGAAGACACCGCATATTGAATATCTTATCAGGTTGTTATCTCCACAGTTCAAGGTGGCGGTACTCAGCAGGGGATACAAACGTAAAACCAACGGCTTCATGATTGTCGGCACCAACTCTAAGGTGCGCAACGTAGGAGATGAACCGCTGCAAATCAAACAAAAATTCCCGGAGACACTGGTGGTGGTCGATAAAGACCGGGTGAGCGGAATCAGGAAGATTCTCTCCATTGAAAAAGAAGAACGTCCTGATGTGATTCTTCTCGACGACGGCTTTCAACACCGGTACGTACAACCATCACTTTCTATCCTGCTGGTCGACAGTAATCGCCCCATTTTCGAAGACCACTTACTGCCTATGGGATCATTGCGTGAGCCACTGAAAGGAAAGGATAGAGCATCCATCGTGATAGTCTCCAAATGCGATCCGGACATGCAACCCATCGATTTCCGGATCTATACTAACGGATTAAATCTCTACGTATTTCAACAGCTCTATTTCACCGGGCTCGACTACGGGATGGCAACACCTCTCTTTCCGGAATTACAGGGCGGCCCTCTACAGGCATTGGATATCCGCAAGAAACATGTTTTTTTAGTGGCGGGCATAGCCTCACCCCAACCCTTGGTGGATAAGGTGGAACTTATCACCTATAACCTCTACACGAAATTTTTTCCTGATCATCACTCTTTTAGAGAGAAAGATATCCAATCGATCCGGGAATGGGTCAGTACGGTGGATGATAACAACAAAATTATCCTCACCACTGAGAAAGATGCCGTCCGTCTCAGGGTATTACCCTATCTTGATGAAGAGATGAAAAAGATGCTTTATTATATCCCCGTACAGGTATCATTCATTGATAAAAAAGAACAAGAACAATTCAATAATAAAATTATAGAACATGTTAGAAACTATCAGACAAACGGCTGATTACCTAAAGGGTAAGATTAGCGAAATCCCCAATACAGCCATTATCCTGGGTACTGGCCTGGGAGAACTGGCACATGAGATCGAAGATAAAAACGAGATTCCCTATACCGAGATTCCTAACTTTCCCGTCTCCACGGTGGAAGGACACAGCGGAAAACTGATCATAGGTACGCTTGGCGGCAAGAAAGTATTGGCCATGCAAGGGCGTTTTCATTACTACGAAGGATACGACATGAAACAGGTGACTTTCCCCGTGCGTGTATTCCAGGCACTAGGCATTGAATATCTCTTCGTATCCAATGCGGCAGGAGGAATGAACTCCAGCTTCGACATAGGAGATATCATGTTGATCGAAGATCATATCAACCTGTTCCCGGAACACCCGCTCCACGGTAAGAACTTCAACGAGTTGGGCACCCGCTTTCCCGATATGAGCGAAGCCTACAACAAATCGCTACGTTTGATGGCCATGGAGATTGCCAAAGAGAAGAATATCAAATTGCAGCACGGTGTCTATATCGGCCTTCAGGGACCGACCTTTGAAACACCTGCCGAATACAATTGGCTAAGAATTATTGGTGGTGATGCTGTGGGTATGTCCACCGTACCGGAAGTGATCGTGGCCAACCATGCTGGCATAAAGGTGCTGGCATTCTCTATCATCACCGACCTGGGTGTGATCGGTAAGATTGTGGAGGTATCTCACGAAGATGTGCAGGAGGCAGCCAAGATCGCACAGCCGAAGATGGCGGAGATCATGCGTGCCATTATTCAGAAAATTTGATAGACTTTATTCAGAAAAGGGGTGTTTGTAAATATTCAATAAAGGTAATTTTCAGATAACCTCTTTTTTATTCATTTTTTATATGCGAACAGAAATAGCAACGTTGGGTGAATTTGGATTAATTGACCATCTTACCAAAGATATCAAACTCACTCAGGAGAGTTCCGTCAAAGGTGTAGGTGACGATGCCGCCGTGGTGGATAATGCAGGCAAACGTACACTCGTAACGACCGATCTGCTTTTGGAAGGAATCCATTTCGATCTCGTCTATACGCCTCTGAAACACCTCGGGTACAAAGCGGCAGTCGTCAACTTTTCCGATATTTACGCCATGAATGGCAATCCCCAGCAGATTACTGTCTCCCTGGGTATATCGAAACGTTTTTCAGTGGAAGATCTCGAAGAGTTCTATAGCGGATTAAAGCTGGCCTGTGAGATCTACGGGGTGGATATCGTGGGAGGTGACACCACCTCTTCCCTCACCGGCTTCACCATCAGCATCACCTGTATCGGAACGGTGAAAGAAGAGAAGATTGTCTACCGCAACGGAGCAAAAAATACCGATCTAATCTACGTATCCGGCGACTTGGGTGCCTCCTATATGGGATTACAATTGCTGGAAAGGGAAAAGATCGTATTCAATGGGGACAAGGATTTCCAGCCTGATTTTGGGGGTAAGGAATACCTGTTGGAGCGACAACTCAAACCGGAAGCCAGAAAAGATATCATAGCCATGCTGGCAGAGAATGGGATTGTCCCTACTTCAATGATAGATATCTCTGATGGATTGTCGTCCGACCTGCTGCATATCTGTCACCAGAGTAACGTTGGCTGCCAACTTTTTGAAGAGCGGATACCTATCGATTACCAGACTGCGGTGATGGCCGAGACATTCAATATGAATGTAACCACCGTAGCCTTGAATGGCGGGGAAGATTATGAGTTACTCTTTACCGTCCCACTGCATCTGCATGAGAAGATGAGCAAACTGGAAGGAATCCGTCTGGTGGGCCATATTACGCCAATCGAACAAGGTTGCTATCTGGTCACCCGCGACGGTCAGGAGATGCAATTACAAGCGCAGGGATGGAATCCGATAGCGGATGAATAATTTTTCTGCATTTTTTATTTACAAATTTTGTAAATCTCAAAAATGCGCTTATCTTTGCACTCGCAATTTAAGCAGTGCTGGTGCCATAGCTCAGTTGGTAGAGCAAAGGACTGAAAATCCTTGTGTCCCCGGTTCGATTCCTGGTGGCACCACAAATCAGACTGATAATCTAATCAGCGAGATATTTTAAATACATCCAATTTTACACCCTAATAATGTAAAGTTGGGTGTTTTGTTTTATCAACCACTATAAATCCCTATCTATATTGGAGGATCCATTTTGGATCAACCCGTATTTTTTATGATAAGAAATCATTTTCGGACAAAATCTTTCATCATATTGAAAGATATCTTACACTGAAAGAAGTTTAAATTTAAAATCTCGAAGATATGATACCTTTGAAAAAGATGATATGATAATCAAGATGATACCTGCATCTGATCTTTTGGATAAATAAACTCACTTACAAGTATTTAATTACTGCACTACCCAATCAAAATCGGTATAGCTGAAAAGCCCTTTCTCTCCTATTTTTATTTCAGGGATAACCACCAATGAAAGGAAAGAGAGTGTCATAAATGGGGCATCGAGCTTGCAGCCGAGCTGCTTAACCTGCGCATCAAGTTTATAGTAGGCATCGCCGACTTCCTCCGCGGGACGGTCACTCATAATTCCCCCAACCGGCAGGGGTAATAAATCTATTTTCCCGTTACAACATACCGAAAGGCCTCCCTTACTTTCAATGACGGCATTGATGGCATCGGCAAGGTCCTTGTCCGAATTGCCGACAGCAATAATATTATGCGAATCATGTGCTATAGAGCTGGCAAAAGCACCTTTCTCAAGGTGAAATCCCTTACAAAAAGCGACTTGAGGAGAGCCATTATTATATCGATTGATATACACAATTTTGGAAATATCTTCATGGGAGTCGTTTTCAAAGTTTTCTACAGGAATTTTGGGAGAGTAGACGTCCACAGTAGTCAAAAGTTCACCTTCGACAAGAGATATCACTTTAATCGGTTGGTCGACCGCTTTTCGTAGTGATGACACCGCTATTTTATCAAGATTAAAATAATTAAGCGTGACAGGAAGGACCGTGGGAGGATCGATGTGTAACCGTTCTACTCCATCAATATAAACCTCCTTCACATCAAATGTTTCCGTATTATCCACTACAATAAAATCGGCTTTATCACCCACCCTCAATTGACCGACATCGAGATGGTAATGATGAATCGGGTTGATGGATGCTATCCGGAGAACGTCGAACAGATCGAATCCGTTTGCCACAGAACGGGCAACCAGTTTTCCTATGTGACCTATAGTCAGTAGTTCATACACGTGGGAATCGTCGGTACAAAACATGACGATATCCGGATGAGTACGGATAAGTGATTTCAACGCTTCATAGTTACGGGCAGCACTTCCTTCGCGAATCAATATTTTCAGGCCCAATGTCATTTTCTCCTCTACTTCCGCCAGAGATGAGCTTTCGTGATCGGTAGAGATACCACGACTTGCATAAGTAGCCAAAGCCTTTCCTGACAACAGAGGAGCATGTCCGTCAATCGGCAATCGATATTTTTTGGCCACGTCAAGTTTGTCCATCACCTCTTTATTTTCGGATAATACGCCCGGTATATCCATCATCTCTGAGAGTCCCACAAATCGTCCGGAAGCCGCCAGTTTTTCCACATCTTCCGATGAAATGACTCCGCCGGAACAATCAAAAGGAGTAGCCGGCACACATGACGGAATAGTAAAGAATGTCTTCAGGGGAGATCTCCGGCTGTTTTCGACCATAAAGTCAACACCACCCACCCCCATTACATTGGCGATTTCATGCGGATCGGTAACCACAGCAACGGTTCCTTCGCGAATAACCACATTGCCAAAATTCTCGGGTGTAAGCATCGAACTCTCAATGTGCATGTGAGCGTCGATAAAACCGGGCATAATATAGTCTTTTCGTTCTGTAGAGTGTCGGTTGATGGCGGTAATAAAGCCATTTTCTATTTCGACAGACCCTTCAAATATTTCTCTCTCAAAAACATCTACTATATTTCCCTCTACTCTATCTTTCATAATTTTCATCATTTAATTGATGCTTTGCAATTAAAAAACAAAGCTCACTACCAGTAGATAAAAGATATAAAACTGCAAGTTTACTGTTTTTTCTGATATATCAGCCTCAAATGAGCATTTATTCTATAATTTTGCAGCCGAAAAAATTGCAGCAGCAGTGACTAAAGACAGAACAAACATTCAGGACTCCCATAATCAGATTGCGAGCACAACGGATCGACCCAAATTGAAAGATTGGTTTCGTAGTATTGATATTTCTTATGTTTGTATTACCGGTCCTGAAAAGCAAGAACGCAGGATCACTCAAAAGTCTACCGAAATTGGTCAAACGTCCGGCACTAATGGGGATATACCTACTGACAGTTATCATGATCACGGCTCATTTTACCGGATACACCTATATCGAACCTTTTATGATCAACATCGCCGGTCTTGATGAAAAAGTGGCGACGATCGTACTACTTATCTTCGGTGCTGCCGGAATCGGCGGTAGTTTGCTATTCTCCCGCTATAACGAAAAACGATCGCTGTTCCTGATGGGCACGAGCCTGATCTGTGTTTCCATTTCGCTCTCATTGATGTATTCGCTGGGGATCAACACCTATACCATATTCCTGTTATGTATATTCTGGGGTATAACTTTTATGATCCTCAACCTAGTATTGCAGGATACCGTCATGAAAGTCGCTCCAGACGCAACGGCAGTGGCTGTGTCTATTTATTCTGGGATATATAATGTGGGGATAGGTAGCGGAGCACTGGTCGGCGGCACCGTAAGCACCCATGCAGGTACACAGTATGTCGGTCTGGTAGGATTTCTGATAAGCATATTGGCCATTTCTATTTATTTTCTGGTTATCAGACGTTATTTAAAAGAAAAAAAAATAAAAAAGTCCTTCCTGATATTGCAATTCCAAAAAAGAGTCAACGAATATTTGTCGAACAAAACAACAGAAGATATATCTTTGTTACTTATATGTGCTGCTATATACCCCGCCAAATACAGCAAACGAGGCTTATCACGCAGAATACAGGAAACAGAATGAAAACAATCAATTGTCGCACAAAAAATAATATTGCCATATCCCGTCTGGGACTTGGAGCCATGAGAATGGCAGACATACAACAAGGCATCGACACTATTCATGCCGCCCTGGACAGCGGAATAACCTACCTGAATACAGGCGATTTCTATGGTCACGGAGAAAGTGAAATGCTTATACGTGAGGCATTGAAAACCCGCAGGCGTGAAGATGTCTTCATATCGGTGAAGTTCGGCGGGATGCTGACCCCTGAGGGACGGTTTTATGGTATCGATGTACGCCCCCAAAGCATACAAAACTATCTGGCTTATACCCTGAAACGGTTGGGAACAGATTATGTCGATCTCTATCAACCTGCCCGTATCAATCCGTATATTCCTGTGGAAGAAACCATCGATTCCATAGCCGATATGATAAAGGCGGGATATGTGAGGAATGTCGGGATTACCGAGATAGATGCCAACACACTGCGCCGGGCACATGCGGTACATCCCATCAGTTTAGTGGAGTTACGCTACTCGCTGCTCGACCGGGAGATTGAAGAAAGCCTAATCCCTACCGCACGCGAACTCGGTATCGGGATTGTCACTTTTGCCAATCTGTTCCATGGTGTGATTGGAGGTAGCAACCCTGATGAAAAAGTAGCGGGATTAAGTCGTAGGATGTCCCCGCAAGCCGTTGAGAAATTGAAACAGGCTGTTTCAAGATTGGATCAGTTGAAAGAGATTGCGGACGAGAAGAACGTCACCGTATCACAATTGGCCATCGCATGGGTATTGGCACAAGGTGATGACATCCTCGCATTGGTCGGTTCACGCACAGTCGGACAGCTTCTGGATACCGTGAAGGCTATCGATATTCCACTTTCCGAAGAGGATCTGCAACGTATCGAGCAGGCGATACCCAAAGAATACGCCTCCAATTCGGCCATGCTTCCTGTCGATCTGGATGAAAACGGATTATTCAAATTTTAATGGTCAATTTTAATCGGTAAGCTCAGAAACATTATGAAAAAGCTAATCGCATACCCTCTCTCAGCCATTTATTATCTGCTGTTTGGAGCTACATTGGTCATCTTTGAAGTAGTTCAATGGATATGCTTCAATCTGTTCGGATATAACGCCCATAAAAAAAGTGTGGATGTGCTCTGTTTCTTCCTTGTACTGAACACATATGTGCTGGGTACAAGATATAAGATCATTGGGAGGGAAAAACTTCCGGCAAACATACCACTGATTGTCGCCGCCAACCACCAGAGCTGGTATGACATCACGACTATCGGCTGGTTCTTACGGAAAATCGACCCTAAATATGTCAGCAAGATTGAACTGGGGAGAGGAATTCCCAGCATATCTTACTTCCTGAGACACGGTGGATCGGCTTTGATCGACCGGAAAGATGGGAAGCAAGCATTGGGTGCGATCCGTAAATTATCCGAATATATAGAGAAGCACAAACGTTCAGCGGTTATATTTCCCGAAGGAACCCGAAGCATTACAGGCATACCCGGACCCTTTGCCGAAAACGGATTAAAAATTCTCTGCAAATACGCTACCTCCGCTTATGTCGTCCCCGTCACCATCAACAACACCTGGAAAATAACCCAATGGGGGTCTTTCCCTTTAGGTATCGGCAATAAGATCGAGCTGATCGTGCATGATCCCATCCCGGTAGCAGGAACTCCGTTCCCTGAGCTCTTCGAAAAGACAGAGCAGATAATTACGCAAGCGATCAATTGATGGAAGACTGCCCAATTTGTAGGGGCGGGGAAATTAATTCTTTTTATGAACAAAATATACATACTATTACATATAGCTGTTATACTTGCCGGCTTTACCGGTGTATTCGGGAAACTGATCACTCTTAACGAAGGGCTACTTGTATGGTACAGAGTTCTCTTCTCCTCTATCTTTCTGTTTATCATCACCAGACTATCAAGGACAAATAAATCAATCTCTTTCGCCAATAAACTGGATATGGCAAAGATCGGAATGCTCATCACAATACATTGGGTGTTCTTTTATGCAAGTATCAAGTATTCAAATATCTCTATCGGCGTAGTTTGCTATTGTCTGACCAGTCTCTTTACCGCCATTTTCAAACCGGCGATAAATCACAAAATGGTACGTATATCAGAACTACTGTTAAGCTTACTGACATTACTGGGGATAAGTCTGATCTTCCATTTTGACACCTCATACCGGTTAGGCATCGTCTTAGGAGTTGTATCATCAGCTTTCGCAGCACTTTATACGATCTTCAACGAGCGACTGGTACGACATCACGACACGAAAACTATAAACTATTATCAGATGATCGGAGGAACATTAGGCTTGGGAGTTCTGCTTCCGGTCTATCTCCATTTTTTCCCGACAGAGAATATAGTCCCTGATATGAGGAATACTTTTTATTTGATCCTCTTGTCATTATTTTGTACAGTCGGATTGTATGTATTGGTATCTGAAATATTAAAGAAGATACCCGCCTTTACGTTAAACCTGACATTTAACCTTGAACCTATTTATGCTATTATAATAGCATTCCTATTTTTCGGGGAGAGCAAAGAGGTTAATTTGTCGTTCTATATCGGATTGATGTTAATCCTTATCTCGGTAGTGTTACAATCATTTATCACCATACGGCAAACTGCCCGGGTAAAAGTGTAGTATATCATCTTGGATTGTATACATATATTTCATTTTTCTTCTGCGCCATAATATCTAGCCAGATATTTTCCGGTAATTGAATGCTTGCTTTTCTTAATCTGTTCAGGCGTTCCTTGTGCAGCGATCTTTCCGCCCTTGCTTCCCGTGCCGGGTCCCATATCGATAATATAATCGGCCCGCAATATGATGTCGAGGTTACCATCAACATACAATAACGTGTTCCATTCCTCTTCGGTATAATCTTTCAACTTTTTATCATTGTCGAACAGTCCCGATGCGGCATACCGTATCCACCGCCAACGTCCCGGTTCAAAGGTAGGGAACTCGATAGCCACGGAGAGATTCTCCATATTGTCCACTTCAGGCTTGGTATATTTCGCCATCATCCGATGACGAATATAACTACTATATGTCTCACTCAAGATTCCTGTTTTCGATATTTAAACACTAAAGCTAAACACGATTCTTGTGTCTTTTGTTTTGAATTACTTCTTCTGGGAAGAAGCTGAGACGACCATCACCGGAACTTTCGAATGAAGGATGACATGCTGGGTGATACTCCCCATTGCCCAAAGCGAAAAACCACTCTTTCCCTGCGTACCCATCACAATCAGATCGGCGCCCCACAATCCCGCTGTGGCAAGGATACTCTCTTTGGGAAATCCTTCCGGCATAAACTTAATCGTAGACTTATCCCTGTTATTTAAATGGATCAATTGCTCCAAAGTATCCTGGGCTTCTTTTTTTAACACCATCAGCGCTTCGTTCGGCATAATGCCCGAATCAGGACTACCAATCGACTTGGATTTATCCACTACAAAAATAAGCGCCACCTCTGCCTGTAGCTGATCTGCCAAGGCAAACCCTTTCCGGGATACGTCAATAGCACTTTCCCTACTATCAACGGCAATTAAAATCTTTTTGTAGTTCATTATACAATCATTTTAGATAAACTGTTTCCTCCCCATACGGCCATCACACCCAAAATGACGCTTGACACAATATACAGAGAGAGTATGATATAGTTCCCTGTCTCTAACAGTCTCAGGTTTTCAGCAGAGAAAGTAGAGAAAGTGGTATATCCGCCACAAAACCCAATAACAAACAATAACCTCATTTCGTTTTCAAGTGAGCCGAAACGGGATATAATTCCGATCAGGAGTCCTATAATAAAACATCCCGTAATATTAATAATAAAAGTTCCCCAGGGAAAAGCAGAGGGAAATTGTCTGGAGGACCATACCGAAATAAGGTATCTCAGCACGCTCCCCGCACCTCCTCCCAGAGCTACCAATGCAATTTGTTTCCACATAAACTATTGAACGTTTTTAAATGTTTTTTTGCCGGCGAAAAGGGAGTTCCCTTTCAGTTGATGCTCTATACGCAGAAATTGATTGAACTTCTCAATACGTTCACCACGGCATCCACTACCCGTCTTGATATGGCCGGCATTCAATCCGACGGTCAGATCGGCAATAAAGGTATCGACGGTTTCACCGCTTCGATGTGAGACAAAACAGTTATAACCGTTATTACGAGCCAATTCCATTGTCTCCAACGTTTCCGTCACGGTACCGATCTGATTGAGTTTGACTAGTATTGAATTGGCAATTCCCTTATCGATCCCTTCCTGTAATATCTTTTTATTGGTACAAAACAGGTCGTCGCCCACCAACTCTATCTTTTGGCCCAATGTGGATGTCAATGCTTTCCAGCCGTCCCAATCATTTTCAGCCAGTCCGTCTTCCAGCAATACAATAGGATATTGGGATGTCCAATCTTCCCACATCCTTATCATTTCCTCACTGGTAAACAATTTGCCGGTACTCTTGAACATCTTATATTTACCATCTTCCCACAATTCACTGGTAGCGGGGTCAAGACAAATACTCACATCACTTCCCGGGACATAACCGGCTTTGATAATGGCTTCAAGGATCACTTCCACTGCTTCTTCATTCGATTTCAGATTGGGTGCAAACCCACCTTCGTCCCCTACTCCTGTACTGTATCCCTTGCCATTCAATATCGATTTAAGCGTATGGAACACCTCTTCACCCATACGGATGGCTTCACGGAACGAAGGTGCATTGTGCGGGGCAATCATGAATTCCTGAAAATCCACATTGTTATCGGCATGCTTTCCACCATTGATTACGTTCATACACGGTACCGGCAATACGCAGCCATTGCTTCCTCCCAAATATTGATAGAGGGGTTGCTTCATGCTCGATGCCTTTGCACGGGCATATGCCATCGACAGGGCGAGAATAGCATTCGCACCAAGTTTCGATTTGTCGGGGGTTCCATCCAAATCGATCATCAGATAATCAAACTCCCGCTGACTGACAAAACACTTACCAATAATCTCCTTCGCAATAAGATTATTTATATTGTCAACTGCTTTTAGCACACCCTTACCTCCATACCGATTTTTATCACCATCACGCAGTTCAGCCGCTTCCCGCTCTCCCGTGGATGCTCCGCTGGGAACCATTGCCCAGGCCTGTGTCCCGTCTTCCAATGTGATATCCGCCTCTACGGTCGGATTTCCCCTTGAATCGAGAATTTCGATTGCTTCTACTTTTGTAATCTTCATAAGATAAATATTTAATAGATTTTTAGAATCAAGACTTTTAGAATCAAGACATCCATGGCTAAGTTTTTCAGAACCAGGAATAAGAACCGATTTACCAATGTGACCAATATAGCATATATATAGACAAACAAGTCCAGCCCATGTATTTAGTACATGAGCAATTTTATGTTTTTTGTTGTTGGAAATTATCCCGCTCACAGAGAAGTCTATAAATGCAAAATTCCTACCCATAATCTATAAACGATTAATTACGCAGGAACTATCAGCTATTTATATTAGCGGTTTATAACAGGGAAGTCCCATTCCCTTTTTGATCACACCGCAAAAATAGAAAAAGTTTTTGATATATCGGTTTTAAATATCCAAAAGCTTATGACTTCTTGAAACAAGGGTAAACAGACATAACAAAAATCAAAAAAATATCCGATTGGGTGAAGACCCAACGGAAATCGCTTGGATTATCACGCGAAGAGCTCACACTGAAGGCGGGTGTGGAACTTCGTTTCTTACGTGAACTGGAACAAGGAAAGGAAACCCTGAAAATGGACAAGGTCAACCAGGTATTAAAATTGTTTGGAAAGCAACTGGGTCCTGTTCAGATGGATAGAAATAAAAAGATACTTAGGAGTCAAAAATAACTTCTCCGCATAGAATTCCATCTGGTGCTGCTTTCGGTAATGGGCATATATCAAATCAAAGAAAGCGGCCTGAAACTCCATATCCTTATTTCTCTCTGCCCGCCCCGAAGAGAGCTCTTTCTGCTCGTAGATTGCATAGAACTCAAAAATAGCCGCCATCAAGTTAAATTGAACAATCTCCTTCTTATAAGGGAAATCATCCCTATTGTTCTTTTCCTGCAGGTCGACATAGATTGCTAGCAACCTGTTTGCTTCTTTCGCCGGACATTGAACCGATGGATTACTCTTTACGCTTGTAAAAAGGTTGGATAATTCAAGGCTATTGACAAATTCAAGCGAGAAAGAGACAAATTTCAATAAAAAATCACTACTCGGGTTGCCAGTGGCGTATGCTTCTCGGGGATTTTCCAAAGTGGGGGTAAATAGATATTTTATGTTAAATGAGAGGATGAATAGTAATACACTTATGGAAGAGCAAAATTTGAAGTAGAAAAATCAAAAATCAGAGTCGATAATCGTTAAAATAGACGTATATTGCATCTTTTTTACATTAGTAATTACCTGCATAAACAACAAACTCAAGATATCGAAATAACATGAATAAGAACTATCATTCCCTTTCCAGACGATCATTTATAAAATCGGGGCTTGCCTTGACTTCGTTACCTTTTATACATTCCTCTTCACTGTTTGCATATGAGAATTCGGCCGAAGTAAAAGATAATTTATTTGATTTGTTTAAAAATCCTCCAGTGACGGCGAAACCCTTTGTTCGTTGGTGGTGGAACGGAAATAAGTTGACTGGCAAAGAGATATTGAGAGAATTGGATATCATGCATGAAGCGGGTATCGGAGGAGTAGAGATAAACCCTATCGCTTTTCCGGGAGGAGACGATTTGGGTATCCCTTCGTTGCGATGGCTCAGCCCTGAATGGATTGAGATGGTGAAAGTAGCCTTGAAAGGGGCTGAAGAACGAGGTATGGTGTGTGATATTATCGTCGGTTCGGGTTGGCCTTTTGGAGGCGAGTTCCTGAAAACCGAAGAGCGTAGCCAGTTGATGACAATAGTTGGTTATCATGTGAATGGGGGAGGAGTGAAGAGCATTCCTAATGAAGAAATATTTAAGGAAGCGGCTCCAGTGATCCATTCACCTTATAACAATCCTCTTTACGAAGTATATTCCGCTTATTTGGCACCGATGAAGTTGGACCATTTCATTGCACCTGAGGAGATACCGGTAGACACAAAGGCCGATGTGCAGAAATTTGAAATACCGGAAGGTGAATATATTTTATATGTGCTGGTGAAGGTATCGGGATTTCAGGCGGTCATAAATGGTTCTCCCGGTGCGGCAGGACCGGTATTAAACCATTTTGACAGGGACGCGGTACAGACTTTTTTGAACCGGATGTCCGATAATCTGTTTCCTGAGCTGAAAGGGCTGAAAGGATTCAGGGCAATGTTTTGTGACAGTATGGAGCTGGAAGGTGCGAACTGGTGCAAGGATTTCAAAGAGCAGTACATACAACGCAGAGGGTATGATGTGACACCTTATCTTCCTTTTATCCTGTATAAGGTAGGACATATGGGGCATGCGGTAGAAGGTGGAGCCGCCACCGAATTAACAGGGAGCGCGAAGGAAGAGGTTGCCAGGGTCAAGTATGATTTCTATGTGACCTGTATGGAGATAATCCGTGATAATTTTGTAAAACCATATACTGCATGGTGTAACGAGCATGGTTTCCAGTCGAGGATGCAACCTTATGGGCGGGAGTTTCATCCGTTGGAAGGTTCTTTCAACGTAGATATTCCCGAATGTGAAACATGGTTGTTTCAGGGAGGAACCGACGAAGAGCGACCGTTTACCGGCCGTACAGCCTATACCAATGTAAATAAATTTGTTGCTTCTGCTACACGTCTGTCAGGAAAGAAGATTATCAGTTGTGAAGAGGTTACAAATACCAATGATGTCTTCAATACTCCATTGCAGACAGTAAAATTGGGTGGTGATCAGAGTAATCTCTCGGGAGTCACTCACTCCATTTTGCATGGATTCAATTATAGCCCGGTAGAGGCTCCATTCCCGGGATGGGTCCGTTATGGCACATTCTTCAACGAACGAAATACATGGTGGCCCTATTTTAAATTCTGGTCGGCATACAAAGCGCGGTTATCTGTCCTCTTGCAGGAGACAGAGCCATACGCCGACATCGCAGTGATGCATCCGTTGGCTGATATGTGGACTATCCATGGTCCACAACGGGATCCATTCCCGGCTCTTCACTATCCCCCCTATCAATACCGGGTGTGGGAGGCAATCCATCAAAATGGTTGTAGTTGTGATTACACCTGTGAGAGTGTAATACAGCAAAGTGAGATGAGAGATGGCTACCTCAGGTATCACAGTAGAAAATACCACACGCTTATCCTGATTGAGGTGGAATCGATGGAACCCGAAACGGCGAGAGCATTGGAACGTTTTATGGCCGGAGGCGGTAAATTGATTTTGATAGCTAAGGAACCCCATAAGTCACCCGGTTTAAAAGATTATACACAAAGGGATAAAGAGGTTAAGGATATCGTATCTTCAATGAAACAGCACTATGCTTCTCGTATTTTCCTTGTTCCTGCTCCCGAGGGTGATATGCATGCATGGTTTGCTATCGTGCAACAAAGGTGTGGCCTGGAACCTTATGTAAAGATGGAAAAACCTGATCCGTTTATAAGCCAGATACGGCATACGGGAGAAGGAAAAGATATTTTCTTCTTTACCAACAGTCACATCTCAAAAAGTTTTCCGGTTACTTTCACTTTCCCGGATAAGGGAATGACTCCCTGGTGGTGGAACCCGGAGACAGGAGAGCGTTTCATTTGTCCGGCTGTATCGAAAGGCGGTTCAATCTCCGTCTCTTTTGAAATGGAACCTGCCGGCTCCAAATTGCTTGTATTCGAGCGATATGACAAAGGAAAAAAAATTCCGGTATCACCGCAGGAACGTCCCGATTACAAGGAATTAAAGAATTGGAAAGTGAGGATGGAGCATATCAATGGAGATACCGAAGTGCGGACTATTGAAGAGATGGTGGACTGGTCGAAACAGGAAGATACACGTTCTTTTGCAGGGAATCTCTTCTACGAAAAGAAAATTGAAGGCACGGTCTCCCCCTACAGCTATATTGATTTAGGTCTTGTCGTTGGTATTTCTGAAGTGATATTGGGAGGTGAAAAACTGGGAACCAAATGGTATGGGCGGCATCTGTATCGTATACCCGCCCACCTCTCCCGGAAAAATAATCTTACACTTCAGGTGAAAATTATCACTACGGTAGGCAATTACTTGAAGGCATCGAAAGAGAATCAAATCGGGCAAAACTGGACCAGAGGGCAGCAGTGGCACCGTATGGGAATGCTGGGACCAGTGAAGTTGCTATAAACGATAGGGTAAGAATATGACGAATTATAGACTGTTATTGGTTATCTCCATCCTTATAATGGCTCCTGCCTGTAGTAATACGCATAAAGGGTATGATATGCCAGATATCGACGCTCCTTATAAGAAGGCAAGCGGGACATTTTCCGGAGAGCGGGTACCTCATTCTCCCGATCCGTTGGTTGCTTTCCGATGGGAAGATACACAGTGGGATGATAGTCTGCAGGTATATACCCTTACCCCGGTAAGTGTAAAGATCGACGATCCACAGTGTGTACAAATAAAGAGTAACACCCATATGACTGTGCAGGGTCCATGCGACCTTATGTTCGATTTCGGAGTGGTCAGTGCCGCCTGGTTTGAATTTGAAGCAGAGGATATCGATGGCGATATAGAGATGAGTATCAGTGAATTTAATGAACCTGCAGTATTTAATGTTGGATCACAACATCCTGTTAAAACTGCCAAACCTGTAAAATATGGAAATACCTATAGACTGGAATTAAATGAAGAACTCTATGAAGGAGTGCGCTTTGCATGGATTCATTTTAAAGAACTCAATAAACCATTAACCATCTCTGCTGTTCGTTTGGTATGCCAGATTAAACCGACCAATTACGAAGGGAGTTTTGCCTGTAGTGATACCACGTTGACACGCATCTGGTATACCGGCGCATATACGGTTAAATTGAATCTGCTTAAAGATCATTTTGGCGCTATTCTGATGGAACGAAGCGATCGCCACTCATGGACCGGTGATGCTCATACCTCTCAAGCCGCATCGATGGTAGCTTTTGGGAATTATGATTTTGTCAAAACCAATATCCTGTACACATCTACCCAGTCTAACGGTATTGCAAGCTACTCACTCTATTGGGTGTTGAGTTTGATCGATTATTATAATTATACCGGTGATAGACAATTAGTAGAAGAGTTATTGGAAAATGCCCGTAATAAACTGGATATTGCTTATCAACACTACGGGAAGAATCCTCCGATTGCATTTTGTGGGTGGGATGAACGGTTAGGCGCCGGATTTGAAAGTCCTAACGAAGAGGCACAGCAATTATATAAAATGCTTTCGATCAGGACGTGGAATGAGTTTGGAGATATGATGCTACAGATGGGCTATCCTGAACTAGCTGTAACCTATAAGAGGTATGTCCTTGAGAAGCTGGAAGCACTTCGTGAAGACCCGAATTGGACATCTCACTTAGGCGTTCATTCGGCGGCTGACGCTGTGAATACAGGATTTACCAATGATCGCGAACAGCGTGAATTATGGGAGATCGCTTTTGCCGACCGGCAACGAAGATTATCCTACTCTCCTTTTAACCAATATTTTATCATGCAGGCTCTTGCCCGAATGGAGCGGTTCCCCGAAGCTTTAAATACTGTCCGTGATTGTTGGGGAGGACAGTTGGACTATGGAGCAACTACTTTCTTCGAGGTTTTTCGTCCTTCGTGGAATGATGTCTCATCACCCAATGATGCCCCGATCAATAATCAATGCGGCTATACCAGTCTTACTCACCCTTGGAGTGCCGGTGTAACCAAGTGGTTAACCGAGGAGATTCTGGGGATTAAGCCGACCGCACCGGGTTTTACCAGTTGTATGATAAAACCGAGGTTATCAGACAGGGTGACATGGGTAAGAGGAAGTGTACCTACCCTTCGAGGAAAAATAAAAGTCTTTTTCGATAGCATTACCGGCCAATGTGAGGTGGAAGTTCCACAGGGAGTTGAGGCTATTGTCGGAATTCCGAAGTCGGGCCGGGAAATTAAGAATATCCGATTTGGAAAATCTTCCTGGCAATCTATCGAAGAGGATGCCGATTTTCTATATTTCTGCCTCTTGGAAGGTAGTTATACCGCGAAAGTGGAATATGTGGGAGAGTTCATGCAGACACCTACAGAAGAGTTTTTCTATACCGTACAGATTACCCCCAGTGAAGATCGGCAGACACAGGGTAACTGGAGAGGAAAGTACGGCACAAAAGGGTTTGCTCTGTACAATTATGAAGGACCCGGCCAATATTATCAGAAGTTACCCGATTTTGTGGAAGAGTTCCGGATTAGCCGGTCCGGCGATCAACATTGGGCGCAGCGTGTACCGGATATAAGAGCATTGGAGTCTCCGGTAGCCGGAGCCGAACAGAGATCTATAGGAGCGGTGATCACCCGGGATCCGTTAGTTTGTCAACAAACGATCACTGTTGATATAAAAACTGCTGAAGAACAGGAATACAATGTTTCTCTCTATTTTGTAGACTGGGATAAACAAGACAGACGTACAGCTATTGAGGCATTTGACTTAGAGTCGAAGGAGATGATTCTACCAGTCTATATGGTGCGCGATTATGAAGAGGGTAAATATGTAACATATACATTTAGTCAACCTGTACGGTTAAGAATTAATCATGTGAGGGGACGAAATGCAGCCTTGAGCGGTATCTTTTTCGATTAGATCATGAGACAGACAAAATTTCACCGGTAGATATTGTTGTTCCTTTGTCTGATGGTATTGACAGACAGTATTCTCACTGCATAGGAGCCAAATCATTTAACTATCCTTGCTTAGATGTTTCGTTATTTATTACACTTATGATTCAAAACGCAAAAATAAACCAAAGGCTTCAAGAGTTATCAGAGACTGATTACAAGGCTTTCAATGAAAAGTTGATCCCCACCAATTATGAAATTCGAGGAATCCGTATGCCAGCACTAAAGAAATTGGCGAAGGAGCTATCGAAGGAGCCAGATATCGAGGATTATCTGAAATACGCGGAATTCACCACCTACGAACATGTATTGCTCTATGGGTTAGTATTGGGTAACTTATCTAAACTTCCTATGGAAACAGTATTCGGTTATCTGGATCCGTTAATCCTACGATTTGATAATTGGGCACATGTAGATACGATTACCTCTTCTTTCAAGGTTTTCAAGAAATATCCGAATAAGGTATTAGAACATTATCTTCCGCTGAAGAGTGATGAGGGAGAATTCACAAAGCGTTTTTTCGTGATCCTGCTTTTATGCTTCTACATGGAGGAAAAATATATCGATATCGCCTTGCAACATCTATCAGAAGTACCGCAAGGTCAATATTATGTGGATATGGCGATTGCCTGGACCCTCAGTGTGGGGCTTGTCAAGTTCTACGACAAGACCCTACCCTATCTCGCACAAAAGAAATATACCAAGTTCGTGCATAACAAAGCGATCCAGAAAGCCCGCGAGAGCTTCCGGATAACGCCCGAAGTCAAGGATTCATTAAATGGATTGAAGATCAGGTGAAGAGAGCAGTCTGATCAAATCCAGGGGATGGTGCAAGATGGACTTCGCCCCCGCGTCGACAAGCTCACTTTCCGAGCGGAAGCCCCAAAGCACACCCACAGCATACATCCCGGCGTTGCTCGCTGTCTCCATATCTATCCCGGTATCTCCCAGATATAGTATCTCACCGGGACTCACACCCATATCTTCACTTATCTGCAAAGCACACGCGGGATTGGGCTTTTTGAGTTCTTCCACGGTCATCCCGGCAACCCTATCGAAGTAGCCTGGCATCAACACCTGCACGATCTTTTTCGTGAATTGATCTGCTTTGTTTGAAAAAACAGCCAATTTGAATCCCCGTGATTGCAACTCGTCCAGTAACGGCATGATGCCGTCATACGGCTTCGTCTTTTCGATACAATGATCGTTATACACTTCGGTCATGCGCTGATAACATGCCTTGACCGTCCCTTCGTCCTGTACCGTCTCCGGCAAAGCACGGCGGGTGAGATTCAAAAGTCCCCGTCCGACAAATATTTTATAGGCAGCCAAGGAATGTTCGGGAAAGCCATTCTCTGCCAACACCCTGTTCATTGCGTTCGCTATATCCTCGATTGAGTCGACCAATGTACCGTCAAGATCAAAAATTATACCCTTACAATTCATCCGATTGTTTATTATCTATTCTTTTTTGCATCTATTCATCAATGCTGCATTTACTACAAAAATAGGGATAAGATTCTCTTTCTTCAACAATCGCTGTTATAAATTATTTCTATATCTATCTTACATAGTCCGCCAAACATGTAAAGCATTATTAAATAAATAAGACAAAAATGATTTACTTTTGCCTATTGACACGACAAAATAATTATGAAGAAAACAGTGCTGCTTTCAATTACAACTCTTTTTGTGCTTTCAGTCATTACTGCCTGTGAGAAACGCAAAAACCCTATTCATATACCATATTGGTTTATACAAAGTAATTGCATAAGACTTTCGGATATAGCCACTGTCTTGGTACTCAGCGTGAGGTTCATCAAATTTTACGATAAAAACCTTTTTTAGAATTTCCTCTGTTACTACAAAATTTCACATAGGATATCACTACTGTCTGGTTTAATTTTCCCATAGTGGCAGCAAGGGATTCCCGATAAGAGTCGAATCCGAAATATTTTCCGGATTCCATAAGCAAAACATTTCACATATTGAGGCTGCCTGGGAAATCAGGCAGCCTCAAGTGTCGAAAGGAAAAACTGATTTCTATTCCACATTTCAATTCTCAGGCGTAAACGGTGATTTTTGACCATTCTCTCCACCCGATCATCAAAATGTACTTTACTCTCAGGCCCGTTTTATTCGAATAATGTTATGGTGGAATATACTTCCAATTCAAACAGTCGTACGTCCTGTCCAATTACTTCCAGCCTTACTTTGCTTGTGGTAACGGGAGGGAAGGTGACAGCAAGCGTCGGGTCTGTGTTTCCGGTTCGTACAACAACGCTTACCCATTTATTCTGTTCAACACTCCATGCGGAGAAGGTGAAATTGGCAAACGGTTGTTTGTAGGCGGGCGGATCAGCCCCCGTCCACATCTGGAATCCATCGATTGCCACCGGCCCGATGAAATCTATTTCCAGCCAGTGAGGACTGATGGCACTATTTGCCGTAACCCATCGCGAAGAATTCGCAGCTTTGCTTCCATCCACCGCTTTGTCTCCCCCTTCGGTATTATTATTTCTACTGTCGCTCCATCTGGTATCTCTCTGTAAGGCGACATTCACCCGTAGTTCGGGCTTGGTTACCGTAACATACACTTCTATTTCGAAAAGCCTTACCTCCAGATTCTTGACGTTGAGGCGTACTTTGCTGGTGGTGGTTACAGTGCTGAAGTTGGCAAAATAGGTCGGATTTGCATTGGCCGTTTGGGCATCCAGTGTTACCCAGGATCCCAGCACCAATGCCTGGAATTCGAAATTGGTCAGCGGTTGCGTGTATTGAGTCCCATTTCCCGTCCACATCTGGAATCCGTCAATAGAATAGCCTGCACCCAAATCTATTTCGAGCCAGTGGTCGCCTCCGTTCGTTACCCAGCGACCGCCACCGGCTTTGACGCCATCCACCACTTTGGAGCCGTCTTCACCCGAATTTCTGTAATCGCTTACCCTTGTAGGTTTACCACGAGCTACATTTACCCTTACACTCAGTTGCGGGACAATCATCGTTACTTGTTGTGCAATCTCAACGGTATCAAGGATCGGCTTCTCATTTATCTTGGGAACAATGCGGTGCACCAAATCAATGGTTACCTCATCTCCCGTTGCCACATTTTCAATCAACAAACTGGCGTTGGGGCCTCCTTCTCCTTCGTGCACGATGCCGTCTTTGTCGGTATAGCGATAGCTCATGCCGTAATGATCCATCATCACGGAGAGCAATTCTTTTGGCCATCCCACCTGTACACCTGCCGAAGTGTTAACTACCCTCGGGTCAGGGACGGTCAATCTTTCAAGATCGCTCAAAAAGTAAGGTATTGCGCTTGTTTCCACCGGTATGGATTTATTTCCATACTCATCCAGAGTATAAACTTTGAACCGGTACAGTTTGGAACGCGACAATCCTTCGATGTTTACCCACGAACAAACGCTGTCGATTACCAACGACTCATTATCCCATTCTACGAGGGTCTTTTTCGCTTTCCCCAATCTGATTTCTGAAGCAGGAATACGCCCGGCTTTCAAAAGGTCAATCTCTACTCGCTCGATACCTACCTGTACTGAAACAGTATCGTATTTTCCGGGATACACTTTTTCGCTCAAAGCATGTTCTCTGATATCATCATACTGACCATTACAGCATAAAAGAAAGAACAATGCAAAAAAAACGGATAGAGAGTATAATATACGTTTCATTATTTTATCTGTTTTAACGGTTATATTTTCGGCCCCAAAGGGTCATTTCCGAGATATTCGCACAACCTTTCGAGGTATAATTGCTTCCGAAGGCGCTCAATGCTTCATATCTGAACCACCGGGTGGGTTTGGTGAACTTCGGTTCGTCGGGGAGAATATAGGCTTCGTTGCCGTACCTGTTGTGCATTTTGATTATTTCCATCTCTCCAATTCCTGTTGGGATCGGGATTCTGTGTGTGGACAAGAACTCCCAACTACCGGTTTCATCATCCCACCGGTACATACTGTACTCGCCTACATTTTCGCCCTCGTAGAGTGATCCCTTAATATAAGGATCAGCCGATCCGCTGAAGCGCCGTTGCCAAGTAGCGATACGGGTCAACTCGTAATAATCGCCCAAATCGATCAGGATATTCCACGGCGCATTTTGACCGGTGTGGATAAAATTCATTTCGTTGCCGGTATTGATGATACCGTCATTGAGATAGGTAATCCGCCCTTCCACCATATTTCCGTTGCACATGATAACGCCGCCCATTTCTGTTCCGGGAGCGGGAAACACCCAATCGGACTTAGGTACTTCATAATCGTGAAGCAAAATGATTTGCCCCTTGTCTATGGATTCTGTTTTGTTTCCGTACAAATCTTCGATCCACACATTCACTGAAATGGGCACGTTCTCTTCAAGGTCGAGGTCGTTGATAAACTTTCGTTCGGTAGCATTGTTCGACGAAAACACAGTGGTGAAGGAATGTTCTGTTCCCTTGTCGTTATATTTGAATGAGACATATACATTGAGCGTCTGTTTCAGTTCGTTTTCCCAATCGATAATAAACGAACGAACGGCCGGTTTTACCGAAATGTTACCGACCACCTTGGGTAATGCCGATTCCAAAGGCGTTACTTCCACTTCCACAGGTGTTGATCTGACGCCGGATCTGTTGGTGGCAAACAATTTTACGGTTTGGGTTTCGGTGTTGGCAAATCCATACACGTCTAATGAATCTACAAAATAAGAAGCCGAAAACCTTACGAGGTTACCGTTGGTTGCTTTGTATTCGGCATCGATACTGAGCACATCCTCATCGTTGGGGATCTGGTAAAACAACCTTGCGCCTCCGGAGAGAGGTTTATAACTGAGGAATACAGGCGGTGACGGCGGTGCCATATTATCAGAATTGATCGTAAAACGATCCTGTTCTTTGCAAGCACCGAAAGCGACAAGGAGCAGCGCCGTCCATAGCAATAAACAGTATTTGGATAGTATTTTCATTTGCGTTTTATTTATTAGATGAATCTGTTTTTTAATGTATAACCCTATTTTAGTATCCGGGATTTTGAACGAGGTTCGAATTGGTATTCAACTCATTCAGGTCGATGGGCCATAGATAGTATGTATCCTGGAATGAACGGTCTTCCTTCATTTCCACGACGAAGAAATCGCTGCCGGTTTCTTTCATTACCGACCATCCGAAGATGGGCGTCGAAAATTCGGCTGTTGCCCGCTTATGGCGTACCATATCCCAAAATCTGATACCTTCGAAAGCCAATTCTATGCTTCTCTCTTTGAGGATAATATCCCTCATGCCCGATTTGGTGGTGTGCTTATTGACATACTCGGGTCTTACGAAGCCCGAACTCCCCCACGCCGCTTGTACACCTGGGATACCGGCCCTGAAACGCACTTTGTTGATGGGATCCCACACCTGTTCATTGGGCACGTCGAGATATTCGTTCATCGCTTCTGCTTTCATCAGGTACAAATCGGCCATGCGGATGATCGGATAGGGAAATCTCACAAACCGTCTCCAGTCACCCGATTTGCTTTCGGGATGAACCAGCTTCTGCACGCCTATTCCGGTGCACAGATTATATTCATCAGTCTTATATCCGCCGGCCTGATAGGCATACATCGTCGTTTTTATCCGGTGTGCGTGACTCCGCCAGTAGCCTCCTGTAAGACCAAGATTGGCATAGAAACGGAGTTCGCGGTTCAGGTAAAGATTAATGGTCTCTACATCGGGTTGCATGATCCCGCGCATGGATTGGTATTCGGGTGAATCTTCCGCGGGAGTAAATACCAGATTGTACCGCGTATTCCTGTTGAAAGTCCGGTCTTCCTCGAGTGGTAATCCGTTGGCGGTGTAATACCGGTCGAGCATCTTGAAGGTTGCTGCCATCCACATTTCCGAGCCGGTGTTTTCATTGGTGGTCCCGGGCGTATAACCCACAGGCAACTGGATGTTGCACACGTTTTGGAACGGGAAGTTGGACCCAATACTGGTGATATTCAGGCTGGAATATCCCCAGATCAATTCTTTGTTCCAGGGATCCACCACAACCATTCTCAGATCGTAGTAGGTCTTCAATGTTTCTTCGTTTAATTCGAAATCCTCTTCGTCATAAGGATATACAGCCTTGTCAAAAGTATACAACCCTTTTCCGTTCTTTTCGCAGATTTCTATGGCTTCGTCGATAGCGTCCACGGCGTCTTTCCATTTGGCTTTTGTTTTGGCGGCATCATCATCGACGGGGAAAAACGGCTTCCCGTCGCGATCCAGAAAATCTTCGTAAAATTCTCTGTTTCCGCTATAAAAGGGACTTGCCCTGAAAACCAGGACCCGGGCTTTGATGGCGGAGGCAACCATCTTGTCCACCTGTCCGAAGTCGATACTCGTCCTGCGTTCCAGTAAATCGGGAATGGCTTCATCCATTACCCTGACAATATAGTCAAAACAGTCATCCACTTTGGATCGGAAAGGAAACAGTTCTTCACTCGTTGCTTCGGCACTGATCTGCTTGTCAGAAATAACGATAGGGCCATATTTCTGCAGCAACAGGAAGTGATAATACGCCTTCATGAATTTGGCCTGCGCTTTCCAATCGGCTTTTTCGAGATCATCCATATCGTGTACCATATCAATCTTGTCGATGAATATATTGCACACGCTGATAGCCTGATAAAGGCTCTTGGTACCTTCGGTGGAATTATCGCACCAACGCCCCAAACGGGGGTCACCTACCGATTGCAATCCTCTCATGATAGCAATCCCCCTGAGCCTGTCGGTACGGGTATTGTATCGGAGACGGCCTACAAAATCATCGCCCAACATATACGAGGAAAAATCGGCACGATCTTCACGTGGCATATAACTATACACTTTAGCCAGTGCATTATACGCTTCCTCCTTCACAGAAAAAATATCATCCAGCGTTAGGGTATTGTCGGGAACCACATCCAGATAATCTCTGCACGACGTGAAAAATAATCCCGTACATAATATGAGTAATATCATTATCTTTCCCGAACGGGAATTAATCAGAGTAAAATTGAATAATTTGGTTTTCATATGATTATAATATTTATTTTCAATTTCAATTACCTTTTCTTTCTTTAAATCAAAAAGACAATTGAGCACCGACATTGAATCTCTTGCTGATCGGGTAGCCCAATCCGTTGCTTCCCACTTCAGGATCCCACAGTTTGAACGCACTAAAACAAAGCAAATTTTCAGCAGTCAGATATATCCTCAAATTTTGTATGTGTAATTTTTTAATTCCTTGGAAACTATACCCCATTTCAGCGCTTTTTAAACGCAGGAAGGAATTGTCGCGCAACCACCACGACGACTGTTGCAGGTTGTTATCAGTGGGGTCGGTGGAGAGGCGGGGCCAAAATGCATGTACATCGGGGTTGGTTTCGCTCCATGAATTCTCGGCTACAATGGTAAGCGCATTCCGTCTGTTATGAAACGGCGCAATTCCACTGGTGCCGGCATTGATGAAAAAGGAGACACGGGTATTTCCCTGAAAAAAGAAAGAAAAATCGAAATTCTTGTAACCCGCCGATGCGCCAAAACCATACTGAATTTCGGGAACCGTGGGATAGCCCATGAAAACCCGGTCATTATCGTCAATCACTCCGTCATTATTCACATCCTGGTATTTGATATCGCCGGCCTGATAGGAGCCATAATATTGCAGCGGGGAGTTTTGTATTTCATACTCGTCCACGAAAAGCCGTTCGCCAATCAAGCCTCTTAACTGATTGATGTTTCTCCCTTTCTTATACAAATAATCGTAGGGATAATTTTTTTCGTCCACTTCTACATATTTATTGGTAGCGTAAGTAAAATTGGCGCGGCTGGTGACCCAGAAGTCTTTGTTGAAAAAATGCTGAAAGTCGAGCGAGGTATCGATCCCTTTCGATGCCACTTTTCCTACATTGCCACTGATGGGGGCTTCCAGACCGGATGTAGCCGGGAAGTTTTGCCGCTCCATGTAGATTTTATCCCTGATGTCCTTGTAAAGATCGATTTGAAATTTCAAAGGACCGCCCTTGAACAGGGCAAACTCCAGTCCCAGATTGTATTTCTGCGACACCTCCCAACTGATATCCGGATTGGCATACCGGGCAGTATAATACCCACCGTAGTCGCTGGTGAAAGTTTCTCCCCACGCATAACCGTTGCCGCTTCCACCCTTCACAATATTCGACAGGAAGAAGAATCGCCCTTCACGGTCGGATATAGCATCGTTACCAACCAGTCCAAATGTGAATTTCAGCTTCAGCATATCGATTATGTTTTTGGTATTTTTCATAAACGATTCGTTGGAAATAAGCCATGCCGTACCGAACGATGGGAAAAAGCCATATTGCTTTTCGCCCGTGAATTTCTCGGATCCATTATAGCCGTAGGCAAATTCAAAGAAGTAACGGTCGTCGTAGCCGTATGTAAACCTGCCAGAATTTCCTAAATTCCTTTCTGGAAGCGTGGCATAAATAGACCTGCTGTTACCCGATGTGAGCAGGTTTTCATCTGCCAGAAACACGGTCATCAAACCGATGTTATGCTTATCAAATACCCTGTCCCAATTAAATCGGGCCTCGATATTATAATGGGCGCTGGCATCGCGCCCAGGTTCCACATCGCCCAGATAAGATTGCCCCGATGTCGGGTTCAGGTTATAGAGCGTATATTCGCCGGTAATTTGATTGTACGTATCCACGGCATAATAATAGGGAGTGTATGTTCGCCGGCTGGAATATCTGCTCCAAGTATTGACGGAGGCTTTGCCCTGGAATTTCAAACCTCTCACCAAATTGTCGAAATCGTGTGACAATGTGGCCATGGCCGTCATTGTGCTTTCATCCCGACTCTCGTATCCCCTTACCATTTCGGCATAAGGATTTTGCTTTACGGAACTATTCACATACGTACTTCCGTAAAGCGTATGCGTGGTGAATTCATTAGCAGCATCCGCTTCATATATGGCGGGAAAATCTACCGGGTTTGAATTCATCACCATCTTGAAAATATCGCTGGCCGACCGGTAGGGACCTGTATATTTTTCAAAACGGCCTTGCAGCCTGACATCCAATTTAGTGCTCCTGCCCATATTGAATATCACATTGTTACGGATATGGATACGGTCGATATTTATATTGCTGTTAAAATTGTTGCGGTTGTCCACCTTCAACAGGCCGCTTTCGTTGTCATATCCGAGAGCTACATAGTAGGTTGCCACTTTGCCGCCTCCTGATACATTCATGTTGGCCTTGGTATTATAGGTTTGTTTATTGAAAAGTGTTTCGTACCAATCTATATTGGGATAGATCATCGGATTTTCGTTTCTAATGGTCGATTGTATCTTTTGTTCGCTGTAAAAAGGCTCCAGTTGGGGATTTCTTGAAACGAGCGCCTGATTATAGAGTCTCATGTATGTTACACCATCCACCACATCCGGTATCTTGGTGGGAGAAGACACATTCCTGTCCACCCTAAAATTAATTTTTACGTCTCCATCGTTTCCTGACTTAGTATTAACCATAATGATGCCGTTGGCTCCACGTGCTCCATAGAGTACGGTGGCCGAAGCGTCTTTCAGAATGGAAAAACTTTCGATGTCGTCGGGTTGTATACGAGCCAGATCGTCGGATGTGGCTTCAAACCCGTCAATCAAGATCAGCGGAGATGTTTTGTAACCAAAGGTAGTAACCCCGCGAACAAAGAACTGGGCGTTATCGGCACCCGGTTCACCGCTTATTTGATAGGAAATCAAGCCCGGTATCCTACCTGCAAAAGTTGTGGTGAGATTGGATGAGGGTTGTTTCAGTTCGGAGACTTTTACTGATTCGATGGAACTTACCAAACTGGTTTTTTTTTGTTTACCAAATGCAACGATCGTTACCTCTTCGAGTTCGGATGTTGCCTCCTTCATGGTGATGGAGATAATACGTCGGTTGCCCACGAGCACTTCCTGCGACTGGTAGCCCACAAACCGAAACTGCAATACGGTAGTATCGCTGGGGACGGTGAGCGAGAATTCGCCATTAATATCGGTTGCGGTACCTTGAGATGTACCCCTGATCACCACAGTAACCCCGGGCATCGATAATCCGTAGTTATCTGAGACAGTGCCGGTAACCTTGAAAGCCTGTTGTTGGGGAGATGCCAACACTGTTTTCAGGGAGGCTTCGCTTGATTCTGCCGGGAGATAAAAAAGCCCGGTAAGTAACAGAATAATCGTCATGCGCATAATACATAAAAAACGTTTAATAGGTACTTTTTCATTTAAATTGTTTTTCTTCATACACCTGTAGTTATTTAAGTTAATACACTCTTCAGCTTTTCAGTTTAGCCTAGTTACTTGCGTTCCTCCTATGAAACCTTGCTCTGTCACAGCAAATTGAGCTTTTTTAGCACGCTCCAAACGGGATACAGCAGCCCTGATAGAGCCGGGCCTGATCGTTTTGGAAGGGATTATGACGGTTTCACCTACTTTGATAGCCAACAAGGTTGCTGGGATTGATATCTTAGTAATGGGCCTTATGGTATTTACCTGTTTATTCATATCTTTACGGGATATTTAGATTTATTGCATTGTAGCAATGTAATATATTGACAACACAAAAATACTACATATAATCAGTAAAAACAAGATATTACGTAATTATAGTGTAAATTATAATCATTCTAAATAATAAAAATTGATAAATAATTGAAAAACAGAATAAAATATGGAATTCATAGAAAGATTAAAATTATTTATAAAATCCAAAGGACTAGGACAAACCAAATTTGAAGAGTTGGTTGGTTTTTCACGTGGATATATTAGTAAGGTAAAAACTTCGATTGGTGCGGATAAACTGTCCAATATAGTAGAAGTCTTCCCCGATTTAAACCTTGATTGGCTTATCACAGGAAAAGGGAAAATGATAGGTCCTCCAACTCTATCAGACCCTGCGGAACAAGTCATCGTGATAGAGGAAGAAGATGATGCTGTAAAATATAAAAATAAATATCTTGAGACGCTTGAGGAAAACAGGTTACTCAGGATTGAGATTGAAAATCTTCGTAAAATCATAGATACGAAGAAAAAAGAGTCACACAATACAGGTTCGCAATAAAAGACCGCAAAAATAAAATACGCTATTCTTGTACCTTTGTTTCAACTATTCCCACAGCTATTATGCCCAAAAGAACGTTTACCACAATATACCGGGAGAGTATGAAGTTTCCTGTCTTCAATAATCTCAGATTTTCTGCCGAGAAGGTAGAAAATGTAGTATATCCTCCACAAAAAATCAACCACAAGCAATAAACTCATTCCGTTGGTGTTTGCACATTTCTGAACATATAGACATTATCACTGATCCTTACAGGCTTACCACTATCCGTTTTAATTTTCCGAAGAATAATCTCTTTCGTGATAATGTATGGGAACTTTTCCACATAGTTATCATCCTTCATTTGTCCGTTGAAATCAGCAAAAATGGCTGCCCCTATATACTTCTCAGGGTGGTTGGCGTCCTTGATCCTCAAGTTTTCGATCGTGATGCGTTCAGGCATGTAGCAAGTATAGCCAAAATCATGCTGTCCGGAATTAGCTCCCCCTATCAGGGTTACATTACCAGAGCCTAAACCAGTCGGCACAAAAATACAGTCACGAATGATAAACTCACCCTCCCATGTACTCCCGTAATCGGAACGTAAATTGATGAGATTTCTGCTGTGTATGGTAGAATTCTCGAGGATAAAAACACCACTGCCAATAGCATTTATTCCCTGATGCCCCAGCGTTGAATTACGAATTGTAGCATTGGCTACCCCCATATGTGCATCGAAGCGGGAAAAGGTGCAGTTATCATATAGTAGATTTTTACAGTAGTTAGACCCGATAATACCCCAATAGGTGCGATCGTGGATATCATTGGTCTGACTACAGTTCTCGAAAGTAACATTAAGTGCCCGGTTGACAGAAACATCATAACTCCCCATGGAAACCGGAACATCTGCCGATCCGATGGTCTGATAGGTTTTATGTCCGGTCAGAATGGTATTTCTCACGATCACATTTGCACAGTTGTTGATATTGATAAAACCTCCGTAGGGTGCACCTGTCTCTCCTTCACCGGTCACATGGTGTTCCAGTCCATCGATAACGACATTAGATCGCCTGATATTCATACCGCGACTGTAATAAGTATATTTCGACTCCGCCCTGTTTGCAACGGTAGTAAAAAGCCCCCCGGAAATAGTCAGCACCGTCTCATCAATAGGAAGATAATTGATTTCCGTGATCTGATCAAAATCCCAAATAATCGGTGTATTTTTATCCACATTTCCCTCTTTATCCACAATAAAAATATCTGTCTGTGAAGAACCGCTATTTTGGTTCGGCCCATACCGTATATAGCGCTTGATATTCGCGTCGGTAACGGTAACAATACAAGATACCGGCAGTGAAACATCTATTTTACCTTGTTCTTTTCTCAATAAACTGATATTATGAAGAGGCAATGGTTTCTGAGTCGAGTTAATTGAAAAAACAGCTCTGTTTCTATTTTCTACATCGGTATCATCAATGATAAAAGATGCATCTCCAAAATCGGTATTGGTCTGAACCTCTGCCGTTATATTTTTCCCTCCAATATAATAGACCGCTCCTTTATCAGCTTTGACCGTCAAACCATGCCTGTTTGCGAACGCATGTGTAGCAACAATAGCTCCCAGATCGTCAATTTTCCCATCACCTATAGCACTGAAATCACTATAAAGAACCCATCCTCTCGAAATATGGTGGAGGGTATCTTTTGATGATACCGTATCCATTTTCATGATACCCACCTGGGCAGATAGCCCTGTCAAACTACCCATAGCCACCAAAAACATTAAAAGAGACCTGCTACATTTCATCTGATTAATTTTCATTATGTTGTAAAAACAAAACCGATCCATCAACCCGTTTATTATTAGCAAATTAGTTTATCACCACAAGGTATTTTGCCAGGTTCAGATTTGCTCCGGTATGCTAAAATTCTTATCGGCAAACAGTGCTGCCAATCCCGAAATTTGCTTGAAACGGAGTAATTCATCTTTATCCATCCCAATATTTTTCATGATCCATGCATCACTCATCCCCGCTTTCTTGAGTTCTGTCACAATATTAGTCATCAGTTCAATGTTATGAGTACCACGGGCACGATTGTGCCTGATCGTCGAAGCCATGCGGTTGGACAGGTCCTTATCAATTACCGTTACAGGTAAACATCCTTTTTCCCGCTCATAGATACGGGTTGATGTTTTCATCACCAGATATCTGTGAAATCCGTCTACCAGCTCATACTTGTCCTCTTCCGGAAGATAGTAACAGACGCAAGGCATCGTGTAACCGTCTTCCCATATCGACAATTCGAGAAGTTCCATCTCCGGTGGTGCGACAATATTAGGATTATATGCATTTGCCTCTATCTTCTCTATCGGCACAGCCTTTACTGCATAAACAGGGCTTGTGTATTTCTGTTCGTCCTTCATGTATTATGTATACCTTGATAAAAATCCATTACTTTATTCCTGAGTGCAACCTCTTTTTTCGTCATCGCAAATCCCATATACTTACAAAGGTGATCGTTCCTGAGGATACATATACACATCCGCTTGAAAGTGGGAAGATACTTGAATCCGGGAATATCGAGGTCATCGTGGTATTCCATCTTCACAGGACGCTTATCTGTCTTATAGTTTGTATGCTCCAGTACCTCTATCTCTATACCGATTTCTTGCAACTGTCGTATTGTGGTTTCCGGCAGGCAACCTCCCCGTTTTCTCCAAAAGTTGATACTTACCGAGAGTTTGTCCAGATAATTCTGACGTATCTCTTCAGGCAAGGTAGATAGCAGAAAGTGCATATAGCTTTCCCATGTATGTCCTTCCGGCAGAGCGATTTTTCTCTGCGCAACAGCAGTGCTATGACCATATAGGGATGTGAAATTGATCCCGTTCACCCGGCATATCATTTTCCCCCACATATCGGGATCAATAGCTCTGTAGAGATGCAGGCTTTCCTGTGCTGCCAGAAGAAAAGGACTGGCTACACGCTGTTTGTCCAGGGGAACGCCTGCCAGGTAATATAAATCGTACAATCGGTTATAATCCCAACCGAAACGACCATTAGCGGTCCATACGTCTGTTGTCTGCCAATCATGTATTACATAAGCATTATAGATATCCGGCGATAGTTGTCTTGTCCATTTCAGATTACGATAGACATGGTGCTTTCTCTTACCATAGATCGTTCTCCACCGATGCGAGCTTTCCTGGGTACGTATCCCTACCAGGCAACAGGTCTTCTTTGCACTTTTATGCAAATGGTACCATTGGGAGAAGAGAATATAAAATTCCGAATCCCATAGGCCAGGATGATAAAATGGAAAATCATCTTTCCTGTAACAGCTTTCCGGCATTTCCCTTACCCAGAATTCCTTGCATTCTTCATCCCAGGGACGCCAGTAAACCTGATGCATAGAGGTACAAGTAGTCACCTTGAAAGGTACGCATACCCGGTATACTTCCAAGATGTCTGCATTCTCCTTCAATACCCTTTCGACATAAGCAATCGTCTCACTGTATTGTATTTCATAGTCCATGAAGAATAGACCGATCTTCCGGTTTAGATTGTTTTCCCGTATATATTGTATACAAAGGTTCAACATTACACCACTATCCTTGCCACCGGAAAAAGAGACATAGATATTATCAAATTCATTGAATAATATCTTTATCCGCAGTATAGCAAGTTCATACACATTCTTTCTCATCCCTGAATACCTTCATTTTTACATACCTTTTCCAATAAAGCACAACAGCAAATCCTCCCTTTTCAAATTCGGGGATATGTCGTATTTGAGTGACTGATTCAATCTCATGATCACCTGCAAATACCCTCACAATCTCCTTCAACAATGCGGAGAAAACAGCACTATCATCGTCCGCCACATAATAGTTATTTATTTTGACCTTACCCTCTTCTTCCAATTTGACTGGTATGAAGCCAAGGGTAACGCCGTTATCCGTCGCCACAAACCACATATAATCGGGTGATGTCTTATAAGGATAGTTCAGGTTATAACTGATCACCTCCTCGTTCATCACAAGATGTGCCACCAAAGAATAAAGTTGCTTCTCTTCCCCTTTTAATTGAATAATATCCATATTTACAAATAAAGTAATTACAGCACCAAGATTGTATAAAATATTTTATTCTGCGCATTCCATCCTTGCAGCCTCCCATCCTATGATGGCGGTTTTTCGGGTAAGTCCCCAATGATACCCTCCCAACTCACCGGATGAACGGATCACCCGATGACATGGTATCAGGACGGAAACGGGATTGTCGCCGACTGCGGAACCCACCGCACGTGAAGCTTTGGGATTATCGATCAGGGCAGCAATATCTCCGTAGGTCGTCAACTGCCCCATCGGTATCTTCAACAATGTATCCCATACCTTTAGCTGAAAATCGGTACCTTTTAAATGACACTTAATTGGGTCATGCTCATTCCAATCCCGGGAGAAAAAGGATAATGCCTTTTTCTGCATCTCATCCGCTTGTTGCTGATAAGCAGCTTTAGGAAACATCAACCGAAGCGCATCGAAGGCTTCCTGTTCGTCATCGGCAAAAGCCATATAACAAAGGCCTTTTGGTGTGGCTGCCACGATAATCTTACCAAACAGGGTGCCGGCAAAGCTATAATTGATCGAAAGATTCTCTCCTCCGTTCTTGTATTCGCCGGGAGTCATCCCCTCTATACTGATAAACAGGTCGTGTAAACGTCCGGTTCCCGATAAGCCTGTCTCATGCGCCGTATCAAACAGGGAAGCTTTCCCCTCTTTCAGCATCTTTTTGGCATATTCGATGGTGGTGTATTGCAGAAATTTCTTCGGACTAACAGCAGCCCAGTTAGTAAACAGGCGCTGAAAATGCGATGGGCTCAATCCTACTTTTTCCGCTATCTGTTCCAAGCCGGGTTGTCTTTTGAAATTCTGCCGGATATAAGTAATCGCTTCGGCAATTCGGGTAAAGTCCAGTCTTTCCTGAGTATTCATTTATTTGTCTATTTTTTTTTACAAAAATAGGGATAAGAAAAGACAAAAGAAACCCGATTCATGCTTTTCTTCTGAAACGAGCATAATAATCATTATCACACAAGATCATGACTAATGCGAAGAGTTCCATATGACACCTTTGAAAATAAATATTTTAGTCATATAAAAAGAAATCTACATTCAAAACATTCTTTGGAGTGCGACCCTGTCTCTGATAAGAATATCCCGCCGATCCACGTCGATAATCCCCTCCGTTGCCATCTCCATCATCACTTTTACCAGCGCGGGACGGGAAACGCTGAAAAGACGGGCAATCTCCTCTTTGGAAGATTCCAACCGGAATGATTGTTCTCCAGCCGACTCTTTCAACAGATAGTAGGCCAGTTTTGCGCGAATGGTACGTAGCGAGACAAGCCGTAACTTTTCGGAAAGAGTGGACACCCTATTTGAGATGTAAGATAGAAAAGCCAACATAAACGATTCATACTTCCGCATCAGGAAATAGACATTCTCTTTCGGGATGACTACTGTCGAACAGGGTATTTTACATATCGCGGAGACGGGCGACCGATTGTTGCTGGCAAACAGGAAACCAGTAGCCAACGGATTGGGTGCACTAATCTGGTCCACTTGCATGAAATCCCCCTTCTCATCAGCCATCTCTGTAACGATCTCTCCCCGGATCAGGATATAAAGCGACTCATAAAGAGCTCCTTGAGTAACGATCACATCACCTTTCTGATAGTTTTTCACTGAAAAGCGTACGTCACGCATAAACTCTTCACGCTGATCATCCGGCACAGAACTGCACAAAGGACATTGAAAAATCATCCCGGCATGATGGTTATCAAAATGCTGTCTTTCCATATTTTATGTAATTGAGCCCCGAATATAGTCTTTTTTTATCAATTGTCATAATTATTACACTTTTTCCGATTTTTTATCTATTACTTTGTTCTGAATATCTTTAATAAGCGCAGCCATGGGCATACTTCGAAACTTCTGGAATGAAATACGGCCTCGCGGAGGATGGAAATATCCGGCCTTCATTGTCAGTGGCGCTTTCGTAGGCCTGTTTATCTATTCTTTCTTCGCATCACGTGCTTACAGCTATCTCTCCAATGATCCAGCCACCTGTGTGAACTGCCATATCATGGGTCCCTATTATGCTACCTGGATGCACAGTTCCCACGGACGAAACGCGACCTGCAACGATTGCCATGTTCCTCAGGAAAACAAAGTGAAAGGATATTATTTCAAGGCTGTCGATGGATTACGCCATTCGGCTATTTTCACGATAAGGGGCGAATCCCAGGCTATTCAGGCCATCGAGGCAAGTTCGGAAGTAATCATGAATAACTGTATCCGCTGCCATACACAACTCAATACCGAATTTATAAAGACTGGTCGCATGGGCTTCAAAGATACAAAAGAAATGGGAGGAAAGGCTTGTTGGGATTGCCACAGGGATGTTCCGCACACACGTAGCAGATCACTTTCGGCCACACCCAATGCACGGATACCAATGCCGAAAAGCAATGTCCCGGACTGGTTGCAAAAGATGATGAAGGAAGATTGATGTGATGATTTGCAGATGTCATAATAAGAATAATAAGAAGATAGAAGTTTGAAATTAGAAGTCTGAAGTTGAGAAGTTGTCATTTTTCACTGTTCACTTTTAATTATTTACTCTAAAAGTCTTGGCTATTGGCTCTGGTATCATTTTTAATTTTTAATTGATAATTAGTAATGCATATATATATATGAAAAACAAAAACGATAATAAGATGAAACCTTGGGTAGGATGGTTACTATTTTTCTCTACTCTGGGGGTTGTATTCCTTTTAGGGATGCTTGCAGCGTCCATCACTCAACGAAGGGCTGAAATAGCAAATGTGATGAACAACAGAAAAGTGGAGATCAAAGGTATTGAGTCGAGAAATGAACTGTTCGCCGTGAATTATCCACGTGAATACAAAACATGGGAACAAACTGCCGACACCACCTTTAAAAGTGAATTTAACGGAAGCAGTGCGGTAGATGTACTCGCTCAACGCCCTGAAATGGTGATTTTATGGGCTGGTTACGCTTTTGCAAAAGACTATAGCACACCGAGAGGTCACAAACACGCGGTGGAAGATGTACGTCACACACTCCGTACCGGCTCCCCCATGACTGCCGACGAAGGGCCACAGCCCGCTACCTGCTGGACCTGTAAAAGTCCGGACGTACCCCGTCTGATGGATTCGGTGGGCATTGCCGAATTCTATAAACAGACCTGGGCTCATTGGGGTCATGAGGTGGTCAATCCTATTGGCTGCGCTGATTGTCACGATGCAGAAACCATGGATCTGAAGATCAGCCGGCCAGGACTCATAGAGGGATATGCGAACATGGGACTGGATATCAAGGACGCCACTCATCAGGATATGCGTTCACTGGCTTGTGCGCAATGCCACGTGGAATATTATTTCACACCCGAAGGCAAGTACCTTATCTTCCCCTGGCATAACGGGCTCACCATGGAAGGAGCAGAACAATATTACGATAACATCGGGTTTGCCGATTATACTCATGCATTGAGCAAAGCACCTATCATCAAGGCACAACACCCCGATTACGAAATATACAAGACAGGCATACATGCTCAAAGAGGCGTATCATGTGCCGATTGCCATATGCCTTATATCTCCGAAGGAGGTGTAAAATACAGCGACCACCATATCATCAGTCCTCTTGCCAATATCAACAACACCTGCCAGGTATGTCACAGGGAGTCGGAAGAAGATCTCAGGAACGCCGTTTATGAAAGGCAACGCAGTGCAAACCAAATTCGAAACCTGGTAGAAGAAGAGCTGGCGAAAGCTCATCTCGAAGCACAATTCGCATGGGGCAAAGGTGCTACCGAAAGACAAATGAAGCAGGCACTCCAATTGATCCGCCAGGCTCAATGGCGGTGGGACTATGCAGTCGCTTCGCACGGAGGATCATTCCACTCGCCGGTAGAGTTCCAGCGTATCCTCTCCATGGGACTGGATCGAGCATACAAAGCCCGCTTCGAGATATCCAAAGTATTAGCACAGCTCGGTTTTACAGGTGATGTTCCCCTGCCGGATATCTCCACCAAGGAAAAAGCACAAGCTTATATCGGACTCGACATGCAAAAGGAAAGGGCCAACAAAAAGAATTTTCAAGAGACTGTCGTCCCCAAATGGCTTGAAACAGCAAGAGCCAATAACCGTCTCGTCAGCCTGAATTGATGAAGAGTACTTCCCGTAAGATTTGGGAGCACCCATGGGGATATGCAGAGGGTCTCATCGTCGCGGCAGGCGTTCTGTTGTCGGGAATACTCCTGCAACTTTCCTCCGGAAATATCGAAACCGCCCTTTTTGCTTTTCCTGTCAATACTATCATTGGAGCCTTGTTCATTACAGGGCTTCCTCTTGTCCATTTTATATCGGGAAAAGGGAGAGTAACCAGATGGATGTCGAGTGTATATGCTACCATTCCGGCGCTATCCGTCCTACTCCTGCTCACTATCATACTGGGATTAATCCCCCAATTTGCCTCCGGTACAGCCCGAGAGCAACTGCCACACCATCCTTTCACTTCTCTCGGCTGGAATCGGATGACTATTTCATGGTCGTTCGTACTGCTTTGTTTTTACAATCTGACCATTCTCGGACTTACCACATTGAGAAGAACAACCAGAAAGCAGAGTTGGCGCGATATCGGATTTTACCTGAACCATCTCGGACTATTTATCGCCCTTTTAGGTGGAATACTGGGTAGCGCCGATATGGAACGGTTCACAATAAGCGTCCAGGAGGGACAGGTAGAATGGCGTGGAGCCGGAAAGACAGGAGAAATAAAGGAACTGCCGGTAGCCATCCAATTGGACAGCTTTATGATAGAGGAATATGAACCAAAATTAGCCATTATCGAAAACAAAACGGGAAAGATGTTACCCGTTTCCCGTCCCGAAACTTATATGTTTGAAGGAGTAGGAAAAACCACCCAATTGGCAGGTATAACCCTGGAGATAACCGATTGGCTGCCACACGCGGCCATCTTCAGGGATTCCACTTTCATGAATGTGGTTCCCATGATGATGGAGGGTGCCACTACCGCCATCAAGGTGAAGGCCCACAAACCGGGCCTCGATCAACCTGTAGAGGGATGGATTAGCAATGGGAGTTACCTCTTTCCGCATATCTTTTTGGAGATCGATGAAGAGATCAGTATAGCCATGCCGATGCAGGAAGTAAAAAAATATAGCTCGCATGTGACCGTTTTCACGAAGGCCGGAATGACAAAAGAGGCGGTGATTGAAGTCAATAAACCGTTGCAGGTGGAAGACTGGATGATCTATCAATACAGTTACGACGATACAAAAGGTAAATATTCCGACACATCCGTCTTTGAACTGGTCCGCGATCCATGGTTGAACGTAGTCTACGCTGGCATCTTTATGCTGCTTGCAGGGGCGCTCTTCCTGTTTATTGCCGGACCTAAAAGGAAAGCATCATGACCTGGGACTCATTTATATATTTTGCCATAACCGCTGTACTGCTTTGGGGCAGCAGCGCAATCCTTGCCTATGTCAGCAAACGCAAGTTATGGCCAGCAATACTGACTGCCACCGGCCTGGTTATATTCTCCATTTTCATTGCCGGACTATGGATGTCGCTCGAACGCCCACCTCTGCGTACGATGGGCGAAACCCGGCTCTGGTACTCCTTCTTCCTCCCCATAGCCGGATTGCTCACCTACCTGCGCTGGAACTACAAATGGATACTCTCATTCACCACTGTCCTCTCTACGGTCTTTATCATTGTGAATATCGTAAAGCCCGATATCCACAACAAAGTGTTGATGCCGGCATTACAAAGTCCCTGGTTCGCCCCCCACGTGATCATCTATATGTTCTCGTATGCCATTCTGGGTGCTGCAACACTCGTCGCCATCTACTATCTGGTCAGGGAAAAAAAGATCACCCACAAAGTCCGACTGATGGAAATGACCGATAGTCTGGTATATGCCGGTATCGCCTGCATTACATTGGGCATGCTGATGGGAGCCATCTGGGCGAAGATAGCATGGGGGCACTATTGGAGTTGGGACCCGAAAGAGACATGGGCTGCCGCTACCTGGATAGGATATCTGCTATATATCCATTACCGGTTAAAGAAAAGCTCTTCAGACAAAACTTCGATGATACTCCTTATCATCGCATTCATCCTGTTACAGATTTGTTGGTACGGCGTCAACTATCTGCCATCGGCACAACAAAGTATCCATACCTATTCTTCCTGATTTCATTTTCAAAAAGGTTACTTTTGCTATGAATTTCCGTCATTCAATATAAAACGGGATTCAAAACAGCATCTTTTGTATATTTTTGATACTAAAAAGCTGATAAAAACGTCATAAAGTTAATTTTTATCGAAAAATATAACTTTTTTATCGATTTTGTTTGGATTGTAAAACAAATTGATTATTTTTGCACCAGATTATTTACTCAAATATAAAATTGCGGGTGTAAAAACCTCCATTTATCAAATTAAGCGCTATTATGTCAACATTACGTTTTAAAGCAGTAGAAGAAGCATCAAAGAGAACGCCCATAGAAGTACCGGCTCCATCGCAGCTCCCTTCGGAGTATTATGGCAAATATGTATTCAACAGGACACAGATGTCCAAGTATCTCTCCAAAGAGACAATGAATATCGTACTGGAAGCGATCGACCGGGGCACTACGTTGCACAGGGGGATTGCCGATCACGTGGCGGCCGGCATGAAAATGTGGGCCATGGAGATGGGTGCCACCCATTATACACACTGGTTCCAACCTTTGACCGAGGGCACTGCCGAGAAACATGACTCATTTATTGATTACGTAGACGGACCTGACGGAGGCATTATCGAAAGGTTCTCCGGCAAACTGCTGGCACAACAGGAACCCGATGCGTCGAGTTTTCCCAGTGGCGGTATCCGCAATACCTTCGAAGCAAGGGGATATACTGCATGGGATCCTTCCTCTCCCGCTTTTATTATTGACGACACATTATGTATTCCTACAGTTTTTATCTCCTATACGGGAGAGGCGCTGGATTATAAGACACCACTATTGAAATCGCTTTTGGCAGTCGACAAAGCCGCAGTAGATGTTTGCAAACTATTCCATCCCGATGTAAAAAAGGTATACTCATACCTTGGATGGGAACAGGAATATTTTCTGGTAGACCAGGCACTTTACGCCGCCCGGCCCGACCTGAGCCTGACAGAACGCACCCTTATGGGACATGAGAGTGCCAAGAACCAGCAGTTGGAAGACCACTACTTCGGGGCAATTCCCCCACGTGTGGCATCTTTTATGCGCGAGGTGGAACTGGAGGCTTATAAATATGGTATCCCGTTAAAAACCCGTCATAACGAGGTGGCACCCAATCAGTTCGAATTGGCCCCCATTTATGGCGAGACCAACCTGGCAGTCGACCAGAACCTGCTGATCATGACGCTGATGCATAAGATTGCCGCCAAACATCATTTTAAACTGCTGCTGCACGAGAAACCGTTTGCCGGCATAAACGGGTCAGGCAAACACAATAACTGGTCACTGGGTACAGATACGGGAATAGGACTGTTCACCCCGGGAAAAACCGCCAATGAGAACCTGCTGTTCGTCACCTTCCTGGTGAACACGTTAATGGCAGTATACAAACATAATGGCTTGCTGAAAGCCTCCATCATGTCGGCCACCAACGCTCATCGCCTGGGAGCCAACGAAGCGCCGCCCGCCATCATTTCCATCTTCCTGGGAACAGAGATTTCGGCTGTGCTCGACAAACTCGAACAGAGCTCCGAGGATGACGATATCACTGTGGACGAATTGAAACAGATGAAGTTGGGTATCGCTCATATTCCCGAAGTGTTGATAGACAACACCGACAGGAATCGTACATCACCGTTCGCCTTTACCGGCAACCGTTTTGAATACAGGGCAGTGGGATCATTGGCCAACTGTTCATCGGCAATGACTGCACTGAACTCTGCGATGGCTGCCCAGTTGATCGATTTCAAGAAAGAGATCGATACGAAAATGAAAAAGGGAATGAAGAAGGAAGAGGCCATTTTCGATACACTCCGTCTCTATATCAAGGAGTCGAAACCCATCCGTTTCAACGGTAACGGTTATAGCGATGAGTGGAAAGAGGAAGCCCAAAGACGTGGACTCGACTGCGAGACCAGCGTTCCGGTAATCTTCGACAGATATACATCGGAAACTTCAGTTGAAATGTTCGAAAGCATTGGTGTACTGAGCGAAAAGGAACTGCATGCCCGCAACGAGGTGAAATGGGAGACCTACACCAAGAAACTGCAGATAGAAGCACGTGTGCTGGGCGACCTCTGTATGAACCATATCATCCCGGTCGCTACCGAATACCAGTCGATGTTGCTCGACAATATATATAAAATGTACGCCGTCTTCGACAAGGAAAAAGCCGACAGGCTGTCGAAGGAAGATGCTGCGCTCATTGAGGAGATCGCAGACCATATCTCGGCGATAAAGACGAATGTAGACGATATGGTGGAAGCCCGGAAAGCGGCTAATAGATTAGAGGATGCCCGCGAGAAAGCCGTCGCTTACCACGACAAGGTGGAGGTCTATTTCAATGTGATCCGCTATCATGTAGATAAACTGGAACTGATCGTGGATAATCAGATGTGGACCCTGCCGAAATACAGAGAACTGTTATTCATAAGTTAAGCCTCACAACTTCAAATGTAATTTTCACATTTATTTGAATAGCAGGTAAGTGATTATCTGCTATTTTTTTGGCTCAAAACTAAAACGACATAAAATGGGACAAGAAAATATATTCCGGAACCTCCGGCAATTCGAAAAGGAGTCGCTCTACTCCTTTCAGAACGAGCATGATGCTTGTGGAGTCGGCCTCGCAATGACATTGACGGGCGAGAAATCGCACGACATTGTGGAAAAAGGGCTGCAAGTGCTAGAGAACATGGTACACCGGGGTGCCGAAAGCTCCGACAATATCACCGGAGACGGGGCAGGGATACTGGTACAGATCCCGCATGAGTTTATTCTTCTGCAGGGAATTGCGGTTCCGGCAGAAGGAAGGTATGGCACAGGACTCGTCTTCCTGCCGAGGGAAGACGAGAAAATGGAATACTGCCTCTCCGTAATCAAGGAAAAAGCCTATGAAGAGGATCTCTCGCTCTTCCATGTCCGTGATCTGCCGGTCAACAGTAGTTGCCTCGGAGAGATTGCCCTTACCAACGAACCTGTGATCAAACAGTTGTTTGTCTCCGGCCATTTTCCGCCCAATGAACTGGAGAGAAAACTTTATATCCTGCGGAAAAGAGTGGAAAAAACGATCTATGCTTCTGAAATAGCCGAAGAAAGGAGTTTTTACATCGTAAGCCTCTCCACCCGGCAGATGATCTACAAGGGGATGTTGTCTTCGATACAACTCCGTCAATATTTTCCGGATCTCACCAATCCCAATTTCACCAGTCGCGTGGCATTAGTTCACTCCCGGTTCAGCACCAACACCTTCCCTACATGGGATCTGGCACAACCGTTCCGGATGCTGGCGCATAACGGCGAAATTAACACTATCCGTGGTAACCGCCAGTGGATGCAGAGCCGTGAAAGCGTATTACAATCGGACCTGTTCCCCGATATGAAGGAACTCTATCCTGTAGTACAGCCTAATATGAGCGACAGTGCCTCCATCGACAATGTACTGGAATTTCTGGTGATGTCTGGCAAATCACTCCCGCACGCCATGGCGATGCTGGTTCCGGAAAGTTTCAATGAGAAGAACCCAATTCCAGACGGAGTAAAAGCATTCTATGAATATCACAGCATGTTGATGGAACCTTGGGACGGTCCGGCGACACTTATCTTCAGTGACGGGCGGTATGCGGGAGGAATGCTCGACCGTAACGGATTGCGGCCGGCACGCTATACCATCACCCACAGCGGCATGATGATCATGGCTTCCGAGACAGGAACCCTCTCTTTCGACCCATCCGATATCAAACAGATGGGCCGGCTCAAACCGGGAAAGATGATGATGATCGACACGCTCACCGGCACCATCTATTCCGATGCAGAGTTAAAAGGAACATTGGCAGATGCTTTCCCCTACCGTGAATGGTTGAGTAGAAACTGCCTCAAACTGGATGATATCTCTTCAGGACGAAGCGTGAACAACAATGTAGCCAACTACGAAAATCTGTTGAAAGCATTTGGTTATTCAGTGGAAGATATCGATATCCTGATCAGGCCGATGGCGCTAGAAGGGAAAGAACCGGTTTCCTCCATGGGCAACGATGTGACGCTGGCAGCGTTATCCGACAAGCCACAACGGCTTTTCAACTATTTCCGGCAGCAGTTCGCACAGGTGACCAATCCTCCGATCGACCCGATCCGGGAAGAACTGGTGATGTCGCTGACCGGCTACTTGGGCGCAGTACACCAAAATATCCTTCAAGACATACCAGCACTATCGGGGATCGTGAAGGTAAAAAGCCCGATACTGACCAACACCCAGTTCGACATCCTGTTGAACCTGAGGTACAAAGGATTTTCCTCCGCTATTATCCCGATGCTATTCGACCCGAAAAACGGTGCGGAAGGGATGAAAAAGGCGATTGAACAGATGTGCGTTTCAATTGAAAAAGCAGTCGATGAAGGCAAGAATTATATCGTACTAAGCGACAGAGGCGTGGATGTGGATCATGCTCCTATCCCCTCGCTACTCGCCACTTCGGCTGTACATCACTACCTGGTGGAGAAACGCAAAAGGATGCAGATCGATATCGTGGTAGAGAGTGCCGAACCACGCGAAGTGATGCATTTCGCCCTGCTGTTCGGTTTTGGCGCCAACGCCATCAATCCCTATATGGTTTTCGCCATCATCGCAGAGAAAATAAAAGCGGGAGAGATCGCACTCGATCTCGCCACTGCCAAGAAGAACTATATCAAATCGGTCAATAAAGGTTTACTGAAAGTGCTTTCCAAGATGGGTAATTCCACTTTGAGAAGCTACCGCGGCGCACATATCTTCGAAGCGATCGGTATTTCCTCTTCCTTGTTGAACACCTACTTTGAAGGGACTTCTTCAAAAATAGAGGGGATCGATATTGAAGATGTCGCCTTGGAGGTACTGCAACCATTCTTCGAAGCGTTTTATAACGACGGCAGTGAACCCTTCCACCTCCAAAATCTCGGCAATTATGCATACAGGAACGATGGGGTGTATCACGCCTGGAACCCGGAAACTATCGCACGGTTGCAGATAGCCACCCGGACAAACAACTACTCTGTGTTCAAGGATTATACAGCGTTGGTGAACGACAAGGAAAAACCTGCTTTTATCCGCGACCTGCTCGATTACGAACGCAATCCCATCGATATTTCCGAAGTGGAACCGGCAGAAAACATCATGAAACGGTTCTGTACCGGAGCCATGTCCTATGGCTCTATCAGTAAGGAAGCTCATGAAGCAATGGCGATCGCGATGAATACCATCGGCGGGCGCAGCAATACCGGTGAAGGAGGTGAAGATCCGGAACGGTTCCACCCACAGGCGGATGGTCTGTCGCGTCGGAGTGCTATCAAACAAATCGCTTCCGGACGGTTCGGTGTCACTACAGAATACCTCGTCAATGCGGATGAACTACAGATCAAAATCGCTCAGGGAGCAAAACCTGGCGAAGGAGGACAGTTACCCGGATTTAAGGTGGACGAAATTATCGCACGCACACGTCATTCCATCCCGGGCATCACCCTGATCTCTCCCCCGCCCCACCACGATATTTACTCCATTGAGGACCTGGCACAGCTTGTCTTCGACCTCAAGAACGTAAACCCGAATGCCAAGATCAGCGTGAAACTGGTATCTGAAAGCGGTGTAGGTACGATCGCTGCCGGCGTAGCGAAAGCCAAAGCCGACCTGATCGTGATTAGCGGTGCCGAAGGTGGCACCGGCGCAAGTCCTTCAAGTTCTATCAAACACGCGGGATTGCCGTTAGAAATCGGTCTGGCGGAAACCCAGCAGACATTGGTAGCAAATAACCTGCGCGGAGTGGTCACCTTGCAGACCGACGGTCAACTGAAAACCGGGCGCGATATTATCATGGCTGCACTGCTCGGTGCCGAAGAATTCGGTTTCGCCACCAGCGCATTGATCGTACTGGGATGTGTGATGATGCGCAAATGCCACCTTAACACCTGTCCGGTGGGAGTTGCCACCCAAAACGAAGAATTGCGGCGGCGGTTCGTGGGACGACATGAATACCTCGTCAACTTCTTCCGCTTCCTGGCAGAAGACACCCGCGAACAACTGGCAGCAATGGGATTCAAGTCGCTCGACGAAGTAATCGGTCGGTCCGACCTGCTCAAGCGCAAACATTATCCGGAACTGCCCAAGACCGAAAAGGTGGATCTGGCAAAGATCACCTACTTCCCGAAAGAAGCAACCCAGCTTCCGATTAGAAAAATGACTATCCAACATCACAAGATCGATGATGTACTGGATCGTATGTTGATTTCCGAAGCGCTTCCGGCCATTGAACACCAACAGTCGGTCGGCGTCAAGGCGACCATCAAAAATACCGACAGAGCGGTCGGCGCCATGCTTTCAGGCACTATTGCCATGCGGTACGGACAAAAAGGGTTGCCGGAGCATACTATCTCGGCCTATTTTGAAGGATCGGCAGGACAGAGTTTCGGTGCCTTTTTGGCAGGAGGTATTACTTTCTATCTTCATGGCGATTGTAACGATTACCTCGGTAAAGGTTTGTCAGGAGGACGTATCATCGTCGCACCGCATAAAGGAAGTAACTTCCGGCCGGAAGAAAATATTATCTGCGGTAACACCTCACTCTATGGCGCCACTGCGGGCGAAGTGTTTATCAGCGGCATCGCGGGCGAGCGCTTCTGTGTAAGGAACTCGGGGGCTACTGCTGTGGTGGAAGGAGCCGGCGACCATTGCTGCGAATATATGACTGGCGGATGCACGGTCGTATTGGGCAGCACCGGAAGGAATTTCGCAGCCGGGATGAGCGGCGGCGTGGCCTATGTACTGGACGAGAAAGGCGATTTCGACTTTTACTGTAATATGGAAATGGTGGAGCTGACGCTCTTGGAAGAGATGTCCGACGTCAGGGAGTTGAAAAACCTCATCTCCAAACATGCCCAATATACCAACAGCGAGATTGCCAAACGTATCCTCGATAACTGGGAACTTTACGTGACTAAATTCATCAAAGTAGTACCTATTGAATACAAGAAAGTGCTACAGGAAAAGAAGATGGCGGCATTGAACGAAAAGATCGCCGTAGTCGAAAGAGATTATTAAAACTCTACGCCAAATCGGAAAGAGCATATTGCGAACTTTCCATGATTTGGATGCAAACAGAAAACAAGATGGGAAATCCAAAAGCATTTATGACGATCCCCCGGAAAGATGCCGGCTATCGTCCCGTAAGCGACAGAATATATGATTACAGCGAAGTAGAACAGACCCTCAACCGGGAAGACCGTAAGTTACAGGCATCACGGTGCATGGACTGCGGTATCCCTTTCTGCCACTGGTCTTGTCCCCTCGGCAACAAGATGCCCGAATGGCAGGATTTTATCTACAAAGGCGACTGGAAGAAGGGTGTCGACGTATTGATGGAGACCAACAACTTCCCCGAATTTACCGGTCGGGTTTGCCCCGCACCCTGCGAAAAATCGTGCGTACTGGCGCTTCACGAGGCGCCGGTAACCATACGTGAAAACGAGGCATCGGTCACCGAAGTAGCATTCAGGGAAGGAATGATCAAGGCCCATCCGCCGAAGCGAAGAACCGGTAAAAAAGTAGCTGTTATCGGCTCCGGTCCGGCAGGACTGGCTGCAGCACAGCAGTTGAACCGGAAAGGACATTCTGTCACCGTCTTCGAGAAGGATCATACCCCGGGCGGATTGCTCCGGTACGGTATTCCAAACTTCAAACTGGCCAAACAGGTGATCGACCGGCGACTGGCGTTGTTGATCGAAGAAGGCATTGAATTCAAGACCAATACGGAAGTAGGAAAGGATATCTCCGGAGCAGAGATCATGAGGGAATACGATGCTATCTGTCTGGCCGTAGGTGCGGGAAAACCGAGGAATATCACACCGGAAGGACGTGATTTGAAAGGAATCTATTTTGCCATGGATTTCCTGTCACAACAAATCCGTATCCTGCAGAAAGAAGAATCTGAGACTGCCGAAATAATTTCTGCAAAAGGAAAACATGTGCTGGTAATCGGTGGCGGTGATACCGGATCCGACTGCGTGGGTACATCGGTACGGCAGGGCGCTTTGAGTGTGACCCAGATCGAGATCATGCCCAAACCACCTAAGGGGCATAACCCGGCAACTCCTTGGCCGAGTCCCTATCCGCAGGTATTAAAAACGTCCTCTTCCCACGAAGAAGGCTGCGAACGCCGATGGCTTCTCAACACACTGAAGTTCAGCGGGGAAAACGGGCAGGTAAAAGAGGCGCTGGTAGAAGAAGTAAGTTGGGAAAAAGATGCGAACGGTCGTTTCAGTATGGTTCCCACCGGCAAGCAAGAGGTTTTAAAGGCTGATCTGGTATTACTCGCGCTCGGCTTTGTCCACCCCGTCCAGGAAGGATTGCTCAATGAATTGGGCGTCAATTACGATGTACGCGGGAATGTGGCTGTCGACAAACAGCATCAAAGCTCCATCGACAAAGTCTTCGCCACCGGCGACGCCGTGATGGGCGCAAGCCTAGTGGTAAAAGCCATCGCTTCGGGCAGAAAGACCGCGGAGAATATACATAAGATGCTTATGCCGCAAGAGAACCGTCTCTTCACCGTATCATCCCAAGCCTCCCTCCTATCAAGATAACATCCATTATTCAATCATCAAAAACAGCGAACAATATGTGTGGAATAGTCTGTACATTCAATATAAAGAGACCGGAAGAACAGTTGCGCCCCCAATTACTGAAAATGTCGCGTAAATTGCGTCATCGTGGACCTGACTGGTCGGGTATCTTCTCCTCCGACAAAGCGATCATGGCACATGAACGCCTATCAATTATCGATCCCGCATCGGGGAAACAACCGCTTTACAGTAAGGATGGTAAACTGGTGCTGGCAGTGAACGGCGAAATATACAACCACCGCGAGATCCGGAAACAATATGAAGGCAAGTATGAATTCCTTACCCAGTCTGATTGCGAAGTGATCCTGGCATTGTATCGGGACAAGGGAACCGCCTTTTTGGATGACCTGAACGGTATCTTTGCCTTTGCCCTGTACGACACCGAAAGAGATGTTTTTCTCATCGGACGGGACCATATCGGGATTATCCCTCTCTATCAGGGATGGGATCGGGACGGTGCCTATTATGTGGCATCCGAATTGAAAGCATTGGAGGGATATTGTAACACCATTGAAGAATTCCCGGCCGGACATTATTATTACAGCGCCGATGATCAACCGTATCAATGGTACACCCGTGAATGGACAGAATATGACAATGTGAAAGAGAATGTGTCGGATATACAAGTGCTGAAACAAGCGCTGGAAGACGCAGTACAACGCCAGATGATGAGTGATGTACCTTACGGGGTACTGCTTTCAGGGGGTCTCGACTCCTCCATCATCTCCGCCATCGCCAAGAAATTCGCTGCGAAAAGGGTGGAAAGCGACAATAGTGAGGATGCCTGGTGGCCCCAACTACATTCCTTCGCCATCGGCCTGGAAGGATCACCCGACCTGGTAGCAGCAAGGAAAGTCGCAAACCATATCGGGTCGGTACATCACGAGCTCCATTACACCATCCAGGAAGGGATCGATGCCATCCGCGATGTGATCTATCATATCGAGACCTATGACGTGACGACAGTTCGCGCCAGTACGCCAATGTATCTCATTGCCCGCTTTATCAAGTCGATGGGGGTGAAGATGGTACTTTCCGGCGAAGGCGCCGATGAGATCTTCGGAGGATACCTTTATTTCCACAAAGCCCCCAATGCAGAAGAGTTCCATAAGGAAACCGTCCGGAAACTAAGTAAACTGCACCAATACGACTGCCTCCGTGCCAACAAATCGCTCGCATCGTGGGGAGTGGAAGGACGTGTGCCTTTCCTAGACAAGGAATTTATGGATGTAGCCATGCGTCTCAATCCGAAAGATAAGATGGCAGGGAACGGAAAAATTGAAAAGTATATCCTGCGGCAGGCGTTTGCAGAGTATCTTCCCGAAGAAGTAGCCTGGCGGCAGAAAGAGCAATTCTCCGACGGCGTGGGGTATAGCTGGATTGATACATTAAAAGAGATGGCTGCACACGAAGTGACGGACGAGCAGATGGCCAACGTGCATCATCGTTTTCCCATCAATCCGCCATTGACAAAAGAGGAATATATGTACCGCTGTATCTATTCTGACCTCTTCCCATCGGACAGCGCGGCAAAGTGTGTGCCATCGGTACCGTCGGTTGCATGCAGCACGCCTGTCGCTTTGGAATGGGATGAACAATTCAAAAAAAATGCCGACCCCTCAGGTAGAGCGGTCGGCCAGGTACATGAACACGGGTATCTGCAGGTGCATTAAGCATTTGGGAAACCCGGCTTTATACTAAATGCGGATTAAACATATTCATCACCGTAACGGAATTTCACATCCGTCACGAAATGTTTGATCCGCTGTTCTTCGCTTTTCTTACAGATCATCAACACATTATCCGACTCAGCCACTATATAACCATCGAGGCCTTGTAAGACGACCAGTTTGTCCTCACTCATCGCAACGACATTATCGGTACTCTCCACGAACAGGGTTTTGCAGTGCAGACTGGCATTATCTTCCCCATCCTTATCCGATACTTCATGTAGGGCGCCCCAGGCTCCCAAATCGCTCCATCCGAAATTGGAGATATTCACATAGACGTTATCCGCTTTTTCCAGGATACCGTAATCGATGGAAATATTGGGACAGAACGGAAAACTGGCATCGACGAATTTTTTCTCTTCGGGCGTGTTGAACAGATCTTTTCCCTCGCTGAATTTCTGGTTGATATCCGGAAGATACTTCCTGAAAGCATCCAAAATGGTATTGACATTCCATAGGAAGATACCGGAATTCCACACGAACTCGCCACTATCGACAAATTTCCGGGCCAGTTCCAGATTGGGTTTTTCAGTAAACGCCTTTACTTTGTGAATCCCGTTTGTCTCCTCCTCACTCACCTGAATATAACCATAGCCTGTTTCGGGGCGACTCGGTTTAATTCCCAGCGTCAATAAGACTGGATTTCTGTTCACAAAATCCAAACCCTTCTGAATATCCGCCACGAACTCATCCGTATTCACGATCAGGTGATCCGAAGGAGCCACGACTATATTAGCATCCGGGTCGATCGCATTTATCCTGAAAGAAGCATAAGCAATGGCAGGAGCGGTATTTCGCCTGATCGGCTCCAGCAGTAGCTGTTTATCTTTCAGTTCGGGCAACTGCCTCTTTGTCATTTCAGCATATGCATCGTTAGTCACAATGTATATGTTCTCTACCGGAACGATCTGTTTAAACCGGTCGAAAGTGCTCTGCAATAACGACCGTCCCGTCCCAAAGAAATCAAGAAACTGTTTGGGTTTTCCCTCCTTACTGAAGGGCCAGAAGCGGCTTCCTACTCCACCGCTCATGATGACGCAATAATTATGATTGTTTCTCATTACTAAGATTATATATGTATATTAAATAAAATTCAAGTTGGTTCATACCTGCCATTTTAGAAGTGCTTATTAGTTAAATAACATCCCTTCTCAACAATTTGTTTATGATCCCCGCAATTTCGTCCTTAAAGATACAAAACAAAACTGAAACAGCATCGAAAGTGATCGGAAACATCCCCATCTTCATCACCTTAGAGAGAAAAAGTGCAGAACTGCACAAATTCCGCAAAAAAGAATGGCAACTTATTTTAAAATACCAAAAATATATGTACTTTTGCATTCACTTTTTGGAAATGCCCAGATGGCGGAATTGGTAGACGCGCTGGTCTCAAACACCAGTGGATTCACTTCCATGCCGGTTCGATCCCGGCTCTGGGTACTCGTCAATTCAAGCTCTAACTGAAAACTAATCAGTTAGGGCTTTTCTTTTGAAAATTTCCCCATATTTTCCCCACATCTGCAAAAATAAAAGGTCTCAGAATTATTTTTTTTAACTAATCTGCCGTCTTTTAGCCACTCGAAAATAAAATTTTCCCACAAAATTGAAGCAATCGTGATGTTAATTACAAGAAAACTCAATACGATTTATCCAAAGACCGATGGCAGAATTGCGAACAAGTTCGAACAATTTTTACCAACCATCTTTGTTTTTATTCTGGTCACGGCATATCGTTTGTTTTAAAGCTCCATTCCTCTCCGTTCCATTTTGTTTAAAACAAACGGAAAGCCGAATCGAATTTCCATAATTTCTTCCCTTTTTATCAAAGCGTACTGAAGTCGGGGTACATTTTGATTTTTTCGTGTGCAAAGGTAATTTCTGTTGAAACCATCCAAGGTCAAGTGCTTTGCGTTTGAAAGAAAATCTTCCTATTTCCCTTACCAGTTTATCCGGGCGAGCGTATTTTATTGGGGGAAAACTTGACTACCCTATTCCCTGCAGCGAAAAGCCCTTAAAAAATTAAATAACCGGCGGAAGTGCTGGCAAAAAAAGTCAGATTATGGAAAATTTATCAGAAGCATTGGTTTATGTAGGTACTTACTCCAAATATAACAACGGTTCCCTTTCCGGGAAGTGGTTAGATCTTTCGGATTATTCCGATAAAGAAGAATTTTACGAAACTTGCCAGGAATTACATGGCGACGAAACGGATGCCGAATATATGTTTCAGGATTGGGAAAATATTCCGTCAGGATTAATCGGTGAAAGTTGGATTTCTGACCACATTCTCGATGTGATTGAAGCTGTTTCATATTTGAACGGAAACGAACAGGAAGCCTTTTATATTTGGCTTTACGACAGAGGTTACGACATAGACACTGACATATAAAGTTCGACAAATTGAATCCCGAATGCCGTTAAGATAAAATCAATAACACACAAAAAGAAAGGAATACCGAAGACGATATAATAGGTTTCGGCGTGTTTCTTTATTGATTTGGATAACAGAACAGATATTACGGTAAAAACGGTTACCGATGTTATTAATGGTATATAATCCATCAAAAGGTTCAAAAGATCTATTAATAATCTCACCATAACTCTTGAATTTAATATGAATACGACCTGAGTTTCCTAAATAAAAGTTTAAATAAGCGAAGGAGCGATCATGATAAAACATGACCGGCCCCTTTCTTTAGAAATCTGTACGTAATAAATAATGTTTATCAGAATTTATAGGTTACAATACCGGCAAAATTGAATGGGGTAATCCGGTCAATATTGACCGTCCTGTAAGCATCATATCCTTTTGCATCGAATATATTGTTGAACAGAAGTTGTAAATTCCATTTGTCTTTAACCGGATAAGCCAATTGGGCGTTTACAATAGTATATGCTTTGTTATACCAGGGTTTCAACATCGGTTGGATATCGTGAAAATCTGAGCCTTCTTTTGTCCAATCATTATAGGGCCGTTTTCCTAAGTGATAAACCCCTGCGCCGATACTCAATCCCTTCAGTGACCCTGAGTCGACAATATAATTCGCCCATGCATTGAATGTATGTTTTGGAGTATTGTTAGGTGACGAATTTTCGACGAAAGTAGTACTTTCTTTGTATTTCGCATCAATATAAGCATAACCGGTTATTATCTCCAGGTTTTCCAATATCCGTCCTGACAATTCGACTTCTATGCCTTTTCGTTCATCGTTACCTCCCTGGATGTTATAGTCTTTGTATTCGAGGAAGCCAGTTTCGGGATTCCGTTCGACGGCCTGCATGATCATGTTTTTATTATTGATCAGGTATCCGGTAACGTTAAAACGCAAACGGTGGTCGAACCATTCCGATTTGATACCTACTTCGAACTGGTTGCTGTGCTCGTCGTCCAATTCGTTTCCATCCTTGTCCAAACCGTTCCGCCCAAATTTCCAGGCCGAATGTGTATTATTCGTGTATGACCCGAAAATATTGATATTGCGTGTGGCGGAAATCATGAATCCGGCTAACGGGTTTATGAAAGTTGAGCGGTAATCATTGGCGCCGGTTGTTGCTTCACTTGTGCTTTCCACCCGCGTAAGGCGCAATGCACCGTAAATTTTGGCCCAATCGGTAAGGCTGATCACATCCTGCACGATGATGCCGAAGTTTCTTGTCGTACGGTTGGAGAGGAGGTCAAGGGTAAAATTAGGGCTTGTCCGCCCTGGTAATGCCAGTTTATTTGATACCGGTTTCCGTATATCGATCGTATCGATGGCGATTGACGCTCCCGGCCCCCGTCTGGGAGCGCTTTTGGCACTCATGTTCAACCGGCTGTAATCCATACCGATCATGAATGTGTGTTTCAGTGCGCCTGTCGCCAGATCTTTGCCGATCAGGTCTAACTGGATTGTATTGTTTTTTTCGGTTCGTTCACCCGAACTTCCGATGGCGCGCGCGAAGATGTTATTTGTATCTCTGTTGTCGGGATGATCCCGCACCGGACTCAATTGGCTGGCTACTCCCGAAACATCCAGTTTATTCGTGACAAAAGCAGCCCTCAAATATAATTTATCCGTCAAATCGCGTTTGATCCTTACTCCGTAACTCAATGTTTTCACAAATTGCCGGTCCGTGTCAAATCCAAGGAATTTATCCTTTGGCATCTCGTATATGCGGTTGGTTTCATTGGTCGGATCCAGGTTCACCGTACCTACATCGGCTGTCCGGCTGTCATCCAGATAGTCCAATTCCAGTATGATAGACGTTTTACTGTCCGGTTGCCATGCCAGGGACGGATTGATGAAGAATTTCTCAATCCCTATATTCTGAATCCTGCGGTAGTCTCTCGAATTGTCATAACCGCCGTTCACCCTTATGGCCGTATTCCTGTTAAGTACTTGCTGGACGTCGAAAGTAGGCCGGTATTGCCCGAATGAACCGATACGGAACGCTACTTCCCCCTTATTTTCGAAATGAGGCGTTTTGGATACTACATTGATAATACCGCCGGGACTTCCCAGGTCGGTGGCAGCTCCCATCGTAACGGCACTGGAACCCTTCAGCACCTGTATGCTTTCCACGCTCTGCATGTCGTTTATAAATCCGTAGCCCCGTTGATCGCTATGCAGGCGCACCCCGTTTTTGTAAATAGGTATCCCCCTGAAACCCCTTGATGAAATACTTTGAGACGTATTCCCATAAGTGGCATAGGTATATACCCCGGGAACATTTCTGGTTGCCTCGATCAGTGTCTGGTTATCCTGCTGCTTGATCAACTTGTCGGAAATGACGGAAATTGTCTGAATCTGCTCCTTCGGCAGCAAAGGCATACGGGTGATAAACTCAAGTCCTTCGGGTTGTTTACCCCTTACACCGAACACTTCTACTTCCTGAAGGGAGATCGTTTTCGACTGAAGTATAATATTCACATATTCAGGTTTTTTCTGTCTAACCGAAACGGATACGCTGTTATTTTTGTATCCAAGCGAAGATACTGTAATTGTATAATCACCATAGGGAACGGATTTGAATGCAAAAGTCCCGTCAGGCTTTGTTGTTATGGTGAGATCAATTTTGTCTAAAAAGACGACTGCGCCGGTAACCGGCTGGTTATCTATGTCTTTTACTGCTCCCGAAATACTGGACACACTTTCTTGTGCGAAAAAATGTCCGCTTACTAACAGTAAAAATAAACACATAATTATTCTATTACTCATAATTTAAATTTTACTTGAATTAAAAAAACAGTACAAAGGTATCTGTTAGAAAATATGGTTTACTTATACTATTTACACCTTCACTTTAACAAAATGGGTTTTGTTCAATATCTGTGTTTTTATTAAGGGGGAATCCTCAGCTATCTTATTACTTTGTTTTACAATATATTTATTTTAAAAAAAATATATCAAAAGTCAATAGATTGTTATTCGGTTAAATCACTGAATTTTTTTAAAGACAGGATTATCATTTAAATCATTTAGAAATGTATATTATATGCTTTTGGGTATAATTCTCTTTTTATGTTTTAGACGATTTGTATTCTTCAGGGGTTAGACAAGTATGTTTTTTAAAAAACCGTGTAAAATAGGATGGCTCATTAAATCCTAATTGATAAGAGATTTCTTTTAAAGAACATTGGCCGAACATTATTTCCCTCTTGATTTCGGAAACTAACCGTTCCTGCAGCAATTGCTTCACTGTTTTCCCCACAGAAGTTTTTGTGAGTTCATTTACCCTTTTTTTTGAAACAGACAAACAATCCGCATAAAAAGCACAATCTTTATGTTCGACATAATGCTGCTCTATCAAGTCGAGTAACTGTAAGATGCGGAGATCATTTACGTTTTTCGATTCATTTATAACCATAAACGGACATACCTGGAAAAAGAATGCTTTCAAATATATATCCATTAATTGATATCGGTTTTTATTCCGATATTCGTTCACAATCAATTGAACCAAACCACTGATCGCCTGCATTACGGTTGAATTAAGGGAAGAACTCATGGGAACGAATGGCGCTCTTTGGAGTTTAGGCGTACTTGTTGAAAAGAAGAAATCTTTAGAAAGGGATATTCCCCATCCTTTTTTGTTTGCAGGACGCATTGAATGGATTTGTCCCGGTAAAATTATATAAACCCTCTCTTCGAGAATTGGAAATTGCTTTGTATCAATAAATATTTGTCCGTTTTCTGCGATATTGTCAAATAGAAGGATTTGATAAAAATCATGGCGATGAAAAGATTCAAAATAAAACTCTTCCGCATCTTCAATTCTTAAAATATGGACAAAATCATCATTACTGAATGTATGTAATGGAATTATATTTTCATTCATTAAATTAAAAGCGAATTTTGGTCGACAAATATAAAGGATACTTTTTTTTAAGTCAATACCTAAAAATGGGGATATTTTATTTGAGATTTATCACTTATTATGATTTGACGATTCAGATACCTCCTGTCAACACTTCAATGCCCAATTTATCCGTTTCAGTAATAATCCTTTGTGGTGGTTTGGCCTGAAAATTTTATTGGGACTAACTTTGCGTCGTAAAAAAGAGGTTCTCAGATCGATAAAATTTTCGATTATCGGTTTATTGGTAAAACGTTTTGTGTCGGGACAAAGAGTTGAGTGAGAAAAAGTTAGAAAACCATAGGTTTAATTTTAAGATATTTACAATCAAAAGTTAACAGAATATGAACTTAAAGAAACTAATTTACAACATATTATTGCTTCTTTTTGTTGGGTTTTACAGTTGTAATCCCAAAGCAAATCAGGAGCATGCCGGGACAAAGGAATTGCCGGTTATTACTCTTCAACGGGATTCAATGATCATAAACACCGATTATCCCGCGCGTATTGAAGGGAAAGTAAACGTGGATATTCGCGCGCAGGTAGAAGGGTATATCAGCAAGATCTATGTGGAAGAGGGCGCTTTTGTAAAAGCTGGCGCAAATCTGTTTAAAATAGACGACCGTACATATCTGGAACAGTTAAATACGGCAGAAGCCAATCTGAGGGCGGCAAATGCAGCTTTAAGCAATGCCCGGCTGGAAGTGGAAAAATACAGCCTGTTGAGCAGTAGCAATGTGACTTCCGATTTCCAGTTACGTACAGCCCAGGCACAATATGAAAGCGCTTTAGCCAATGTTGAACAACAAAAAGCGGCGGTGGAAACCGCAAAGATAAATCTCGGTTTCACATTAGTGAAATCGCCTGTCAGCGGCTATATCGGGAGAATACCCAAACGTATAGGGAATCTTGTATCACGTGGTGATGTACAACCCTTGACTACTTTGTCGGACATCAGCCAGGTATATGCCTATTTCTCAATGAGTGAAACGGATTTTCTGGCTTTTAACCAGTTGTACCAGGGTAAAACCATAGAAGAGAAAATTAAAAACATGTCGCAGGTAACACTTGTTTTGGCAGACGGAAGCATATATCCTCAACCCGGAAAGATAGAAATGATAAACGGAGAGTTTGATGTCAATACGGGGGCAATCAGTATCCGTGCGACATTCGACAACCCTAGCTTGCTTTTGCGTACGGGTAATACGGGACGTATTATTGTCCCGAGGATCGAAAATAATGTTTTCGCTATCCCGGTACTTTCTACTATGGATGTGCAAGGCAAAATATTTGCAATCCGTTTAACCCAAGACAATCGCGCAGAGCGTATCCCGTTGAACATCGCAGGCAAAGAAGGCGATTATTATATTGTGAGGACAGGATTGAAAGAAGGCGATAAAATTGTTTCTCAAGAAATCGGCACAATTGTAGAGGGAGAAGTAATAACCCCTAAGATGAACTAAACATGTTACAAAAAATAATAAACAGACCGGTTCTTGCCACAGTTGCATCTATCATTATCATACTATTGGGCCTTCTAGGGCTTAACAGGCTTCCAAGTTCGTTATTCCCGGATGTAGCGCCGCCGACAGTGTTTGTGTTCGGTTCTTATCCCGGAGGAAACAGTGAAAGCGTAACGCGTTCGGTTATCATACCTTTGGAAGAAGCGATAAACGGGGTGGAAGGAATGGATTATATTTCCTCATCGGCATCAAGCGACGGTAGCTTTACCATTGAAATTATATTCAAGCTCGGCACAGATCCCGACCAGGCAGCCGTAAATGTCCAGAACCGTGTGGCGCAGGCAAACAGCCAAATGCCTTCGGAAGTATTGCAAGCCGGCATTACTACGGTTAAGCGTCAGAACAGCAATATAATGATGTTCAACCTCAAAAGTAATGATGAGACGAAGTATGATGAACTTTTCCTTCAGAACTATGCACAGATAAACATAATACCCGCCTTAAAGAGGGTAAAGGGTGTGGGTAATGTGATGGTTTTCGGTGTGAAAAATTACGCGATACGTGTTTGGCTGAATCCTCAGAAATTAACGGTGAATAATCTTACACCAGGCGATGTCGAGGCGGCAATACAAAATGCCAGTTTTGAAGCTTCCCCGGGTAAGTTAGGGGCGGAATCGAATGCCCCCATGCAATATACCATTAAATATAAAGGGAAATTCAACACGGCGGAACAATTTGAAAAAATTGTGATCAAATCGAATTCAGACGGTGCTACACTTCGCGTAAGGGATATTGCCCGGGTCGAATTCGGAGCGTCGTTTTATGATAGCGATAATAAAGAAAACGGGATGCCTGCGACAACCATTGCCATTCAACAAACAAGCGGCTCCAATGCGAATGCCATCGAAACGGAAATACGGGGTTTGTTGACAACAATGAGCAAAGATTTTCCCGAAGGTATGGACTATTACATAATGCAAAGCACCAAAGATCGGTTGGACAGTGCAACCTCCCAGTTTATCAGGACATTGTTGGAAACGTTCTTACTGGTTGTCTTGGTTATCTTTGTCTTCCTCCAGGATTTCCGTTCTACCCTGATCCCCACTATTGCAATCCCCGTATCGGTCATCGGTTCTTTTTTCTTCTTGTTCTTATTCGGATTTTCCATCAACGTGCTGACACTTTTTGCTTTGATCCTTGCGGTTGTCATTGTAGTTGATGACGCAATAGTCGTGGTGGAAGCAGTATATAGTAAAGTTGAAAGGGGAATGGACGGCAAGACCGCAACCAAAGAGGCCATGCGTGAAATTACGGGAGTGATTGTCTCTACCACTTTGGTTATGGTTGCCGTGTTTTTGCCGATCGGATTCATGGGAGGAACATCCGGTGTCTTTTATAAACAATTCGCCTTTACGCTGCTTGCGGCAATTATCATCTCTGCCTTTAATGCATTGACGTTAAGCCCGGCAATGAGTGCATTGGTTTTGAAAGGCAACAAGGTAGAACGGAGCGGATACTATAAAATAAAGGATAATATTTTTCGCGTATTCAATGTGAATTTTGAAGCATTAAGGAATAAATACAGTACACTGGTAATCTTCACCTCCAAACATAAAACCGGAATGATGCTGGCGCTTGTCGCCATAATAGCGGTAGCGTTCTGGTTGATGAACAGGGCGCCTAAAGACTTTATCCCCGGGGAAGACGACGGCTTCATGGTCTATGCTTTAACGCTTCCTTCCGGCACAAACCTGCAATACACAACAGATGTCATAACGAGGATTGACAGCGTTTTAAAAGAGATGCCCGAAGTAGATATCGTAACCAGTGTATCCGGATTCGGCATGTTGAGCGGTAACTCAGGTTCTTCTTACGGTACAGGCTTCATACGCCTGAAATCCCCTAAGGAAAGAGGAGAGATAAAGGATATGAACAGGATAATTGAAGCCATGTACAGGCGGTTGGAACCTGTGAGGATAGGCGAGCTTTTCCTGTTCCGCCAGCCTCCCGTTGAAGGATTTGGGAATGTTACCGGCTCTGAGATGATTGTGCAGGATAAATTGGGAGGGGAATTAGACCAGTTCAGCCAGATAACCCAGGAACTTATTTCAAAATTGAATGCCGATCCGGCTATATCCGTATCATTTACTTCATTTAAAACCGATTACCCTCAATTTGAGGTGGAGGTAGATGAGGACAAGACCTATCAGTTGGGTACGACGCCACGGGATGTATTAAATACCCTGCAGTTATTTTACGGCGGTAGCCAGGCTAGCGATTTCACCCGGTTCGGGAAATTTTATCGTGTCAATATAAAGGCCGAAGGGCAATTCCGCATGGATGAAGAATCATTGAGCCAGGTGTTTGTGAAAAGTGCGCAGGGAGATATGATTCCCGTCGGTACATTAGTCAAATTAATGAAAGTATATGGTCCCGAATCCGTACGACGTTATAATTTGTATAACAGTATCTCGGTGAATATACTTCCGGCGATCGGCTATAGTAACGGCCAATCGATGGATGCGGCGGAAGAAATTGCTAAAACGCTACCCACCGGGTTTGGGTATGAATGGACGGGATTGAGTAAGGAAGAGAAGGAATCATCCAACCAGATACTTTTTGTTTTGGCACTTAGTATCCTGTTTGTCTATTTATTACTATCCGCCCAATATGAGAGTTATATACTCCCCCTGGCTGTGATCTTTTCTGTTCCTACCGGTTTGTTGGGCGTATATTCGGCAATAGGGTTAGCAAGTATATCCAACAATATTTATGTGCAAATCGGATTAATTATGTTGATAGGGCTGTTGTCCAAAAATGCCATCCTGATTGTTGAATTTGCCCTTCAGGCACGTAAAAAAGGCATGTCAATTACCCAGGCTGCATTCGAAGGGGCAAAACAAAGGTTCAGGCCGATCCTGATGACTTCTTTAGCTTCAATTATAGGACTGATCCCTCTGTTATTTGTGTCCGGCCCGACTGCCGTAGGAAACCACTCCATCGGTTTTACGGCAATTTTTGGCCTGCTCGTGGGAGTCGTGATTGGTTTAATATTTATACCTGTTTTGTTTATTTTATTCCGACAATTGCATGAAAAAATTGCAGGAAGTAAACATCACGGCGGTAAAATTTTGGCAACTAATAATGATTGATCGATGAAACTCAAATATGTTATTTATATCTTCCTTACCGGAGTATTTTTTTCCTGTTCTATAGGGAAGAACTATCAGCGTCCCAACCTGGACTTACCCGGCACATTCAGGAACAATGCCTTGGTGGAAATGGAAAAAGATACCGTTATCCACCCTCCCCACGGCTTCTTCAGGAATATAGGCTTGTTAGCATTGCTTGATACGGCATTTTTAAGAAACAGCGATTTGCTGGTTGCCGTAAAAAATATAGAGTCGGCAGCATGGAGTTTAAAAGCAGCTAAGTTGGACTTTTTCCCTGAAATTAACGCCCGGTTAAACGGGACTTACAACAGGGCATCCGAAAACAGCGCTATCGGGCAAACCGGACAAGAGTTAAGCTCCGAAGACTATAACCTATCCGCCGCATTAACCTGGGATGTCGATATATGGGGAAAAATAAGGCGCGGTAAAGAAGAGGCTGTCTCGAATTATTTGCAGACATCGGAGGCGAGGAAAGCCGTACAGACAAAATTAGTCTTCGATATAGCACAGGGATATTATAATTTATTGATGCTGGATGAACAACTGGATATTGCGGTAAGGAGCAGGGAGTTGACAGACAGCACGTTGTTTATTGTCCGCCTGCAATATGAGGTTAACGATGCAAACTTATTGGGAATCAAACAGATTGAAGCGCAATTACAGCAAAACAATCTGCTGATTTCCCAGATTGAACAAAGTATTTTTGCGCAGGAAAACGCATTGAGCCTGCTTTGCGGCAATTATGCCGGCCATATTGAACGAAGCTGGGATAAGGAAGATGAGTTTCATAAGATACCCCCGGAAGGTTATCCTGCTTCGGTCTTGATTGCACGGCCCGACATCAGGGCCGCAGAATTAGCATTGAGGGCCGCGAATGCCAGGGTCGGTATTGCACAAGCCTCCATGTTCCCGGCATTGAATATTTCTTTAACCGGAGGATTGAACAGCCTGACGACAAGCGATTGGTTTTCGACGCCTGCTTCCTTGTTCGGAACGGTCGCCGGAGGACTGGTGCAACCTGTTTTCAACCGGGGGAGGTTGAAGGCCAACTACGAACAAGCAAAAATTGAAAGGGAGAAAGCGGTGGTCAATTTCCGCCAGAAAGTACTGGAGGGCTATTCGCAAGTCTCGGATGCGCTGCAAAACAGGATGGAAAATGAAAACCAGTATACTTTTGCGCTAAAAAGAGAAGAAGCACTGGAAGAAGGGGTACGGTCCGCCAATATAATGTTCAAAGCAGGTGTGGCCAATTATTTAGATGTAATATCGGTTCAATCCAATTATTTACAGGCCCGCCTGGAAACAACAAGATTATACACGAACAAAGCCCTATCGAATGTAGAGGTATACTATTCATTAGGCGGTGGCTGGGAGTGACTATTTTCTACATTATAAATTCAAAGAGTATGACAACAATTATTTTCTGCCATCCCTGGCATGGAAGTTTCAACAAGGCGATTTTAGACACTGTGATCGCTCAATTGGATTCCGGTAATAAACCATATCAAGTGATAGACTTGTATAAAGATAAATTTAAGAGTGACTTTACGGAAAGTGAATTAGCTTTATACCGTAAGGGAGAGTTTACAGACCCTCTGGTAGGCAAATACCAGGATATGATCCGCCAATCGGAACAACTCATATTTATCTTCCCTATCTGGTGGGCGACAATGCCCGCAATGCTCAAAGGCTTTTTTGACAAAGTATTTCTGGTTAATTTTTCGCACAATTATGAAAATGGATGGACGCCGCTGTTGAAAATGAAAAAAGAAACAATAATAATAACGACTTCGCAAAGCGAGACCGAAAAATTCAATAATTCGATAGTAAATGTTTTTATAAACCAAACACTTGGGGCGGTTGGAATAACCAACCTCCGTTGGTTGAACAATCCGCGGACAACATCAGGAGACAATGCCCATAGAGCAGCTTTCCTGCAAGAGGTAGAAGAATTATTTTGAATGATCATTTAAAATAGCCGGTATATACCTCAAAGAGATTATGAGTTTATCCAAAAAAGAGATTGTTATAGTCCTGATACTTGCCTGGCTGACAGCTATAGAGGTGTTAAGCATGGATTTGTATCTCCCGGCATTTTCTGCAATAGAAGAAGATCTGAAAACAAATATGGGAAAAGTGCAGATCACTATTTCCGTTTTTTTAGCAGGATTTGCCGTAGGACAATTGTTATGGGGTTCTTTGTCGGACAGAGTCGGGCGGAAACTTCCCATCATTGCAGGTAGTGTAATTTATACTGTCTCGTCCCTTTATGTCTTATGGACAAATTCCATTGAAGAACTTTGGATCTGCCGCTTTATGCAGGCGTTCGGTGGTTCGGCTGGCGTAGTCATTGCCCGGGCAATAGTAACGGACTATTTTGACAGGAACAGGACTGCAAATATTTTCGCTTTGTTGGCGTTGGTGATGGGTGTCGGCCCGATTGTCGCTCCAATGATCGGGACCCTTTTATTGAAACAATGGAGTTGGCACAGTAATTTTACGGCCATGGCCATTCTGGGCGTGATTTCTTTACTGTCGGTTATATTCCTGTTGCCCGAAACGCATCCCAAAACCAAACGTCAAAAAACAATCAACCCCGCATACAAAGGGAGAACCGTTTTAGGCTCTTACCTGCATGTCTTTCGTAACAGGCAGTTCCTTACGTATACATTGATCGGAACTTTGACATATATCGGAATAATACTCTATATTTCCAATTCTCCTTTCCTGATTATGGAAAAAGGCGGTTTTAGCGGAGTAACTTACAGTCTGATATTCGGCGGCAATGCCCTTGGAATGATGATCGCTTCATTTTCAGTTACTGTCCTGAACAAACATGTTAAATTGCAACTCCTTGTCAAATGTGCTATTATTGTACAGGTTATTGCTACAGTATTATTGTTTGCTGCAGTGTTGATGGATCTCCCGGTTTGGTATATTCTTGTACTGGTATTTTTATTCCTTCTGACACTTGGAATTCTCTTTCCGACTACAACGGATCTGGCATTAAAGCCATTTCATAATGATAGCGGAACAGCTTCGGCCCTGTTTGGATTTGCCCAGTTGGCAATTACTTTTTTAGTCACGGCTCTTATCGGACTGTTACAAAACCATTCGATCCTTCCGATGGCTTCAGCTTTACTATTTTGCGCTTTGTTATCGTGGGTATTTACATTCATTCCTCAAAGACGTTTAAATGAAAAATGAAATTTCAACATAATTCCGATACATTTGTTACTGTTAAATTGTTATAGTAGTAAGAATGGAGAAGATACAAAAACAATATAAGTGGTATACTAAATTAGGGTTGACTTTGCTCATTCTGGTGGCTTATTATTTACTTTATTATCTGTTTAACCCGTTTAGTTCCTTTTGGGGATACTGGTTAGACGGCAGCACTGCCAACTTATTATTGGATCTCGTGGTTACATTCGTTATCTGCTGGCTGATAATCGAGTCGAGCATTTTGATAACCAATATACTTGAACACTATTTCCTGTGGACAAGGTTACCTTTGTGGCGGTTTGTGGCCCAGATCGTTTTACAGGTTATTGCCACTGTGATTATTCTCTTGTTGCAGCACCTGTTTTATGAATTGATTTTTGAAGAAATAACCCTCGACAAGTGGCAATATCTGGAAATAAGGCAATCGGTACTTTTAACTGTTATTATTTCGCTTTTTGTCAGTGCCGTTCACATTAGTACGTTCTTGCTGGACAAATGGAAACTGTCTATTTCGGAAGCCGCCGATTTGCGTATAAAGTCGTTGGAACTAAAAGAAATTGCTATGCAGGCCGAATTACAGTCGTTAAAGATTCAACTTGACCCTCATTTTATGTTTAACAATTTCAGCACACTCTCTGAACTGATCAACGACGATACGGAATTAGCCGCTTCTTTCCTGAGAAATCTTTCACGGGTTTATCGCTATATGATACAGAACCAGAAAAAAGATCTTGTACTGTTAAGCGAAGAAATTGCATTTGTCCGTGCTTATTTCTATCTTATGTATATCCGTCATGATAATAATGTGCAATTGAATATCGAACTGGCTGATGAAGTGCTGAAACAAAGTATTCCTCCAATTTCGGTACAATTGCTGATAGAAAATGCGATTAAACACAATATTGCGACAAAAGAAAAGCCATTGGTCATTCATGTGACATCGGATAACGGAAGTGTCTCGGTCAGCAACAATCTGCAACGGATAAGCAATATCTTCCCTTCTTCAACCGGAATCGGGCTGCAAAACATTCAAGACCGGTATCGTATATTATCGGATTATAAATTGCCTCAAATAACAGAAACAGCGGATCGTTTCTGTGTGAGTTTACCTCTGTTTAATTCAAATGAGTAATAGTTATGAAACGAGCATGATAATTGTTCTCACACAAAAAAAATGATTAAAAGCGAGTTGCCCCCCGGATAATACTTCTGTAGGAAGTCGGCGATTTCGCTTCGCTCAATTATCATATGATACCTTTGAAAATAATAATTTTAATCGTATGAAAATTTTAATTATAGAAGACGAGAAGCATAATGCTGCCAGGTTACAACGTATCCTGACGGAACTGTCAGGCGACTTTAAAGTAGTGGATATTCTTGAAACCGTCAGAGAAAGTGTGGAATGGTTCAACAGAGGAATAGACATTGATGTGGTATTGATGGATATACGCCTGGCTGATGGTTTGAGTTTTGACATTTTTGAGCAGACAGATGTGAAAAGTCCGGTTATATTCACTACAAGTTATGATGAGTACGCCATAAGGGCTTTTAAAGTGAATAGCATAGATTACCTGCTAAAACCGATTGAAAGGGAGGAACTGCTGCAGGCCCTCAATAAAGTAAAAATAAGGAATGAAGAAGCAAAAACGAATCCTGAAATAGAACAATTATTGCAACTGTTCAAAGAACAAAAGCCTGTTTTCAGGAAACGCTTTATTTTACCCAAATATGACGGTTATAAAATGATCGCTGTGGAAGAAATCGACTATATCTTTTTGGAAAACAAGATCACTTATCTGGTCACAAAAGAGGGTAGGAAAGAAGCGGTACAACAAACAATGGAAGATTTGAACGAAGAACTTGATCCCGAAGAATTTTTTCGTGCCAACCGTCAGTTTATTATACACATCAATAGTATCGGGGTGGTGCAAAACAGTGATAATGGAAAGGTAAAAGTTATCTTGAAAAGGGATCAGAGTCAAGAAATCATTGTCAGCCGGGAAAAAGCAGGTTTTTTAAAAAAATGGTTGGATAAATAGAAAATATACAATGAATAAAATTATTACCATTAGCCGTCAGTTTGGTAGCGGGGGACGTGAACTTGGCAGGCGCATGGCAGAGATCCTCGGGGTTGCTTAAAGCAATCATGGATTGCCGGGAAAAGGGTGCCTCACATTCTACATCGTAAGAAAAAGGCACCTCTTATTCTATATTGCAATTATTTTATGGATAATAAGACATTATTCGAGAAAACCACAATAAGCAAACTGTTTGCCATTGTAACTATTCCCGGTATTATCAGTATGCTCGTGTCGTCGCTTTATACCATTATCGATGGCATATTCGTGGGGCAATTGTTGGGAGCTGACGCCTTTGCAGCGGTGCAACTGGTGATGCCTTTCGTGATTATCAACTTCGCCATAGCCGACCTGATCGGCGTTGGCTCATCGGTTCCGATTGCCATTAAACTGGGTGAAAAGGACGAAAAGTCGGCCAGCAATATTTTTTCAAGTGCATGCCTACTTATTCTTGTAACGGGAATGGGGGCGGGCGCCCTGCTTTTTTTCTTCGGTGGTAGTTTTGTAAGGTTAATGGGCGCCGAAGAACGGCTTGTTATTATGGCATCGCAATATTTGCGTATTTATGCCGGCTTTGCTCCGGTTACAACCATCCTCTTTGCAGTAGACAACTATCTGCGTATCTGCGGGAAGGTACGCTACAGCATGATGGTCAATATCCTGATGTCGGTTTTGAGTATCATACTGGAGTTTATATTCCTGTTTGTTTTTCGTTTTGATATCTGGGGTGCTGCCCTTGCCACCTGCCTGAGTATGTTTGTTTGCGCCCTCATTGCCCTGGCGCCGTTCTTTCGCAGCAAAATGCAACTACGTTTCGTCAGGCCGCAGATCGACCGTAAGGTGCTGGTCAGTATCCTGGCAAACGGAGCCCCTACCTTTCTCAATAATATATCAGGACGCGTCACGGCTATTTTCTTCAATATCTTCCTGCTTCGCATGGGAGGCTCCATCGGGGTCTCTGCCTACGGCGTGGTGATGTACGCCGACAGTATCATGCAGCCTGTCCTCTATGGTTTTTGCGATTCGCTGCAACCGGCCATCGGATACAATTACGGGGCAAAGAATCATGACCGGATCGCGGCTATCAGGCGCAGGTGTTTTGCTATCTGCGGGATCCTGTCAGTCATCATGGCGGCAGTCATGCTCTTATTGAATAAACCTATCGTCAGTATCTTTGTACAAGCCGGGGATACGGCGCTGATGACCCTGGCCATACACGCTCTGTCGTTGTTTGCCTTTGCCTATCTGACCCGGTGGGTATCCATTGTTGCACAAAGTTATTTTTCGGCTATCGGCAAAGCAGGCCATGCTACCGTCGTCTCCCTTGCCATCGCCTTTATTTTCCCCATGCTGATGCTCTTTGCCCTTGAGCCGCTCGGGTTGGACGGTCTTTGGCTCAACTTGCCTTCCGCCTCATTGCTCACGGCTATCCTCGCGGTTATTCTTTTGGTCGTCCATGATAAAAAATGGCGCCGGCCGAAAGAATCTCCAGGGAGTATATCATAAGTTTTTATTTACCACCTGTATTCTTGATTTATTCGTCGAATAAATCCTTTCTGTATTTTATTCCCCATTCACCCATTATATGTATGACAGAATGTAAACTCCTTCCGAAGTCCGTAAGTTCATACTCAACCGATACAGGCATTGTATCATTGACAATACGCTTTACAATGTTATTCATTTCCAGATCCTTCAATTCCTTAGAAAGTACTTTTGGAGCAATACCCTCTACCTGCCTTTTTATATCCATAAAACGCATTTTACCGATATAAAATAAATGACCAATTATCAATGCTTTCCATTTGCCCCCTATCAAATCAATACAATCTTTCACGCCACGAATATGGTTCCTGCACTCCAAACTGATTTCTACTTTTTCTTTTTTCATTTTAATCAAATTAAACGGCAAAGTTACAAGAATAATTCCTTTTACATACCTGATTACCTATTAGTAATTAGCATCCTTAAGGTAACAGGTATTTATTTGTAACTAAAATAAGTCTATCTTTGTTGTAAACTAACAGCATATAAAAAGTGAACATTTAAATGAACAAAACCAATAACGGTTAGTTAAAATAATGTTGTAACAGACAGACCGTCAAATAGAAGTTTATGTTCATTTCCGATAAAAGGACTTATTCAAATAGATTCGAAAATTAAAATGACAATGAAAATAGAAATTTGGAGTGACGTGATGTGCCCGTTTTGTTATATCGGCAAACGGAATTTTGAAACCGCTTTAGAGCAGTTTGCCAATAAAGACGATATCGAGATCGTATGGAAAAGTTTTCAGCTTGATCCGTCCATACCTGAAATAGCGGATGAGAGCTATCTGGATTATCTTGTAAAACGCAAGGGAATGAGTCCCGGACAGGTTGCAGGAATGTTGGCAAATGTAACCCAATCTGCGAAAGAAGTGGGATTGGAGTACAATCTTGATAAATCTCAAATAGTTAACTCTTTCAAAGCGCACCGGTTCATACAGTTTGCCAAAGAAAAAAAATTAGGGACAGAGATGGAAGAAAGACTTTTCAGGGCTTTTTTCACAGAAGCGAAAAATATAGCCGATATTGAAACGCTGGCACAATTAGGCAAAGAAATCGGTTTGGATGAAAACGAACTTAAAACAGCATTTACCGATGATAAATATGCTTATCAGGTAAATCAGGATATACAGGAAGCCCGAACCCTCGGCATTAGCGGAGTTCCGTTTTTCGTGTTCGACAGAAAATTTGCTGTTTCGGGAGCACAACCGCCGCAAGCCTTTTCGGAAACATTAGGAAAATCATTTACCGAATGGAGAAAATTAAATCCTGAAACAAAATTAGAAGTAACACGGGGACAAAGCTGCTCAATAGATGGCGCTTGCGAATAAAGCAAGCCCATGAACGATGCAAACCTGGTTTCAGCGGGTTACCCGAATTTTCTCAAAATCTTTTACTATTTGTCTGAAAAATACCAGAGATAGTTCATTTTGTATAAGCTATCCGGATTAATAAGTACGTAAATTTGCATCCACTATAATAATAGTAGCATTTTTATGAAGAAGTATTTTTGTAGTTATAAAAAGAGCCTGTTTCCTAGTGCCTTCATATCGTAATGGGTAAATACAATTCATGTTAACTATATATTTTGGCATATTGTAATTGGCTTACCTTTTTACATATCTATTCTTAAACCTATCCCAACGTATATTAAAGAAATCATAATCTTTTTTATTTCAATAAATATATTACAGAATCAATTATGGATTTGGAATATTTACGCCTATTAAAAAAACTGACTGAAGATCAAGTATGGAAACTCTCGGAAGAAGATGTTTTTAATATTACAGAACTCTTTAGAACTGGAATTGTATCCAAGGTGGAACAATCGAGACATTTAAAAATTCTTGAAAAAGTCTTTGAATTTAGAACAATTAGTTTCAGGCAAGAACTTACAAAACACCATTTACAAAAAATGGGGTATGTTTTTTTCAACACGATAAGTAGTGAAAATCTATTGATAGGGATACACAAACGTAAAAAGGATATTTAGTTAGTGTAACTTATATTTATAGATTCTTTACGCCGTACAGCCTGATAGAATCATATTTACAAATAAACACTCAATAATAGTAGATGATGAAAAAAATAATTTTATCAACTGTTGATAAATCTTTCCTATCCCCATAAGTGATAGCATTTCTTGAAAAAATCCCAATTTTAAGGGATTGTGAGTACTGTTCAGAGGCGGTATTTTTGGGATGGAGAGTGTTTCCGTAAAGACAACATTCAAAGAAGGGAAAGAAGATTTGTAAATCATCAAGGAAATATGAATAAAATAAACTTGACAGGAGTTCCCGAAACAATGCTTTGGCCCCTGTATAACCGTGCTTATGAACAAAAAAGAAAAGACAGGCTTATTGACGACCCGCTTTCACTTAAAGTGCTGAACAGTATAGATTACGACTATGCGCGTAATTTCGGCAGACCGTCTGCGGGACATCCGCTGCGCGCGCGGGTATTTGACGACGCGTTGAAAGTTTGGCTCGAAGAAAATCGGGAAGGGACGATTGTTTCGTTGGGTGAAGGACTTGATACGCAGTTCTGGCGGGTGGATAACGGTTTGTTGAACTGGTTTTCTATTGATGTGCCCGAAGCAATTGATGTGCGGAATCATTTTTTACCTGCAAATGATAGAATAAAAACAATTCCGTGTTCAGCTCTCGATTTTACATGGATGGAACAGATTCCTCAAGGGAGACCTGTGTTTTTTCTTTTGGGCGGAGTAATCATGTATTTTACCGAAACCGAAAGCAAAAGGCTTCTCCAGCAAATAGCAAACAAGTTTTCGGGAAGTGAAATTATTTTCGATATGATACCCGAATGGTATTCAGCAAAGACCATGAAAGGCATGTACGTTACAAAAAACTATAAAGCACCGCCTATGCCATGGGGATTGAATCTTGCCGACTGCCATAAATTGTTGAGCATACACCCTGCCCTGGAACTGAAACAAAAAATGTCTTTCATCGACCCTTATCCCGAAAGGATGCATCCGTTCTCGTATTTCCGTTATTTTAAAACAATCAAAGAAAAGATGTCACCCTGGATGGTACATTTCTATATCAATAAAATATAGATAAAAAGACATAATGCAACGTATGATTAATAGAAAATTCATGTTCCATCTTCAATTAGGATGTGTCACAGTGGTCTTTTTCTTATAATAGAAATAGATAATAACTAATGTTGTAAGTATTTCAGCGCACGGTACAGTCAGCCAAATCCCCGATGTTCCGAACAAACGGGGCAAAAGGATGAAAAAGAATGGCATAAATATAAAGCCCCTCAGGATAGTATAGACAGTCGCACGGTTACCTCGTTCAACACTTTGATAATTCCCTATGGCGACAACATTGAAAGCAAAGAACGGGTAGGCAATGGCAAAAAGAGGAATCCCGTGTATCGCGATCTCGAAAGGACCAGTGTTGGAATTGAGGAATAAACCGATGATCAAGGAAGCTTCCAAGATCATAATGGTAGATATGGCCAAACCGCTGAAAACTGCTGTCACCAGGGCCAGTTTCGACGAATCATACACCCGTCTCCTGTTATTCACTCCGTGGTTAAAACTAATCATCGGCTGTGCAGATTGGGAAATTGCAGCATTCAGCATAAAAATAATAGGGAAGCAATAACAGGCCACACTAAACGCTGCAATTCCTTCTTCTCCGAGATAACGAATAAAAATCAGATTTCCGACGATCATCATAAATCCTATTGCGCTTTCGCCCAATAACCCTGATATGCCTAATTTTATCTGGTACCATATATTTCTAATTGTCAAACGGATACTTTTTATTGTCAGTTTTAATTTGTATAAATGTATAGTGCGTGAACGAAATATTAGATAATATAAAATCATACAAGCTTCGACGGTCAAAGCAATAACCGTAACCCATCCAATTTCCCAAATTAACAATAGCATGGTTGTGAAACAGAAAATAGAAAGAATAATTATTACTCCTAATACGATTCTTAAGTATCCTGATTTCATATCATTAATTTTTGATGTGTTTCGTGAAAGAGGCTGCCTCAGCGAGACAGCCTCCATACTTACATACCATGAAAGTGTGAAGTTCTTAAATGGTCGAAGCTTTTTTAGTGTTTAACCTATCATAAATTTCCTGTTTAGTTGGAAATTAACATCCTATATTTGATTTATATATCTCACTTCTCTTAGAGGTGTTGTAATCTTTTCCCAATTGTCAATGAACTCTGGAAGCGGAGCTTTTTTTTGCGGGAGTATACTCAATTGATAGAGAATTAAAACTACACACAATCATACTACTTTTAGAAAGATGTCTTGTTATAACAAAATTGAAAAAGCTAGGAGCTTCAGTCCATTTTTCAACAATGTTGGGATCTTCAATAGCCTGTATAGTACCATAAGTTTTTATTCATCCATCCTTGCAAGCTGCATAAATTTCAGCATGGATCGGCGTTACCGTTTGCTTATGCAAATCCTTGATTTTCATTGTCAAGAAACAAAATTTACCGTCAACCTCTTTAATATGATAAATAGGACGGAATTTTGTAATGCTGTCGACATAAGTAGCAAAGTAATATACTACACATCTGTTAAAATATTCAATAGTTCTATCCATTGATTTATCATTATAAAAACCTTGCATAATAAAAATAGCAATGATTGCACCTTAAAACCTCTATTCTTCTACACCTGAATTTATCCCTATCACTTCCTGAACTTCCTATATTTTGTCTAAACCAATCTGTAGGATTTATCTTGTCAATAATCAATTGCGACTTTTATCATTTTCGGGTTTTGCTTAATTTCAGCGACCTAATATGATACTTCAAAATTAATTGTAATATAATGAGCCTTTTGAAAGATATATACGCTATGGATTAGGGATCCATTCTCTTAACTCTCATATTAAGTCTAAATCGGCTTAAAATTGGTTCGAGAACAGAACGGTTAAGGGTACTCTCTAATTTAAAAAATAACTGAAAATCAATCGGTTATTGTTTTTCTTTTAGCCAATTGTTCCCAAATTGTTCCCATACAGATTTGAATTTTTACCACATGTGTAGAAAAATTAGTTAGGATAAAAGTAGTGTCTCAGGTCTCTATTTGCACAATCCAAATCGTTCAAATAATGCCAAAGCGGCCTTTTTTGAACATCTTAAAACGCTCATAAAACAGCAATTCTTATGATGTAATACTTTTAGGAGAGAGTTTGTATGGTTCTTCATTGTCACGGGCCATAAACCTTGGGTTCGCGGTTTCTTATATCTTTATGATCAAACCAATCGTGGGAAGAATGGTACCGGTAGTATTGTCGAGTATCCTGAGCCCTTGTTTGGCCGGATCCCCCCCGGCATCGGGAATAACAGCGCCCTCTTTGTCGGTGTTGATGTAGATAGGTGGCCTCTCGCTCTGAAAGTTGTAAACGTTCTGCACATCCACATACAGGTTCAATAACCACCTGTTGAAATAAAACTCCTTATCGACACGGAGGTCCAACTGGTGTGAATCTTTGAGCCGTAGGGAATTAAACCGGCTGTAATCAATATACGCCTGGTTGGTAACATTCCATGCCTCCCGGTTCGCGGACAACTCTTGGTCAATCGGGGAGTAGGGCGCACCTCCCACGTACCGCCAGCGTGCTGCCACGTTCCAGCTCTTTCCGAACCTGTATCCGGCAATCAGGTTTAACAGGTGGCGGGTGTCCCACGACGAAGGACGATAAACGGATTCTTGGTCTGTAAACTCACTCCTGAACCAAGTGTATGTCGACGTCAGGTTCAGCCCTTTCCAGTCGGCGATTTTGTATAGCACCTCTATCCCGTAGGCACGGCCCTTACCGGTTGATAGTATCTCTTCATCGCCCACCTGTCCGTAATCGGCTCCCTTGCTGGCAATACTCAACCCGTCTTTCACCGAAAGAGGGTACCGGTGATATTGCTTGTAAAAGCTTTCAACGGTAAGGTGCATTTTTTCCTGTGGACGATATTCAAAACCTACTACCGCATGGTCGGAGACAATATACTTTATATTCTCATTGCGGTTCGCGTATTGGCCTTCCGGGTTCTTGTATCCCATTGTCGTGTAAGCGGGTTGGGCGGTATAGCGTCCAGTATTTGCACTTATATCCCATTTGTCCGAAAGGGAATAGGATGCCGACAACCTTGGTGACACCTGGTTCAAAGGATTTGCCATATTCCGGTTGAAGTTGTTCCCGGCCATGTTGATACCGAACGATAGCTGCAACCTTTCGTCGAGATAGTCGTCCGAAACCTGGGTAAAGAGCTGATAACCGAACAGGTTCAGTGTCGTGTTGTAGCGGATATCTGTTACTCTCCCGTCTGTGAATGCGCGGCGGTAAGTATCGTTGATGTAATGTGAATAGCGCACACCTGCTCCCATTTTGAGTTGCACGGGTAAGGAGCGGAAGTCGCGTTCGAAACGGAGTTTATTTTCTGATTCGTCTGACCGGTAATCTCCCGTTTTTGATTTAGCCTCGTCGTTATCCTCAAATTTATAATTCTTATTCCGCAGCATATTGCGACTAAGCACCCACGTATCGAGATGATTGTCGCTGAAATGCCTGTAAACAGCCCCTACGGTATAATTCCATTGCTCATAAACAGGCAGGTAAGAGAGAAGGTACTTTTGTGTTTCGGTGCCCGTTTGCTGAAGTTCTTTATTGAGCACTAAATTATCGATTGCCCCGATGCCGATGAACGAGACCACGTTCTTCGGGTCTATTTCGTAGGTGTACTTCGCCTGGAAATCGTTATACGTGGGCAAGAATGGTAACCCGATCGCTTTGAACAGCAGTTGCAGGTATGACTGGCGGGCCGAGACAATAAATGTTGATTTGGGCCCCAGCGGTCCATCGAGTGTCAGGGCTGCATCCGAAGCGCCCACGGATAGTTTCGTGTGAACGCGATCCTTGCTTCCGTTTTTCTGCCTGATTTCCATCACCGAACTCAACGCGTTGGCACGGTTCGCCGGGAAAGCGCCGGTATAAAAATCGATTTCCCGTACAAAATCAGGATTGATCACACCAATGGCTCCGCCCGATGAACCTTGCGTGGCGAAATGGTTGATGACCGGAATTTCAATCCCGTCGAGATAAAATACATTTTCTGACGGGCCTCCTCCGCGCACAATGAGATCATTCCTGTTGGGATCCATAGCTCCCACACCGGGTAATGTCTGTAGTACTTTTGATACGTCGCGGTTCACTCCCGCGCTTTTTTCAATCTGTTGCACGCCCACGTAGAATGAAGATACGGGGCTCTCGATCCTCCTGGCGTCTAGTTTAGGCGTCACGGTGACTTCCCGCAATACAATATCATCTTCATCGAGTGGAATATCTATAAATGCCGTCTGGTTTCCCTGGACCTGTATCTCCGGGGAAACAATACTCCTGAACCCGACAGAACTTACCACCAACCTGATGAACCCCGGATCTACATTCACGAAAGAGAATCCACCGGTACTATCCGATACGGCTCCCATATCGGTTCCCTGTATCAAAATAGTAGCGTATTCAACAGGAATATTGGTCTTTACATGAAATACTCTCCCCTCAATTCTTCCCTTTTGCGCCGATAAACCTAATGAAAAGATACAGGAGAGCAGGATGGTTATTGTTTTATGCATATTCTTCGGACTCTCTTTTTAAAGTCAACGAAAGAACAATCTGTGTCGGGACTTTGTTTCAAGTGAAAATTAAAAAACTTATCAAATATTAAAATCAATAATGCTCATTATTTTCAAAGCATCTCCGTAAACCTTCAATGTCCTGTCCCTCCCGAAACCATGTTCTATGATCGGTCTTGGATAATCACTTGTTCCATATTCGGGTAACCATTTCTTTATATAAACCAATTTTTTATCAAAAATAAAAATTGGCAGAACAGGGAACCCTGATTCCAGGGCTTCATAAAGTGCTTTGTTATCGTCTAAGCGCAGATCTCTACGAAACCAAAAAGTGAGACTTTAGTTCTCATTGAGATATGGATTGTTGTTTTTATCGTGCACGACCCAAATCAATCTAGTTATATCATAACCAATTTCCTTTGCAATTTGCAAATAATTGGATTTTACGTCCTGAGGGATATTTTTTTCGCGGGATAAAATCCACAGATAATCTAAATTTTTTCCCGCAATGAGTGCATATTGATAATTTTCATCCAATGCCACCACATTATAACCGGAATAAAATGGTCCGAAAAAACTCACCTTCAAGGCAGCAATATCTTTTTGACCTCTAAATTTAGCCAACCCTTCCGCTTTCTTCCATTCTTTTTTAATGAAATTAAAGCCGCTATTCAATACAATAACATTTCCGTTCTTATCCAACCTGTATTGTGCCGAGGTGTTGTCTAAATTCTTTTCAAACCGAAAATCAAAACGTGCTATTTCATACCAAACTCCCAAATAACGATTGATGTCGAAATTTTGAATAGGTTTTGCCTTCTTAGGAATTGAAACACAGTTGTTGAATAATAAAAATAAGAAAGCCAGCGATGTTCCAATAAATACTTTTTTTTTCATCTTGAGCTGTTTTGGTGTTGTTTTATAACAACAGTTTCTTAAAAATAGTTGCCGATAATCATATTTTTTCGAAAGAGCAGTTTTGTTAGAATAGAAGATGCCATTTTTTCCTTATATAAAATAAACTGCTTATGCCTTTGGGTCAAGTTCGTCGCAATTCTTACAATTCATATTTTGCTTTGTCACTTATTCATTATTATGCCGGTTATAATAGCAGCCAACTCGCTTATGTGTATCACAAAATTAGAGAAATACTACAAATAATAAAGAGAAAAGACTGAATAATAGGCGAAAGAAGACGTACAATAAAACTCAAATTTCAGCTCAGAAAAAGGATATACTTTTGGATCAAATCAAGATGGAATTTGCCAAGACATAAATTCTTATCAGATGACTAATTATTGTATTATCAACTCATTTCATTAAATTTGTATGGCTTATGAAAAAGACATTATTTACATTTCTGGTATTCGTGTCGATATGTGTGCAGGCACGGGAAATACGCAATTTAAAGGATCTGCGTATCGGCGACAGTTTCAGCATACGCATCACAGTACCCATTGAACCGGCCAGGCAACTCTCGGTGTGGGAAATTGAGCAGTCGCAAAAAATTGATGTTGGTTTTCAGGTATTGGGAATTACCCAAGACTCGGTCGTGTTGGCAATCCAACCTACACGATGGTTTATCTATTACCAAAGCCCTCATGACAAGAGGGTATCGGTATATTTAGATTCCGATTATGTATTGTATAGCGACAAGAAAAGGTTTTTCTATCAGTTCAATGATCACTCGGCAACGGCATCCATCAACACGGGTAGTGGCAAAGCAACACTTAGACTCATTCCCAAGCCGGAAGAAGAGAAAAATGCTTCACGCTCGAAAAAAGAATGGTACACACAGCCTTATGAAATACCTCAGGGACTGGGATTTTTTTATTTCGACAGTTTTTTTCCCGACTTTTCATTAAACTTCGAAGAACTTATCAAGGCAAGCCTTGAAAGTTTTATCGCCAGATGGGAAGACCCGGCAAAACCGGCAGCACCTGTACCGTGGCTGGTCGAGTTAAACCCGGAGAGAAACAAAGCCGACGCAGCTACCTTTATCAACATTCTGGATGCCTCTTTCCCTCTTCAGTCCAATACTTTCATTTCCCTTACCCATCCTGGTGAAATCCCTGAAGACCGGCTATTCCTGAAAGTAGGCAACCGAAAGATTATGCCTACGAAAAAAGAAGATAACTCTTATGAGTTCAGTTTCTTCCTGCCTCTACCCAAACGGGCATACATAGGGGATCTCATATTGGATCTGACACCTTCCGATTCATTGATAATCGGATATGACAAAGACACCGGTTTTGTGTTTGAGGGCAGAGGGGCGGCAAATAGTGCCTTCACCAATGCAATCACTAAATGGTACAGCGCCAATGAAGATATTCAAAAAGCAGACATGGAAAATCGTCTCGCTGAAGGAGAGAAAGTCTATCAGTCAACCTTGGATAAAAATTTTCCCGGAATGAACAGTTATTGGTTAAAATCTGCCAAACTCTCCAATGATTATTGGCATTCGTCTCAACAGTTTAAGACCTACAACAAGAATATACGAGAGAACTGGAGTAGAAAAAGACCTTCTGATGATATAATTCCGTGGAATGATGACCACATCAAGAGTCTGTTTCCTTCTGCCGACTACCTGTATCAACCTTATATGTATGCCGATTTGGTGGATAATTTCTTCATATACAAAGCCCGTGAGGCAAATAACAGCGTGATGACCGGAATGAATTATCTTGAGGGATATATATCAAGTTACTATTTTTCCGATGCTGTCTTCTGGGGATATCCGCGTACCCATCTGACAAGCAAAACCCTCAAGGAATTGATGGTCAATTCTCATCTGGAAAGGAGCAATAGGGAATACGAGGATTTTATCAGCAAGCAGCATGATCCTGAAACCCTTGAGGCAGTTATTGCGCTGCACCGGCAGTTGAAGATGATCGAACCCGGGGCAAACATCAAGGAGTTGGGACTCGACGTGGAAAAATATATTCCACTAAAAAAGAATCCCGACAAATATATCATACTTTTGGTCGGGGACGATAAAATCGGATTCAACCGCAACTCAGGAGACTACAAGACAAATATCAAGGAAATACAGGAGTCGTTAAAAAACAGTTTGCGTGAAAACAACCTGACCGACAAGGTAGACCTATGCCTTATCACGTCTGTGTCAAGCAAATCAAAACTGGAAGTCACGCCAGAAATAGAAAATGGAATCATCTTCGTGCCCGACAAGGAAGTGAGAGACTATGAAGATAAAGTAGTGAGCAAGAAAAGATCTTTTATAGTCCTTAAAAGTAATGGCGAAATAGTGAGCAGGGATGATCCAAGTGAAGACAAATTGTCCATACACTTTCTGATCAAATTGATTAAAGAAGATATCGAAAACCCTAAAAATCAAGATTCTGCCACTGGTAGGATCTTGGTTATTTTATTTACCATATTGATTTCTGCCATCATCTCTTTTTTGGCTGCCAGATATCTTATTACGCGGCGGGAGAGGATAAAAAGGCGTATCCAGGAACTTGAACTGAAAGCCATACGGGCGCAAATCAATCCTCATTTCACCTTCAATGCATTGGGTTCAATCCAGAACCTTATCCTACAGAAAAAGGATCGGGAGGCGAATGAATATCTGGTTAACTTTGCAAAACTTCTGCGCATGGTGTTATCCACATCCGAAAAGAAGCTGATCTCTTTGTCGGACGAGATTGAGCTGCTCGATCTCTACCTGCGGCTGGAACAGTTAAGGGTTCACTTCACCTACGCTATCAACGTTGATCAGAGCATAGATACCGAAAATGAAGATATCCCGGGGATGTTGATACAACCGATCGTAGAAAATGCGGTAAAACATGGTATTGTACCGAATGGAGGCGGGAGTATCATTATCAACTTCAAGCTTGGCTTCAACACTACAGCACTATTGGTGGAAGTGATCGATTCGGGAAAAGGTTTTCCTAATGAAATAGACAGCCTATCACAAGGGTTTGGATTGAAGTCGGTAAGGGAAAGGTTAAATTTACTGAGCAAGGAACTGCATCTCGATATTGAACTAAAAACAGGCAATATAATAGAAGAGAACAAAATTCTGGGTGCCAGCGTAAATTTGTATATACCCGTATAGGAACAAAAAAATAAAGGATATGGACATCATCAACTCTATTATCGTAGAAGACGAGCATCACAACAGGGAAAATCTTCTCAGTATTTTGAAAGAATATTGTCCTTCTGTCCATGTACTTGCCTCGTGTGCATCCGCGCTGGAAGCGAGAAAGAAGATTATTGAACTACAGCCTGATCTGGTTTTTCTCGATATCGAGATGCCCGGCAAAGATGGTTTCTCGATGCTGGAAAGCCTCCCCGAATTAAATTTCGAAGTCATTTTTGTCACCGCTTTTTCCGGTTATGCCGTCAAGGCGATCAAGTTCTCGGCTCTCGACTATATCGTAAAACCCATCGATACCATGGAATTGCTGAGGGCCGTTGACAAGGCCTCGAAGAAGAAAAGAGAAAGGCAGAAGAACATCCGGATGGCAAATCTCATTGAAAATCAGCACAAAGAAGAACACAAAAAGACATTGGCACTACCGCTGTCCGACAAGATAGAGTTCGTAGAGGTGTCAAATATTATCCGCTGTCAGGCAGACGGAAACTATACCATGTTTCATCTTCGCAATGGCGAAAAGTTACTTATATCGAAAACACTTAAAGAGTATGATGAGCTATTATCTTCATTCAATTTCTTGAGAGTACACCAATCCCATCTTATCAACCTCGACGAGATCAAGAGTTTTATCAAGACTGATGGGGGCTATATCCTAATGAAAGACGGAACAAACATTACTATCTCCAGACAACGTAGAGAAATGGTTCTAGGTATCCTAAAGGAAAAGCAGCATTCATAATTTCTAGTTATTATTTTGAGGTGCTTGCCAAAAATAGTCCGGGTCGTGGGTTACATATTTAGGAGTAATAATTCCGTCCGGCAAATCGAATTCAAATCCGACGGGTAATAATGCGATATACTTATTCTCATTTTTGCGGTACCGGCTCTCGGGATTAAATCTACTATAGTCAATACATTGAATCCAATATAAATTTTTCGCCATGTAATTATCCAGATAATACTCTTTCGTCTGTTTTGATATATTGTTCCAATTTGCGTCTTCATTGAGCACGAGAGGTTTATTGGCAATCAAGCATTCCCGTACTTCGGCTATGCTCAACAAATTTCCATTTTCGTCTTTCACGTAAGCATTAAAGGTTGGATCAACCCACACCCATTTCTGTAATTGAGTGGAATAGACGGTATTGATTACGTGACAATCAGGGTCGTCGGGATTTTTAGGCATACAAGTAACATAGCGGGAACTGAAACCCATGGAGAGGTACATTTCATTTAAAGCGATGGCCAGATGACGGCAATTCACTCCTTTTCCGGTCGATTTATTATAATTATAGATGTCTATTGCATCAAATTCGCAAAGCGCAAAATTATTACCGTTATGCTTTATGGTGTTATGGGCAAAATTAAGAATGTTGATAATCTTCGACACTTCATCACCATTACCCGCCACGGAATCAAGATTGAAAAATGTACGGACCTCTTTTAAATTCCGATTATCAGTGGACTGATAGGTAAATTGGGGGAGAGAGTCTGTATTTTCTTTTTGATATTTGTTTGAATTTTGCAGGATAAAGAGTTTATCAAACTGTTTTATCTGATTCAATAGGGCTATGAATTTTTTTTCTTTGCGAATATTATCCAGATCGGCGTCTGCTTTCGCATGCCGATATTCTGAATAACTGGCTTCAATCGCTTTCTCAAAAGCATTGACAGCTTCTTTCTTTTTATTGAGTAACGAGTAGGTACAAGCTAAATTATAATAGGTATTCGCCTTGATACTGGCAAGAGAGATCTTATATTTAGTCATGTCTTCTGCCGGTAATTCCAAGTTATCCGTCAACTTCAACATTTCCCGCAACGAAGCTTCAGTCTTTTTGTATTCTCCCTTGTCGTAATATTGACTATATTGCTTTTGGATGCTATCCAATTTCGAGATAAAATTGTCAAAAATAGGAGAACCGGTTTGGCCAAACGTGGTGAATGATCCACCAATAATAATTACAAAAAGAATAAATATTTTTTTCATATCATCTTTCCGATTAGGAGTATGTTTTCAAATCTTGTCTCTACGGCTTTGCAGGCGTGTCTTATATTTTGTGTTAGATTAACCGAGGAAACTCAGTAATACCCCTGCCGCCACGGCCGAGCCTATTACTCCTGCAACATTTGGCCCCATTGCATGCATAAGGAGATAATTCGTTGGGTCTGCTTTTTGTCCTTCGATTTGAGATACCCTGGCTGCCATTGGAACAGCCGAGACACCTGCCGAACCTATAAGCGGATTGATCTTGTTTTTTATAAACAGATTCATGAATTTGGCGAGAAGAATACCTCCGGCAGTGCCCACAGAAAATGCCACGATGCCGATCATCAATATGAGCAGCGTCTGGACATTCAGAAACGATTCCGCTGTAGCAGTGGCTCCAACGGTTATGCCAAGAAAAATAGTAGTTATATTCATCAATTCATTCTGGACGGTTTTGCTCAACCTCTCCACAACGCCACTTTCACGCATAAGGTTACCCAGCATCAGACATCCTATAAGTGTAGTAGCAGAAGGGAGTATCAGGGCAACTACTGCCGTAATCGTTATGGGGAATATAATTTTTTCCGTCTGGGATACTTTACGAAGTTGTAACATCTTGATAGATCGTTCCTGTCTGGTGGTTAACCCACGCATGATTGGCGGTTGTATAACTGGTACTAAAGCCATATATGAATATGCGGCCACGGCAATAGGCCCTAAAAGATCCGGTGCCAGTTTCGAAGTCAGATAGATGGCCGTTGGACCGTCTGCACCACCTATAATACCTATCGAGGCTGCTTCATTGGGGGCAAAACCTAAACCGATTGCTGCCAGATAAGTGGCAAAAATACCGAATTGTGCCGCAGCTCCCAGTAAAAGACTTTTTGGGTTGGCTATAAGCGGTGAAAAATCGGTCATAGCGCCGATGCCTATAAATATGAGACAAGGATAGATTCCCAATTTCACCCCTAAATATAAGTAGTCCAGTAATCCAGCTCCATCAGCAAACATAGACCAATTTACATGTCCACCCCTGAACAATTCTGGATTGAATAACCCAGCACCAGGTAAATTCGTAAGTAACATGCCAAAGGCTATGGGAAGCAGCAGTAACGGTTCAAATTGTTTTACGATAGCCAGATATAATAACAGGAAGGAGACAGATAACATTATGATTGCTTTCCAGCTTAAACCCGCGAATCCTGTAGAATGAAAAAAATTCTGAATACTGTCATCTACCGATATATCCTGGGAGTAATCCCTTGTTGATGTGACAGACGATGTTTCTTGAACGGAAGAGTTATGAGGAGGCTCATTCTGAGCTGACAAGTAAAAGGTTAAATTTATAAAGGCGATTAATATAAATACGAAAATATATATCCTACTTTTCATTTCTGATTCTTCTTAGAATTTGTGCTCCCTCACTTTAAAATCTGGTGGAGAGGTAATTGGTTTGCTCGCTTTTAATTGCAATTAGATTGCTTTTTTATCGTTCGCACGTACTGTATTGTGGTGAAAAATTCGGGAAACAAACAGGGTGTTTGTTCCTTTTTCCATTTTCTTCTGATTTAGCGTAGCGATTAATCTATCCCATAATGAAAGCATTATAACCAAAACAGCCAAGATGATCATCACCATTCCGAATCCGATACCGACAATGATAAACGCGTTTCCCCAATTAATCTGTAGTAATTCCATAATCTTTAATTATCACCTATTTAGTTATTTATAAATTTGCAATCAAAAAACAAAATAACCACCATTCCGTCATTGAACCAATTATGAATATTATATTCAAAAAGGGATATCGTGAAAAGTGAATCCAAATTTTGGTCGGAAAAATTGGAATAATATTCCGATCAAGGAGAATTTGCCAGATATATAGCAATTTATTGCGCCTATCCCTTGTGCCTATTTCAAGACCCAAAATTACAATTTTTTTTGGAAAGATGAAAAAAAGAAATAAAAGAAGACTTTACTGACTTTTCCTGTAGCTCATCACCGCCCAAGTATTCAATACCAGTGCGAAGCAGGATAGGGCAAGGAATTGGGGTATCATTTCGAAGAAGGTACTACCTTTGAGATATACCAACCTCATTACTTGCATAAAATATTTCAGCGGATTAAAAATGGTGATGGCTTGCGCCCATTGCGGCATACTGATGATGGGTGTAAACAATCCGCTGAGCAGTATCAGAATCAATATAAAGAAAAAATTTACGAACATGGCTTGCTGCATGGTCTCCGAATAGTTGGAGACAATCAGTCCCATTCCCGAAACGACAAGGATATAGATGGTGGCAAACAGGAAGATGGTGAGCAGGTTTCCCACGGGATGAAGTCCGTATATCAATATTCCAAGTCCAATACAAATGAGCAGTACGGCAAATCCTATCACCCAGTAAGGAATCAGTTTTGCCAGTACGAACATCAGCTTCTTTACCGGTGTAACGTTGATCTGCTCAATGGTGCCCGTTTCCTTTTCGCTGACGATATTAAGTGCGGGTAAAAACCCGCAGAGCAACGTCAGAAGGAACCCCATCAGGGCGGGTATCATAAAGACCTTGTAATCCAGATGGGGATTGAATTTGAATTGCGATATCACACCGAACGAAGGGATTTCTGCCAATGTCACAGCGACTTGTCCCCTTTGTTCTTCTCTTAGTTCTCCGGCATAATCACCCAATATGGCGGACAGGTAGGTCGAGCCCAATCCCCCTTTAGTGCTGTTGACCGAATTGGCTGAAATCATCACCCGGGCTGCACCTTCGTTGATAAGGCTTTTCTCAAACTCATCCTGAATTTCCAAAATAATATCCGCTTCTCCCGATTCAATACTTTGCATCGCTTCGGGATAGGAAGATAAGATATCGGTCAGCTTGAAATAGCCGGAGGTGCCGATTTTTTGGATCAACCGTTCCGAATAGACGCTGTGATCGTTGTCTACAATGCTCAGCTTGACGTTCTTTATTTCCAGATTGACGGCCCAAGGGTAGATCAGCATCATCATCAGTGGCATCGCCAATATCAATTTCGGCAGGAAGGCATTCCTCCGGATTTGTTTGAACTCTTTTTCTATTAAAAATTGCAACATGGCTCTCTAATTTAACCGGATTTTGAATTTGCGTAGCGAAAGTACGATCAGCATGATGGCCATCGTGATGATAATAAGCAGTTCTTTGGCGACGAACTGTACTTCCACGCCTTGAATCATTATCTTCTTCACCGCCTCGACGAACCAACGGGCGGGCACGACGGCCGAAATCCACTGCAATATGGAAGGCATGCTCTCGATGGGGAAGATAATGCCCGACAGCAGCATGGTCGGCAGCATCAATCCTATCCCCGAGACAAGCATGGCTGCCATTTGGGTGCTGACCAATGTCGATATGAATATGCCCAACGCCAGCGCGACGAGAATAAATAACAGCGATACCATCGTGAGCCAGAATAGGCTTCCGGCGACCGGCACACCGAGCACAAACACCGACAGAAGAAGGATGGTAATAAGATTGACAACTGACAGGGTGAAGTAGGGGACTACTTTGGCGAGGATGATATATATCGGTTTCATCGGTGAAGAGAGCAGTACCTCCATTGTTCCCGTCTCCTTTTCCCGGACAATGGCGATCGACGTCATCATGGCGCAAATCAACATCAGGATCAAACCCATCACACCCGGCACGAAGTTATAGGCGCTTTTCAATTGTGGGTTGTAGAGCATTTTTACTTCAGGGATGATCTGGAACGGTATCTTGTATTGCGCCATCAATTCCTGCTGATATGAATTCAATATGCCCGTAGCGTATCCCGTGAGCATCGACGCCTGGTTGGGATCGGTCCCGTCGGCGATCAACTGTACTTTCGCCTCGCCCATGTGTAACAGGTTGTCGGCAAAATTTTCGCTGAAAACGATCACCAGATTGATTTTACCATGTTTGAATACATCATTGATCTGGTCGGGGTTCGTCAGTTCCTTGTCGATGATAAAATATTCACTTGCCCTGATGCGCTCCATAATTAACTGAGTAGATGCATCCTTAGACGGGTCGAACAGGGCCACTTTCACATCCTTCACCTCGGTGGTGATGGCGAAACCGAACAGCAGAATCTGTATGATCGGCATGACCAATAGGATCAACATCGTCCGCTTATCCCGAAAAATGTGATAATATTCTTTCCTTATGAATGATCTGAATTGTCTCATTTTATTCAATTGTCAATTCTCGTCGCTTTCCTTGCCAATTGCTGAAACACCCCATCCATATTCTCTGCTCGAAACTGTCGGCGCAAGTTCTTGGGGGTATCGAGGGCTTCGATCCTGCCATCTACCATAATCGATACATGGTCGCAATATTCCGCTTCATCCATATAGTGGGTCGTCACAAAGGCGGTGATTCCCCGTTCGGTTGCCTGATAGATGAGTTCCCAGAATTGGCGACGGGTGACGGGATCCACGCCGCCGGTCGGTTCATCCAGAAAGACCACCTTCGGTTCGTGGAAGATGGATACCGAAAAAGAGAGTTTCTGTTTCCAACCCAAAGGGAGTGATTTCACCAGTGCCTCCCGTTCTTTCTCTAACCCGAGTTCGTGCAAAATGGCATCGGTTTTGGTGGCGATCTCCTTACTCCTCATGCCGTAGATGCCACCGAAAAGCCTCAGGTTTTCCCATACTTTCAAGTCTTCGTACAGCGAGAACTTCTGACTCATATAACCGATATTTTGCTTCACCTTTTCCTGCTGACGGGCAATATCGAATCCGGCGACATACCCTTTTCCGGCTGTGGGTCGGCTCAGTCCGCACAACATACGCATGGCGGTGGTCTTACCTGCGCCGTTGGCGCCGAGGAAGCCGAATATCTCCCCTTTTTTCACTTCAAAGGATATCTGGTCGACAGCGGTGAAATTACCGAACCGTTTGGTCAAATTTTCCGTATATATTACTTTATCTTCCATTGTCTTACTTTTTTGATAGCAGCATAAAACAGTCTTCCACTGTGGGGCGAATTTGTTGAATATCGATATCCGAATAGTCTCTTGCCACTAAGAACTCTTTTAGTTGACCGGAGGTAGCCTGATTGTTTAGTGTGACATGAAACGTCTCTCCAAAGGAGAACGAAGTGCGGATAAGAGGGCAGCCCCGTAAATCTTTCAATAATTTATGCATTCGGTTTGCCTGCACTGCCCAAAGAGTGTGAGGATAATCAGCAATGATGTTTTGCGGTGTATCGACTTTTAGAAATTCTCCATCCTGTATCAGTGCGATACGGTCGCAGCGTGTCGCCTCGTCCATATAGGGCGTTGAGGCGATAATGGTAATTCCCTGTGCTTTTAACTTCATCAGCATTTCCCAGAATTCCTTGCGTGAGACGGGATCCACACCGGTGGTCGGTTCATCGAGAAACAGGACCGTCGGCTTATGGATCAGGGCGCAACTCAGTGCCAGTTTCTGCTTCATCCCGCCCGAGAGTTTTCCCGCCCTACGATTTTTGAACGGCTCGATCTGCTTGTAGATATCTTCTATCAGATGGTAATTCTCTTCGATGGTGGTATGGAAGACGGTCGCAAAAAAGTGCAGGTTTTCCTCCACCGTCAAATCCTGATACAGCGAGAATCTCCCCGGCATATATCCGATGATGTTGCGGATCTGCTTGTAATCCTTTACCACATCCAGCCCATCGACCGTAGCCGTGCCGCTGTCGGCAAGCAGAAGGGTGGTCAGGATACGGAAGAGGGTGGTCTTTCCGGCGCCATCGGGACCGATGATGCCGTAGATCTCGCCCTTTTCCACCTCCATACTCAAATTGGTAAGGGCTTGTACCGTTCCGTAACTTTTGTGGATATTATTGGCTGATAAAGCTATCATAGTTAATCGATTTTGATCTCTCCGTACATTCCTTTTTTGATATAACCATCGTTTTTGACATCGACTTTCACTGCATACACGAGGTTGGCACGTTCGTCGCGGGTCTGAATCGATTTGGGTGTAAATTCCGCCTTGTCGGAAATCCAGATGACCGTTCCTTGATATTCTTTCCGATCCGATTTACCCTGGTCGGCATATACTTTCACCGGTTGCCCGATTTTTAGCGAGGTAAGCTGGTCGGCGGTAATATATACCCTCAGCTTCATATTCTCAATATCGGCGACTTTGAACAACATTCTTCCCTGGGTGGCCAGTTCGCCTTGTTCGGCATATTTCGACAACACTGTGCCGTCGATAGGACTTGAGATTATACTTTTCTGTATCTGGTCGTCGATTTGGGCGACCTGTGCGATCAACCCTGCACTTTCTCCCGACACACTCCGATTGTTGTTCTCCAATGTTTCTGTTTGTGCGGAGAGCTGCTTCTCGAGAATGGAAATCTGCGCGTTGATATCATCCAGTTGCTTCTGGTTGGCGGCATTCGACTTGACCAGATTCTCAAACCTTTTCTGTTCGTTTTTCTGCGTTGCGATCTGTTGCTGGATCGAAGCGATCTGTCTGGACACATTGTACTGGCGGCTCTCTACCGCTTTCATACTGGCCAAAAGTTGCACTTTCTTGAGGTGAAGTTGCACGGTATCGATATAGCCCACTTGCTTACCCGCTTCCACCTTTTGACCCTCTTCGATGGCGAATTGGATCAATTCTCCCGTCGCCCTGGCGGATACAGTGACTTCCCGTGCTTCAAAAACGCCTGAAGCGTCGTAGGTTCCTTTGCCGTCTCCGCATGAAATGATAAGTGTCGCAGTAACTCCTATTAGCAATAAGATATTTATTTTCATATTTTTGGTGTTTTGAGTTTTATTATTTGTGTCAAATTTGAAATCTATAGAAATAGCATAGGCCGGTTGAGATATCCCGTTTTAATTATTGGTGGCAAATTTGAGATTGTAGATGGCGAGCAGCAATTCGGTTTCGTGCAAGATCTTATCCTGAATTGCCATTTGTTCAGCGTTGATATCCCGTGTAAGATCGCTTGCAGAGATAGTTCCATTGGCCATTTTTACTTCTGAAGCACGTTTGACAGAACCTCTTAAGGCGATGATTTCATCGTCATATTTCAACTGGTCGAAGTAATTGTCGATGTGGTTGTCCTTTTGGGTTACATCGAGATTTATGTTGAACAGGAAAGTCTCTCGTTGGTTTTCGATGTTTTGGATGCTGTTCTGGATAACTTTCCGGTTGTTCTTTTGGGTATAAAAGTTCCCGAAATTCCAAGATAGCCTGACGCCGGCAATATAGTATGCTTCAAAACCCTCTTTTAACATGTTCAATCCCGGATTCCCATATCCCCCTGTGGCAAACAATCCGAGTCTGGGCATCAGGCTTGCACTTATTTCCCGGTCTTTTGTCTCGAGGTTCTGGATCTGTGCATCATATAATCCCAACTCAGGACGATTGATTGTCAATGTGGAAGGTCGAACCGGTATGGGTTTCACAAAATCCGTATTTTCACTCAATTCTTCACCAATCAGCTTCGACAGTATCTCGATGTATGCTTTTTTGGTATTGATAAATTGCACTTCATTCTGCTTCGCTTTTAAGATGTCCACCTTTACTGCATCGAGATCGGATTGGTTCGCTACCCCATTTTGGACGTAAGAGGCTATTTTATTGTAATTCCGATCGAGTTCGTCCTGTAACAGCCCGATTTGACGGATCTGGGCGTCGGCCAACAAAATGCCAAAATAGAGCTGGTTGATCCTTTCGTTGATGGCGTAAATGGTGACTTCTATATTCTTTTTATTGACTTCGGCGGCGGTTTGGAGTCTTTCCTTTTGCGACTTGATGGTACCTCCATCCCAAATAATCTGATTCACATCAAGACTTGCGTTATATTGGTCTTTGCTCAATGCAGGTACACTCACACCTTGTATCCCCAACTGGGAAAAGTCAACTGGTAACTTTGTCACATCCGACTGATAAGTGGCTTTGGCCGAAAAAGTGACCTGCGGTAAATAACCTTTATTGGCATTCGACAAGTTGTACTCTTTCGTCTTCTCTATCAAATCGTATTGTCTGATTAGTGGATAGTTTGCCTGTGCTTTCGTATAGCAATCTTCGATCGTTAATTGGGCAAAGCTGGTAAGCCAGCCCAAAAACAGCAAATTGGAAATGAAAAACTTTTTTTTCATATGACTGTTTCTTATTAATTTGATTATTTAACCGATTAATTAATTCACGGATAAAGAAATATAACGGAGAAAAAATACTTAATCGTAGAAGTGTTGAATCGTTTAATTTTTAAATTATTGAAACGTTAAATCGTTTAGTTGATTTCCGGTAAGATTATATTCTTAGTCGGGATAAAACTGTCTCAATTACTTCTTTTTGTCGCTGTTCCAACATTTCCACAAAATCTCCATCCGGTATATTTAATGCTCTTTGAAGTATCGGTTTTACCAAAAATGGCGTAACATTCAATGATACAATAGTAATTAACAGATCCGGCGTAGAAATTGGACGAATAGTTCCTTTTTCGATCTCCTTTTTAAGCTCTGCTTCCACCTGAAGAAAAACAGGGCCTATATGCTGCCTCAATCTATCGACTAAAGATTGGAGTCGGACAGGATTGGATGAAATTTCATTCAATACAAACTGAGCAAGCTGCAGATTCTGTTTCAAAAAATTGAAATGAAATCCGATTGCCTGCGCTATCCTTTCTTCTATGGTGGATCCACTCACTCCTATATTCAGGATATTGGTCGCTATCATTCCTATTTTTTCTTCGAATACTTTTTCGAATAGGTTGTCTTTGGTCCTATAGTAGTAATGTACCAGTGCCTGATTACAGCCGGCTAACTTCGCAATCTGGCCTGTTGATGTTTTTGAATAACCTTGTCTCAGGAAAAGTGCTTCGGCAGCTTGCAAAATTTGAAACTCCATATTCTTATCCTCTGTTTTCATTATGCAGAATCTATTTAATTGTTTAATTAAATTGCAAAGTTAAATCATTTAATTAAACAATAAAATATTTTTCAAGAAAAACAGAGAAAAATTTTTCATCGCATTGATTTTATGATAATTAAAACCATCAATGGCAAAAAAGTATAGAGTTATGAATTCCACCATAAATAAAAAAAAAGATTGTCCCGATATGGGACAATCTAAATTACTTTTATCAAACTGGATCAGTCTTACTTGGAAGCTTCGATCGAAGCCTTACGGAAAGCTTTCAGTTGTTTTTCTATCTCCAAAGAAGCCTTACGTGCACGGGCACCGGCAGCTTTATTGTTATTTTCTGCTTGAAGTGCAGCATTTTCCTGGAACAATGCAATTTGTTCGTTGATGTTTGCCAATAATGTTTTCATAATTCTTTATTTATTTTTATGTAATTCTCCGCAAAGGTAATTCATCAGAGTATTTCTCAAAAATTATCTCCATCTTTTATTTGATATTTTCTTTAACAATTTTACTCTATACCCTATTAAAACTGAAAGAATTCTGTTATAGCCGGCAGTAAAAAAACAGGTAATAATTTATAAAAAAGACTATTACTATATATCCAGAGGTATCACATAGGTACAATTTGGTTTTTACACCGATAATATGATCCGAATTGAACAGTACCGATTTATCCTTACGGATCCGTCGATCACGCCCATAAAAATATTTGTCATACGCGTCCAGATAGACGCTGGATTCAGAAAACGCCCATTGGTAACTCATACTTGAGAAAACCGCTTTTTTTCAAGAGAATCTCAACTTTTTTGTATAAGTTTACAACCTGAATCAAACTACATTCAATCAATCGTTTTTTATTTATGCTCACATCTCAAATCTCTACGGCTGCGTTTGTCGATACAAAACCCCATTTCCATATTCTCGACGGATTGCGCGGTGTGGCAGCGATCATGGTTGTTTGTTTCCACATATTCGAGGCTTTTGCCACCAGTCATATCGACCAGAGACTCAACCATGGTTATCTTGCGGTCGATTTTTTCTTTATCCTCTCCGGATTTGTGGTAGGTTATGCTTATGATGATCGTTGGGGAAAGATGAATATCAGGAACTTTCTCAAACGAAGGCTTATACGCCTTCATCCGATGGTAGTGATGGGAGCGATTATTGGCGCAATCATGTTCTATACCCAGGGCTGTTCCGTATGGGATGTATCCACCGTCACTATCGGAACACTGTTAATTGGTGCATTATTGAACGCGTTGTTAATTCCGGCTACTCCGGGGGTAGAAGTCAGGGGGATCGGCGAGATGTTTCCCCTGAATGGCCCAAGCTGGTCATTGTTCTTTGAGTACCTCGGCAATATCCTCTATGCATTGTTCATCCGTCGATTTTCCACTACGGCACTTACGATATTAGTTTTTCTTGCCGGAAGTGGCCTGGCGGTATTTGCTATATTCGGGCCGCTCGGCGATATCTGTGTAGGATATTCACTGACAGGAACAGAATTCACAGGAGGATTCCTTAGACTACTCTTTTCTTTCTCTGCCGGACTACTCCTTTTTCGTCTTTTCAAGCCTATTAAAATAAGGGGAGCTTTCTGGCTCTGCAGTCTGGCTATCATCGCCCTACTGGCTGTACCACGCATAGGCGGACATGAGTATTTATGGATGAATGGGATGTATGATGCGTTCTGCGCGATCCTGTTTTTCCCACTCCTTGTCTATCTTGGTGCTTCAGGGAAAACTACCGACAAATACACTATCCGGGTATGCAAGTTCCTGGGAGATATTTCCTATCCTCTGTATATGGTACATTACCCCTTCATTTACCTCTATTATGCCTGGGTAAAGAATAACAATCTCACATTCCAGGAATCATTCCCCGGTGCTGCGGCAGTGGTGATAGGAAGTATTATTCTGGCTTATATCAGTCTAAAGTTTTATGATATACCGGTACGGAGATACCTGACAAATCGATTTTTAAAACTAAAAAATAATACTAAAAATTAGTATTGTAACGGTCTTGTGATCCTCAACATGGAGCCATAAACGGCGTTACCATACAACATCTCATCAGGATCTGTACTCCCAATGCCTGAAAAAGAATTTCTGATTTGGACTGGATGATAAAATCCCTACAGACAATAAAGGAAACAGGGATCAGAGGCAACAAACCGGTATTGGATTCCAGAGAACCATTGGATAACCAGCCCGCATCCTGTCCGGGAATTGTCCATCCGTTCATGTTAAACAGATAATCAACCAGCCATGGACGTTCTATATCAATACGCGAAAACTTTATACTTACATCTACGGGTACGTCATTGTCGTTTAAGCAGGAAAAGGTAGCATGGACCCATTCCGAGACTTCTTTCCTTTCAATGAAATGTAGCGGAAAAATATTGGAAGGGCAATATGTCACGAAAGGCGAGTCAATACGACTTCTCTCCGATCTTGCGACCAAACTGTTGGCATATAATAAAACCCTTTCTACCGGTAAAATAGGATCATCCTGTACGACAGCCCGCCTCAAGATCGGCTGATTTATTTTTGTTATATTATCTTTCTCAATCTTTTCTATCCGTTCCAGATGTACAAGACCGGAACTGACCACTGAACGAAGTTTCTCCCGGGCTTCCAACACCGACCGTCTACGTTCCGAATCATCGGTTTTAAGACGAGGTATCATCTCTTTTATCTCTTCGAACTCCTGATCCGACAGCGAGGTATCCGATGCTGGACCACATGACCTCAACGCTCTCCGAACAGCTTTACCGACAGGATTTGCCGGCAGGATAATATGCCTGTAGATACTTTCCAGTGAATGTCCGGAGGGATAATATATATCGTTCCATGCGGGGACAGGATCCACCAAGGCGGAAATATTCTCTACAGCCGCCATTGAACCTCCGGGGTTTGTCGCAGACCAGGGATTGGCATAGCGTGATTCATCAAGTATGGAGGGAGGCCAGGAGAATAAAAATTTCATCCTGCTACCGGAAGTACCCATAAATGTTTCGGAAATAAAGCCGTCTGTGAGCAGTACTCTGAGCGTCCTCCGGATATTCGGATCGGTTATGATTGAGGCCATTATGTTACTTTCGTGAAGGTAATGGAAAATTGCTGGTACGCAAATCGTACCAGCAATTTTTGCTTGTTATTATCCCTTATACTCTTTTGTAAATACTATTGCGGAGGACATTCCGGTACAATCGTATTAATCCATCCGATAATCTGCAAGCCATCATTCCTGATTGTTTTCCCGTCGAAAGAAGATGCAAATTTCTTGTCGCTACTACCATGGGCATACCCTCCACTGATAGCGAATGGCCCCCATCCAAAACTCACCTTGGTTTGCAGTTTACTGGTAATCATTTCAGCTTCCTCTTTTGAAAAGTCAGCACTTATAGCCAAATCCCTTACGGCAATAAAACCGGTGGGTAACATTGGGAAAGGAGTGTTGAGCGGTTGGTTTCTTGTTCCGTTGGAAAGTCCTCCTTTACCGTATGAATTTCCCAGTGACCACCCTCTGACTGAGTATAGTAAGTGGTTATACCAGGGACGGTTGATCTGCACCCGTGTAAACTTGAACGATACCTTAATGTTCGTCGTCTGTTTGTTCATAGATACATGGGAGTCTTCTTTGTCGAAGCTACCTCCTACGTGCCACAATCCCCATCTCGCATCACCACCGGCTGTGATTTTCGAAAAATCGGAATGCTCATTAGTCTTCAGGGTTTTGGAATCCAGCGTCACCGATGTCCACGTATCTGCTGCTGCAGGTGCAAACCAGTTGGCAGGTATTGCATAAGCCGGCCAATATTTTTTGGTCGGATCAAATACATCAGCCCGGGCATAGTTCTCATATTGCACATTTGCATTACTGAATACAAGCCCCACCTGATTGTTTATATACTGGGATTCTACTGCCAGCATATCTTCAACACGGCTCTTCTGTGCATTTACCCAATCCTGATATGCCGAATTAACCTTTGATATATATCCAGGACCCATGAGACTCCATTGGCGTTGACCTGCCGGATCCTTCAGATCAATGCCGAAATACACCATTAACAGACTATTCAAGGCTGTATTATATGCTTCCATCTTACGTTTGTAATTGGCATAAACCGGAGAGTCTACCTTTACCGGGATCGGCTTTCCATCACCATCAAAGTCTGTGCCGTCTGTATGCAAATAATTAAAAGCTTCCTCATATCTTTTTTTTGCATACTCGTCAACAGGTGGCGGTGTTACCTGCGCTTTAAGGGTAAGTGGATAAATCCCTTGGGATAAGGTATATCCGTTTTCCGCAGTAATAGGATTAATGCTAAACAGTTTGTCAACCATTGTAGAGAAATTCTGTAAACTCTTCACGTCTCCGGTAGGATTTGTCGGTGACTGCGGGTTGGCAAAAGATGCGATGTCAAGGGCCTGTCCGGGCCAGTTCAAAGACAGGTACACATTCTGATTCTGGCTCACTCCCTGCAATTTTAATTCTGCCGGAGGATCAGCATACGCGCTGAATAGCGTGTCATAAATAGACTGTAGGATCAATTTGTCAATGTCTGCCATAATGTTCTTTTTTTAGATTAATAATTTGTTATTGTTTGTTCATGTGATTATTACCTGATATTTGCAGAATAATATCAAGGATAATAAATCAAAGAATTGAAGTAAAATTGATTATCCTATATTTTGCCATATTTAAAATTTCACCTGTTTTCATGAGATATATTATAAATGGTTGACTATATATGGGCGTAAATATAAAACAAATATTTCAAACAGTCACTATTTTTTGATTTTTTTAAATATCGAAAATTTTAATCACTATAAACCCTCTCACCTCACGAACAAGGAGTTAACCTTTCACAGCAGATTCAATCGCCTACTCTATTGCACACCTCCCCACATCACCCCTACCGAAGAAAGTAGGGAAATACATCAGCTCTGCTTTGGCCGGGTTAAGATGATACTGTCCGGTATATCGTGGGATTAACTTAATGATAAAATCGTGAGACCCTTTGGATAGCTTGTGACAAAAGATAGCCACCTTCTCCTTGTGATACTCGCGGTGGGTCTCTTTCCGGAAATCACCCCTTCCTTTTGACTCATACGAACAGCCGGCAGGGATTGGCACTTCGATCATCACATAGTCGGCATCCGCATCGACAGTAACATTTACTTTGAGATCGACGCTTTTACCTGCTTCCAACCGGGTAATAATATCATCCTTATCATAGAACGCTGTTTCTACGGAGAATCCTTCGGATACCTTCTCCGGATCGCTATTCCATCCTTGCTGATAGGCGGTAAAGAATATTGGGAGCGTTCCGGTTTTTCTCACATCTACAGTTTCTCCTGCCTCAAATTCTACAGTGAGAGGAAATTCCTTATACTCTTTACCGTTGACAGTCAACTTTGTATTCGAAAAAGTGCTATTCACCGCTATCATATCTGGCATGATGGTTTCCATAATACGGGCAGATTCATAGGTATTCTGCCAGGAACCATTTTTACGTATCTCGAAGAAATAATTCCTTATCTTTTCCAGTTTATCGTCATGCCCTCCCACTTCCCGTAAAATACGGTATGCCACAAGTGTATTGTTGGTATTGTTGACATTGGGCAACATAAAATATCGCGGATAGATATCGTCTTCTTTTTCGCCCCAGTAAATGGACCCCAACATGGTTTCGGACGAAAGGTTCAACAGCGCATCGATTGGCAAATTATTACTTACCTCTGTAGAGTCAAGCAACAAAGCCATCTGCACACTTCTCAGTTTGTTGTTGACAGTTATATCCGGCAGCAAGGATATCTCCCGGAGATATTGGGTGTAATCAATTTGTGCATTGAGTTTCAGAAGCAGTTCGAGCAGATTCAGTAATTCCTGTTTAACGAGAGAATCATCACTGGCATCATCTGTCACCAGCAGGCGGCGATTCAGTTCACGGATAAGTGCATTCGCGGCACCCTGCTTATTGAAGTCGACCTTATATCCGTCGGCTTCCGCATTGATCAACGCTTCCACAATCTGCTTGGATATCCACAGTTCCGTCTTGTCCTGATTCCACCATCCCCACAGGTTCTCACTGTTCTTATTCCTTTCCAGTCGCCGGATAAGACTCCTGATCTTGTTATCCTCTTTGAACTCTTTCCCGACCATGGGGAGAATCTGTTTTTTCAATAAGAGTGCTTTTATCTTTGATGCCACCTGTTCGTTACAGAAATAGGGATAACGGTCGATTTTCTCTATTTCATCCAGGAATGATTGCATAGCGGTCGTTTGCGCATGGACAGTCACCTTGCCAAGAGCGGGATTAGTCTGGAAACGGTGACTCAAGGTGTCCCCCAAAACGGCAAACTCACCATATGATTCCAATATCCCCGGCTGATAAACGGGGATTGTCCGCCGCTCTCCATCAAAATAGCCGCTTTCCATCTTCAGTGCATAGGTGATTGTGATGCTATCAGGTTTATTTGCCAATAACGGGATCGTGTCGATGTAGGAGTTCTGTAATGAGACAGGCTCTTCGGATCTATCTTCTTCCCATTCGATCGTACGTTGTATTGTTACCGTATCGCCCAGATGATTAGTCAACCGTCCAATCACATTCAGGCTATCATTCAGGATGGCGAATTGTGGCAGGGAGAGTTGCGCATTGATCGGCTTGAAAGATTTTACTTTCAACTGTGCCTTGTCCGTTTGTTTTCGTCCCCCCACGGCAATGAAATTGGCATTCCAACTGGTGATATCATCCGGATAGGTGACTTCGAAAGAGAGGGTCCCGTCGCTTCCGGTAGAAAGACGTGGTTTCCAGAAAGCGTCGTCATGGAAATTTGTCCTGAGTGAGTTTGCGCTGCTCCACCCCTCCGGGAAAGCACTATCTGCCGACAACGGGATTGGAGTTCCTCCATCTTTCGTCTCAATAAAGATAATTCCATTGGCGGCACGGGAACCATAGATAGCGGTATCGGCATCTTTCACTACGTTCATTGACACAATATTGGCGGCATCGAAATCGGACAGGGCACCCTCATACGGAATCCCATTTATAATAATCAACGGAGCGCCATAATCCGCCTCTGATGAAGATGCACCCCGGATAAGGATTTTGTCATTACTTACATCCGGTTCACCCGAACGTTGCAGAGCAACAACACCTGCCATCCGGCCGGCGAGTGCCGTGGCGAGATCGCCCGAGGGGACGTGTAAATCTGAAGGATTTACGGTAGTGACAGAACCTACCACACTTACCTTTTTTTGTACTCCAAACGCCGTCACGACCACTTCCTCCAAAGCCTGATAATCCTCCTCTAATATTATTTGATAATCATAGCCCGCAGTGATACGGATGGTAAAAGGTTGATAACCGATATAAGCCACGAGCAGGTTGCCGGAATCGGTATTGGCCAACCTGAACTTACCGTCGAGATCGGTCATTGTACCTTTGGTCGTCCCTTCGACCTTCACTGTGGCGCCAATCAAAGGCTCACCATACTGGTCACGGACAGTTCCGGTAATCAGCTTCCCTGTATAATTGGAGATTCTGAAATCGCCGCCACTGTGTCCCGATATGACAGATATCCTATTCCGTAGATTTTTCGGTTGGGAAAGATATAAATGGGAATCGATCCGGGCAAAGACAGTCCGCCCAATACTATCCACAGGCAAAGGAGTGATCGAATCGATTTTCAGGTAATTCAGACCATTTGGTTTAAGTGTCACCGGTATCGCATATCGGGTTGTATCTCTAAAAATCAGGTCGAGTTGCCAGTTTCCTTCCGGCAGTTGATTGAAATCACGGGTAGCTCCGTAATATATATACTGTGCTTCATTAGACTCATCCATAGACGACAAGCATATCATCAAAGGTTTGGCCTCCATTTTCCCGTCCGCGAGGGATCCGACCACCAACTTGAGTTGACAACCTCGTTCATTTTGATTTACAACAGGATTATTCTTTTCGGGACGTCTGCCCTTCCCGTTATTCACTCCGGTCGACATCATCAACCCTGCTTTCCGCTCTATCCGGTCCAGTAACCCTTCACGGAACATCCCGGTGACGCTTTCCGGGGTAAGCGCATTCTGAGAAAAAGCAAGCGGTGAAGAGAAAGGTGAGATACTTGCCGAGAAGGGAACCTTTCCCCATTTTGTCCGGGCGACACTGTCCTTTCTCACCTCATAACGATGACCACCCTCAATGGGAAAGCTATTAATAAACATCGTATCAGCGTACACCCCCCCCACGTTTGCATCGCCGGAAGAAGTCCTCACATGAGGGAACGGACCAACCAGGGTAGATTCCGACAGATAGGAGCCGGTTCTATATTCGTATCGCCGATCCACTGCACTGTTCAATAAATAATAAACCCTTCCGGCATGAAACACCGCTGGTATATATATAGGATTATCGTTAGGCAGACTCACTGTCCCGACATTATTATCCACCGTGATCATATGCTCCTCAAGCTGCGCCATCTCCCATTCGCTTAATCTCCCCCTGTTTTTACGGTTTAGATTCTTCACGGTTATTTGCAAAGGGTGGTCCCCCACCTTATCCCCGGAGTTCAGGAGAACAGCTGATTTCTCAGCGTTGACGGATAATATCGTCTTCATTCCTTCCCTTACATATACATTCTCCACCGTTATGTTCCGTCCATATGTGCGGAACTTCAACGTATGGTATCCCGGCGCTACCGGAAAACTGTATACATCCAGTTGCTGCGCCCGATAGAAATAATGAGGTTGGTCGTCGATCCAGAGGATATGGACTCCCTGGGGATTCCCATCGATTACCACATAAGGGGCTATTTGGGTTACTCTATCCGGAACCTCTTCGGAATATTCATAACAGATACTGGGATAGAGGAACTTATAGTATTCTATCGAGTCGAGTCCCATCCGTTCTTTCCAGATCGACCAATCCATCGGGCTTTTGGCATTATACGGTCCCGCTTCGGATAGATCGTAATGTCTGTTATCAAACCGTTTACCCGAAACCGATTTCCCAAAAATAGCCACGTTAGGGGAATGCATATTGAATTTGGAGGTATATGCATAGGCTGTAATATCGGCATTTTTCACGGGCCGTCCTTTCTTATCCCTGACGAGCAACTCCACTTTGGCGGTCTGTCCCGGATAGACCATCGTAGGGGTGTTTACCTCCATGGATATATTCTTCTCCTCATAAGGCAAACTTCCGGTGACGGTTTTTGCCTCTTCCCCCAACAGGTAAGCCAACTGCATGGTATACCCCTGCTTTCCCTTATCCTTATAGGAATAATCGAGATTCGATGTATATCCTTTTTTAATAATCTCCTTACCTTTCCTGATAGTGTACCAGAAGGGATATCCGGCAGGATTATCCGCCACCAGCCGTATATTCCCCGCTTCCCTGAAGAAACGGTATTCCAGAATATTTTCTTTTATATCCTTCACGAAAAAAATTCCGGACGATGTGGCGGTAGTCACTTCATAATGGTCGGCAATCCACTGTAAGGGTAGAGAATAGGGTAATTGCACCGAATCGCTGAACGAAATCTCCCCTTCCGAGTTATAAGCTATAAGGGATGCCTGCACCGGCCTACTTGTTCCCTCTACCATTTCCCTGATAGTCAAAAATCCTTTTTTCACCGAGAAATCGATCTGCCGGTCACGCGTATCCATATAGAGTGTCATCTTACTCACCTGTTTCTCATTGCCTGAGTCAAGAAAACCGCATTCCACCTCATAATGGATCCCCATACCAGGCACAAACAGTGAATCCGGCAATACAAATTCCGAAGAGGCTTTGGTATCCATATCCAATGAATGCTTCCACAGTTCGTCAGGGATAAAAGAGTTATCTGCATAATATTTCCATTCCGATCGCCTGGATGGCCGTACAGTGATATCGATGCGGCCGTCATAAACCGGCATATCGTTCTCATCTTTAGCACTGAACTGCAGTTTCACCGTATCCCCCTTCACATATCTTTCCTTGTCGGCTTTCGCTTCGAACGAAACCCGTCCCAGTTCATATTCTTCATAACGGAATTCTCCACTGATATGGTTGCCGTTCCTGCCCCTGGTCTTCAACTCGATATTATATCTGTTATCAAGCAACAGTTTGAGGCTATCTGTCAGGACAAACTCCCATTCATACATCCCCGGCCGATAAGGCTGAAGAGATACCAGTGTAGTATCTATTTTCGCGGGATAACGGGAAACAAGTGAAACTTCCACCTCTTTATTGTATGGCTTTCCGTTGTGGTGGATGTACCCTTTGAAACGAACAGTCTCTCCCGGTTTATATTTAGGCTTACTACACACGACAAAACCATCATATTTATCCGGTATATTAGCCATATCCGGATCGAATATCCTGTAGAATCCATTCCTTATCCTATACCAACTACTTCTAAAAAAATGAGGACGATAATGATAGCGATATCCTTCCTCAAATTCAATATAATGCAGTACCCCATTATTATTTACTTCCACTATCTTCTCATCTGCTATCCGCCGGGTATTGTACGTCCGGGTGGATTCGTCAAACTTCAACCGTTTCAGTCCCCGTTTGACCACAGCGTCAGTGATCACATTCCCCAGGGTATCCGAAATGAAAAGCATCACCTTTTCATCTTTGACAATGTTGTAATAAAAATTATCAACGGTATGATCGCTGTATTCCAGCTTATTATCAACTGTCCTCACCTCTATATAATTACCTCTCGGCAATGCAGGAATATCTTTAGACTCGGCACAACGCATCACAAAAGTATGCAGCATGGATTCATCCAAACGCTTTCCTTTCAGATACAGATTCCGCACATCTTTCTCGTTTAATTGATAGACGAATAGCTCTCCCGAAGAGCGGCGGCTTTCGGGGAGCGACTTCTGCCATGGAGTACCCTGTCCAAAGGTGAGAGTCGATATGGAAATAAATAAGATTACAAGCGTCAACAGTGTTCGTTTCATACAGCAAGATATTTAAGGAGATAAATGTACAAATATAATGCCTATAAACACAAGGCTGCAGAATAATTATTTTAAAAACTTGAAAGCCATGAGCTCAGATCCTGTAACATCTCCTTGTGATATTTGAAATCGGTTCTATAACCCCAACCGTGGCCACCCGAAGGATAGATAAACAGGGAAGCAGGCACTTTATTTTTCTTTAAAGCGAGATAATAATAGACTCCGTTAGGCGTCGGTACCCCATCATCATCGTCCGAGAACACAATAAATGCTCTTGGTGTGTCACCGGTCACCTGTTTTTCATTGGAATAGAGATCCTCCAGTTCTTGTGAGACATTCTCTCCCAGCAAATTGTTACGCGATCCCATGTGGGTAAAAGTCTTATCCATGGTGATCACCGGATAAAACAGGATCTGGAATGCCGGACATAAATCGGTTTTTATATGGGTTGCCACCGTCGATGCCAGATGGCCTCCTGCCGACGAACCCATGATCCCGACATCATCAGGGTTGATATGCCATTCTTTTCCCATCTCCTTTACCACCCTGATCGCTTCTTCGGCATCGGAGAAAGGCACTTCTTTCACCCCTCTGGGCATACGATATTTTAAAACAGCATAAGCTATTCCCATCTTATTAAAGAAAGGAGCCCAGTCATATCCTTCATGTTGGTAAGCCAAACCATAGTAAGCTCCTCCCGGGCAAGCTATGATCATACGTCCGGTAGATATTTCCTTCGGAGGAAGGAAAACTCTCAGCGATGGCTTATAATTACGCGTATTGTCGTCAAAAGCCAGATGGTCAATACCGTTTGTATTGGGAAAACCGTTTGGCCATAGATCGAAGTCAAACTCTTTCTGGGTATATTGGGAAAATAACGGCTCACTCATCATGATGAGAAGCAGGATTGGCTGAAGATAAACTATTTTTCTCATCCTGGTAAATTTTAGATATTTGTTACTCCACTTATGATCACCCTATTTTTTTCAGGCGCTACCCTGAATACAAAACCACTATTTTCTCCTTGAATGATAAATCCTTTTTCAATGTTGATCTTGTAATCAAATCCTCTGAAGGAAGAAGAGATGGAAGATGGCTCATAATTCTTGAAGGGCAACCGTCCCATCCTCTCTTGTGGCACTTCCAATTCCAGGAACCAATGCATATCTTTCGCTTTTGCCTTACAAGAAATCTCTATCTTATCCTCCTTCAATAGGATAATATAATCAGTGTCATCCTGATCCTTTGATTCAACTTTTAAGGTCGTTTTCGATGTTTCGGTTACAATAGGATCCTTCAGAACTACACGCTGTTTCTTTCCCTCATCATCGATCTTCACAATCCTGAGGCCTGTCAACTCATCACGCGTACTCCAATGAAATCTGTCGATAACAGGAAGCGTATAATAGTAGAACTGTCCACCGGTACCGGGGGTATTCAGGTATTCCGACTCAAAGTTCTCATTAAACAGATGGATATCCCTAAAGCAAAAACCATCATTCTCCCAGAATAAATTAGTGCGGTAATAGCGGCTATTATACCAAACCGACTTGTTCCCTTTATCCCTGACATCGGTCAGTGTAGTAACCGCCGTGGCAGGGGTTGTTTGAAAATGTTCCCTGAACCACTTACCGGATGCCCCCAATGTTTCCAGCCGTATCTTCCCTGCAGTCCTCAATGAATCTATAATCGGGAACTGCATTTCCAATCCTTCACCCATTCCGGCCCAGGTAAAAGAATTTTCCTGTCCCGCCTGTGCATAATTAAAAGCCAGGGAAGGTCCATTTACTATGGATTCAAAGAAATAGTCGACCCATTTTTTGTTTTTCCCCGAATCACGATATACAGGCTCCAATGAGATCACTCCTTGCCCGTTACCGCCCACTCCGTTATCATATTGATACATCGGATCACTACCCAGCATACGAAAAACCGGCACCGGAATTTGTCCCTCTACCGACTGTGCCGGCATATATCCATTTTTCCGGCTCGGGTAATAGGCCTGATTCCAATAGCCTCCCCACAGCGTATATCCATCCGTTCCCACCTGATCCTTACAGTTGCAGGAAGCCACAATCCCATACTTGTCGTACATATAAGCCAACGTATGGGAATCAATATACCACGAGCCAACAGACTTCGGATAATCGCCGTATATCTCCCTGAATTTATTCATATAAACATCTACCAGCTTCTCCCTTTCTTCGGGAGTATAGCCGGTAGTGAAAGCAATATTGGCCGTAGAGACCCATGAATGTTGGCCACGCCATTTTATCCCCGCAGCTTCTACATGAGGCTGGGTAATTTCCCACCATGCTCCGATCTCACATTGTTGACCGAGCCGGCTTTTCATCAGTTGCTCGTACTCCGGATTGATCAGGGCATCATACTGAAATAAAAATGTAGCCGGGAAATCATATTGCCCAAGCAACTCAATCTGCTTTTCAACAGCATCGAACATAAGTGAATCAGCATTTTCCAGACGATAATCGGTCTGTCTGATGAAATTAATGATATTGATAATTCGAGGCGAGGGATCACTTTCCTTCGTCGATTGACAAGAAACGGACGAAAAGATAAGAATAAACAGGAATACCGATTTTACACTCTTCATACTTGCTCAGGATTAAATTTAGCCTGCCGGGGCAATGACTGGTGATATAAGTCCAACAAAGTTATAGTTTTTTAAACTACTGTACAAATTGAACATAATCTCTTCCGGCATTGTTTATGTTTGTATCAAAACATTTTAATTTCACAGAATTCCAAATTAGACAACTATGAGAAAATTTATTTTAGCTGCCGTTGTTTTCATGGCAGTTTCGGCAACAACTGCCTGGGCGCAGGATGTCCCTGCACTTTCAAAAGAAGAAAAAGAATATACCAAGCTCCAGGAGACATTAGAAAAAGATAGGGAGAAACTGGAAAAACTCTATTTGCAAAAAGATGTACTGGTTGCCGAAAAGAACAAAAAGCATAGTGAGGCAGTGTCAGCAGCAGATAAAAATACCAAAACGGCAAGAAACCTGAGCAAGGAGGTCGACAGTAAAAGTAAAGCAAAAAAAGCCAAGAAGGCCGCCAAACAAGCCGAGTCAAAGGCCAAGTCCGCCAGCAAAGCCGATGCCAAGCTAACAAAAAATGAGGATCAAATCAAAAAACTGGAAAAGAGCATCCAGAAGAACGAGGCAAAACTCACGAAGTTGGAAGCTAAAATTGGCCTTAACTAACCTCAGGATTGTAGCATAATTTTGGGTCTCATTTTTTCAAGAGACCTTATAAGTAAATAAAAATGGTTTCCGTATCAAGATTAATCGGCAATTCAATATACGCACTTTTCCATCATTAATCGCAAACTTTAATCGCAAAATCGGCAATTCAATATACGCACTTTTGTTATCAACAGATAATTAATCTTGAATAAGTTTTATAAGGAATTAAAAACCTCACAACATGGCACGCAAATACCTGTTAAATTTATCTTGATTGTCAATTCGACATACAAAAGGATTACCTCTATTTCGATATAAAATACATGCATCGACATAAAATTCTATATCGATGATGCTTGAGAGCGGTATTGACAATGATTTTACCGCGCCTTTGTACAATATGTTTTTGTTAGTAATGTTTACATTGCCATATCCCAAATCTATATCTTTTAGAACCTTATGAGTTGATGCTGCTATCGAACCTAAATTATAACTGATTCCTTTAGCAATCTTTATCCGTGCCCTGGGGCCTCCGTAATCTATTCTTTGCGTTACTTGTTTTCTTTCAGATACAGAGCCAGAAGATCGAAAATAACACTCCTCTTTTGGTTTCAAAATGAAATCTGAAGAGCAAACTTCAAATATACTATTCTCAATTTTCCAATATTCTATATTCTTTCCAAATGCTGATTCAACCTCTTTTTTAGAACTATATAGATCGCAATTACTTACTGTACTGAATTCGATAATCCTTTGAACGCCGTCAGGTGATAAACATTCATTTTCATCTATTTGCGTATTAGCGAAAACCCTAACAAAATTTTCCATCGCCCTCACCTCAGTATCTCTTAAAAGATTCTCTATTTCTGATAAATTGGTATTGGGTAATAATTTCTTGCAGAAAAGAAGATACTTATCCCCTAAATGACTGACATTATCGGGGGTGATTTTTTTATCAAAACCTTTAACCAGTTCTTTTTTTATAATTTCTTCAGCACCTGATTCCATATTGTTAATAAGGTAATCAAGATGCTTTTCTGTCTCAAAGCGATTAATAGCCTCGGACAGCCTTGAAACATATTTCGCAGTATTGATCCAACCAATAAGCCCCATATCAAATAAGTTTAATTAATTCATAGGGAAGTCTACAAACAGTGCTTTTCAGCATTCTATTTTTAATCCTATTTCAAACCTTTTAACTTCGGTTCTGCAACAAGAACATTTGGATAATCTGATTATCAATCGGCAATTCAATATAGGAATGAAACGTTATCAATACGGTTATTTACCAGACACGTAATATGAATTTAAAAGATAATAAAAATCTTCTATCTCTTTTAAGCCTGTAACTGTCTTTTTAGGTAGTATCCAATCGAAATGATATTGATCGCCTACAAATCGCACCTTTGTTTGTTTTGAATTGATGATATCATTAATAATTATGAATTCAGCAGTCCCTTCCTCAATATCTATCCATTCCCAAACTTCTGTATTATTGTCTCTTTTTGAGTTCGATGCATCAAGCGTATAGGTTTGTTCATCCGTTTTGATAATTATTTTATTGATAAACAACCAATCATCTCCATGATAGCGAATAACAAGCCGTTTCCAAACCTGTCCATTATCCCTCATTCCAATATAATTATAAAATGCTTTTGTGTTTGCATAATACGGCTTAGACTTACTGTAAATCCATGTGACACCCTCAATATCATCATAATTAGTAGTGAACTTTGTAATTTCTGAGTCTATCTTTTTCTTAGTCTCGGCTCTTAAACTATCCTGCAATTTAATCAGAGCGCTATCAACCACCTCTTGTTTGTCCTCCTGTAAATTCGTCTGACTTATCGGATCATTCGAATCTTCATTATTAGAAAATAATGATATAATAATAATTATCACCGAAAACACTAAAAATACGAGAAGACATCCTTTTTTTGATTTAGATTTATTTTCCATGTCCATGTGTTTTATTTCAAATTAAATAATCTATTCTTGATTATGGCTTAACCATACTGGGAAGTCTACAAAGAGTGCTTTTCAGCATTCTATTCCTAATCCTATTTCAGACCTTTTAATTTCGGTTCTGCAACAAGAACATTTGGATAATCTGATTGGGAGTATTTTTTTTGTTCACTTAACTTGTTTATTTCCGCACGCAATAACGTGTTCTCCTTGGTCAGTTCTATGATCTTATCCAGTAACATCTTGTCGTTTTGAGCAGCGGATGATAAATCAGATTTTAATTTAATCATCTCTCCTTTTCCGGTAATCAACCATTCGATACTTAAATCATGACAATAGTCATTTATTTTTCGAAGTGTCCCCTCTCCTAAATCGGCATTCCGCTTCTTCATATTGCTCAAATAACCAGATGAAAAGCCCACGGTTCGTTCAAAAACCGTGGGTTTTATCTTTTTTGATTCAAAATATGAATATAACCGATCTATTGCCTTCATTAAATTAAAATGAAAAAAGTCATCATTTTATTTTGAAAAATGAATATTGTCATTTATCTTTGTCGAAAATCTTAAACAAAAGTAGAATAAAAAATCATGACTGCCGAAGAAATCATAAAGAAAAAAAAGCACGGGGACTTAAAGACAGCGGGCGTAATGCTCGGTATCTCCGAACAAAACGCTTATGTGGCCTTGAAAAGGGAAGGGTCGAAGTATCATTCACAGATCGTGGACATACTCTCGAGAGTGATCGGTATGCGTGAGAAATTACAACAAGAAGTTGAACTATCTAAATAATTTAATCATGAGTAATTTATCAAAGGCACACGATCTCGCATTTAAATTATTATGCGAACTGGAGGAACTGAAAGACGGCGCATTTGGGCCTGACACTACTGAACAGCTTGAAACGCTGTATGAGAAAGCAGATGAACTGCAAAGTGAGTTATACGACTTAATAGAGGCGCAACTATGAAAGACTTCATTTATTGGTTATTTGACAACCTATTCTCAGAGCCTTTAAACAGCCGGATATGTTGGACTGCCATAGCATTAGCGGGCTTGTATATGGGTAGTATCATAATACGGATGAGCCTATGAAAACAGTATCCCCAATTCAAATAGCAGAGCGGAATATCGAAACGTATCCGTTTACAGGCGACTGGGAAAAGATATTAGGTGAGCCGGACATCCGCTTCAGTACCCTTATCCGGGGCGAAGCAAAGAGCGGTAAAAGCACGTATGCTGCAAAATTCGCCCAATACGTGAGCCAATTCGGGCGTGTGCTCTATGTGAGCGCTGAAGAGCGGTTAAACTCCAAAACATTACAGAACCGGCTGAAACATTGTGGTGTGACAAGCGAAAAAGTGCGGTTCATTCATACCAAGAACATCGACCAGATCGAGAAAACTATCCAGAACGGCGGATATCGCTTCGTGATCATCGACAGCGTGCAGCATGTGCAGATGAGTTACCTCGACTTTGAGGCACTCAGGCAGAAATTCAAACGACGTAAGTTGTCCTGGCACCTGATCATGCAGATGGGCGAGAACATTACCAAGTGGAAACACGAGGTAGATATGCTTGTCGACATTAAGAATGGCCGCGCCCAAGTACATGGCCGGTACAATGCGGCGACCTCTATAACTGTACTCAAAAACAATAATCAACCCTCTTTATTTGACTGAGTTATGAAAACGCTAAAATGCTGCAAATGCGGAAAAGAACTGAAAGGCGGTTTTTACAATGCGCTTTCAGGTTTTCACTGCGAAAAGTGCTGGGAGAATAGAGACAAAAAGTATAAAGACGAACAACTAAAATCTGCCTTACAAAGTCTTTCCTTCATAGGACGAACTATAAAATCCTAAACGGTTCTCGGGGCGGTTCGATTCCGCCCATAGGAACAATTCAATTTCAGAACGATATGAATATCACATCAGGAGAAATAATTACCTATAATTCGGGTTTATGGCTCTCACAGTCGTACGTGCAGGGTAATACCGATGTGGACTTTAGCTATCTGCGTGTGGCAAAGTCACGGGCAAAAAGGAGAAATGGATCGTGGAAACATAACGAAATTAATGGAATTTGTTATTTCGATTACAACTCTCTGCCAGATAAATATCGCTCACAACTTCCGGATATCGCCACATTGCAACGCTATGCGGTGAAACCTCAAAGCGACACTGAAGATATTATCAACGAGGCAGTATGGAACACTTATAAACAATTTCTTCCGGATTACGCCAATTATAAATACAAGATAGCGAAGGAACTGGCACAAGCGGCCGCAGTGATCCACGAAGCACGTAATTATGTAGAGCTGAAAGGTATTTCTTACTCGAAAAGTGCCGTTTTTGATCAATTAGTGAAAGAAATACGCCTTCAGGAACTAAAGTATCTACCGGTAACATGGAGAAATCTACGTGACAAAATTCAGGCATACGCCTCAGGTGAAAGAATTACCGATATAATCGGTGTAAAAAACACCGGCAACACCAACCGGGCGAAGTACAAAAATAACGATTTCATAAACGGTACATTAGTGGAACTGGCATCGAGCCAGAAGAACTACACATCGGCGTATATCTACCGTAAAATACGGCTGATCTGCCAACAAAACGGCTTTGAAGAATTCCCTTCGGAACGGTGGGTGAGCGATGCGGTAAAGACACCGGAGATGAAATTCCTTATTCAGCAACGTTATGGAGCCAACACACGGCACAATGCCCATTATCGCGGTTACACTCCAATGCAATCGGCTCTGTTTGCAGGGGATGCATGGCAGGTCGATGGTACCCGTGTGAACATAGTGGATCACCGTGCGACCTGGATTGATAAAGAGGGCAAAAAGCGTACCGGGCAAAAGTTCCTGTATATCGTTGCCGTGCGTGACGTGATGAGCGGATTACCACTCGGTTGGGAGTACTGTTACGAAGAGAGTGCACAGGCCGTCATCGGCGCACTGGCCATGGCCGTACGCAATTCTGGGTATCTTCCGTACGAATTCATCTATGACCGCTTTCCGGGGCACAATTCGGAAGAATGGCAATGGATTGAGAGTCAAATGCACCTCAAAGGCGTGATCATGACCAAGGCGCATAAGGCAGAGGGCAAAGGAAACATCGAGCGGTGGTTCGGCACCTTGCAATCCGTGTTCATGTCCGAAAGCGACCTCTATTATGGCGAGGGTGTCAAGTCATCCCGCCGGTACGCACACCGCAGCAAGGAGTATATAACCGAAATGCGCGCGTGGGCGGCAAAGAACAATTTCAATTTCGATAGTGCCATCCGTGAAACAGACACAATCCTTGAAAATTACATCAATACGCCCTATAACGCCTATTCACGTAAGTTCCGGAACATAGATAAAAGTCCGTTGGAACTGCACGACGAAAGCGACAAGCCCAATACCATCGCTGTGGATCAGCCTCAATATTGCTTCCTGTTCGGATTACGCAAACAGGTAAGCATCAGGAATTATATGATCCAAACCCAGATCGAGGGGGCGGTATATTATTATGGCATCGATGATGTGGATATAACAGAAAAATACACCGGGGAAAAGTTATGGAATTGCTTTGATTACGAAGATTTGAGCACCGTACACCTTTACCACGGCGACACGTATCTCGGCTCATTCAACGAGATTACACCGGCACAACGGTTCGGACCCAACAAAGACATGAGGGCCGTCGGGATCACAAAGAAGATCGCGGAGAAAAACGAAGAGCGGCGCAAACAGCGGTTACAGGATATAGAACGCCGGAGATTGACCGTCACAGAGTCAGACGAGGAAGATGCGATCTCCCCGGAAGTGGGAGCCATGCAGGGAGGGAACATCGCAAAAAGCCTCTATGAGGCGGCCGAAACCGCATTTCTGAACAAGGAATGGGCTACCGATGAAGAAGAACCGGTACATGTGAATTCAAGGAACATGTATTGATTTAAACTCAATTTAAAGTCACTTTAAACTCAATAACAAAATGACAGACAACCAGAAAAAAGAAATCATGAAACTCGTCGAAGCCGAAAAAGACCGGCTCGGGAGTTACCGCGCCGTGGCAAAGAAGTGCCAATTAAGCGAGGCGACCATTTCGCAGCTTCGCAATGGCACTTATCTGGCCGAAGGCGACGGGGTGTATGAAACCATCGCATTGGCGTTGGGATACGACTTTGACACCGGGGATTGGCAAATAGCGACCGACATCACCGATTTCATGATCGTGTATCAGACATTGCAGGATGCAAAGAACGAAAGCATGTTCATAGGCATCAGTCACCGTGCCGGAAGCGGAAAGACAACCCCGGCAGATTATTTTCTAAGCCAGCATCGCCGTTCAGGGGTATTCAAGATTAATTGTAAGGAATGGGGTGCACGCACGTTCCTGACGAAGATGGCGCAAGAGGTGGGCGCAAACATACCGAAAGGGTACATCACTTCATCCACCATCATCGAAAGTGTTTCTGAGGCGATCAAGCGTACAGCGAACATGAGGCCGCTCATCATCCTGGATCAGGCAAATTCGCTTAAGCCGGCCGCATTGAGAAGCATCATCCATCTCTTCAATGAGAATGAGGATATTTTGGGAATGGTCATCATCGGCACCGAGAATCTCGAATACGAGATCAAACGCGGTGTACGTCTCAACAAAATGGGTTACGACGAGGTGGACAGCCGCTTCGGGCGTAAGTATGTGCATCTGGTGGGCGCCACGCTTGCCGACACGCGCAAAATATGCGAGGTGAACGGATTTACGGACAGGGAACTGCAAAAGCAAATCTTCGAAGAATGCGAGCCGTCCACGGTTCAGCTCTCAGACGGCATCCGTATACGTGTGGTAGAAGACAAACGCCGGATAAAAAGAATTATCAATCGGGAAAAACTCAAAAGACGTCATGCAGCAGCAAGCTAAAAGAATAAGCACGTTTGCAAGATTCCATGCGCTGTTGGGGCAAATGCCGGGCGTGGACAAAGAAGATCTGGTATGGCAGTACAGCGGGCTGCTTACCACATCTCTCCGGGAATTCCACGAAAAGAAGCCTTACGACTACCAGCGCATGATCAATGACATGCAACGTATTGTGGATGAAATGAACGGGAAGAAACCGAAACAGGTGAAGCCGGCACAATCGCCGGACGTCACCGAACTGAAACGCCTGCGTAGCGCGGTATTGCACCGCCTGCAAAAGCATGGCATCGACACGACAGACTGGAACCGGGTAAACGCTTTCATGCGGCAACCGCGGATCGCTGGTAAGACGTTGGGCGAAATGTCCATCGAGGAACTGAAACTGTTTATTCCGAAAATGCAGGCCATCCTTTCAAAGGACAAGGCGGTAAGGGACGAATATGAACGACTGGCACGAATAAACTGAGGTAATGAATATCCGGAAGATGCAACTGGGACGCCGCGCGGCGTATTTGAGGCGATGTGTACAAGTACTCGAACTTCTTGAAATGCACGAAACAAATCATAGTGTGCGTAGGCGTGTGTTCGATATTCACATAAAGCCGGTTGTAGGTGTAAGTTATACAACCTTCAACAATATGCTTAACGAGCCAAACCCACAACGTCAACTGGATGAGATCGAAAACGAATTAAACGATTTATGATTAATGGAAGCTTCTCAAAGTATAATAGACAAAATAAGAAAACTCAAACAATTAAGTGAGGGAGCGGCCCGGATAAATTCTATTGCTGAATCGGAAAACGCTTCTTTGGCTGTACACAGGCTACTTACGAAGTATAATCTATCATTGGTTGATATTGAAAGTCGCTCAGATGAAAAGCCATCAATAGAAATTGAAAAAAGTGAACTTATTTCCGTTCAAAACATGTATGGAAGAGCATGGAAAGAAAGGCTGTTAATGACACTTTGCCGATACAATTACTGCCGGATGATCGCTTCGTCTTATAAAGTATTCATTCTTGGCACGGAGTTGAATACTACTGCGGTGATCGACCTTTTCAACTCACTGCAATCAATTTACCTGTATAATGCAAAAAAGGATTACGAAAAGGTTAGGAAACACATGAGGGGAGGGCAATTGACTGAGAGTTACAAGAGGAAACATATTACTTCTTTTCTACTTGGATGCCCTATCGGTTTGTCTGTCAAATTAGATCGGATTCAAACAAAGGAATGCACATCTCTTATTGTCAAGCATGACGAGTTGATTGACAAATACGTTTATGCAAACCTGAAATTGAGAAGTAAGCCTCTCAAAGAAATCAAGGTAAAGTCATCTGCTTATAATAGGGGGTATGACTGTGGGATAAACACAGGACTAAAAAAAACACTTAATTAAATTATTGATATGAAACAAGAAACCGTAACAATGACTCCTGAAGAGCTCGCCGAATGGGAAGCATTTCAGGCACAAAGGAAAGCAAAATTAAAGGCCGAAAAACAGGCACAGGACCGTGAAAGCTACAAGCAATTAGTGGATGAAAGCATCGAGATGTGCTTTCCTTCCCTGAAGGGGATTGCGGATCAACTCCGTATAGGAAAGAAACTTTGCTATGACACGTTTGCCCAAGTTGTGGAGATGAAAGCAGACGTGTATGGCGTGAAAGACGGGCAGAAATCACATGCGTTCACACATAGGAACGGCACAATGAGAATTATTCTCGGCAATTATGAAACGGACAATTACGATGACACGGTGAATGTGGGCATAGAAAAGGTCAAAGAATATCTCAAATCACTGGCTAAAGACAATGACAGTAGCTTACTCGTTGAAGGAGTGCTCAAACTCCTGAGCCGGGACCAGACGGGTAACCTTAAAGCTTCACGCGTGCTTCAACTAAGGAAGATGGCAGAGCAAAGCGGCAACGAAAAGTTCATCGACGGGGTGAAGATCATCGAGGACGCGTATCGTCCAGCCGTGTCAAAGACTTTTGTAAAGGCAGAATACAAGAATGAGCAAAACGAATGGATCGCCGTGCCTCTTGGAATGACGGAAGCCTAATCCACAATGGTTCTCGGGCGGGGTTCGATTCCCCGCCGTGGAGCAAATTTATTCACTTTTTAAATTACAAATTATGGAACTATTTATTATCATCGGATTATCTATACTGGCATTGGCCCTGGTATTGGTTATCCTTATGCAAAGGGAAGACATGGAAGATTTGAAACATGCGCTTGACCGCATGAGTGAATTATACCGCCAGGAAAGCGACCGGAACATAAAGAAGCTACGGGAAGATGTCTTGAGGGATGATCTGGAACTTTTAAACCGTTTGGGATGATCTGTGATGTGTCTGTAAGAACCGGAATGCATGTTGATGACATATTGGGGCGTTCACGGATACAAGATATCGCTCTTGTGAGGCAATTGTATTGGAAGTTGCTACGCATGAAAAAAAGTTATTCGTTTAAAACTATTGGTCGGCTGTGCGAACGAAATCATTCTACTATCGTAAATGGTATTAAACATGTTGACAGCCTCCTTGAGATCAACGATGAATATGCAGTGAAAATGTGGAATAAGGTAAAGGATATTGAGGCATGATTATAGCAGTAGATTTTGATGGAACGATAGTGAAAGACGATTACCCTTTTATCGGTGATCCTATGCCGGGGGCAATTGAGACGCTAAGAAAGCTAAAGAAAGAAGGATATCAGCTGATATTATGGACATGTCGGACTGGGCAGAAGTTGGCCGAGGCGGTGAAGTATTGCTCTGAAAATGGCATTCGTTTTGACACCATCAACGAAAACATACGCTACAACATAGTGTCTCACAATGGAAGTGATTCCCGCAAAGTTGGAGCAGATTTATACATCGATGACCGGGGACTGGTAAAAATACCCGATTGGGATGAAATATACCGTATCGTTCACCGGCGGGTGCCGGATCAGAAAGATTTACTGAATTATGAATATGGATATGAAGGAGATTGTTGATTTTCTCAAAATAACAATAACGGATGAAGTATATAATTTTTGAAGATGAAAAAACCGGACTGATAGAGCCGGTTATATTTGGGAAGCACACTACACACGCCCAAATAAAGATAGATCGGGCAAAGCCCATAAGTGCGGGGTTCTTTTATATTGAGAAAGGTGAAATTCAAGTTTACGGAGAGAGTGAAAGTTTAGGATTAAAAACACATTTCTCTGATAAAGACTATATCGCTAAGGTATTATTAAATATGGGAACAGCCCATTTCATACCGGGCTTATTTTGATGATAAATGACTTTTTTTTATTATTGGCCGCTTCTGTTTGTGAAAATAGAAGCGGTTTTTTATTTGGTATCGAAATAGTTTTGTAGATTTGCAGCTAAATAATCATTGAAAATAGCTTTATGTCAGAAGAAAAAACAGCCTCTCCGAAAATATTCATTTCGTACAGTTGGAAACCGGAAGAAAACAAGGAATGGGTATTAGATTTAGCCGACCGCTTACATCGTGAAGGTGTACATGTGATTATTGATGAATGGGATTTAGCCAAAGGTCATGACAAATACTCATTTATGGAAAAAATGGTGAATGATCCTGAAATCTGTAAAGTTCTTCTTATATGTAATGATGATTACGTTATAAAAGCCAATAACCGTAAAGGAGGCGTGGGTGAAGAAAGTTTGATAGTATCAAAAGAAATTTATAGCAGTGCTGATCAAACAAAATTTATTCCTGTTATCAGATCATCAAAAGATGGTTCCCCGAATCTCCCCACCTTTATTCATAGCAGGATAGGTGTTGATATGCGAGATCCGGACAAATTCGAGGAGCGATATGAAGAGTTAATGCGGGATATTAATAATAAACCTAAAAGAAGCAGGCCTCCATTAGGTCAATTGCCATCGTATATAACGGATGATTCTGTTATCGTATATAGTACGGCCCACAAATTTAGGCCATTAAAAGAGGCTATTGTCAGTTCAAAGCCTAACACTAATGCGTTAATGAAAGATTATTTTCGTGAGTTAGGAGAAACCTTATTATCTTTCTCATTGTCTAACGAAGAAAAAGAGAAGCCTGATTTTGACGACATTGTGGTAGATAGATTCAACCAACTGGGACCCTTAAGAGATGAGGTCGTAGAAGTATTTAGCCTCTACATAAACTATAACAAAGATGTAGACTCTGATTTACTAATATCTATTTTAGAACATCTATTAAATATAGAGGTAAAGCTTAATAATATTATATATTCATCCGCACCTTATTACAATGAACACATTTCTCTTTTTTTAAATGAAATGTTCTTGTATTTATCAGCTCTACTTCTGAAATATGAACGATATTCGGTTCTAAAGGATATTGTTACTACATCATACTGGAGAGAAAGTGAATATTCGGCAGATATTAATTACATAAGTTGTGCCAAGGCTTTTAATAAATATCTTCAATCACTAAATGAGTATAGAACAAAAAGATTAGATTTAAGGCATTACTTTCTTTCATCTTTTATTCTTCGATCTCGAAATGCAAATACATATCTCAAATTTGATGAGATAATTGAAATCGACTCAATTTTATACTATCTGGGGTTGATTTATGGTTTTGATTGGAGTCCAAGATTAAGTTGTTATAGTAGGATTCGGTTTTTATATCCATTTTTCCAAAAGATGAAATCAAAGCGGTTTTTCAATAAAGCAAAAACCTTATTCGATGTTGAGAGTAAAACAGAGCTAATAGAAAAAGCAAAGAATATAAAAACCGAAAACCATTACAGCTCTTATTATTATAATATTGATAATATTAATAATATACTTAATGATAATAATATTGCTATAGTCAATTAATCAGGTAATAAAAAACACATGTAATCGTAAATAGTAAGTATATTTGTGTCAAATAATATTTTCGAAAATGAATGTTTTAACTGAAATAATCAGTCTTTTATCTAATGAAAGAGAGTCCCTAACCAATGGATTATACAAACTCAAAATTCTTGCTTCCAGAATTAAAAATAACGAGTTGCTAAACTGGATAAATAAAGAATTGAATGGCTATGAAGATGAGGATGTTTTACCTAATTATAGAGTAGGTGATGTGCTTTTAAAAGGTACATATATCAATCAAATCGGTCATTCTATTCCGGATCAACCTATACCTGCTTTTAAATTTTCAGAAAGGTTAGAATATTTTGCAAAAAAAATAAATATCACTCAAGGTATTTCAATCATCGAGAATATAGCAAATAGCGAAGACGACAGTATTTCTTATAGTGTCCCAGCTGAACTCGGAGCCATTATAACTAATATTATTAGAGAATACAATCCAACAGCACGAAGATTTAATTTAATAAATCTACATAGAGTTGTAAGTGTTATTTCTTATAAGAATATCCTGATAAAAGTTAGAAATCATGCATTAGAACTGGCTTTGGCCTTAGAGGTCGAAATGGGATATGAAGTTGAAATAGAAGAAATAATAAAAAATAAAGGTGAGGCAAACCAAATAATACATAACTATATGACTCAAAACATTACAAACATCGGAGATGGAAACTCTATAACTATAGGGAATAACAACAAGATCGATCAAAACCTCAATATACAGAAAGGGGATTTTAATCAATTAAAGAATGAACTGTCTCAATTGGGATTAGAGGATCATGATATAGATGATTTACAAGAAGTTTTAGAAAGTGAAAAGGATAATAATGAGTCCGAACAACTCGGAAAAAAAACTCAAGGATGGATCAGGAGAATGGGGGATAAACTTATAAAAAATGGAAAGAAAATAGGTGTCGAATTTGGCATAACTACACTAACAGCCATAATTCGAGCATATTTAGGGATATGACTAATATAATTACAAAGCGGTTATGTTTGACCGCTTTGTACACACCCTTTAAATCAGGATTAAATTCCCTTTAAATTAAGCTGCAAACAAATTCAGTTCACCCTGCCGGGTTGGTTCTGGGTAATTGCATACGATCCATTCTTCCTGTTTTCTCCGGGATTCGATCTTCTTACTGGCGCTCAACTGACGTTCGACGGTATGGATGATCCAGCCGAACCGGTCTGCGTAGGAATGAATATTGTCATTCGGATACATCGTAAGCATGAATTTCCCCTGAAGCGTAACACATAGCTGTAACAGCCTGTCGAGATCATGTTCATCGAACATACCAGCATAATGAGCCATATCGCTTCCCACATAGGGAGGATCGATGAAATGAAACGTGTCGGGCGTATCATACCGGGCGATGATCCGGAAGGCATCATCACTTTCGATCGTGGTTGCCTCGAGGCGCCGTTTGAGTTCGACCGTGAACGCTTCCTTTGCAAAATCGACTTTTTTTGCTTGGCGGCCTTCGGACTTATCGAATCCGAAACTGTTGGACAACTGTCCGGCAAATCCCATCTTACTCAACACCCACACCGCCCAGGCACGCTGCACGTTGCTGAAATAGTCCGGATGTTCATAGATGAACCATGCCGTCTCGTGCTGGAACCGACTGTGTAATGTCCGGTCAATCTCCTTTTTCAGTTCATCGAAATTACTCACGATCGTACGATAGAAGTTGATCAGTTCGCCATTCAAGTCATTTATCACATCCATCTGGCTTGGTTGTTTTGCAAAGAAAACAGCAGCCCCACCGGCAAAGCTTTCCACATAAATGTTATGTGCCGGGATAAGCGGAACAATGTGCTTCAGCATCGTTTGTTTGCCGCCATAATAGGTAATCGGAGTTCTCATAATGTAAATTTTAAAAGTGTAGTTTGTTTCATTTTTTATTTATAATTTTGCTTTCTCTCTGACAAATAATAATGCGACGATACCGCACCAATCGACAATACAGTTATCACACTATATTGCTCTCGGGTACGCGGTATCGTCGCGTTTTATACAGTTGAAAGGTCAGAGAGTCAACTGCGACCGGGGGCTTTTTTATACCTTAAAAAAGATACTTCCAGACCGCCCAGAATTTTCGCATCTTCAAATAAGAAGAATTTCCTTCATTGGCATACGCCTCTCTTTCAAAGCTGATATTTCTATATGCCTCATGTGTATTACGGAGCATGACTAACCTGATCAGGTACTCAATTGCATACAAGATGTAGAAAAATACATACAATAGTTCCCGCATCTGCATGACGTGTATCCACTCGTGATTCAGGTCCTCATCGGTCACATTCGCTTTCGGGGCGGTCAACAGGAGTTCGAAGAACAGGAAATACTTCTTTCCTATGATCCTTAATAATTTGTAAGCCCCCGATAAAATACCTATTTTAGCGTAAATGGTTTTTTCCGATCTTTGCCGGCAAACCTATTTTTTATGAAGCCTGTAAGCAAAGAAGAATTCCTGGAAATATTGGAACGCCAACAGAAAAGCGGGTTAAGCATCAAGGACTT